>CAWBPT010000039.1:0-10868 GCA_963790655.1 uncultured delta proteobacterium | reverse complement strand
ATCATTATGACAGTCCAAGCAGCCTGGTGGCCGGGGAAGTTGAGGTTATCGTGAGGTGAATCAGCTGCCCGCAGAGGATTTGGTTGGCAAGCCGGTTTACCCAGGGCCTGTGTCTGGATGCCACCTCCACTTACTCGGCGGAGGTACGCCCAGGTCCGCGCCGGGGCGCGCCAAGCTGGATCTGACCTTGGGGTCTTGGAGCCACTTCTTCTTTTATAAAATTTAAATTTTTATGTTTCACATCCCTAACAGGTGTCCGTTAATCAGACAATTTCTGTCCAAAATTATGAAATAAAAATTATATAAGTGTCCGAAAATAGGACAAAAAATAGGTACTTTTACCTATTGATTTTAAATTTTTCTAATGTTATTAAAATAGCCACTGGCAATCTTAAAAGTTGCCGCGACCTTCACTTATCGTTGAGATAAATTCTTCTTAGAGCGGTTGCTACAGGTGGTGTTGCCAGGACTCTCAGCAGGTAGACTTCCCTTGAGCGGAAATCGCGCAAAGATCGGAAGCGCCGAAACAGCATGGGAGTCACAGCCGTAGGTTTGCGAACCAGCTAATCTACATGAGCAAACTAACCGCGGTTACAGATGGGGAATCACCATGAAGAAAGCGTCTCTGGTATGTGTGTGTGCGGCCATGCTGGTCTTGAGCGGGTCTGCGGCTTGGGCGGTAATAGCTTTACCCACCCACGGGTACATCACGATAACTGACTGCGATAGCCCAGGCTCAGATTGGACCTCTGTGGACCTCACTCACCTGACAGGCATAAGTAGTTCCCTCGGCACTCCAGGCGCTGAGTCCGGAATCGCAAGTGGCATTCTGACTTCTACGAGCAATGCTGGCTTCCTGGTTCCCGGCACCCGTTACATACGACTCATGGAACCTAACAATATCGATGTGAGCGATGTGGTCAAATTGGAAGCTGGTAATGTAGATCACCCGGATAGTAGCTATTCACAAAGCTTCACCATCTCTTTCTATTCTGACGGTTACGTCAGCTTTAGCGATTATATAACTGCTTCGGTGGGGTATCCGGCGATAACTGAAACTGGAAACCTCCAAGACGTGTCGGGAGACACCTTGCTGAACACCAACGATGCCTTTGGTCTCTTCGTGGAATCCGACGCTTGCGAAGCTCCCTTACCCGGCACCCTGCTCCTTTTGGGGAGCGCCCTGATTGGGTTGGCGGGCTGCAGAAGGAGAAAAAGATAACCCGGTCAGGGAGGCGCAACCCCAAAGGCAGGCTCAGCCATGGGCCTGCCTTTTTTGTTTCACCAAGCTGGTTTCCGCCTTTCATTAACTTTTCTTTCTTAATGAATATTTGGTTCAAAGAGGTGGAGAGCGAAAAAAGTTTACTATATGTAAACTTTTTTATTTGACTTTCGTTCCAAATTCGCATATAATGCGAACCCTGACAAAGCCAAACCCTCCGTGAGGTGGGGACGGAAAACCACGGGTCTCTCAATGAGCTGTGAGGAGATAGCCGGGCTGCCAGAGAATAGGCAACCCGGCTTTTTTTTTGAGACCTGCTGGGCAGGAAAGACGATTGCCATAAACCCCAGCTTGTCAATCAACGTAGTGGATAAACCCATTATCTCTGGATGAGGCCATTATAAAATGTCTAAAGATTCGGAAGGCCTTTTATGTGTGACGCCCACTGAATTTTCGTCAAATGGGCCTTCCGAAGAGCTTACTACAGAGATGGTCGGGACCTGCGAGGCAATGCTGGAGGTTTTTAAAATTATCCGCAAGGTGGCGGCCTCGGACGTCCCGGTTCTGGTTACGGGAGCCAATGGCACCGGCAAGGAAATGGTGGCCCGGGCTATTCATCAACGCTGCATGCGCCACAAAGGCCCCTTCGTAGCCATTAATTGCAGTGCCATTCCCCGGGAATTGTTGGAATCAGAACTCTTCGGCCATGAGAAAGGCTCTTTCACGGGAGCCTACCGCACTTCCTTGGGCATGGTGGAGCGGGCTAATCATGGCACCTTGTTGCTGGATGAAGTGGGGGAGCTGCCTTTGGAGATGCAGGCCAAGTTCCTGCGTTTCCTCCAGGAACATACTTTTGAACGGGTGGGCGGAAGAAAAACCATCAAGGTGGACCTGAGGGTGATTTCTGCCACCAACTGTGACCTGAGGGAGCTGATCGCGGCTGGCCGGTTCCGGGAAGATCTATATTATCGCTTGGACGTGGTCAATATCGATCTGCCGCGCCTGAAGGACCGCGGCGACGATGCCCTGATCATCGCCAACACCTTTCTAAAGCAGTACGCCGCGAAGCAGGGCAGAAATATCAAGGGGTTCGCACCGGAGGCCATTGCCGCCATTGAAACCCATTCCTGGCCCGGGAATATCCGGGAGTTGGTCAACCGCATTCGCCGGGCCGTAGTGATGGCGGAAGGAGAATGGATCACCCCGGAAAACATGTCCCTGACGGTTAAAGACATAACCCCGGAATCTATTATCGATGGCCTGGGACTCAAAGAGGCCAAGGAAAGGTTCGAAATGAACGTGGTGACCGCGGCGTTGAAACGCAATCGGGGAAATGTAAGTTTGGCCGCCAGAGCCCTGAAGACCAGCCGTTCCGCGATCTATAACCTCATTCAGAAATATGAGTTAAAATAAGCTAAACTCGTATCTGCAAAGACCCCACCCCCGCAGGCCTGGCCCGACCCCACCGCATTTCTGACAGATTAGTGGCGAGAAGGAATCAGAACTCCACCAGCCGGTTTTGCATGGCAAAGCGGGAGATTTCAGCGTTGTTCCGCAGGTTGAGTTTTTTCAGCAGCCGCAGCCGATAGGTGTCCACGGTCTTGGGACTGAGATGATAAGCCTCGGCGATCTCTTTGACGGTGCGGCCCAGGGCCAGGTGCCGCAGCACTTGAATCTCCCGGTTGGACAGGCAGTCAACCGGGGAGCGGCCCTTGCCGCCGCTGGCCATGCTCTGGGCCAGGGACTCGGCGGCGGCATCGCTGAGGTAGCTCCCGCCGGCGTGCACCTTGCGGATCGCCTTCACCAGTTGCTCCGGCGCGGAGCGCTTGGTCAGGTATCCCTTGGCCCCGGCCGCAATGGCCCGCACCACATATTGCTCTTCTTCGTGCATGGTGAGGATGAGAATGGGCATTTTCGGATAGTAGTGGCGCAGCTGTCCCAACACCTCCAGCCCATCCAGGCCGGGCATGGAGATATCGATAACCGCCACATCGGGTACGGTTTGCTGGATTTGCCGGATGGCTTCCCGGCCGTCGGCCGCCTCCGCCACCACTTCGATGTCGCCGGAGTCTTCCACGATGCGCCGCAGCCCGGCCCGCACAATGTCATGATCGTCTGCCAGCAGAACCTTGATCAAGGGGCTATTCCTTCCGGCCCTTCAGGGGCAACCTGAAATAGACCTGGGTGCCGGCCCCGGGCTGGGAGCGCATTTCCAGGCTGCCCCCCAGGAGGCCGGCCCGTTCCCGCATGCCCACCAGACCCAGACATTGAGCTTCCGTCAGTTCCCGGGGGTCGAACCCCCGACCGTTGTCCACCACGGCCAGGGTCAAGGTGTCCCCTTCGGCTTGCAGGGTTACCCGGGCCTCGGTGGCAAAGGAGTGGCGGGCCACGTTGGTCAGGGCCTCCTGGGCGATGCGGTAGGCGGCGGTGGCCACGATGCCGTCAACCTCAGGCACCTGGCGGTGTTTAAAAATGCAGGCAATCCCGGTGCGCTTTTTAAATTCGGTGATAAACCATTCCAGGGCTTCGATGAGCCCCAAATCATCCAGGACCCCGGGACGCAGCCTGGTGGCCAGGCCTCTCACCTCATCAATGGTATGGTCGATGAGGTGGCACATGCTCAAGGCCCGTGCCGCCGCCAGGCTGCCGTTTTTCTGCAACTGGTCATAAATCCAGACCGAATCCATGCGCAGGGCCGTGAGCAATTGCCCCAGTTCATCGTGCAGTTCCCGGGCGATGACCTTGCGTTCCTTCTCCTGGCTGTTCATGATGCTGGCGGAAAGACGCCGCAACTGGTCTTGGGCTTTCTTAAGGGCGGTGATGTCGGTGGAAATGCCGCACAGGCCGCTGACCGCGCCATCTTCGTCATAGAGGGGGAATTTCACCGACAGATAGGTGCGGACGCCGTCGTGCAGCGGAATGGCTTCCTCGACCTGATAAGGCCGCAGTTCGGTGAGGACCCTGAGGTCGTTGGCCCGGAATTGCTCGGCAAACTCCCGGGGGAAGATCTCGTGGTCGGATTTTCCCTGGATTTCTTTATTACTTACCCCGAACAGTTCCTCAAACCGGGAATTGACCAACCGGTAATGACCATGCTTGTTTTTAATATAAACCACGGAGGGCGTGTATCTGAGAATACTGGAGATTTCCCGGGTCCTTTCCTTGACCTGGCGCTCCAGGTCCTTGGAGTAGCGGTCCAGCTCCTCTTTGGCGCGCTTGAGCTCGGATTCGGCTTTTTTGCGCTCCGAGAGGTCCCGGGCCACACAGACGCTGCCCAGGTGATTGCCCTGGTCGTCTTTCAGCAGGCTGATGGAGATGTCCATGGGAACCACGTTGCCGTCTTTCTTCTGCATGACGATTTCATATTCTCTCACCACCCCGTCCCGGCGCAGCCTGGCGAGCATCCGGTCCAGTTCTCCGGCATCCGGATAAAGCACAAAGGCGGTCTTGCCGGTGAGCTCCTCGAAACTATAACCGTATATTTCCGCGGCCCTTCTATTCCAGAGGATAAACCTGCCGTGGCAGTCCACGATGCCGATGGCGTCCACGGAGTTATCAATGACGTTTTCCAGGTGATCCTTGGTTCTTTTGAGCTCGCGCTCCGCCCGTTTGCGCTCTTCGATTTCTTGCTTCAGCTGCTCGTTGGCCAGCAAGAGTTCCGAGGTGCGCTCCTCGATGCAGCGCTCCAAAACATGGTAGACCTTTTGCAAACCTTCGCCGGAGCGTTTCCATTCGACCTTCAACGCCTCCAGCTCGGCAAGGCGCGGGGGCGCGGCCGGCATCTTCTTGCCAGGCCGGCCTTTGGGTTTACCGGCTTTCTTCTTTGCGGTTGCGGGTTTTTTCACTGCCGGCATTTTTGGCCGTGCCCCTGCCAGGTTTTGGTAGATGATTATATCATTTAAGCACTTAGAGGAGCTGCTAATTCTTTGCGGGCAGGGGCCGGGGGTCGTCAGTGGCCCCCGGCTCCTGCTGCCATAACCTTTACCGGGGATTGGGAGGGGAGCTTGAGGAGGGCGGGGGAATACTTACGAAGAATTTCCCCGGCCCCTCCCCAAACTACTTCTCCAGGGTCAATTGGATATAGTGGCAGGGGCATTCCTTGACGCAGAGGCCGCAGCCCTTGCAAAAATCGTAATCAAACTCGTATTTCCCGGTGGCCGACTCGTGGTTGACGGCATTGTCCGGGCAATACATCAGGCAATTATTGCAGCTGAAGCACAGGCCGCAGCTGAGGCAACGGTCGGCTTCGCCGCTAATTTCTCCCGGATCAAAGGGGGGATAAATTTCGTTGAAGCTCTTTAAACGGACGTGCACGGGGATGGCCGCTTTGCTGAACCGCCTTTTCCTGGCGTAATAGTAGCTGTTCATATCTTTGAAATAGACCACCGGCGGGCTCGCCAAATTGCTTTCCACGTGCCCTTCGATGAAATCTTCGATGGCCCCCGCGGCCCTGAGTCCCTGGCCGATGGCCGCGGAGACGGTCTCCAGTCCCAGCACCGCATCCCCGCCGGCAAAGACCTTGTCCATGCTGGTCATGAGGTATTCGTCGGTGCTGATCCACTTATCCCGCCTTGCGATTTCGATGCCGTCGTAGTCCACCTCCTGGCCCGTGGCCATAATCACCGTATCCGCGGGAATCACCGATTCCGACCCGGGGATGGGAACCGGCCGGGCCCGGCCGCTGGCATCCGCCTCCTTCAGCTCCATTTGCACGCATAAGAGACCCACCACCCGCTCTTCGTCCGTAATGATTTTTATGGGGTTGGTGTGGTACCGGAACATGATGCGCTCTTCCATGGCCTCGTCGATCTCGGCGGTGATGGCGGGCATTTCCACCCGGGTGCGCCGGTAGACGATGCTCACATCCGCGCCCAACCTTTTGGCCACCCGGGCGCAGTCCATGGCGGTGTTGCCGCCGCCCACCACCACCACGTTCCGGCCCACTTCCGGGGCCTTGCCGCTGTTGACCTCTTTGAGGAACCCCACGCCGGTAAAGACGTTCTTAGCCTCCTCCCCGGGGATGCTGACGGAGGCCCCCTTCTGGGCTCCCAGGCCCAAAAAGACCGCCTGATAATCATGCCGCAACTGGTCGAAGGGAATGTTGACCCCCACCTTGACGTTGCACTCCAGCTCCACCCCGAGCTTTAAGACGGCCTCGATTTCGCGGTTCAAAACGTCTTTGGGCAGGCGGTAGGCCGGAATGCCGTAGCGCATCATGCCCCCGGGCTCCCGGGCCGCCTCAAAAACCTTGACCGGGAAGCCCCGCTTGGCCAGGTGAAAGGCGCAGGCCAGCCCCGCGGGGCCGGAGCCCACCACCGCCACCTTTTCTTTCCTGGTGCTGAGAACTTCCCGGCGGTGCTCAAGGCTGGCGCTCCAGGCCGTAATCGCCCACGGCGCGCTCGGCGCTGTTGATGGCCAGAGGGGTGTCGAAGTCCCGGCGATTGCACCCGTCCTCACAGGGATGGGGGCAGACCCGGCCACAGATGGCGGGAAAGGGGTTGGTGCGGGTCAAGGTATGCCAGGCTTCCTCATAGTCCTGTTTGTCCGCCAGGACCCGGAGAAAGCCGCGAATGTCATTGTTAATGGGACAGCTGTGGGTGCAGGGCGGAGTCTGCATGATGTAAAGAGGTTTCATGGTGCGCCAGGACCCGGTCTTGTAGGGCACCACCTGGCGCAAATCCAGGGCCAAACCCAAAGGCAGCTTATCCATTATAGATTAAACCTCTCGATATTCTGGTTGGCGATTTCTTGGATCTCGGCCACCGTCCCGGTGGGCTCGCCTCTCTTAAACAGATGTTTGTATCGCCCCTGCAGCTTGAGATATTCCTCCACCGGCTTTTTGTTGGCGATCTTCAGGACATTGGTCACTTTGCCGTTGATGATCTCAAAGACCGGGAAGAGACCGGTGGCTTTGGCCAGCCGGCAGATCTGCACGGTGAGATCGCCGGCGTGGCCCCAACCCAGAGGGCAGGGAGCCAGGACATGCAGGTACTTGGGACCCTCGATGGCCAGGGCCTGCTTCACCTTGCGCTGCAGGTCCCGGTAATCGTCCACGGTGGCGGTGGCCACATAGGGGATGCCATGATCCGCCGCCAGCATGGGCAGGTTCTTCTTGCGGGTGCGGTTGCCCATGGGGGTGGTGGTGGTCTTGGCGCCATAAGGAGTGAAGCTGGAGCGCTGCACCCCGGTATTCATGTAGGCTTCGTTGTCGTAGCAGATATAGAGCACGTTGTGCCCCCGCTCGAACATGCCGCTGATGGACTGAAAGCCGATGTCCGCAGTGCTGCCGTCGCCACCCTGGGCGATGATGTTCACCGGCCCCTTTTTCAAGGCCTTGTAAGCGGCTTCCACCCCGGAGGCCACCGCCGACACGTTTTCAAAGAGGCTGTGCAGAAAGGGGATGCGCCAGTTGGGGTCGGGATAGGGGGAACTGAAGATTTCCAGGCAGCCGGTGGCCACGCAGGCGATGGTGTTCTCCCCCGCGGCATCGGCCACCAGCCTGGCCGCCAGGGCCTGGCCGCAACCGCCGCAGGCCCGGTGGCCGCTGGCGAAGAGATTTTTCTTTTCCACCCGGTTGAGCTCTGCCGCACTGATTTCCATCATAGGTCCCTCTCGGCGATGATTTCTTTATTCAGGCCCAGGAATGCCAGCTCCACGGGCTCCCTGGAAACCCGGTCCACCATTTCCCGCAAGCCGTCCATGGAGATGTTCTTGCCCCCCAGCCCGGCCACGTAGCTACTGATGACCCGGCCCTTCTTTTCCGCCCGGGGGAAGGACCAGCGGACGTCACTGGCCAGGATCCCGCCTCTTCCCAGGGAGACGGATTTCTCCAGGACCACGATATTCGTCTTGTCCTTAAGGACGCGGTAGACCTCTTGCTTGGGAAAGGGCCGGAAGGAGCAAATCTGCAGGAGGCCCACTTTTTTGCCTTCCTCTTGCAAGCGGTCGATGAGGTCTTTGACGGTGCCCACGATGGAACCCATGGTGACGATGACCAGGTCCGCATCCTCCAACTTGTAGGTCTTGATCAAGCCGCCGCTCTCTCGCCCAAAGGCCCGGGAAAAATCGGCGCTCACCTGCCGGATGACCTTTTCGGATTTCTCCAGGGCCCGGTGCAGAATGTACCGGACTTCCATGTAGAAGCGGGGGTCGGCATATAACCCCAGGGCCCGGGGCCAGCGTGGGTCCACGATGTGCTGGGGTTTGAAGGGCGGCAGGAAGGCGTCCACTTCTTTGGGTTCCGGGATGTCCACCGGCTCGAAGGCATGGGTCAGAATGAAACCGTCCATACAGACCATAAGCGGCAGCGAGGTCTGCTCGGCAATCCTGAAGGCCTGGATATGCAAGTCCGCCGCCTCCTGGTTGTCTTCGGCATGGAGTTGAATCCACCCGGCGTCCCGCACCGTCATGGAGTCTTGTTGATCGTTCCAGATGTTCAAAGGCGCGGAAATGGCCCGGTTGGCGCAGGTAAGGACGATGGGGAGCCTCATGCCGGCGATGCAGTAAATCACTTCGGTCATCAACAGCAGGCCCTGGGAAGTCGTGGTGGTGTAGGTCCGGGCCCCGGCCGCCGCGGCTCCCAGCACCACGGAGGCCGCGGAAAATTCGCTTTCCACGTTGATGAATTCGGCGTCCAGCTGCCCTTCGCCCACCAGGCGGGCCAGGTCTTCCACGATATGGGTCTGGGGGGTGATGGGGTAGGCGGAAATGACGTGGGGCCGGCACATGGCCACAACTTGGGACACCGCATGGGAGCCTTCCAGATACTTTAGCATGGCTGGCCTTTACCCTTTTGCATGATTTCATGGGCCCGCTCTAACGCGGCCACGTTATTCTCTCCCACTTTGCCCGGAAACTTTTCCATGATGGCTGCCTGCAGCGCTTCCAGGCTGACCAGGCCGGTGATGGAGCAAAAGGCCCCGATCATGATGGCGTTGGGGATGGGTTTGCCCACGATTTCCAGAGCAATCTCGGTGGCCGGAATGGTCCTCACGGTGGCCGTGGTCTTGAGCTGCAAATCTTCCGGGCACCGGTCCGCATTGATGATCACCAGGCCGTCCGGCTTTAAGCCGTCCAACACCGGCACCGTGTCAATCAGGTACTGGTCCTGGACAATCAGATAATCGGGCTGGCGCACATCCTCCCGGGTACGGATCTTCTTATCGTCGATCCTGACAAAAGCCTGGACCGGGGCGCCGATGCGCTCCGCGCCGAAGGAGGGAAAGGCCTGGGCAAACTTGCCGTCTTTGAAGGCGGCGTTGGCTAACAGCTCCGCCGCGGCCACATTCCCCTGTCCGCCTCGTCCGTGAATTCTGATTTCAATCATAAATCGCCCTCTCTTTAATTCCCCCGGCATTCCCCTCCCCACCTAATTCGCCCTTGCCGGCAAAAAACAACAAGGTAGACAACAGCAGACCCTCCTGCAGCCGGCGGACCGCCGCCAGCCTGTCGCCGGGCCGCAAACGGAAATATTGGGGATAGTCCATCAGGGTTCGAATGGCGGTGCGGCGATCAATTCGGCTGTCGATCTTGGCCTCCTGGTGACCACCTGCCACGGTTGCCTCGTTTGGCAACCGGAGATTTACGCCGGAATTTTTTCATCAGAGGCCGGAGCCCCATGCAAAAATTCCCGGTGAGCCGGGCAATAGCGCTGATGGATCCCTGGGCGACTGCACTTCGCACTCCTTTTCCCACCAGGCCAGTTCCATCACGGCTGAATCATGGAAGTATGCAGAATTAAGGTATCAGGTGAGGGATGGAGGGAAAATCAGACGATTTCTGAATCTGTTGTCAAAAATTTTCTTACAAGGGCTGTCTTTGAAGAATTGCCGCTCCCCTGATACCAAGTTGCCGTCAAAAAGGTATTTCTCATGTAGGGGCTTGAGTTATCAAGCCCGCAAGGGCGCAATGAATTGCGCCCCTACAGCAAAAATGCTGATTTTACCTCTATGAGCGCAACCCGGCATGGGAGTTAATCCCAAGGATCAAGGGGGGAATATGAGGAAGTCCGGCGCCCGGAATCACGCCCTATTAATAGGTATAGGCCCGCATGGTCGTGGGCGATGCCAGGTAGGTATCGATTTTGGCTTGCAGTTTCTGGCGCTCCGGGTTGTTAAACCAGGCCCGCCAATGTTCCAAAGATTCCCAGGTGCTGATCACCAGATAATGGTTGGGATCATCCACGGCGTGCAGGGTCTCGCCGGCCACATATCCCAACTGCTGCATGGCGAAGACCCTGAGCAGCCGTAAGAGGCGCACAATCTCTCCCACATGCTCCCCTTTGATATCCCGCTCCATTAATATTTTGACCATACCGCCTCCCGGCCTTTTTATTTCCATTACCGGGGCCCATGAGGTCCCCTTTTGCTGCGGCAGGGGGCTAAAGCCGGAGAAGCTCCTTTGCCCCCTGGACCCGCATTCTATTTACCGATTACCAAAATCACCCCGTCTTTGGCCACGGAGGCGCCGGGTTCGAAGTTGATGGCCTTGACGGTGCCGGAGGCCGGGGCGGGCAGCGAGTTCTGCATCTTCATGGCTTCCAGCACGCACACCAGATCGCCGGTGGCCACCTGATCCCCCACCTTGACGCTATAGCTGATGATCATGCCGGGCATGGGGGCCCTGAGGGGCACCTCCCCCGCCGCCA
>CAWBPT010000038.1:0-18791 GCA_963790655.1 uncultured delta proteobacterium | reverse complement strand
TCAGATGCTCCACTTTTCGGGGGTCCAAGAGGGGGAAACCGGGGGCCGGCCGGCCCTGGCCGGCGTAGAAATCGGAGCTGGTGCAGGTCACGCCCACGTGATAGGGCACCTTGAGGGCCGCGGCCGCCTCCTGCAAGACCGCCAGGACCGCCGGGTGGGCCCGGGCCTCCAGGTCCGCCGGGGCGTAATGGCCGGTGGTGTCTTCGTCCCGCAAGGCCTGGGCGGTAATCACCAGGTCGCCCAGGTTGATGTCGCCTTGCAGGGCGCCGGCGCTGCCCAGGCGGATGAAAGTGGCGGGCGCCACGCACTGGGCCGCCTCCACCACTGCGATGGCGCTGGCGGCGGCGCCGATGCCGGTGGCCAGGACGGACACTGGAATATTTTTATAAGTGCCGGTATAAGTGACGAATTCCCGGTTCCGGCGCCGGACCTTCACTTCATCGAAGCGCCGGGCGATCTTACCGGCCCGGGCCGGGTCACCGCAGGTAAAGATATAGGGCGCCAGGTCTCCGGGGCCGCAGTTGAGGTGATAAAAGCGCCCCTGGCGATTCTTGGGGAGGTCGACGTCGATGGTCATGATACCTGCACCTAATTCTTAAATCCGGCCGTCGCATCAATATAAGGGCTGCCGCCATAGATCAGCCCTGCTTATTGTTATTAAGCAGTTGCCCTTTAATCAGTTTGCGGATATGGGACGCATGGGACGCGGCTTCGGGGTCGTGGGTGACAATGATGATGGTCTTGTTAAATTCCTGGTTGAGCCGGCTCAACAGGTCCATGATTTCGTGGGCCGACTGCTTATCCAGGTCCCCGGTGGGCTCGTCCGCGGCGATGAGGGTGGGGTCCGTCACCAGGGCCCGGGCGATGGCCACCCGCTGTTGCTGGCCGCCGGAAAGCTGCGCCGGGTAGTGGTGCATCCGGTCGCTCAGCCCCACCAATTCCAGCACCAGGTCAACATGTTCCCGCCGCTCCCGGCGGGACAGCCGGGTGAGGAGCAGGGGCAGTTCCACGTTTTCGAACCCGGTGAGCACCGGGATGAGGTGGTAGAATTGGAACACGAAGCCCACGTGGCCGGCCCGCCAATCGGCCAGTTCGGTCTCCGTGAGCCCCATGAGGTCGACGCCGTGGACGCGGAGATGCCCGGAATCGGGACGGTCCAGCCCGGCGATCAGATTGAGCAGGGTGGTCTTGCCGGAGCCCGAGGGACCCATGAGGGCCAGAAATTCGCCGGCGCGGATGTTGAGGGAGATGTCCTCCAGGACCGGCAGGACCTGGCTGCCCCGCCGGTAGGATTTATACAGGTGGGCGATCTCCACTACCGGCGCGGGCGCAGTGGCGGCGGGTTCCCTCATGATTCCTTTACTTTCACCCGGGAGCCGTCCTTCAGGGTCTCCGGCGGTTTGAGCACCACCCGGTCCCCTTCCTTGAGGCCGCTCTTTATTTCCACCAGCTCCCCCATGGCCGGACCCGGTTGCACCCGGACCATTTTGGCCCGGGCCCCGTCCACCACAAAGGCGAAAGTTTGCCCATCCCGGGTGACCAGCGCGGCTTTGGGGACCGTGAGGCGGGGGCTGCGCTCCTGGGGCGACAGCGGCTGGGAAAGGAAGGCTACCTTGGCGCTCATCTCCGGCAGGACGCGGTCATCCGACTCCAGAAATTTAACCTTGGTGAGGACGGTGGCCTTGGTGCGGTCCGCGGTGGGGACGATCATATGCACCTGGCCCGGGAAACGCCGGTCCGGGATGGCGTCCAGAGCGATTTCGCCAGGCTGCCCCAGGCGGACCTTGTCCAGGTTGGACTCCGCCACGTCCACCTCCACCATGAGGGAGTCCAGATCCGCCATGGTCACCACCGCGGCCCGGGCATTGGCCGCGGCGCCGAAGGGAGCCACCACTTCGCCCACGTCGGCGTATTTGGTAGTCACCACCCCGTCGAAGGGACTGCGGATATAGGTATATTCCAGCGCTGCCTGGGTATTGGCCAGGTTGGCCTGGGCCACCCGGATGTGGGCCTGGGCGCTGGCCACCCCGGCCTTGGCCTTGTCATAGCGGGCCACCGCGGTGTCATAATCCTGGCGGGCCACTAGGTCTTTCTCCACCAGGGTCTTGTAACGCTGGTATTGGAGCCGGGCGTCTACCAGCTCCGCCTGGGCTGTCCCCAGGTTGGCCTGGGCCTCTTTGACCGAGGCCTCGGCCTGGTCCCGGGACGCCACCAGGTCTTCGTTTTCTAGCGATGCCAGGATCGTTCCCTTCTTCACCCGGCTGCCTTCCTCCACCCCCAGGTAGACCAGGCGGCCGGTGCTTTTGGAAGAGACCGCGGCCTTGCGTTGGGCCACCACGTAGCCGCTGGCGTTCAAGACGGTGTAGGCCTGAGCCGGGTAAAGCCGGGAAACCACCGTGACGGTCACTTCCTGGGCCGGCTGCAGGGGTCCCCAAAGGTAGAGCAGGGCCAGCGCCAGCAGCACGGCGCCCGCCAAAGCCGCAATGAGGCGGGCCTTGGGAGCGCCGCCGCGGGGCCGCTCTTCCTGCCGTTGAATCCGCATCCGGTCCAGGTCTGGAAGCAAAAGTGGGGTTCCTGAGGCAAAATTTAGGCCTCCCGCTCCAGAAAGAACGGCAGGCCCTTTTAGTTTACCACAAATCCGCAGGAAAGTGGCAATGCCCCGGTGGCGGCTCAGACGTTGGTCAGCCCCGCCGCGGTGACGGTCACATACCGGTACGGAGAACCGATCCCGGCGTCTTGCGAGGCCAGTTTCTCCATGCCGGCCTTGGCCACCTCCGCCACCTGGGCGAGGGGGGCCCGCTGCTGCGCCAACTGGTGCAACTTAAATTCCAGGCCCAGGCGCCGGGGCAGGGTGAAGACATCGGTCACCCGGTTGTATTCGATCTTGGGCGGCTTGGGGCGGTCCCAGATGATAAAGAGCCGGGTCGGATTGTCCTTGGTCTTGAGGTCGTATCCGGCCAGCAGCAGGTACATGTTGACCACCGGATCCGGAGGCACGGTTTCGCACAGCTTGCGCAGCATTTCATCATACTTCCCGGTGAAGAAGGGAATGGCCGCGTCCATGAGGCCGTTGAGGTCGGTTATGCCTTCACTCCGGGCGAAGCTGGCGAACTCCTTGCAGATATCCTGGGCCTCCCAGTTCCCGGCGGAAGCCAAAACGGCATGGGAAGTGACCGGGATCAGGCGGTCCACGGTGATGAACCGTTCCTCGCCGCCGGGTTCGAAGAACTCAGCCCGGCTGTCGGTGCCTACCAGGACGCCTTCCGCCGTCGCACAAGCTATCAACTGTCCCATAAGATCCTCCTTGGCTCGTAGCAGCGGGTGCTTGATGGCCATAAGATAATACCGGCACCGGGCTTGGCAAGGTGCGACTGAGGAGTTTCTGGCGGGGATGCCGGTGGGAAATAAGCCGGCTAAACGGCAAGGCGACGCCGAATCGCGAGAATGCTTGGTCCGCGCTCCAGGTAAGGGCGGTTGCTTTAATGGACGGTCCGGGGCTTGTCTCCGGGCATGCGGCACAGGGTAAGGTGCGGCCGCTCCCTCCTGGGCTCGGGTTCCGGTTGGCTTAGGTCGTTCAAGGCCGCCAGGGATTCCCGCAGGTTATACAATTCCTGCAACAGGGCGTCCAGGGCCAGGGTTAGAGCCTCCCGGTGATGGCCCAGTTCCAGGAGTTGCCTGGCTTGCTTCATCTGCAAGAAGATCGAATCCGGCCCAGGTTTTTCCTTCATGGCGCAGCCCTCATTTAAGGCAAAGTCGGGCCAGGGTTGGGGGGACCCCAAACTTGCTCCAAAATCTCCAGGCCCGCTGCAGGGGGGTAGCCGACCTGAGGTAACCGAACTAGATAGATTGATTTTGAAGAAGGTCGAGGGGACTGGGAAGTCAGCCCTGGCCCAACTATAGTCAAGCAAGGCTCATACCAAATCTAATCAATTAATTATTTACGTTTTATTTCCATAAGTTATCTCCTTACGAATGCAAGTTTTGCCGGAGATGCCGTGCAGATAAATGAACACGATGATGACGAAATTAAACAAAGCCGGAGATTTTGCCTTTTAAAAAGACTGAGTCCCCAAGGAACTACCCTAAGTTTGCAAACCGCCTGGGAATGTGGTAGGTTTTGCCATATGGTTACCAATAGTTAAGGGACTCCAAAGGATCAGACATGACCGAACCCGAAACCCTCATCGGGGCCACCGATGCGGAAATGGAACGGCGAATCAGCCCCCTGGTCAACGACATCTTTGAACGCTTCAACCAGGAACAAATCTCGCCGTCGGAGGCCGGGATGGTGATCCTGGCGCTCGTCTACCGGCTCCTGGAGGTCTTGGAAGAGGCGCCGGAGGCCCGCCGCTTCTTTATTCTCACCTTGATCAACGTGATCAACAATTTCCTGGCCGAAGAAGTGGAGGGCCAGGACTAGGGAAAAGACCATGACGCGCCGGAGCCCCCCGGCCCGGCGCCTGGAATCAAGAATATGCAAGGAAAGGCAAGCAGCATCCTGGAATTGATCGGCCGCACTCCCCTGGTGCGCCTCAACCGGCTTAATCCCAACCCCCAGGTGGAGATTTACGTCAAGCTGGAGTATTTCAACCCCGGGGGCTCCGTCAAGGACCGGCCGGCCCACGCCATGATCGAAGCCGCGGAAGCCGCCGGCGAGCTGTCCCCGGAAAAGACCATCCTCGAGGCCACCAGCGGCAACACCGGTATCGGGTTGGCCCTGGTCTGCGCCGTCAAGGGCTACCGCCTGCTGCTGGCCATGCCCGAGTCCGCCTCCCTGGAGCGCAAGCGCATCCTCAAGGCCATGGGCGCCGAACTCCTGCTCACTCCCGCCCACCTGGGCACCGACGGCGCCATCGAGGAAGTCTACCGCCTGGCCCGGGAAAACCCGGAGAAATACTACCTGGCAGACCAGTTCAACAATCCCTTCAATCCGGATTCCCATCGGTCCACCGCCCGGGAGATCTGGGAGCAGACGGAAGGGAAGGTCACCATGGTGGTGTCCACCATGGGAACCTGCGGCACCCTCATGGGCCTCAGCCGCTTCATGAAGGAATTCAACCCCGCCATCCGGGTGGTGGGGGTGGAACCCTACCTGGGCCACGCCATCCAGGGTCTGAAAAACCTGAAAGAGTCTTACGTGCCCGGGATTTTCGAGAAAGGGCGGGCCGATGAGATCGTCAACATCGAAGACGAGGAGGCCTACGAGACGGCCAGGAGGCTGGCCCGCCAGGAGGGACTCTTTCTGGGGATGAGCTCCGGCGCCGCGGTGGCCGTGGCGGCCCGCAAGGCCCGGGAGCTGGAGAGCGGCCTCATCGTGGCCATCGCCCCGGACAGCGGCGAGCGCTACCTTTCCACCCAGCTGTTTGTGGAGAAGGAGGCCCCCACCCTCCGGTTTTATAATACCCTGGCCCGGGCCAAGGAAGCCTTTGAGCCCCGGCGGCCGGGAGAGGCCGCCATTTTTGCCGACGGCCCGGCCCTGCACGCCAATCTCTCCCTGGGGGTGGCCCGCCGCCTGGCGGTGGCCGACTTCCTCAACCGTTACCTGTCTTTCCGGGGCCTCAAGGTGACCCAGGTGGTGAGCCTCATCGACCTGGACGACCGGGCCCTGGCCGGCGCCGCCGCGGCCGGCCAGGATCTGAAAGACTTCACCGAGCATTTCCGCCAGGAATTCGTCCAGGATCTCAAAGCGCTGCGCATCCGGGAAGGGGTGCACTACCCCCTGGCCTCGGACCATTTCGAGGACATGCTGAACCTCACCCGCCGGCTGCTGGAGAAGGGGTTCGCTTACGAAAAGTTGAGGTCCGTCTATTTCGACATCTCCCGGTTCAAGGACTACGGCCGGCTCTCCGGGGTCGACCTGGGCAAGATCAGGGTGGGCAAGACCGTAGATCTGGACGAATACGCCAAGGATAATCCCCGGGATTTCACCCTGCTCAAACGCGCCAAGCTGGCGGAGCTGAAAAAGGGCCTCTACTACTCCACCCCCTGGGGCAAGGTGCGCCCCAGCTGGCACCTGGAATGCGCCGCCATGGCCCTGAAATATCCCGGGGAAACCGTGGATTTTCACGTGGGCGGGGTTGAATCCCTCTTCCCCCATGACGAAAATGAAAACGCCCTGTTCGCCGCGGCCACGGGGAAGCCCCTGGCCCGGGCCTGGCTCCACTGCGAGCGGGTCCTCAAGGACGGCCGGCCCCTGAAAGATGAGGCCGCGGTGACGGTGCGCGGCCTTTCAACCCTGGGGTTCAAGGGGGCGGAAATCCGCTTCTTCCTCCTCACCACCCATTACCGCAAGCCCCTGGCCGTGAGCTCCGCCAACCTCAAAGCCGCGGCCACTTCCCGGGCCCGCCTGAACCATTTTCTGGAGCGCTTGACCCTGGTGACCGGAGAGGACCAGGTCGCCCCCGCCGTGGTGGAGGAACGCCTTTTCCAGCTAAAAAAGGAATTCGTTGCGGCCCTGGACGACGACCTCAACATTTCCCGGGTCCTCTCGACCCTGTTCGCCCTGGTGGGGGAATTCAACGCCGACATTGACCGGGGCAAACTGGGGCATAAAGCCGCAGCAGCCATCCTGACCCGTTTCCAGGAGCTGGACGAAGTGCTGGGTGTGATGAACCTGCCCCCGGCCCCGGCGGCCCCCGATGCCGAGATTGAAACCTTAATGGCCGCCCGGGAAGAAGCGCGGAAAGGCCGGGATTGGGCCGGCGCGGACCGGATCAGGGACGAACTGGCCTCCCGGGGCATCGACCTCACCGACACCCCCACCGGCCCCCGCTGGCGGCGGCGGTAAGGGGAATGGGAGGGAGAAAGGAGATGTGGGGGAGGGGCTAAGGGCCCACGGCCCTTACCCCTCCCCCACACCCCCTCCCCAATCCCTTAAGGGGCCGGGGCAGGGGGCTAGCGCCCAGTGCCCCGGCCAGATGCCTTTTGCTGGTGGGGCGGGCCTCCGTGCAGTGGGGCGGGCGTCCCCCGCCCGCCTTCCTCTTACAGGAGAACCGCCATGAACCACGAATACTTCTGGCACTGGTCCTTCTGGTGGTTCCCCATGTTTATGCCCATCTTCTGGATCATCGTCATCGCCGTGGTCCTCTACCTGATTTTTGGGCGGGGGAGGACCCGAAGGCCCTGGGTGCCCGGCCGCGGCTTTGAGGACGACACCGCCCTGGACATCCTGAAAAAGCGCTACGCCAAAGGGGAAATCAGCAAAGATGATTTCGAGCGGATGAAGCGGGATATCCTGAGTTGACGAATGGCAGTGAAATGGAACCGAGGGGCTGGCATTGAGACTGATCGCCCCGGGAGATGGTCGGGACGAGAGGATTTGAACCTCCGACCCCAGCGTCCCGAACGCTGTGCTCTACCAGGCTGAGCCACGTCCCGACTCTTTAAATTTATCCAAAAGGCGCGGCCAGGGCAAGAGAAAATCGGGATTAATGACGATTACCTCTATATGGTGAGGAGACCCACCGGCAATCTCCCTGCTTTGGCCCTGCCCCCACAATCTTAGAGATAGCCAATCATACCCCCCCAGGCCCGGTTGACAACCCCGGGCTTTTTAATTACTCTGAGACGTAAACTTACATTAAATGAGGCCGGGCATGAGGAAAGACCTCAATCAAGAATTTCTCGCCAAATTAAAGGCAGTGGTCCACGGCCCTGATGCAGACTTACTCATTGAGTTTGTGGATTTGCTGTATCATCGCCAAGAGGAGTACGATTCTGAACCCCTGACGGAAACAGACTGGGCTGCCATCCGGGAAGGGAAAGAAGCCATTAAACGCGGGGAATTCATTACCCTGGAGGAATTGGAGAGAGAGCTCGGTTTATGAGCTACAGTCTCCAGATCGAAAACCAGGCAGCCAAAGTTATCAAGTCATTGGATAAGCAAACGGTCAGACGTATCCATGCCAGGCTGAAGGAACTGGCCCAAGACCCATTCGATGCACGGATATCCAGCCTGATTGAAATGGGCCAGGGGGAGCGGAAATCACGGGTGGGAAACTGGCGCATCTTTTTTGAAGTGGATGAGGCAAAGAGCACCATTTCCGTCATAGCCGTGAGACCCCGCAGCCGCGCCTACCGAAAAATTTGAGCTATCCTTGCCCCAAACACACAACTCCCTTATGAAACATTCTTGGTGGGTTCTGTTTATCAGGCTTTTCTGCTTTATCCTAATTTTAATCGCCGGAGCCGGCTGCAAGCCCCCGGAGGCGGAAAAAACCTACGGCGGCCCCGACACCGGCCCGGCCTACGGCGACCTGTTCATCGACGCCTCCATCGGCGACGCCAGCACCTTGCTGCCGCCCCTGGCCTCGGACTCCGCCTCCCATACCATCATCGGCCTGGTTTACAACGGCCTGGTGAAGTATGACGGCGACCTCAACCTGGTGGGAGACCTGGCTCAAAGCTGGGAAATCTCCCCCGACGGCCTCACCATCACCTTCAAGCTGCGCCGGGGGGTCAAGTGGCACGACGGCGCCCCCTTTACCGCCCAGGACGTGCTGTTCACCTACCAGGTGATGGTGGACCCCAAGACCCCCACCGCCTACTCCGGGGATTACCTCCAGGTGAAAAAGGCCGAGGCGCCGGACGACTACACCTTTCGGGTCACTTACGGCCAACCCTTCGCCCCGGCCCTGGGCACCTGGGGCCTGTCCATCATGCCCCGGCATCTGCTGGCGGGGAAAGACATCACCCAGTCCCCCCTGGGCCGCCATCCCATCGGCACCGGCCCGTACAAATTCACGGAGTGGCGGACCGGCGACAAGATCACCCTCACCTATAACCCGGACTATTTCGCGGGGCGGCCTTATCTCAACGGCTACATATACCTGGTGAAACAGGACCTGGCCACCATGTTTCTGGAGTTGAAGTCCGGCAACATCGACCGCATGGGCCTCACTCCCCTGCAGTACACCCGCCAGACGGAGTACCCTAAGTTTGCCCGCCTGTACAACAAGTACCGGTACATCCCGTTTTCTTACGTCTACCTGGGGTACAACCAGGAGGACCAAAAGTTTGCCGACCGGCGGGTGCGCCAGGCCCTGACCTACGCCATCAACAAGAAGGAGATCATCGAGGGGGTGCTCATGGGTCTGGGCGAGGAATCCTATGGCCCTTACAAGCCCGGCACCTGGTACTACAATCCTGACGTGGAGAAGTTTTCCTACGATCCGGAGAAGGCCAAAGCCCTGCTGGCCGAAGCGGGCTGGCAGCCCGATGCGGAGGGCCTCCTGGCCAAAGAGGGGCGGCCCTTCGAGTTCACCATCCTCACCAACCAGGGCAACGACATCCGGGTGCGCACTGCGGAGATCATCCAGCGCCGCCTCCGGGAGATCGGCATCCGGGTGAAGATCCGTACGGTGGAGTGGGCCGCCTTCGTCAAGGAATTCATTGAAAAGGGGCGCTTCGACGCGGTGCTCTTGGGTTGGAACACCGGCCTGGACCCGGACCAGTACGACATCTGGAATTCCACCAAGACCAAGCCGGGGGAGCTGAATTTTACCCACTACAAGAACCCCCAGGTGGACGCCCTCCTGGAGGAAGGCCGCCACACCTTCGACCGGGAAAAAAGGCGCCAGGCCTACTTCAAGCTCCAGGAGATCATCGCCCGGGACCAGCCTTACACCTTCCTGTTCATCCCTGACTCCCTCCCCGCCATCAGCAAGCGCTTCCGGGGGATCAAGCCGGCCCCCGCGGGCATCGACTACAACTTCGACAAGTGGTACGTGCCCAAGGCGGAACAGAAATACACCATGACCCCGGACTGAAACAAAGTGCTACACTGCCCGGCAGTGAGTGCATGTGGCTTGGCTACCACTACCGGGGCGCTGGCTTGTAGTTCTGAGGTCGCCCCTGGGAAAAATCTGCCCAAGAGGGGGATGATATGTCCGAAAATCTGCGCACAAAGATAATTTTTGCGAGAGATTTGTGCTATCCTGCCTCCCACCAGACGGTGACCAAGGCTGCGGCCTAATCTCGGTTAATGCTTTTGGGTTCGAGATTTGTGTCGATTTTTAGTAGATTGAATGAGGTGACGACCCTGCCGGCAGTAGACCATGCAGGTTAACCGTTATAAACGAGCCCCTGAAAAGCATGTCCTTCCTCGGCCGGCACCTAGAGCCCCACAAGTTAAAAGCCCTGGTCCAACTGGCCCGGCCCCATCAATATCTGAAAAACGGCTTTATCTTTCTGCCCCTCTTTTTCGGCCACCGCCTCCATGATCTCCAGGCGCTGGCCCCGGCCTGTTGGGCCTTTGCGGCCTTTTGCCTGGGGGCCAGCAGCGTCTATGTCATCAATGACCTCCATGATGTCGAGGAGGACCGGCAGCACCCGGTAAAAAAATTGCGGCCCCTGGCCGCCGGGATCATAACCAGGCAGGAGGCGGGTGGGCTGGCCGCCGGTTTCATGGTCTTGTCCCTGGCGGTTGCTTGGCTCTTTCTGGGCCCCGGGTTTCTCCTGCCCCTGGGAGCGTACGTGCTCCTGAACCTGGTCTACTCCTACGGCCTGAAGCACCTGGCCATCATTGACGTCGTCTGCATCGCGGTGGGTTTTGTCTTGCGGGTCTATGCCGGGGGGCTGGCCGCGGACATCCCTCCCAGCCACTGGCTGGTGCTCATGACCTTCCTGCTGGCCCTGTTTCTGGCCCTGGCCAAGCGGCGGGACGACCTGCTGCTGACGTCAATGGGCCCCAGGTGCGCCGTAACCTGGACGGCTACAGCCTGGAATTCGTCTCCCTGAGCATGGTGCTCATGGCCGCGGTGGTCATTGTGAGTTACATCCTGTACACCGTCTCCCCCGAAGTGGTGGCCAAGCACGGCACCAATGACGTGTACCTGACCACCATCTGGGTCATCATGGGGCTGCTCCGCTATATGCAGATCACCTTCGTAGAGCAGCGCAGCGGCTCCCCCACCCTGGTGCTTCTCAAGGACTCGTTCCTGCAAGTTATCATCTTGCTGTGGCTCTTAAGTTTCTACCTCATATTTTATGTATTCGGCCACTAACCGATCTGCCGGCGCGGCGTCACCACTGGCGAGGACGGCATGCTTTTAACCGCCTGGGGAAGATACCCACGGATTGAGGCCCGGGGCTGTTCTTTTGAGGAGGTCAAGAGTCTCAGGGCCTGCCTGGCCCGGCCGGGGGAAACCATCGTCCATGCCCTGGGGCGCAGTTATGGGGATAGCGCCCTCAACGACCAGGTGATTTTTTCCCATCGCTTCCGCCATATCCTGGACTTTGACCAAATGTCCGGGGTGGTGACCTGTGAAAGCGGGGTGAGCCTGGCGACCCTCATTGAGGTCTTCCTCCCCCGTGGTTGGTTTCCCGCGGTGACCCCCGGCACCCGGTTCGTTACCGTGGGCGGCGCCATTGCCAGCGACGTGCACGGCAAAAACCACCACCAGAGAGGCTGTTTCAGCCGGACCGTACTGGCCCTGGACCTCATGCTGGCTGACGGCCGCATGGTTCAGGTCAGCCGCCGGGAAAACCGGGAACTCTTCCGGGCCTCCTGCGGCGGCATGGGCCTGACCGGGGTCATTTTAACGGCCACGCTGCAGCTCCAACGGGTGCCCAGCGCCTATATCCAGGAGACCACCTTCCGGGCCCGGAATCTGGAGGAGGTGTGCCGGCTTTTCGAGGAGCAGCAGGATCGCCCCTACTCCGTGGCCTGGATTGATTGCCTGGCCAGGGGAGAGGATCTGGGCCGGTCCCTTCTCATGGTGGGGGACTTTGCCCCGGAGGCCGGCCTCAGCCTCCCCCCGTCCCGGGCCGTTTCCGTGCCTCTGGAGCTACCCGACCTGGTCCTCAACAAATTTTCCCTGCAAGCCTTTAATTTCCTTTACTATCGGAGGGTGCGGCCCCCGGTGCGGCATCGCCGGGTCAACCTGCTCAGCTTCTTCTACCCCCTGGACGCCATCGGGCACTGGAACCGGCTGTACGGTAAACGGGGCTTTACCCAGTACCAGTTGGTGCTGCCCAAAGAGGCCAGCCTCAAGGGCTTGGGGGCCATTTTGACCCGGGTAGCCGCCTCGCGCTTCGGGGCCTCCCTGGGGACCCTGAAGCTCTTCGGGCCAGAGAACGACAACTATCTTTCCTTCCCCCTGGAGGGTTATACCCTGGCCATGGATTTCAAGATGGAGCCGGGGCTCTTCGCCTTTCTGGGGGAGTTGGACCGGCTGGTGCTGGACCACGGCGGGCGGCTCTACCTCACCAAGGACGTGCGCATGCCGGCCGCCATCTTTCGCCGGGGCTACCCCCGCTGGGAGAAATTCCTGGCGCTCCGGGAAAAATGGGGCCTGAGACCAAAATTCAATTCTTTGCAATCCAGGCGTTTGGAGATCTGATGATGCACCTGTTAGTGCTGGGAGCCAACTCGGACATTGCGGTGGCCCTGGCGGCCAAATTTGCCGGGGAGGAGAAGGCCGACCTTTACCTGGCCTCCCGGGACCTGGAACTTTTACGCAAAAAGGCCCGGGACCTGGAAATCCGCTACCGGGTCAAGGCTGCGCCGCTGTTCTTTGAGGCCACCGACTATGCCTCTCACCGGGAGTTCTACCGAAAGCTCGAACCCCGACCAGACGGCGTGGTGCTGGCCTTCGGCTACCTGGGGGACCAGAACATAGCCCAGGAGGATTTTGCCGAAGCCCGCCGCATCATTGAGGTCAATTTTTTGGCCGCGGTCAGCATCCTGGAAATTGCCGCCCAGGAGATGGAGAGCCGGGGCCGGGGCTTCATCATCGGGCTGAGCTCCCCGGCGGGAGACCGGGGCCGCCGGGACAATTATATTTATGGCGCAGCCAAAGGGGCGCTTACCGTCTATTTGAGCGGGCTGCGCCAGCGCCTGCACCCGCGGGGCGTCAAGGTGCTTACGGTTCTACCCGGGTTTGTTAAAACCAAGATGACCGAGGACCTGGAACTGCCGGAAAAGCTGTTGGCCAGCCCTGAGGAAGTGGCCGCCGACATCTACGCGGCCTATAAAAAGAGCAAAGACATCATTTATACCAGGTGGTTCTGGAAGTGGATTATGCTCCTCATCCGGCTGATCCCGGAAGGGATTTTTAAGCGGTTATCCTTTTAGGATGGCGCCTGATCAACTTCCCCCAGAAGGGCCGGAATTTGGTAAGGAGTTCCCGGGACCGCGCCCCATCGGCCACCGCGTGAGGGGGAGAAAACCAGGCAGCCGCCGGATACATAAATGGAAATCGCCTTCTTCGACTTTGACGGCACCATCAGCCGCCGGGACAGTTTCCTCGATTTTCTCCTCTTTGCCGTGGGCTGGCCCCGGTTTCTGGTGGGCGCCCTCATCCTGGGCCCCGCCCTGATCGGCTATCTGTTAGGATTGGTTCCCAACTGGCGGGCCAAGGAGATGGTCCTGGATTATTTTTTTAAGGGATGGAACCTCGAGGCATTCCAGGCCCTGGCCTCGCGGTACTCCCGGGAACGGCTGCCGCGCATCGTCAAGGACTCGGCCCTGCAAAGGATTTCCTGGCATCAGGCCGCGGGGCACCGGGTGGCGGTGGTGAGCGCGGCCCTGGAGAACTGGCTCCGAGCCTGGTGCGAGATGAACGGCCTGGACCTCATCGCTACCAGGATAGAAGTCAAAGACGGCAAGATCACCGGCAGGATAGCGGGCCTCAATTGCTACGGGGAGGAGAAGGTGAGACGCATCCGGGAAAGGTATAGCCTGGCAGAGTTCCATTGCATCTATGCTTACGGCGACAGCCGGGGAGATAAAGAAATGCTGGCCCTGGCTAATTACGCTTATAGATTAGGTAGTTAACAGATGTTTCCTAAGAGGTCCCTCGTATTCTGCCACTAATTATTTTTTCCCTCATGAGTTGTGCAATTTTAAAATCCTCCTCCTTATAATCCCCTGAGCATTCTTCCCGCATACGCGCGGCCAGATCCCTTTCGGCGGCAATAAAATCTTCTTTCGGAGATTCGTGCGCCGACTGATCACGGCCATCATGCAGGACCTGAACCGTAGCTTCCCGCTGCGGCTCAGCTTTTTAGGGCAGTTTAAGTCTTTGAGTCCGGAGCGCTACTCATAGCGAATCGCGTCCACTACTTCCATGCGGCTTGCTTGAATCGAGGGGAAGAGACCGGCCACTATTCCTAAAAACATCCCAAACATCAGCCCCAGCCCGACGCAAATGAGGAAGAGATATTCCGGCGGTCGGGAATCAATGACCAGGGATAAACCTTCCACCATTACCCGGCCTAAGATGATTCCCAGGAAAGAGGCCCCCAGGCTCAGTACCATCGCCTCGGCGAGAAATTGTTTAAGGATATCTGTGTCATCCGCGCCCACGGCTTTCTTTAAACCTATTTCCCGGGTCCGGGAGCGCACTGCCGCCATCATCACGTTCCAGATGCCCAGGCCGCCGAGAAGCAAGGTGGCCCCTATGGTAAGGTAAACCAGAAATTCCGCCCACCAGAAAAGCCGCTTAACCCTGGTCAATCCTTCCGTTAAGAGTTCGATGCATAGTTGTTCAGCCGGTTGCTGGGTCCGAACCACCCCGGCCAAGGACGTGGCCACAGGGACGACGTCGTCCAGAGTGACGCAGCGGAGATAGACTCGATCTGCCAAGAGCAACCCTGGAAAACGGTCCTCCACGGTAGTAATGGGTAAATAAGCTGAATTAGCCAAGGTCGAGTCGGTAATTCCCCCCAGGACCCCGGTAACCAGATAAGGCTCATTATTGATTTCAATGGTGAGACCGGCGATATTGATCCGCCCAAAAATCTTCTCTGCTAAAGAGGCTCCCAGGACACATTCTCTTTTTCTCCCGGCCACCGCGTCCTGACCGAATAATCTGCCGGTCCTGGCCCAAAAACTTCGCACCTGCCAAAAGGCTTCGTCCATTGCGATTACCGGAAAATTGTAACGTGAGCCCGTGGTCGAACTGGCTTTACCGGCATGAAAGGCAACCACGCTCACCTTCTCTACCCCCGGAAGGCTGCGCAGGGCTTCCAGGGTTTTAGGTTGAAAGGCCATGGGTCTATAAGTCAGCTGATTATCAAAATAGGCCTTGAGAATGGTGACCTCGCCGATTAGAGCCAGGTCCCTATTCACGTTCTTCTTAAAATCCCGGCTAACCATGATCACTGTTTGGAGGCCGCCGATACCCAAGGTAATCGCCAGGATTACTCCATAGTAGCGCCGGCGGTGCCGCATGATCTGGCTAACACTGATGCGCCCGAGATCAAAAAGATTCATGTAGAATATTTCCTTGTGGCCGTAACAATCTTTGAGCCGAATCCATGGTCCATCAGGGAGACTGACTGCATTATGATCTCCCCACGCCACTTTGCATTGTGCGTCATTTTGATGGGAATGTCACGCTTAATATCGGTGAGAAAATGGTCAAGTATAATTATTTTTTAGCTTCCAACGAGTAGGAGTGGTTCCACTCATCAATTTTCAGAATCATGTCTATAATAAGTCCACAGGTAGATATGCTGGCAATATTTGTAATATTATTATAATATTACGTAGTTGCTGTAGTGGTCGATTAGCTGGATTTATGCCGTGAGCTTCCGGATGCAGATCAATGCCGTACCTGGGACCGGATGGTTTAGTATGTCCGCAATCCGGGAAGAATCATCCTGGTGAAATAGCATTATCCCTAGGGATAATCTTCCCGGCGGGGTAAGCCTTCGAGCCCCCTAAGCCCCTGCCTGCTTCTTCCCGCCAGGGAGAGATAGCTGGTATCATGAGCCTGATATTAAAGGTTGACATGCCCCAGTTCCTACGTATCATGACCATAAGCACCCATTGGGGGTTAATTCCATCTGGATCAGCCTGGAGGCGCTGCCGCCAAAAATGACGCCTGCATCCGGGCTGTTGGTATTGATTAGATCAACCCGTGTTTAAAGAAGACCTAGCCGAATTAATTCAATATAAGGATCTACTCTATAACCTGGTGGTCCGCGATCTTACCGTGCGCTACAAGCGCTCGGTCTTCGGCTTTTTCTGGAGCATGCTCAATCCGCTTTTGAATACCATCGTCTTTACTATTGTCTTTTCGACCATTTTCCGTTTTGAAGTAAAAAGTTTTATCATTTATTTTCTTTCCGGCTATCAACTCTGGAATTTCTTTGCCCAGAGCACCCAAGTGGCATCACATTGTCTGCTGAAGAACGGGCCGTTATTTAAAAAAGTTTATATCCCCAAGCCAATATTTGTTATCTCCACAGTTTTCTCTAGCATGGTCAACCTGGCATTCGCCTTGATTCCTCTCTTCATACTCCTGCCTATTTTAGGTAATGGGTTTCATCTTTCTCTGCTGTTTCTGCCAGTAGCAATTTTATTTGCTGTTATGTTTACCATCGGGATCTCTTTTATCTTATCGGCCACTGCGGTATTCTTCAATGACATAATAGATATGTATCAAATATTTCTCATGCCCTGGATGTATTGGACCCCTATTGTATATCCAATTGATATCGTCCCTAAAAAATATTTACCACTTCTTAAGCTGAACCCGATGTATTACATTGTCGAATGCTTTCGATTGCCAATCTTCTTGGGAGTACTACCGAGTCTTCAGACTGCCTGTTTGGCCTTACTTGTGGCGGTGGCGAGTCTGTTGATCGGCTACCTGGTGTTCACCAAATTTTCGGATACTTTCGTTTATTATGTCTAGCTGACTGGTCCCGGAATCCATGGAATTTCCTATCGTCCTGCAAGATGTTTCAGTGCGCTACCGCTTGCCTAAAGAGCGCATCCGCTCCTTTAAGGAATTCGTAATCAAATCTTTCAAAGGCCGCATTGAATACGAAGAGTTCTGGGCTTTGAAAAATATCAATTTTCAGGTGTCCCCCGGGGAGATGCTGGGTATTGTGGGCCGGAACGGCGCGGGTAAGAGCACCCTGTTGAAGCTGATTGCCCGGGTGATGAAACCGGTGTCTGGCACGATTCGAGTACCGGGAAAGGTGGCCCCCATGATCGAACTGGGAGGGGGATTCGACCATGAGTTGAGCGGCCGGGAGAACGTCTATTTATTCGGTTCTATTCTGGGAATCAGCCGGAGGGAGATGGATAAGAAGTTTGACGGGATCGTGGAATTTGCCGAGCTGCAGGATTTCATGGAAGCCCCATTGCGGGCTTACTCTTCAGGCATGATCGCGCGCTTAGGCTTTGCCGTGGTCATCGCGGTGGACCCGGAAATTATGATCTTGGATGAAATCCTCGCGGTGGGCGATACGGCTTTTCAAGAAAAGTGTCATGCTCATATTGCCAGGTTTCGTCAAACCGGCGGCACCATCCTGTTTGTCTCCCACAGCCTCGATCAAATACTGAAATATTGCGACCAGGCCCTATGGTTGGAGCATGGAGAAATGAAGGACTGGGGGAACACCGAAGGGGTGGTGCAACAATATCGGGATTTCTTAGAGTCGATGCCATCTTGGTAAACACGCTCAAGGGTCCTCCAAACCGGGATTATTCCTGATCTGCCATCTAAGGGTGAGTCGCTTGGGCCAGCGGCGGCGAAGCAACCAAGCGCTTACTGAGCCAGCTGGCGGTGGTGAAAGAATGTCTCTTCTTCTTAAGAACTGCCTACACTTGCTGAAATGATTCCAGGCCAAACAGTGCTCGATGTGGGTGTGGTCATTGTTACGCACAACAGCGAGAGGTTTATGGCCCCAAACCTCGACTGCCTGCTGCGGCAGACGGCGCTGCCCGCCCATCTGGTGATCGTGGATAGCGGCTCCCACTCGCGACGCTATGTTCATGCCGCCGGGCACCAGGCTGGTCAACGGATATCGGCCGTAGATGTGGTCACAGAAGACAATATCGGCTTCTGTGCCGGAAATAATCTGGGCTACAGAATGCTCAAGGAGGCGTGTAAATACGTCCTCTTCCTCAACCCGGATGTCTTTCTAAGCAACGATGTCCTAGCCCGCCTGTGGACGACGCTGACGAGTGATTGTGGAAGCAGGATCGGCGCGGCAACCGGCTTGCTGCTCGGCTACGACCTAGATAAAGAAGTCCCGACCGGTCTCATCGACTCCGCCGGGATTTTTCGCACCTGGTATGGCCGCTGGTACGATCGTTACCGGGGGCGGCGGCTGAACGAGGTGGAGCTCGGCACCAGCCGAGACGTGCCCGCCATCTGTGGCGCCCTGATGCTCTGCCGACGGGAGGCGCTGCAAGACGCGGCGGTGCCGGGTGGCCACGTGTTCGACCCCGACTTTTTCATGTACAAAGAAGACATTGACCTTTCACTGCGGCTGAGAGCGCGCGGCTGGCGCTTGTGGTTCGACCCGGACATCCGGAGTTTTCACTGCCGGGGATGGCAGGCGCGGAGCAAAATGCCCAAAGAGTTTCGGGTGATGTCGGCCCGTAATGAGATCAGAGTCGGCCTGAGAAATCGAGATCCCAGGGTCTTGTTTCCCTTGATAAAATACGTTTACGTGAAGTTTTTTGAATAAATTTAAAAATCCTCGAACACCTTCTAAACGTTTCGGCATCCTTGGTGCCATGGAGGATTGTCTGGAGGACTGGCGGTAACCCACTCCCTCCAAGCACGCACTGGTTCAGATGGCTCGCCCAAGAGTTTTCCAGATAGCTGCAAGCTATGAAGATTGTAAGGACGACATCCCAAAAACCTGAGAAAAATTTACTGTTTCATTAAAATTTTACTGGTTAAACCGGAAAGAGAGGTTTCCAAACCAGTTTTTGACTAGGGGTGGCCAAGTCTGCCGGATAATCTCTGATAAATTTTGAGCGAAATTTGTGCTATGCTGCTTTCGGGAAAGGAGGCGGTCCCGAAAACAATATTGAGACC
>CAWBPT010000037.1:0-65510 GCA_963790655.1 uncultured delta proteobacterium | reverse complement strand
ACCCAATTGATGTTCTCCCCGGCCGAAATCGCCAGGATCGCAAAAGTGTGCCGCATCTGGTAAGGCGGCCGGTAGCGGTGCCGAGACGCTTTAGCATCGACTCCCAGGCCTGCTGGCGGCAGAGCTCCGGGTCAATCGGCCTAGGTTTGGCATCCAGGAATACCTAATTGCCCGCCAGATAACTTAGGGGCCTTGGGGCCAGGAGCGCATGAAAGCCCCTTCCAAAACATCTGCAGCCCGAATTATTCCCTTAGAGGATTTTTTGGTATATTAATTTCAAGGCGTTTTTTTAAAAAGGAGATTACGGTGCCCAAAGAGAGCATCCTGGCGGTGGACGATGAGGAGGATATCCTGGAGTTGCTCAGGTACAACCTGGCCAAGGAGGGCTACCGGGTTACCTGCGTGGCTTCCGGAGAAGAGGCGGTAAAGGCCGGCAAGTCCATCTTACCAGATCTCATCCTGCTGGACCTGTTGCTGCCCGGGATAGACGGTCTGGAAGTCTGCCGGTTACTCAAGGGCGAGGCCCGGACTCGCAACATCCCCATCATCATGCTTACCGCCAAGGGGGAAGAAGCCGATATCGTCACGGGCCTGGAGCTGGGGGCGGATGACTACCTCACCAAACCCTTCAGCCCCCGGGTCTTGCTGGCCCGGATCCGGGCGGCGCTGCGACGCCGGGCTACGGCGCCCCCAGGAGAAACCGCGCTCCTTAAGGTGCATCAGTTGGTCATCGATCCGGGTCGTCATGAAGTCATACTGGAGGATCGTCCTTTGGATCTGACGGTGACGGAGTTCCGCCTCTTGCACCTGCTGGCCCGTCGCCCCGGGTGGGTCTTCACTCGCTCCCAGATTGTCAACGGCGTCCATGGCGATGACTATCCCGTCTCCGACCGGTCCGTGGACGTACAGGTCGTCAGCCTGCGGAAGAAACTGGGACCTTACGGCAAGTATCTGGAAACGGTGCGGGGCGTGGGCTACCGCTTGAAGGAATGACCATGAAAAAAAGGAAACGCCTGCTGTGGCAGTTGTTCCCCTCCTACCTCTTGATCACCATCGTTTCCCTGGTGGCGGTCACCTGGTATGCTACCACCTCCTGGCGCCAGTTTTACCTGGACCAAACCGCCTCCGACCTGAAAACCCGCGCCCTCCTGGTGCAGACTTATTTGCAGGATAAAGCCTCGCCCAAGGATGAGCCTGGGATAGACCGGTTGTGCAAGGACTTGGGAAAACTCACCTCCACCCGTCTCACCGTGATCCTGCCGTCCGGGAAGGTTATGGGTGACTCCGAGGAGGACCCCTCCCGGATGGATAATCATGGAGACCGTCCGGAGTTTCAAGAGGCGCTCCAGGGCCGGGTGGGCATCTCCAGCCGATTCAGTTTCACCCTGAGCCATGACCGGATGTACGTTGCCGTCCCCTTGAAAGATCAGGACCGGATTGTGGGGGTTGTGCGGGCTTCCCTCCCCATGACCTCTATTGCCCAGGCCCTCCAAGCCCTCTACCTGAAGACGACCCTGGGAGGGTTGGTCATTGTCCTGTTACTGGCGGTCTTGAGTCTCATCATCTCCCAACGTATCAGCCGACCCCTGGAAGATCTGAAGCGGGGCGCCCTGCGCTTTGCCGGGGGAGACTTGAGCCGGAGGCTGCCGGTGCCCCCCTCGGATGAGTTGGGGAGCCTGGCCGAGGCGTTCAATCACATGGCCGAACAACTGGAAGACCGCATCAGCGCCCTCATCCGGCAGGGGCAGATGCAAGAGGCGATCTTATCCAGTATGGTGGAAGGGGTCATCGCGGTGGACGCCGACCAGCGCCTTATTACTCTGAACCGGGCGGGCGCGCAGTTACTCGGGGTAGATCTCGTGGCCGCGCCAAACCTCGGTATCCAGGAGTTGGTGCGAGACTCCCAGTTACAAAGCTTCATCACCCGCACCCTATCCTCCCGGGAGCCCATTGAGGGTGAAGTGGTCATGCGTAATGGCGAACAGATTATTCAGGCTCACGGCACCTTCCTGAGGGATACTCAGGGTATGGATATCGGCTTTTTAATCGTGCTGCACGATGTCACCCACCTCAGGCGGCTGGAGATGGCCCGGCGGGATTTCGTGGCCAATGTGTCCCATGAACTTAAAACCCCCATCACCTCCATCAAAGGGTTTGTGGAGACCTTATTGGCCGGCGCGATTAATGAACCTGAAAATGCTCAGAGCTTCCTACAGATAATGGCGAGGCAGACCGACCGCATCAATGAGATTATCGACGATCTGCTCAGCCTTTCCAGGATCGAACAGGATGCGGAACAGGGAAGGGTCTTCTTGACCACCGGGAAGATCAGGGGGGTACTGGAGGGGGCCATCCATATTTGTGAAGCCAAGGCGGCAGCTAAAAATATTACCGTCAACCTGACTTGCCCCGATGAACTCCGGGCCCGAATCAGTGCGCCTCTCCTGGAGCAGGCCCTGGTCAACCTGATTGACAACGCCATCAAATACAGTGCCCCGGAAAGCGCCGTGCAGGTGGAAGCTCAACGGGACGGCGCCGAGGTCATGGTCCGGGTCCGGGATCAGGGTTGCGGCATCGAAAAGAATCAGCTCTCCCGGATCTTTGAGCGCTTCTACCGGGTCGACGCCGGCCGCAGCCGCAAGATCGGCGGCACCGGCCTGGGCCTGGCCATCGTCAAGCATATCGCCCAGGCCCTGGGCGGCCGGGTGACGGTGGAAAGCACCCCGGGACAGGGAAGCATCTTCTCTTTGCACCTTCTCGCCGATTAAAAAGTCCTGATTTCTACCAATTCATATATTTTTTACCTCCCGCTAACCATATCTTAACAATCAAGCACTATGTCTCACATGAACGATCTCTAACTGAAGGAGTCTAAAAATGAGGAAAGCATGGTGGTTTTTCTTTGCACTGATTATTATCTTTTCCCTGGGTAGTTGGGCACAGGCTGAGGACGTAGCCCTCAACGGGGCCGGGGCCTCTTTCCCTTACCCCATTTATGGCCAGTGGGCCCACAAATACAATCAAACCACCGGAGTAAAGATTAACTATCAATCCATCGGCTCCGGCGGCGGCATTGCCCAAGTTAAGGCTAAAACCGTGGACTTCGGCGGTACCGACGAACCACTCAAGCCCGAGGACCTGGACGCCGGCGGCTTGATTCAGTTTCCCACCGTTATGGGCGGCGTGGTGCCGGTCTTCAACGTGGAGGGAATCAAGGCCGGAGATCTGACGCTGGACGGCATCACCCTGGCCCACATTTTTATGGGCATCGTCAACAAGTGGGACGACCCGGCCATCAAAAAGCTCAATCCCAACCTCAAGCTACCCTCCCAGGCCATTACCGTGGCGCACCGCACCGACGGCTCCGGCACCACTTTTATCTTTACCAGTTATCTGGCCGCGGTTTCCCCTGAGTTTAAGAGCAAGGTGGGGGCCGGCAAAGCGGTGAAGTGGCCCGCGGAAAACAGCATCGGCGGCAAGGGCAACGAGGGCGTGGCCGGACAGGTGAAGGCGGTGAAGGGCGCCATCGGCTACGTGGAATACGCTTACGCCTTCCAAAACAAGATGCCCTATGCTTCCCTTAGTAACAAGGCCGGCAAAGTGGTGCAGGCCGACCTGGACACCTTCCAGGCCGCCGCCGCCAACGCCGACTGGTCCAAGGCCCCCAAGGGCTTCTCCCTTATGCTCATCAACCAACCCGGTGAGAAGAGCTGGCCCATCGTGGGCGCCACCTACATCCTGATGTACAAGGAGTATGCCAAAGCCAAAACGGGCCAGGAGATCTTCAAATTTTTCGACTGGTCCTACAAACACGGGGCGGACATGGCCAAGCAACTCCATTACGTACCCCTCCCCGATAACGTGGTGCAGCTCGTCGAGGAGTCCTGGAAAGAAGTGAAGTCCGGCGGCAAGCCCCTCTGGCCGTAACTGCTGTTCTCTTTGCCAACCAGCGCGAAGAGTCAGGCCATCCTGGCTCTTCGCGCATTGATTTCATCCCATGAAAAAAGTCGTGGCCTTAAAAAATTCGGCCGAAGAATTCCCTCTGCCTGAGGCCCCTGCCCCCGAGCCGGAAGTGCGGGCGACGCCCGCGACTGCCCGGGGCGACCGGACGTTCCGCTGGCTCACCGCCGTCTGCGCCTTGCTCGTGCCCATCATCATGCTGGCCATCGGGCTTGATCTCATCGTCTCATCCTACCCCGCCATCAAGAAGTTCGGCCTGGGCTTTCTGATTTCCCAGGATTGGAACCCGGTAACCCAGGAGTTTGGGGCCGGCAGTTCTGTCTATGGGACGCTGGTCTCTACCCTGGTCGCCATGGCCATCGCCCTGCCCCTGAGCCTGGCCATCGCCCTCTTTCTGGTGGAGCTGGCCCCCCCCAAGGTTAGCCGGACCGTGGGCACGTTGATCGAGCTTTTGGCCGCGATTCCCAGCATCATTTACGGCATGTGGGGCCTCTTTGTCTTCGCGCCCTTCATGGCCGCCCACGTGCAGCCGCTCCTGGGGAGCACCCTGGGGTTTCTTCCCCTCTTTAAGGGGCCGCCTATGGGCATCGGCATGCTGACCGCCGGGATTATCCTGGCGTTCATGGTGCTGCCGTTCATCAGCGCCATCACCCGGGACGTCTTTTCCCTGGTCCCCAGCGTCGTCAAAGAGTCGGCCTTCGGCATGGGGGCCACTACTTGGGAGGTCACCTATAAAGTGACCATCCCCTATGGTCTGGTGGGCATCATCGGCGCCATATTCCTGGGCCTGGGCCGGGCCCTGGGGGAGACCATGGCGGTCACCTTCGTCATCGGCAACGCCCACCGCATTTCGGCGTCGCTGTTCGCCCCCGGGAATACCATCGCCTCCACCCTGGCCAATGAGTTCAGCGAAGCCACCGAGCCGCTTTATATCAGCTCCCTGGTGGCCCTGGGCCTGGTGCTCTACCTCATCACCTACCTGGTGCAGGTGGTGTCACAGATGATGCTGCGCCGCATGTACCGGGCCTGGAGCGTGGGCCTATGAAGCTTCGCCCCCCCACCGGGCGCAAGGTCATGAACCTGGTGGTGAGCATTTGGGCCGTCGTCTCCGCCATCATTGGCATTTTCATGCTCTTCTGGATCAGCTGGGGGGTGGTGAGCCGGGGGCTGGCCGCTTTGAACCTGGACTTCTTCACCCATCTGCCGTCCCCGCCGGGGATTCTGGGGGGCGGCATGGCGAACGCCATCGCGGGCACCCTGGCTCTTACCCTGTCAGCCTCTCTCCTGTCCGTGCCCGTCGGCTTGCTGGCCGGCATCTACTTGGCCGAGTTCAGCGAGGATTCCAAGGTGGCCGACTACAGCCGCTTCTCAGCCAACGTGCTCATGGGCATGCCCTCCATCATCGTGGGCGTCTTCGCCTACACCCTGGTGGTGGTGCCCCTGGGAAACTTTTCCGGTTATGCCGGGGCCCTGGCCCTGGCCATTCTCATGGTTCCCATCATCACCCGCACCACCGAGGACATGCTGCGGCTCGTGCCCAACACCCTCAGGGAGTCGGCCCTGGCCCTGGGCGCCCCCCGCTGGAAGGTGACCATAGCCGTGGTCTTCCGGGCCGCCAAGGCCGGGCTCATCACCGGGGTCCTCCTGGCCGTGGCCCGGGTCAGCGGCGAGACCGCGCCCCTGTTGTTCACGGCCTTAAACAGCCCTTACTGGTTCAAATCCCTGGCCGAGCCTACGCCCAATCTCACGGTCACCATCTTCAACTATGCCATGAGCCCCTACCCCGACTGGCAGGAGAAGGCCTGGGGCGCCTCTCTGCTCATTACTGCCGGGGTGCTGTTCATCACCATTTTGGCCCGCGTCCTCCTGCGGGAAAGAAAGGCTTAAGACCCCATGGAATTTACCCTGCCGCAACCAACGGCTGCTCCCTATCGGGACACCCCCGGGCCGGCTCCCAAGATCTCGGTCCGCAACCTGAATTTTTACTATGGCCAACAGCAGGCCTTATTCCACAACAACCTGGACATCGCCGAACGCCAGGTGACGGCCATCATCGGGCCCTCGGGGTGCGGCAAGTCCACCCACATCCGGGTGTACAACCGCATCTACGAACTCTATTCCGAATATGCGGCCACCGGCGAGATCTGGCTGGACGGTCGCAATATCCTCTCTCCTGAAACCGACGTCATGGAACTGCGCCGGCGTTTGGGGATGGTCTTCCAACGGCCCATTCCTTTTCCTTTGAGCATCTATGACAACGTGGCTTTTGGGCTGAGGCAGCACTACCGCCTGAAGAAGCAAGCCATGAACGACCGGGTGGAGAAGGCCCTCAGGGGCGCGGCCTTGTGGGACGAGGTTAAGGACGTGCTGCACCGCCCCGGCACCTCTCTCTCCGGCGGCCAGCAGCAGCGCCTATGCATCGCCCGGGCCATCGTGGTGGAGCCCGAGGTCCTGCTCATGGACGAGCCCTGTTCGGCCATCGACCCGGTGGCTACTGCCAAGATCGAAGACTTGATTCTCCGGTTAAAGGAGCATTATACTATTACGATTGTCACTCACAACATGCAGCAGGCGGCCCGCATCTCGGATTACACCGCCTATTTTTTCCAGGGGCGGATCCTGGATTTCGGCCCGACGCGGGAAATCTTCAGTAAATTCTCGTTGCTCGAGGAAGTCCCCGACAAGGAGCGGCTGGCCGAAATGATGGCCAGGCAGGAACGGCCACAGGACGTCCCGATTTCCTGAAGCTCGGGCCGCGCCGCGAGTAAACCGACATGCAGATGGCAAGGAAACTTCCCAATGTGCCGCCCGGCGACAATAGCCAGGCAGAGTCCGCCCTAGTCCTGGCCCAAACCGGTCAGGAGAGCAAGGTGGCGACCCGCCACCTCAATTTCTATTACGGCGATACCCAGGCGCTCTTTGACAACAACCTGGACATTGCCAAGAACCAGGTCACTGCCATCATCGGCCCCTCCGGCTGTGGCAAGTCCACCCATCTGCGGGTTTACAACCGTATCTACGAGCTCTACCGGGACCAGCGGGCCGAGGGCCAGGTGCTCCTGGACGGCGAGAACCTTCTGGACCCCAAGTACGACATCATGGAGTTGCGCCGGAAGGTGGGCATGATCTTCCAGAAGCCCACCCCCTTTCCCATGAGCGTCTTTGATAACGTGGCCTACGGCCTGAAGATGCACTTCCGCCTCAACCGGGGAGAAATGGCCGACCGGGTGGAAGAGGCTTTGAGCCGGGCGGCCCTTTGGGACGAGGTCAAGGATGTCCTGCGCAATCCGGGGACGGCGCTCTCCGGAGGCCAGCAGCAGCGGCTCTGCATCGCCCGGGCCCTGGCCGTGGAGCCGGAAATCTTACTGATGGATGAGCCGACCTCCGCCATCGATCCCATTGCCACCGGTAGAATCGAAGAATTGATCTATAACCTGAAATCCACCTACACCATTGTCATTGTCACCCACAACATGCAGCAGGCGGCCCGGGTTTCCGATTACACCGCTTTTTTCTTTCAGGGGTACATCATCGAGTTTGGCCCCACCCAAACCATCTTTACCAAGCCCGCCAATAAGAAAACCGAAGATTACATTACCGGTCGTTTCGGCTAAGGAGCGGTTGCTCCCTGGCAAATCCAGTTTCAGGAAAAGCCAGGTGACAAACCCGCCGCAATTGATCGGTAAAAGATCCGTAGTCTATGGCATCTTCTCGGTCCAGCGGTTGAGGGGGGCTTAACCAGCCTCCTGCCCCCAATTCCCCCACCCCCTGAGAAATAAGTTAGCTGCCTCCGTCCCGCCGACTTCTGGCCTCGGTACCGGTTCTATCCCTCTTTAGCTAGTTTAAGTCGCCGCCATTCCTGCCTGGCCGGCGTTAGTGGCGTACCCCGCCGGCAGGCATCAACCCCGGGGCCAGGCCAGCCTTCCAGGCTAAGCGCTTCGGGAGTTCGGGTGGTCCGGGCGGGGAAAATCTTCCTGAAAGCTGCTTTAACAGGCTTCCCAAAGAGAACAAGATAACCGTCCCAGTCAGGAAGAAATTTTTTCAAAACCTTTAAAGTTTGTTTTTCCAAAACCCGATAGCAAGAAAAAGCTTGGAATCAGAAGAGGCGCCTCCCTTGTCAGCCGGACCATCAACAATTTGTTTAAGGTTTTCTGGTTTGGTCACGAGGCCCTTTTCCGGCCCCCAAAAACGTCGGCAGATTATTTAACTTATTGTAATTACAAATTATTATCTGGTTTTCCCGGGTAATTAAAGGGGCGGAAGCCTGTCCAAGCGACGCCAGCAATTCTGCTTTCCCCCGGAGATCGAGGCTGGAAATGAGTTGGTACGTGGTCCAAACCCGCAGTAATCACGAAGCCTTGGTGGAAACGGGTCTGAGGCGCAGAGGCCTGGAGACCTTTTTGCCCCGGATTACCGTCCCCGGCCGGCGCCGGGACCGTTCCCGGCTGGTGCAGGCGCCCCTGTTTCCGGGGTATCTGTTCGTGCACGCCGACCTCCAGACCCCCATATACTATGACGTCTTGAAGCACCGGGGAGTGGTGCGCATCCTGGGAAACCAGGGACGGGGCACCCCGGTGCCGCCGGATATCATCCACTCCGTCCATGCGGTTCTTCAGAGCGGGCGCCTGATCTACTCTTATCCGCGACTGGAACCCGGCATGCAGGTGAGAATAACGGAGGGGCCCCTGGAAGGCGCCACCGGCGCCATCTTGCGCCAAAAGCAAGGGAAGAAGCGGCTGGTGGTATCCCTAGAACTGCTGGGAAGGGCCATCGCGGTGGATCTGGCCCAGGAGGCGGTGGAACCTTACCATTGATTCCGGCCCCCGGGGCAAACCTCTCCCCCAGAAGGCCCCCCGTTACTCAGGCTGGAGTTCGGAAAACCTCTTTGCCCTTAGTTCCCGGCTCACCCCAAGGCCTAAGACTTTGCCGCCTTCGCCCGGCCATTATCAGAGCTGAAGCCGGATTCACTATTCTTCCATTCCCGGTTTAGATATTTCCAGGGGTATGTAACTGTCTCAGGTAACCATCCCCAAGAAAAAAACCGATTGCCTGATGATCAGGGCGGGCTAAACCTGCGCTGCCCAGGCCGGCACCGATGTGAGCCGATTGATTGCGTCTGGCCATATCACCCTTGTCTCGTTGATGGCAGCCTCGTTTCTGGCGCTGCAGCAGGTCATGGAGGAGAATTAAATGAGTCGGAGATCAATAATACCATTGCTACTCCTCTTAATATGGGGATGTGCCGGACCGGCACCGCAACTCCCGCCGGGCCAAGCCCTTCCGGATCCACAATTCCAGTCAAGCAAAAGCAAGCTGCAAGCAACCCTCATGGAAAAAGGGAATCAGGCAAGTTTGACCAGTTACCGAGATTATAAGGTGGGACCGGAGGATTTACTGGAGATAAGTTTCTTCGGTAACGATGAGTTAGGCAGGGAAATCCGGGTCAACGGTTCCGGGGACATCAGCCTGCCGTTGATTGGCGTAGTGAAAGTGACGGAAAAATCTCCCCAAGAGATCGAAGAGCAATTAGTGAGCCGCTACCGGGAAGGGAGATTCATTCGCAATCCGCAGATATCGGTGTTCGTCAAGGAATATCGCCATCAGCGGGTCATGGTGACCGGAGCCGTAGCCAATCCCGGTTCCTATGAGATGATCGGTCCCCGCACCCTGTTGGAAATGTTGGGCAAGGCCGGAGGTCTCAGTGACCGGGGCACCGAGAAGGCGGGAGAACTGGTCTACGTCATCCGGCGCCAGACGGCCCCGGCCCTCACCAAGGCTTTGAAGGACGCGAAGAGTCAAGCCTTTTGGCCTGACCGGGAGGCCGCGGTGGTGGTGGACCTGCGCCGCTTGCTGCTGGAAGGGGCCACGGAATTGAATCTTCTCATCGGCAACGGCGATGTCATTTATGTGCCGCCGGCCCGCATGGCCTACGTCATGGGAGCAGTTAAAAAACCGGGACAGGTGGCGGTGAAAGATAACATGACGGTCACCAAGGCCCTGGCTTTGACCGAGGGCCTGGACCCCATGCTGGCTTCCAATTGGGTCACCATCTTGCGCCTGGACGCGGAGGGCCAGCGCCTGGCCATCCCGGTTAATCTGAAGGAGGTGACTTCGGGACAGAACCCCGACCCGCCCCTTAAAGAAAATGACATCGTTATTGTGCAGGAGTCGGGGTTCAGAAGATTTCTGTTTGATTTTAAGAACTTGCTGCCTGGGTCCATCGGCGCCTCAGTGCCGCTCATTCCTTAGGTAAGGGGAGCAGATCATGGAAAACACCTGTCAGCCCAACATGCCGGTTCCGGTATCGCCCTCGGCCGTTTCTGCGGCAAGTCGCGGGGCCGATTACGATGATGGCTATGATCGGCTTAATCATCTGCGTGACCACTGGAACATCCTGCTGAAGCGCAAATGGTGGGTTATCGGGACTTTTTTAAGCGCCGTGATAACCGTAGGGCTGATCACGTTCTCCCTGACCCCCAGTTACCGGTCTGCCAGTACCCTGCAGATTACTCAGGACAACCCTGCATCGATCATGGGAGAACGTGACCCCCTGATGGCCATGGCCGGACAAGACTCCCTGACCCGCTTCTATGAAACCCAATACTTGATTTTAAGCAGCCGGCCCATGGCCTACCGCATCATTGAGTCCTTAAACCTGGCAGACCACCCGGATTACCAAATCTTGCGGGAGCAAAATCCGGAGAAATCCCCGGTGGAAATAAACAGTATCATCGCCGATGCCTTTCTTAAGAAATTGGAAGTCAGGCCCAAGAAGAGATCTTATCTGGTGGACGTGGCCTTTGAATCGGATGACAAGCGCCTGGCCCAGCAGGTTCCCAACGCCATCGCCCAAGAATACGTCAAATTTTCCATGAACACCAGGCAGCAGTCCTATGCCTTGATCAAAGAATGGCTGGAAAAAGAACTGCAGCAACTGGGCTCCAAAGTGGAGGCCTCCGAAGCCAAGCTGTACCAGCATGGCCAGAAGAAGGACTTTCTGTCTTTGGAAGGGAAAGACAATGTCATAGTCGGGAAATACGTGGACCTGAATATGTTGCTCACCAAGGCCCAATCCGAAAGGGCGGTTAGGGAGGCGCAATATCGTCAGATAAAAGAAAAAGGGCTGGATGCCCCCCTGATCACCAATAATCTTTTAGTCCAGAAATTGCGGGAAGAAGCCATCGCGCAAGAAGCCAAGGTGTCAGGGATCAATAAGATTTATGATGCCAATTATCCCCAGCTGCAGGCGGAACAGGCCAAGCTGACGGATCTGCGCTCCAGACTGAACCACGAAGTGCAGCGCATCGGTGTCAGTATTGAAGCGGATTACGAAGTGGCGCTCAGGGCGGAAAATCTCCTGCGGGAAGCCATGGCATCCCAAAAAACCCAGGTGGTGGATTTACAGAACAACCTGGTCCAGCACCATATCCTCAAGCGGGATATGCAGACCAATGAACAGCTGTACCAGGCTTTACTGGCAAGGATGAAAGAGGCCAGCGTGGCCAGTACCATGGTGGCCAGCAACGTGGCCATGATAGCCCCGGCCGAAGTGCCTCTTAAGCCCTATAAACCCAGCAAGCGGTACAATCTGGGTTTAGCCGCCTTCTTCGGTTTATTGGGGGGAGTGGCCCTGGCCTTTGCGGTGGAATACTTTGACGATTCCATCAAGACCACCGAGGAGTTGGAGCGGATTTGCCGGGCTCCCGTTCTGGGGGTGGTGCCCCTGTGGCGCCAGGACCGAAAGAAGGACCTCGAGGCCAAGGATGCAAGATTTAGCATGCTGGATCAGCCCAATTCCATGGTGGCCGAGGCCATCCGGCATGTGCGCACCTCCGTTATGCTTTCCTGTGCGGGCCGCCCTCCCGGGCGCATCATGGTCACCAGTCCGAATCCCGGGGAGGGGAAAACCACCTTATCCATTAACCTGGCTATTGCCATTGCCATGAGCCGGGGCAAGGTGTTATTGATTGATGGCGATCTGCGCAAACCCTCGGTGCACCGGGCTTTTCATAAGCCGGGAGAACCGGGGCTGAGCAACTATCTTTCCGGCAATGCCCAGGTCTCAGAAATTGTCTACCCCACCGAGTCGGACAACCTGTTTTTCATCCCCGCGGGCACTGTTCCTCCCAACCCCACGGAACTTACGGGTTCTCGGGCCTTTACCGAACTTTTGGCAGAGCTCCAGGGCGAATTCCAGCATCTCATAATTGATACCCCGCCCATTATTGGTTTTGCCGACGCCCGGGCGCTCTCCAGCCTGATGGATGCCGTCTTGGTGGTTATCAGACACCATTCCACCACCCGGGCCGCCGGACAATTGACCCGCCAGTTACTCTTACAGTCGCATTCGGCCTCCATTGGAGTAGTTTTAAACATGGTTGAGAGTAGAAAGATGGGATACAACGGCTATTATAAATATTATGATTATTATAATAGCTATTATCAGTTGTATCATAACAACGGCCGTGAGGATCATAAGTAAAACTGCAACCGCCTCCAGTCTTGCCGGTTAACTATAAGCAAACCCGGAGCCTCGCCCTATCTGAGCGAGGGTGATAATCCTCACGGCCGCCACTAATCGGAGAAGCAATGGGCCCCACCGCTCCCCTCTTCCTGGTACTCTCGCCGGTCTGGAATGCCGCTCCCTGGGTGGGTAACTGTCTGGCCTCCGTCCGGCGGCAAACCTATCCCCGGATCCGTCATTTGTGGATAGATGACGCCTCCACCGACGGGACCGCCCAGATCCTGCGGCAAAAGGTTCCCCCGGCCGACCTGGTCGTTAATTCCAAGAGACGTTTCCCTTCCTATAACGTCTGGCAGGCCCTGACCCATTATATCGGCGAGGATTGCCTGGTGGGGCTCCTGGACGGGGATGACTGGCTCCTGGACGACACCGCGGTGGAGCGGCTGGTCGACCTGCACCGGACCCATGACGTCGCCTGGAGCACTCACCTGGTCCTGGAAAAAGGCCCCCAGGGCGAGGTTCGGCAAGAGGCGGAACCGACAAACCCCCTGCACCATCTTTCGGGGGACGTCCGCCGGCTGGGTTGGCAGCCCACCCATCTTTTCAGTTTCAAGCGGCGCCATTTCTTGCAGATCCCGAAGGCCTCCTTCAAGACGGCCAACGGCCAGTGGTTTAAGGCCATGTACGATATGGCTCTGTCGGTTCCCCTGATCGAAATGGCCGGCTGGGAGCGGTGTTATTATCTCCCCCGGCCGCTATACGCCTACAACCGTCTGCGGCCCGAGAACGACGACAAGGTCCGGCGAGACCTGCAACAATTTCTGGAGGGGGTTATCCGGGAGCGCCCCCCCTTCCAAAAACTTCCATAAGGAGAGGATATGAAAGTATTGGTTACCGGTGCGGGATTTATCGGCACCCACGTGGTGGAGCGGTTGCTGGAATACGGTCACGAAGTCTCGGTCCTGGACCGGGAGCAAAATTCCCACAGATTGGGGAAACTGGGTGACCGGGTGAATGTCTTCCTGGGGGACGTGCGTGACCGGGAAGTCGTCATGGAAGCCGTCTTCAAGCATGACGGGGTCATCAACCTAGCGGGCATCCTGGGGACCATGGAAACGGTGGACAACCCGCACCCCTCGGTGGATACTAATATCCACGGGGCTTTGCACGTCTTTGAAGGCTGCCGGCCCAATTCCATGCATCGGAAAGGCATCCGGGGGGTGCAGATTGCAGTGGGCAACTACTTCATGCACAACACCTATTCCATCACCAAAACCACGGCAGAGAGATTCGCCTTGATGTTCAACAAGGAATTCGGCACCAGGATTGCCGTGGTGCGCGGGTTGAACGCCTACGGGGAATATCAGAAACACAAACCAGTCAGGAAGATCACGCCAAATTTCATCGTACGGGCCTTGAACGGTCAGCCCATCGAAATTTTCGGCGACGGCCAGCAAGTCATGGACATGATCTACGTCAAAGACCTGGCGGAAATTCTGATCCGGGCCCTGGTTTACGACCACGATTGCTTCGATTCGGTCTTCGAGGCGGGAACGGGGCGCCGGACCACGGTGAATGAAATTGCCCGGCTGGTGAACGGGCTTACGGGCAATCAGGCGGGAGTCAAACACCTGCCCATGCGAGCGGGGGAGCCGGGACGCAGCGTGGTCCTGGGGGACCCGGAGACTCTCCAACCCTTGGGATTCTCGGCCGACACCCTCACTCCCCTGGAAGCGGGCCTGGAACGCACCATTAAGTGGTATCGGGACCATTACGATTGGCGCGACATCCTTATTGCCGCCTGACCTGAGGCGCCAGGGAAGCAATCTTCTAAAGCAAGCGGCCCTTTCACCTTCCCAAGGGTCGCAAAACTCAGCTACTCAGCAAAATTGGGGACTGTCACATGGACGCCATGTTGATCACCGCGGCCGGCGAGCTAGTGGGGTCTGCGGCTGCGGAGTTTTTTCACGCCCAGGGGTACCGGATCATTGAGGTGGACAATGACCTCAGGGGAAAGCTGCTCCATGATCCCCAAGGTTCACCCGCTGGAACCTTGACCGCCTGGCGGGGTTGTTGCCCAATTTTACCAACTACGCCCAAGACATCCGGGACCAGGAAGGGTTAACCGCCCTCTTTCGAAAGGCCGGGCGCCGTCTTAAGGCCGTTATCCATTGCGCCGCCCAGACGGCTCACGAAGGCGAGATCCTGGAGGACTTCCAGATCAACGCCATCGGGACCCTGAATCTGCTGGACCTGTGGCGCAGGTTCAGCCCGGAAGCCATCTTCATCTATCTCTCCACCATCAAGGTCTACGGCAATTTTCCCAACACCCTGGAATACCAAAACGGCAACCGCCGCTACGATCTGCCGCCAGGGCACCGGTATTTTCAGGGTTTTGACGAAACCGTGCCCCTGGACCAGGGGATGTCCAGCTTCTTCGGGCGGTCCAAAACCGCCGCGGATCTCTACGTGCAGGAATACGCCTACCAGTACGGCCTGAAGGCCGCTTGTTTCCGGGCTTCCTGCCTGACGGGCGGGCAACATGCCGGCACCGAAGCCCACGGCATGCTCTCTTACTTGATGCGCTGCGCCTACACCAGAACTCCTTATCGCATTTACGGCTACCACGGCTTGCAGGTGCGGGACCAGCTGCACGCGAAAGATATGATCCGGGCCATTCACGCAGTGATCCAGGCCCCGGGAAAGAACGTAGTCTACAACCTGGGGGGAGGCCGGGAAAACTCCTGTTCCCTTCTGGAGGCCATCCACCGCTGCCAGCGCCTCACCGGCCATAAAATGAAGGTGTCCCATCACCCCATGAGAACCGGGGACCATCGCTGGTGGGTCACCGATAATTCCAGGTTTAAGCAAGACTATCCCGACTGGAAGATCGCCCAATCCCTGGATCAGATACTCGAGGACATCCATGCTGAAGGCAAACATCGCTGGTGAGGCGCCCCCCGGAGCTGCAGGCAGGGCCTCCTGGGTGGGGGCCCTCAAGTCCGCCTGCAAACGGGTACCCCTCTTCTACCAGGCCAACGGCAAATACCGGGGTTGGGAACAGAGCCGGCAGATCGAGTTCGAACAGGCGGAATATGAGGCCCGGGCGCGGCAAACTGGGCCTGTCCCGGGACTGGGACCTTAAGGAGGTGCAGCGGCGCCTGCGCCGGCGCCTGGGGGCGCGGGGGGTCAGCCCCCAACCCCGGGCCCCGGGGGAACTTCATGTAGTCTATGCCTCCCGGGCCGGCCAGTGGGACGTGTATAATATTGCGCCGGCCCTGGCGCACTTCGGCCAGGCATCCACTTACCTGCTGCCCCAGGGCGTCAAGGACCTGTCCCACCGGGACTGGTTACAGGTCCGGGACCGGGTTAACGCGGATTTCGTGGATTTTGTGACCCAGGCCCACCGGCACCGCCCCGTAGATCTGGTTCTGACCTACTACTCGGGCCACCAGGTCGGTCCGGAGACCATTCACCGGATCAATGACTTGGGGATCGTCTCCGCGGCCTTTCATCTGGATGACCGGCTCTTTTTCCGGGGCGAGCGGCTGGGAGGAAGGTTTCGGGGGCCCGCGGCGGTGGCCCAGGCTTATGATTTAAACCTGACCCAGGCTCCCGAGTCCCTGGTGAAGTACCGGGTGGAGGGGGGAATCCCCCTGCTCTGGCCCCTGGCCGCCAATCCCGAGCTTTGTTATCCCCGGGACGTGCCTTTCCGCTATGACGTCTCTTTTGTGGGCACGGCTTACGGCAACCGGATTTCCACCATTCACTACCTCAAGCGCCGGGGGGTGGAAGTGGCCGCCTTCGGTCGGGGCTGGCCCGGGGGCTACGTGCCGCCGGATAAGTTCCAGGAAATCTACTGCGCCTCCCGCCTTAATCTCAACTTCGACGACATCGGCTACACCCATTACCAGTGCGGTAAGCTCCGGGATTTTGAAGTGCCCATGTGCGGGGGCCTGATGCTCGGCACTCACAACGTCCATCTCCAAAATTATTTTGAGCTGGACCGGGAAATTTTCACCTTCCGGAACCCCCGGGAGTGTCTGGCCCAAATCAAGCGGCTGCTGGCGGATGAAAAGTTATGCGCCCGGGCCCGCCGGCAAGCCCGGGCCCGGGCCCTGAAAGACCATACCTGGGAGGTCCGGATCAGGCAGTTGCTGAGGGTCATCGGCTTTCTCCCCTGAGGGCTTGCAAATCCGAGGGCAACAACCTCACCCTGAAACCAATATTTAAATCTGCATACCACTTCAGTCATGTATCCCGGATTGCGCTACCTGAACCGCCTGCTTCGCCCTTTCCTGGATGTGAAGGGTCTTATGGTGTCATTGGCGGAAACGCCCCGCTTTCTGGCCCAGATAGTCCTTTATCAGCGGGCCAGCCAGGAGAAGGTGCCCCTGGCCGAGATTTATCCGGCCCTGAAAGACCGCCGGGATGTCGCGGCCAGGCTGGACCCCCATTATTTCCCCCAGGATCTTTATGTGGCCCGGAGAATAATGGCCGACCGGCCCCAGTTACACGTGGACGTGGGGTCCCGGGTGGATGGATTCGCGGCCCAACTCAGCCTGGCGTTGCCGGTGGAATTTGTGGACCTGCGCCCTTTGGAGATCGAGGTGCCCAATCTCCACCACCGGCAGGGAACGCTCTATGCCTTGCCTTACCCTGACGGCAGTGTGGCTTCCGTCTCTTCCTTGCACGTGGTGGAACACGTGGGTCTGGGACGGTATGGGGACCCCCTTGGACCCCTGGGGACCCGAGAAGGCCCTGGCGGACTTAAGCGAATCCTGGCGCCCGGTGGGGTGCTCTATCTCAGCGTCCCCGTGGGGCGACCCCGGGTCTGCTTCAATTCCCACCGGGTGTTCTCGCCGGAATTCGTCATCGACCGGCTCCCCGAACTCCGCCTAACCAAATTTGCCGGGATTAATGACGCAGGGGTCTTCTCCGAAGATGTCCTACCCCAGACCCTGGCGGGCTCGGATTATGCTTTGGGGATTTACGAGTTTCGCCGGCCCGTCTCCAGCCGCTACCTGGGCCAGGGCCGGTCAGGCGACCAAGAGCCCCTATGAGACCTCAAGTTTCCCGGCGACAAGGAACCGTGGCCCTGGCAGCCTCGAGCTACGCCTTGATCGGACTCAGCATGGTCCAGGCGTCCTGCTGGTGCCTCTATATCTCAAGTTCACCGGGGAGCTGCTTTACGGCGCCTGGCTGTCCACCGGCAGCATTATCTCTACCTGGGCCTTTTTGACTTCGGTTTGAACAGCGTGATTATCCAGAAGGTGGCGGAGGCCCACGGAGCCCGGGACCTTTCCCGGCTGCGCCGTTATCTGGGCAGCGGCCTGTGGGTGGGCTTCGGCCTGGCGCTGCTTCCCACCTTGATCAGCTTAAGCCTGGCCAGCCAGCTACAGCGGATCATCCCGGTGCCCTCCGGAGAGGCCCGGACCTTGAGCGTGGCTTTCGTGATTGCCGGAATCGCCACGTCGCTGATGCTGGGCGTTTATACCGTGGGAGGGTGCTGGTGGCTTTTCAAAAACAGTTGCTGCACGGGCTGCTCATGGTGGGCAGCTCGCTCAGCGGCATCTTGGGGACTCTGGCGTTCCTGTTTGCGGGTTATGGTCTGCTGGCCTTGCCCTTGGGGGCTCTCGTGCAGGCAACCCTGGCCTTGCTGGGCGAAGTGCTGGCTTTCCGTTTTCTCTTAAAGGGGAGGCCTTCGGCCGGGGCCCTTTGCGGGTGGAGTGGCGCACGGTTTCCGAACTGCTGAAGCCCGCGGGGTTGCTCTTTTTATCCCGGGGCGGCGCCACCCTGGTCAGGCAGTCGGACAACCTGCTCATCGGCATGGTCATGGATGCCCGGGCCGTGTTGATCTTCGCCTTGACCAAGCGGGCTTTTGACGCCCTTTCCATGCTGGCGGGCCATTTCGTAGGGGCCTTCATGCCGGCCCTGGCCCACCTTTTCGGGGAAGTCAAGGAGCAGGTTGCCCGGGCCCGCCGGATCACCGACTTGTTGATTCACGTCACCGTGGCCCTGGGTTTGGTCCTGATGGGGGGGTACGTGATTCTGAACCAGACGTTTATGGGGCTTTGGGTAGGTTCCCAGTTCTACGCCGGTGATTTGGTGGTGGGGCTCATCGGGTTGTATGGTCTTCTCTATGTCCAGTCACTGGCCTTTTATAACGTGGTTTTTGCCCGGGGGCGACTTCAGCTCGCGGCCCTGGCCAACGGCCTGGAGGCGCTGCTGCGGCTCATCCTGGTCATCATGTTTAGCCGGTGGTGGGGCTTGCCCGGAGCGGCCCTGGCCGGGGTCTTGAGCCTGGCGTGCACCGGCTGGTGGCTGCTGGCGCTTCAGTACCAGCGGGATTTTCCGGTTACCTTCCCGGAAATGGGGCGGAGCCTGGGGTCCATGGCCTTCTTGATCGCGGGCCTGGCGGGCCTGGGGGTGACTTTTTGGTCCCTCTCCCTGGCCCCATCCCTGGGCGGCTTTGTGGCCCAGGCGGCGGCTTACCTGGCGGGCGCCTTCCTTTGGACCATCCTCGTGGATCACAAAATTCGAGAAGTGCTCCTGGCCGTGCTCCGGCGGCGATCCCTGGATAGCCTGGCCCCTTGTTCCCAATGAAGGGCACCGGTCCCTCTGCCAAAAGTCACCAGTAACGGAATATGACCTGGGGCCCAAAGTTAATCCCAGGTCCAATCCGCCGGGCCGGAGCGGCTTAAAACCCCACCCCCTGCCGAAACTCTGCTGTTTTGAAAAGTCTCAATAAATTGGTGGCACCGGCGTCTCGCCTGGCTGTAGGGGCGGTTTAAAACCGCCCCTACCTGGCCAGGTTCAGGATTTATGGGTGAGCCCACGGCTCATGCAACTGCTCTCACGAATAACCCCACAAAAACATCCTTAAGGTAGCCGGAGAACCTCGTTAATGCGCCTGCTTTATGTGGGAGAGTTGGGGTCAGGAGCTTTGGCGGAGCATCGCCGGCGGATTTTGGCCGAGCTGGGGCATCAGATAATCTCGGTAAATAATCATATTAATTGTAATCGCATAACCCCCGCAGCGGTTCTTTACCGCACCACCCTCAGGATTAATTATCCCCTGGACCTTAATGGAGTCAATCAGCAGCTCCGAAAGATTTGCGCCACGGAGAAGATAGATCTGGTCTGGATTGACAAGGGCTGGAATATTTACCCCCGGACCATCCGGGCCATCAAAAAGCTTTTGCCCGGGGCGCCGGTCATTAATCTTAATCCTGACAACCCCTTTGGCCTGAAAGCCAGGGGCTGGGGATGGTTCAAGCAATGCATTCCTTTATACGATTACTGTTTCGTGCCCCGGGAGGCCAGCGTCCGGGATTACCTCCAAGCCGGGGCGCCAAGGGTCAAGCGCTTTTATTGGGGTTACGTCCCTGGGCTTCACCGGCCCCTGCCGGTGAGCCCGGCGGACCGGGCCCAACTGGGCGGCCCCGTGGGTTTCATCGGCACCTTTGAGAAAGAACGGGGGCACGCCATCCAGGAGTTGGCTCAGAGCGGGGTGCCGGTGCGGGTCTGGGGCAACGGTTGGGGCCCCTGGAAAGATAGACTTTCCCATTTAAAGATCGAAGGGAAGGGCGTTTGGGAAGGTCAATTTTCCCGGGCCATTTGCTCCTTTGACCTTAACCTGGGTTTTTTAAACAAGCAGAACCTGGACACCCTAAATACTCGCTGTCTGGCCATTCCGGCCTGCGGCGGCTTCTTACTGGCCGAACGCGGCGGCGATTTGTCCGGGTTGTTTAAAGAAGGACACGAAGCCGAGTTTTTTGAATCTGCCGAGGAATTGATTGATAAGGTTAGATTTTATCAAAAAAATGATCATCTGAGAAAGAAAGTTGCAGAGGCAGGCAGAGAGCGTTGTTTGCGAGATAATTACAGCACCACCGCAAGATTAAAAGAAATTGTAAGTACGGTATCAGATATTATGTAATTCATTACGATCAAGGGAATATCGATTCTCGATCATACTTAATTATCATAGTTAAATAACTTTATATCTTAAATTATCACCGCAAGGAGATTTTAAGATGAGGATCCTGGTGTTGGGTGGGGATGGTTATTGCGGTTGGCCCACCGCACTGTATCTTTCCAATCGTGGCCACGAGGTGGGAATTGTTGACAACTTTTGCCGGCGCCATTGGGATTTTGAGCTGGGGGCCGAAAGCCTGACCCCCATCCGGACCCTGCAAGAGCGGCTCCGCGTTTGGGAAAGCGTCAGCGGGAAATGCATCCAGGCCTTCATCGGCAATATTACCAATTATGAGTTTCTGGCCGCGGTGATGCAGGATTACCTGCCCGACGCGGTGGTGCATTTCGCCGAGCAGCGGGCCGCCCCCTACTCCATGATCGACCGGAAGCACGCCGTCTTTACGCAGGTAAACAACGTGGTGGGAACTTTGAATCTGTTATATGCCATCAAAGAGCTGGTCCCCCCCTGCCATCTCATCAAGCTGGGGACCATGGGGGAGTATGGCCAGCCCAACATCGACATTGAAGAGGGCTTTCTGGAGATTCAGCACCGGGGCCGCAAGGATTTACTGCCGTTCCCCATGCAGCCGGGGTCTTTCTATCACCTGAGCAAGGTCCATGACAGCCAGAACATCATGTTTTGCTGCCGGACCTGGGGCATCCGGGCCACCGACCTGCACCAGGGAGTGGTTTACGGCACCGTTACTCCGGAGATCCTGGAGGACCCCCGGCTGGTGAACCGGTTCGATTACGATGATGTCTTTGGCACGGTCCTCAACCGCTTTTGCGTCCAGGCGGCCAGCGGCCACCCCCTCACCGTTTACGGCAAGGGCGGACAGACCCGGGGCTTCATCGACATCCGGGACACGGTGCGCTGCATTGAGCTGGCCGCGCTCCATCCCCCGAAACTGGGCGAATACCGGGTCATGAACCAGTTCACCGAGCAATTCAGCGTCCTGGAACTGGCCCTTAAGGTGAAGGACGCGGCAAAGCATTTTGGCTTTAAGGCGGAAATCGCTTACCTGCCCAATCCCCGGGTGGAGAAGGAAGAACACTATTACAACGCCAGGCATACCAAACTGTTCAGCCTGGGGCTGGAACCCCATTTTCTCTCCCAATCGCTCCTGGATTCCCTGTTGAACATCGTTCTTAATTACCAGGAGCGCATCCACCAGGAAGTTATCGAGCCCAAGGTGGACTGGCGCAACGGCAGGAGCCCAAGCCCGGCGCCGGTCTCGGACCCGGCCAGGCTGGAGAAGGTCCTCTTCGCTATTCGGTAATCCCGTTTTTCTTCAGCCATCCAAAAAAGTCGTCCCATGACAGATTCCACCGTTTTCTATCGCCACTATCGGGCGGGTCTCCCCCCGGACCTGGACATCCAGGGCTGGTCCAAGGCCTATGGCTGGTATCTCAGGGGCTGGCTGCCTAAGGATCGTGATGCCTCCATCCTGGATCTGGGCTGCGGCGAAGGGCGCCTGTTGGCCGCCCTGAAGCGGTGGGGCTACCGGCGCCTCACCGGCCTGGATCTCAGGCCCGAAGCCGTCTCCTGTTGCCGGGCCCAAGGCCTCAAGGTAGAGCAAGGGGACGCCCGGGGATATCTCAGGGGCCTAAGCCGCCGATACCACTTGATTCTGGCCATGGACCTCCTGGAGCACCTGGCCAAAGAAGAGGGTCTCTCCTTGCTGCAGGACGTGCGCCAGGCCCTTTTACCTGGAGGAATGGTCATAATCCAGGTTCCCAATTTCGATTCTCCCTGGGGCGGGGCGGTTTTTTTCGGTGACCTGACCCATCGCACCGGATTCACCTGCCACCGCACCACAGAACTTCTCCGGTTGGCGGGATTCTCCCGGGTGGAGGTGCGTCCCGCGGGGCCCGGCCTCTGGAGCGCCAAATCCTGCTGCCGCTACCTGTTGTGGCAACCGGCAGCCGCCCTCATTCGACTCTATAACCTCATCGAATGCGGAGATCCGGGCCCCCGGGTTATTACCCGGGTGTTATTGGCCCGGGGACTGGCAATCCCTGATTCCGCCCCTGCCGGACCGGGCGATGAGAGGGAAAAGTGGAGGGGGGACGATGCCGCGTGAGATCCTGCTGACCGGAGTAAGCTCCCTGGCCCTCTGGGCCTTTGTCTGGCATCGCCACGCTTCCGATCCGTTGCGGTGGGCTTCCCCCACCGGCCTGTTTGCCGCGGGGATCCTGCTTCTCTATGTCATCCCTTCGGTTTACTGGCAATTCCGGCCCTGGGACTATTACGTGCCCCCCTATTTCGAGGGTCTGCCCCTGGTGTTGCTGGGGGCAGGGGTTCTGGGGTTGCCGTTTCTGGCCAGGGAACTGGTAGGAAGGGGGGCCCGGAAGCCGGAACCCCTGAAACTCTCAGCCCGGCCTGGGGATTTCGGCGTCTTCCTCTGGACCTTCCTTCCCCCTCTGGTCTTTGGCATGGGCTGGCGCGCCTATCTGCTGACCCAGGGGTGGCAATCGCGCCTGGCAGGTGCGGATATCGCCTTCCTCGGCTCCGAGGAGTTGGGCCTGATTATCCTGAATTTCCACTACTATTACCCGGTATGCTATTTTGCCCTGGCGGCCTTCGGTACCCGGGGGCAGCGCCTGACGGGCCTGGCCTTTTGGGGGCTGGACGGCTTGATGATGGTCTGCACCCTGCACCGCTATGAGATCATCCTGTTTTTCTTAAGGTCGGCGGTGTTTGGCACGATTCTGGGCTGGCAGCTGAAAATGCGGCAATGGGTCCTCCTGGGGGTGAGTTTAGCCCTGGTCCTCACCGTAATGGGCAAGACCCCTGATCTGGTTTACCTGAATGTGACCTCAAGCCGACAGTTTCTGGACCCCGCCCAGGTGGCGGAAGTCTTACTGGAGGCCTCCAAGGGCCTTCTCCAGGAGGACTATCGGAATGAGAGGGAAAGTTCTTTGGCAAGCAATCCGGTGTGGCGCATCCTGGATGATGCCATGTATCGCCTGTATGACGCCCGCTCGGCCTCGGCCGTAATGGAGAGCGTTCCTTTGGTGATTCCTTACTCCCGGGGGGAGACCTTCAGACACATCCTCTATGCCTATATCCCCCGTTATTTCTGGCCCGACAAACCGGATCTGGAGGAACTCCACCATATCACCACCCGGGTAATGACCGACGACCTGGGGGTCAGCCCCTCGGGAACCATTGCCGAATTCTATCTGAACTACGGGTTCACCGCGGTCTTTCTGGGGGGCCTGGTCTCCCTGGGGCTCTGCCGTTTATGTGAGAACTTTACGAGGCGCCGACAGGGACTGGGTCCCGCCATGGTCTGCCTCTATCCGATTCTGGCGGAAACCTTCATCTTTGCCTCTGATACCTTTACCCGGCGGTTTTGCGAAGGTCTGCGGATGCTGCTGGTCATGGTGATGGTGGCGTTAATCTTTCGCCTGGCTAAAAGGGGCAGCCGTACGGCGGCGGCCCCGGGGCAGCAATCTCCGGTTCCGGCCTTATCTTAGATCGAGCTGCGCTCAAAGGTCTCGGCATCGGAGGCCTAGGGGCGCAATTCATGGCCCCCGGACCCCAAAATTATGGGCGGGCGTGATAAATCACGCCCCTTCCTGAATTTACCTTTTTGAAGGCAACGCGGTAGCAGCCATGGAGAGATCACGGGATTCCCGGGAAGAATCGTCCTCTTCCGTCCCGGCCAGTTCGGCGACACCCTGGTGGCCTTCCCGGTCATCGAGGGCTTGCGACGTCTGCTCCCCTCCAAGTCCATCATCTACTTAACCAACCGCTTCCGCCGCGGCTCCTTCGTGCCGGGACAAGACGTGGTCCGTCTCAGCCCCTTTATTGACGGAGTGGTTACCTATTGCCTAGAGGATTCCATCCCCGTCAAGTGGTTGGATCTGAAGAGACAATTGGGGAAGTGCCGCCACGACTCGCTGTTTTACCTCACTTATGCTGCAGCCACCAGACCCCAGGTGCTGAGAGACTGGCTCTGCTTCAAATCCTTGGGGTTTCGCCGGATCTACGGATTCCGCCACGCCTGGCAATGGGCCGGGGAGCGGCGGCGGGAACAGCCCCCGCTGCCCAAGGAGTCGGAGCGGCTCCTCAAGGTGGTGCAATCTTCCGGCCTGCCGGTGCAGGCGCCGGCGCGCTGCGCCATCCGCCGGGAGGACGCCTGGGCCGAGGCGCGCTGGCGTGAATGGGGCCTTAACGGCAGACCGGTCCTGGCCATGTGCCCGGGCAGCAAGATGCCGGCCAAACGCTGGCCTCTGGAGCGGTTTATCCGGGTAGGGCAATACTGGCACGGGCAGACCGGCGCCGCTCTGGTCGTGGTGGGCGGCCCGGAGGAAGCTCCCCTGGCGGAGGCCGTGGTCCAGGAGTGGCCCGGATACGGCTTCTCCGGCTGCGGCGCCACCCTGGCCCAGACCGCGGCCATCCTGGGGCGCTGCCGGGTTTATTGCGGCAACGACACGGGCAGCATGCACCTGGCGGCCATCATGGGAGTGCCGTGCGTGGCCCTGTTCTCTTCCCGGGAGCGTCCCCGGCTCTGGTTTCCTTTCGGGAACAACCACGTGGTTCTGAGAAATGAAGTTCCCTGCGCTAATTGCGGCAAGGAGATCTGCCTTCCGGAACCCGCCGCCTGCCTGGAGAAAACCACCGTCCCAGAGGTTTTGGCAGCTCTTTCCAAGGTCTGGCATCCCAGTTAATTTTAAACTTGGAGATATTAAGCAACCAACCAGGAAATAGTTGCCCAAAGATACTTGCCTTTTGAGCAATTAAATAAATAACTCACACATCAATCATGACAGTATCTTTTGTGAATGAATTATGAGGTTGGTGGTATGTTAACAGGCCAAAACACCCGAGAAGAGGCAATAAGTTTCTATCAAGAATATTGGGAACGTAAGGGAGCCTACCGTAACGATTTATTATATAATCCAGAAGTATTATTGCAGTATATGGCATATGATATTTCTATTATTTCTGCATTGCGGTTGATTAATATTAAAAGAGAAACGGCAAAAATACTTGACGTTGGCTGTGGAGAAGGATGGAGTCTGATCAATTTCATTCGTTTAAAGTTTAATCCGGTGAACTTGTTTGGAATTGATATTATGGATGAATTGGTCGTCAAGGCCAAAGAACGGTTTCCCAATATAAATTTCTTGTGTGGAGATGCAAGTTGTATGGCATTCCCCAATAACTCGTTTGATGTCGTCACCGAATCAACAATGTTTATGCAGATTACCGACCCAAAACTGTCCCATAAGATAGCGAAAGAAATCTTAAGAGTAGTTAATGATAATGGGTACATCATCCTTGCCGATTGGAGGTATTCAAGTCCATGGGATAATTATATGGCTCTGAGCAAGAAAAGGATTTGCGCTCTGTTTGGAGTAGGAACGAAAACCATTATTTATAGTTATAATAAAGGTATGATTATACCGCCGGTTGGCAGGTTTGTATCCAAGAGGTTTCCTTGCTTATATCTTGCTATACAAAAGTGTCTTCCTTTTCTGGTGGGCCAGACGGCCATCGTATTAAAGAAAATATAAAATAATATTGAATTTAACTTATGATATTTAAATTCATACATAACTGTAGCGGTCCATGTCATTCATTAAATTCAAAGGAAGTTTATTAAGATGAAAATTCTTTTATATTCTATTTTCTTGCCGGACCCATCCGATGGAGCATCTACGTCTGGCAGGGCGCTAACACGCTATTTGAGGGCCGACGGCCTTAATGTAACTGTTTGCACCCCCAACTTGCTCTGGACCAGAAACCAGGTCATAAGAAACCAGGAGGACCATCTCTTTATCTTCCATTCGTGGTTCTCTTATCCGTTTGACCTCTCTCCCGGGTTGATATCCTTTCTAATTAAAAATTTTAAATTATTTGATGTGATTCATTTCCGGGAAATATTTACTTTGGGAACCATAATAGGTGCAAATATTGCCAGATATCTGCGGATTCCATACGTAATTTCCCCCCTGGGGAATAAGATCACATCCTGGAGGGAGCGAGGGGCAGTAACTCGAGGCACTGCCAAGTATTTATACTCCCGGCTCTTTGCCCGGAAAGCTTTGCGAGGCGCCAGAAAGGTAATCTGCGCCAGCCAGATGGAACTGCAGGGCCTTAAGCCTCATCTTAAGTCCGATAATTTGCTCTGGATTCCCAACGGCGTGGAGGTGGCAGATTACGAAAGTCCCGTGCCCCGGGACCTCCTTGGCGCCGAGTTGGGGATTGCGGCCCACCAAAAAATATTTCTGTTCCTGGGAAGGCTCTCCCGGGAAAAGGCCTTGGAATTTTTGCTGGATTCTTGGGCTCTGGCCGCAGCCAAGCAGCCTGACGGGGTGTTGGTGCTAGCCGGCGGAGATGGCGGCAATCCTGATCATGCCAATCACTTGAGGCAGAAGATTGGGGAGCTGAACCTGGCCCACCGGGTTATCATGCCCGGACCCGTCAAAGGGCCCCTGAAAAAGGCCTTGCTGCAACACAGCTCCTGCCTGGTCTTCCCATCCTATCATGAGAGTTTCGGCAACGTGGTGCTGGAGGCGCTCTCTGCGGGAACCCCGGTGCTGGCCAGTACCGGGACGCCCTGGCAGATCCTGGAGGCCCACGGTTTGGGGCGCTGGCTGCCGTGGGACCGCGCTCTGTGGGCCCAGGCCATGCTGGAGACCGGGGCGGCCCGGGCCCAAAACCCCTGGGGCTTCGCCAGCCATAGCCGAAAATGGGTGCGGGATAATTTCAGCTGGGAAAGAACCGCGCACCGCTATCTTCAGGTTTACCGGGAAGTCGGCGCCAGTTCCCCCGGGAACGTCTGAATCAATTTATAAGGACCACCCCTTCTTATGTGCGGTCTTTTGGGATTCATGGGTGACGGGTTCCGCCTGGACCCCAGCCGGTCGTTGACGCTCCTGGAGCGCCGGGGGCCCGATGACTCCGGCCAGTGGCAGAGCGGAACCCCCGGGGGGAGCTTGTGGCTGGGGCACACCCGCCTGGCCATCCTGGACCTGTCCGCCGCCGGCCATCAGCCCATGATAGATCCGGAAACCGGTAACGTCGTAATCTTCAACGGCGAAATCTACAACTACCGGCAACTGCGCCGGCCCCTGCTGGAAAAGGGTTACCGCTTCCAATCGGATTCGGATACCGAGGTCATATTGGCGCTGTTTGCCGAACATGGCATCTCCTTTGTCCAACAGCTACGGGGCATGTTTGCCCTGGCGCTCTGGGAGAACCGCCCCCAGCGCCTCTGGCTTATCCGGGATCGCCTGGGCATTAAGCCCCTTTACTACTACCGCGGCCCGGAGGGCCTGGCCTTCGGCTCGGAGTGCCGAGCGGTGCGGGACTTGATGCCCGCCCGCGCCTGGGATCTCAGCCATCAGGGTTTGAGTTCTTATCTGAAGTTTGGCAGTGTCAGCGAGCCTTACACCTTGTGGGAAGGCCTGCGGACGTTGCCGGCCGCGGCTTATGCCTCCTGGGACGGCCGGCACTGGCTGGAGACGAGATACTGGAATCCTTCCCTGAACCCGGAACTGGCGATTACGGAAAGGGAAGCTCTGGGAGAAATCAAAAGGTTGCTGGAAGAGTCCGTGGCCTTGCGCACGGTTTCCGATGTGCCCCTGGGGGTCTTTCTGTCCGGAGGTATCGACTCCAGCATCGTCGCGGCCGTGCTCTCCGGACTGAGTTCCGAAACCAAGACCTTTACCGTGGCCTGCCCGGCATTCGGCTACGATGAGTCGAATTATGCAAATCTGGTGGCCCGGCGGTTCAGCACCCATCACCAAGTCGTCACCCTGTCTTCCCGGGAGGTGACAGAAGCGGTGCCCCAGGCCGTCCAATGCCAGGATCAACCCAGCGTGGACGGCATCAATACCTGGATTATCAGCAAAGCCGCCCGGGGGGCCGGCCTGACGGTGGCCCTGAGTGGCCTGGGGGGGGACGAGCTCTTTTTCGGCTACGATCTGTTCCGCCAGATCAAGGCCTGGAGAGCCCGGCGCTGGAAAGTGCTGGAGCCCATGATCCACCTGCTGCCGGTTTTTCGAGAAGACAGGTTGGGACGCCTTCGAGAGATTGTCTGGAGCGCAAAAGACGAGGAGGCCTTTTCCTGGATGCGGGCTTTCTGGTCGCCGGGGCAATTACGGGAGATGGGATATATTTCCCCCGCCCCGGCTGAGGAGGGAGAGACCGGGGGCAGTTTTGAGAATCGGTTTTCCTGGCATGAATTGCGCGGTTATATGAAAAATACCTTGCTGCGGGACGCCGATGTCATGAGCATGTCCCACGGCCTGGAGCTCCGGGTCCCCTTCATCGATCACCTGCTGGTGGAATTGGTGCTGCGCCTGCCTCCTGCCTTGAAGTGGGGCAACTATGAACAGAAATACCTGCTGGTTAAAGCCATGGAGGATCTTTTGCCCGGTCAAATCCTGGCCCGGCGGAAATCTGGCTTCACCCTGCCCTTCGACCGATGGCTGCTCAGCGAACTGCGGGAGCCGGTGGCCGCAAGTCTCCGGCAGCTGGAGCGTTCCGGGATATTCCCTAAGGATTTTGTCACTGGACAATGGCAGGATTTTTTGAAAGGCAAGCAACACTGGATTCGCCTCTGGCAGCTATACATCATCAGCCACCATTTATCCGGAGACCATTGAAACCAAGAACCCTTTAACCAGAAAGGTATCATGCAGCCGATGACGAAAAATACCTCAAACGCCGCCTTGAATGCACCGGGTATGGCTCCTTGCCCCCTGGTCTCCATCATTATTCCTTGCAGGAACGAAGCGAATTTCATCGATATGTGTCTCGACTCCATTTTAGCCAATGACTATCCCAAGAGGTTCCTCGAAATAATCGTGGCAGATGGTATGAGCCTGGATGACACCAGAGTCATCGTCACGAACTATATGGAAAAATATCCCTTTATCAAATTGCTGGATAACCCGAAAAAAATCCAGGCAGCCGCACTGAACCTGGCCGTAGCCCAAGCTAAAGGTGACATCATCATCCGCATGGATGCGCACTGCACTTATCATCAAAAATATATCAGCCGCTGCGTCAGGGCCCTCTTGGCCCATAAGGCGGCCAGTGTTGGCGGCAGATGGAAGATTATTCCCCGGACCAATACCTGTATTGGCAGAGCCGTAGCCCTGGCTCTGTCCCATCCCTTCGGGGTGGGCAATGCCTCCTACCGCTTTACCAATGACTCCAAACCGCGGCCGGTGGATGCCTTACCCTTTTTTTGCGTCAGCAAAGAATGGCTGCAGAGGTTGGGGCCGTTTAACGAGCAGGTGGGACCCACCGAGGATATGGACTTCAACTATCGACTGAGAAAGGCCGGGGGCCAGATCCTCTTGGTTCCTGATATTATCAGTTGCTATTACGCCCGGTCGGATTTGCCCTCCTTTCTAAAACACAGCTGGCGGAATGGCCTCTGGGTAACCCTACCGCTGCTGCATTCGCGCTTTCTGCCCGTTTCCTGGCGCCATCTCGTCCCCCTGGCCTTTGTCTCGGGGTTGGGCGTTTCGGCCGGCCTCGCCCTGGCCGGCCTCTGGGGCTGGGCGCCCTTCCTGGTCCTGGCGGGGTCATATACGTTGGTGAACCTGGCGGCGTCCGCCCAGGCGGCCTGGGCGGCAAAGGACCCCAGGTATTTCTTCACCCTGCCCCTCGTCTTTGCCGCGCTGCACCTGACGTACGGCTTGGGCAGTCTCTGGGGATTGGGCAAAGTTCTCCTGGGGAAGATGGCCAGGTTTGGTTCCTCCCCGGTAAAAGCCAGGCAAATCGGACCGTGATAACCACGGGCCGTGCCGCGGTCATTAAGAGTTGGCCCCCCTCTTGGTTATCTGCCTTTAATTCCGGCTCCAGGCCTTAGAGGATTTCAGGTGAAATTCTATTTTACCATTGATGTGGATTGGATCCCCGGTTCCCAGCAGGGGCTGGCGGACCTGCTGAAGTTCTGCCGGAGGTTCGGCCTTCCCGCCACTCTGTTTGTGGCCGGGCGCTTCGCCCTGGATTATCCCGAGTATCTGGACCACGCCCTGCAGGACGGTCATGAGATCGGCTGTCATGGTTGGGAGCATGGCCTTAACAATCAGGAAAACTATCTGGGCAACTCCTATGAAGAACAAAGGCAGTGCATCGCCCGAGCCACGGCCGCCATCGCCCGGGTAACCGGGGTGGCCCCGGTGATGTTTCGCGCCCCCAATCTTTGGGTCAGCGAAACGACCTTTCGGGTTTTGACCGAGGAAGGTTACCGGCTGGATTCTTCCGTCCCGGCCCGGCGCTTCGATTTCGGCTACGGGCAGTGCAACTACCTCAAGTACTTTAACGCCCCTTTAGCCCCGTACCATCCCAGCGCCCGGCACCTGGGACACCCGGGGGAGTCCCCCATCCTGGAAGTGCCCCCGTCCGCCTATCTATGCGTTCCCATAAATATGAGCGGACTCAGGGTGCTGGGCCGCCGCCTCGTCTCCCTGGCGGTGCGGCGGCTGTCCAAAATCTCCCCGGTGCTGGTGTTTTATCTCCATCCCGGGGAATTCGTCCCGCCGGGGGAGCAGCAGGTCCCCGCCAATGAGCCCAGGAGATACCGTCGCGGCCTCGGCCCCGAGAATTTCGCCTTGCTCCAGCATCTCGTCTCTTTCATCCTCAGCCTGGGGTACCAACCCCGCTTGCTCTCAGAGGAAATTGATGGACCTGGTTCTGGTCACCACGAAAGGTGATCCCCTGGGGGGAGTCTTTGCCAAAGCTTATCAGGATGCGGGCGGCCCCCCCATCTCCGCCATCATCATGCTGCCCGAAAGAAAGGAGCGCAGCTTCAATCTCCGGGAAAAGGTGGCGGCTTCCTGCAAGTTGCTGTCTTTTACCGGGATGATCCGGTTATTGCGGGCCCGGGCCCATATCCCCACCCGCGTTGATGCCCGGCGAGGGTTACATCTTCCCTGGCCGGAATTTATGGGAGGTACTGCCACCCGCATCCTAACCTGGCCCAGGATCAACGATGCGGCCGCCATCTCTTGTCTGCAGGAAATCCAGCCGGATATTCTGCTTTCCATCGGTTCGCCGGTAATTTTAAGACCGGAGATTCTGGAGATACCCTTACTTGGCACCATAAATGTCCACAACGGACTTTTGCCCAAGTATCGCGGCCACTTCGGAACCTTCTGGGAAGTATATAACCACGAACCTTGGGGATATATCTCCATCCATGAAATGGTGGCAAAGGTGGACTCGGGAAAGATCCTCGCCCGGGACAGAGTTGCCATCAGCGATTTTCCTACCTTCTTCGACCTGTTACTGGAGAAAAAGCAGAAAGGGGGGGCCTTGCTGGCCGATTTGCTGCAAAAGATCGAGAGCCGGGGCGGTTTTCCCCCGGGCCTCGAGGTAGGCGGCGAGGCTCCCGTAACTTCCGGTTACTATGGCTGGCCGGCGCTTCAGGACCTCCGGCGGTTATCTTGGCGGCAATAGATTCCCGGCAGGTGAGACGGCAACGCAATCCCGCCCTCAAGGAGGCAGTTCCATGAGCAAACGCCTTTTCGACCTGAGTGTCTCAGGTGTGGGCTTGATAGTATTGAGCCCCTTGTTTCTCATCGTCGCCTTGTTGATCAAGATAGCCGACGGCGGCCCGGTTTTTTACCGGGGTGGCGGGTGGGGCGCTTTGGCCAGCCCTTCAGGATTTTCAAGTTCCGGTCCATGGTGGCGGCGCCGAGAAGATGGGCGGCCCCTCCACCCCGGATGATGATCCCCGCATTACTTTTGTGGGCCGAACCTTACGGAAATACAAATTGGATGAATTACCCCAGTTGCTCAATGTGATATTGGGGCAGATGAGCCTCGTCGGTCCCCGGCCGGAAGTAAAATACTATACCGATCTCTATACCGCAGAAGAAAAGGCCATCCTGAACTTGCGGCCGGGGATAACCGATTGGGCGTCCATCTGGAATTCCGCTGAGGGGACCCTCCTTGCCGGCGCGGATGATCCGGAAAAAGCCTACCTGGAGCTTATCAGACCCACAAAATTAAAGTTGCAACTGCAGTATGCCAGGGAGGTCTCCTGGACCACGGATCTTAAAATTATTTTCCTGACCCTCCGAGAAATTTTCAAGCCTCGCCGCAGGGCGGTGGCATCGCTTAAGCGCCGGGTTCCGGCCGGCGCCCTCAAAGAAACAGGGCTGTAGCTCCCGGAGTCTTACTGCCATGAATACCAAGCAACTGAGCCTGAAGATCAGAAAACATGCGGTGAAGATGACCCATGCAGGCAAAAGCTCCCATGTGGCTTCGGTTTTGTCCATGGCCGACATTATCGCGGTCTTGTACGGCAAGGTCTTACGTAAACGTCCCCGGGACCCCAGGTGGCCCGGGCGGGACCGGTTCATTCTGAGCAAGGGGCACGCGGGCGCCGGCGTTTATGCCGCCCTGGCGGAGACCGGATTCTTTCCCGTGGACTGGCTGGAGAACCATTGCGGCCGGGGGAGCCCCCTTTGCGGCCATGTGTCCCATCTGGGGGTCCCCGGAGTGGAGTTTTCCACCGGCTCCTTAGGGCACGGCCTGCCGGTGGGCGCGGGCATGGCTTACGCCGCCCGCCTGGAAGGCAAAAGCCACCGGGTCTTTGTGCTCTTGAGCGACGGCGAACTGGACGAGGGGTCCAACTGGGAGGCCATTCTCTTTGCCGCCCACCACCGCCTTGCCAATCTGGTGGCCATCGTGGATTATAACCAGCTCCAGAGCCTGGGCCCCGTGGCTGAGACTTTGAATTTGGAACCTCTGGCGGATAAGTGGCGGGCCTTTGGCTGGCGGGTTACCGAGGTAGACGGGCATAACCACCGGGAACTCGGCCGCAGCCTTAACGTCAATCCCCGGGAGGCCGGGGGGCCTACCTGCGTGCTGGCCCACACCACCAAGGGCAAGGGGGTCTCTTTCATGGAAAATTCGGTCCTCTGGCATTACCGCAGCCCCCAGGGGGCGGAGTTTGCCGCGGCCCTGGCCGAGTTGGAGGGGGGGCAGGATGCGTGACGCTTTTGTTGAGACCCTGATGGATTTGGCCCGCCGGGATCAGGAGGTCCTGCTCCTCACCGCGGATTTGGGGTTTGGCGTCTTGGACCGGTTTGCCCTGGAGCTGCCCCGCCAGTTTCTCAACGTGGGAGTAGCGGAACAGAATATGACCGGGATTGCCGCGGGCCTGGCCCTGGAAGGCAAGACCGTATTCACTTATTCCATCGGCAACTTCAACACCTTGAGGTGCCTGGAACAGATCAGGAACGACGTCTGTTACCATCAGGCCAAGGTCAAAATCGTCAGCATCGGCGGGGGCTTTTGCTACGGTCCTCTGGGCGTCAGCCATCACGCCACCGAAGATCTGGCCATTATGCGGGCCCTGCCCCAGATGACCGTGGTGGCGCCCGGAGACGTAACTGAAACCATCCTGGCGACCAAGAGCCTTTACCAAACCCCGGGCCCCGGTTACCTGCGCCTGGGCCGGGGGAATGAACCCCGAGTTCACCGCCAGGTGCCGGATTTTGCCCTGGGGAAGGCCATCCGCTTATTTGCCGGAGGCCCGGTGGCCCTGCTGGCCACCGGGGGCATCCTGCAGAACGCGGTGCAGGCCCGCAAGCTGTTGGCCGAGCAGGGCCTGCAGGCGTCCCTTTACAGTTTTCATACCTTAAAGCCTCTGGACCGGAGCCTGCTGGCGGAACTGGCGGCCACCTCGCAGCTCCTGGTGACCGTGGAAGAACACAGCACCATCGGCGGCCTGGGGGGAGGGGTGGCGGAGGTTTTGGCCGAACTTGCCGCCCCCAGGGCCCGGCTGCTGCGCCTGGGCCTGAAGGAAGGATTCTCCAGCGAAGTGGGAGACCAGGATTACTTAAGGGAAATCTACGGCCTGTCGCCCCCTGCCATTGCCGCCCGGGTGATGGAAGCACTGCTCCAGGAAACAGGAGATTTTAACTTCTATGCCGTACAGGGTCAGGTTCGTTAATCCGGCCAAAAACTATCTGTTGCTCAAAGAGGAGCTCGATGCCGCTTACTTTGGGGTGATGTCCCAGGGCGACTTGATAGACCGCGGCCAGCTGAAGAGCTTTGAAGACTCCCTGGCAAAATTCGTGGGGACCAGGTACGCCGTGGGCTTGAACAGTGGCTACGACGCCTTGCACCTTTCTCTTAAGGCCATGGGCATCGGCGCGGGCCATGAGGTTATCGTGCCGGCCCACACCTTCGTGGCCACGGCCTCCGCGGTGGTTAATACGGGAGCCAAACCGGTGCTGGTGGATGTGGGAGCCGACTTCAACCTGGACCCGGAAAAAATCGAAGCCGCCATCACCCCGCGCACCCGAGGCATTATCCCGGTACACCTGAACGGCTATATGGCCGATATGATGCGCATTATGGATCTGGCCCGAACTTACGGCCTGGTGGTAATTGAGGACGCCTGCCAGAGCCTGGGGGCCAGGATGCTGGGAAAAGGGGCCGGCGCCTGGGGTCTCGCCGGCTGCTGGAGTTTCTACCCCTTTAAAATCCTGGGAGGCTACGGTGATGGCGGCGCCATCACTACAGACGACCCCCGGGTGGCCCAGTTTGCCATCCGCATGCGGTACAACGGCGAAGACCGGCAGACGGGGGAATACCACGGCCATGGGTTCACCTGCCTGCTGGATAATCTTCAGGCCGCCTTTCTGGAAGTAAAGTTGCGCAAACTCCCCCAATGGATCGACAGAAGAAGGGCCATCGCGGCGCGCTACCGGGAGGGCCTCAACGACTTGCCGGATCTGGCGCTGCCCCATTACGGCGACCCCCGCCGGGATCATGTGTACCAAAATTATGTGGTCCGGGCCCGCCGGGGAAATGACTTTTCCCGGTACCTGCAGCAGAACGGGGTGGAGGTCCTGACCCAGTTCCGGAGGCCTTATTACCGCCATGCAGCCTTGAAACTGGAGGACCGGGGGTTCCCGGAAACCGAGGCCCTGAGCCGGGAAGTCTGTTCCCTCCCCCTGCACGTGGACCTCAGCGACCAGGAGGTGGATTACGTCATTGAAGTGGTGCGCCGGTTTTATCAGAATTAGAAAAGAGGATGATGGATTATGCCCAGAGCCACAGCCCCATGGTATAACGGGATAAATTTGCCGGCAGGGGAACCTATGAAGCCTTTATCCTACATAACCGAAAGGTTCGAAGAGTCGGTTATCCGGGAGATGACCAGGATTTGCGAGGTCCAAGGAGGATATAACCTGGCCCAGGGCTTCCCGGACTTCGACGCCCCCAAGGAAATCAAGGAAGCCGCGGTCCAGGCCATCCGCCAAGGTCACAACCAATATCCCATTACTTATGGCGAGAGGAACCTGCGGGAGGCCATTGCCGCGCAGGCCCGGAGTTACAACGGCCTGCGCTGCGACCCGGAAACGGAGATCACCGTGACCTGCGGGGCCACCGAAGCCATGATCGCCTCCCTCAAGGCCGTGGTCAACCCGGGAGATGAGATCATCGTGTTCGAGCCTTTCTATGAAAATTACGGGCCGGACGCCATTCTCTCGGGAGCCCGCCCCAGATACGTGGCCCTGAAACCGCCGGAATGGAAGTATGACCCGGAGGAGCTGGCGGCGGCTTTCGGCCCACATACCAAGGCGATTATCATCAACACTCCCAATAATCCCACCGGGAAGGTTTTCTCCCGGGAGGAGCTGACGGAGATCTCCCGGCTTTGCCTTAAATGGGATTGCCTGGCCATCACCGACGAAATCTACGAGCACATTCTTTACGATGGGGCGGAACATATTTCCCTGGCCTCCTTGGATGGGATGCGGGACCGCACCATCACCATTAATTCCGTTTCCAAGACCTACTGCGTCACCGGGTGGCGCGTGGGTTGGGCCATCGCCCCGGAGAAAATCACCGGCCGCATCAGGAAGGTGCACGATTTCTTGACGGTGGGCGCGCCTACGCCCTTCCAGGCCGCGGCCGCCTTTGCCCTTAAATCGCCGGCTGCCTACTACGAGCAGCTGCAAACCCGCTATCACCGCGCCAGGAAGCTCCTTTTCCAGGCGTTGCTGGAAACGGGATTCCGGGTCTCCCTGCCCCAAGGGTCTTATTACCTCCTCGCCGGAACCGAGGCCTTGCGGGCCCGGTTCGGGGTGAACGACGATTTCGCCTTTAGCTTGAAACTGCTGGAAATCGCCGGAGTGGCCACCGTTCCGGGGTCCTCCTTCTACTCCGAGGCGGCCAAGGGGAAGAACCTGGTGAGGTTCGCCTTCTGCAAGCAAGAAGAAACCTTAAAGAAGGTGAGAGCGCATCTGCAGCGAGGCTTACTGGGATGAAGGGTGGGTCCGAGGGGATACCGGCTGGCCTGACCGATGATTACCGCGCCGTTACCGAAATACCCGGCGGCCGGGCCACCGGGGAGCAACTGGCCCGGCTGTATCACCGCTACCACACCGCGTCGCGATATGCCGGGGGCCGGCGAGTTCTGGAGGTCGCCTGCGGCGCCGGCCTGGGCCTGGGTTATCTGGCTCGGGACGCCAGTCTGGCGGTGGGGGGGGATTATACCGAAAACCTCCTCCGTCTGGCCCGGTCCCATTACCGGCAGCGCGTCCCCCTGCTCCGGCTGGACGCGCATCACCTGCCTTTCCGGAGCGGCTCCTTTGATTTGGTGGTCATTCTGGAAGCCATCTACTACCTCCAAAATGCGGCCGGCTTCCTGGCCGAGGTCCGGCGGGTGCTGGCTGACGACGGCATCCTCCTCATCTCCACGGTCAATAAAGATTGGACCGAGTTCGGGCCCAGTCCCTTCAGCACCCGCTACTATTCCGTGCCAGAACTGGGTGACTTATTAAGTCTGACGAACTTTACCGACCTGGAATTTTACGGGGCTTTTCCCGCCCAAGTCGCTTCTTTCCCCCAGAAATTGGTCTCGCTAATCCGCCGGCTGGTGGTGGCCCTGGATTTGCTGCCCCAATCTCTGGAAGGCCGGGCCCGCTTCAAGCGAATTTTCTATGGCAAGCTCTCCCCCCTGCCCCGGGAGGTGCAGGAGGGCCTCGCCGCCTTATACCCCCTGGAACGCCTCCCTGCCGGAGCCAGGACCTTTGACCGGAAAATCATCTATTGCGTCGCCCGGAGGAATAACCCGGGTGGACTATCCTGCCCGAAAACCGGCCCCTAAAGCAAACGAATCCGCAACTTAAAAAAAATCGCCTAACTTATTCAGGGATCTGCCGATTCATTTAATGACCGGGAAGATTAACCTCACCCACACCCATTAAACCGCCAGGCTCGCCGCTTGGGAGCCCGGCCGTTTTACCGGGGGCTACCGTTTATTGATGGGTAACCGCAATTATGATGGCCTCTAGACTACGCAACCGGCATTTCTTTATTTTTGACGTGGCGGCCGTTATTATTGCCTCCTATCTCAGCTTTGTGCTCAGATTGGAAAAAATCTGCCTTGATAGTTATTGGATGACCTGGGGATTTTTTACTTTAGTTGCATTAATCGTTAATCTTGGCGTTTTCTGTAAAATGGGAGTTTACCGGCGTTATTGGCAGATTGCTTCCATAGATGAATTGTTGTTATTATGCAAGTCGAGCATCTCGGCGATCCTGTTGACCGCTCTAATCAGTTACGTCTTCAGGACCTTTGCTTTACCCGGGTTCGCCGTCTTACCTCGCTCCATCCCGCTCATTTTCCTGCTCATCTCCCTGGCATTTGCCGCGGGACCGCGCTTTGCCATCCGGGTTTTAATCTCCAGGCGCCATCTTTACGCCCATGATGGGAACGGCTCTGCCCTTCGGGTGTTGATTATGGGTGCGGGCAAAGCCGGGTCCATGATCTTTAAAGAGATCCTCCGCAATCCTCAGCTGGGCCTGAAGGTCGTTGGCTTTCTGGATGACGATCCCAACAAGCAGAGACTGGCCATTCACGGGGTGCCGGTACTGGGTTCAAGGCATGATATTCAAGGATTGTTGGCCAGCCACCGGGTGGACCGATTAATCATTGCCATGCCCGGGGTTCATGGGAAAGTTGTCCGGGAAATTGTCAACGTCTGCAAAGACCTCGGCCTCGAGACCAAGATTATGCCGGGAATTTATGAACTGTTGGGAGGCGCCGTCACCGTCAGCCAATTGCGCAACGTCCAGATCGAAGATTTATTGCGCCGGAATCCGGTGGAGACCGACTTCACCCTGGTCAAGCAATTGATTCGCGGCAAGAAAGTCATGGTTACCGGCGGAGGCGGGTCCATAGGCAGCGAGCTCTGCCGCCAGTTGCTGGACTTGGGCCCCGCGGAACTGCTGGTGTTGGGGCACGGCGAAAATAGAATTTTTGATATCCACCATGAACTCTCCCAAAGGATAGTTCTCAAGAGACCCTCCCTAGCTGGGACCATAGCCGGGAAGGTTGAGGGCGATGGCGCCGGCAGGCCCGCGCTGGCTTCTTTGTCGAAGGCTTGCCGGGTCATCCCCATAATTGCCGATATTCGCTCCGCTCACCGTTTGCGCCATACCTTCCAAAAATATCGACCGGAAATTGTTTTCCATGCGGCAGCCCATAAGCACGTGCCTCTGATGGAAATGAACCCGGCAGAAGCCGTCCTCAACAATGTGGTGGGCACGCGTACGTTGTTGCAAGTCTCCATGGCCATGGGGGTGGAGCATTTTCTCATGATTTCCTCGGACAAAGCCATTAACCCCACCAGTATTATGGGCGCCAGCAAAAGGATTGCCGAATATTTGGTGTATCAGGCAGCCAGGACTCAGAAGAAACCTTATTGCACCGTCCGGTTCGGCAACGTCTTGGGGAGCCGGGGCAGTGTCTTAAATACTTTCAAACAGCAGATCGCCCAAGGCGGCCCCGTTACCGTTACTCATCCGGAGATGCGGCGTTATTTCATGACCATTCCCGAGGCAGTGCAATTAGTCCTCCAGGCCGCCACCATGGGAAAAGGCGGTGAGGTGTTCGTCCTGGATATGGGGGAACCCATTAAAATTACCGACCTGGCCCGAGACATGATCAGACTGTCGGGCTTTAAGGTGGGGCAAGACCTGGATATCATTTTTACCGGATTGCGCCCGGGCGAGAAACTCTACGAAGAACTGTTTGCCCCTGGCGAAGTATGCGGCAGAACCGGCCATTACAAGATATTCATTGCGGAAAACGGCGCCAGTCCTTTCATGATTGACCTGGATGAGGCCGTCACTCGCTTGGAGAAATCCATCAGCCGGAACGATGAAGCAGGGATTCTGAAAATTTTACAGCAGCTGATCCCGGGATTTCGCGCCGAGGAGTTCATGGAAGAGACCCCGGGGGAATACCATTTCGATATGGCCATCCCCCATCCCTGAAGTAAGGAAGCCGGGGGCTACGACTTTTCTTTCTCCGACGCCGGATAATCGACCCGGGAAACAGGACCATCGCCGGGGTCGAGGCAGTTAATTGTCTTGACATTACAGAATTCTGTTATATTATATGACCCGTTTAGCATGTCAGACTGAAAGCAGGGCCATAAGTCCTGGGCACAAATCGGACGGGGATGCTAATTTCTCGCCGATTTTTTTTTGCTGACTGCTGCGCGCCCTGCTTTTTTGGCAGGAAAATTATGGCACCATCGGTAGGAGGTTCTTTCAGCATGAAGGAAACTGGTAGGGTAAAATGGTTCAATGACTCCAAGGGCTTTGGTTTCATCTCCCGGGAAAGTGGTCCGGACGTGTTTGTGCATCACAGCGCCATCCAGGGCGAAGGCTTCCGCTCCCTGGCAGAGGACCAGGAGGTGGAGTTTGAGGTGGTCCAGGGTCCCAAAGGGGCCCAAGCCCAGAACGTGGTCAAGATTTAGCATGTGAAGCCTGAAGTCAAAACTCCGGCGGTCCCAGGACCCTCGGAGTTTTGACGTTTGGTCCCCAGGCAAGGTAACCCTGCTTGGCACGGAGTGCACCCCGGCAAGACCGACAAGGAGAGAAGATATGAGCATAAAATTATACGTGGGCAACCTGCCCCAGCAGATTACCGAAGACCAGTTGAAGGAACTCTTTTCCGAGGCCGGCAATGTGGCTTCAGCCAAGATCATCACCGACCGGCAAACGGGTCTGCCCCGGGGCTTTGGCTTTGTGGAGATGGAAACCAAAGCGGAAGGCCAGAAGGCCATTTCCATGCTCAACGGCAAGGAAGTAGAGGGGCGCACCCTGACAGTCAACGAAGCCAGGCCGCAGCAAAAAGGCTCCTTTGGCGGCGGGGGCGGCCGGGGTCGCGGTTACCGTTAACGCTGACCCACTTGGGAATTCCGGATAATCATTAGGCGGCCTCAGGCCGCCTTTTTTATGGGCTGATTTCGGGTAAAAGCTCTTCCACCAGAAAGCGGCGGATGTCATCCCTGGTCCGCCGGTAAAGCTCCAGGCTGCCCCCGTACGGGTCGATAACGACCCGATTGATCACCATCCCCTTGCCGGAGGCGGGAATAAGGGTTCCCAGGGAATAATCCGTCAGGTTGACGATCAGACGGCAACCCTGGAAATCAACTTCCCCCAGCCCCTTGGAGCGCAGCCCTGCGGCGCTCACCCCAATTTCCGCCAACACCTGGAGCGTTTCCCGGGCCACCACCCCCAGGGGGTTTATCCCGGCGGAGGCCGCCACCAGGGTTCCTCCGAAAATATGTCTGGCCAGGGCTTCGGCCATGATGCTGCGGCATGAATTCCCCAGGCAGATGAAAACTATCTTCGGCTTATCGATCTTTACCGGCATAATTTTGCAATGCTTCCCGTCGTTCGAGACGCTTCAACCATGCCTAATATTATATATAATGTATTTGTGGGAACTCAATTCAGGGGAGGGGCCGGATGAAAGCACGCCCCTTCCCGCAAATAAGTTTTTGTAGAGCTCCATTATAACCGTCATGGGACCCGACCCCATGGCAAAAATCTATGCACCTCACTGAAATAACCGTCAAAACGGCCCTGGTTAAATCCGGGATTCCGGGAGTGGAATACGTCATCAACCCCTACCTGGGTTGCGGCCACGGCTGCCGCTATTGCTACGCCGCCTTCATGGGCAAATTTGCCCGCCACCATCGGGGCGCTCCCTGGGGTAGCTTCGTGGAGGCCAAAATCAATATCGCCCAGGTTTTGCGGGGTGAGCTCCGGAGAAAAAAGCAGGTTGCCAGGGCTCTGCTCTCCAGCGTCTGCGACCCGTACCAGCCCGCAGAGGGCCGCCACCGGCTCACCCGGCAGTGCCTGGAATTATTAATAGAATTCGGCTGGGGCATCGATATCCTGACCCGGTCTCCCCTGGTGACCCGGGACCTGGATCTTTTGGCTGCGGCGCCCGGCGCCACCGTGGGCCTTTCCATCCCCACGGATGACGACCGGGTCCGAAAAATACTGGAGCCCCAGGCGCCGCCCATCGGGGCCAGGGTCGCGGCTTTGAAAGCATTACACGCCGCGGGCTTGGAGCCCTGGGTGTTCATCGCCCCCATGCTACCCATGCAACCGGCCAGGCTCTATGACCTCATCGGGCCCTTTGTGGGTTTCGTCATGATGGACCCCTTGAACTACCGCAGCCAGGTCCGGCAATTTTTCCGCCGCCATCACTGGGATTACGCCCTGACGGACGACTTTGCCGCGCAAACCCGGGCGGAGTTGCTGCGGCTATTCGGCGCCAAAGCGGGCCGCGGCAGGTCCGGGGAAGACTCCACAGCACGATCCGCAGGGTGAAAGGCGCTTACCCCGGTTTGGGATAAACGAAGTCCCCCCTGGTTTATCCGCTTTGCCGGTATTAACTTTCCCTTAATTTCCTACCCCAAGGGGATTTATGCCGGTAGGCTGGATTATTCCGCCGCCTGTGCCCTCCTTCAAGACTCCCCGGGAGTTTGCCAGGGAGCGCCGTGACAAGGTGCAGGAGCTTCGAGCCCGGGGGTTGTTGCGTTCCCCCCGGCTGCGGCAGGCCATGCTCCGAGTCCCCCGGGAGGCCTTTATCCCGGAGCCCTACCGGGACTATGCCTACCAGGAAGTGCCCTTGCCCCTGCCGGGGGAGGCCACCATCTCCTGCCCCCACAGCTATCCCCTATTCTACGAGGCCCTGCATCTGGACCGGGGCCACTGCTTTCTGGAGGTGGGCAGCGGCTCCGGCTATGGCGCCGCCCTGGCCTGGGAAGTGGTGGAATCGGCAGGGGTGGTGGTGACCCTGGAGATTGACCCCTTAACCTTTGCCTTTGCCCGGGAAAACTTGCTCCGCCTGGGTTATCACCAGATCTTGCTCATTAACCGGGATGGCTCCCTGGGTTACCCGCCCCTGGCCCCCTATGACCGCATCTGTTTTACGGCCGCGGCCCCTCGGGTGCCGCCTCCGTTGCTGGAGCAACTGGCCGTGGGGGGGCGCCTCGTCGGCCCGGTGGGCCCGCCCCACCAGGTTCAGGACCTGGTGCTGGTCATCCGTCTGGGGCCCCAGAGATGGTGCGAAGAAGTGGTGGAACAGGTGGCTTACATCCCCCTGAAAGGCAAATACGGCTACCCGGCGGAATAAATGGATGGTGAAAGAGTTGTTTGAGGGGAGGTCCGGGGGACTTTTTTGTAAGGGGCTCGCGGAACCTCATCGCTGCACTTATCAGAAAGAACTATTATGCTGTTTCATTATTGCAGTGACATTTAAAACAATGGTTTTTTCCCCCCTTTTTCTAAAGGGAGGTAAGGGGGATTAAATAACCACTTAATAATCCCCCTAAATCCCCCTTTAAGAAAGGGGGACTTAAAACACCCAGCATTCAGATGGGGCTCCCTCCCCCTTGAGGGGGGAGGGTTGGGGTGGGGGTGAATGAATCTTTTTCCCCTACCATTAATAAGCCTAAGGAGCTTTAATGGATAAAGCCATTGCCGCAGTTCTCGACAAGCTGCGCTGGATGCGGGAAGAGCAAATCTGGCCCAATGGGGGGCGCTACCTCTGGACCGACGCCTTCGGCGTGGTGCTCCTCACGTCCCTCTACCGCGAACTCAAAGAGGAGCAATATCTGGATCAGGCCCGGTGGGTGGTCGCGGAGGTGGACCGGGTCCTGGGCCGGCCCTCAGGAATCCGTATCGGCGAGGCCCCGGACCGGGACGGCCAGTACTTCCATTATCTCGCCATGTGGGTCTATGCCCTGGGCCGCTTGGGCCACATCGAGCCGGCCTACCGGGAGCGGGCCGTGGCGCTGGTGCGGGAGATTCATCACCCCTTTGTACGGCCCGGGGTGGGCGTGTTCTGGAAGATGCGGGAGGACCTGAGCGGGCCCTATCCGGGGTACGGCTTCGGGGCCCTGGATGCCTTTCACGGCTACGTGGTCTACCGCACCCTGGCCCCCCGGGAGCTGGCCGAGGAAATCGGCGAGATGAAAGAACTGGTGGAGTTGAGCTACCAGGACCTGGAAATCCAGCAGGACCTGGGCCTGGGCATGATGCTCTGGTTCACCCACTTTTTCCCGGGCGAGCCCTGGGCCATCCTTCAGCGGCAGCGCTCCCTGGCCGCCCTGGACCGCATGTGGCTCGACCCGCCCGGCTATTTCTGCCGTTACCCGCATCTCCCCCAGGTCAAGTTCGCCTTCACCAACTACGGCGTTTCCCTGGGCCTCCAGGCCGTGGGGGCGGACCCGGACCGGGTGGCCAAGCTCAACCGCTTTTTCCGCACCTACCGCTCCGGCGACGAATACGACCGGGAAGCTATCACCCACGTCATGGCCTGCACTTCACATTTCCCCGGGGAGTTCATCCGCAAGGCAAGTTGAGAGGAGGGCCGGGTGGCAAATAGCTTTAAGGTATTAGGGCCTCATTAACTTTTGAAATTGGATTTCATTAACGCTGATTGACACTTGCAGATATCAAGGTCGGAAAAGTCGGGGCGTTGCCCCGCCTTTTCCGGCCTCTTAATGGGGGTGGGGAGGGGAGTTTGAGGGGAGGGCGGGGGGCTTTTGTCCCCCGGCCCTCCCCTCAACTATCCTGTCACTCGCTCACCACCAGCACCGCAGCCCCCTGGATCTGGCCGGCGCGCAGACGGTTCAGGGCGTCGTTGGCTTCCATTAGGGGAAAAAGCTGGACCTCGGTTTTGACGGGAACTTTGGGGGCGATGGTAAGAAATTCCTCGCCGTCCCGGCGGGTGAGGTTGGCGACAGAACGCACCACCCGCTCGCCCCAGAGGATGTCGTAGGGGAAGGACGGGATGTCGCTCATATGGATGCCGCCGCTCACCACCGTGCCGCCCTTGGCGGTGGCCCTTAGGGCCGCGGGGATGAGCGCCCCCACCGGCGCAAAGATGATGGCCGCGTCCAGTTCCTCCGGGGGGAGCGTATCGGAGCCCCCGGCCCAAACGGCCCCCAACCGCCGGGCGAACTCCTGGGTTTCGGTGTCGCCCGGGCGGGTGAAGGCAAAGACGCGCTTCCCCTGGTACGCCGCCACCTGGATGAGGATGTGGGCCGCGGCGCCGAACCCGTAAATCCCCAGGCGCTCCACGTTTTCGCCCGCCATCCGGTAGGAGCGGTAACCGATGAGCCCGGCGCAGAGCAGGGGAGCCAGCTCAGCTTCGCCGTAGCCCTGGGGCAGGTAAAAGGTGTAGTGCTCATGGGCCACGGCGTATTGGGCGTAGCCCCCATCCAGGGTGTAGCCGGTGAACTGGGGGAAGTCGCACAGGTTTTCCTGGCCGCGCAAGCAGTAGCGGCAGCGGCCGCAGGTGCGGCCCAGCCACGGCACCCCGATGCGGTCCCCCGGGCGGAACTGGGTCACGGCCTCACCCATCGCCGCCACGGTGCCCACGATTTCGTGGCCCAGGATCAGGGGCAGTTTGGGTTCGGTGAGTTCGCCGTCCACAATGTGCAAATCGGTGCGGCAGACCCCGCAGGCGTGGACCCGAATGAGCACCTGGTCCGGGCCCGGCCGGGGCACCGGTACCTCCCGGGCTTGCAAAGGCCTCCCTGCCGCTTCCAGCACCATGGCCCGCATCGTTTCCGGAATCTCCATCTTCACGCTCCCGGGCTTGATTTTTTAGACAAAGTTGCCGTCTCGCCTGCGCCTAGATGACGTATGGATAGCCGAGGGCGGCTATCCTACATTTAGATTTTCGCAGAGGTATTACTTTTTATTATTAAGCATTAAACCTGGAAATACCAAGATGGAAATACCTCGGAACAAATGCGGGGAAACACGGGCAGAAAAATAAAAGGCCTCCTCCGTCAGCGTAGCAGAGCAGGCCGGAAAAAAAATTCGGCAAGGCGCACCCGGGGAGGCGCCCCGGCAAAAAGTCAGTTCACCGTCTTGTCATTATGTTTGGCCCGGTAGACTTTGCGGCTGGTCTTGTCCAGCCGTTTGTTGAGCCTGGCTCGCTCCCGGGGGGTCAGATTGCCGTCGGCCTTCATCCTGGCCTCCATTGCCTGGGTGCGTGCCTGCTGTTTTTCCAGGTGGTTGAACTCCTTGGGGGTGACTTGCCCGGATTCCACCCCTTGCATAATGCGCCTCTGCTGGTTGGCTTCCCGGGCGTCGATGCCGGGGCTGTTGGTCGTCTGCGCCAGGGAGGGCAGGCTACCCAGCGAGAGAGAGCCCGCGAGCAGAGCCACCATGGCGTTCTTGGTCCATTTCCGCATTGCCATTATCCTCCTGAAAGATTTGAGAAGGTCAAGAAGCGCCTCCCAGCCTCAATTTCCTGGCGATAGAGGACACCGCCTCTGGAGTATAGGCCGCGTCATCCGCCATTCTTGCAAGATTAGATGTCAGGGTCCGGCGTTATGTTAAGATGGCCCTTTCCCTAATCTCCAAGGCTTCGGGACCGTTGCCGGGAAGGGGAATCTGTGCTAAAAAATTCATAACCCTCAAACCACCAGAGATAATGGAGCCCTTAATGATTGACTTCAAGACCATTTCCCGGGACCTGACGGCCAGCCTGGAGTTGCGCTATGAACCCGTGGGAGTCACCCTTTACGCAGAAACCGACCCCATCCCCTCGCACCTTGCCTTTACCCCGGGGAATTTTAAAAGTTATTGCCAGGCCCTGGTGCTGGCCGGGGAAGGCAGAACCCTGCTCCTCAAGGGCGAGCAACTGGGCTGCAAGCTGGGAACCTCGGTGCTGGGGTTCGAAAAAGACCGGGAGGCGTTTCTGGATGACGGGGTGTTGGAAAAATATGGCGTGGGGCTTTATGGCTCGGAAGAAGCGGCCGCCGCCACCATTCTCCAATCCACCTACCTGGAAAAAGGCAAGACCCGGGCGGCGTTCATTGCGCCTCTGTCCGCCTTTGAGGAGCTTCCCCAGGTGGTGGTCTTCACGGCCAACAGCGAGCAGGTTATGTGGCTCCTCTATGCGGTAAATTACGACAAGGGGGGCAGGATGGAACTGCCGCAATCGGGCGGGGCTTTGGGGGGCTGCGCCGATATCACCGCCCTTCCCCTGCTTCAGGACGTGCCCGACGTCACCTTTCTGGGGCTGGGTTGCCGCCTGAAATCCGGTTTAGACCCCTGCCATCTCATGATGGGGACCCCCGGGAACACCGTGGCGATGATTCACACCCATGTGTTGGACATGGCCAAACCCATCGCCATGCTCAAGAAGGCCCGGGCCGGCGAAAAGTAAATTTAGCTAGGGGCCTGAGGTAAACCAAAAATATAAGGGCGGGTTTCAACCCCGCCCTATTTTTTGCAATTCAGCATATAGAGGTAAGTAAAGCTCTTGCCTATTGGGGCGTGGGCCTTAAATCCAGGGCGGACACCTGGGTCGCTACAAAAGATAAATTACCTGTATGAGCGCACCCGGTATTAAAGTTGACCTCGCAATTTCTTGCGCCCGCAAGGGTGTGATCAATCACGCCCTTACATCCCCCGCGGCGATGGACCATTTCTTACCCAAAAAACCAAAACGGTATTAAAAGTTCACCTGCAAATTAAACTTTTCGATCTTGTGGCTCAAGGTCTTACGGTTAATGCCCAGGATGCGGGCCGCGTCCTGCCGCCGGCCCCGGGTGCGCCGCAGGATGAACTGGATGTAACGCTTCTCCAGCTCCTCCAGGGTGAAGTTTTCCTCGGAAAACACCTGGAACTCCCCCTGCCTCTGGATGATGAAGCTGGGCAGGTGCTCCGGCTGGATGACCTCGCCGTCTTCCAGGATGACGATGCGCTCGATGGTGTGCTCCAGCTCCCGGACGTTCCCCGGCCAGGAATAGGCCTCTAAGAGCTTCATGGCCTTGGGGAAGATCCCCGTGACTTCCCGGTTGCCTTTCTCACTGTACTTCTTCAGAAAATGCTCCACCAGGAGCGGGATGTCCCCGGTGCGCTCCCGCAAGGGGGGCAGGTGGATGGGGATGACGCTCAAGCGGTAGAACAGGTCCTCCCGGAAGGTGCCGGCCTTGATGGCTTCTTGCAGATCCCGGTTGGACGAGGCGATGATGCGGATGTCCAGCTTGATGCGCTTCTGGCTCCCCACCTTCATGAATTCCCGTTCCTGGATGACCCGGAGGAGCTTGGCCTGGATGTTGAGGCTGAGGTTGGTGATCTCGTCAAAGAAAAAGGTGCCGTGATTGGCCAGTTCGAAGAGCCCGTGCTTGGTCTGCAGCGCCCCGGTGAAGGAGCCCTTGACGTGGCCGAAGAGTTCGCTTTCCAGCAGGGTCTCCACCAGGGCCGAGCAGTCCACCGCCACGAACTCGTTGTCCTTGCGGGGGCTTAAGAGGTGAATGGCCCGGGCCACCAGTTCCTTGCCGGTGCCGGACTCGCCGGTCAAGAGCACGGTGCTGTCGCTGGGGGCGGCCCGCCGGATCTTGGCGTAAAGGTGCTGCATGGGCGGGCTCTCACCGATGATGAAATCCAGGCCCAGGTCCCCGGTTTCTTCGGCCTCGGGCCGCTTGTGCCGGGATTTTTGACTGAGGTGCTCCCGGGCCTTCTCCACCACGGTTTCCAGTTCGTCAATGCGAAAAGGCTTCACCAGGTAGTCCAGGGCCCCCAGTTTGATGCTTTCCACGGCCCCCTGGATGGTGGGGTAGCCGGTGATCATGATGATCTCGGTTTCCGGGAAGTCTTGGCGGAGCAGCCTCAGGAACTCGATGCCGTCGATGTCGGGGAGCTTGATGTCCAGAAGGATGATGGCGAAGGAGTGCCGGGCCAGGATCTCCAGGGCTTCACCGGCGCTGGCGGCGGTGGCCACCGACAGGTCCCGCCGGGATAAAACCTGGGCAATGCCGCTGCGCACCGCTTCTTCGTCATCCACCACCAGGATTTGGCGGCTTATATCGCTTTCCTGCATCAAACCCCTTTCAACCAGGAGCTATGGGAAGAAAGACCCGGAAGGTGGAGCCCACCCCCACCTGGCTCTCCACTTCCACGGAGCCGCGGTGGGCCTCAATGAGGCCCTTGACCAGGGACAAACCCAGGCCGGTGCCGATGACCTGCCGGGTCTTAGGATGTTTCACCCGGTAGAATTTGTCAAATATTTTGGCGACCTCCCCCGGTTCGATGCCGATACCGTGGTCGGCCACCCGAACTTCCACGTAGTCCCCGTGGGACAACGCCGCAACCTGGACGTCGCCCCCGTCCGGAGAGTAGTTGACCGCGTTGGCCACCAGGTTGGTGAAGACTTCTTCCATGCTGCGGCGGTCGGCCCGGATGAGGGGCAGATCCCCGGGAAGCTCCAGCTTCAGGGTGACCCCTTGCCCTTCCGCCTTGGCCCGCAAAAGCTCCACCACGTCGGTCAGCACTTCTCCCAGGGCCAGGGGGACCTGCTCCAACTGGCCATGTCCGGCCTCCATCTTGGCGAGGTCCAGAAGATCGTTGATCAGGTCCAGCAAACCCTGGATCTTGCCATGGGCCCGGGTCAACAATTCTTTCTGCTTCTCCGTGAGATCCCCGGCCAGGCCGTCCAGGATCACGGCGTGCTGCTGCTTGATGGCCGCCAGGGGGGAGCGCAATTCGTGGGACACCATGCGCACGAAGTCGTTTTTCATTTCATCCAGTTCTTTAAAGAAAGTTATATCATGAAAAACCGTAACCGTGCCCAGTACTTGCTGATCCGGCCCGAAGAACGGCGCCGAGAGATACCTGAGATGCAGCCGGCCTTTACTCAGCTCCTGGGAGATGCACTTTCCCGGTTCCCGCGCCGCGTCGGCGAGCAAGGTTTGAACGGCTTTTTGAAAAGTCTCTTCCCCCAGGTAATCTTTAAGAGGTCCGGGCTGGGGCAAGGGATGGGAGAGTCCCAGCAGTTGTTTAAGCGCCGCGTTGCACAGGACTACTTCAGATTCCCGGTTGGTCACCAGCACTCCGTCCCCCATGCAGTTGACCACCGCGAGCAACCGGCTCTGCTCCATGGCCAGGTTATAAAGATTTCTGGCTTGCTCTTCCTGAAGTTGGCGGGTGCGTTTTTCCAGGAGCTGCTTGTCCAGGGCGCGTTTGACCACCATGGTGAGGTGATCGATGCTGAAGGGCTTGGTGACAAAGTCGTAAGCCCCCTTTTTCATACACTCCACTGCGTCGGCCACGGTGCCGAGACCGGTCATGATGATCACCGGGATGTCGGGGAAGCGGACGGAGGTCTCCTCCAGGACCTCCAGGGCGCCCATCACGGGCATCTTCAAGTCGCAGAGGATCACATTGACGGGTGCCGCGGCCAGCACTGCCATGGCTTGCTTGCCGTTGGCGGCGGTTAGCACTCGGTAGCCTTTAGGCTTGAGAATTAGGGTACAGCCATCTCGAAGCACCTGTTCGTCGTCCACCACTAATATCGTGTGCTGGTCCATTATATTTTACCTTTTGATAAGCGATCAGCAGTCAGCTTTAGGGGATCCTTGATCTGAGCTATTGCGCTGAGGCCTGATTGCTAACGGCTGATTGCATGACAAACCTATCCTGACCCCATATACTCCTGGATTTCCTTAGAATCCAGGGGCAGTCGAATGGTAAAAGTAGTGCCGCCACCGGGCGGGCTCTCCACCTCGATACTTCCGCCATGTCGTTGAATGACCCCGTAGACAATGGAGAGACCCAGGCCGGTGCCTTTACCTGGAGGTTTGGTAGTAAAAAAGGGCTCAAAGATTTTATCCCGGAGTTCCGGTGGAATGCCACCGCCGGTATCCGTAAAAGTAATGATCACCCCATCTCTCTTAGGGGCAGTACGGCTGGTAATGGTGATCGTGCCCCGTCCCTTCATGGCGTCTGCGGCATTGAGAAATAGATTGGTAAAAACCTGCTGGAGTTCGCCTGGATCAGCAAAAATCTGGGGCAGGTCGGAGTTAAGAGCCAGTTTGATCTCGATATTGTGGAAAAGAACCTGGTTGCCAATAAGTTTCTCACAACGCGAGATAATATCGTTCAGATCTATAAGTGTTTTTTGCCCCACAGACTGTCGGCTGAATTCCAGCAGGCGGGTGACAATGTCTTTGCAACGCAGGGTTTGGTTGATGATTTCCTCCACATGCTGACGGCCTATATCCTCCTCCTCCATATCCCGCTGCAATATTTCAGCATAAATGAGGATGCCGGCCAGGGGATTATTGATTTCATGGGCTACCCCGGCGGCCAGCTGCCCGAGGGAGGCAATCTTTTCAGCCTGTATAAGTTGAATACGGCTTTCTTCCAGTGCCTTGCGCATTTTCAGATGTTCACGCAGGTCTGAGAAAATGCCGACGCTGCCAACCTCGCGCCCCTTCTCCCGGATAATGGCCGCGGAAAAGTTGACCGGAATTTCTTCCCCATTTTTATTATAAAAGTTGATCTGCGTGGTATTCAGTCGGTCCGGGGGGCCGTATTCGTCGCTGAGCATCCGGCGCTTCATCTCTCTGGCTAATTCGATAGGGTAAAACCGGCGGAAACCTTCTTTGTTGGCGATGATTTCGCCGGACGAATAACCCAGGATGCGCTCGGCTCCCTCACTGAAGATCAGGGGACTCCCTTTGGTGTCAATCACCACGATGCCATCCACCGAGCAGCGGATGATGTTATTAAGAAAAGTGTTGGTTTTTTGCAGTTGGTCGTGGATCTTGATGCGATAGGTCAGGTCACGGAGGTAAAGACAGGTGAGAATGGTTTTCCCAATCCGGGAAGCCGCCATGCAGGTCTCGAAGACGCGGCTCTCACCTTCCGAATCCGGCCGGTCCAGAGTACTGCAAAATTGCGATTCCTCCTGGTGGCCCTCCTCCACCAGGCGGGCCAACTCCGCCGCCATTCGATGATGCTGGGGTGAGAGGATCTCGCCTATCTCCTTGCCCTTCAACTCTTCCTTCGTTCGGCCGACGATTTCCGCCATCCTGGAATTGGCAAACAGGATGCGCTGATTCTCATCTACCATCAGGATGCCTTCCTGGGTTAGCTCGGTGAGCAGATCGATCTTCCTTTCCGCCTCCATGATGGGCGTGATGTCCCGAACGGCCTCGAAGCCGCCGATGACCCGGCCCGAGGGGTCGGTGATGATGGAGGCCGACACCGTCACCGGGATTTCCCGCCCCTGGCGGTCCCGCACCACCCGCCGCACCCCGGAAATGGGCCGTTTGTGCTCCATGACCTGCTTCAGGACGCAGTCGCAGGTTCGGCACTGCACGGTGTTGAGCACTTCCCCGCAGGTCTTGCGACCCACCACCTCGTTGCGGGAGTACCCGGTGAGCTTCTCCATGCGGTCGTTGATGTAGGTGAGCACCAGGTCGGGGTCCACCATGAAGAAGGGCATGGGGAAATTTTCCAGGATGCTGGAGAGCGTCGCCATCTGCAGCTGCACCACCGGGTGGGCCAAGAGATCCGCATGCTCCCTGAGCACCACAAAGCAGCCGGCCGGCTCTTCCTCCGGGCCCTTGATGGGGATGGCCGTGACCGTCAGAGGGACGCTGGTGGACCAGCGGGAATTCAACAAGATGGGGGCCCGGTTCAGGCTCTCGCCATGCTTCAGGCAGCGGTCCCGGCGCACCGTGCCGTCCACACTCAGGGGCAGGCCCGTGAGCTGAGAACAGATGGGGCATAAATCCCCCAGCCGCAGGGCCTCCCCGAAGATCTTGGCGGCGGCCCGGTTCAGGTAGACCACCTTTTTGTGGCTGTCCGCAATCAAGACCGGGTCGGGAAAATCGGCCAGCAGCGGGGCATAGCACTCCGCCAGCAAAGGGGCTTCCTCGGCTTTGGCGGCAAGCTCCGGTCCGGCCGGATTGGGGTTCTTTTTTTGAGCCATGGCCTGTTATTTTCGCTAAAGACCGGTGGACCCGGTTCACCCTGATACTGTGAATTCTTTAATATCGCCCCACAGTTATCTTTAATTATCCTGAGGCCTTAAACTCCCCCTCCCTTGAGGGGAGGGGGTTGGGGGGAGGGTGGCGAAACCGCGGAATAATAATGTAAATTATCACCCCCACCCTGACCCTCCCCCCTCAAGGGGGAGGGGGAAAAGCCGATTTCTTAATGTAAGGTATTCTGGAAGACAACGCTAACATCCGCTGCCAAAGCCATACTTGAACATATCTTTCTCCCCTTACCGGCTCGCCGCCACGGGGGCGCACTCCACCGGGGCCTCGAAGGTCTTTCCCAGAATCAGTTGCGCCGCGGCCAGTTCCTGCTGCCGGATAATCAACGAGATGGAGGAGATGGTGCAGCTCAAGGCCAGGAGACGCACCTGGGCCCGTTCCAGGGCCTCCAGCAGGGTATGGACGATGCCGTAGCGGTCGCCGAAGTGGGGGCCGTGCAGGAAAATCCCTGCCACCTGGGTGAGTCGCATGGGCCTGGCCTCGGGCAATTGCTTTTTTAGAAGGCGCCGCACCTCGTTGCCCTGGTCCGCGGCCTCCGGGGGGCGGGCCGTGCTGAAAGATACGATGAATTCCTTGCCTCCCAAGCCGGGGATGGCCACCAGAAACGGGACCTTCAACCCCAGGTCCGCCAGATCCATCAGGGCGTTGGCCAGGCCTTCCAGGATCTCCGCCGAGGAAATACTCAAGCCCCAGAGGTCCAGGTCCGGCTGCGGCACGATCCAGTAAACCTTGATAGTCTTTTCCTGGTAGGTGGCCACTACTTTTTCCACATATTCTTTCGGCGGGGGCTGGGCCTCAAAAAACTCTTTGGGGGAGGCGAAGGAGGAAAACTGGAAATCCTCGAACAACTGCTGCACCGCGGCCTTCTTCCGCCTGGAGGAGAGCACCACGGAGATGGCGGCAGGGGAACTGGCCAGGCCGTGGATGATGACCCGGGCCCGGGCCAGGCTGCGGATAAAATTGCCGATGATCTCGGGGCGCTTGTCGTGGGGATAGAGGGACAAGATGGCGGTGCCGGGCTGCAAATGCACGTCGCCGCCGGGGTCGGTGTGGGTTCTTAAAAGGGTTAGGGCGGCTTCCCCGGCTTCGCCGGCAGTGCACAGGACTTCCCGGTCGCCGGCCACGTGGGTTAAGAAAGTCAGGTTGATCTTGTTCTGGGCCAGGGGCGCGCCAACCCGCGCCGCCAGGCGGTCTTCGCCCCGGGGGGAGGAGGACACCACGCAGGCGCCCCCCTCCAGGACTTTAAGGCCCCCAATTCTGATCCTCTGGATGTCCAAAGTTGGTCAGGCACATGCCTAAGAAATTTTAGAGTAATCTTTCCACAGCCTCCACCAGGGTCTTGGCATCCACCGGCTTGGGGATGTAGTCTTCCGCCTCGGTGGCCATGCCTTCGGCGTGGCTGTAAGTGGTGGTGGGCACCGCCTCCCCTACCGCGGTGAGCAGCACGATGGGGATCTCCTGGGTCCACTTGTTGGATTTCAATTCCTTACACAGCTGGTAACCGTTTTTCCGCGGCATCATCACGTCCAGGATCAAGACGTCCGGACGGCGTTTCTTTATGGCTTCTTCCCCTTCGATCCCGTCGTAGGCCTTCCCCACCTCGTAGCCCTTGCTTTCCAGCATCATGGATACGGTTTCCACCAGATCAGGATCGTCGTCAACGATCAATACGTACTTTTTCGACATGAGACCTCCCCTTTCGAGATGAGCGTAAATCCATTATGAACTTAAAATCTTTAAATTACAAGGCTCTTGAGGCCGGCAAATCGCCCCAGCGAATGGTGGCGCCCAGCTGTCATGCTGAGGGAGCGAAGCGACCGCAGAATCTCTAAACATGAGATTCTGCGCGGCGCGGAGAATGACAAAAAAGATTTTTCCTGTCTTCCCAACTTGTTAATCTATTAGCCCCCGTTGAGCTTGGGCCGGGGATACAAGCCGATGCGTTCCACGATTTCCGGCACCTTTTCCTCCCACTCGATGGCCATGAGGTGGAAGCCTTTGATGCCCGGGATTTCCTTGATTTCCTCGATCTGCTCCACCGCCAGGTTGATGCCTTCCTCGGCCTGTTTTTCCTTGGGGACGCCTCCCATGCGCTTGACGATGGCATCGGGCACATCGATGCCCGGCACCCGTTTTTGCATGTACCTGGCCATGCCCACGTTTTTCATGGGGGTGATGCCCGCCAGGATGGCGCACTTCTCAGTGAGGCCCCGGTCCACGCAGAGCTTCATGAAGGTCTTGAAGGTGTCCATGTTGTAAATGCACTGGGTCTGGACGAACTGGACGCCCGCGGCCACCTTCTTGGCGAGGCGCGCCGCCCGCAGCTCCACGTTGGGGCCCGCGAAGGGGTTGGCCGCCGCGCCGATAAACATCTGGGGCCGCACCTCGAATTCGTAGCCGCCCAGGAGTTTCCCTTCATCCCGCATCATCCTGACCGTCATGGCCAGTTGGGTGGAGTCCAGGTCAAAGACGTTGGCGCAGTTGGAATGGTCGCCGAAGTGCTGGTGGTCCCCGGTGAGGCAGAGGATGTTGTTGATCCCGAAGGACGCGGCCCCCAGGATGTCGCTCTGGAGCGCGATGCGGTTCCGGTCCCGGGTCACCATCTGCAAGACCGGCTCCAGGCCCAGGAGCTTCAATTTGATGCAGGCGGCCAGGCTGCACAGGCGGCACACCGAGGTCTGATTGTCGGTGACGTTGATGGCGTCCACGTAATCCTGGATCAGTTTGGCCTTGTGGTCGATGACCTGACCGTCGGCGCTCCTGGGCGGACCCACCTCCGAGGTGACCGCGAGGTGGCCCGAGGCAATCATCTTCTGGAGTTTGCTGGGAGTCGTCGTCATATCCGTAAGTCCTCTCTCACGATCTTGCGGGGTCCGCCATCCCGGGAAGTCTTCCAATCCTTGGGCTCCACGGGTTTTTCAAAACGGTCCAGCTGGCCCAGGGTCTTCAGGCGCTCGTAGATCAACTGCCAGCCGCAGGGCACGTCCGGGTTGATTTCGCACTTGCCGTTTTCCGAGCCGCCGCAGGGGCCGTTGAGCATGCGCTTGGAGCAGCGGGCGATGGGGCAGACGCCGCCGGTATCCGCCAGGATGCACTGGCCGCAGGCCTGGCAGCGCTCCGAGTAGAGGCCCCGCTCTTCGTTGACCCCCAGGAAACAGGTGTCCACTCCCGGGTACACGATCTTGTTGTCGTACATCTCCGCCAGGTACTGGGCCCCGACGCCGCAGGCCAGGGAGACCACGGCGTCGTAACCGTCGATCTTGTCCGAGAGCTGCGCCAGGTACTCCTTTTCACACTGGCGGGTCAGGCTGGTTTCGTCGACCTGGGCCTGCTTGCCCGCCTGGGTGTAGTATAGCCTCAGGGCCGAAGCCAGAATCTTGGCCTCCTTCAAGCCTCCGGCCTCGCACACGGTGACGCAGCCGTCGCAGCCCGCGATGAGCACTTTATTGAAGTCTTGCACCCTGCCTATGACTTCTTCCAAGGGTTTGGGCACTGCCTTAATCATGTGGTTACCTCCGCGCTGGGCCTTGCGGCCGTTCCCGTTGCAATCCTGATGGGGCTTGGCCCCAGCTCCATGATCTTGCTGGTCATCTCCCGGACAATCTCAGCGAACCTCCCCCCCATACCGGAGGAAAGGTTATACATGGCCAACCGCTCGCCGCCGATACCCACCTGGTCGAGGATCTCCTTGGCGCGCTGGACCCGTTTTTTGGCATAGAGGTTACCTGCCATATAGTGGCAGTCGCCCTCCATACAGCCCACCACTACGACGCCATCGGCCCCCTGCTCGAAGGCCAGCAGCAGGTGCATGATGTCCACCTTGCCGGTGCAGGGGACTTCGATGATGCGGATGGTGGTCGGGTACTGCAGTCTCATCGAACCTGCCAGGTCCGCAGCGGAATACGCTCAGTAGTGGCAGCAAAACCCGACGATCTTTGGTTCAAAGTTCTCCATCCTCGACTCCTTTTAAGTTTCGGGTTTCCAGTTTCGAGTTTTCAGTTGAGCTTTTCACGATAGTTCGCCTCACTTTAAAATCCCCCCTAAATCCCCCTTTTTAAAAGGGTGACCTTACCCCCCTTTTATTAAAGGGGGGGCAGGGGCATTTTCTCAGCTGCTCGCTTACCTCAAACCTTGCAACCATATCTTGATACGTCCCGTTTTTTTCTTCTCGAAACTCAAACTACTAGAAACTTTAAAACAAGGTTTTTATCTTAGCTGCGAGCTGGTCGTCCTCAAAATGGGCCACCTGAATTACCTTGGCCGGGCACTCCGAGGCGCAGGTGCCGCAGCCCTGGCACAGCGCTTCGTTGATCTCCGAGACGTTGTCCCGGTTGATCTGGGGCACCCCGTACGGACAGGTCCGGACGCACACCAGGCAGGCGGCGCAACGGTCCGGCTCTACGTGGGCCGTGACCCCGCTGATGGTCTGGTTGACGTCCGCCAGGAAGGCCCCGGCCCGGGACGCCGCGGCCTGGGCCTGGGCGATGGACTCGCTGATGAGCTTGGGCGAGTGGGCCATACCGCAGAGGAAGATGCCCTCCGAGGCGAAGTCCACCGGCCGCAGCTTGGCGTGGGCCTCGATGAAGAACCCCGCGGCGTTTCTGGGGATCTTCAGGAGCGAGGCCAATTCCTCGGTATCGTTGGCCCGGGCCCCGGCGCTCAGGATCACCGCATCCACCGGCAGGGTCACGGGACGCTCCAGCACGTGGTCGATGAAGGTAAGGCTCAATTTACCGTCGTCAACGTTGACCTGGGGGACCCGGTCCGGATCGAAGCGGGCAAAGATGACCCCCTGGTCCCGGGCCTCCTTGTAGTAATCCTCCAGCAACCCGTAGGTGCGCATATCCCGGTACAGGATGACCACGTCCATCTCGGGGTTGAGGTCCTTCAACTGCAGGGCGTACTTCACCGCCCCCTGGCAGCAGATGCGGCTGCAGTTGGGGTTCTCTTCGTTCCGGGAGCCCACGCATTGAATCATGGCCACCCGTTTCCACTTGTCCGCTTCCGCCGGGCTCCGTTGCAGCAAGCCCCCCAACTCCATCTGGGTCATCACCCGCGGATGCTCGCCGTAGGCGAACTCCTTGGGCTGGTATTCGTGGGCCCCGGTGGCCACCACGGTGACCCCGTGGTCGATTTTCCGCTCGTACATGCCGGGCCCCACCAGAACTTCCGTGGTGAAGTTGCCTTTGTAGCCTCTGAAGCCCACCACCAGTGCCCCGGTGAGGACCTGGATCTTATCGTGGCGCTTGACCTTGCCGATGAGCTCCTCCAGATAGGCGTGCACGTCGGCGCCTTCGATGGTGTGGTGGATCTTTAAGGCGTTGCCGCCCAACTCATTTTCTTTTTCCAGGACAATGGTCTCGAACCCCTGGTCCGCCAGGTTTAGGGCGGCGTTCAGCCCCGCCACCCCGCCGCCGATGACCACGGCCCGCTGGTTGACGGTCAGGGGCTTTTCCATCAGGGGCTTGAGCAGGCCGGCCCGGGCCACCGCCATGCGCAGCAGGTCTTTGGCCTTTTCCGTGGCCGCCGCGGGCTCTTTCATGTGGACCCAGGAGTCCTGGTTCCGGATGTTGGCCATCTCGAAGAGGTACTTGTTCAGGCCCGCGTCGATCATGGTCTCCCGGAAGAGGGCCTCATGGGTGATGGGCGTGCAAGCCGCCACCACCATGCGGTTGAGGTTTTGCTCCTCGATGACCTTGGTGATGGTGACCTGGGTGTCCTGGGAACAGGTGAAGAGGTTGTCCTCCACGTACACCACGTTGGGCAGGGTGGCCGCGTACTTATTGAGTTCCGGTATGTTGATGATGCCGCCGATATTGATGCCGCAGTTGCAGACGAAGACCCCGATACGGGGCGTGTCCTCCGGCCGGATGGCCTTCTGCTCCGGGATCTCCCGGGTCTTGGTCCGGGTCCAGCGGGCCTCACCCAGGGAGGCGCTCACCGCGCCCGCGGCTGCGGAGGCCTGCATCACCGATTCGGGGATATCCTTGGGGCCTTGCATGGCGCCGCAGACGTAGACGCCGGGCCGGGAGGCGGCCACCGGCGCCAGAGGGTCCGTGGCCACAAAGTCGTGGCGGTTCAGGTCCACCCCCACGGTCGCCGCCAGCCTCCTGGCGGCGTCGCTCACCTCCATGCCCGCGGACAGGACCACCAGGTCGAAGACTTCGGATTTCTTCTCGCCGGTTTCGTCCGTATAGGAGATCTTGAGGTTGCCATCCTCCGCCGGGTCGATGGTGTGGACCCGGGAGCGGATGAACCGCACCCCCTGTTCGTCCTTGGCCCGGTTGTAGTACTGTTCGAAGTCCTTGCCGAAGGTGCGCATATCCATGAAGAAGATGGCGGCGTCGAGATCGTAGGGCGCGTGCTCCTTGGCGATGACCGCCTCTTTGATGGCGTACATACAGCACACCGACGAGCAGTACGAGTGGAACTTCACGTCCCGGGAGCCCACGCACTGCAGCCAGGCGATCTTCTGGGGCTCTTTGTGGTCCGAAGGCCGCACCAGATGGCCGCCGAAGGGCCCCGAAGCGCTGAGGATGCGCTCGAACTCCAGGGAAGTGACCACGTTGGGGTGATTGGCGTATTGATAAGTCTGATATTTGCCGGGATCGAAGACCTGGAAGCCGGGGGAGAGGATAACGGCCCCCACCTCCACCTCCCGGCTTTCTGGTTTCTGGTTATGCTGGATGGCGCCGGCCTGGCAGGCCGCCACGCACTGCATGCATTCGGAGCAGATACCGCAGTTGAGGCATCTCTCGGCCTCCCGCTTCGCCTGCTCCTCGGTGTACCCCTTGGCGATCTCCTCAAAGGAACAGCAGCTGAACTCGGGCGGCAGGGTGGTCATGACCTCCCGGGGCTGGCCTTCCTCGTCCTTGGGCACCGCGGCCCAGCGCTTGTGGGCCTCCTCGCCCTCGCTGCGGCCTTCCCGCAGGTCCAGGCCCCGCAAGTAGCGGTGGATGGATTCCGCGGCCTCGATGCCGCCGCCCACCGCCTCCACCGCAATCCAGGGGCCGGTGTGCACGTCCCCCGCCGCGAAGACCCCGGGCCGGGACGTCTCATAAGTCGTTTCATCCACTTCGATGGTGCCCCATTTGGAGAGCTTGACGCCGCAGTCGTCGAGCGGCCCCTGGGCCGCTTCCTGGCCGATGGCGGGGACGATCATGTCCACGGGCAGCTCAAAGGTCTCGTTGGGGATGGGCACGGGTTTGCGGCGCCCTGAGGCGTCGGGTTCACCCAGCTCCATCTTCTGGCAGAGGAGCCCCACCGCCTTGCCGCCTTCGCCCACTATCACTTCCAGGGGCGCGGCCAGATAAATTATCTTGACGCCCTCGCACAGGGCCTGCTCGATTTCGTGCTCAAAGGCCGGCATCTCCTCCCGGGAGCGGCGGTAGACGATGGTGACGTCCGAGCCCAGGCGCCGGGCGGTGCAGGCCACGTCGATGGCCACGTTGCCGCCGCCGATGACCGCCAGAGACTTGCCGATCTCCTGGGGCTCGCCCAGGTTGTGGCGCCTGAGGAACTCCACCCCCTGGACCACGCCCGGGGCCTCCTCATTGACGACCCCCAGGGGTTTGCCCACGTGGCAGCCGATGCCCAGGAACACCGCCCGGTAGCCTTCGTCAAAGAGCCCGTCCAGGGTGAAATCCCGCCCCAGGGCGGTGTCGGTCTTTAAGGTCACGCCCAGGCGCAGGATGCTGTCGATCTCCTGGTCCAGGACATCCTTGGGCAGCCGGTAGTCGGGGATCCCCACCCGGAGCATCCCCCCGGCCTTGGGGAGGGCCTCGAAGATAGTGGGGCGGTAGCCCTGCCGGGCCAGGTGGTAGGCGCAAGTCAGCCCGGCCGGGCCTGAGCCCACAATGGCGATCTTCTCAGGCCGGGCTTCCACCAGGGGCGGGGCAATGGTCCCCAGGTCCACCTGGTCCGCGGCGAAGCGCTTCAGGGAACAGATGGCCACCGGTTCGTCCAGCTCCCCCCGGCGGCACTTGGCCTCGCAGGGGTGCGGGCAGACCCGGCCCAGAACTCCGGGCAGCGGCAGCCGCTCCATGATGAGCTTCACCGCTTCTTCGTATTTCCCCATCTTGACCAGTTGCACGTAGCCCTGGACGTTGATCTCCGCCGGGCAGGTGAGGGTGCAGGGGGCCCGGTCCAGCTTCTTGATGCCGAAGGCCGCGGGGATGGCCTGAGGATAGAGGCGGTAGGCCGCATGCCAGTCGGCCAGGCCCTGGTTGAACTCATCTTTCATAATCACCGGGCAGACGTTGGCGCATTCGCCACAGCCGGTGCACTTGGCCGGGTCGACATACCGGGGCTCTTTTCTCAGGGTGACTTTGAGGTTTCCCGGCTCGCCGCCGATGGCCGCCACTTCGGTGAGGGGGTGAATTTCAATGTTCAGGTGCCGCCCGCATTCCACCAGCTTGGGCGAAATGATGCACATGGAGCAGTCGTTGGTGGGAAAGGTCTTGTCCAGCTGGGCCATGACGCCGCCAATGGCCGACTTGGCCTCCACCAGATGGACATAGAAACCGGAGTTGGCGAGATCCAGGGAAGCCTGGATGCCAGCCACGCCTCCGCCCACTACCATCACGGAGCCCACCGGGGCAACCTTACCGCCGCCATTGCCTCCGCTCGTCACTTTTTCCTCTTTCTCTTTGGCCATAATTGGGTACCTTAAAAAATTACAGGAGTGATGGTCATACTCCGGCTGCGGCCAGGATCGCGGGGAGCTTGTCCTCCCAGCCGATGGTGGAAATGAGCACGCCGGGGTAGCCCTTGTCCTTCAACGCGGCTACGGTTTCCGCGGCGATCTGCACACATTCCCGAACCCGATCTGCGGCCTTTTGAATACGGTTGATGGAATCCTCCGGGATTTTCATCTGGTCCAGATGCCGGTTGATGTACCGGGCCATACCCACGGATTTCAGCAGCATGACGGTGGGAATGATGGCCGCCTGGCGCTCCCCCAGGTGCTTCCGGAAGCCTTCCAGGCCCGCGGGGTAAAAAACCGGCGGGGTGGTGAAGAACCGGGCCCCGGCCGCGATCTTTTGGTCCAGCTCATTAAGCTCCGCCGCCAGCGCGGCATCGCCCGCCGGCACCTTCACCGTGGAGCCCACCAGGAACTGGGGCGCCCCCTTGAGGTCCACCCCGGCCAGGTCCCGGCCCGACTGCAGGGTCTGGATGGCGCCCAGCAGTTCGAGCAGGTCCAGGTCATTGCAAGGTTTGGCCTGGTGATGGTCGCCATGGGTAATTTCTTCCCCGGTCACCGCCATTACGGTGGACACCCCCAGAGCCTGGGCTGCCAACAAATCGCCCTGGAGGGCCAGCCGGTTGCGGTCCCGGCAGCACACCTGCATCACCGTTTCCAAGCCCTTGCTCTGCAGCAGGAGCGCGCCTCCCAGAGAACTCATGCGCATGACCGCGTTGCCCATCTCGGGGACCACGAAGGCGTCCACCATCCGCTTGACGCTGGCGGCGTTGGCCACCATGGCGGAGACATCCGTGCCTTTGGGCGGCTCCATCTCCGCCAGAATCACAAACTCGCCGGAAGCTAATTTTTCCTGTAATTGCATCGAACTCCCCTTTTGCTTATTGGGATGAGCGCACCATGGCGTTGGAGATGGCTAATATCAGTTCATCCATGCCAAAGGAAATGACGTGATAATAAAAAATGCCCTTTTGCCTGATCCGGGACTCCTGCTCCGGGTTGTTTTCGTCTGCGGTGATAATGATGGGTAGTTTCCGGTGCAACCCCTTGATGATGGAGATGGCCTCATAGCCTATGGCTTCGGGTAACCTGGCGTCCATCACCAGCACGTTGATCTTTTCGTTTTGCAGGGTCATGAGAACGTCTTTGATGTTATCCGCGGTTTTGAGCCGGTGGCCTTGCTCCTGCAGCCAGGCATCCAGGCCCTGGGCCAACTCACACCCGTGCTCGGCGACCAAAAGCGTCCTGCACTTTTCTTTCATCACCTCACCCGAGGCTGTGGTTAACAAAAAATTAAACTCCTCCCTTAAGCCATATGTCCATGGTTGAATTATGCAAACCATGTGCCCAAACGGTTGGACCTCGAAAAAGGCCGGGATTGCGACGATCGTCACAAACGGAGCCCGGTTGGCAACCTCCGGGGTGCGGCAAAATTACCGGGATAAAAGGAAGGTCTCGGCTAACACATTATTCTTATTATAGTTTTTAAACTATGAGTAAAAATGCCACATTTGGTACTTCTTTTCCAGGCTTTCCGGGGCCATTCCCGATCCGGGGGCGATAATTTTTTAAGAATAACTTTGGATAGGAAGGGGAGGCGGCGGGAATTTAGCGCCGTGGGATGTCAGCTCTTTTTGCAAAATGTCAGATAATTTGCCAACAGATTAAAGAAAAAAGGAGGATCCAGGGACCCTCCCGTTTTTTCGATTTTAACTCCCCACTATTGGTTAGCCGTCGTCATTCTTGGCCTGGTGGAGTTTTTCCAGGGCCTTTTGCAAATTGTTCTTGGCTTCCTGATAAAAAGTGGGTTTCAAATCAATGGCCTTCTGGAAGCATTTGGCCGCCTCCTCGTACCGCCCGTCCCCAAAATAATGAACTCCGATGTTGTTGTAAGCCTGGGCCTCGTCCCCGGCTTTCAAAAAGGCCTCCAGCGCCTCGGGGTAGCGCTTCTGGGCTGCCAGGGCCATTCCCAGATGATAATTCACTTTCTGGTCCTGGGGAGCCAGGGCCTGCGCTTTCTTGAGATAGGTGACGGCATCCGGGTACTTCTTCAATTGCAGGTAAGCCTGCCCCAGGGCCACCGGCGTAGACACCTGCCTCGGATCCAGGGCTTCTGCCTTCTTGAGCTCGTTGACGGCTTTCTCCGGCTGCCCCCCCTCCAGGAAGGCCACCCCCAGCAGATACCGGGTCTTGGCCTGGCCGGGGTCCCGGGACAACACCAGCTGGAACTCGTCGATGGCCAGGGGATAGCGTTTCTCTTCCAGGTGGACCAGTCCCAGGGCCTCATGGGCCTTCAACATCTCCGGCTGAGCCACCAGAACCGTGGCCAACTCCCGCTTGGCCGCCTCCAGTTGCCCGGTCAGCAGTAAAATGACTCCTACCTTATAGCGCAGGTCATAGCGTCGGGGGTTGTCTTGCAGGATTTGCATAAAATTAGCTAAAGAGGCTTCGTAATCACGCCCTTGCAGGGCTATATCCCCCAGGGCCTCCAGGCGTTCCGGGGGCAGGGTCTTCTGGTCCGGCCGAGGCATTTTCTTGGTGTAATCGGGTAAATAAGCGTCCTGCATCTTGGCCGATTCTTCCGTCGACAGGCCGTGCACCAGGGTCTGTTTTTTGCCGCATTGACTTAGCAAGAGTGGCAGAGCCAATACCAAAGCTGAAAGAAGAAGCGGCCGGATCGGTCTCCTCCGCATTAGTCTTCCTCTCCCCCGGTCAACCGCGTCATCAGGGCGCGGTTTTTCACGAGATCATGCCCCAAAAGGATCTTGACGTCGATGCCGTCCTTTAGTTTCTGGCTTTTCTCCAGTTTGGCGATGGGAAAAAATTTTGCGGCCAGAGCCTGAGCCACCCGTTCTGCTTCCGGGCGGTAATAGATGACGGTTATTTCCGCTCCCCAATCTATATGATTGCCGATATCGGCCACGTTGAAACCTTCCAGGGACAACGCGGATCGGGTCTGGTGAGCCAGGTTGGGGGTGGGAGTGCCGTTACGCACCTCAACGGCCGTTTCCGCCAGTTCCTTGGCAGTCAGGGGTCGCAGGAGGACTGGCGGCGGGCTCGGGGCGGCGGCCACAGGCTTGGCCACCACGGCAGGTTTAGCCTTTTCCGGGGTCGCGGCCGGCGGTTTCTTGGCGGTCACCGGAGGGGGAGGCGCAGGCGCCGCCGCTGCCGGCCGCGGGGTTTCGGCCTGCGGCGCCCCTTCCGGCTTGGCGCTAACTGCTACCAGGCTTGCCACCTTCTCGCCAGGGGCCACGGGCTTCGCCACTTCGGCTGCTTTAGTTTTTTCCGGGGGCGCGGCCTCGGGTTTCTTGGGCGGCGCCGGGGCGGGGGCAGGAGCCACCGCCGCCAGCCGCGGGGTTTCGGCCTGCGGCGCCCCTACTGGCTTGGTGGTAACTTCTAGCCGTTTTTCGACCTTCTCTTTAGCGGCCAAGGCAGGCTGAACCGGAGGAGCCTGCTCCGGCTGCCGGGTCTTGGCCGCAGTCACGGCCGGCACACGCTTCTCCGGCGCCGCCATGGGAGGCCGGGCCGGAGCGGCGGGAGCCTTCGTTCCCAAAGCCGCCATGGTTTGGTTCACTTTCTCCTGCGCCAGAGCCTCTCCCACTACTTCCCGCCAGAGGCGGAGGGCTTCTTCGCGCTTGCCCTGGCGGCAGTACAGCAGCCCCAGATTGTTCCGGGCCATCTGGTTGCCGGGGTCCAAGGCCAGGGCCTGCTTGAAGCAGGCCTCCGCCTGGGCCCAATTGCCAGCCAGATAGTAGGAATAGCACAGGTTGTTGGTCAGGGCGGCATTGGGGCCATGACGGTCCAGGGCCTCCTGGTACAGCTTCTGGGCCCGCTGATAGTCCCCCAACTCCTCGTAACGCTGGGCCAGGCTATTCACTATCTTGAGGTTATCCGGCTCCTGGACATGGGCTTCTTCCAATTCTTTCAGGGCCAACTCCGGCCGCCCCATAAGTTGATAATAATGGGCGTTCCGCATCAGCCTGGAAGTGTCCCCGGAAGCCGGCCGGATTGTGCTGCCAAAAGCCTCGGCCTGCGCCTCCGTGGGCCCTCCGGCCTCCCGGGAGGTGCTGCAACCGGTCCCCATAGCCAGAAGGGCTCCCAAGATCGCCAAGGCCCCCAAGGCCCCGGCTAATGATGGACCGGCTGATTTGCGGGATTTTCCCAGGAACGCCCAAGGGCTGCCGGACATTTCTGTCGCCGGCTCCTGTCCCCCGGTTACGGCTTTTTGAAAGCACCTGCCGAACATGATCTCCCCCTACTTCCCAGGCT
>CAWBPT010000036.1:0-4779 GCA_963790655.1 uncultured delta proteobacterium | reverse complement strand
TGGCCCGGATGTTGGGGCCCAAAGGCCCGGTGTTGACCCTGGAGAAGTACCACCGCTTCGTCCCGAATCTAACCCGGTCTGGCGGGAAAGCTTTACTGGAGGCAGGCACAGTCGCGAAACATTTCGCGGAATATGAAGAAAAGTTACTGGAATATCATTAGGTTATGGTATATGTTGGTAGTCCCAACGGGAATCGAACCCGTGTCTCCGCCGTGAGAGGGCGGTGTCCTAGGCCGCTAGACGATGGGACCGCACCCGTTTTTATATCCGAACCGCAAAACGGTGTCAATAGCGTCTGCCGGGGGTGGGAGGCTAAAAACCACCTCCCCCGTCAGGTTAAGGGCAGCCTGCGGTGGGGCACCGGTCCGCCCACCAGGCGGCGGCCCGGGCCACGTCTTCCGGGGTGTTCAGGTTAAAGAAACTGCAGCCTTCAGGGTCAAGGCGGCGCACCGCCTCCTCCGGGATCACCTGCGGGCGGCAGACTTCCAGGAATCGGGTAGGGCGCCGGTCGCTCTTCAGAAACTCGGTCAACCGCGGCAAGAGGCGGACGGAGTACAGCCCGGGGAAAGGCTCCAACCCCCGGGGCGAGCGGCACACCACCGCCGGCCTGGAAGTTTCTCTCGCCAGGGCCGCCAGTTCGTTTAAAACGGCCGGAGCCGGAAAGGGGTTGTCCACCGCCGCGGCCAGGATCCATGGGGTCCGGGCATAGAATAACGCGGTGATGAGCCCCCCCACGGGCCCCTGGTGGGGCCACAGGTCGGTGACCAGCGGCAGGCCGAAGGCCAGGTGCGCCAGAGGCTGGTTGGTGATGAGCCAGCAGCCCGAAACCACCGGGGCCAGGGCGGCGGCCACCCGCAGGGCCAGCTCCTTCCCGGCCAACCTGAGCTTCGCCTTGTCCCGCCCCAGGCGGCGGCTACCGCCGCCCGCCAGGATGGCGCCGGTGATTTGGCAAGCTCTGTCGTCCCGGTTCCGGGGCTGGGGGAGGGGGCCCCTTTCCCCTAAAATACCGCTATCTACCGCCATAGTTTGTCTCAATAACTTCCGCCGCGTCCCGGGGAAAAAGCTACCCCGGCCGGGGTTCCTTGGGCCTGGCGCCACCCCATGGCGCGCTTGCCGGAGCGCCGCACCCGCCAAACTGCTGGCTCTAGCCGCCGGGTCAGGAGATTTCTGCGGGAAAGGGACGGTGCAGCCTTACAGATCAAGTTGCCGGGGGGAATTGTTCCAGGATTCTTTCTTTCTTGACGTTACGGTTAAGATAGATGGCGCACCGGGAGCAAGGCCCGTTGCACATGGTCTCCCGGTACTCCCGCACTTCGTAGCAGGGCCGCCAGGGAAGCTGAAAGGCCGGACATGCTTCTTTTTCTTGGCAGTCGAAGATATTCCAGCAGGGGGCCAGCACCATGAGATTGCGCAGACAAGCCAGGGTAAAGCCCCGATCATGGATCAGACTGTTGATCTGATTGATCTGGGAGACGTCAAAAGAGGAATAAAGGCGGTTGTTGGTGTTCTTTTCCCTTAAGGGTTTGACAAACCCTTCTTTTTCATACTCCCGGATACGTTTTTGGGAAAGGTTCACCAACCGAGAGACCTCATTAATCAAGAAAAGGTCCCCCGCTTCCCCTCCTCTGTTGCGTTTGTTCTTTCCCCGGGGCATAAGCAGTTGTATAAGAAAAATAGTTTAAACAAATTTTACATAGAACGCTTGGATATACAAGAAAAATTTGCCAGCGAATCCATGATTGAAAAAAGTTAGCGGCGCTCTCCCATATTACAATTGAATTTGCATTGCCGGCGGTTCCAAAGCCCGGGATGGTCCCGGCGCGTCGGCTGTGATGGCAGAGTTTAGGGGCGGATAGTCAAGTCGCTTGAATTTCCACCGCCAGCCCTACCCCGGCGCCCAGGCGCCGGGCGGCGTGGTCCAGGGCGCAGGCTATCTCCAGATACCCATGGCTGCCCTGGAGGGCCAGGAATTCCCCGGGGGCCGCATCCGCGTAAGTGCGGGCCAGGCCCCCCAGTTTCAGGGGGCCCGCCCGCAGACGAAATTTCCTGCCCCCCAGCCAGGTAGCGAAGTCCGACGCAGCCAGGTTGGTCACCAGGTTGCCGAACCGATCCACGTAAACGATCTCTCCCCGGACGCCCTGCGGGCTGAAGGCAGGTTCGGGGATATCCAGGGGAACCGGGGCCGTCACGGTGGGGCCGAACCGGGAGAGCCCCACCCCCAGAGACAGGTGGGCCGCCACCGGCGCGAAGAGATCCCGGCCTTGAAAGGTGGCCGAAACCGTGGGTAGGAAATAGGCGGCGTTTTCCAGGGAAACGATCTTCAGATCCGCCCTTGACTTGAAGACCAGGTGAAAGAGGCCGTTGTCCGGTCCCACCCAGAACTGCCCCCGGCACTGGGCTGCCAGGGCCCGGCGGCGGCTGCCTACCCCAGGGTCCACCACTGCCAGGTGAATGGCTCCGGCAGGGAAATAAGGGGCAGCCGCGGCCAGGACCAGCGCCCCGGCCACCAGGTCATGGGGCGGCAGGTCATGGGTCAGGTCCACCAGCACGGCTTCAGGATTGAGCCCCAGGATTACCCCTTTCATGCTGCCCACATAAGCATCCTGGGTGCCAAAATCGGTGAGCAGGGTAATCACCGGCCGGGAAACCGGGGCTGCCATCAGGGCTGTTTTCTCCTGGGATTTTCCGGTGGCATAACCAGATTACTCACTCCCCAGAATCCTTCCGATCTCGTCCCGGATACGCTCCACCGGCAGGGCTCCGGCAAAGCGCCCCTGTCCGTTGATGTACACCAGGGGCGAGGGGTAGGCCAGGGAGGCCAGCAGCGCGGTCTGGGGGAGGTTGGCCCCCCGGGGATCCTTAAGGACATTGATATATTCAACTTTCACCCGGCCGGGGAAGGACCTTTCCAGGGTCAGGGCCAGGGCCCGGGTTTGAAGCTCCAGGTTGGCCTTCTCCAGGGGGTCCGCCCCCTGGTGATGGTCATGTCATGATGGCTGCAGCCGCAGCCGCAGCTGGAGGAGGCGACGGTGGGGGCGTCGTATACGACCACCTCCACCACTTCCGATGTGGGCATAGGCCGGGATTCCTTTGTTCAAATAGTTTAATAATTTTCGCGTACTATTCCCGCCGGTCCAACAATTTTCCCACCATTAACAATGCTTAATTTATGGTTCTTGCAAGAGATCGGCTAATCTTCTGGTAAAATCTCTTGGGCACGACCATCTGACGCCTGCCTTTGGGCGCCATCTTAAGGAGGATTCATGATGTATGCAACCATCACCCCGGGTCAAAAAATCATGGGGCGGCTGGCCAAAGGAGACGACCTGCTGGCGGCCCTGGCGGAAATTAGCCGGGCCCACGGCATCACCCTGGGAGAGGTGCAGGCCATCGGCGCCGTCAGCCAGGCCCGGGTAGGTTACTACAACCAGGCTGAGCAAAAATATCAGTTCATCGACCTGGCCAAACCTTTGGAGATCCTTGCCCTCACCGGCAATGTTTCCCTCAAGGACGGCCAACCCTTCGTCCATGCCCACGTAACCCTGGCGGATGAAAGAGGCCAGGCCTTCGGGGGCCACCTGGCCGAAGGGACGGTGGTTTTTGCCTGCGAATTTGCTATCCAGGCCTACAGCTCCACCCGGCCCCTGGCGCGCCATCTGGATAAAGCCACCGGCCTTTTTCTGTGGTCAGGCGAGTGAACCTGCGGGGGGTGCGAGTGGGGGAGCGGCCCTAGCCAGATCCTGCTGATGATTGGTCGCGGCCCGGCTCAGACCAGGTTTCCAAGACCTGGGGGTTTCTCCACCCAGGTCTCTTTTTCCCCATTTTGGGGGGGGATGGGAGGGAGTTTTTTCCCCCCGGCCCTCCCCTAAAAGTTCCCTGTTAAAGGAAAGCCATTTGGGATAAAGGCGCCTCAGCGCCCCTCGTCCAAGGGGCTATAATAAGCTAGCGGCCAATTTTGATGCCGCGCCCTCCTTCAGGAACTCTTCCACAGTCAACTGCCGATTGCAAGGACCGGGGTTATTGCCGTATAATGGCGACGTAACTTGGACAAGAAAGATTTTCCAGGCCAATCAATCGGAACCTGAACGGAGCTTATAAGCCTGATGGGGCAGAAAGCCAGACTGCGCCCCTAGTTAACCGGCGCCGCCTCTGGCGCCAGGAATTAAGTTAGGTCCTGCAATTCCCCATCGCCCCTGTTGCTCATGTGGACAGAGTCGTTTAGGCGTCCCGACTCGGGAAAGGGGTCCCAGGCACCGACTTGGGATAGACGCAACTAAATCTACCGAATAATTTTATTTAAAATGATGCCGCATCTCCATCGCACGGTCCCCATACTGATCTGGATCTTGTTGATTATCAGTATTACCACACAAGTGGCCTCAACTCAGGAAGAGATGAAAGATAAGATCCCCGATGGCTGGGAGCTATTTCCCCGGATTGGGATTTCGGTAGAATACGGTGGATTTATCGTGGAGCAGGATAATTACACCAGCCTGTCGCGACGGCATTTGGAAATGGACCTTCTCCAGTACCGGCGCCACATCTTTTATCTTGAGTTTAATGAAAGATTTTTTCAGGGGGTGCCCGGTAATAAGTTGGAATTTAATTTGATGAAGTACGACATTGCCCTGCTGGGGTACCGTTATGATTTTGGAGATTATTATCTTGGCCTTCTCCTGCATCACCAATGTAACAACCCTATTCGTTCAAAAACTTACGATAACGTGATCGACCGGGAACGAGCTAACACCTATGATTTAGGGATAGAGTTTATCACCA
>CAWBPT010000035.1:0-13701 GCA_963790655.1 uncultured delta proteobacterium | reverse complement strand
AGAAGTCCTGGCCCTGTACCCCCGCTTTCCCGCGGTGGGGGTGGAGGAGGTGGATTGGCCGCGGCCGCGGGCCGGGTGCTGGCGGCCGCCATCGCCGCGCCCGAGGACGTGCCCGCTTTCCTCAGGGCCTCCATGGACGGCTATGCGGTCCCGGCCGGACACCTTCGGGGCCAGCGTCGGCGCGCCCCAGTACCTGGAGATCAAAGGCGACGTGCCCATGGGCGCGGCGCCGGCCCGAGCGTCAGCGCCGGGCGAGGCCCTGCGGGTCCCCACCGGCGGCATGCTGCCCCCGGGGGCGGACGCGGTGGTCATGGTGGAGTACACCGCGGAGCACGAAGGCGGCACGCTGGAGGTGCGCCGGCCCGTGGCCCCGGGGGAAAATGTGCTGGCAGCCGGGAGAGGACGTGGGCCGGGGGGAAGTGCTGTTCCCGGCGGGAACGCGGCCTGCCGCCCCAGGAGATCGGCCTTCTGGCCGCGCTCGGGGTAACCCGTCTGCAAGTTCACCGCCAACCCCAGGTGGCCATTCTGTCCTCCGGGGACGAGATCGTCCCCTTCACAGCCAACCCGCCCCCGGGCAGGTGCGGGACTCCAACGCCTATCTGGCCGCGGCCCAGGTGGCCCAGTGGGGCGGCGTCCCGCGGCTCCAAGGCATCGTCCCCGATGACTTCGAGGCCTTGAAAACGGCCCTGGCCGCAGCCCTGGCCGAGGCGGACCTGATCCTCATCTCCGGCGGCTCCTCCGTGGGGGCCCGGGACCTGACCCTCACCGCCATCGCCGACCTGCCGGGCGCCGCCGTCCTGGTGCACGGGGTGGCCATCCGCCCCGGCAAACCCACCATCCTGGCCTCCCTGGGAGACGCGGGGCCCAAGCCGCTCCTGGGCCTGCCGGGGCACCCGGCGTCCGCCGCGGTGGTCATGGAAGTGCTGGGCCGGCCCCTGCTGTGCACCTCTGGCCGGCCTGAAAGCCGCAACGCCCTGGGGCGGGACGGTGACGGCGCCCTCTCCCGCAACCTGGCCGGGGCCAGCGGCCGGGAAGACTACGTCCGGGTGCGCCTGCGCCTGGAAGCCGACACCCTGTGGGCCGACCCGGTGCTGGGACCTTCGGGACTGCTCTCCCCCCTGGTGAAAAGCGACGGCCTGGTGATGATCCCCCTGGGAGTGGAAGGGCTGTTCAAAGGCGAGCCGGTAGAGGTGCGGTTGTTTGGAAGTTGAGTTTGTGGGGGGGGGCTAAGGGCACCCGCCCTTACCCCTCCCCCCACCCCCTCCCCAATCCCTTAAGTTTTGGCCGGGGAAGTCGGAGCCCAGGCTCCGCCTTCCCCGGCCTATTTCAGGGGGGTGGGAGGGGAGTTTGAGGGGAGGGCGGGGAGCAGTAGTGAGCGGTGAGCAGCAAAATCAAAATTTATCGCTTCGTTCACTGCTCACTGATATGCTCACTCTTTATTCTTCATGCCCTGAAACCTGCCCCTGACACCTTCTTTTACTTCTCCCGCCAGACCACCAGGAGGCCCAGGCTGAGCCAGAAGGCTTCCCGGATGCGTCTCAGGACGCTGAACGCGGCTCCCAGAGTGAAGCCCAGGTTGAAGCCCAGGGCCAGGAGGATATTGCCCCCTTCCTGGACCCCCACGGCCGCGGGGATGAAGAATCCCATGGCGGTAAAGAGCATGGCCAGGGCGTCCAGGCACAGGGCCAGGCCCCAGTCGATGGGGTGTCCCAGGAACAGGAATATCAGGTAGACTTCCACCGCGTGGATGATCCAGCTTAAGAAAAACAGGGTGAAGGCCAGGGCGGCCCGGCCCGGATGGTGCCGGTAAAACCTGGACATAGACCGGTCCAGGTCGTGGAGGAACTCTTCCTTTTCCTTGAGCACCGCCGGACAGCAGCCCAGTTTGGTAACGAGGCGGACTAGCTGGCCGCAGGGTCCCTGGCGCTGGACCGCCACGAAGGTCAGGCCCGCGGCGGCCAGGACCAGGGCCGCCAGACTCAAACCCGCGAAATGTTCCATGGCATCCGGCAGGTAGACGGGGGCCAGGGCCAGGCCCAGGAAAATATAGAGAGACAGGCTGAGCACCAGGATGCCCTTTTGGATCACCACCGAGGCGCTGGCGGTATGCAAGGGGACGCCCTGGGCTCGGAGGCGGGAGGCCTTGAAGGGCTCGCCCCCCAGGGAGGCGGTGGGGGTCAATTGATTCAGGGCTTCGCCCCCCAGGCGCAGCCAGAAGAGACGGTTCACCGAAAGTCCCGGGGGCGGATTCAAGATCAGGTATTTCCAGGAGATGGATTCCAGCAGATTGACCAGCCCGTAAGGCAGCAGCAAAGCCGGCCAGTACCAGCCCACCCGCCACAGGTAATCCCCCAGGGTATCCCAGCCCACCTCATTCAGGATCCAGATGAAAAAAATGGCGGCGACGGCCAGGAGAATCAGATTGAGGCGGCGCAAGGACTAGCCTTCCAGAGGCGACCGCGCTGAGGGTCGCGGGGTTAATCACATTCTTTTGCAGACACTCATATCAAATTAGCCTGATAGACGCCAGATAATATGGTTCTGGGTTCCGGGTTCCGGGTTCCGGGTAAAGGTTAACTAGTTAATATTGTTATATTTAGCAGTTTTAAGTCTCTCGAGCGCCTCATATACTCGTTGCCAAAAGTCTTTCTTAATCCCCCCTCACCCTGACCCTCTCCCCCCGCGGGGAGAGGGAATAAAAGGAAGGAACTTTCGGCAAACGCTATAAATTGGGCAACAGGTCAGGCCGGTGTGCCGCTACCCCTGGAAAAAACCAGAATTTGTGCCGCTGGGGCGCCGCTTTAGGATCGGGGGGATCACGGGGGTAAGCCGTTTTATTTTCAGACTATTTCGCCAAGGGGCCGCTCCTGAAGCGGAACAACAAGGCGATTTACAGTTTGTCGTTTTTGGTTTTTGGTTTTTGGTCAGGGAATTCGAGAAAGGTTATCAGGGAGGGGGGCAAAGGGCCAACACCAGCAGGACAGGAGGCGCAATAAGGTGGTTTTTCGTTTTTCGTCGAATAACGGAATAAGTGGCGGTGCATTGGTGCGGGTCAGGGGCTCGCCCCTTTGCAGATTGGCGAACTGCTGCTGGTAGTGCCGGCGCCCAGGGACCTGCTCCGGGAATATTGCGGCAGGTCTGCCGGGAAGATGGGGTGCCCCCCTGGCAGGCGCTCTGGGATTTTATGAGAGTTTACAGCCGGTAGGAGATTAGATGGGGTTTTCCGCCGACCCCCAAATAAGGTTCCTGCGTTTAGTTGTTTCTGAAGTGAAAATAAATGATTTCGCTAAAATATCGACGTATTGTCTACCAAGTGCTAATAACGCATAAATAGCAGTGATCAACGCTACGTCGGGGCAGCCCCACCGTGGCTATTTTATTAAGGCAGGATGTTCGTTACCAGACTCTGGTTCCACCGGACTGCCGGCCGCGGGTGGGCTCAGAGGAACTCCGACATGCCTGCTGCTAAGCCACTCTGTGTGAAAAAAAGTCAATTGCTATCAGACAACGCGCGGCGAACAGGCCGCCCATGGCCAGCACGAGGCCGAAGATGCAAACCCCGTTGCTGACCAGGGGCGGAAAGCAATTTGGGACGCGGGGCCTTATGCCCATTCATGAATGGGTTCCAAATCGATGCTAAAAGAGCGGATGCAGCCGGTCACAACCCTCAGTGTTTCGCAATGGACCGAAGATACGCTATAACGTCCTGCAGTTCTTCATCGGTTAACTTGAATTCCGGCATTTTTACTTGGGGCCCACAGGCTTTCTTGGGGTTGGTGATCGCCTCCTTGAGGAAAGCGTCGTCCTTTGTCCCGACAAGCATTTCCATGGGCTTGCCCTGGGTGCTGTCCTCCTTGTGGCACAGGGCGCATTTTTTGCTCTCTACAAGGGCTTTTCCCTTTTCCACGGAACCGCCTTGAGCCCATGCAGACGCCGTAATTCCCATCAACACCAAAAAACAGACCGTCACTCTAGATTTCATTTTCCCTCCTGTGGTTTGTGAACGGACAGCCGGCTTTTGCCCGCCAAATGCAACATGCGCTTGGCAGTTGTTTACTACGCTGTTGCTGTCCTGGTTGTAGCGACCATCAATTGTCACCCAGCGGGTATCATAACTGCCTTTTTCTTCTGCCTTCTAGTGCCACTCCACGTAATTGCGGTAAATTAAGAGAATCAACAACAGGGAGAGGCCCACGGCCAAGGCCAGGTAGCCAAAGATGAAATAAGCCACCCGGAACCAGGGGGCCGGTGCCGGGACCATGGCTTCCGCCAGTTTTCCTTCTTCTTCCAGGCGCACGATCCACAGCGGCTTTTCCCGCCGTACCTCCTCCAACTCCACACTGCCGGCAAACATGCATTCATTCATGGGGAACATGCCGTGGCGGAAATGGCCCACGGTAAAGTGGATGATGAAGATATAGAGCATGGCCAGCAGCGCTTCGGCCCGGTGCAATAAGAGGGTCACATTGAGCACCCAGCCCGGCATGAAATAGCTGGTGGCCAGGGGGTACATGAGCATCAGGCCGGTAATCCCCAAAAGGGGCAATCCCCAGAAGATCGCCCAGTAGTCAAACTTCTCCCAGTAAGTCCAGCGGTCAAAGGCCGGGGGCGGGCCCAGCCCGAAAAACCAGCGGACGCGCTGGCCCAGGTGAATGACATCCTGGAGCCGCGGCACCAGGGAGTCCGGGTGAAAGAGGCTTTGCGGCAGGGCTTTCCACTCCACTTTCAGCAGGATATAGACGAGGTGCCCCGCAAAGCCCAGGAGCATAACCACGCCCACCCGGCTGTGGATGGTGCTGACGGACTCGTAACCGCCGAAAAAATTGGTAAGAGCTTTGCCCCAGGAGGTGGTGTGAAGCAGCCGGCAAAGACCGGTAACGGCCTGGATGAGAAAAGTGACCATGATGAACAGGTGAAACAGCCGATGGATGACATTGAACCGAATTATCCGTACCTGGTCATTCATCTTCGGGCTTTCCTTCTTTCTCGGTGAAGACGTGGTAAAGCTCCTTGCTCACCCATACTGCGGTGTGCACTACAAAGAAGCCCATGGTGCCGACAACCAAGAGATACATGAACCAGTTGGCGTAAAACAGGGAGGCAAAGGTCTTCCGGGTTTGCAGAGATCCAGGTTTGGGTTCATGCACCACGTAGGTGGCAAAGGAAATGCTGGAGCCCTCGTGGCACTTGGAGCATACGTAAGCGTGGCGGCGGACGGGGTTCATAGGGGAGAAGTAATGGGCGATGGAGGCAATGGGCTCACCCCCGTGGCACTGGCGGCAGGTGAGGTTGCCCCGGGTAGTGTGAACGTCCCTGGCCTCCTCCGCGTGGCATTCCACACAGGTCCGCAAATCGTAGAATTTGACCGCCCTATGGGAATCAGCCAGATAGGTGCGTATCCGGATTTCCGCGGCCTTGGGACTGTATGGGAAGGAGGGCCGGAGCACCCCGGGGAACCCCACAAAAGGGCGCATGCGCCGAGGCTTAGCTTCGTAGTCTTCGTAGTACCCGGTCGAGCTCTCACGGTCTTTGTATCGCCTGAGAGAGGAGCCCACTTCTTCCTGGGCCGGGGCCGCCGCGGGTAAGACCAGCAGGAGTCCCATCCCTCCCAGTGCCATCCAAAGGATGCTTCGCCTGAGAAGCCGCCGCGACCTCATTAAGCTTCCCCCTATTTTTTCGGTGACTTTTTGGCGGCTTCCGCTTTCTTAGGCGCCTCTTTCGGAGCCTCAGTCTCGGGGATCGCCATCTTCACGGGCGCCCCCACCGGCACCGGTAGCTTAACCAGGGCATCCCAGGCAGCTTGCAGGTACTCGAGGCCCTCTCCTTTGATAAAATGACACCCATCGCAGGAATTGGGGATGGCCGGGTTGGCCAGGCTATCCTTGGGCAGTAGACAGACGAAGACATGGCTGTGGATATCTCCGGATTCGGCGCTTTTGGCAATCTTGGGCATGTGGCAACCGATGCAGTTGCCGAAGGAGTGAATGGAATGGGCCAGGTTCTTGTTGATCATTTCATGACAGGTGAGGCACTGCTTGGAGCCGGCCTGCATGGTCTGGGACCGGGTGGGGGGCATGCCGATCTGGTGCACAAAGTGGCAGGAGGTACAGGTCACCCCTTCCTTAGAATGCACAGATTGCTTCCAATCCAGATATTGCTGATGGTGGCCTTTGGCAAACTCGTTGGCATAGACCTCCTTCACGTCGCCGGCGGCAAAGGTGGTCTCTTTAAAAAAAGTTCCGATGGCCTTGCCGGGCTCATAGCCCACCGGCCAGCCAGCTCCCTTCACCTTAGTGGATTCGCCCCGGGTGTGGCAGGAGCCGCAGATCTGCACCGCCACTCCCATGGTAAGCTTGGCCGGGTTGATAATGGTCTGGCGTTTCTCGAAGACCGCGGTCTTGGGTAGGGCCGAGTGCCAGGAACCCGGGCCATGACAGGCTTCGCAGCCGACGCCCGGCTCGACAAAGGTGTTTTTCTCGATATTTACCCCGGTGGCGTGGCAGCCGCCGCAACTGATATTCCAGGGCTTTTTATCCCAATCGGGGTCCCCTTCACCATAAGGGACCCAGTGGTGGGAACTAACATTGTACTGGATGGGCGGAATGTATAATTTCCCAGCCTTTGCCACCAGGAATAGCTGTTTCCACTGGCTGCCGATGGTATACTTGACATCTTCCTCTTTGGGGATGTAGACTTGTTCTACCGGTATTTTGAGCTTTGCCTTAGCCAAATCGGCGCGAATTACTTTTTCATCGATGGGGGCGACGATGACGTCCCGGTTCTTTTGGGCGTCTTGGAGCCCACGGGAATGGAGGGTCATCTTCCAGGAGTCGTAGTGCTCCAGGTGGCATAGCTTGCAGGTATCCGAACCCACGTATTTCTTGGGCTCTTTTTTCAGAGCCTCCACGTCGAGGGGACTCTCGCCGCAGGCCGCCAGGGCCAGAAGCCCCAGCCCCGCCAGGAAAAATCTCGCCAGACCGTAACCTTTCATGCCGCCCTCCCGGGTGTGCGTGGATATTGAATTTGGCCAAGGGACAAGATCGCGGGGATCGCTGTGTCTGGTACTTCTGTTCTCCTTGGGTTTGGGAAGTTATAGTATATATACAAATAAGATAGGAGAAGACAATACTTTTTTCCCAAAAAATTAAACCGAGATTATGCCGCAGTCTTGGCCACGGCGGTCAAAAATTGGTTTTGGAACCTGCCGTCCGGGGAGGATATCCCGAACTGGCCATCTGTCAAAAAACTTGGGAGAATCGGTATTCGGTAATAGCGGCTATCTTGCCATGAGAGGGACTTATCGGTGGACTATGGAAAAATACAGATATGGGCAGGATAGCGCAATGGACCTTTTGTGGGGGTATTTCCAGAATCCTTTTTGCCCGATGATATTATGGCTTGATCCAGGGATTGCCTTGTCAAGTGTTGACCATATACTGGCCCCCTCTTTCGGGGGCTTTTTTGCGCAATTCTGCAATCGACATTCTCTCTGGATAAGAACCTCTTCCCAGACGGGTTCAAGAAAATTATGAAATTTGGCAGACACCTCCGCAGATAAACTGCTAACATAAAATGACGCGTTTTGCTCTTCCCCGTCGCTATATATAATAGGGGGGAATGAGGAACCCTTGGAAATATCTAATTCCTCAGATCCTCATAAATCCACGCTCGAAAAATGGAGGTTCCCGGCAAAGGGAAGCTAACTATGGCCGCAATCATGTGCCTATAAGATTGAAAGCCTCGCCCGGAAATCATCTTTGATCCCCCTCCATGCACTGAGTGCGACTAACGAATTTGCGACTTAGTGCTTATCCGTAAATAACTCCAACTTTTCGCCAGCAAATTATGGCCGCTGCCAGATGATGCAATGCGATGTAGCTGGAAAGGGTTTTTTCATAGCGAACCAGGATCTTCCGAAACCGGTTGAACCATGAATTGCAAACTTCCACGACCCAGCGACGCGCCTGATAACCAGGAATTGTCCTTTGGGCCATGATCTCCTCGTCTCGCTTGAAGATGCGAGGTATATAATCGCGGTCAACAATGCTTTGATACGCCGGCTTCCCTTTGTAGGCCTTGTCGGCGCAAAGGGTTTGAGGCTGTTCCGGTGTCGGAGTTGGTCGTTTGATCACGATGGCATCCAAGACGATTGCTAATTGAGTTACATCATGCCTATTTGCCCCGGTAACGACGATGGCCAGAGGGACGCCATGGCCTTCCACCAACAGATGGCGTTTGCTTCCTTTTTTTCCCCCTATCCACCGGACTCGGCCCAACCGCCTCCAGTGCCAAAGGAGCTTTGGTTAAGGCGCTATCAATACTTTGCCATGACCAGGATATGCCTTCCATTTCGTCGTATTCCGCCAACCCGGCACGCCAGATGGCGAGAAATACCCCGGCCTTTTCCCACAGGCGAAAGTAGGCATGGATGGAACTGGGACTGCCATATCTTTCTTTGGGGACGGCCTTCCATTGGCAACCGGTACGGAGAACGTAGACAATACCTTCAAATACCTTGCGATAATCTAACGGTTTTCTGCCACCACCCTGTTTACGGATATAAGGTTTATTCGGGTCCCTTGCCGGTTGCGGCAAGAGAGGCTCCACACGCGCCCAAAAAGCATCGGAAACAGCCCATGACGGCAACCTTGGCATGTGCACCTCCGATAATTAATTGATGAGGTATACATGCCATATTATTTATCAAATGTCTATTTAATTACGGATAAGCACTTAGTAATATCCTTTATTTATGGCGCGCCTGGCAGGATTCGAACCTGCGACCGACGGATTAGAAGTCCGTTGCTCTGTCCACCTGAGCTACAGGCGCTCTAGGTTTGCGGGCTTGGTTTTTGGATGGTGGATCTAGGTGAATATTCAATCAAATTTTCTTCCCCACCAGGGCCTTAAGTTCATCTTGGGTTACGGCATGAGATCGCCTGAAAACGCTTAAGGTCTTGTGGCCGGTGGCCTTCATTATACGGAAGTAGTCAGGCCCCTGCAACCGCCAGTTGTTTACGGCGGTATGGCGCAAATCGTGAAAGGTGAAGTCCTCAATGCCGGCCCTCTTGCGAGCCGTGACAATTTCCTAGGCGACCCAGGGGCATTAAGAAGTCACAATGGCGTTCAGGACGACTCCCAAAATCGTCGAATATAAAGAAAAACGAGACCACGCTATGGATGAGGACCATGCGCCGTTGGATTTCGTTGGTCACATTGACATCGCTCATGGCATAGGTCAAACCTATGGTAAAAGAGACATAGAGGAAGTCCAGGTAGGTGGGTGCAGGCGATCCGGGAAAAGTAAAGCCCTGGCGCATCCCCTCGGGAAAAGGGCGGCCATGGCGAGCAGGCCGCTGGGGACCGCCCCCAGGGTGGCTACGCCATGGGAGCCCAGATCAATGGCCCAACTCACCACAATGGCGCCGATCACGGAAAGCAGCGCCCCGGGGATTTTTTTGAAATTTTGCGAGAACCCAGGATGATGGCCAGGACGGCCGCGGCGGTGGCCAGGGCGTAGAAATTCGTCTGGTGGAGATGCTGGAGATCGTGGATGAGATGGCCCACCGGGCTAGGTCCGCCCTTGGGCAGCCCCAGCATCCCGCCGATCTCCATGAGGGAAACCTGGACGCCTACCCCGGTCAGAAAGCCCACAAGTACGGTGCGGAACATGAAGTCCGCCAGGAAGCTCAGCCTGATGAGGCGGGCGCTGATGAGGAAGGCTGCGGCCATGAGGGCCAGCAGGCCGCACAAGGCCATATATTCGGATGAGCCCGAAACGGCCAGGCCCGCGAGACCGGCGGCGAGGATGGCGGCGGTGGCGGAGTCGGCCCCTACCACCAGGTGCCGGGAGGAGCCGAAGAGAGCGAACAGGGACATCGGGATGAGGGTGGCGTAGAGGCCGGTGATCACCGGGGTACCGGCGATCTTGGTGTAGCCCATGGCCTGGGGCAGGTTCAGGGCGGCCAGGGTGAGGCCCGCCACGAGGTCAGCCGGGATCTGAGGCCGGTTGAGGGGCAGAATCCCCCGGAGCATGGGGAACCGGAAGCCTTCAGCCTCAGTCTGGGCCGCTACCAGGGCTGCTCCTTGTGCAAACCCGGGGGCCTGGCCCGGAGGGGCGTGAGTGCTGCTGCCGAGGCTTTACAGAACCTTAGCCACTTTCTCTAAAAGGGGGCCAGCCACCTCGCTTCTCCTGAAGGCGCTCATATGGGAAGCCCTAAAACCCTGCAATCACACCTTTGGCAACAATGGACTCTAGGGCTACTTTCGCTTTATCCTCCGCGGTTACTTCCGCCACTCTTTTCAGCTCCTCTTCGCCACCTTTAGGCTTTAAAAATCCCTTGCGTTCGTCACGCTCCACCAGGGCATCGGCCATCTCATCGGCCAGGTCGAGATAAAGATTGGTTACCGGCCGGACGAAGGGCTTGAGGATAACGCCAACAATAGGAAATATCACCGGGGCCAACACTGCGACTCCGGCGACGGTCAGCAACGTAACGATAGGACGGGTAAATAAGAGGTTAAACATGGCTTACCTCCTCTTAGCAAGGAATTGATACCAGCGCCATCCCGCCCCACAGTGGGGTTTAATTTAATATATTCACCTTTCCCTTATAAGCAACTGACCAGGGAGGGGACTAAAAATTCAGGAAAAGGGCCAGCATTGGGGTATAGCTATCTAGAGAGTTTTTGCCCCAAAGGGACACCTGGACGCCGGCGGCCAGGTGCAACCAGGAGGCGAGCTAAGGGAGGGGCAGAGCCTCCTTAGGGATGAGGAGCCCTGTGGCGTTGCACCGGCTGTCCAGGTCGACCACCAGCACCCGCTTGCCCAGGCGACCCAGGACGTCGGCCAGGTTGCAAGCCACCGTGGTCTTGCCTACCCCGCCCTTGTTGTTGATGATGGCAATGATCATCGCCCGGACTTCGCTAATCTAGACTTATATTGGTTATTCTACCTGCTAGCCGGATAACTTGTCAAAATGATTGTCTGAAGAGAAGCAACGCCCCACTATCCTCTGAGAGGCAGGGCCAGATTGACTTCCGCCAGGCCGATACCTATAAGGGGTATGCCGGGAGCCACCCAGGTCCATCTACCCTTCCAGTCCAGTGAGCGCCGAGATTGCGCCCCAAGCCGCGGATCACTTGCCAAAACCCTGCACCTATCCCGAGACCCTGAACCCGGATCAGGCTTTAATGGTTGCCAAACGGACTCTTCAAATTGTTGAGCTAGAGAACTTGGCGAGGGGTATGGATGATTTATTTGGAGTGCAGTCGTCTGGGCTCACGCCCTGGTAGTGGCTCGGCCTGAGCTTTGTTAAAATAATGCTTTGAAGCCGATTAAACTTTCATTTTCAGACGGTCCCCCAAAGAATAAGAGATTCTCCCGGTGCTGGAAGCGATAATAGAGTGCCAGGTCCAAAGTCCCGTGGAAGCGCAGGCCGGGTTCGAAAGCATACTCTACCGCATCCTTGGTCCGGCCTCCGCCTGCCATCCAATTTACCTCACCCTGAACGTACGGTACGATGAAGTGCCAGCGCAGGACATCCCATCTCACCTGGGCCGCTAAATCCCAGAGATACTGCCAGTCATGGTCTTGAAAATAATGGCCCACACTGCCTTGAGCATTCCAATTATTTAGCCATTGGAAGGTCTCCGGACCCTCAAAAGAGATTCCGTCATTATAGTGCCCCGGCTTCATCCCCCTGGTCCCGGCGCGCCAACCTCCCAGATTGGCGCGCTCTGAGGTCCCCCGGAACGTGTTGCTATCAAGTCTCCGGTTATTGTTCACGAAGCCCTCGACAAAGTACTTGTCCCAGGCGTAGGTAAGGCCGTATTGCAGCCAGTAATTTATCTTTTCCGGTCTGAAATCCTCCTTGGCAGTATTGTAGTTCATGCCCGTATAAAAGAAGATGGTCCATGACTTCCAGCGCAATGCCTCAAAATCCACCTCCAAATAGCCATTACCTCTAAAATAGGGGTTATTTAAGAAAAGGGCGTAACCTGCCTGGCCGTGGGTTTCAGGGAAAAATTGGAGCCCGTCGCCTTCGGGACCCTTAAAATTATCCGCGTCCAGAAGGGTCTCCAGCCTGATTCCTGCCAAAAGATAATTCTTGGCTATGAAAGGGGTTTCAAGGGGAGTGCGAGAGACAAACAAGGCTTCCTGGTCTCGGCTCCATTTAAAGAAGGGGGTGAGATCCATCCTGGAGATATGATAGCGGGTGCCCACTTCCACTGAGGGGACCATCCTGGTAACCGGACCTGCCAGCACTTCTCCCGTCACCTCCAGGTACGGCACCAGACGCCAGTAGCGAAAAATATCATAGCGCACCTGGCCCTTAATAAACCAACCCAAGTTAATTCTTTCCGCAGATAGGATTTTACTGGCCCAAAATTCCCCGCCTAAGCGCCCTAAGAACTCAAAATTATTGGGGGAGTCAAAATTAATGCCGCGGTCTTTCATGCCCGACCGAGGGGTATGGATGATCTGATTTGGGGTGCAGTCGTAGGGCTCACGCCCTGGTAGTGGCTCGGCCCGAGCTTTTTTAAAATAATCCTTTGATGCCGATTAAACTTTCATTTTCAGACGGTCCCCCAAAGAATAAGATATTCTCCCGGTGTTGGAAGCGATAATAGAGTGCCAGGTCCAAAGCCCCGTGGAAGCGCAGGCCGGGTTCCAAAGCATACTCTTCCGCATCCTTGGTCCGGCCTCCGCCTGCCATCCAGTTTACCTCACCCTGAACGTAAGGTACGATGAAGTGCCAGCGCAGGACATCCCATCTCACCTGGGCCGCTAAATCCCAGAGATACTGCCAGTCATGGTCTTGAAAATAATGGCCCACACTGCCTTGAGCATTCCAATTATTTAGCCATTGGAAAGTCTCCGGACCCTCAAAAGAGATTCCGTCATTATAGTGCCCCGGCTTCATCCCCCTGGTCCCGGCACGCCAACCTCCCAGGTTGGCTCCTCTGAGGTCCCCCGGAACGAGTTGCTATCAAGTCTCCGGTTATTGTTCACGAAGCCCTCGACAAAGTACTCGTCCCAGGTGTAGGTAAGGCCGTATTGCAGCCAGTAATTTATCTTTTCCGGTCTGAAATCCTCCTTGGCAGTATTGTAGTTCATGCCCGTATAAAAGAAGATGGTCCATGACTTCCAGCGCAATGCCTCAAAATCCACCTCCAAATAGCCATTACCTCTAAAATAGGGGTTATTTAAGAAAAGGGCGTAACCTGCCTGGCCGTGGGTTTCAGGGAAAAATTGTAGCCCGTCGCCTTCGGGACCCTTAAAATTATCCGCGTCCAGAAGGGTCTCCAGCCTGATTCCTGCCAAAAGATAATTCTTGGCTATGAAAGGGGTTTCAAGGGGAGTGCGAGAGACAAACAAGGCTTCCTGGTCTCGGCTCCATTTAAAGAAGGGGGTGAGATCCGTCCTAGAGATCTGATAGCGGGTGCCCACTTGGACTGAGGGGGCCATCCTGGTAACCGGACTGCCGCACCTCTCCCGTCATCTCTAGGTACGGCACCAGACGCCGGTAGCGAAAAATATCATAGCGCACCTGGCCCTTAATAAACCAACCCAGGTTAATTCTTTCCGCAGATGGGATTTTCTGGCCCAAAATTCCCCGCCTAAGCGCCCTAAGAACTCAAAATTATTGGGGGAGTCAAAATTAATGCTGCGGTCTTTCATCCCCGTCCGCATATTCT
>CAWBPT010000034.1:0-37784 GCA_963790655.1 uncultured delta proteobacterium | reverse complement strand
AGAGGTTAAGCCCGCGGCCTTCAGGGCCCTGGCCAGGATGGAAGAAGACGTCCGAAAGCGCCTGGCTCGCAAAATTGAGGGACTGGCCCGCAACCCGAGGCCCTCCGGGGTGGAGAAGTTAAAGGGCATGGCCGATCTCTACCGGGTACGCGTGGGGGACTATCGCATCCTTTATCAGATTCAAGATGAGGTGCGGCTGGTCTTGATTATTCAAATCGGGCGTCGCCGGGAAATCTATAAATAGGATTAGAAAGCTTATGGTTCGAGAGAGAGCTGTTCTCCCCCTTGCAATTTCTAAGAATTACCTGTCACCCGAGGCTCACCCGAGGTGGAAATGCAAGAGCCCCCAAATCGGGGGCCCTAGTTATCAGAAAAAGATAATGTTATTGCTATTCATAAGTAGGGCGCAAATGAATAAAGAAGGTTTCCCGCTCAAACTTGCTCAATAAGAGCTTTTCGCCCCCGTCTGCTGCCGCAAAAATTTTTAAGTCGAACTCCTCTTCCGGGAACCAATCCGTGGTAAAGACCAAGCCGGTCTCCTTCTTCCGGATGGTGAACCGGCATTCCTCCGCCACCTCCAAAGGCCAGGCCAGGTAAGCGGTGAAGCTCAGGGAGTCTTCGGTGGCGGTGATGCTGGCTTTCCTGGAATCCCAGACCTCATATTTGTTTTCGGCAAACCCTGAGAGCCAGTACAGGGTAATGTAGGGCAGCCCCTCAAACATGCCGATGCATTCTTATCCGGCGGCCGGTTTGAACCGGTGATTATTTGCCCCGGAGGGCGAACTGGGCCATTTTGCGGCGCACAAAGGCCAGTTGGCCCTGGAGGGGAATCTCCATGGGGCACAGGTCGTCGCAGGCCATGAGACCGATACAGCCGAAGACGCCTTCGTCGGTGCCCACCACGTCAAAATACTGGGCCCGGGGCCGCTCGTCCCGGGGGTCGATCATGAACCGGGCAATGCGGTTCAAGAAGGCAGCCCCCACGAAGTCGGCCCGCATGTTGGCGGTGGCGCACCCGGCGACGCAGCAGCCGCACTCGATGCAGCGCTCGGCTTCGTAAATCAAAAGGGCCGCAGGGTTGTCCATGCGCTCCTCCAGCCCCTTGGGGTCGAAGACCCGGCCGGTGTGGATCCAGGCCTCGGTGCGCACGTTGAGGTAGCGGAACCAGCAGCCGGTGTCCACCGAGAGGTCGCCCACCAACTTGAAGACGGGCAGCGGCATGAGGGTGATCTTCTCCGGCAGGTCCTGGGTCAGGGTCTTGCAGGCCAGGCCCGGGCGGCCGTTGATGAGCATGGCGCAGGAACCGCAGATGGCGGCCCGGCAGACGAAGTCGAACATCAACGAGGGGTCCAGCTCCTCCCGGATGCGGTTCAGGGCGATGAAAAGACTCATGCCCATGGTCTCTTCGAGCTCAAACTCCTGCATCCGGGGCGGGATCTCCGGCGTCGAGGGATTGTAGCGGAAGATGGAAAAGGTCAAAAGCCGCTCAGCCATGACGAATGATCCTCTAATTGGCTAGATTCTTCGCTGCGCTCAGAATGACGGTTGTCAGTTGGGGGAGGGGGCTAAGGGCTTTTTTGTAAGTGGCCCTTACCCCCTTCCCCAAGCCCCCACCCCCAACCCCTTATGGGTGATTTTATTGGCCCAGGAAGTCGGGGCCAAAGGCCCCGCCTTCCTGGGCCCCCTTACAGGGTTGGGAGGGGGTGCGGGGGAGGGCAGGGACTTGGCTCCCTGGCCCTCCCCCGCAACACTCTTAATCCCCTGCTATCGGCATTTCGCCGTAGCCCCGGGAGCCCGGGGGCAGTTCGGTGATTTTTACGGGTTCGTATTGCAGGTCGGGCATATCGGCCCCGGGCCGCCAGTAGGCCAGGGTCCGCTTGAGCCAGTTGTCGTCGTCCCGCCGGGGGTAGTCCTCCCGGTAGTGGCTGCCCCGGGATTCGGTGCGCGTGAGGGCTCCGTAAGAGATGCACAGGGCCAGGCGCAGCATGCCGGGCAGCCTGAGGGCGGCCACCAGTTCGGGGTTGGGCCCCAGGCCGCTGGAGCGCAGCCGGACGTGCCCGACCCGCTGGTAAAGGCCCTGGAGAGTGGTCACCGCTTCCTGGAGGTGGTCGCCGGTGCGGAAGATGCCCACGTTGTTCAGCAGGGCGTCCTCCATCTGGTGGCGCAGGACGTAAACGTCTTCATCGCCGTTCTTGCGGCTCCTAAGGTCTGCCAGGCGGCTCTCCTGGGCGCTCACGGCGTCGTCCACCAGGGAGAAGGGAAAGATCAGGGAAGTTTCTTGGGCGTATTGGGCCACCCGTTGGCCCACCACCATGCCGGCCACGATGGTTTCGGCCAGGGAGTTGCCGCCCAGGCGGTTGAAGCCGTGGAGGTCCCAGCAGGCGGCTTCGCCCGCGGCAAAGAGGCCCTGGAGGCCGCTTACCTCACCTTCCCGGTTGGTACGCACCCCGCCCATGGAATAGTGCTGGGTGGGCCGGACCGGAATGAGGCACTGCACCGCGTCGATACCCAGGAAGTTTTTGCAGATGGTGGCCACTTCCCTGAGGTTGGTGCAGATGTGCGCTTCGCCCAGGTGGCGGATGTCCAGCCAGAGGTGGGGGCCATAGGGGCTCTCCACCCCGAAGCCCTGGCGTATGTGGTGCACCATCCAGCGGCTGACCACGTCCCGGGAGGCGATTTCCTGCTTCACCGGCTCGTAGTCGGGCATGAAGCGGTGGAGGTTCTTGTCCAGCAGGTAACCGCCGTCGCCCCGGCAGCCTTCGGTCACCAGGATGCCGGCGGGCACGATGCCGGTGGGATGGAACTGCACCGCCTCCATATTGCCCAGGGGCACCACGCCGGTGTCCAGGGCGATGCTCATACCGGTGCCTTCGTTGATCACCGCGTTGGTGGAAACGCCGTACATACGGCCGTAGCCGCCGGTGGCGATGACCACCGCCTTGGCCAGATAGGGGCGCAGCTTGCCGCTGCGCAAATCCAGGGCCACGGCGCCGAAGCAGGTTTCGCCGTTGTGGATGAGGCTAATGGCCTCGGTGCGGTCGTGGACGGTGACCCCGAGCTTCAGGACCACGGAGTCCATGGCGTACTGGAGGACGTGGCCGGTGCCGTCGGCGGCGAAGCAGGTGCGCCACTTGGCGGTGCCGCCAAACTGGCGCTGGGCGATGAGGCCGGCCTTGTCCGGCAGGTCCTCGATTTCCATGCCGTCGGGCAGGGTCCGCTTGCCGGCGACCACCCGGGTCCAGGGCACGCCCCAGTGGGACATCTGGCGCACGGCCACCGGGGCCAGTTCCGTAAAGAGGCGGGCCACGTCCTGGTCGCAACCCCAGTCGGAGCCTTTCACCGTGTCGGCAAAATGGATGTCGGGATTGTCGCCATAGCCCATGGCCACGTTGCCCAGGGAGGCCTGCATGCCCCCTTGGGCCGCGGTGCTGTGGGACCGGCGGGGCGGCACCAGGCTTAAGATGGTGACCGTGTGGCCGTTCATGGCAGCCTCAATGGCCACCCGCTCCCCGGCCAGGCCGGCGCCGATAACCAGGACATCAGAGAGATGCGCGTCTGACCAGTTCATGAGAGACCTTTAGGAATAGAGCGGAAATAAAAGAAAATTAACGTCAGGAACCCCAGACCCACGAAGCCGATGGTGGCGTAGACCAGGAACTGGGTGAACTTGCGGCGGTGGATCCAGCTCCACTTCACCAGGATGCGATAGAGGCCCACCATGGCGTGGATTTCGGCGGCCAGGAGCAGGATGACGAAGTGGGAAAAACAGCCTCCCTGGATGCGGGCGGCGCTGGTGGCGGCTTCGATGGGCCAGGTATGGAGCACCTGAGCGATGTGAATCATTGCCAGGACCAGAACGATGAGGCCGGTGACGATCTGCACCCCCCAGGCCCAGGTGTCGAGATGGGCCAGGCGCCGGGAGTGCTGCAGGAAGACCCGCATTTCCTGGAACTTCCAGGGGGCCTTGCGCATGGCCAGCAGGCCGTGGGCCAAAATGGCCAGGATGACAATGGGGATGCCCACGTAAGAGATGTAATACTCGTCCATGCGGGCGGAATCCCGGTTGAAGGCGGCGGCGCCGAAGATGATGCTGGAGACGGCCAGAAGATGGAACTGCACAAATGTGAGCAGCAACAGGCCGGTGCCGAGTTCGAAGAGCTCCATCCAGGCTTCCAGCCGGGGACTTTTTGCCAGGATCTTTTGTAAATTCACGGGGCACCTACTGTGATAAATGTGAATTTTTACGCAAACCCAATTTTAAAATATATTTCAGGTAAGAATGATTGTCAAAAGTTTTCTGGCGCCGGGCGCATGGTCAGGGGCATTATAAAAATTGCTGGCGATGTCTGTTGGTCAAAAAGGCTTTAAGTTTTTTGCAGCCGTCCAGGAGACCTCTTTGGCGGCCCAGGACCGGCTACCTTGCGGTTGCTGCCAAAGGTCAGCACATTTTAGGTTTTCCAAGGTTGGTGGCAAAATTCTAGCAGACCAGAGCGGCACTGAAAATCAGATAATCCCTGATAACCTTGTAAAAAGTTTTCTTACAATGGCAACTTTGGGAAGGAATCAGAGCTCTAGCAGCCGGTTTTGGCCGGAAAGCGGGAGAGCTCGGCGTGGTTGCGCGGGGCTATTTTTTTGAGGAAAATAAAACCCCCTGGCGTCGGGAGGCCCCAACGGCCAGGGGGACTACGGGGAGGCAGGGCTTACGGACGGTGACGCTTTTCGGCGTACCCGCCCCAGCCCGGGAACCCGGAGCCTAAGAGCCAAATGGCGCCGGGGAGGGAGACCCCTATCGTTGTCTTAAGAGGCAACAAAGCCGGATTGCCTCCTACCAGGCAACCCGGCCGTCTCATTCCTTTACTATCCGGAGACCCGTGGCTTTCTGTCCCCGCCTTGCGGCGAGTTTAGCTTTTACTGGTGTCTTTAACCTAATTAATTAATGAGCATTTGTCAAGGAAAATTTGTTGGCCGGCAAGGTTCCCCGGATTGGCGGAAACCTGGGGCAAGTACGGAGGTTAGTCAAGGGTTCCGCCCAAAAACGGGCGGATAGACGGCAATCCGGGCGGGTGAGAGGCCGCTTGCCGACCAGAGGGTTGAGAGAAAACGGGCCGTAAACCGGAAGCGGCGGGAAGGTCCTCTTCCCAACCGCGGCAACCCAGGCCTTAACTTCAAAGGACTCAGCGGGACGGGTGGATAAAAATGGAGGCCAGGATCACCGCGGCCAGGAGCAGGCGGTAATAGGCAAAGGGATAGAAGGTGTGGCGCTGCAGGAAGCGCAGCAGGTACTTGATGGTGAGGTAGGAGGCCACCACCGCGCCCAAGAACCCCACGGTGGCGGCCACCCAGGTCAAATCGGCATTGGTCTCCTTGAGCCACTTGGGGATGTGGTGCAGCCCCGCGCCGGCGATGATGGGGGTGGCCAGCAGAAAAGAGAACCGGGCGCTGGCGGGGCGGGTAAAGCCCAGGAACAGGGCCATGGTCATGGTGATGCCGCTTCGGGAGACGCCGGGCATGATGGCCAGGGCCTGGGAGAGCCCGATGAGGAAGGCGTCCCTCAACCGGATGGTATCCAGGGGGCGGCGGTGGCGGGCCACTTTTTCCGCCAGGATGAGGAGCAACCCCAGGCCTCCCATGAGGATGGCAATGCGGGCGGGTTGACGGAAGATGGTTTCGGCCTTCTTCTCCAGGAGCACCCCGGCCAGGCCTCCGGGAATGACCGCGATGAAGAGGAAAAAGAGCAGACGGCGATCCGGGCGGTTGTAGCGGGTGGGGTGGATGAAGGAGTGGGCCATGTTCAGCCAGTCCTGGCGGAAATAAAGCAGGAGGGCCGCCAGGGTGCCCAGGTGCAGGAGGATGTCGAAGCCCAGCCCGCCGCCGGGAGCTTTGAGGTAATGCTCCAGGAGGGCCAGGTGGCCGGAGCTGGAGATGGGCAAAAACTCGGTGATGCCCTGAACCAGGCCGAGGAAAAATGCCTCAAGTGGATGCATGCGGGCAAATTACCAGAGGCGTTAGAAAATGCAACGGGAAAGATGAGGACCGCAAGGGAAACGGTTTACCTCCCCCGCAAAAACAATTTTTTGCAGGAGAAATCAGGGAGATTTCCCCACCGTGGCGGTGACGGCGGCGGGCTGGGACTTGACCAGGTTGATGCCGTTGGGGAGGCTGACGGAGACGTTGAGCCGGTGGCGGCCGGGGGCGAGGTTTCTGGTATCCACTGTGGTCTTGAGGTCTTCCGCTTTCAGGTCCTTCACCTGCCGCCAGGGGCCCTTGAGGGTGAGGGTGACCTGGGAGGGAGTGAGCCGCGCCGCCAAGGGGGCGGCCGCCACCTCGACGCCGCTGAAGGTGCGGGTAAGGGTTTTGGCGGCAATACTGATTTCCGCCAGGATGGGAACCGGCTCTTTCAGGGAGAGGTGGAGGTTTTTATAATCCAGGTCCGTGGAAATGACGGAGGGTTCGGTGAGGTGGCTCACGTCAATGGGCAGGGTACTGATGAACTTCAGGTCCTCCAGTTCCGTGGCAGGGCCTTTGACCACTACCATTGCGGGGCGGGTCTTGGCGTCCAGCAGTTCATACCCCTCGGGGGGCTGTCCCTCCAGGACCGGCTTGATGGGGAGGCTGCGGGTCATGGAAGTGGCCAGGTTGAGGTTGATGGGGTTGGGGGTAATCCGGATCACCTGAACCCCCCGGGGAAAAGAAAAGCTGTTGGGACCGAAGTAATAGGGGTGGTAGCCGCTTTTGTAGCTGGCGAGGTCAATGGTCTGGGTCAGGCGGGCCTGGGAGAGTTTATTGATAATGGACCGGGGGCCCACCGCCCGGACTTGCAGGTTAGGGGGCACCTCGCTGGTGACCACCATGGTCTTGGGAAGGTTGACCAATTCCAGGGCCAGGTTGAGGGTGGTCTCGGTGCGCTCCTCCCCGCTGACGGCAAACCACAGGGCCAGCGCCAGAAGGAGCGACAGGAGCTTCAGGGGCTTATGACGCCCCAAGGAAGCGAGCCAGTTTTTCAATCCAGGTTCCTTTCCGGTGGGCCGGTTCTTCCAGTAAATCCTGCAAAGCATGACGCAGCCGCTGCGGGTTGAGATGGCGTTTCAGTTTTCCACCCTGGGCCAGAGAAATCTGCCCGGTGGTCTCGGAGATCACCAGGACCAGGGCGTCGGTTACCTCGGTAAGACCCACGGCGGCGCGGTGGCGGGTACCCAGGGTGGGGTCGAGATTGGGGTTCCGGGACAGGGGCAACAGGCAGCCGCCAGCCACCACCCGTTCCCCCTGGATGATGACGGCGCCGTCGTGGGTGGGGGTGTGGGGCCAGAACAGGGACACCAGCAGTTCCTTGCTAACCAGGGCGTCCAATTTGATGGCCCCCTCCTGAAAATCGGAAAGACCGACGTTGCGCTCCAGGACGATCAAACCGCCGAAGTGTTGGCTGGCCAGGGTTTCCGCGGCCAGGCACACCTCCTCCGTGGTGACCGGCGCGGGGGCGCCGGCGGGGGCCAGGGCCTTTCGCCCCATGCGAGACAGAACTCGGCGGATATCGGCTTGAAACAGGATGATGACGACGAGCAGCAGGTTTCTGACCACGCCGTCCAACAGCCATTCCAGGGTGAAGAACTCCAGCTGGCGGGCCACCAGGTAGGCCAGGAACAGGAGGAACAGCCCCGCCAGGACCTGGATGGCCTGGGTCCCCTTGAGGATCAGGACGACCTGGTAGATGACGATGGCCACCAGGAGGATGTCCAGGCCGTCTTGCCAGCGCAGGTTTTGGAAGAACTGCAGCATGATGGGGGGTGCGGGTTCTCCTTGATGATGGCTCTGAAATGAAGAGTTATTTTCGAGGGAGGGGGCCCAGGGGCTTTTTCGTAAGTGGCCCCTGCCCCCTCCCTCAAGCTCCCTCCCCCAATCCCTTAAGGGAGAGATGGATATGTAGGGTGCACTAGGCGCACCCTAGATCACTCGCAATCATTCCCAACCCTCAATTCCACCCGAAAGCAGGTTTTCAACCAGCCGGATGACGGGATCTTTTAGCTGGCTCCAGCCTCCAGGGATTCGCGGCAAATGCAGTCCAGCACCGCCAGGAACTGGCGGGCATAGGCCACGTTGTGGGTGCGCACCAGGCGCGCCCCCGCATCACGGCCACCGCCAGGGCCGCCAGGGTGCCCACGTCCCGTTCCTCTCCCGCGGGCAGATCCAGGATGCGGCCGATGAAGGCTTTGCGCGAGGGGCCGATCAGCAGAGGGCACCCCAGGTCCTGGAAGGCGTCCAGCCGGTTGAGGATCGTCAGGTTGTGCTGCCAGGTTTTGCCGAAGCCGATGCCGGGGTCCAGGATGAGTTGCTCCCGGGGGATGCCTTGAGAAGCCGCGAACTCCAAGCGTTCCCGGAAAAAGGCCTTGATTTCCCCCAGCAGGTCGTCGTAGTGCGGCTGGCGCTGCATGTCCCGGGGGGTGCCCTGCATGTGCATGAGCACCACGGGGACTTGGTGCGCCGCGGCCAGGGGAGCCATCTCCGGGTCGAAGCGCAGGGCGCTGATATCGTTGATTATGGCAGCCCCGGCGGCCAGGGCCTCTCGGGCCACGGTGGCCTTGTAGGTGTCGATGGAGATGGGCACGGAGGTCTCGGCGACGGCCTCGATAACCGGCAGGACGCGGCGCAGCTCCTCCTCCAAAGTCACGGGATCGGCAAAGGGCCGGGTGGATTCGCCGCCGATATCCAGGATATCGGCGCCGGCGGCCACCAGGGCCCGGGCCTGGGCAATGGCGTCGTCATGGCGAAAAAACCGCCCGTGGTCGGCAAAGGAATCGGGGGTGACATTGACCACCCCCATGATGAGGGGCCGGGGGGCAGCCAGAAGTTCCATCCAGGATTGAGACGGAGCCGGTGCTCGGGAAATTCCGGTGAACTGGGTCAAGTCGGCCTTCCAAGAGAAATGGCAAAATATACTGATTGCCCAAAGTTTTTTCTAATGCACCCCTCACCCTGACCCTCTCCCCTCAAGGGTGGAGGGAATAAAAAAAGGAAGGAACTTGGGGCAATCGCGATCCATTGGGGGTCTTAAAAAATAAGGGCAGGCCCGGAGGCCTGCCCCACTATACCAAAGTCACCTATGGATGACAACCTGGCGTCAAGCCTGCTGGAAGCTGAGTGGCAGCGGCTGAGTCGCGTCCTGAGATTCCTGGCTCTCTTCAGGTTTTTGATACGAGGCGATGATCCGGTCGATATCGGCGCTGTCCAGGGTCTCCTTTTCCAGCAGGGCCTGAGCCAGGCCCTGGAGTTGGGCCCGGTGGCCGGCGAGCAGATTCCTGGCATTCTGGTAAGCCCCCAGAACCAGGGTCTTAATGGCAGTATCGATGAGGCGGGCCGTCTCTTCGCTGAAATCCTTGGATTGGGCAAACTCCCGGCCCAGGAAGATATGCTCTTCCTTTTTGCCGAAGGTCACCGGGCCCAGCTCCTCACTCATGCCCCAGTTGCACACCATTTTGCGGGCCAGCTCGGTGGCCCGTTCCAGGTCGTTGCCGGCCCCGGTAGTAAAATGCTGGAACTCCAACTCCTCGGCGGCCCGGCCCCCCAGGAGGACGGTGAGGGTGGACATGAGATAGTCCTTGGGATAAGTGTGGCGCTCGTCCAGGGGCAACTGCTGCGTCAGGCCCAGGGCCCGCCCCCGGGGGATGATGGTGACCTTGTGGATGGGGTCGGTGCCCGGGGTGAGTCTGGCCACCAGGGTGTGGCCCGCCTCATGGTACGCGGTGTTGAGGCGCTCCCGCTCGCTCAGTATGAGGCTCTTGCGCTCGGAGCCCATGAGCACCTTGTCCTTGGCCTGCTCAAAATCATCCATGGCCACCAGCTCATTACCCTGGCGGGCGGCAAACAGGGCGGCTTCATTCACCAGGTTTTCCAGGTCGGCGCCGGAGAGGCCCGGGGTGCTGCGGGCCAGGATGGAGAGATCCACGGACTGGGCCAGCGGGGTCCGGCGGGTGTGAACCTGGAGGATGGCTTCCCGGCCTTTGAGATCCGGTATGGGGACCACCACCTGGCGGTCGAAACGGCCCGGGCGCAGCAGCGCGGGGTCCAGGACGTCGGGGCGGTTGGTGGCCGCGATGAGGATTACTCCTTCATTGGCTTCGAAGCCGTCCATCTCCACCAGGAGTTGGTTCAGAGTCTGCTCCCGTTCGTCATGACCGCCCCCCAGGCCGGCGCCCCGGTGGCGGCCCACCGCGTCGATTTCATCGATGAAGATGATGCAAGGGGCGCTTTTCTTTCCCTGGATGAAGAGGTCCCGGACCCGGGCCGCGCCCACCCCCACGAACATCTCCACGAAGTCGGAGCCGCTGATGCTGAAGAAAGGGACTCCCGCTTCCCCGGCAATGGCCCGGGCCAGCAGGGTCTTGCCGGTGCCCGGAGCCCCCACCAGGAGCACGCCCTTGGGGATGCGCCCTCCCAGGCGGGTGAACTTTTTGGGGTCCTTAAGAAACTCGATGATTTCCGCCACCTCTTCTTTGGCTTCCTCGATGCCGGCCACATCGTTGAAGGTGACCTTGACGGTATTCTCCGTCATCAGCCGGGCCCGGCTCTTGCCGAAAGACATGGCCTTGCCGCCGCCGGACTGCATCTGGCGCATAAAAAAGACCCAGATGCCCACCAGGATCAGCATGGGCAGCCAGGAAACCAGGAGGGTGGTGTACCAGGGGGAGTCGTCCTTGGGTTTGGCGGTGATCTCCACCTTCTTGGATTGGAGGAGTTTCACCAGGTCGGGGTCAGCGGGGGAGTAACTCTTAAACCCCTTGCCGTCCGCCATTTCGCCGGAAATTTCCTCGCCTTGCAGGGTGACCTTGACCACCTTGTCGGTCTTTACCAGCTCGACAAACTTACTGTAGTTGATGGTGGCTTTACCCCGGGTGTGCTCCACCGTGTTGAAGTAGTTGAACAGAAAGATCATTACCAGGGTGATGAGCAACCACAAGGCAATATTCTTGTAAAAAGGGCTCAAGCGATTATTCATTATGGACCTTAATTTCCTTGAGGAAACCTAAGTATTTATCGGTCAGTTGTCTGTTATTTTAAATTTATTTGGGAAAAATGCAAGGTGAATCTGTGGCTTGAGGGCGCCAGCGGTCCCCTGAAGAGAGGAGGGTAAGGTTCCAGCCCGATTCAACAGAGGAGTTTCTGAGGGGATGGGCAGGAGCACTCGCTCCTGCCCCGACCCTCAAACCCCTCCCTTAGCCTTATAAGGGGAAGCATTGCTCTGTCGGGGCCCAGGCGTCTTTCACCTCTGTTCATGGTTCGGGGGCGCCAAAGACCTATGAATGACGGAAGAGAGTGAAGCCGGGTTGGAGGATAACGAATTCATCGGTCTTCCGTCTGGAGCAGGCCCGCCAAGTTTTCCCGGGGGATGCGCCAGGGGCCGGCGCCCAGTCTGATCCCGGCCAGGCGGCCGTCGCGCATCATCCGGTAGATGGTACGGCGGGACAGGGCCAGGATGGCCGCAACTTCATCCGGCCGGAAATAGCGTTTATTCTGCAAAAGACTCATCTGATGCCTCCCTCGATTCTGCGATTAAGCCTGCCAAACAGGCTGGCCTGCACCAATGCAAAGGTAGGGCCAATGGTTTCGCCGTCCAACTAACTGAAAATACGGCAAATAAATATGCCTTCGGCTAATTCCCCCCAGATTTCCGGGGGGAAAGGCGGATCTTCCCCTAGGGCAAGGACAAAAGCCCTAGAGATGGGGGACCAAAGCCGGCCCGGGTAGGCAGCGGCTGCATGGCGGTGGAGAGGACGTGCTGAAGGTAATGGTCCCTTAAGCGCCCCTACCGACAGACTTTCAATGGTTACCCCTTCCCGGCCAGGGGAAAAAACTACCGATGAAACTTAAGCCGTGGCGGATGTGTGACAGCCTGTGACATTTGCGTCTCGGCGAGAACGGATCTTGAATGAGCCCCTGGAAACTCAAACAAGGAGGTGCGGCAGATGCTTAACGAGCGGTTGCTGCGGCCCCGGGAGGTGGCCAGCCGGCTGGCCGTGTCCCGGTCCACCGTGTATCGGTGGTTCTGGGAGGGCCGGCTGAGAGGCGTCAAACTGAACAGCGGCACGGTGCGCATTCTGGAAAGTTCGGTGGTGGAGAAGCTGGCGGAGGCGGATTGAGGGGGATAAGGATGGTAGGCACGGAGGCCTGCCCCACCAGCCCGGAGGCCCGCCCACCAGGATTCCGCGCCGGAAACCCTGGCCCGTATGGGGGCTGGGAGGGATAAGAGGAAAAACGGGGCTTAATGGGCGAGGAAATTGAATGGCGTGCCATCTGTCCCAGGCGTGCTGGTCCTTTCCCGGGTTTTTCCGTATACCGATGCTCACCATGACAGCCACCAAAAAACGAGCGCGGCAAGGGAAGCGGGATGTCCGTTTCGATGAGGCCCAGTCATTATTTCTGGCTGGGAAGGAACTGGAGGAAATTCAAGAACTGCTGCCGGTGTCCCTCCAGACGCTGAGGCGCTGGCATGAGGAAGGGAAGTGGGAAACCAAGCGCCGCCAGGTGCCGGTATCCCCCCGGTGGCTGGGGGAGGCCCTGAAGGGGATCTTGCGGGAAAAGACCGGGAAGCTGCTGGCCAAGGGGGACTTGAAACCCCAGGAACTGGAAGAGCTCACCAAGATCATCACCCTGATAGACCGTTTGTGCAGCCAGGGATGGGACATCCGGGCCGCGGCCCTGGAGGTGATGGACCGGTTCACCGAGTTCTTGCGGGGCTGGGTGGAGGATCAGGATGAACTTAAGAGGTTCTCCCAGCGGGTGGAGGAGTTTTTTAGGCAACTGGAAGAGGAAGGCTAAAGGCTAAGACCGGTTTTTTAGGCGAATAGAGGATTGTCTCACACATAAATGGACATTCTGTTCCCCTTCCCTGGTGGGAGGGGGTCAGGGGGAGGGGAAGCCTCGTACTTTTCCACCCCCACCCTAACCCTCCCCCATCAAGGGGGAGGGAATTTTAAGTACTACCCCAGGAGTCGCCATGACCCTGAAGAAAAAGATGACCAAGACGGAGTTCCGGCAGCGGGCCGACGATATTTTGATCCGGCTGTCGCTGGAAGTGACGCCGTTTTGGCAGGACAGTGAAGAACAGCAGCAAAAGCGCCTGAAGCGGGCTGCGGCGGACCCCTTGTATTTCTGCCGCACCTACCTGCCGCATTATTTCTCCCACGCCCCGGCGCCCTTCCATTATGAGCTGATCGCCCTCCTGGAGTCGCGGCCGGCAAACCATGAAACGCCGCTAAAGGACGTCCCTCCCGCAACTTTCGGGACGAAAAACGCTGCGAAAGCCGAAAACCGAAAACCGACAACCGAAAACCCAGAGGCGCCCGCCGGGGGCGCCGCGACGGAAGTGGCGGTGCCGGCGGTGGCGGCCGCCCCCCGGGAGTTCGCCAAAACCACGGTGTGCACCTTCGGCTACGTGCTCCACCAGATCTGCTTCGGGCGGCGCCATTTTATCATTATCGGCAGCGACACCGAAGACCTGGCCTCGGACCTCACCGGTTATCTCTACCTGGAACTCCTTTACAACGAGCGGCTGCAACAGGATTTCGGTGAACTGGTGAAGGCCAACCGGAAGGTGGACGATTTCGTCACCTTAAACGACATCCGGCTGAAGGCCCGGGGCCGGGGCCAGCGCCTCCGGGGCTTGAAGCACAAGCAGTGGCGTCCGGATTTGATCATCCTGGACGATTTGGAAAACGACATCAACGTGCGCAACCCCGAAATCGTCCAGGACATCCTGGACTGGGTGAAGTCCGCGGTCTATCCGTCTCTGGACGCCGGGGGCAACCTGATGGTCATCGGCACCATCCTGAGGTGGAAGAGCGCCCTGCATCTGATGCTCACCAGCCAGGAGGAACCATATTGCCATTTTCATCGCCGGATTTACCGGGCCCTCCAGGAGGACGGCAGTTCCCTGTGGGAGGCCCGGCACCCGGTGGACCGGCTCAAACGGCAAAAACAGCTCATGGGAACCGCGGCCTTCAACCGGGAGAAGATGAACGAGCCGACGCGGGAAAAGGGGTTTTTCCGGGAAGAGTGGATCCACTACTACCACCCGGACATCCTCAAGGACCGGGACCTGGTGGTGGTGGGGTTCTTCGACCCGTCCCTGGAAACCGGGGCCGCTTCGGATTACAAGGCCTTCGTCACCGTGGGCTGGGACCGGCAGGAGATGTTGTTTTACGTGATGGACGCCTTCATCCAGAAGGCCACCCTGGACCAGACCCTGCGCAGCATCTACAACCGGCACCAAGAGTATGGCTGCCGGATCCTGGGGGTGGAGGACAACCTGTTCCAGCGCCTCTTGCTCAAGGAGTTTGACCGGCTGGGGCAGGAGCGGGGGCAGATTTTGCCCCTGAAGGGCGTGACCCACCGCATTGCCAAGGAAACCCGGGTGGCCGGCCTGTCGCCCCTGCTGGAGCGGGGCAAAATCCGCTTCATCCGGGGGCACTCGGACCAGGAGCTGCTCATCGAGCAGTTGCTCTATTTCCCATCCCGGACCCTGCACGACGACGGGCCCGACGCGCTCGAGGGGGCCATTAGCCTGGCCCAGGAATTTACGGGTGGGGCCGAGGCAACGTACGAATCGGTAAAACCCAGCGCCTTCCGGGGCCGGGGAGCTTTTTAGTAGTAGCCAGTAGTCAGTTGCCAGTTTTACGGGGAAAAAACTCTGACCACTGACTACTGGCTACTGACAACTGATAGGAGAATCCATGGGGCTGAAGGATTTCTTTGGCAGAGTCTTTAAAAGCACCGCGCCGCCGGTGACCCGGGAATTGGCCTCGGTGAGCCTGGCAGAGCGGTGGAGCAGCTATCCCAGCGTGGGTTTGACGCCGACGCGTCTGGCGGAGATCTTCCGCGACGCGGATCAAGGCGACTGCTACCGCCAGATGGAGCTCTTCGAGGAGATGGAGGAAAAAGACGCCCACCTGGCGGCCATTCTCCAGACCCGGAAGCTGGCGGTCTTGGGCAAGGACTACGAGGTGTTCCCCTACGCCAAGACCCCGGAGGATGAGCGCATTGCCGCGGCGGTGGGGGAGATGGTATACGCCATCCCCGACCTGGAAGGGGCCTTGCTGGACCTGCTGGACGCCATCGGCAAAGGGTTCGCCCTGGGGGAAGTCATCTGGGAAGTAGCCGGGGGCCTGGCCCGGGTAACCGCCATCAGGTGGGTCCCCCAGAAGAAGGTGACCTTCGGCGACGACCTGAATCCCAGGCTCCTGACCATGGAGGCGCCCTGGCAGGGGGTGGAGCCGCCTCCCTGGAAGGTGATCTACCACCGGTACAAGGCGCGCAGCGGCCATGCCTCCCGGGCCGGGGTCCTCAGGGTGGTGGGGTGGATGTACCTGCTGAAGAATTACGCCTTGAAGGACTGGGCCGCGTTCAACGAGGTCTTCGGGATGCCCCTGAGGTTGGGGAAATACGACGCCGGGGCCTCGCCGGCGGACCGTGAGGCCCTGATCCGGGCCATCCGCAACCTGGGGTCCGACGCGGCCGGCATCATTAGCAAGGCCACGGAAATTGAGTTCATCGAGGCCGCCAGCCGCGGCAATACCAACCCCTACCAGGCCATGGCGGAATTTTGCAACCGGGAGATGTCCAAGGCGGTGCTGGGTCAGACCCTGACCACCGACACCGCCGGGTCCACCGGGACTTATGCCACGGCCCAGGTGCATGCCGCGGTGCGGCGGGACCTGGTGCAGGCCGATGCCCAGGCCCTGGGCGCCACCCTCAGGGAACAGCTCCTCCGGCCCCTGGTGGGGTTCAACTTCGGCTGGGACCGGCCGGTTCCCTGGTTCCGGTTCAAGTACGAGGAGGAGGCGGACCTGAAGACCCTGTCGGAAGTCTACCGCAACCTGGCGGCCCTGGGGTTGCCCTTGAGCCCCGAACACGTGGCGGAGCGGTTTGGGATTCCCTTGCCGTCGGATGGAGAATGAGGTCGTAGGGGCGGTTCGCGAACCGCCCCTACGGGGAAAGCTGAGTGTGAAAATGAAGTTAAGCAGAGGAGGATTTGACGGATGAAGATTTTCAGAGGAGCAGCGCTTTTGGCTTTGATAGGTCTGTCGGGCTGCTGCAGCTATCCCGGGTTGTTCGATAAGGTGCACCAGTCCATGGTGGCGGTGCAAGATTTCTACGGCCCGCTGCTCCAGGGGGAATGGGAGCAAAACGATCAGGTACGGCTGGCGGTGGTAGCCGCGGACACCACCCTGCTTCTGGCTGGGGAACTGCAAAAGCAATGGTGCCCGGACCCGGGGCAGGCCCAGCAACTGGAACTGCAGGCCCAACAGGCCACGAAACTGGCCCAGGAAGCCGGGGTGGCGGCGGCCGCAAATGCCCCGGAGGCGGCACCGAAAACAGGCGGAGATTAAAGGAAATACCATGGCGATGAAAACGGCATGCCCGTCCCAGGATCAGGCTCCCCCGGAGTGGATCCGCATCCTCCCCCTGGGAAGAGTGGATCTGGTGGACCGCCGGGAGCCCCTGGAGGTGGATGAAGACTCCCTGAGGGCCATGGTGGCGGCCTTCCGCGCCCGGGGGGTGGACCTGGTCATCGATTACGAGCATCAATCCTTGCAGGGGGAGCGGGCTCCGGCCGCGGGCTGGATCAAGCACCTGGAAGCCCGGGCTGACGGCCTCTGGGCCCGGGTGGAGTGGACCCCCCAGGCCCGGGAGTACCTGGCGAACCGGGAATACCGTTACTTTTCCCCGGTGTTGCGCCTGGACCCCGGGAGCCGAAGGCCCACCGTCCTGATGCACCTGGGCCTCACCAACGTGCCGGCCATCAAGTCGCTGCCGCCCCTGGTGGCCAAGGCGGGGGGCGAATCTCCGGCGGCCGGGGGGGACCTGACGGCTCCGGGCATAATGGTGGCAAAAGAGGAGGAGACCGAGACGATGGAAGAACTCAAATGCCTGGTGGGGCTGAAGCCGGAGGCGGGCGAGCCGGAACTTAGCGCCCGGGTCCTGGAAGTGTTCCGGGAACTGGCCGCGGCCCTTGATTTACCGGGGGAGGCTTCGGCCTCCCGGTTGAAGGGGGCGGTGGCGGCCTTGAAGGCGGGGGCTCACCGGTTCTCGGAAGTCCAGGAGGAACTTGAGGCCTTAAAAGAGCGTGTGGCCCGGGAAACCGCGGCGCAGGTGGTGGAAGAGGCCCTGAAGGTGGGAAAAGTGGCCCCGGCCCAGAAAGATTGGGCCCTGGAATATTACCGTCAGGACCCCGAGGGTTTCCGGACCTACCTGGCCAGAGCCCCCAAGCTGGTTCCCACGGGAGAAGTCTTGGAGTTCACCAAGGAAGGCCGGGGGGGCAACCTGTTGCCGGAAGAGCTGGCCCTGTGCCAGTCCTTGAATCTGGCGCCGGATGAATATCTGAAGGCCAAGGCCCAGACCGGGTGAGGAGTGGTCAGTAGCCAGTAGCCAGTAGTCAGTAGTCAGTAGTCAGTTTTCTGTGATTTATCCGGCAACCGGATATTGAACCTAGTGGAAACCCAATAAATGCGGAGGTGAAACAAGATGGCAGGATTAACCCGTGACCGGGCTACGGCTTACCGGGATGGCATCGAGGTGGAATACCCGGTGGCGGCGGCCACCAAAATTTATGCCGGCTCCCTGGTGTGCGTCGACGGCAACGGCTTTGCGGTGCCGGCGGCGGATAGCAGCGGCTACCGGTTTGTAGGGGCGGCCATGGAGCAGGTGGACAACGGCTCCGGGGCCAACGGCGACCAGGTGGTGAGGCTGCGGCGCACCGGAGTCTTCGAGTTCGACGCCGCGTCCATCACCTCGGCCATGGTGGGGGACGCCATGTACGCGGTGGACGATCACACCTTTGACGATGCCTCGGGCCCCACCAATGACATCAAAGTGGGGGTTTTGGTCAAATACGTGTCCGCCGCCAAAGGCTGGATCGATATCTCCAGGTAAACGGAGGAGCAAAGCATGATTATCAATGCCGAAGGATTAGCCAGACTGTACACGGCCTTCACCGCGGTGTTCAACGCCGCGTTCCAGGAGACCCAGACCTGGTATGAGCGGGTGGCCATGACCGTGCCCGCCAGCACCCGGATTATGGACTACAAGTTCCTGTTGGATTTCCCCATGGTGCGGGAATGGCTGGGCGACCGGCAGATCAGCTCTCTGGAGCCCAAGGCCTTCCAGGTAGAAACCAAGGACTGGGAAGCCACCATCGAAGTGGACCGCAACGACATCGAAGACGAGCAGCTGGGGTTCTACAACCCCATCGTGGCGGCCCTGGCCCAGGAAGCCAGGAAACACCCGGAGAAGCTGATTGCGGACCTGGTGGCCGGGGGGTTCACCACCGCCTGCTACGACGGACGGAACTTCTTCGATGCGGACCACCCGGTGGGTTCCGGCACCGCCTCCAACTTCGGGGGCGGCACCGGCATCCCCTGGTACCTGTTGGACACCGGCCGGGCCATCAAGCCCTTTATCTTTCAACTGCGGCGGGGAGTCGAGCTGGTGCGCATGGACCGCCAGGATGACGAGCACGCCTTTATGCGCAAGAAGTACCGCTACGGCGTGGACTACCGGGGAGCGGCGGCTTACGGGCTGTGGCAACTGGCCTACTCCAGCAGGGAGTCCCTGAACGCCACCAACTACGCCACGGCCCGGACGGCCATGATGTCGCTGACCAACAGCGAGGGCCGGTCCCTGGGAATCAAGCCCAGCCTGCTGCTGGTGCCGCCGTCCCTGGAGGCCCAGGCCCGGGAGATCCTGCAGGCCCAGTTCATCATCGGGGACCCCAACACCGGGGGCACCAAATCCAACGTCTGGCAGGGAACCGCCGATCTCCTGGTGGTGCCGGAGCTGGTTTAAAGACCGCGCCAGGTTTTTGGTTTTCGGCGACCATCGAGGCTGAAAATAACCGAAAACCGAAAACCGCAAACAGAAAACGGAGAGAAATATGGCTTGGTTCGGTGGCTTTACCATTGAAACCTACAACAGGATCCCGGGGGAGTACGAGACGGTGACGGTGGGCGCTACGGTGGCGGGCTTGACGCCCACCAAGATCACGCCGGTTACCGGCCCCTATGCCCGCATGTCCGCCCGGGCGGCGCTGGTGTCCTCGGAGAACGGCGACATCCGCTTTCGCATCGACGGCGGCCAGCCCAGCGCCGACAACGGCCATTACCTGGTCAGCGGGGACACCCTGGTGCTCACCGGCACCCAGCCCCTGCAGCAATTCCAGGCCATCCGGGCCGGGGATACCAACGTCACCCTCCGGGTGACTTACTTCTACTAAGGCGGGATGACGGCTTCAACCTGGACGGCGGCGCAAGGGTCAGTCTGAAAATACGGGGGTAATAAGATGCCTTATGCAGTTCCGGAAGATCTGGTCAACATGGTCCCGGAGGAAGAGCTGGCCCAATTAACCGCGGAGGCGGGGGAACTTCCCGACCCCGGGGTCTTGGCCGACGCGATTGCCAGGGCGGATGCCGAAATCGATTCCTACCTGGCGGTGCGCTACCAGGTGCCCATATCCCCGGCGCCGGACCGGTTAAAGGCGCTGTCCGTGGACGTGGCCCTTTATCACCTGTACACCCGCCGGGGCGTGGCCCCGGAAGTGCGCCGGCGCCCCTACGAGGATGCCATCGCCTTCTTGAAACTGGCGGCCGCGGGTCAGGCCCTGATAGAGGGGGCCGGCGGAGAGGCGCGGGAAAGCCGGACGGCGGAGGAATTCACCGGGCCTTCCCGGCAATTCAGCCGGAATACCCTGGGCGACTGGTAAGAGGTTGGTCCCATGACGGACTATACCTGGAACACCCTGGAAGACGCGGTGCTGGCCGCCCTGCAGGCCCAATTGGGCCCCCGGGTGAAGACCCTTAAGAGCTATCAGGGGGACTGGCAGGCCGACCTCAAAGAACAAGCCTGGCGTCTGCCCGCAGTGCTGGTGATGCTGCGGCAGAGCCGGGCCGACCAGGTAACCGCCGGGTCCTACGACGTGCAATTGGATTTTACCATAGTGGTGGCCGCCCGGCAGCTCCGGGGCGAGGCCGCGGGCCGACGGGACGCAGGCGGGGTCTACGAAATCCTGGAAGGAGTGCGCCAGGCCCTGTGGCATCAGGACCTGGGCCTGACGATCCTGCCTTTCAGCCCGGTCAAGGAAGAGCCCTGGCTCAACACCAGGGAATTTATGGTCTACGCGGCCCATTATCGCACCGGGGCCGTTCGGGACTTTGGGGGATGAGGGTCAGGGGCCGCTTAGAAAAAAGCCCCCAGCCCCCTCCCTCAAAATAGCCGAGGAGAGAGAACCATGACCCGGTCCATCCGGAATTTTCTGGCTACCCACAACCTGCTGGCGGTGTCGGCCGCCCATAGGGAGGCCGACATGAACGTCGAGCAGGAGTTGGACACCACCTTGCTGGCGGATCTGAATTCGATTCTTAACTACCAGGCCCAGAAGTTTCCCAACCGAGAAGAGCTTACCGGCAAGGAAGAGGCGGACCGCCTCCATGACCTGGGAGGCAAGGTGGCCGGGACCCTCACCTTTCCCCGGGCCCAGCCCCAGCACTTCGCCTTTCTGCTATCCTACGGCCTGGGAGCGGTGGAGACCGTGCCGGCGGGCGCCTCGGGGTTCCGCCACACCATCCGCCCATTACCGGGTGAGGTGGACGCGGCCCGCTCCAACCCGTCTTTCACCGCGGCCATGCGCTTTGGGCGCCAGGTCCTCAAACGGCGCTTCGCCTCCTGCTTCATTGACCAGGTAAAGGTGGAGTTTGCCAAGGATGGCTGGGCCAAGATCAGCGGGGCGGTGAAGGGCAGCGGCAAGGTGGAGGACAATACCCGGGTGGAGGATGCGGCCGCCCCTTATAACGCCGAGGTTTTGAGCCTGGAAGCCGGGGTGGCGGGGGGCGACGCCGCGGAACGGCGGAGCAACGTCCAGGCCGTCAAAGTGCTGAATCCCGCCACCCAGTCCTGGGATGAGGTGGCCTATGGCGCGGTGTCGGACGCCAGCCCCGCGGTGATCACCATCACCCCGCCGGGAAGCGACGCTACCCCCACTACTTTTCGAGTCTATTACCTTCCCCGGGAAAGCGGCTGGATGAATTTTCCGCCCCGGGTGGAGGAGCCGCCCCTGAAGGTGAGCAATCTGACGGTAACCCTGGGAGGACGCTGGGACGGCGCCGGGTTTTACGGCGGACAGCCCTTGTCCGCGGAACTGCGCGCCGTCACCTGGACCCTCAAAAATAACCTGACGCCGGAGACGACCCCCGGGGCGGGCGGCGGTTACGCCAATCGCGCCTTCAGGACCGGGCGGGAACAGAGCCTGAAATTCGACCGGGACTTCCGGGACTTCCTGCTGGCCCAAAACCTGAAAGACAACGATACCCTGGCGGTGCACCTCCTGGCCCAGGGCCCCGAGTTCGAACCGGGCGTGAACTACCAGGTGGAACTGGTCTTCCCCCGGGTGGCGGTGCTAAACGCCCCGGTGCGGACGGCCCAGCGCCGCCTGGGAGAAGACGTGGAATTCGCCGTCCTGGAAGACGACGACTTCGGCTCGGTGGTGGCGGTGGTGCAAAATCAGGTTAGCAGCTATGCTGCGTAGATTTAGGGGGAGGGGGTGGTCCCTGCCCTCCCCTCAAGCCCCCCCAACCTTAGCCCTGGAAGGCGGAGCCGTTGGCTCCGACTTCCAGGGCGGGGTTAGGGGGGGAGGGGGCAGGGGCCTCTGCCCCTGGCCCCCTCCCCTGGAAACCCGGAGAGAATATGGCCAGGATTTTAGGCGAAGAGCGCCAGTTGTTGGCGGTGGCAGACCCGGTTTCGGGTTCGGTGGTCACGCTTTATTATCGCCGGCCCACCTCGGAGGAGCGGGTGGCCTACCAGTTGTCGGCCTACCGCCTTGAGGGGGGGCAGCGCCGGTTTTGTCTGGGGGAAACCAGGGTCAAGTTCGGACTGGAGATCCTCACCGGTTTCGGGGCAGGGGATTTTCTCCTCCAGGAGGACGGTACCTCGGTTCCCTTGGATCCGGAGCGGCACCCGGACTGGAAGGCGCGCCTGGCGGAACACGCCCCGGATCTGGTCTCTTATCTGGCTCAACAGGTTTTCGAAGGCCTGCGGGTGGTGGACCGGGGAGAGCAGGAGGGGGGCTGATGGGGCAAGTACGCCGGGGAAGCCGGGAAGATTGGCCGCTGCTCACTGAGCTGAAGGCCATTGCCGGCGGTCGCCTCTGCGGGCCGGCCGAGCGGCGGCGCTGCCACGCGGAGGCCGGCTCCTTCGCCGACTGGGCCTGCACCGTGTGCCAGGAGTTCCTCCGCCCTGAAGCCATCTCCCCCTGGACCTGGCACCTGGTCTTCCTGTACCAGCTCAGCCGGGCCGGCTACCCCTTCAAGGCCAATGATCTGACCCTGGAGACCTGGCTGCTGTTAGGCACGGTGCGGCGGGTGCTCGAGGGAGTCCGGGGAGGACGCCATGCCAACTGACCACACCCAGGACAGCTTCAATAAACAAGAGTTGGAAGACTTCCGGGCCATGCAGGAGGAGATGCTCAGTCTCAGCCAGGAATACAGCCGGACCCGGCGGTCGGTTTGGGCCGACGAGACCCGGAGCCTGGCGGAGAGCTGGGCGGCTTTCTCCCGGGACTGGCAGGGAGGTCTGGAGACCATGACGGCCCTGGCCGGGGACAGCTTTGCCCAGGTCGCGGCCCAAGGGGAAGAGGCGGGCAATCTCCTGAGCCAGAGCTGGGGGAAGAGCCTCACGGACCTCTCCGGGGGGGTGGAGGAATGGGGCGAACAATTCCTTCAGACCCTGGGAAAGGTGGCTTCGGCCTGGATGGGCGCCATGGGGGGCAGCGGCTCCGGCAGTGGCGGCGGCTGGTCAACTTTGCTGGGCGCGGCCCTGGACTTCGGCGGCTGGTTCCACCAGGGGGGCGTGGTGGAAGCCCACCAGGGGATGGTAGTCCCCACGGGGACCTTGCTCGCCGACGAGCAGCTCATCCTGGCCCAGACCGGTGAGGGCATCTTACCCCGGGATGCCATGGCCCGCCTGGGGGAGCAAAACTTCGAGGCCCTGCGCACCGGGCGCTTTGACCTGGCCCCGGGGGGAGCCGGCCCCCGCTATGACATCACCATCCAGGTCCAGAGCCTGGACGCCGCGGGGGTGGCCGGCCTGGACTGGGACCGGTTGGTGCAGCGCCATCTCCTGCCGGCTTTGCAAAAAGAAGCCGACCGGCACTGGTAGGGAGGCTAAATGGCTAACGCCAGGTTGGAATGGAACGTTGACGGCAGCCGCCAGAGCTATGCACTGCCGGTGAACTTCACCTGGGACTACCAGGAACTGGCCCAGGATGAGACGGATCGGGAACGGGCCCTGGACGGCACCCTGAGGAGCTATGCCCGGGGGCTGAAACAGCGGTGGGCTCTGAAGTTCCAGTACGTCTCCACGACCCAGAAGGAGACCCTGGCGGCCATTAAACGGGCCCAGACGGATATCGACTTCTTCCGGGACGGGGGCGGCCCCAGGACCTTCACCGGGGCCTGGACCAATGACCTGGACTTTAAAGAAGTGGCCCCGGGCTTCTGGTCCGGCAGCCTGGTGCTGGAGGAAGTGTAGAAGTTGGGTGGGGGAGGGCCAGGGAGCGGGGCTCCCTGCCCTCCCCCACACCCCCTCCCAACCCTATATGGGCCCCTGGAAGGCGGAGCCTGCGGCTCCGACTTCCAGGGCTGAAATAAAATTTAAGGGTTTGGGCATGGGGGCTTGGGGGAGGGGGCAGGAGCCACATACAAAAAAGCCCCTGGCCCCCTCCCCCAAATAAGCCGGAGCAGAAACCATGAGACAAGCTGGGGCGGAGTATGGGCGGCAAGAGGCCAGGTCTCGGGGGGCGCGGCCCCGGGTGCAGGCGGTGCTCTATCCTTTTGACCTGGACTATGGGTTGGCCCCCGGCTGCGGGGTTTTCGAGCACACGGCCTACGGCGGCGAGCCGGGAAAGCTGGTCATGGAGGAAGGAGGCTACATTTCTGGTTCCTGGACCTCCCCGGTTATGCGCCCCTTTTCTCCGCACCTGAGCCAGGCGACGCCCTCCTGGGACGAAGCGGCCGGGGGCCTGGATTTTCAGGTTTACTTGCGGGCCGGCCAGAGCCCTCAGGAGGTTGCCGCCGCTCTTTACCACCCTTTGACCCGGGAAACGGCAGTCGCCCTGGCTCCCTATTTCCAGGTAAAGGTGGAGTTTCAGAAATCCATCCGCTGCTGGGTCGCGGACAGCCCCGCCGAGCTCGATGAATTCTCGGCCTATGCCGTTGATCCGGCTCCGGCAGGGGGCTATGAGAGCTATGGAGCCGAGGGGGAGACTCCGGGGTACCTGGCCGGATTTGCCCTGGCAGGAAAGCTCACCCTGCCGGAAAGCGAGATCCTGGACCCGGGAGACGTGCAGGTGGGACTGAGCCGGGACTTCAGCGAACTGAGGACCCCGGACCATAGGCTGACGGTGGACAACCGGCTGGGCCAGTGGCTGGCCGCAGGGGAAAATTCTTATCTTCAGGGGCTGGACTGGACCCAGAAGCAGCTAGCCCTGCATCACGGCTGGGAGCTGGCCGACGGGGCGGTGACCTGGCACCTGGTTTACCAGGGGGTTTTACAGGGCTTAAACGGCATGGCCCACGGCTGGCAGGGACAGCACCGGGCTGGCCTGGAAAGCCAGGAAGCCGCCATGGTGCGGCTCCGGCAGGCCATCGGCGCCCCCACCTCGGCCGGCGAGCGGCGGCCCTTTATGCGGGGCGCTTACCGGGCCCGGGGAGAGCTGGTCGCGACCATCGCGGCCGCGGTCAACGAGCCGGTGAAAACCGGCAATGGTTCGGCGGCCTTAAAGATCCTGGGCGCTTTCCGGGGCGAGTATTCCCAGGATTACTTCGTGGAGATTCAAAGCGGCGGCGAAGTGGGGGCGGCCACCTTCAGGTGGTCCCTGACCCGGGGGCAAAGCTTTGAGAAGACGGGTCTGCTCACTGCCGCGGCCGACGCTCCGGTGGATCTGGATGAGGGACTGGCCGTCTACTGGGATGCGGGCCCGGGCACCGACCTGGCCGGGGGGGACCGCTGGACCTTCGCGGCCACGCCCGCCATCTATCAATACCAGGTGTACGGCGCCCCCTTTGCGGCCATCACCGCGGTCTATCTCAACCACGAGGAGACCGGCGACCGGGTGAGCCCGGACGCGGCCACCGGGCTGATCCGGGTCACGGGGCGCAGCGCCCAGGTTGAGGCCCGGGTGGAGAAGGACGGCACCAGCCACCCGGTGGACATTATCACCGACCTCCTGGAGGAAGTGGCCTTGGGGCAGGCCGTCCACCGGGATTCCTTCGCCCTGGCCAAGAGTCTCACCCCCGGCTATGCCATCGGGGTGTGCTTTGAGAATATCACCGCGGCCCAGGCCATCCGGGAGATCGTGCGGCGCTGCCTCTATGATCTCTGGGTGGATTTCGGCGAGATCAAGATGCGGGCTTATCTGGGAGAATAGCAAAGAATTCACCACCAAGAACACCAAGAAAAGAACCAGAAACCAAAAACCAAAAACGAAAAACGGGTATTAAGAATGTCACGAATCCAATGGGCCCGGGCCTCGCAGTTCAATTGGGCCTTCGACAATATGGGGGGCACGCCGCTCCAGGAAGCGGTGGCCGGAACCTGGCAGAATGCCGTGGCGGAGGTTGCCGCCGACGGCACGGTGACCATCGCCGCCCCCAACCCCGGCGGCGGCCAGGTTTACTACGTCCGGGGCGTGTGGCTTCTCACCGCCCTGTTCCCCTGGGATGATTTCTGGGCCGACCCCGTGGGCGGCGAGGCGACCAATTATTACCAGGGGGGCTCCTTTGTCAACCAGGGGTCCCAGACTGTCATCAGCCTGGGGACGTGGCTCCCCCCGGGAACCCCGGTGCAGCTTTATTACATCTATGCCACCGGGGAGCGGGCGGCCAAATACGAGCCCCTGAACACTTACCCCTGCATCCGCCGGGCCTGCCGCTCCCGGGATGACTTTACCTACGATTTTGCGGTAGACCGCATCCTGGACCTCATGGGTTTCCTGCATTTTGCCGGGCAGGAGCAGGGCCGGGATTATGCGCCGCTGATTCAGTTCCTCTGGGACGCCTTGGTGAGTTGCCAGGAGTCCCGGGTTCCGCCCCTGATGCACGATAGCTTTGAGCGGCAGGCGTGGGACCGGGGCCCGCACCTGATGTACCGCGGCGCCACCGGGGGAGTGGCAGCCTTTCAGGTCTTTCAGGACGAGCCGGCCCCGGGCGACGCCGGCCGGGCGCTTCATGTGCGGGCGGAATTGCCCGGCGTCGGGGACGCCGCCTGGTTCGGCTACGGTTTGGACTGGTCTCTCGAAGATACCCCCTTCAGTGCCGTGGACCGGGTGACCTTCAGGCTCAAGGGCAATGGTTCGACCCAGCGGGTGCACAATCTCACCAAGATCGGTAGCGGCAGCGCCAACCTGGTCCTTCAAGGCGATTACGACGGCCAGGAAAAGCGGCGGTTTGTGGTGCAGGTGGAAACCGGCGGCGAAGTGGGGGTGGCCCTTTTCCGGTGGTCTCGGGACGGCGGGCTCACCTGGGAGGCCGGCGGCCTGGTCAGCGGCGACCGGGAGCACCCGGTGGCCCTGGGCGACGGCCTCTCGGTCTGCTGGGAGGGCGGGGCCGGCCCGGACCTGATGGCCGGCGATTATTGGACCTTCTGGGGCGGGGAACCCGAAGAGCACCCCCGGCGTCTGCTGGTGACCCTGAACGACTCCCCCTCGGACGCCACCGACCCCGGGGGCCCGGAGCATACCTATGTCCACGCCCTACCGGACCGGTTTCCCGAGTTCACCGCCTTTGAGTTGCCCTTCAGCCAATTCTGGCGCCGGGACAACCTCATTGAAGACTGCGACCGCCTCAGCGTCATGTGGGGGGCCTGGTACTCCACCACGCAGCAGGACTTGAGCGATATCACCATCGGTCTCCGGGAAGAAACGGAAGTTCTCTTCGGGGATATTTATTACACCCAGCGGATCATTTCCTGGGACCTGTCGCCCCAGGTCACCGCGTTCGGGGCCTGGGCCGGCATCGACACCAACCGCTGCAATTCCGCGGGCCACACCGGCCTCAATTTTCTTCTCAAGCCGGTGGTGCCCGGGGTCAGTTCCCTCACCCTGCGGGTGAAGGTGAAGGACGCCCGGGGCAGCTACTTCTTCCGGGACGTGGCGGTGCAGGAGGGCGCCTGGCAGCGGATAATGGTGAATCTGGCAGATCTGTTGCTGGAGTCGGGGTCCCAACCACTCACCCACCCCATTCAGGTGGTGGATATCGGCATCCCCAGCGGGCCTCCCAGCAACGGCGCCTTCTATCTCACCGACCTCAAGTTCGATGAGCATCTGACCTTTGCCGGGGCGGCGCGCCTCCGGCTGCTGGAATTCAAGCTGGAGCCCCGCGGATTGGCCGATCACGAGTGGTGGCTGGACGAAGTGAGTCTCAACCTGGAGGCCCAGGACCCCTATCCCTACGCCCCCCGGTTGGCCATCTCCCTGACCCCTTACGGCCAGAACCCCTGGCGGGGCCCCACCCCGGTGCACTATGCCCAGCCCCTGGCGCCGCACCTGGTGGGGGCCCTCAATCTGGCGCAAAATTATCTCAGCCTGCACCGGGACGCCCAGGAGGAGTTCCACCGGCGCTACGGCGGCGTCAAAGGCCCCATTGTTCCTGTCCACACCCGGAACGACGTGGAAAATATTGCCCTGTGCGGCGAGGAGGATTTCTGCCGCTTCTCCTGGTGGCGGCGTCACCGGGACTTCGGCCGGGTCCTGGGGTTCTGGCATTTCAATGAATCCCTGGGCGACGCCTCCGGGACCGGCCGCAATCTCAGCTTTCAGGGAGGCGGCAGTCCCCTCTATGCCGCCGGCATCTGCCAGCCGGGCGTTACCGTCGTCGACCTGGACGGCGGCCATTATCTGACTTGGGACGGCCCCGGCCTGGAGGTGGGGGTCGAGGATTTTACCATTGAGGCGGTCCTCAAGCCGGCGGAGCTGACCGCGGGCGCCCGGTTGATCAGCAAAATGGCCCCAGGCGGGCCGGGCTATGAATTTCTCCTGGGGGAGGCCGGTGGGGTCCGGCTCTCACTGGCGGACGCCTCCGGCTCCTCCCTGCTCGCTCCTGAACCGGCGCTGGCCCTCGATACCGCAGCCTACCATTACGTGGCGGTGTCCTGCGACCGGGACGGCCAGTTCACCTTTTGCGTGGACGGCTCCCTGGGTTCCTGCGCCGGGGCCCGGCCCGGCAGCCTGAACAACCCCCAAAGCTTCACCGTGGGCCGGGCCGCCGGGGCGGCGGAGGACTTCTTTAGAGGCAGCGTAGACCTGATCCGCGTCCACCGCCGGGCCCTGAGCGGCGCCGAACTTCAGGATAACTGGCGGATCATTCAGGGAGAGCTTAACGGCTCGGATTACCCGGAAGTGGGCAGCGCCCTGGGCCAGTTCTGGGCCTTCCAGCGCCTGGCGGAGTATTTCTATGCCACCGGCGATAATGGGGCCCGGGAGATATTAGAGGACTGGCTCACCTGGCTGGAGGCCTACGGGGCCCCGGACGGCTCCGGCTGGAAGTTCCCCGGCTCCTTCTCGGAATTCGGCTTCACCTATGGGGCTTACGACCCCGGCGCCGCGGCCGCCGTCGCCCTGGGCTGCCTCTTCATCTACCTGCGCAGCGGCAACGACACCGCAGCCGTCTGGGCCCGGCGGATCCTGGACGACCTGGGAGAGAACCGCTGGGACCCCGTCTTCGGCGGCTACCGGAGCGATTACCATCACGCCTGGCTCAACGCCATGGCCCTCCGGCTCTTCGGGCTGACGGTAAACGGCGGGCCGGGCCAGGCCTACCCCTTTGCCGCCACCGACCGGGACCGGGAGCATTTTGACGCCCTGGCCGCCTGGATCTTCGCCCACACGGGAGACGGGAAACCCAACGTCCTCAATGCCGACCTGATTCCCTTTTCCTACAGCGAAGACGCGGATATTTGGGAGCACGTCCCCCACTATCTAACCATGCGCCAGATGGGCACCCTGGAAGCGGTGGTGTTGATGCTGGGCGGGGCCCTGGAGTACGCCAGGGTTCACGGGGATTGGGGCTGGTGGCAAAAGCTCCTGGACCTGGTCGTCCTGGATAACCTGGTGCGGCTGACCCCCTCCCAGATCCGCTCCCTCACGGCCGCCTACGACCAGGCCGGCCTGAAGAACCTGGTGCGGGTGCGCTACGGAGACTACGACCGGGACAACAGCAAGTACGCCGAGGCTCGGGACGACACAGCCGTCTCAGCCAGGGGCGAGCAGGCCCTGGACTTGGATTTCCGCTACGGCGGGCCCGTGGTCCTGGAGGACCCCCAGGTGGCTCAAACCCTGGCTGCCCGGCTGCTGCAACGACTGGCCGCTCCCTGGGAGGCGGCGGAGGTGGAGACCTGGCTGGAAGGGGCGCGCCTCGAGCTGGGAGACACGGTGGCCGTGTCCTCGGACTTCCACGGCCTGGACCAGGCGGAATTTACTTTGTTCGCCAAGGACCTGGACTTGGGGCGCCGCCGGGTCACCCTGAGCCTTAAGAGGCCTCTGAATAACGCGTGCGCCTGGGCCGCGGATCTCACCGGCGGGCCTTGCGAGTCCTGGGCCATCGACCAGGCCAGCTCCTATGACGCCAACTGGGATTTTAGGGCTTACGTGGGGTAACTCCGTGTTCTCTGGGTCTCTGTGGTGAAAACTTTCACCACTAAGACACAAAGGGCACAGAGATCAGAAGGAGAGATAGATGTCCTTGATTGACCTTCCGCAAAGCAAGTGGGGCAGCGGCACCGGCCGCCAGGTGATTCTAAAGAGCGATTTCCAAAAGATCGAGGAGGCGCTGCTGGAGGGGTTCGAACTCACGGGCGCCCCCTCCCTGGAATACGTGGACGGCGCCAAGGTCCGGGTCAATGCCACGGCTGACTGCAAGGCCAGAGTGCTGCTGTGCGGTTTCCCTTCTCCCCTGCACCGGGGGCAGTGGGTGGACGGTGGCCTCACCGACGGCCGCTACCGGGAAAACGCCGTCCCGGCCCTCCTGGATTTTACCGTCGCCGGCAGCCTCTGGGGCGGGGTCAAACCCAGCCAGTGGTATGGCATCTACGCCCTGGCGGGGTCGGGAGATCACACCTTTACCCTTAAGGCCATGCCGGTGATGCGGGTGGCGTCCCAGGCCGGGCAGGTCATCAGCCTGAGGAACAACGCTAACTCCGGCAATCTGGGCTACGGGTTCGGCGTCGATGAGTTGGCCGGAGGGCTGATCCTGATGCTCAGCGGCGCTTCCCGGGGGCTGGCCCGGAGCATCACCGCCAACAATGGCGACAACTCAACCGGCGGCACCGTCACCTACGGTGGCAGCGCCCTGACGGTGGCCCCAGGGGATTGGTTCATGGTGCTCCCCGCCGCTAATTTTCGCTACCTGGGCATGGTTTTCGCGGGCGGCGACGGCACCCTGGCGCCGTTTTACCAGGACGGTGGCCGCATGACCTACCGCACCCCGGCGCTGCTCAGCTCCGGTGCGATCAACGGCTACACCCTCATGGACCTGGGGCTGGTGGCGCCGCCCACGGCCCGGCGGCTTTCAGGCCTGGCGGTGGCCACCAACGGCTACGATCTGAAGCTGGCCGTTTCCTATGACGGCAGCACCCCGGCCCTGCTCCTGCACGTCTCGCCGCCGGACCTGGTGTTTCAGGGGGTGCGGGGGGCCGTTCTCTTTAGCTGCCGGGTCCCCGAGGGCAATCAGCTTTATTTGAACAACGACAACACCGCCAATCAGGCGGTGAAAATCACGGGTTGGAGGGAGTGATGGCGCTGGAAGGTAAAAAGACCTATTTAACGGCTGCGGCCCTGGCCCTGGCCAGCTTTGCCCTGGCCATGGGGTGGCTGGACCGGGAGCAATATGAATTTATCACGGGGCTGTTGGCCTCCCTGGGGCTGGCGGCCCTGCGGGCGGGCGTGGCCAAATCGTGAGGGCGGACCCGCCGTAGCATGATTGAAAGGGTAGGGGCGGTTCGCGAACCGCCCCTACAGGTGCAAAACTGACTTTATGATAAGTAGGCAAAAGGTCCGTCTATGAACTACCAAGACCTGGGAGAACACGTCGGGGCCCTGGTGAGCCTGCTGGGCCTTTTTGCCGGGGTGAGCGCCCTCTTGCTGTGGCGCATGCTGGTGCGCATGGAGAAAAAGTTGGACGAGTTCTCCCAGCATTTCTGCGTCTGCCGGGAGGAGTTGCCGCAGCGCTTTGTCTCCCGGTTCGAACACGAAGTGGAGCACCACGGCCTGTGGGAGGCCCTGAATTACCACGACCACGACCACCGGGGCCGGGTGGTGCGATGATGATGCTGATTAAACGAGGTGACCTGGGGCCGGCGGTGCCGTTGGTACAGGACCGGCTGCGGGAACTGGGGTATTTTGAGGGAGGCGAATCGGGGTTCGGGCCGCAAACCGAAGGGGCGGTGCGGCAATTTCAAAGGTCCCGGGGCCTGGGTCCCGACGGCGTGGTGGGGCCCATTACCTGGGCCCGGCTCTTTCCCTTGCGGCGCTTTACTCGGGAATACCTCCAGGGCGTCTTATATGGCGATGGCGGCCGGCAGGTCTATGACGGCTTGGACGAGGTGGTGGGCGCGGTGGCCGCCGGCGAAGGAGGGGCTTTTGATGCCCTGCAGCTGAACGGGGATGGGGAAGGCCTCTCCTTCGGGATTTTACAGTGGGCCCAGAGACCGGGTAGCCTCCAACCTTTGCTCCAGGCCTGTTACGGCGCCGATGAGGCGAAATTCGTCGCAATCTTCGGCGACCGCGCCCCCTGGCCGGCCCTGGACCTGCTGGAGAAAACCCGGGGCGGGGGCAAGAAGCTGGCCCTGTGGGAAGGCCCCTGGCCCCTGCGCTTCTGGCGGGCGGGCCGGGACCTGGAATTCCAACAGGTGCAGCACCAATTGGCCCGGCGGCAAGTGGCGGCCCGCCTGGAGGACGGCTACTCCCTTTATCCCGAGAGGTTCAAGCCGGGGGGCCGCATTGCCCTGCGGGCCCTGGTGATGATGGCCGATGTGGCCAATCAGGCCGGCCCCCTGGGGCTGAGGCGGGCCTTGAGCTCTGCCGCGTCCCGGGCAGCAACCGATGAGGCCCGGTTCATCCGGGCCCTGGGAGAGTACGTGGAAGACATTATCCGCCGGAAATACGGCTCCCCCACCTACGGCAACACCACCGGGCGGCACGAGGCTATTTGCACCAATTACAGCCTGGACCGGATGGACTGGCCGGCCTTACGGGCTGAAATGGCTGAAGAGACCCCGGGGGCCGGCGCCACCGCCTGAACCCTCAATAAACCGGCTACCATTGCAGTAGGGGCGGTTCGTGAACCGCTCCTATCCCTACCAGGAACCTCACGCCTCCGGGGTTGACGGTCGCCCCTTTTTCTGGTAGGTCCTGTGAGCAGAGGGACGTCGGCTCACATGAATCTGTTAGACCTGGGAATCCTGGTCCTCCTCGGTTTGATCACCCTTAGGGGTTACTACCGGGGCCTGTTTCAGGAATTGGCGGTGCTGGTGGGGGTGGTGGGAGGGGTGGTGGTGGCCGCCCACACCTACCTCCAGCTGGCGCCCTTGTTGCAACGTTGGATTCACAACCCCATGCACACCCGCTGGATTGCCTTTGCCGTGGTGCTGGTGGCGGTTTACTGGCTCACCCGGCTGGTAGCCCACTTTCTCCAGCGCCTGTTGTATCATCTCTACCTCGATTTTTTCGACCGCCTGTTGGGCGGGACCTTCGCCCTGGCCAAGGGCGCCCTCTTGCTGGGCTTCGGCCTGATGTTCCTGGGGGTTTTCCTGCCCCGGGACTCCCGCCTCCTCAAGGAATCCCGCACCGCCCCCACCCTGATCCAGTTCTCCCGCCAGTCTCTGGAGCTTCTGCCTCCGGATTTCAAACAGCGCCTCCAGGAATACCTCAAGCAGTGGCGCAAAGGTAATGATAAAAACCAGGCCCAGCAGTTCCGGCCGGCGGAGCCCGAAACCCCAAGCCCCAACGGCCGGTCCCCACACCGGAGTTGGTCCAGGGCCTAGCTATCTTACATTTTTGCCGGGCCTGCCGCCGGTCCATATTCAGGAGTCCATATTCATGACCGATAACCGCCGCGATCCCGGCGAGTTAATGAACGAATTTCTGGCCATCGTCCACCGGCTGCGCGCCCCGGAGGCTGCCCCTGGGATGCCAAGCAGACCCCGGAGACTCTGAAGACCTATGTCCTGGAAGAAGCCTACGAACTCATCGAGGCCCTGGATCTGCGCGAGCCCGCAAAGATCAAGGAGGAACTGGGCGACCTGCTGTTGCACCTGGTTTTCCTGAGCGATCTCTACCAGGAGCGGGGCTCCTTTTCCTTCAGCGAGGTGGTGGCCGGCATCGCGGCCAAAATGATCCACCGCCACCCCCACGTCTTTGGCGAGGCGGAGGCCAAGACCCAGGAGGACCTGCGCCGCCTCTGGCAGGAAGCTAAAATCCGGGAAGGCAAGGCGCCCGCCGCCGGCTCCCTGGGCCAGGTCTCCCCGGCCCTGCCGGCTCTGGTGCAGGCCCAGCGGGTGGGCGAGGCCGCGGCCCGCCTGGGTTTTGATTGGCCCCACGTGCACGGGGCCCTCCAGAAGGTGGAGGAAGAGTGGCAGGAGTTTCGCCAGGCCCTGGAAACGGAAGTTAACCCCGCCTGGGAAGAGGAACTGGGGGACCTCCTCTTCGCCCTGGTGAACGTAGCCCGCTTCCTGAACATCGATTCCGAGGGGGCCCTCAGGCGCACCATTTATAAGTTCATCAAGAGATTCCACGTGGTGGAGCGCACCCTGGCCAAGGAAGGCAAGACCCCGGAGACCGCCACCTTGGAAGAGATGGACGCCATTTGGGAAGCCTGCAAGCGGGAGAAGGAGGGCAAGGCCTGATTTCCCGGGAAAATTATCTCCAAAGGAATCATAGGTAATTCTTGCGAGTCATCGCTCCATTCGCCGAGCTCATCGAGGTAATTTATCTTTTGTAGGGCGGACCTAAGTGTCCGCCCTCGATTTTGGGGCGCACCCCAAAGTGCCTGCAAATCAGAGGATATTTTCCCACTTCCAAGAGCGCCACGGGGGTCTTCTTGCCAGCCGCGCCTGCCTGGATGTCCATGAACTCGCCTTTAACTTGCCAAGCCCTGGAAAGGATGATAAATTTTTTCTCGGAGGAATCAGGTTCGCATGAAGTCCAGCCGGTCCCGGGGAGCCATTTCGCTGCCGCTCGTCATCGTGGCCATCCTGGCCAGCGCCCTGGTTTCTTCCGTTCTCTTCTATTCCTTCTGGCAAAAACTCAACCGGAAAGTCGAAACCATCCTCAAGGACCAGTTCAACCAGCAACAGTTGATGCTGGCCCGGAAGATCGCCGACAACGTGGAGTCCTACTTCGACTTTTTGGAGAATGCCCTCCTGGGGTATGCGGGCTTATTCCAGACCACCCCGCCTGATGAACGCGTGATCGACGATTCCCTGGCCGAAAGGTTTTCCCGCCACAAACGGTTCGGCCTCCTGAGGATCACCCGGTACGATGCCGCCGGCACCGGGGTGCAGGTTTTCAGCACCTCCGCCACGCCTATTCAGGCCAGCAGCCTGACACTCCCGGCAAATTACCTGAAGTGGGCCCAGGCTCCGGGGAACCGCGGTCACCTGCTTCTGAGCAAAACCTTCGATTACCCGGAGGCCCCCTGGAAGGGCCGCAGGGTGATGCGCTTCATAACCCCCCTTTACTGGGGGACGACCCCCCGGTTCGCCGGGGTCCTGGAATTTCTCATCGATCCGTTTTTTATCTGTGAAAAAGTTGTGGCCGACGTGCGCTCCGGTCGGACCGGCTACGCCTGGATCATTGATCAGGATGAAATCATGCTGGCCCATTATGAGAAGGAGTTCGTGGGCCACAATGCCCTGCAAATCCGGATTGCCCGCAACCCCAATATTATCTTCCGGGGGCTGCGGGAGCTGCACGCCAACCTCCTGGCGGGCCAGGAGGGCGTCACGGAATATGATTCCGGCTGGCACCGCCAGAAATTGGGACAGATGCCGAAGCTGGCGGCCTACACCCCCATCAAGTTTAACAAGGGTTTGATCACCGGCGTAACCGAGATGGAAGACCCGGCCCACAACCTCTGGGGGGTCTGCGTGGTGGCCCCGGTGGAGGAAGTGGCCGGCCAGGTCAACGAAGTGATGCACCAGGAGTTGTTCCTGGTGGGCCTCTTCTTCCTGGTGGTCCTGAGCGCCAGCGGCGGGCTCATCGGCGCCGCGCTGTTCTGGAATAAGTCCCTGGCCCGCCAGGTCGAGCTAAAGACCAAAGAGCTGGTGGAGTCCCAGGAGCGCCTGGTGCACTCCGAGCGCTTTGCCGCGGTGGGGGAGGCCGCGGCTTATGTGAGCCACGAAATCAAGAACCCCCTGATGGTCATCGGCGGCATGGCCAGCCAGGTGGAACGGCGCCTTACCGAAGACCCCGCGGCCCAGGAAAAACTGCGCATCATCCAGCGGGAGGTGAAACGCCTGGAGTCCTTCTTAGGAGAATTACGGGATTTTCTGCGCCCGGTTCAACCCTGCAAGCGGGAGCTCGACCTGAACCAGTTGATCCAGGACGTGCAAGGCCTGATGGCGGAAGCCGCCCGGGAAAAAGGGATCAACATGGAAGACAGGCTGGACCCGCGGCTCCCCAAGATCGACGCCGACCCCAACCAGTTGGAGCAAGTCCTTCTCAACCTCGTCAAGAACGCCCTGGAAGCCACGGAAGAAAACGGGCGCATCCTGGTTGCCAGCGGCTCCCAGGATGAGCAGGTGTGGTTTTCCGTGCAGGATACCGGCAAAGGCATGCCTTCCGAGGTGATGGACAAGATCTTCCACCCCTTCTTCACCACCAAGGATAAAGGCACCGGTCTGGGGCTGGCGGTGATTCACAAGATCATCACCGACCACCACGGCACCATCACGGTGGACAGCGCCGCCGGCGAAGGCAGCATCTTCACGGTGAGGCTGCCGCAAAAAGGCTGATGCGGAAACCGGACCATCCCTCCCCCGAGTCCCTGCAAGAGCATCGAAAACGCCGGCGGGAACGCGTCCTCATCGCCTTGACCCTGGTCCTGGTGGTGGCCATCACTTCCCTGGAGGTGCACCTGGTGCACCAGGGAGGCCAGCCGGTGAGCGGCAGCCTCATGGCCTTCGGGCTGCTCAATTTAAATACCATCCTCCTGCTGCTCTTCACTTTCCTCATCTTCCGGAACCTCACCAAGCTCTTTCTGGAACGGCGCCGCAAGGTTTTCGGCTCCCGGCTGCGCATCCGTCTGGTGCTCACCTTCGTCAGCCTCACCATGCTTCCCACCCTGTTTCTCTTTTTCATGGCCTGGCAGCTCATTACCAGCCGGGTGGATTACTCCTTGGACAGCCAGGTGGAAGGGTCTCTGAGCCGGGCCCGGGAAATGAGCCAAACCTTCGCCCAGGAGACCGGGGACAAGCTTAAGGCTTATGGCCGGCTCCTCAGCCTGCAAGTGAAGGAGAAAGGAGGGCCGCCGGAGGACTGGGAGTCCTTCCTGGCGCCCCGGCGGGCGGAGTACGGTCTGGCGGCCCTGGAGGTGCTCAAGCCCGACGGTGCCCGGGTGGCCGGAAGTTACGCCCCGGACTTATCAGACCTCCCGGAAGTGCCCCGGGAAGACCTGGTCGCCGCGGCCACCCCGGAGAAAGCCCTCCTGCGCCAATGGCTGCCCCAGGGCGAGCTCTTGAGCGTCCTGGTCCCCCTGGCGAAGACCCCGGAGGGCCCTCCTGGCGGCTACCTGGCGGTGCGCCAAATCATCCCCCAACCCCAGCTCTTGAAGATGGCCGACGCGGCCCGGAGCCTGCCGGACCTCCGCCAGCAGCAACTGCTCTTCAGCCCCTTTAAGGTGAGCCATTACCTGGCCCTGGTCATCGTCACCCTCATCACGGTGATGGCCGCCATCTGGCTGGCCTTTTACATGGCCCGGGAGATCACCATCCCCATCCGCCAGCTGGCCGAAGGCACCCTGAAGGTGGCCGGGGGCGACTACGACTTTCACATTGCCGGCGAGGGCCGGGACGAAATCGGCTTCCTGGTGCAGTCCTTCAACAAGATGACCCAAGACCTGCAGCGCAGCCAGGCCCAGCTGGCCGACGCCTACCGCCAGTTGAGCGACAGCCACGCCCTCATTTCCGCCCAGAAGCGGGACATGGAGATCCTGCTGAAAAATGTGGCCGCGGGGGTCATCGGCGTCGACGCCTCGGGCCGGGTCACCATCATCAACGATTCCGCCGCCCAGATGCTCACCTCAAGCGAGAGGAGGTGCTGGGCCAGGACTCCCGCGTCATGCTGCCCCAGGCGGAATACAACCGCCTGGCCGAAGTGGTCGCCGAGGCCCGCCGCTCCCCCGGGGCACGGTGGAAAACCCTTGCACCTGACCCTGCCGGACCAGACCCTGTATCTCCTGCTCAAACCCACGGTGCTCAAAGACGAAGCCGGCAAGGACCTGGGCGTGGTGATGGTTTTCGAAGACCTCACCGAACTGGAGCGGGCCCAGCGCCTGGCCACCTGGCGGGAGGTGGCCCGCCGCATCGCCCACGAAGTGAAAAATCCCCTGACCCCCATCAAGCTGGCGGCCCAACGCCTGCAGCGCCGCTACGGCGGGAGCTTCGGCGAGGAGGGCAAGGTTTTCCAGGAATGCACCCAGATCATCGTCGACCAGGTGGATGAGCTCAAGAACCTGGTGAACGAGTTCTCCCGGTTTGCCCGG
>CAWBPT010000033.1:0-20466 GCA_963790655.1 uncultured delta proteobacterium | reverse complement strand
ATGGCTGAGTTAGAACTCGAACGATAACTAACGATGGACCCCGCGGCCCAGGAGTTGATCAAGAAGGCCCAGGCCGAGGGCGTTGAGACCATTTGGGATCGGGCCAAGACCATGAAGCCCTGCCCCATCGGCATTGAAGGAGCCTGTTGCCGCATCTGCGCCCAGGGCCCCTGTTGGGTGCCGCCCCCTAAGAAGAAGGAAGGCGAGACCACCGAAGAGAAGAAGCAGCGCATGGGCCTGTGCGGCGCCACCGCCGAGACCATCGTGGCCCGGAACTTCGCCCGCATGGTGGCCGCCGGCACCGCCTCCCACAGCGACCACGCCCGGGGCGTGGCCAAGCTGTTCATCGAAGTGGCCCACGGCCGCACCCAGGGCTACAAGATCAAGGACGTGGCCAAGCTGCGCCGGGTGGCCCGGGACTGGGACGTGCCCATCACCACGGGTGAAGGGGACGACGCCAAACCCCGTTCCGCCGAAGACATCGCCCAAGAACTGGGCCCCAAGGTCCTGGCGGAGTTCGGCCAGCAGGAAGGTGAAATCACCTACGTGCGCCGGGCCCCCCAAGAAGCGCCAGGAAATCTGGCGCAAGCACGGGGTGGTGCCCCGGGGCGTGGACATCGAGGTGGTGGAGCTGATGCACCGCACCCACATGGGCGTGGACCAGGACTACCACAACTTGATCAAGCAGTCCACCCGCTGCGCCCTGGCGGACGGCTGGTCCGGGTCCATGATCTCCCACCGACCTCCAGGACATCCTCTTCGGCTGTCCGGTGCCGGTGGCCGGGGGAGATCAACCTGGGGGTGCTCAAAGAAGACCACGTCAACGTGGTGATGCACGGCCATTAGTCCCTGCTCCCCGATATGTTCTACGCGGCGGCCCAGGAGCCGGAGCTGATCCAATACGCCCAGAACAAGGGCGCCAAGGGCATCCAGCTGGCGGGCATGTGCTGCTCGGCCAACGAGGTCTTGATGCGCCACGGCGTGCCGGTGGCGGGCAACTACCTGCACCAGGAGCTGGCGGTGATCACCGGGGCGGTGGACGCCCTGGTGGTGGACGTGCAGTGCGAGATGCAGGCCCTGGCCAACGTGGCCAAGTGCTACCACACCAAGATCATCACCACCGACGACCGGGCCATGATGGAAGCATTAAGATAAGGAGCAATTTAATGGCTGAGTTAGAACTCGACAAACTAACGATGGACCCCGCGGCCCAGGAGTTGATCAAGAAGGCCCAGGCCGAGGGCGTTGAGACCATTTGGGACCGCGCCAAGACCATGAAGCCCTGCCCCATCGGCATTGAAGGCGCCTGTTGCCGCATCTGCGCCCAGGGTCCCTGCCGGGTGCCGCCGCCCAAGAAGAAGGAAGGCGAGACCGGCGAGGAGAAGAAACAGCGCATGGGTCTGTGCGGCGCCACCGCCGAGACCATCGTGGCCCGGAACTTCGCCCGCATGGTGGCCGCCGGCACCGCCTCCCACAGCGACCACGCCCGGGGCGTGGCCAAGCTGTTCATCGAAGTGGCCCACGGCCGCACCCAGGGCTACAAGATCAAGGACGTGGCCAAGCTGCGCCGGGTGGCCCGGGACTGGGACGTGCCCATCACCACGGGTGAAGGGGACGACGCCAAACCCCGTTCCGCCGAAGACATCGCCCAAGAACTGGGCCCCAAGGTCCTGGCGGAGTTCGGCCAGCAGGAAGGTGAAATCACCTACGTGCGCCGGGCCCCCAAGAAGCGCCAGGAAATCTGGCGCAAGCACGGGGTGGTGCCCCGGGGCGTGGACATCGAGGTGGTGGAGCTGATGCACCGCACCCACATGGGCGTGGACCAGGACTACCACAACTTGATCAAGCAGTCCACCCGCTGCGCCCTGGCGGACGGCTGGTCCGGGTCCATGATCTCCACCGACCTCCAGGACATCCTCTTCGGCTGTCCGGTGCCGGTGGCCGGGGAGATCAACCTGGGGGTGCTCAAAGAAGACCACGTCAACGTGGTGATGCACGGCCATGAGCCCCTGCTCCCCGAGATGCTCTACGTGGCGGCCCAGGAGCCGGAGCTGATCCAATACGCCCAGAACAAGGGCGCCAAGGGCATCCAGCTGGCGGGCATGTGCTGCTCCGCCAACGAGGTCTTGATGCGCCACGGCGTGCCGGTGGCGGGCAACTACCTGCACCAGGAACTGGCGGTGATCACCGGCGCGGTGGACGCCCTGGTGGTGGACGTGCAGTGCGAGATGCAGGCCCTGGCCAACGTGGCCAAGTGCTACCACACCAAGATCATCACCACCGACGACCGGGCCATGATGGAAGGCGCGGCCATGCACATCCCCTTTGACGACCACCACGCCCTGGACGTGGCCCGGAAGATCCTCCGGGTAGCCATCGACAACTATCCCAACCGCCGCTCCCCGGTGCTGATCCCGTCGCATAAGTCCCCCACGGTGGTGGGCTTCAGCTACGAGACCATCCAGTACCTGCTGGGGGGAAGCATCCGGGGATCGTACTACACCCTGAACGACAACGTCATCAACGGCCGCATCCGGGGCGTGGCCGGCGTGGTGGGCTGCAACAACTGCCGCACCGCCCAGGACACCTCCCACATGGTGCTGATCAAGGAGCTGATCAAAAACGACGTCATCGTCCTGTCCACGGGCTGCGCGGCCATGGCCGCGGGCAAATACGGCCTCTTGACCCCGGAAGCCGCCAAGTACTGCGGCCCGGGTCTGGCCGAGATCTGCGAGACGGTGGGCATCCCGCCGGTGCTGCACATGGGGGCCTGCGTGGATAACTCCCGCATCCTGATGGCGGCCACCGCCTGCGTCAAGGCCGGCGGCCTGGGCAGCGACATCTCGCGATCTCCCCGCCGCGGGCGCCGCGCCCGAGTGGATGAGTGAAAAGGCCATCGCCATCGGCCAGTACTTCGTGGCCTCCGGCGTCTACACCCTCTTCGGGGTGAACTGGCCCACCACCGGCTCCGAGATCTTGACCGACTACCTCTTCAAGGGCATCGAGGAAGAGTACGGCGGCAAGTGGGACTTTGAGGCGGATCCGGAGATGATGGCCAAGAAGATGATCGCCCACATCGACCTGAAGCGCAAAGCCTTGGGCATCGACAAGGCCCGGGAGCGGGTGCTCATGGATATGGAAATGCGCCGGACCATGGACGCCGCCGCGGCTGGCGAAGAGCATTAAATTAGGAAAAGATTTCGGGGGAGGGGCTAAGGGCTTTTTTGTAAGTGCCCTTACCCCTCCCCCGAACCCCCTCCCCAATCCCTTATGAGGCCGGAGAAGGAGGGCCTGATGGCCCACCTTCTCCGGCCTTTTTTTCACCGCGCTCTGCTTAGAAAAAAAGTTCCTGGCATTATGTAGGACATCCGCCCTCGGCTGTCCAATTCCTCGCCGCCGAGGGCGGCGGCGCTACATTTTCATGATTTACGGGTGAGTTATAGGGGCGGGTTTTAAACCCACCCTTATGTGACGTTTTCAGGCTTTACGGGTGAGACGAAGGCTCATGAGGGGCTTTAAAGCGAAATTGACAAAATTCGTAGAAAATAATAAATAATATTAATTCGTTGAGGCCACAGCGTGGATCAGCAACCTAAAAAACCGGAAAAGCCCCATTACCACGGCCACCGCGCCCGCCTGCGGGGCCGCTTTCTCAAAGGGGGCGCCGTGGCGCTGCAGGATTACGAACTCCTGGAGTTGCTTCTCACCTTCGCCATCCCTTACTCGGACGTCAAGCCCCTGGCCAAGAAGCTCATCGGCCACTTCGGCTCATTTACCCAGGTCATGGATGCACCGGCCGAAGCCCTTATGGAAGTCACCGGCCTGAGGGAATATTCCGCGGTCCTCATCAAGTTGGCGAAGGCCTGTTCGGAATACTACTTGAAGGTGGAAGCCCTTAAAAGCCAGCCAATCCGCTCCCTGGCAACCCTGGTGGACTACTGCCGCACCAGTATGGGGGGCCTCACCGACGAGCAGTTCCGGGTCATTTTCCTGAACAGCCAGAATGAGATCATCGCGGAGGAGATCGTCCAGGAGGGCACCGTCAACCAGACGGTGGTCTATCCCCGCAAGGTCCTGGAGCTGGCCCTGAAACACAAGGCCACCGGCCTCATCCTGGTGCACAACCACCCCAGCGGCAACCTGACGCCGTCGGCCGCGGACCAGGAGCTGACCCGCTCCCTGGTAAAAGCCAGCCGGGCCCTGAACCTGACGGTGCACGACCACCTGATCATCAGCCGCCACGGCTATTTTAGTTTGGCTGAGCAGAATATGTTGTAAGGAATACTAAATGCTATACAAATATTGCAACACAGAAGGGTTTGGTATTCTTGAAAAATATAGCTTTAGGCTTAAAAAGTTTGAGGATTTCAATGATCCTTTTGAGTTGGTGTTTGGAATTGATATAGATTCCGCTCCAATTAATATTAAAAGAGAGTATGAGGAAAATCCTATTATAATAAATGAATGGAAACAAATATTAAATAATCAAAATATAGGCTACAATCAAGACTCCTTGGATGATGTAATAGCAAAATATACTCAATTAATAATAAATGATTTTAAAAATATTCCAAATTCTGCAAGAATTTTTTGTAATGAAAAATACGGAATAGTATGTCTATCCGAATCAATGGATATTATTCAGATGTGGGGGCATTATACTGAAAATCATAATGGCATTGTCGTGGGAGTTGAAGAAAGTGAATTTGTTAAAGATAGGGAAATCATAGTTACTGTATGTTATCGAGATAAACCTATATTGCTACCAATTACTGGTATTCCTGAAACATTTGACCAATATATAATTAAATATCTCCCAGAAGTCTTAGGCAGAAAAGAAAGTAAATGGAGCTATGAAAAAGAAATAAGACTTTATGCAAGGCTAATCGAGAAAGATATAGACGGATATTATTATACCGAAAAAATACCAGCTTCGTCTATTAAAGAGATTTATCTTGGTCTGAGATCATCTGAACATACAAGATCAGTTGCGGAAAGTTTCAAGCAGAGAGAAGAATATAAACATTTAAAAATATATGAAATGGTAAGGCACGAAACCGCTTATAAATTGATTCCTAAAGAAATATAAAATCCAAATGGCACATTAGTGGCACCGGCCTCTGGCCGGTGAAAGGCCACAGGCTGGAAGCCTGTGCCACTGGGAAAGCCTTGGTGGGCCGTGCCCACCTACATTTTTGCTGTTTGTCTTTATGGAGAACAGCCGCCCCCGGCTGTTCCTGAGCAGACGAGGCGCCTGCTCCATATTTTTTTACCGAAAACAGAAAACAGAAAACAAACGACTCGATGAAAGATGCAGTAATTAAAGATCTCGCCGCGATAGTTGGCCCCCAGCACCTCCTCACCGCCCCGGAGGACTGCTGGACCTATGCCTACGACGCCACGGACCGGGCCCACGCCCCGGAGGCGGTGGTTTTTCCCGGTTCGGCGGCGGAAATCTCCCAGATACTTAAGCTGGCCAATGAGCACCGTTTCCCCGTGACCCCCCGGGGGGCCGGCACCGGCCGCAGCGGTGGCGCGGTGCCGGTGAAAGGTGGGGTGGTCCTGGTTCTCACCCGGTTGAACCGCATCCTGGAGATCAATGGGAGGGATATGGTGGCGGTGGTGGACCCGGGGGTGATCACCGGCGCCTTCAAGAAGGCGGTGGAGGAGCAGGGCCTCTACTATCCCCCGGACCCCAGCAGCGCCGATTTCTGCACCCTGGGCGGCAACGTGGCCGAGTGCGCCGGCGGCGCGGTGGCGGTGCAGTACGGCGTCACCCGGGATTATGTCCTGGGTTTGGAAGTGGTGCTGCCCACCGGGGAGATCATCAACGCCGGCACCCGCACCATGAAGGGGGTGGTGGGCTACGACCTCACCCGCCTGTTCCTGGGCTCCGAAGGCACCCTGGGGGTCATCACCCGCATCATTCTCAAGCTGGTGGCCAAGCCCGCGGCGCGCCAGACCCTGGCCGCGGCCTTCGGCACCCTGGAAGCCGCGGCCAGGACGGTGACGGACATTCTCACCTCGGGGCTGGCCCCCACCGCCCTGGAGTTCATGGACGCGGTCACCATAAGCTGCGTCCGGGAGATGCTGCCTTTTGCGGTGCCCTCCGGCGCCGCGGCCCTGCTTCTCCTGGCGGTGGACGGCCACCCCCGGGACGTGGAAGAGCGGGCCTCCCGCATGGCCCGGTTCTGCCGGGAGCAGGGGGCCCGCCCGGTGATTCGGGCCAAGACCCCTGAAGAGGCGGAGCAGTTGTGGCAGGCCCGCAAGGTGATCTCCCCGGCCCTCCGCAAGGTGAAGCCCCAGAAAGTGAGCGAAGACGTGGCGGTGCCCCTGGGCGCCATCCCTGCCTTGATTACTGCCTTGCAGAAAATCTCCCAGCGCCAGGGCCTCATCATCCCCTGCTACGGCCACGCCGGGGACGGCAACATCCACGTCAACGTGCTCTACGATCAAGGCATTCCCCGGGAACGGGAGGCGGTGGAGAAGACCGTGGAGGATATTTTCGCCCTGGCCCGGGAGCTGAACGGCACCCTGTCCGGAGAGCACGGCATCGGCCTCACCAAGGCCCCCTATCTGGGGATGGAGCTCTCTGAGGAGGCCATCGCCCTGCAGCGGCGCCTCAAGCAGGCCTTTGACCCCAATAACATCATGAATCCCGGCAAGATTTTTCCGGAACCGGGGCGGCGCTAAACCCACCAAGCGCCGGCGGCCGGGCCTCTGCGCGCCGGCGGCAGGGCGCCTCAGGGTCAGAAAGCATGACTTGATTTTTGGTAAATTTTTGGTTTAATCTATTAACCGCGGAAGTGGGGATTGACAACAACCGGGACTAACTATCAGGCACTCAGCCCTGACGGGGGGAGAGAACCTGGTACCAGGGCGGAAAGGGAACGAATCTCTTGGGGTTAGAAAATTATTAATGCTTGACAAAATTTTCACAATGACTTACGTTTGATCATTGAAAACCCCGTGGACCAAAAATTGTAAGGAGGATATTTAGGCATGGCCACTGTAGAATACAAGGGCAAAACCTTCACGGTAGATGAAGACGGCTTCCTGGAAAACCTGGACCAGTGGTGTGATGAATGGGTGGATTACGTAAAGGAATCCGAGGGCATCAAGGAACTTACGGACGAACATTGGAAAGTTATCGGTATGCTCCAGGATTACTACAAGAAAAACGGCATCGCCCCCATGGTCCGGATTCTTTCCAAGGTGACCGGTTACAAGCTGAAGCATATCTATGAGCTCTTTCCCTCCGGGCCGGGCAAAGGCGCCTGTAAAATGGCGGGATTGGCCAAGCCCACCGGTTGCGTTTAAGCCCTTTCCTTTTCTTTAGCCACGGCTGCAACATGAAGCAGATTCCCCGGCCTGGGGGAATCTGCTTCATGTGTTCCTGCGCCCTCAGCGCCCCAGGAACTAGTTGACATTTGCCCCATACTTCTTTACAGTTCCCGAAGGAATAATCTGCCTTCACCTCAAAATGCTGAGTGCTCCTGGCGCCGGGCAGGCGGGCAGGAGTGCTTCTTCAAGCCTTAATGCTCCCCGGCAGGGGCTGCGGGAGCGACTTCCAAAGGAGTCTTTAACATGCTGCGCCCCATAAACAACATCTTGTTCATCGAACCCAGGGCCCCCCGGGAACACATCTTCAGCCGGGTGGCCATCCCGCGGTTGGGAACGGTATTGCTGGGGACCATCTTGCAGCGCCAGGGGTACGAGGTGAAGGTCATCATCGAGGACGTCGCGGCCCCCGATTTTCGCTCCCTGGATTTCCAGCCGGACCTGGTGGGGATTTCCAGCATTTCCTCCACCGCCCCCCGGGCCTATGAGCTGGCGGATTATTACCGGGACCAGGGCATACCGGTGGTTTTGGGCGGGGCGCATGCCAGTTTCCTGCCCCGGGAAGGGCTGGAGCACGCGGATTTCGTCATCTGCGGCGAGGGAGAAGCGGCCTTACCGGAACTGATTAGTGCCCTCAACCACGGCGGGAATTTTACCGGCATCCAGAACCTCTGTTTCCAGGAGGGAGACACCCTGGTGCAAAACCCCTGGCGGCCCCTGGTGGCGGACCTGGACAGCCTGCCTATTCCCAACTACGGTCTGATCCACGGCTGGACCGTGGGGGGCGGCAAAGGCGTGGTCTCCATCGCCACTTCCCGGGGTTGCCCCTTTAATTGCAGCTTTTGCTCGGTGATCCAGCTCTTCGGACGCAAGCACCGCACCAATTCGGTGGACCGGGTGATGGAGGAAATTCGCCAGAACGGCCTCCAGGGGCATCACATCTTCTTCTGCGACGACAACTTCACCGCGGACCGCAAGCGCACCAAGGAACTGTGCGAGCGCATCCTGGCCGAGGGTCTGAAACTAGAATGGAGCGCCCAGGTCCGGGTGGAGTCGGCCAAGGACCATGAACTCCTGGAACTCATGGCCCGGGCCGGCTGCTACATCGTCTTCGTGGGTCTGGAATCCATCAACCCCGCCACCCTGAAGGCCTATAACAAGTCCCAAACGGTGGAAGGCATCAAGGACTGCGTGGTTAATTTCCACCGGCACGGCATCAAGGTCCACGGCATGTTTGTCTTCGGCTCCGAGGAAGACCACTTCCAGGTTATCCGGGACACGGTGAAGGTTTCCCGCCAGCTGGACCTGGATTCCCTGCAATACCTGATCCTGACGCCGGTGCCCGGGACCCCCTTCTACCAAGAGATGGAGGCCCAAAACCGCATCATCTGCCGGGACTGGAGCCAGTACGACGGCCATCAAACCGTGTTTCAACCCCGCCAGTTCACCCCCTACGAGCTGCAGCTGGAGACCACCCGGGCCATGAAGAAATTTTACAGCTGGCCCTCGGTGGTCAAGCGCCTCGTCGCCCGGGACCTGTTTTTCGCCAAGATGAAGGCCTACGGCCGCATCATCCTGTGGAAGTCCACCCTGAGGAAGAACCCGCACTTCCAGCAGCTCAAGGAGCAGCTCTTCTCCCGGGCCCAGCAACTGCGCCAGTGGCTGCCGGGGGGGAGCCGCGTCCCCCGGGTGGGAATTCCCGGGGATATCTGGAACCTCTGCACCTGGGAGAAGGGGCCCCGGGACTTTTTGCTGAAGTTCCTGGAGCGCCTGGGGGTGGAAGTGGTGCAGGAGGGCAGCGCCGAGCAGGGCGACGCCGGCCCCCTGGCGGCGGTAGCGGCGGTACAGGCTGAAATCGCCCGCCTGGAGAAGCAGGCCGACCTGGTGCTGGTGCCCATGTGGCGTGGCCTGGAGGGCGCGGCCCAGAAGATCAAGGACCTGCGCCAGGAGTTTGCCCAAGAGACCATGTCCCGATTGCTGGCCCTGGAGTTCAGCCGGGAATCCTTCTATAACGCCTGCATGGAACTGGGACTGTGCTTCCAGATGAAGATGAATCGCATCCGCCGGGTCTACTTCCAGACCTTAGCGGAGGTGGGCGCGGAGATTTAGAGAGGATTATTTGGGAGAGGGAGCCAGGGGCCGATGGCCCCTGCCCCCTCTCCCAAACCCTCTCCCCCAACCCCTGAAAGAAAATCGGGATAAGCCGGCCCGTTGGTTCGGCTTATCCCGATTTTTGTTCTCGTCGCAAAGCAGAGCTTTGCCCCAAAACGGGCGGGTTCCCAAGCAGGAGCTTGGGAACCCGAAGATAGATTCTTTTCCCCTTTTCCCCTTTTACCCCTCATCCTTCCCTGGCTCTAAACCATATGCCTTGAGTTTGCGGTAGAGGTGGGAGCGCTCCAGGCCGATCTTTTCGGCCAGGAGAGCCACGTTGCCCCGGCATTCCGCCAGCTGGCGCCGCAGGAACTGTTTTTCGAACAGGGCCCGGGCCTCCCTAAAGGACGGCACCTCCAGGAAGGGGTCCATGGACTCCAGGTCGGCGCCCCCTTCCGGGGCGGCGGCGGCGCCCTCCTGGCCCAGGGCCAGGGGGAGGTCGGCGGCGTCGATGACCGAGCCGGGGCTCAGGATGGCCAGGCGCCAGACGAAGTTCTTGAGCTCCCGCACGTTGCCCGGCCAGGGCATGGCGGCCAGGCGCTTCAGAGCCAGGTCGCTGAAGGTCTTGGGCGGCACGTCGTTCTCCACCGCCAGCTCCTTGAGAAAGTGGGCCGCCAGCGGCGGAATGTCCTCCCGCCGCTCCCTAAGCGGCGGCACATGCAGGGGAATGACGTTGATGCGGTGGTAGAGGTCTTCCCGGAAGTTGCCCCTGGCGATCTCTTCTTCCAGGTTCTTGTTGGTGGCGGCCACCACCCGCACGTCCACCTGGATGGGGCGGCCGCCCCCCACCCGCTCGAAGCGCTGCTCTTCTAAAATCCTGAGAATCTTGGCCTGGGTCTTCAGGCTCATGTCGCCGATTTCGTCCAGGAACAGGGTGCCTTCGTGGGCCAGATCGAACTTGCCCCGGCGCCGGGTGGTGGCCCCGGTGAAGGCCCCCTTCTCGTGGCCGAAGAGTTCGCTCTCAATGAGCTCCTCGGGGATGGCGGCGCAGTTCACCTCTACGAAAGACTTGTGGGACCGGCGGCTGAAGGCGTGGAGGGCCCGGGCCACCAGTTCCTTGCCGGTGCCGTTTTCCCCGGTGATGAGCACCGAGGCGTTGGTGGGGGCCACTATGCGCAACTGCTCCCTGAGCTTGCGGACGGGCTCGCTCTCCCCGATGATCTCCCGCACCGGCGCGGCCTGCTGGCGCAGACGGCGGTTCTCCTCCGACAGACGCGCCATCTCCAGGGCGTTGCGCACCGTGAGCAGGATCTTGTCGGCGTGGGGCGGCTTCTCGATGAAGTCATAAGCCCCCAACCGGGTGGCCTTCACCGCGTTTTCCACCGAGCCGTAGGCGGAAATCATGACCACCGGCAGCATGGGAAACTGCCTCTTGAGGCGGTCCAGGATCTCCAGGCCGTCCATTCCGGGGAGCGCAATGTCCAGCAGCACCAGGTCGGGGACGTCTTCCCCCACCCGTTTCAGGGCGGTCTCCCCGTCCGGGGCGGTGAGGACCTCAAAGCCCTCGTCCTGCAAGATGCCCGAGACCACCTGTAGGATCTGGGGTTCGTCGTCAACTACTAGCAGCGTCGCCGTCATAGATGGCCCTGTGCATGGGGATTTCAATGATAAACCTGGCGCCCTGAGGGACGTTGTCTTCCACCCGGATATGCCCCTGGTGTTCCGCCACGATGGAATTGACTATGGCCAGGCCGAGACCCGTGCCGGCCCGCTTGGTGGAGAAGTAGGGCTCAAAGATGCGCACCTTGTCCCGGTCCGGCACCCCCCTGCCGGTGTCGCTGACGCTGAGCTCCACCCGGTCCTGGGCCGCGTCGCCTCTGACGGACACGGTGATGTGGCCGGCCCCGTCGATGGAGGCCAGGGCGTTGTCCAGGAGGTTGAGGAGCAGCCGTTTCACCTGTTCCCGGTCCAGCAAGATGGCCTCGAGATCGGGGTCGGGGCTAAACTCCAGGGTGATGCGGGGCTGGACCTCCTGGTAGAGCAGCAGGGTCTCCTGCACCATGGCGTTGAGGTCCTGGGGAGCCAGAGTCAAGTGGGGGAGCCGGGCAAACCGGGAGAACTCGTTCACCAGGTTCTTGAGCTCATCCACCTGGTCGACGATGATCTGGGTGCATTCCTGGAAAACCTTGCCCTCCTCGCCGAAGCTCCCGCCGTAGCGGCGCTGCAGGCGTTGGGCCGCCAGCTTGATGGGGGTCAGGGGATTCTTCACTTCGTGGGCGATGCGGCGGGCCACCTCTCGCCAGGTGGCCAGGCGCTGGGCCCGCTCCAGTTCCGTGAGGTCTTCGAAAACCATCACCACGCCCAGGTCCTTGCCGGCTTCGTCTTTGAGCACCGTGGGCTTGAGCAGGAGATACAGGGTCTGGTCCGGCAGGGTCAGGTGCAAGGGTTTTTCCACCGTGCCCCGGGGGGAGCGGCGGGCCTCGGCCACCACTTCGGCCAGGCGGTTGTATTCCGCCTGGGGCAGCATGACGCGGGAGTCCTGGCCCAGCACCTCCTCTCGCTTGAGGTGCAGCATCTGGGCGGCGGAATCATTGATGATGGTAACCCGGCCCGAGGCGTCGACGCCGATGACCCCCGCGGCCACATTTTTCAGCAGGATCTCCATGTCCCGCTTCTGGGCGGAAATGAGGGAGTGGCTGTCGCTCAACTGGCGGTAGGCGTCGGCCAGCTGGGCCTGGCTGCGCTGCAGGTCTTGGGTCATCTTGTTGAAGGACTGCACCAGGAAGCCGATTTCGTCCCGGCCCTCGCCGGCAATGTGAAAGTCGTAGTCGCCCCCGGCCACCTTCAGGGTGCCTTCGGCCAGCTGGCGGATGGGGATGGTAATCTCCCGGGCCATGTAAAAGGCCAGCCAGATGGCGGCCATCACCGTGATGAGGGTGACGATGACCAGGGCCAGGTAATGGCTCACCTTAAAGGGGCTGAAGAGCAGTTGCTGCTGGCGGAGGTCCGGCAGGCTCCGGGCCGTGTCGGCCATCTTCAAGAGCTGGGGTTGGGGGATGATTTGGCGCACCGCCAGGTAGCCGCCAGGAGGGCCCTCCGGGGTCTTCCCCAGGGGGACCAGGACGCTCAAGAGCTCGCCCTGGGGCAGCCATTGGCGCAGGAGGGCTTTCTCCGGGGTGGCCGCGGCGACCAGGTCTTCCCGGGGCACTTCCGGGAGGTCTGATAAGTCCGGGGCGTAACTTCCGGCCACCCGGGCACCGTCGGGCTTGAGCACCTCCAGGGCCGCCAGACCGTACTCCGCCCGCCGGGGCGCCAGGAAGGACTCCCAGTCCTCCGGCGGCCCTCCTTTCTCCTTCACTTGCAGGCTGAGGAGCCGGCCATAAGCCTTAAGCTTGTCCCCGGTCTCCTGGGCGAAGGTTTGGCTCATTTCCCGGGCCCGGCTCAGAGACCCTTCCACCTGGCTGTCCAAGGAGTAATCCACCCGGCTGGTAATGAGCTGCCAGGCCATGAAAAAGAGAAACAGGGTGGGAAGCATGGTGAGGCTGACGAAGGTGAGCACCAGACGGATGCGCAGCCGGGAGCCGAAAACCTTGCGGCGCCGTTCCAGAAAGAGCTTGGTGAGGTTCCGGAAGATGAGGAAAGTGAAGAGCAGCAGGAGGATGGTATTTAAATTGAGCAGCCCGAAGGCCATGAGGCTGCCGCTCACCGGCTGGCCTCCCTGGTGCACCAGGTGCACCTCCAGGGAAGTGATGGCCACCACCAGGACCAGGGTCAAGGCGATGAGGACGCGTTCCCGCCGGCGTTTTCGATGCTCTTGCAGGGACTCGGGGGAGGGATGGTCCGGTTTCCGCATCAGCCTTTTTGCGGCAGCCTCACCGTGAAGATGCTGCCTTCGCCGGCGGCGCTGTCCACCGTGATGGTGCCGTGGTGGTCGGTGATGATCTTGTGAATCACCGCCAGCCCCAGACCGGTGCCTTTATCCTTGGTGGTGAAGAAGGGGTGGAAGATCTTGTCCATCACCTCGGAAGGCATGCCTTTGCCGGTATCCTGCACGGAAAACCACACCTGCTCATCCTGGGAGCCGCTGGCAACCAGGATGCGCCCGTTTTCTTCCGTGGCTTCCAGGGCGTTCTTGACGAGGTTGAGAAGGACTTGCTCCAACTGGTTGGGGTCGGCGTCGATCTTGGGGAGCCGCGGGTCCAGCCTGTCTTCCATGTTGATCCCTTTTTCCCGGGCGGCTTCCGCCATCAGGCCTTGCACGTCCTGGATCAACTGGTTCAGGTCGAGCTCCCGCTTGCAGGGTTGAACCGGGCGCAGAAAATCCCGTAATTCTCCTAAGAAGGACTCCAGGCGTTTCACCTCCCGCTGGATGATGCGCAGTTTTTCCTGGGCCGCGGGGTCTTCGGTAAGGCGCCGTTCCACCTGGCTGGCCATGCCGCCGATGACCATCAGGGGGTTCTTGATTTCGTGGCTCACATAAGCCGCGGCCTCCCCCACCGCGGCAAAGCGCTCGGAGTGCACCAGGCGCTCCTGGGACTCCACCAGCTCTTTGGTCTTTAGCTCGACCTGGCGGGCCAGGGACTTGTTCCAGAACAGCGCGGCGCCGATGAGCCCGCCGCTGGCGCTCAGGACCACCAGGAAGAAGAGGCCCACCAGGAACAACTCCTGGTGCATCACTTCGTTGACCTGGCCGGCCACTTCCTCCACCGGGGCCACCACGCAGACCCCCCAGAGGTTGTGGGCCGGGTCTTCCATCTCGGTTACGCCGGTGATCAAACCCTTGTTAAACTTGATGGGGGTGTAGGCCGCCAGCTTCGGCATCTGTCCCAATTTCTGGCGGTGCCAGCCGGAATCATATTCCGTGACGCCCTCCTGGCCCGCCAGGAGGTTGGCGTGCAGCTCCCGCAGCCCCCGGAAGATAATATTGGGGTTGCGGGCAATCCGGATTTGCAGGGCATTGTGGCCCACGAACTCCTTCTCATAATGGGCCAGCATGATTTCATCCTGATCAATGATCCAGGCGTAGCCGGTCCGACCGGAGCGCACGTCGGCCACAACTTTTTCACAGATAAAAAACGGATCGATGAGAAATTCCAGGACCCCGGCGAACCGGGGGGTCGTCCCCCAGTAAAGGGGGGTTATGAAGCGCATCACCCTGCGGCCCTTCCAGGGGGCCTCCGGGTAATCGAAGGTTTTGCTCAGAAGCAGGTGACCGCGGTTCCCCGGAGCCTGGGCCCACTTCAGGTAATTTGCCGGGAGTGTCAGGCTGCTGGCCTGAATAGGCGTGGCGGAGGTGCTGAAAACCTGCACCCCGGTGCCGGCGGCATCGTACCGGGTGATCCTCAGGAGGCCGAACCGTTTGTGGCGGGAAAACCTTTCGGCCAGGGAATCGTCGATCACGCGTTCATCAGGCGGGGTGGTCTGGAATAAGCCCGCATACCCCAGGAGGGCATTCTCCAAAAAGTCGAAGTAGGACTCCACGTTGTCGGCGATCTTCCGGGCCAGCATCAACTGTTGCTGGTTGAACTGGTCCTTGAGGATGGTTTCGACTTTCCGGTTGAGTTTTTGCCAGAAGGAATAGAAGAGAACGGAAGAAACCAGGGCGCTGGCCAGGATGGCCACGATGACGAGCGGCAGCGAAATGGCTCCCCGGGACCGGCTGGACTTCATGCGAACCTGATTCCTCCGAGAAAAAATTTATCATCCTTTCCAGGACTTGGCAAGTTAAAGGCGAGTTCATGGACATCCAGGCAGGCGCGGCTGGCAAGAAGACCCCGGAGGCGCTCTTGGAAGTGGGAAAATATCCTCTGATTTGCAGGCACTTTGGGGTGCGCCCCAAAATCGAGGGCGGACACTTAGGTCCGCCCTACAAAAGATAAATTACCTCAATGAGCCCGGCGAATGGAGCGATGACTCGCAAGAATTACCTATGATTCCTTGGGAGATAATTTTCCCCGGGAAATCAGGCCTTACCCTCCTTCTCCCGCTTGCAGGCTTCCCAAATGGCATCCATCTCTTCCAAGGTGGCGGTCTCCGGGGTCTTGCCTTCCTTGGCCAGGGTGCGCTCCACCACGTGGAATCTCTTGATGAACTTATAAATGGTGCGCCTGAGGGCCCCCTCGGAATCGATGTTCAGGAAGCGGGCTACGTTCACCAGGGCGAAGAGCAGGTCCCCCAGTTCCTCCTCCCAGGCGGGGTTGGCTTCCGTTTCCAGGGCCTCGCGAAACTCCTGCCACTCTTCCTCCACCTTCTGGAGGGCCCCGTGCACGTGGGGCCAATCAAAACCCAGGCGGGCCGCGGCCTCGCCCACCCGCTGGGCCTGCACCAGAGCCGGCAGGGCCGGGGAGACCTGGCCCAGGGAGCCGGCGGCGGGCGCCTTGCCTTCCCGGATTTTAGCTTCCTGCCAGAGGCGGCGCAGGTCCTCCTGGGTCTTGGCCTCCGCCTCGCCAAAGACGTGGGGGTGGCGGTGGATCATTTTGGCCGCGATGCCGGCCACCACCTCGCTGAAGGAAAAGGAGCCCCGCTCCTGGTAGAGATCGCTCAGGAAAACCAGGTGCAGCAGCAGGTCGCCCAGTTCCTCCTTGATCTTTGCGGGCTCGCGCAGGTCCAGGGCCTCGATGAGTTCGTAGGCTTCTTCCAGGACGTAGGTCTTCAGAGTCTCCGGGGTCTGCTTGGCATCCCAGGGGCAGCCTCCGGGGCGCGCAGCCGGTGGACGATGGCCAGAAATTCGTTCATTAACTCGCCGGGGTCGCGGCGGTTATCGGTCATGAATATGGACTCCTGAATATGGACCGGCGGCAGGCCCGGCAAAAATGTAAGATAGCTAGGCCCTGGACCAACTCCGGTGGGGGGACCGGCCGTTGGGGCTTGGGGTTTTGGGCTCCGCCGGCCGGAACTGCTGGGCCTGGTTTTTATCATTACCTTTGCGCCACTGCTTGAGGTATTCCTGGAGGCGCTGTTTGAAATCGGGAGGCAGAAGCTCCAGAGACTGGCGGGAGAACTGGATCAGGGTGGGGGCGGTGCGGGATTCCTTGAGGAGGCGGGAGTCCCGGGGCAGGAAAACCCCCAGGAACATCAGGCCGAAGCCCAGCAAGAGGGCGCCCTTGGCCAGGGCGAAGGTCCCGCCCAACAGGCGGTCGAAAAAATCGAGGTAGAGATGATACAACAGGCGCTGGAGAAAGTGGGCCACCAGCCGGGTGAGCCAGTAAACCGCCACCAGCACCACGGCAAAGGCAATCCAGCGGGTGTGCATGGGGTTGTGAATCCAACGTTGCAACAAGGGCGCCAGCTGGAGGTAGGTGTGGGCGGCCACCACCACCCCTCCCACCACCCCCACCAGCACCGCCAATTCCTGAAACAGGCCCCGGTAGTAACCCCTAAGGGTGATCAAACCGAGGAGGACCAGGATTCCCAGGTCTAACAGATTCATGTGAGCCGACGTCCCTCTGCTCACAGGCCTACCAGAAAAAGGGGCGACCGTCAACCCCGGAGGCGTGAGGTTCCTGGTAGGGATAGGAGCGGTTCACGAACCGCCCTACTGCAATGGTAGCCGGTTTATTGAGGGTTCAGGCGGTGGCGCCGGCCCCCGGGGTCTCTTCAGCCATTTCAGCCCGGAAGGCCGGCCAGTCCATCCGGTCCAGGCTGTAATTGGCGCAAATAGCCTCGTGCCGCCCGGTGGTGTTGCCGTAGGTGGGGGAGCCGTATTTCCGGCGGATAATGTCTTCCACGTACTCTCCCAGGGCCCGGATGAACCGGGCCTCATCGGTTGCCGCCCGGGACGCGGCAGAGCTCAAGGCCCGCCTCAGCCCCAGGGGGCCGGCCTGATTGGCCACATCGGCCATCATCACCAGGGCCCGCAGGGCAATGCGGCCCCCCGGCTTGAACCTCTCGGGATAAAGGGAGTACCCGTCCTCCAGGCGGGCCGCCACTTGCCGCCGGGCCAATTGGTGCTGCACCTGTTGGAATTCCAGGTCCCGGCCCGCCCGCCAGAAGCGCAGGGGCCAGGGGCCTTGCCACAGGGCCAGCTTCTTGCCCCCGCCCCGGGTTTTCTCCAGCAGGTCCAGGGCCGGCCCGGGGCGCGGTCGCCGAAGATTTCGACGAATTTCGCCTCATCGGCGCCGTAACAGGCCTGGAGCAAAGGCTGGAGGCTGCCCGGTCTCTGGGCCCATTGTAAAATCCCGAAGGAGAGGCCTTCCCCGTCCCCGTTCAGTTGCAGGGCATCGAAGGCCCCTCCTTCGCCGGCGGCCACCGCGCCCACCACCTCGTCCAAGCCGTCATAGACCTGCCGGCCGCCATCGCCATATAAGACGCCCTGGAGGTATTCCCGAGTAAAGCGCCGCAAGGGAAAGAGCCGGGCCCAGGTAATGGGCCCCACCACGCCGTCGGGACCCAGGCCCCGGGACCTTTGAAATTGCCGCACCGCCTCTTCGGTTTGCGGCCCGAACCCCGATTCGCCTCCCTCAAAATACCCCAGTTCCCGCAGCCGGTCCTGTACCAACGGCACCGCCGGCCCCAGGTCACCTCGTTTAATCAGCATCATCATCGCACCACCCGGCCCCGGTGGTCGTGGTCGTGGTAATTCAGGGCCTCCCACAGGCCGTGGTGCTCCACTTCGTGTTCGAACCGGGAGACAAAGCGCTGGGGCAACTCCTCCCGGCAGACGCAGAAATGCTGGGAGAACTCGTCCAACTTTTTCTCCATGCGCACCAGCATGCGCCACAGCAAGAGGGCGCTCACCCCGGCAAAAAGGCCCAGCAGGCTCACCAGGGCCCCGACGTGTTCTCCCAGGTCTTGGTAGTTCATAGACGGACCTTTTGCCTACTTATCATAAAGTCAGTTTTGCACCTGTAGGGGCGGTTCGCGAACCGCCCCTACCCTTTCAATCATGCTACGGCGGGTCCGCCCTCACGATTTGGCCACGCCCGCCCGCAGGGCCGCCAGCCCCAGGGAGGCCAACAGCCCCGTGATAAATTCATATTGCTCCCGGTCCAGCCACCCCATGGCCAGGGCAAAGCTGGCCAGGGCCAGGGCCGCAGCCGTTAAATAGGTCTTTTTACCTTCCAGCGCCATCACTCCCTCCAACCCGTGATTTTCACCGCCTGATTGGCGGTGTTGTCGTTGTTCAAATAAAGCTGATTGCCCTCGGGGACCCGGCAGCTAAAGAGAACGGCCCCCCGCACCCCCTGAAACACCAGGTCCGGCGGCGAGACGTGCAGGAGCAGGGCCGGGGTGCTGCCGTCATAGGAAACGGCCAGCTTCAGATCGTAGCCGTTGGTGGCCACCGCCAGGCCTGAAAGCCGCCGGGCCGTGGGCGGCGCCACCAGCCCCAGGTCCATGAGGGTGTAGCCGTTGACCGCACCGGAGCTGAGCAGCGCCGGGGTGCGGTAGGTCGTGCGGCCACCCTCCTGGTAAAACGGCGCCAGGGTGCCGTCGCCGCCCGCGAAAACCATACCCAGGTAGCGGAAATTGGCGGCGGGGAGCACCATGAACCAATCCCCCGGGGCCACCGTCAGGGCGCTGCCGCCGTAGGTGACGGTGCCGCCGGTTGAGTTGTCGCCGTTGTTGGCGGTGATGCTCCGGGCCAGCCCCCGGGAAGCGCCGCTGAGCATCAGGATCAGCCCCCCGGCCAACTCATCGACGCCGAACCCGTAACCCAGGTTGCCGGAGTTGGCGTTGTTCCGCAGGCTGATGACCTGCCCGGCCTGGGACGCCACCCGCATCACCGGCATGGCCTTAAGGGTAAAGGTGTGGTCTCCCGACCCCGCCAGGGCGTAGATGGCATACCACTGGCTGGGTTTGACCCCGCCCCAGAGGCTGCCGGCGACGGCAAAATCCAGGAGGGCCGGGACGGCGTTTTCCCGGTAGCGGCCGTCGGTGAGGCCCCCGTCCACCCACTGCCCCCGGTGCAAGGGAGAAGGGAAGCCGCACAGCAGCACTCTGGCCTTGCAGTCAGCCGTGGCATTGACCCGGACCTTGGCGCCGTCCACGTATTCCAGGGAGGGGGCGCCCGTGAGTTCGAACCCCTCCAGCAGCGCCTCCTCGATCTTTTGGAAATCGCTCTTTAGAATCACCTGGCGGCCGGTGCCGCTGCCCCACTTGCTTTGCGGAAGGTCAATCAAGGACATCTATCTCTCCTTCTGATCTCTGTGCCCTTTGTGTCTTAGTGGTGAAAGTTTTCACCACAGAGACACAAAGAACACGGAGTTACCCCACGTAAGCCCTAAAATCCCAGTTGGCGTCATAGGAGCTGGCCTGGTCGATGGCCCAGGACTCGCAAGGGCCGCCGGTGAGATCCGTGGCCCAGGCGCACGCGGTATGCAAAGGCCTCTTAAGGCTCAGGGTGACCCGGCGGCGCCCCAAGTCCAGGTCCTTGGCGAACAAAGTGAATTCCGCCTGGTCCAGGCCGTGGAAGTCCGAGGACACGGCCACCGTGTCTCCCAGCTCGAGGCGCGCCCCTTCCAGCCAGGTCTCCACCTCCGCCGCCTCCCAGGGAGCGGCCAGTCGTTGCAGCAGCCGGGCAGCCAGGGTTTGAGCCACCTGGGGGTCCTCCAGGACCACGGGCCCGCCGTAGCGGAAATCCAGATCCAGGGCCTGCTCGCCCCAGGCGCTGACGGCCGTGTCGTCCCGGGCCTCGGCGTACTTGCTGTTGTCCCGGTCGTAGTCTCCGTAGCGCACCCGCACCAGGTTCTTCAGGCCGGCCTGGTCGTAGGCCGCAGTGAGGGAGTGAATCTGGGAGGGGGTAAGCCTCACCAGGTTATCCAAGACGACCAGGTCCAGGAGCTTTTGCCACCAGGCCCAATCCCCGTGAACCCTGGCGTACTCCAGGGCCCCGCCCAGCATCAGCACCACCGCTTTCAGGGTGCCCATCTGGCGCATGGTCAGATAGTGGGGGGCGTGCTCCCCACGTATCCCCGTCTTCGCTGTAGGAAAAGGGAATCAGGTCGGCATTGAGGAGTTGGGTTTCCCGTCTCCCGTGTGGGCGAAGATCCAGGCGGCCAGGGCGTCAAAATGGTCTCGGTCCCGGTCGGTGGCGGC
>CAWBPT010000032.1:0-23044 GCA_963790655.1 uncultured delta proteobacterium | reverse complement strand
TCATGGACCTCCGCGCCCTTCCGCCAAGGAGACCAATTTCAAGAAATTCCAGAAGCTCCTGGAGGCGGTGGATTTAAAGGGCATTGTGCAGCGCAAAAAGAAGCGGCCGTTGATCGCCGTGAAGCTGCACTTCGGCGAGAAGGGCAACACCGCCTTCATCCGGCCCCTTTACGTTCGCCAGGTGGTGGACCGCCGTGGCGACTACGGGGGCCGGCCCTTCCTCACGGACGCCAACACCGTGTACGCGGGCACCCGCTCCGACTCGGTCTGCCACCTCACCACGGCCATCGAGAACGGCTTCGCCTACGCGGTGGTGGGGGCCCCCCTGCTCATCGCCGACGGCCTCACCGGCAAGGCCGAAGTGGAGGTGGAGATCAACCGGGAGCAGTTCAAGACGGTTTATCTGGCGGACGCCATCGTGGACGCGGAAGGGCTGGTGACCTTGAGCCACTTCAAGCTGCACGAGCTCTCCGGCTTCGGCGGCGCCCTGAAAAACTTAGGGATGGGCTGCGCTTCCCGCAAAGGCAAGCTGGCCCAACACTCCAACATCTCCCCCAAGGTGACGGAAAAGAAGTGCACCGGCTGCGCCGAGTGCGTGGTGCACTGCGCCCAAGAGGCCATCCGCATCAACCCGGAGACGGAAAAGGCGGTCATCGACCCCACCAAATGCGTGGGCTGCGCCGAATGCCTCCTGGTGTGCCCCTACGGCAACATCCAGATCCAGTGGAACGAGTCCATCCCGGTCTTCTTGAAGAAGATGATGGAATACGCTTCCGGGGTGATGAAATTCCACCGGGACCGGAGCGTGTTCGTCAGCTTCATCACCCAGGTGTCGCCGGCCTGCGACTGTTACGGCCACAACGACCTGCCCATCGTGGGGGACGTGGGCATCCTGGCCTCCCGGGACCCGGTGGCCATCGACCAGGCCTGCGCCGACCTGGTGATCGAAAGCCCGGGCATCGCCGGCTCCAGCCTCAAGGATCTCAGCCCCGGCAGCGACAAGTTCAAGGACATCTACCCCCAGGTGGACTGGCATATTCAACTGGAGTACGCCGCCGAGCTGGGCCTGGGAGCCCGGGAATACGAGCTGGTAAAAGTATAAACCGCCGATAAACGCAAATGGACGCAGATTTTTATTTGGGTTTATCGGCGTTCATCGGCGGTTCAAATAATGCGAGGATTTATTTATGCTCCCCATCGGACCTTTAATGATCGAACACCGGCTCATCGAGCGCCTCATCGCCCTCATGCGCTCCGAGCTGACCCGGATCAAGGACAACGTGGCCGTGGACCCGGAGTTCGCCTTTCTGGACCCGGTCTTCATCGACACCGCGGTGGATTTCCTGCGCACTTACGCCGACCGCTGCCACCACGGCAAGGAGGAGGACATCCTCTTTGCGGCCCTGGCCGCCAAAGAGCTGTCCCCGGAGCACCGCCGTACCCTGGAGGAGCTGGTCCGGGACCACGTCTGGGCCCGGGAGACCACTGCGGCGCTGATGAAGGCCAAGGAGGGCTATCTCCTGGAAAAAGCCGGGGCCCTGGATGATTTATTGGAGCATTTAGGCAAGCTGGTGGAATTCTATCCCCGGCACATCGAAAAAGAGGACAAGCACTTTTTCATCCCCTGCATGGCCTATTGCAGCGATGGCGAAAAGGCGGACCTGCTGCAGAAAATGTGGGACTTCGACCGCCAGTTGATCCATGAGAAATACCGCGGGGTGGTGGAAGGGATAGAAAACCGGAAGAGGTGCCGAATTTAACAGAAAAGATGCACCACAGAGGCACAGAGAGCACCAAGAGAGCCATGATTGAGCCAAGGCTTAATCATGGCTCTGATTTTTAAATCTCTGTGTCCTCTGTGTCTCTGTGGTGAAAATATGCTATGATTTTATAATGGTTTACTTAGTCGGCGCGGGCCCCGGGGATGCCGGGCTGATTACGGTGAAGGGCCTCATGGTGCTCCGCCGGGCCCAGGTGGTGGTCTACGATCAGTTGGCCAGCCCCGAGCTCCTCAAGGAAGCCCCGGCGGACGCGGAGATCATTTACGTGGGCAAAAAGGCCGGAGCCCACGCGGTGCCCCAAGCCGGCATCAATGACCTGCTGGTGGCCAAGGCCCGGGCCGGCCTCACCGTGGTGCGCCTCAAAGGCGGCGACCCCTTCGTCTTCGGCCGGGGGGGCGAGGAAGCCGAAGAGCTGGCCAAGGCCGGAATCCCTTTTGAAGTCATTCCCGGGGTGACCGCCGCGGTGGCGGTGCCGGCCTACGCCGGCATCCCCGTGACCCACCGGCGCTACACCACCCTGGTGACTTTCATCACCGGCCATGAAGACCCCACCAAGGAAGCCAGCTCCATCCCCTGGGCCAACCTGGGTCAAAACCCCGGCACCCTGGTGTTCTTGATGGGGGTGAAAAATCTGGCGGAAAACTGCCGGCGTCTGATCGACGCAGGCCGGGACCCGCAAACCCCGGCCGCGGTGATTGAGAAGGGCACCACCCTGGCGCAGCGGACGGTGACCGGGGCCCTGGCCGATATCGCGGCCCGCGCCCGGGAAGCCGGCATCAAACCTCCGGCGATACTGGTGGTGGGTGGCGTGGTGGAGTTGCGCCCCTATCTTAAGTGGTGGGAGACCCGCCCCCTGTGGGGCAAGACCGCGGTGGTGACCCGGTCCCGGGAGCAGGCCTCCCGCCTGGTGGAGCTTTTGGACGCCGCGGGGGCCCGCTGCCTGGAAGTGCCCACCATCGAGATTGCGCCCCCGGACGATTACGCCCCCCTGGATAGCGGCCCTTAAGGAGATTTCTCAATATGACTGGGTCATCTTCACCAGCGCCAACGGGGTGAGGGCCTTCATGGCCCGGCTCTTCCGGCAGGGCCAAGACGCCCGGGCCCTGGGCCGGGCCAAAATCGCGGTCATCGGGCCGGCCACGGCCCAGGCCCTGAAGGAATACGGGATGATCGCGGACTTGGTGCCCAAGACCTTCCAGGCCGAAGGGCTGCTGGAGGTCTTGGCTCCCAACATGTTTCCGGGGATGCGGGTGTTGCTGGCCCGGGCCCAGGTGGCCCGGGGCTTGCTGCCGGACGGCCTGGCCCGGTTGGGGGTTAGGGTCGACGTGGCCCCGGTCTATCAGGCCCGGACGCCGGCAAGCATCCCCCCGGAAGCCGAGGCCGCGCTGAAAGAGGGCCAGGTGGATATCCTCACCTTCACCAGCTCCGCCACGGTGCACAACTTCGCCGGCCTCCTGGGCAAAGAGAGATTTCAAGAGCTGGCCGCCCACGCCACCGTGGCCGCCATCGGCCCCATCACCGCGGCGACGCTCAAGGAATACGGCATCACCCCGCAAATCGAACCGGCCGAGTTCACCATCCCGGCCCTGGCCGAGGCGATTATCGACTATTTTAGGAAATGGGCTATGGAGTAAAGGATCGATTAAAGATGGATGCGCTAGACCGAACTATCAATTCGTTAAATAAAGGCCTAAAGGAGGAGAATTGCAAAAACATGAATTTATCTACCATTAAACGTTACTTAGGGGAATTACTTGTAAAGAGTAAGTTAAATGAAGAGGGTATAGAGCTTATTAGTAAAGGAAATCAATCTGGTTATGATTTGGAATATAGCAACATTAAAATAGATGTTAAATTATCATGTCTTAAGAATGAATTTAAACTAAAAAATCGCTATTGGGGTTGGGCTCTCAAGCATCAAAATAAGAAGAAAAAAGTTAAAGCTACACATTTTGTCTGTGTAGCTCTAAACGACGAATTAGAAATAAATGCTTATTATGTGATTAAAGCAAACAAAATCGCAAATTTTCCAAAAGGGATTAAACAATTTTCAAAGGTTGATCACGGCCTTGGAGTATACTCATCGGATCTATCGGAAATCAATGACAAAGAAGTTTTACAATTTTTTGATAATTCAAGGAAATTAATGCAGGATAAGAAATTCGCGATTGAAATAAAATCGTCTGATAGCATCAGCAATGTAATCAATAAATTATAGAAATTTGGCGGCCACAGGCCGCCCTATAATCCAACTGCTAAAACAGCTTATCTCCAATAAACACCCTAACAATGACCTATACCTTTAAGCCCGTACCTCAAGAAGCCCCGGCCCGGCGTATCGATTATCAGAGGGAGCTCAACCCCGCCCAGTATGAGGCGGTGCGGCCCAGGAAGGTCCCGGTGCTGGTCATTGCCGGGGCCGGTAGCGGCAAGACCCGCACCCTGGTGTACCGCCTGGCCCATCTGGTGGAGCAGGGGGTGGACCCCGGGGCCATCCTGCTCCTCACCTTCACCCGCAAGTCGGCCCAGGAGATGCTGACCCGGGCGGTGCATCTTTTGGACCGGCCCCTGGGCCAGGTGATGGGGGGCACCTTTCACGGCGTCTGCTACCTGTGGCTCCGGCAGTACGGCGACCGTTTGGGCTACCCCGGGGGCTTCACGGTGATGGACCGGGGTGACCAGGCCGATCTCTTGCAGATGCTGAAGGAGCGGCTGGGTTTCAAGCAGCTTCCCGGGCCCTTTCCCCGCAAGGAGACCCTGGCGGAGATTTTGGGCGCGGTGGTGAACAAAGACCTGTCCCTGGACCACCTGTTGATGCGGGACTATTCCCAGTTCCTGGAGCAACGCGACCGGCTGGCGAGTTTGACCACGGCCTACCAGGAGGAAAAGCGCCGCCAGCACCTGCTGGACTACGACGACCTGCTGCTGGAGGGCCGGCGCCTGCTCATGGAGCATGAAGACGTGCGGCGGCACCTCTCGGAGCGCTTCCGCTACCTCATGGTGGATGAATACCAGGACACCAACCGGCTGCAGGCGGAGCTGGTGCGGCTGCTGGCCTACACCCACCAAAACGTCATGGCCGTGGGGGACGACTCCCAATCCATCTATTCGTTCCGGGGGGCCAACTTCCGCAACATCATGGATTTTCCCAAGCTCTTCCCCGGCGCCCGCATCATCAAGCTGGAGGAGAATTACCGCAGCACCCAGCCCATCCTGGACCTGGCCAACGCCATCATCGCCGGCGCTTCAGAGCGCTACACCAAGTGCCTGTTCACCCGCAAGAGCGACGGGGTGCGGCCCCGGCTCTTCCGGGCGGCCAGCGAAAACGAGCAGTCCCGCCTGGTGGTGGCCCAGGTACAGGACCTGCAGCGGCAAGGGGTACCCTTTGAAAGAGATGGCGGTGCTGGTGCGGGCCGGCTACCACTCCTTTGACCTGGAGATCGAGTTGGTGCGGGCCGGCATTCCTTTCCTGAAGTTCGGGGGCTTCAAGTTCATGGAAAGCGCCCACATCAAGGATCTGCTGGCCTTCTTAAGGGTAGTGGCCAACCCCCGGGACACCGTGAGCTGGAGCCGGGTCCTCTTACTGGTTTCGGGAGTGGGGCGCCAGACCGTGAGCAAGTTCAGCTCCCAGGTAAAACGGGATTTTGATCTGGCCGCCGCGGCCAAGTGGCTCAGGTCCCAGAAGCGGCCGCCGGGCCTCAAAGAACTTGCAGACCTGATGGATAATTTGGGCGCCCCCGGCCAGTCCCTGATGACCCGCATGAATCTGGCCCTGGCCTACTACGAGCCCCTGGCCAAGGCCCGCTACGATGACTACCCTAAAAGGATGAAGGACCTGGAGCACCTGCTCACCATCACCGCCCGGTACCGGGAACTGCGGTCGTTCCTGAACGACCTCACCCTGGAGCCGCCGGCCAGCCTGGCGGACGTGGAGCGCGCCCACCCACGACTACCTCACCGTGTCCACGGTGCACTCGGCCAAGGGCCTGGAATGGGAGGCGGTCTTCATTATCTGGGCGGCGGAGGGGCGCTTCCCGGCCTTCTACTCCCAGGAACGGGAAGAGGAAACGGAGGAGGAACGCCGCCTCATGTACGTGGCCGCCACCAGGGCCCGGAGCTACCTGGCGGTGGTCTTTCCCACCGTGGGCTATAGCCGACAGTTCGGCATGACCATCAACACCCCCTCCCGCTTCATCGCCGATATCCCCCGCAGCCTGCTGGAACCCTGGCGGATGGAGGTGGAGGAGTGGTGAGGGGGAGAGGTGAAATGAGTGGGGGGAGGGCCAGGGCCAACGGCCCTGCCCTCCCCCCACACCCCTCTCCCAACCCGCAGAAGGGGCTGGGGAAGGCGGGCTGAAGCCCGACTTCCCCAGCCAGGAGAAAATTTTAGTTTCGTAGGGTGCGTCCTACGCACCAAAAATGGCGCGTATAACGCGCCCTACGAAGCTGATAAACGCCATGGAAAAATGGGAGCCTCTTTATCTGGAGACCCAGCGCCGGGGGGTATTGAAAGAAAGGATCGCCGCGGCCTATGATATCTTGAGCCAATGCACCCTATGCCCCCACAACTGTATGGTGGACCGGCACCACGGCGAGCGGGGCTTATGCCGCACCGGGGACCAGCCCGTCACCTCCTCATACGGGCCCCATTTCGGCGAAGAGGACCCCCTGGTGGGGCGGCGGGGCTCGGGCACCATTTTTTTTACCTATTGCAACCTTTATTGCATCTTTTGCCAGAACTATGAAATCAGCCACGGGGGCGAAGGGGAGGAGGTCTCTTTTGCCGACCTGGCGGCCATGATGCTCAACCTGCAGGAGCGGGGCTGCCACAATATCAATTTCGTCACCCCCAGCCACCAGGTTTACCAGATCCTGGAGGCCCTGGCCCTGGCCATCGAGGGCGGCCTTAACGTGCCCCTGGTTTATAACACCGGGGGCTATGATGCCGTGGAAACCCTTAAGCTTTTGGATGGGGTGATCGATATCTATATGCCGGACTTCAAATTTTGGGACCCCGCGGTGGCGGCCGACCTCTGCCAAGGCAAGGATTACCCGGAGGTCGCCCGCCAGGCCCTGAAGGAAATGCACCGCCAGGTGGGAGACCTGGTGCTGGATGAAGACGGCGTGGCCCGGCGGGGACTGCTGGTGCGGCACCTGGTGCTGCCCGACGGCCTGGCCGGCACCAAAGAAGTTATGGAGTTTCTGGCCCGGGAGATTTCTCCCGATACTTATGTCAACGTCATGGGGCAGTACCGCCCCTGCGGCCGGGCCTTTGAGCACCCCTCGCTGCGCAAGTTCCTCACCGGCCTGGAACACGCCGAGGCCCAGCGCCTGGCCCAGGAGGCGGGACTGACCCGCCTGGACCGCCGGGAGAAGCTGTTCAGGTGGCTGTAGGATGATGGTGGGGGGAGGGCCAGGGCCAACGGCCCTGCCCTCCCCCCAAGCCCCCCTCCCAACCCGTGTAAGGGGCTGGTTGAGGCAGGGCCGCTGGCCCCGCCTCAACTTAGCCAGATAAAAACTTAAGGGATTGGGGGTGGGGGCTTGGGGGAGGGGGTAAGGGCCGTTGAAGCCCTTAGCCCCCTCCCCCGATAACCTTCCCCAAGGAGTTGCATGAGCGCGGATATCTATGCCATCGGCGACATTCACGGGCATCTGGATGCCCTGGAGCGCCTCATGGAGCAGATCAAGCCGGATCTGGAGAAAGACCAGCTGGTCTTCATGGGGGATTATATCGACCGGGGGCCCAACTCCAAGGGCGTGGTGGATTACGTTTTGCGCCTGAAAAATTCGGCCCCGCCGGATAAGGTCATCTGTCTCAAGGGCAACCACGAAGCCATGCTGTTGAACTTCCTCCAGGGGCAGGAAGTGGAGCTCTTTATGTTCAACGGCGGCCTGAGCACCATCAGGGATTATTGGGGCCGGGACTGGGAGCGCCTGGAGAAGCTGGTCCTGCCTCCGGACCACCAGAGGTTTTATCAGGAACTGCGGCTCTATTATGAAACCCCCGACTACATCTTTGTGCACGGGGGCCTGCGGCCCGGGGCGCCTTTGGAGGAGCAGGGGGAAGAGGACCTGCTGTGGATCAGGGGCGATTTCATCGCCTCCATGGATGACTTCGGGCGCAAGGTGATCTTCGGCCACACCCCTTTCAGGCAGCCCCTGATGCTGCCCAACAAGATCGGCATCGACACCGGCGCCGCCTACGGCAACGTCCTTACCTGCCTGAAATTGCCCCGGGAAGAATTCATTTTTGTGGAGATGAATGATTGACGCGTATCCCCCCATCGCCTCCAATCCCCCATTAACCTTGACAGTCCCTTAAGTCTGCGGTAATCTTACTTGATTAGTCTGATCTGGGAGGCCTTATTCCTGGCCTTCCGGGCCACCAGGATCAAATCGCCTAAACCGCGCCGGTTTCATCCGGCGCCAAGGAGATAGGTGCATGCTGCGAGCCGTTCGCCTGAAGTTCTTGTTTTTATTTATCCTCACCATTATCGCCATCATCTTCGTGCTCCCGTCCTTAACCGGAGGGTTGCCTGAATGGTGGGAGAAGCACGTCAGCCGCGGTCTAAACCTGGGGTTGGACCTGAAGGGCGGCATGCACCTCATTCTCAAGGTGGACATGGATCAGGCCATCGGCAATGCCTTGAGCCGCACCTCCCGCAACCTGCAAGACATGGCGGAGAAACGGGGGCTGGGCCTGAAGCTCGGCGAGGTCTCCAAAGCCAGCTTGCCCGTAACCCTGATCAATAAAGACGAGCAGGCCGCTTTTCAGAAGTGGATTAAAGAGGACTTTCCCCACCTGGAGCTTCAGGGGCCGGAGCGTCAGGACAACAGCCTGAAATATACCATCGCCCTCAAACCCGACGAGATCCAGCAGCTCCAGGAACGGACCCTGAGCCAGAGCCTGGAGGTGTTGCGCAACCGCATCGACCAGTTCGGGGTCACGGAGCCGGTGCTGGTGCGCCAGGGGGCTGACCAGATCGTGGTGCAGCTGCCCGGCATCCAGGACCCTCAGCGGGCCCTGGACCTTATCGGTCAGACCGCGCAACTGGAATTCAAGCTGGTGGACGACCAGACCAGCCTCAACCTGCCGGAGCTTACGGAGTTGGCCCTGAAGGATGGGAAGCTCAAGCCGGGCTATAGCCGGGAGCAGCTCAACCAGGCCCTGGCCGACAAGCTCCCCCCGGATGACGAAGTCTACATTGAAAAGTCCATCAACCGGGAAACCGGCCGCATGGAAAGCAAGCTCCTGCTGATTAAAAAGAAGACCCTGCTCACCGGCGATGCGGTGGAAAACGCCACGGTGCGCATCGGCGACTACAACGAGCCCTACGTGTCGGTGGATTTCAACCGCCGGGGGGGCCAGGAATTCGCCAAGATTACCGGCGAGAACGTCAAAAGACGCATGGCCATCATCCTGGACGGGGTGGTGCGCTCGGCCCCGGTGATCCAGGAACGCATCGGCGGCGGCAAGGCCCAGATTACCGGCTCCTACACTTCGGAGGAAGCCCATGACCTGGCCATCGTGCTCCGGGCCGGCTCGCTCCCCGCCACCGTGAAGATCGTCCAGAACATCACCGTGGGTCCCACCCTGGGGGCCGATTCCATCAAAAAGGGCCTCACCGCCGGCTTGCTGGGCACCATCCTGGTGGTGGCCTTCATGCTCTTTTACTACCGCTTCTCGGGCCTGGTGGCCAACTACGCCCTGATCATCAACGTCATTTTCCTGCTGGGGGCCCTGTCGCTCCTGGGCGCCACCCTGACGCTGCCCGGCATCGCCGGTATCATCCTGAGCGTGGGCATGGCGGTGGACTCCAACGTGCTCATCTATGAACGGATGCGGGAGGAATTCCATGCCGGCAAGCCCCTCAAGGCAGGCATCGACGGCGGCTACGACAAGGCCTTCTGGACCATCATCGACGCGCACGTCACCACCCTGATCACCGCCTGCGCTCTCTTTCTTTTCGGCACCGGACCCATCAAGGGCTTTGCGGTGACCCTGTCCCTGGGCGTGGTCCTCAACCTCTTCACCGCCCTGTTCGGCACCCGGGTGGTTTACGACTGGCTGATCCTGAAACGCTGGCTGAAAAAGCTCAGCTTCTTCGAGCTCTTCCAGAAACCGAACATCGACTTCATCGGCTGGCGTCACTACGCCTTCATAATTTCCGGGGCCTTGTGCCTCCTGGGACTGGTGGCCTTCGTGCAGCTCAGCCGGGGCCACGGCAACCTGGGGGTGGAATTCAGCGGCGGCACCTTGGTGGAGATGAGCGCGGCCAAGATCTTCACCGTCGATGCGGTGCGGTCTGCCCTGGATAAGGAAGGCTGGGGCCATGCCGAGATTCAGCAACTCGAAGGCGGCAAGGAGCTGATGCTCAAATTAAAGAAGTCCGAGGAATCGGTGGGCCAGATCTCCGAGCACCTGGCTGCGCTCCTCAACAAGGCCCTGCCGGACAATCAGTTTAAAGTCATCGGCAAACAGGAAATTGGCGCCTCCATCAGCCAGGACCTGCGCAACAAGGCCATCATCGCCATCGTCATCTCCATGCTGGGTATCATCATTTACATCGCCTGGCGCTTCGAGTTCATCTTTGGCATCGGGGCCGCGATAGCCACTTTCCACGACGTCTTGGCGGTTCTGGGCGTTTTCTGGCTCTTTAATATCGAAATTACCCTCCTGGTGGTCACCGCCCTCCTCACCCTGGCGGGCTACTCCCTCACGGACACGGTGGTGGTCTTCGACCGCGTCCGGGAAAACCTGGCCCGCAAACGGGGCAAGTTGGGCGAAATCATTAACGAAAGCGTCAACGAGGTGCTCTCCCGCACCATCATCACCAGCAGCACCGTCTTCCTGGTGGTCCTGGCCCTGTTCTTCTTCGGCGGCGTGGTCCTCCGGGACTTCGCCCTGGCCATGATCCTGGGGGTGCTGGTGGGGACCTATTCCTCCGTCTTCGTGGCCAGCCCCATCGTCTACGCCTGGCGTCGAGAGACGAAACGGGTGGTGGTAAAAAAGGAAAAGGTCATCGAACTGGCGGCCCAGAAGGCCGAAACGGGAAGAAAAGGAAAAGAAGGCCCCCAAGGCCGCGGCCAACAAAAAGAAAGGCGGGAAGAAGTAGGGGGTGAGATGATTTTGGGGAGAGGGCCAGGGCCAACGGCCCTGCCCTCCCCCCACACCCCCTCCCAACCCGCGTAAGGGCCAGGGAAGGCGGGCTGCGCCCGACTTCCCTGGCCAGAATAATTGGTAGCACAGGCGTCCCGCCTGTGCCGGAACACGGGGCCGCAGGCTTGACAACCAGAAACGAAAAACCCAAAACCAAAAACGAAGCACCAAAGCCCCAGGCCTTGGTGCTCTATGGTTACGGGTTGAACTGCGACTACGAGACCCAGTTCGCTCTTAACCGGGCCGGGGCCCAGGCGGTGCGGGTACACACCACCGACCTCCTGGAAAATCCGGCGCTGCTCTGGGACTACCATCTGCTGGCGGTGCCCGGCGGTTTCAGCTGGGGCGACGACCACGGCGCCGGGGTGGTCCTGGCCTTGCGCCTGAAGCTGGCCCTGGGGGCGGCCCTGCAGGAATTCATCCAGGCCGGCAGGTTGGTCATCGGTATCTGCAACGGCTTCCAGGTCCTGGTGAACCTGGGCCTCCTTCCGGGGCTGCCCGGGCGGCAGGGGGAGCGCCTGGCGGCGCTCATCCCCAACGACTGCGGCAACTTCCGGGACGCCTGGGTCCATCTCAAGGCCACGCCCTCGGTTTGCGTCTTCACCCAAGGGCTGGAGCACCTGGAGCTGCCCATCCGCCACGGGGAAGGGAAGTTTTACGCCCCCCCGGAGGTCCTCTCGGAGCTCCACAACCGGGGACAGATCGCCCTGAAATACGCCACCGCCTCCGGGGCCCCGGCCGCGGGGCGCTTTCCCGCCAACCCCAACGGCTCCCTCATGGACATTGCCGGCGTCTGTGACGCCACCGGCCGGGTCCTGGGCCTCATGCCCCACCCGGAAGCCCACGTCACCGCCACCCAGCACCCCACCTGGACCCGGGAAAAGGAAGCCTGGCGCCGCCGGGGCGAGGCCTACCCGGAACCGGAAGGCGCCGGCCTGGCTATTTTCCGCAATGGCGTGCACTATCTCCAAGAAATAGTCGCCTGATCAATAGTTGCAGTTATAAGACCTTATCAAATATCTTTATGGTTTGATCGAAGTCGCGTAAATATAGCAGTTATTAGAAATTGCTAAATCGAACGACATATGGATTCTGTGGCATTGTAGCGAAAAGAAAGGATAACGTGAACGTCGATATTTTCTTGACGCGATGATTGTCACAAAGTGGAATGCAACTTGCGCATCGAGAAAAAAGGAAAACTTGCACTCAACTTAACGAATATTTAGGTGGGTCACCGCAAAGTACAATTAAAAAAACGGGTGAGATATCGCATAAGTCGTCCCACAACCGAATCTTTTTTGCATAACTCGAGGTTGCATTGACCAACAACATGGTGAAAGTCTAGCAGGAGATTCATATGGTCTATTCTTTTTGAATGCAACTCGGTCAAGCACTTTTCCCGATCTTTGGTGGGAATTTTAAATTTCACAATTAGCAATGCACTTGGTCTCTTCCTTGAAAAAGTATTTATATGTTCCCAAATATCGTTTCCGTCAATAGCTTTAGTAAAGATTCCCTTTTGAGCCACGAACCGAGGACTATGGAGCGGCAGTTGGTCTATAAAAGGGACGGACCGTTCTGAATCTAATATCTCCCCTGCTCTCTTCTTTTTCGTCAGCAATCGCCCAAGAGCCCTGTCCAACGCATATACATACCGGTAACGGTCCTCTCGGTCATTTGGGTTATTCCATTCGCTAAATGCGAAATACGCGGCAATGTATGGGTCCAGAGTCCAGTCAAGAAGGGGAGTCTCAAGTCCATAATGCTGACCTAATGCCCAAATGGGGTCTTCCTCTGCCGGAAGTACATTTGGGTAGGATTTATTCATCAACTCCTTAAATTTGAAAAGATGGTGCTCCAATTTCTTAGTACGCTCATGTTTGTCCTTGCTTTGAACTTTACGGTCAAACGATGACTTGAGAAACCAACCATTATCTTCGTCCTTTTTTTGTCCGCGCCACACAAGCCCTCGTTTTGACGTAAGGCTTTGAACCTTCTGTGAGAATTCATCCCACGAGGAAAGTGTTACGACAAGCGCACCATCTTCAAAAATATCGCCGTTGTTTAGCTCCACAGGTTACCTCTTTTGTACCTGGATTGGCTTGTACGTATGATGATAGCATAAAACACTTGATATAAGAGCCAACGGCCTTTATCCCCTCCCCCAATCCCTTAAGGGGGAGTTAAAAAAGCCGGGGAAGGCGGGGCCTTTTGGCCCAGCCTTCCCCGGCGCCATTTTAGGGTTGGGAGGGGGGGTTGGGGGGAGGGCAGGGACCCTCGGTCCCTGGCCCTCCCTCCAACACTTCATTTTTCCAGCAGCCGGGGCAGCAGGTCGGCGCCCTGCTCCAGGAGCAGCCCCGTGGCCTTAGCCGCGGCCTCGGTATAGGGGCGGGCTTGATTACGGGAGCCCCGGGAGTCATACAGGACGAAGGGCACCGGCTCCGGGGTGTGGGTGCGCACGGCCAGGGGGGTGAGGTGGTCGCACAGGACCAGGACCCGGTGGTCGCCCAGGGCCGGCAGCCCCGCCAGCAGCGGCCCCACCACTTTGGCGTCGAAGTCCTCGATGGCCCGGAGCTTGAGTTTGAGCTCGCCGCTGTGCCCCGCCTCATCCGGGGCCTCCACGTGCACGAACACCAGGTCCAGCTCCTTCAGAGCGGCAAGCGCCGCCTCGACTTTGCCGGCGTAGTTGGTGTCCAGGAAGCCGGTGGCCCCGGGCACCAGGATGGGGGTCAGTCCCGCGTACTTGCCGATGCCCCGGATGAGGTCCACCGCGGAGATCACCGCGCCGCTGATGTCGAAGCGCTCCTTAAGGGTGGGGATTTGGGGCGGCCGCCCCTGGCCCCAGAGCCAGATGGAGGTGGCCGGCCTCTTGCCCGCCGCGACCCTTAGGCGGTTTACTTCCTGGTCTTGGAGCACCGGCCAGGAAGCCCGGACCAACTCCCACAGAGGGGCTTCCGGCCCCTGGGACATGAGGTGGCCCACTTCCTTGCCGCTCCAGTCGTGGGGCGGGTAGGTGCGCCAGCGGGCCTGGCCTTGGACCCACACCAGCAGGTGGCGGTAGCTCACCCCGGGGTAGAAGTGGCGCCCGGCCCGGCCCAGGGCCGACTCCAGGGCGGAGATGAGCGCCCGGGCCTCGGCGCTGCCGATATGCCCGGCGGAGTAATCCTCCATGTAGAGGCCGTCCGGCTCCGGACGCAGGGTCACCAGGTTGCAGCGGAAGGCCACCTCTTCCGGGCCCAGGGCCACTCCCAGGGCGGCGGCCTCCAGGGGCGCCCGCCCGGTGTGGTAGCGGGCCGGATCATAGCCCATAATGGCCAGATTGGCGATGTCGCTGCCCGGCTCCATCCCCAGGGGGATGGTGCGGGCGCACCCTAACTCCCCCCGGCCGGCCAGAAGGTCCAGGTTCGGCGTGGCCGCCGCCTCCAGGGGCGTTTTTCCCCCCAACTCGGCCAGGGGGTAATCCCCCATGCCGTCACCCACCAGAATTACATATTTCATCGCTTACGGTCCCGAAGTTATTGATTGAGATCAGGTTTCAAATCATCATTATCTTTTCCCAGGGTATTCTCCAGGTATTTTTCGTACTTGTACCGGTTGTCGCTGAAGTGCCTTTTCAACAGAATGGTGTCAATGTTCCAGGTGCGGGATTGGGACAGCCCCAAAAAGATCCGGCCGTCCCTGGAAAACCGGTATTCCCACAGATGGCCTTGAAAATTCTCCAGCTGCTGGGTATACCTCACCACGCTTCTGGGAGGCAGTCCTTCCCCTGAAATCAACGCCTCCACCGGGTTGTTGTTTAATGTAGCCAGCGCGTCCGGCAGAGACGGGAAGAGGTCGTGCACGTATTGGAGGTCAATGATATTTTGCAGGGCCCTCTTGGAGAAAGACAGGTTCTTATAAACCAGATTCAACCAGAGATATTCTTTGGGTTTCACGCGGTAATGTCCGGCCTGGCCCCCATATTCTTGCTGCTCTTGCCGCAGGCTTTCCAGGGCCTCTTTTTCCGCCGCCACCCTTTCTTTGTCCTGACGGATCGCCCTGACGGCCGCCAGGGCACTTTTGTGCTCCAACTGCGCCTGGCCCAGCTTCTCTTCCAGTTCCTCGTTTTTGGTGGACTCACTCTGAAGCCTCTGAACCAATCTGTCGATGGCCTTCTTGGCCTTATTCGAAGTGGTCAGGGCCTTTTCGTAATCCTGATCCAGTATCTGGAGCCTTAAATCCAGGGTCTTTAAATTTGATTCCAGCACCTGGATGTGCAGGTCCCGGGTTTCCAACTCGGAGCGGTGTTGCTCTTCCAGGGCGGACTGAAAGTGGCTTTGAAACTTGGCGGTAATGGAGCAGATGGCCGCAAATCCCACCAGTACCAGCAGGTAGCTCATCACGGTAAAGCCAAAGAAGGACTCGCCCGGCCAGATATCCTGGAAGTAATGCTTATCCCAGATCGCATCCTGCAGAGCCGGCCAGCCTTTGGCTATGAAGTAGAGTTTCCCGTAAGCTCCGGCCCCGCTTGGGGAGACCGGGGCGGCCACGGCACCTCCTTCTGCGGATTGAGAGGGAGCCCATCCCTGAATCCCTTGGGGCACCTGGTAAATATAAGTAAATTTATAATTATTTAAATAGGTTAAATCGGCGGGCGGCGAGCCGGAGAACGAGTCGGGATGCTTGATGGCGCCCTTCAGGTCCGTATAGACCAGAGTAAAATGCTTCTCATCCAGGTTCAAAATCTGCCGGATCAAACCGCTCTGCCCGTGCTCCTCCAAGAAGGCAAGGGTATAAGGCAAGAGCGCCTGAAGCAGGTCAAACTCTTTTTTCTGCACCTGCTCGAAGCTGTTTTTCCAATAGAGCTTGCTTTGCCAGAAGCCGATGGAGAATATCAGCACAAATATGGCGAACCAGATGCCGCTCCAAACCACGTTCGGACGCAAAAACCTGGGGTTCATCACTCCACTCCTTCCCCCGGAATCAGCATTAGGTGACCAGGACCTCCGGGAGACCTTTACAGCATAACATCAAACGGCCAGATTTCGAATAGGTAATGAACCAAGGATAGGGAGGGAGCGACGCCAGGGCCGGGCGCATACAGCTCACGGGCCCCAAGGGGAGGAGGGCCTCCCCCCGGGTTACCATCCTGCCACCTGTCAGGCCGGCGGTTGGCGCTCCTCCAAGACGTGCTTGATTTCCGTCAGGGTCTCGTTGATGCGAAAAAAGACGATCAAGATTTCACAGTAGAGCCGCACGCCCAGGGGCCCCAGGAGGAAGAGCAGCGCCCCTCTCCAGATATAGCGTCCCATGCCCATCTCATAGTTGCGGACCCCATAGACGACCATGGCGGCGCCTGCCACTAAGGTGACTATGACCCCGAGCCAAAAAACAATCTGGATAATTACCGGGGTGACCATGGTACGGAAGGCCCAAAAATCTCTCATGACTGGCTCCTTTCTCAGCTTTATCGTTATCAGGGGGCTTATATTAAATTGAGACCTCTGCGAAAGTCTCATGTGGGATAGCCGCCCTCGGCTGTCCACACTTAATTTAGCCGCAGGCGAGGGCGCCTACGCTACATGTTGATTAAAGAGGGTAGCAATTGAGACTTTCGCAGAGGTCTTAAATTAGTAGCTCTCCCAGGCCGTGTCCACCGGAACTTGCCTGCCGGAGGCAGTCGCCGGCTCTCCGGGCCAATTTCAGCCGGCGTCCAGGAGGTGCCTTTGGCATGAAAGGGGGCGCCGGTTTTTCCTTTCAGATGCCTCAAATCTAAAATAGGAAACAACCTGTAGGGGCGGTTCGCGAACCGCCCTTACAAGACCATTGGTTACAAATGAAAGCGAAAATAGTTTAAGGGGGCGCCGGACGCAGCCCACTTCTCCGTCCATAAGGGGTGGGTGGGGAGGGAGCTTGCGGGTGGGATTGCAGGCGGATGGTGCCCCTTGGCCCCCTCCCTCAGAAAAAACTTCTCCAAGCCTCAGGGCCCGGGAGCGCGGGACAAGGGGACCGCCCGCCTGCCCCTTGGCTCCCGGTTCTTCAAATCTGGGCCGAGTGGAGCTGGGGGTCCTCGATGCGGTAAAACACGGCGGGGGGAGAAACCACCGGCAGCTGGTCGATCTCGCGCATAGCCTGCCGGGCGTCGGCCTCCCGGGCCTCGTGGGTAATCATGACGATGGGGACCGTGCCGGCCACCTCCCGGCCTTTCTGAATCACCGCGGCAATGCTGATGCCGTACTTGCCCAAGATGCCGGACACCTGGGACAGCACCCCGGGCCGGTCCAGGGCCGCAAAGCGGAAATAGTAGTTGGTCACCAGGTCATTCATGGGCTTGATCAGCCGGGTGGTGCTGAGAGCCGCCTCACTGCCCAGGGCCGGGACGCGGCAGGCGGCCCCCCGGATCAGGTTGCGGGCCACATCCAGGATATCGCTCACCACCGCGCTGGCGGTGGGCATCATCCCCGCCCCCTGGCCATAGAGCAGGATGGGACCCACCGCGTCGCCCGTGAGATAAACCGCGTTCATGGCCCCGTTGACGCCGGCCAGCATGTGGTCCTTGGGGATGAGGGTGGGATGCACCCGGGCTTCCACCCGGTGCCCGTCGTCCCGGGTAATTGCCAGGAGTTTCAGGCAGTAGCCGAATTCCCAGGCAAGCTGCAGGTCCAGGGGGTCCAGCTGGCTGATGCCTTCCACCGCCACGGACTCGAGATCCAGGCGGGCCCCGTAAGCCAGGCTCATCAGGATGGTGAGCTTGTGGGCGGTGTCCATGCCCTCCACGTCCAGGGTGGGGTCGGCCTCGGCGTAGCCCTGGTCCTGGGCCTCCTTGAGCGCCTGGGCATAAGAGCTCCCTTGCCGGGACATCTGGGTCAGGATGTAGTTGGCGGTGCCGTTCAGGATGCCGAACAGCTCCTGAATGCGGTTGGCGGCCAGGCCCTGGCGCAGGGCCAGGATGATGGGGATGCCGCCGCAGACCGAGGCCTCGAAGGCTATCTCCACCTTTTTTGCAGCCGCGGCGGCCAAAAGATCGTTGCCGTGGTGGGCCAGCAGGGCCTTGTTGGCGGTGACCACGTGCTTGCCCTGGTCGATGCTGGCCAGGATGTACTCCCGGGCGGCGCCGCAGCCGCCGATGAGTTCCACCACGATGTCGATTTCCGGGTCGTTCAGGATGTCCGCGGCCTTATTGGTAAGGCGGTCCCGGTCCAGGGTCACGGCCCGGGGCCGGTCCGGCTCCAGGTCCGCCACCTTCTTAAGGACCAGGTCGGTCCCCAGGCGCCGGGACAGCATTTCCCGCTGCTCGGTAAGCAGGCGCACCACACCGCTGCCCACTGTGCCGAAGCCCAATATCCCCACTTTAATGGTTTTCATCTGCCTTTATCCCAGAAAAAGTTAGACATCACGGGTGGTTATTCGTCCCCTAATCTGTTCTACGCTCTCGAAGTATGTCTTTGGCGATGATCAATTTTTGAATCTCGCTGGTGCCATCAAAGATCCGAAAGGCTCGAACATGGCGATAAAGACGTTCGACCACCATGCCTTTCATCACCCCTAAGCCGCCAAATATTTGCAGGGCTTGATCAACTACCTCTTGGGCCGCCTCAGTGGCGTGCAACTTGGCAATGGCCGCCTCCCTGGTAAGCCGCGACTCACCAACATCGTGCAGCCAGGAGGCGCGATAGACCAGCAGGGCTGAGGCATCCACTTTTACGGCCATATCAGCCAGTTTCGCCTGGATAAGTTGGTGCTCGCAAATCGGTTTCTTAAAGGCCACCCGCACCTTGCTTCGAGTAACAGCCTCATCAATAGCGCGCCGCGCCATACCCAGGGTGGCGGCGCCCACGGTAGGGCGAAACAGCTCAAGTACCGTCAAGGCCATCTTGAAACCCTGTCCGGGTTCACCCAGGAGCCGATCAGCGGGAACGCGAACGTTGTTAAAATGGAGGGTTCCGACGGTATGAGGCGGGAGGACGACCAGCCGTTCCTCCAACGTAATGCCGGGAAGTCTCCCGTCCACCAGAAAGGCTGAGATGCCCTGCGCCTCCGGAGCCTCCCCGGTTCGGGCAAAAACCACATAAACATCGGCGAGGCCGGAGTTTGAGGTCCACATCTTGCGGCCGCAAATAACGTAGTGGTCGCCGTCCAACTGCGCCTGGGTTTCAAGGGCGGCGGCATCGGAACCGACGCCCGGTTCGGAAAGCGCAAAGGCGGGAAGCATCTCCCCCCGCAAATATCCGGGTAGCAGCTCTCTTTTTACCTGTTCGGAACCGAAAAGCGCCACTGGCATGATGGCCAGCCAGGGCTCAGAGAAGGCCACATCGGCAATCGCCGCCCTATACCCCAGGATTTCTCGCATCAGGCAGAGGGTCCGGAGATCGTGCTTAACTCCCCTGGCGCCAGGGCTTCCAGGAATGGAGTGGTTCAGCCATTGGCCAATCCCCAGCCGTTGAAAGACATCTCGTGCCGCTTTGCCATCGCCCCCATCATCAGCTTCGTACTTCGGGAGTTCCGAGGCTGTCCACTGGCCGAAGTCCCGCGCAAACGTGCGGTGGAAGTCATCGAAAAAAGGCCAAGATAGGTAACGATGGTCCATAGAAAGGTCCTTGCAGGCTAAAATCTGTGGCGCCCCAAACATTTCCCCTCTCCCTCCCCCCTTGGGGGGAGAGGGTCTAGGGTGAGGGGGGGCATCTTCAGTGGCCGATCTTTGTCGAAATTTATCACTTCTCCGGCGGCGCCGGCAGCCCCAACTCCTCCGGGCTCTTTTTCAAAACCTGGCGGAAGCCCCGGATGGCCTGGTTGGTGCGATGGACGTTCTCCACCAGGGCGAAGCGCACGTATTCGTCGCCGAACTCCCCAAAACCCAGCCCCGGAGCCACGGCCACCTTGGCCTCCCGGATGAGCATCATGGCGAACTCCACCGACCCCAGGTGGCGGAATTTTTTGGGGATACGGGCCCAGACGAACATGGTGCCCTTGGGCGGCTCCACCCGCCAGCCGATGTTGTGCAGGCCCCGGCACAGGGCGTCCCGCCGTTCCTTGTAGACCGCCACGGTCTGCTCCACGCAGTCGTAAGGGCCGTTCAGGGCAATGATGGAGGCGATCTGGATGGGCTGGAAGACCCCGTAGTCCAGGTAGCTCTTGATGCGGGTCAGGGCGTGGATCAGGCGCTGGTTGCCCACCACGAAGCCCATGCGCCAACCCGGCATGTTGTAGCTCTTGGACAGGGAAAAGAGCTCCACCCCCACCTCTTTGGCGCCGGGCACCTGGAGAAAGGACGGCGCCTTATAATCGTCGAAGACCAGGTCGGCATAGGCGAAGTCGTGGATGATGTAGACCTGATATTTGTTGGCGTAGTCCACGATCTTCTTGAAAAATTCCAGGTCCACGCACCGGGTGGTGGGGTTGTGGGGGAAGGAGATGATCAGCATCTTGGGCCGGGGGCGGATCAACTCGGTGATGTTGTGCAAATCCTCAAAAAAATCCCGGTCATGGGTCAAGGGGATGGACACCAGTTGGCCGCCGGAAATGACCACCGAGGCCGAATGGATGGGATAGGTGGGGTTGGGCACCAGCACCACGTCCCCGGCCTCCACCGTGGCCAGCACCAGGTGAGAGAGCCCTTCCTTGGCGCCGATGGTGGCGATGGCCTCGGTTTCCGGGTCGATGTCCACCTCAAAGCGGCGCTGGTACCAGTCCGAAATAGCCACCCTGAGTTTGGTGATCCCCCGGGAGGCGGAGTAGCGGTGATTGGCGGCTTTACCCGCAGCTTCGATGAGCTTGTCCACGATATGCTGGGGGGTGGGCATATCCGGGTTGCCCATCCCCAGGTCAATGATGTCCTCCCCCCGGCGCCGGGCCATCATTTTGAGGGCGTTGACCGTGGCAAAGACATAGGGGGGCAGACGTTTCATCCGGGGGAATTCTTCAATGGCCATTAAAATCTCCTTAAGGCTTAACAGGGCGATAATTCCAAGAAATTATTATCCCAAAAGCCGTGGACTTGTCAAATGGGGATTGGGGGAAGAGTTTTGACGCGGCCAGGTTCTTCGCCAACCTGGACCCGGACCGCGGCCCCCATCTCCCGGACCCGGCCCCGGAAGCCGGAGTCTTCAATTTTTAGAGGCTAGGCAGTCTAAGGGTCCCGTTGATGCGGCGGGGAGAGGCAACTGGCGGAAATTATTCTTTGCTGCGGTAGTTTAAATTGTCTATGTTAGACATAACATTGTCAAAATAGGTTTTCCAAAAAAACCTCTGTTCATTATATCTGATAACTCTCAGTCTCTCTCGCAGCGGCATTTCAAAATAAAACGGACTCTCCATGAGTAGGGCGATAAGTTCTCTCCGGGGCAGAATTTCCTTTTTCATCTCGCTTAGCAACATAGCTTAGAAGGTTGAAAAAATAATCGGCGATTCCCTGATTTCGGGATTCGAAATGCCTGAATTTTGCTGAAAGAGGGGGAGAGAAAACCCCGGCCCCGGTGGAGAGCTAATCGGCGCTCGGGCGGAAAAAATGAAAGGGTTGCGGCCGAAACCGCGACCTAGGGAGGGGGCTCGAAACTGTCAGGCGACCCATAGGAGTCCCACCTCGCCACTCCTTGTACCCAAGCCGGAGCTTTTCAATTGGTCCGGCAATGGATTGGTCGAAGGTTTAGATATGGGTTCGATATGGAGGGAAACGGGAAGGACCTGCTAATGGCGAGGGATTTGAACCTGGCCGCGGGCAGGACGGCCGAGAGGCCGACTAAACCGCAAAACCACAGCTCCAAGTCTGAAACTTTGGTGGGCAATTGAGTTGGGTTCATCAAAAGACAAATTGCCTGAGCCATGCGGCGTCAAAGAGGAAGTCAGTATGCGGGGAGCATGGGGGGTTTAATAGGCGCCTGCATGAAAAAAGTCGGATAGATTTCCTCTCGGGTCAACGCACCCCTAGATGGTTCATTGGGCACGCAGCACAGTTATAGCAAGAGACCCCAGGCCAATTGCCCAGGCGAACCCGAGCCAAAAGAGGTAAGCGAGCCAATCACCCGACAAATTGCATCTTCTTGTCATCATATTTGACGATCTCCTGACATGGTCGGCGGGCGGTGCCCGCTTTTAAGCGGCTTTTAGCTCCGAGGTGCAGTGGGCGCACCCGTGGCGTTAATCGGGATCGTGGACAGGCAATACGGGCATTCTTTGGTGGTCGGTTCAGCCGGGCCCTCCTCTGGTTTTTTCAGCCGGTTGATGTTTCTGATGAGTAGAAAAACCGCAAAGGCGACGATTATAAGGCTGATAATCGTATTGATGAACGTCCCATAATTGATCGTAACCGCGCCGGCCTTTTGAGCCTCGGCCAGTGCAAAATAGGGGCCGCCTGGATTGCCTGGTTTGAGCAAGATAAAGAGGTTGGCAAAATCTTACATTCCCAACGGCAGTCCAATGGGGGGCATAATCACGTCGGCAACCAGGGACTTGATGACCGTACCGAAGGCGGCCCCGATGATGATGCCCACCGCCATGTCCACCACGTTGCCGCGCCTGGCAAATTCTTTAAATTCTTTAAACATATTTGAAATTCCTTTAAAGCAAAATTAAGACCCTAATCAATTGGCTTTCCAGGATATCTTGAAATCTTAAAAGCGCATTTGCCTGTGCGCCACCTGTCAGCTAGGACCACTTCTTCCCCAGCTCCTCCAGGCCAGCCCTCTGTAAATCATCCGGCGTCATCGCAACGTGGAATTCTACGTCAGCGTTGAAGGTGAGAAACCAGGGTTCGGCAAATGCGGAACCTTGGCAGGGTCAGACAGATCGACGATCAAGATTGCTCCCCGCTGTCCGTTCTGCTCGGTGAAATAGACTGCCTCGGGTTTGGTGTCTTCCAGAATGCGGCGTACTTTTTGACCCACGGTCCCGTCCCTGACTGCTTGGTTGAACTCCGCGTGGGGGATTTTTATATTTAAGAGCATGCGCATGGCTATCCTCCAATTTTTGGAAGTGGGGTGAAATTATTGTTTAAAATTAATTATGGGGCTGGTTAAAAGCAAGGCGGGTCTGCGTCGAGAAGGTCACCGGCTTTCTTTTGTCCCTGGTTCCAAGAATGTCCCCATAATAAGAGTCCCATTCTCGTATCCAGATCATATCTGCAATTTTT
>CAWBPT010000031.1:0-41118 GCA_963790655.1 uncultured delta proteobacterium | reverse complement strand
TATATGGCAGCCGGAATGTCAGTTGATTTATCTATATTTTTCCTTGCCACCTCGTTCGGCCAAGTTTGAACTCTGGGTGACGGGCACGGTGTCACCCCTGGCCCAGAAGCAATTAGAGGCGCAGGGGATCAAGGTGGTGGAAAAGGTGGATAGGGTGCATCGGCATGATGGATTGATCGCTGCTGGGGTTATTGGGGTGGTCCGGCCTCAGCCAGGCGGTTATGGCCCAAGAGTCCAAAGATAAGTGGCCCAAGCGCTTCGAGCATCCCAAGGGCACCGTGGTCATGTACCAGCCGCAATTGGAAGACTTCAAGGATGATGTTCTCACGGCCCGGGCCGCGGTATCGGTGAAAACCAAGGAAATGAAAGCCCCGGTGTTCGGGGCCGTCTGGCTCTCGGGCCGCGTCCTCACCGACCGGGACACCCGCATGGCCACCATTGATGAGGTCAAGGTCACGGACGCCAAGTTTCCCGACGCCAAGCCGGAGCAGTTGGAGAAACTGAAGACCTTCCTGAATACCGAGATGGCGGAATGGAGCGTCCCCATCTCCCTGGACCGGCTGCTGGCCGCCCTGGAGGTGGTGGAGAAGGAACAGGCCGGGGACCGGGGCCTGAAAAACGAGCCGCCCAAGATCATCTTCGTCAGCCATCCCGCGGTGCTGGTGCCCTCTGGACGGCGACCCCAAGTTGCTGCCGGTCCCCAAATCCTCCCTGATGCGGGTGGCGAATACGCCTTTCCTCATGCTTTACGATCCTGCGGCCAAGACCTATTACCTGAAGGGTGGCGCAGACTGGCTGGCCGCCGCGGATCTCAAGGGTCCCTGGAAGGACGTGGAACAAGTCCCGGAAGCGATAAAAACGCTGGAGGCGGCAGCTCAGAAAGCCGCCCAGGGCAAGGGCGCCCCCAAAAAAGTGGAGGCCAAGGCAGGTAAAATGCCGGAGGTCTTCGTCAGCACCGTACCGACGGAGCTCCTGGCCACCGACGGGGAGCCCCAGTACACTCCGATTAAGGACACCAACCTCCTATACGTGAGCAATACTGAGAGCAATATTTTCATGGACACCGCCAACCCAGGAGCATTATGCCCTCATTTCCGGCCGCTGGTTCAAGACCAAGTCCCTGGCCGAGGGCCCCTGGAGCTTACGTGGCTCCCAACCAGCTCCCCGCCGACTTCGCCAAGATTCCGGAGAACTCGGTGAAGGGCTTTGTCCTGGTGAACGTCGCCGGCAGCCCCCAGGCCAAGGAGGCGGTCCTGGAAAACTCCATTCCCCAGACCGCGACCATCGACCGCAAAAAAGCCACCACCAAGGTGAACTACGCCGGAGAGCCCAAGTTTGACAAGATTGCCGACACCAACCTGGAATACGCGGTGAACACCGGTACAGCGGTATTCAAGGAAGGGACCAAGTATTATGCCGTGGACCAGGGGGTCTGGTACGAGGCCGCCTCTCCCAACGGCCCCTGGACGGTGTCGGTGAATCCTCCCAAAGAGGTGGACAAGATCCCGCCCAGCAACCCCCGCTACAACGCCAAGTACGTCAAGGTCTACGAATCCACCGATGATACGGTCACCGTGGGCTATACGCCCGGCTATACCGGCTCCTACGTGGACAACGGCACGGTGGTCTACGGCACCGGCTACGACTACTCGGGATATGCCGCCCCGGATGCCTATATTCCGCCGCCGGCCACTTACGGCTATGCCGCGGCCTATGACCCTTACGCCGGGAGCTGGGGGTATCAGACCCCTTATTATGATCCCGGCTCCTGGCTGATGGCGGGCCTGACGGCTGCGGCGGTGGGCATCGGGGTAGCGGCCATCGCGGACAACTGGTGGGGCCATGGTTCCGGTTACTGGGGCGGCGGCGGCTGGTGGGGAGCCGGCGGCTATAACAATGTCAACATCAACAACATTCACAATAATGTGATCAACACGAGGCCGGGGCCAGCGGCCACCCGGCTGGCAACCGGGCGAAAGGCCCGGAGTAAGGCCCGGCGAACGTCCTGGGCGCCCTTCAACCCTGCCCGCCGAACGGCGAAACCTCTATAACCGGCCGGGCAACGAGAATCGGCTGGCCTCCCGTCCCGGCCAACCGGCCACCCGGCCCGGAGGCGGAGTTGCTCCTGGCCGTCCTGGTCAGGGGGCGGGAGAGCGTCCCGCCGCCCGGCCGGAAAGGCCCGCCCAGGCGGCCAGACCCAAAGCCGAAACCAGGCCGGCTCAGGCGGCCAGGCCCGCCCAGCCCCAAGTCCGGCCGGCGGGAGGGCAGAACAACGTCCTGGCCGACAAAAACGGCAATGTCTACAAACGTGACAATCAGGGCAACTATCAGCAGCGCCAGGGCGGACCAATGGTCGAAACCCGGGGGCGAAAGACCGGCCACCCGGCCCGAGGCTGGCGCCCGGCCCGCGCAGCAAAGGCCCCAGGCCGCGGCCCGACCCGCTCAGCAGCCTCAACGCCCGGCGGCAACCTCCCGGCCCAGCTTTGACAGTGGTCAACTGAACCGGGACTTTGCCGCCCGGCAACGGGGTGAGGCTCGGACCCAGAACTTCCAACGGGCCAGCGCGCCCTCCCGACCCAGCGGCGGCGGGGGCGGTGGACCCCGTGGAGGTGGTGGCGGCGGTGGTGGCCGCGGTGGTGGCGGCGGCCGCGGCGGGGGTGGCGGGGGCCGACGGTAGGTTTTAAGGACCATGTAGGAACTGAGGGGAGGACCATGGCCTCCTGCCGTGGTCGCCCCTCAGGTTTACCCTCCAATGGGCTGCATTACATCAGTTGACCTGCTCCCCAAAAACTGATCCACAAGTTATGTTAGAGTAGTGGATCGAATGGAGGCAGGAAGATGGGAAGGAAGTGGTATAGGTAGGAGCAGAAAACACGCCTTTAGAACTTTCACTAACTGGATCATATATTCACTTTTTGGACCTGAATAATCCCTTCAATCCCCGCCAGCATTTCGTTCCTCTTTTATCGCAGAGACGTGAAATCATCCTCCCCACAAATGCCCTTGGAGGATATGGAGATCATATCTGCAGTTTTTGCTGGCTTGGTGATAAGTGAAGGGTTTGGCAAGTGATCTTCTATTTATGTTCTGTTCTCCCAAGAGTTTAATTTCCTCAGTGTAATGTGCTATCATGCCTTCTACAAGAAGAATAGGCTTTTCCGGTTAAAGTCGGGAAGGCGGGTCCCAAAACCACCTGAACCTGTGAGGTCTTCAATGTTCTGAGGAAAAGTCATCTAAAAGAAGCTGTATTGCCAAAAGTAATTGTACGTAGGAAGGTTAACTGCCACTTCCTGAAGTTTAAGAGGAGGTAACGACATGCTTAAAACGCCTTGCCGGTTTTTGTTCATCGTATTCGTTGCGGCCATCTGTTGGTTCAACGTCTGTGCGCAAACTGTGGTAGCCGCCCCAATAAGTAAGGATCTTCCCTTGAGCACAATCCAGGCCATCGCCCAAGAAGCCTATATTTACGGGCTCCAGCAAGTGGTGTTCTATGAGATGCGGTATGGCTACACCCAACTGAGAAGCTCACCTCATTATGTTGGGATCAACCGACTGTGGTGGCTGCGCAAGCCCATTACCCCGGAGCTTCGGCAGATCGTTACTCCGAATGCCACCACCCTGTATGGTTTTGGGTTTTTCGATTTGTCCAAGGAACCGATAGTTGTGGAGTTGCCTGCCATCAAAGATCGGTATTACTCTTTCCAGACCATGGACCAATATGGCGACTACTTTTTCTATGCGGGCAATCAATTCACCGGAACCAAGGCGCAAAAGTATCTCCTCTTAGGACCGGGCTGGAAAGGGAAGGTCCCGGACGAGTTCAAGGGAATTGAGATCATCCAGGCACCCTCCAATGCAGGCTTCATGGTCATGCGCCTAGCTCTCAAGAATTATAACGAGGATGAGGTGCACACAGTCAACGAATATCAGGACCAGGTGACCACAACCCCCCTCATGGAGTGGGTTTCCAACGGGAAAAGGGGTGTTCCCTATGACAAACAATCCAAGGTTAAGGGCGCCTATGCCAACTTCTCCGGTATGGCCGAATTGACCGAGGCCCTGGTGGAAAAACAGACCGCCATGGACTTTTTTCGGCTGCTTAGCCTGGTCTTAAATGACTCTTCCATAACCAGGCGACCTAACTCGGTGAAGGAAAGGCAAACACTAGCGCGCCTTGCTAAAATTGGCCTGGCACCGAATGAGTTGTTCAACCCCGAGGACTTAAGCCAGGCCCAGAAGGGCGCACTGGAGAAAGGGTTTCTGACCGGCAGAGAAGTTGTTAAGACGGCAACCCGGAACAGCCTCATCAATATGAACGGCTGGATGCTGAGTAAGGATATGGGTCGGTACGGCACCGATTATCTGGTGCGGGCAGTGGTTGCTGATGCAGGCTGGGGGGGCCCTGAGGCCAAATCTCATACCGGCGCGCTCTGCTTCGTGGATTCTGCGGGAAAGCAACTCAACGGGAAACACCGGTATACCTTGACTTTTGATACCAAGAACCTGCCGCCGGTCAGCGAGTTCTGGGATATCCCCATCTACGACATCCAGGGCTACTTTGTTGACAACAAAATCAAGCGCTACACTGTCAACAGTTTTATGTACGAGCGGGGCGAGTTCTCCGTGGACAAAGACGGCAGACTAACCTTTTATATTCAATATGAGGAACCCACAGACCCAAACCAGCGCAAGAACTGGTTGCCGGCCCCTGAAGGAGATTTCCGTTTCGCTGCCCGCTTTTATGGGCCTTATGCACCCTTAATTTTCGGAACTTATAAGATGCCCTTGGCTCAGCGGGTTGATTGAGGCTTGCAGCACCGCATGCAGTTAAAAGGTCATCGGTGGCGCTATCTGTCCTGACTAGAAACTTATCAAGGCGCTAAAATTTCAACCTATCCTCACCAAACCACATTAGAGCAGGGTTATTGCTGTCTACCTATGGCAAGCTTCGCCATAGACGAAACCTCATTAAAATGATACAAGGGACGGAATTTTGAAAAACAAGACCAACCCCAGGGGATAAAGGTCATGAGAACCTGGCGGTGCATTGAATGGTTAGGGATAGTGCTTATCTTGTTAGCCTCCCCTGCCGGGGCCGGAGGTCTTTGGCTCTATGAAATGGGGACCCCGGATCTGGGCACCGCCTCTGCGGGGAGGGCGGCCATGGCTTTGGACGCATCCACTGCCTTCGGCAACCCCGCAGGCATGACCAAACTGGAGCGGTCCCAATTCCTGGGAAGCTTTCAGTTGATCCTGCCTTCCATCTACTTCAACGTCGAACCGGGGACTACCTTCGGCCGCCCGGGGGAAACCGGTAACGCCGGCATCCCCTTGCCAAGCGCCGCGGGCTTTTACGTCCACAAAATATCTCCCGACTGGCGTCTCGGGGTGAGCCTGTCATCTTACCTGGGCCTGGGGGCCAATTACGGGGACACCTGGGCCGGGCGCTACCACCTGCAAGCCGCCAAGCTTTTGACCGCGGCTTTGACCGCTACCGCGGCCTATAAAGTCAATGATTGGCTGTCCTTAGGCGCCGGTCCGACCTTGATGGTGGGAAAACTCAAACAGTCGACGGCCATCAACAACGTTTTGGATGGATCCCCGGACGGCCGGCTTACCCTCAACAATTGGGCCTTTGGGGTTGGCGGCATAGCAGGGGTCCTCCTTGAACCACGCCAGGGGACCCGCTTCGGCGTTACTTACCTTTCTGCCGTGGATTTGACCTTTGACGACGTGGTCAGCACCGATGGCCTGGGACCGGTGTTAAGCGCTATTTTGCGAGCCAGAGGCCTCCTGGGAAGCAAAGTCGACCTGACCTATACCATCCCCCAACAGGTCATGGTAAGCGCTTATCAGCAAATCACCGATAGGTTTGCGCTGATGGCCAATCTGGGCTGGCAGAACTGGGCGCAGTTCGGGAAAATCAACGTCAGCATCGCCTCCTCCACCCCCACCAGCCTCACTGCGGATGCCAACCTCAAAGACACCTGGCATATGGCTATAGGAGCCCAATACCGCCTGGCCCCGGCCTGGCTGCTGTCTTTGGGCTTCGCTTACGACAGCTCCGCAGTGGGAGATGCGGATCGCATCCCCGCCCTTGCGGTGGACCGCCAGTTGCGCTATGGCGTCGGGATTCAATATGACTGGAACCGGGACATCACTTTGGGTATAGCCTATGAGTTTACGGATCTGGGCAATGCCCCCATCAATACCCGCCGGGGACCTCTGGCCGGCCGTCTGACTGGAGATTACCCCACCAACAACATTCAGTTTGTAGCCACGAACCTGATCTGGAAATTTTAAAAAAAACCACTTCTCGGTTTGCCGTTAAGGCGGTGAATGGAGGGAGAACCTATCCCGGAAATCACTTGTCGAAGGGAGTTGTAGCTTTGAGACAATCCAGCAAATGTTCAATAATCTTCCCCCTGTCTGTCATCGCCCTGGTGATTATGTGGCAGCTGTTGCTACTGTCTTGGCCCAAGCTTCTGAGATGGGCGGCAGCAAAAGCGAGAGCCATGGGGCGGCACCCCGAGGGCAGGGGCAAGACTTGGAGGAGCTGAGCAAACAACTCAACAACCCCGTCAGCTCGGTGTGGAACATCACCACCCAGAGCAATATGTACTTCTATAAAGGCGACCTGAGTCCCGCCTACCGTGGGCAGTTCGTCTTCAATTTTCAGCCGGTGCTGCCCATTCCTCTGACCAAAAACTGGACCCTGATTCCCCGCCCGGTGATCCCCATACTGTCGAATCCTTATATCAGGGGGGTGAATTCGGCGAGCGGCTTCCCGGAGTGGAGCCGCACCAGCAGCTTCGGGGACATCGCCCTGGTCACTCTTTTGTCCCCCAATATCCCGGGGGTGATCCTGGGCTTCGGCCCCACCTTTATTTTCCCCACCGCTCCCAGCCATGATTTGGGACAAGGCAAGTTCCAGATGGGTCCGTCAGTGGCGCTAGGTTTTATCAGCAAAAAATGGGTGGGCGGCATCTTCCCCCAGCACTGGTGGTCCGTGGCCGGGAGTTGCGCCACCCCGGTGACCAGCCAGACGAACATCCAATACTTCCTGGCGCGTATGCTGCCCGGGGCCTGGCAGATCAGCATGTCCCCCAATATCCTCATTAACTGGCGGGCCGATGGCAGAAACCAGGTCACCTTCCCCCTCGGCTTTGGGGTCGGCCGGACCTTCCGGCTCGGGGGCGTACCCATCCTGTCCCTCCTGGAGTTCCAGTGGATGCCTGTCCACCCAGACGACTTCGGCCAGCGCTTCAATATCCGCTTCAACTTCATACCCGTGCTGCCAAGCCTCATCAAGAAGCCGATCTTTGAATGATTGAAAAAAATTGGCGAGTCCTTGAAAAGCCAATAACAGCAATTCCTAGGTACAAGCATAACTCACTGTAACCTTTAGATAAAAATACCAAGACAAGGGGGGCATTGAGAATGGTTTCGAGACGAACGGTTATCATGGTGTTGTTCGTTATCCTGATTGGTTTGGCCCTGACGGCGCATGCACAGGGAAAGGCTAAGGTCAAGTCCAAGCTAACGCCCACCGAGGCAAGAAGCATGGCGAAGGAAGCGTTTCTCTGGGGCATGCATCCGGTCGCGATCTATCACCTGCGCTACAACTTCGCGCAGAACGAAAAGAGCCCGCGCTTTGTCGGTATCAACCGCCTGAGTTGGGATCGCAAACCGCAAAAAGCGTTGCCGCGCGTCGCCACCACGCCCAACGCCACCACGCTCTACGGCTTCGCCGTGCTCGATCTGTCGAAGGAGCCCGTCGTCATTACCGTTCCCGAGATCAAGGACCATTACTGGAGCATCCAGCTTCACGACAATTATGCGCGCTGCTGGCACCTGATCGGCAACCAGTTCAATGCGCCCGGCCCCGTGCGGCGGTTGCTGATCGGCCCGAACTGGAGCGGCAAGCTGCCTGCGGGGTTCGTCGGGGCTGACATCGTGCAATCGCCATCCGACTTCGCCGGCGCGATCGCACGCGTCGCCCTCACCGACGACACCGAGGACGAACTCAAGATCGTCAACGGGATTCAAGACCACATCACCGTCATGTCGCTCAGCCAGTGGATTGCCGCCGGCCGGAAGGACGTGAAGGCCGAGGACGTGCAGCTCACCAAAGGCGAATATCCCACTTATCCCGGCATGGAAACGGTCAAGGAGCCGGGGAGACTCAAGGGCGTGGACTTCCTGCGCTGGGTCAGTCTCATATTGAACGACACCAGTTTCACCAAGCAAACGGACGGTCAAAAGGAGATTGAGGCATTCGCCAGGTTCGAGAGGCTTGGCCTTAAGGCCGGCGAAACTTTCGATCCGGAGAAGCTGACGCCCGCAATCAAGGCAGCCGTCGAGGACGGAATCGAAGAAGGCCACAAGGAGGTGCTGGCCCTGTTAGCAAAAGGCGTCGGCGTCAGCCGGAACGGCTGGGAATTTTCGAGCGATCTCGGCTACAAGGACACCGACTGGCAACAGAGGGCGCTCTGGGGGCTGATTGCCATTTTCGCCCCTACGCCGTCCCGATCGCACATCCCCGCATTCTGCCTGATAGATTCCGAGGGCCGGCCGCTCTCGGGCGAGCACCGCTACACGATCACGTTCGACCTGAACGACATGCCTCCGGTGACCGAGTTCTGGGAAATCCCGCTCTACGACCGCGAGGGGTATTTCTACGACAACCCGATCGACCGCTATTCGCTCAACAGCTACATGCTCAAGCGCGGCAAGCTGCACACCGAGGGCGGCAAGCTGGTGGTCTACGTCCAGCACGACGAGCCGACCGATCCGAAGCAACGGCAGAACTGGCTGCCCACGCCGAAGGGCGGCTTCCAGTTCGCGGCCCGCTTCTACGGCCCTTACACGCCATTGATCGACGGCAGCTACAATATGCCGGGCGTCGTGCGGGTGGATTGAGTCGGTAAGGACTCTTCCTCTGGGGTGCGAGCGCATCCAGAGATACCTTGCGGAATAGATTCAGTGCCACCTGTTTGGGACCAGCTAACAACCGGTTGCAGCGGACGGCGCTCCCGCGCCGACGCTGAACCGGAGCCTTACGGAGTATATCTGCTATATATGCGTGGTTTAAATCAAAATAATAACTAGTTGATATGGTTATCATAGTTGTCTGGCAAACCCTGCCGGCATTGTACATCCTGGCCCTGGCCATTCCCCCGTTTCCTCCTGCTTTTCCAGCCATCTGTCCCGCCGGTTCTGGCCTCCCGCACCCTACCCTGTTACCCTGCTTTGGGGGCACCGGCGTCTCGCCGGTGCCGGCTGAGTATCGGTGGGCCAGCGCCGGGCGCGGACCTGGTAATCAGAGCATTAACTAGGTTCCATCTTTTTCCCCTCTCCCCCAATGGGGGAGAGGGCTGGGGTGAGGGGGGAAGGCAATCTAATTTCCGCTCTGAGCCTATCTACCCGCCAACTTCTTCGCTGGTGCCGCCACCTGAGTGATTCGTTACCGATTTCAGGCGGAAATTAATGGGGTTACCCAGGAAACGCCCCCGGTGTCCGGCGGCGCCTTACCGGCGCGTTAGCGGCACCTTAGCGGCACCGCGACGCAGGTCCCCTTCCCAACCGGCTGAGCCGGCGTTCTTTCAATTGACAGCCCCTTGCCGCAGTGGCATATTCCTTAGGCAAAGGAGCTCAGGTATGGATCTAGTCCGCGCCCGCCTGTTGCGCCAGCTGCCCAAGGTGGACGAACTGCTGCGCCACCCGGGTCTGGCCCCCGCCCTGACGCCGCTGCCCCGGTCCCTGGCGCTGGCGGTGATTCGGGACGCTTTGGCCGCCCGGCGCCACCGCCTCACCACCTGCCCGGCTGGGGAGTTACCCGCCGGGCTTGATCCGGAGACGCTTCTCCCGGACTTGCTGGAAGCCCTTCAGGCCGCGGCCCAGCCGTCGCTGCGCCGGGTGATCAACGCCACCGGGGTGGTGATCCACACCAACCTGGGGCGCTCGCCCCTGGCCGCGGTGGCCATGGAGCAACTCCTGGAGGTGGCGGGCCGCTACAACACCCTGGAATACGACCTGGCCCGGGGGTCCCGGGGCTCCCGCCAGGACCACCTGGAGGGGCTCTTGCGCGAACTCACCGGCGCCGAGGCCGCCCTGGTGGTGAACAACAACGCCGCCGCGGTCTTGCTCGCCCTGCGCACCCTGGCCGCCGGCCGGGAGGTGATCATCTCCCGGGGGCAATTGGTGGAGATCGGCGGGTCCTTCCGGCTGCCGGAGATCATGGCGGTGAGCGGCGCCATCCTGAAAGAAGTGGGCACCACCAACAAGACCTACCTCAGGGATTATGAAAACGCGGTCACTTCGGAGACGGCCCTCCTTCTCAAGGTACACCCCAGCAACTTCCGCATCGTGGGTTTCACCCATGAAGTGGATTTGTCGGACCTGGTGGCCTTGGGACGCCGCTATGACCTGAAGGTGGTGGAGGACCTGGGCAGCGGCTGCCTCGTCGATCTGAGCGGCTACGGGTTAGAGAAGGAGCCCACCGTACAAGAGACCCTGAAGGCCGGGGCCGACCTGGTCCTGTTTTCCGGCGACAAGCTTCTGGGCGGCCCCCAGGCCGGGCTGGCCCTGGGGAGCAAAGAAGTGGTGGCCCTCTTAAGGCAAAACCCCCTGACCCGGGCCCTGCGCCCGGACAAACTCACCCTGGCGGCTTTAGAGGCCACCCTGCGCCTCTATCTCGACGAATCCCAGGCGGTCGCGGCCCTGCCCACCTTGCGGATGCTCATCCGGCCCGCGGCGGAGCTGGAGCGCCAGGCCCGCAGCCTGGCCCGCCGTCTCAAACGCCGTTGGGGGGATCAGGTTTCCGTGGAGGTGCGGGAAAGCGTGGGCCGGGTGGGGGGCGGGGCGCTGCCCCAGGTGGCCCTGGCCAGCCGGGCCCTGGCCTTGAGCCTGCCCCATCTCACCGCCCCACAGCTGGAAGCGCGCCTGCGATTGGCCCAGCCGCCCATCATCGCCCGGGTGGAACACGGGGAAGTGCTGCTGGATCTGCGCACCATCCTGCCCGAGGACCAGGCCCCCTTGCTGACGGCCCTGAACCAGGCAATATCGGGCCCGAAATAACGCGAGGTCGGGCCCTGGCGCTGCCCCACCTCGATCCAAATCCCTAGATCCTACCCCATGAAGCGCCGGAGCCCCCTGGACGCCGCCGCTCCCGGGTCAAACCCGCGAGGGAACCTGGGCCCGGGGCGCGGCGCGGGGGCCTCTGCTTGCTCCTGAATCTCTCTGGATCATTCCCCCCGGAATCGGGGGATGGACTGGAAACCCCGCGCCAAAGCGGCAGAGGGGTGGCCAGCTTGGGGAGAGCATATCTGGCACCCCTCTCCCGAACTCTTTAATGAGGTTTCGCCTTTGGGACCAGCTAAGGAGGCGAAGCTTACCGCTTACTTCACTAAATCTTTTAATTGCTTGCCCGGCTTGAACTTGACTACCTTGGTCGCGGGAATCTTGATCGGAGTGCCGGTCTGAGGGTTGCGGCCTTCCCGGGCTTTACGTTGGGCCACCGCAAAGGTGCCAAAGCCCGCCAGTGCCAAACGGCCTTTTTTCTTCAGGGTTTCTGAAATTATCCTGATCATGCTGTTGATGGCCTTTTCCGCGTCCACTTTCCTTACTTGGGCCTCTCCCGCAACTTGCGCAATCAATTCTGCCTTGGTCATGATCCTCTCTCCCTTTCTCCTGGTTTGAGGTTAATTAAGTTTCCCCTGCAGCCGTGACCTGAGTTTGCACCATGGGTTCCCGGCAACCATCCCCCCTTTAAGTGGTATTATTTATCCTCACCCCCCCTCGGAAACACTCAGCCTTAGGGCTAGCGCCCCCACAGGGTGCTGATTTACCCCTTGATAGCATAAAATCGGCGGGCATGACAATAAAAATGTTGGTCTTTCCTTTTATTCATCTAGGTTTTCTTCCGAAAATTACCCCCTCAGGGAAAGAACCCAGGCAAGTTTAGATAAGAATTGGCCGGGGCTTTCTGGATAACCTGCCGGAATATCATTAAATTCCATCCGGCGGCTCGCCTGAGCGGGCCGGGATTCCCGCCGCCTCGCATCCTAGCCGTCTATAAAAAAAATATGACCGTCAGGTTTGAAGGTCAGCGGGTGACCTGGCGCATCAAGGCCGCGGCCAGGCCCCCAAAAATCAGGTGGGGAGCGGCAACCGCCAGAAAAACGGGCCAGCGGCCCGCCTGGCCAAAGGAGACGCAAAAACCGAAAAAGAGCCAATAACCGAACATCAGACCCAGGCCCACGGCCACCATGGAGGTAATGTGAATCTCTTCGTGGCGCAGGGCCAGCCCCAGGCCCAGGACTAAGAGAACCAGGGGGGTCAGGGACAGGGAGAGGCGGCTGTAAAGTTCCACCCGGTAGGGAGTGGATTTGTAACCGTCCCGTTCCAGCCGCCCCACGTAACGGTGCAGTTCCGTCAGGTCCATCTCGGTGACCTTCTTTTCCAGATCGCCGAAATCCTCGGGCCGCTCCGTCAGGACGAGGTCCCGCTGCTGAAATTTCTCCCCGGCCACCGTGCCTTCCTGACCAAAGGTCTGGATCATGCCCTGGGTAAGGCGCCAGTGGTCCCCCTGCCACTGGGCCCGGGCCGCGGCAATGACCTGCACCAGCCGGAATTGCCGGTCGAAAAGATAGATCTTCACCCCTTCCAGGGTCTGGATATCTTTCCGGAACATGAGGATATTATAGATGGCCTGGTCGCCCTTGTACCAGAAGTGCTCCAGGTTGTGCAGGTCCCGGGGCGGCTTCTTCTCCACCTGGGTCTGCCAGAAGAGGCTCAGCCTCCCCTGGCTCCAGGGGATTAGGTAGAGGTTCAGGGTGAGCAACAGGACGGTCACCCCGCCGGCCAGGATAATCAGCGGCCGGGCCAGGCGCAGGATATCCAGGCCGGAGGTGCGGATGGCCATGGTTTCGTGGGACCGGGACATGAGGCCGAAGGTCAGCATGATCCCCAGCAGGACCGCGGCGGGCAGCACCTGCCCCGCGGCAAAAGGCAGCTTGAGGAGCAGGTAGCGCAAAATGTCCCCCAACCCCAACTGGGCCCGGACCAGGCGGTCGATTTTCTCGAAGAAGTCGACGATGACGAAAAGCGAGACAAAGGTGACCAGGCTCAGGCTGGTGAGCTTGAGGAACTCCCGGGCCAAATAACCTTCCAGAATCCGGGGCCGTAATGCGGCGGAGGCTTCCATCAGCTTTGTTAATATCAAAAAGCCCGGAGCTTTTCATCTGGTATCTGGAAGCTTATGAGGCGAAAAGGGAAAAAGGCGAAAAGGTTTAAAACCAAAATACCTGATTTCATGACTCATCAGAGAACCAACTAGACGGCAAGGGCAGAGACGGAAGGTAGGAACGGGTTTTAAACCCGCTCCTACGATGATATGCTTTTTCTCGTTAGGCTCCAAACGATGTCTCATCTCTGAGATAGGACCACGATGAAATTTTTCTACTTGTTTTCCTTTGCGCCTTTTTCCCTCTTCCCCTTTTACCCCCAAGGTAATTAAATGCGGCTGGGATTCCACCTTTCCATCGCCGGCTCCATGCTCAGGGCCCTGGATCAGGCCCGGGATCTGGGCTGCCAGGCGTTGCAGATCTTCAGCCAGAACCCCCGGTCCTGGAAGTGGCGGGACCCGGCCCCGGCAGCCATCCGGGAGTTCACCGCGGCCCGGCGCCGGTCCGGCCTGTCGCCCCTGGTGGTGCATCTCAGCTACCTCCCCAACCTGGCCGCGGCCGAGCCCCAGCTCTACGACCTTTCCACCGCCAGGCTGCGCCGGGAGTTGGCCCTGGCCCGGGACCTGGAGGCCGATTATCTGGCCATCCACCCCGGCCACGGCGAGCTGGCCCCCGCCAGTTTGGCCCGGGTAGCCCGGGCCCTGGCCCTGGCCGTCTCTGAGGTGCCCCCGCCTCCCCTGGTGCTCCTGGAGAATACCGCGGGGCAGGGGCGGGAACTGGGCTGGCGGATGATACACCTGCACCGCATCATGTCCCTGAGCGGCGTACCCTTGGGGTTGTGCCTGGATACCGCCCACGCCTACGCCGCGGGCTACGACCTGACCACTGCGGGCGGCGCCTCCCGCCTCCTGGCGGAAATCGCCGGGGGGCCGGGGCTGGAGCGCCTGAAAATCCTGCATCTCAACGACTCCAAGGCGCCCCTGGGGTCCCGGCGGGACCGCCACATGCATCTGGGACTGGGGACCATGGGCTTAAGCGGCCTCCGGCAGTTCTTTTCCCATCCCTGGCTGCGGCCTGAGGCCGCCATCATGGAAACGCCGAAACGGCACCAGGCCGATGAGTGGCGCAACCTGATGGTCGCCCGGAGTCTGGTGTCCGGGCCAGGCTTGTTACCCCGGTGATCCCTGAAAGTAAAGACCCCTGTAATACCAAGTCGCCGCCCAAAAAGTATTTTTAATGTAGGGGCGTGATTTATCACGCCCTCAAGGGCGCAATGACTTGCGCCCCTACAAAAAAATGCTGATTTTACCTCTAGAAGTGTAAGCTGGTATAAGGGCGGTGCGCGCACCGCCCTACAGATCCGCCCCCAAGTTGACCTGGAATGGTAAAAGCGCGGGCTTTTCGCCCTTGCCAGGGGCCGGGTCAATAATTATATTGGGGCTGACCCAAGTGGCATTCTAAAGCCCAGGAGAAGAACCATGCCGACCTACGAGTACCTCTGCGAAAAGTGTGGGGAGCAGTTCAGCCGCATTATGAGCATCAGCGAACATGAAACCGAGAAGGTCACCTGCCCCAAGTGCAACTCCCCGGAAGTGAAGCAGCAGCTGAGCCACTTCATTGCCAAGACCAGCCGCAAGGCGTAGGGGGCGGGAAGAATTTCCTTAACTGAGAACTTGTCATTCCGAGGGAAGCATCAGGCCCCGAGGGCCACAACGACAGATGAAAATGCTTCGGATCTTCCTTGCAGCCGCAGGCTTGCTTCCGGCTGCACCAGCCAATAAATTGATCCCTTCGGGGACCTAATGAAATGTAGCACCGCCGCCCTCGGCGGTTCCGGCGCCGCCGGGGGGCTCCGGCGCGACATTTTCATCTAGCTGAACAATCTATTATTATGCCCCAGATATTTCTTACAAAAATATTCGACCCTCTTAGGTGGATTCTTGTAGGGGCGGTGCGCGAACCGCCCCTTGTATCTTAACAAAGCAGTCGGCACCTTCCCCTGGCATCTCTCATGGGGTAAGATATGTGCCCAAGGTCAACAAGTTTCTCCCCCAGGGGCAGGCCCATGGGCCTGCCCCTGGGGCCAACGGTTGCGGACGTGGCAGCCCGACCGCCCCTGGGTCTTCGAAGACCGTTTTGTAGCATGGGCGCCACGTCCCGCTTGCCCTAACCCGAACAGTCACCTGAGACCATGATCTCGCATGTACAAGGACGGGAAAGCAAGCTATGAAGACGCAAGTTTTTGTCGGCCTCGACGTCTCCAAGCAACACCTGGATGTGGCCGTACGGCCCCAGAATCGCCATTTTGTCACCCCCAACGACGATCGCGGCATCAAGCAGCTGGTGAAGCGCCTGGCGGCCCTCAAACCCCAGCTCATCGTGCTGGAGGCCTCCGGGGGGTATGAGTTCCTGGTGACCGCGGCCCTGGCCGAGGCCCAACTGCCGGTGGCCCTGGTCAATCCCCAGGCGGTGCGAAAATTCGCCGGCGCCACCGGCAAGCTGGCCAAGACCGATAAGATCGACGCCCAGGTCTTGGCCCACTTCGCCGAGGCCCTGCGGCCCGAACCCCGCCCCTTGCCGGACCAGGCCCAGCAGATACTCAAGGCGGCCCTGCAGCGGCGCCTGCAGGTGGTGAAGATGATCGGCCAGGAGAAAAACCGCCTGGAGAAAACCTTCATCCCTGCGGTCCGCCAGGATATCCAGGCGCATCTTACCTGGTTGAGTCAACGCCTGGAGCAGTTGGACCAGGATCTCAGCGACCAGATCCGCCAGAGTCCCCTCTGGCGGGACCGTGACCGCTTGTTACGGACCATCCCCGGCATCGGACCGATCGTTTCTCGGGCCGTCATCGCCCAGTTGCCGGAGGCGGGCACGCTGCCCGGCAAAAAAACCGTGGCCCTGGTGGGGGTGGCCCCTTATAACCGGGATAGCGGCCGCTTCCGGGGAAAAAGGATGATCCGGGGTGGCCGCAGCTACCTGCGCCGCATGCTTTATATGGCGGCGGTGGTGGCCTCTCGATGGAATCCGGTGATCCGCGCCTTTTACCAACGCTTGTTGGCCGCCGGCAAACCCAAAAAACTGGCCCTCACCGCCTGTATGCGCAAACTCGTTCTCATCCTCAATGCTATGGTGAAAAACAATCAACCCTGGAACCAATTCATTACCCAGGTACCTTGACTTGAAAGACAGTCGCTACAATGGCCGCTTTTAACCCGGGAGAGGATTTGTAAGATACTCCTGGGACACAACATTATGGTGACGTTTCATAATTGCCAGGATATTAAAACCAGGAGTTTTTACCCCCCTTTTCTAAAGGGGAGTAAGGGGGGATTAGATAACCGCCTAATAACCCCCCTAAATCCCCCTTTAAGAAAGGGGGGCTTCAAAGACCCAAGCGTGTAGTTTGGGCTCCCGGCCTGCTCCCCCTACCCCCCTCCCCCTTCGCCTTCCTCCACCTCCCGGGTTTAATTCAGCCGGGCGGGAGCCCATTGCCTCAGGGTGACGCCGTCGGGGGCGAGATAGACGCTCACCGCACCGTTCCGGGTGAACTGACAGGGGATGCCGGCTATCTGCCCGTAAGGGGCTGGGTCTCTTGAGCCCCCGTAAATCACCAGGCGGGCGGGTTTCAACCGGTCAAGCAGGGCCAGGCCCTCCTCCCGGTCCCCGGCAAGCGGCGCCGGCAGAATCAGCAGGTCCACACCGGGGTCCGCGCCCCCGGGCAGGTCCCGGGCGGTTAGCCGTCTGGCCGGGGGCAGGATCAGCACCCGGCGGCCCTCCCAGGTCAGCTGGAGGGCCAGGCCCGGTTCCGGGGCCAAAGGCAGAAAGGCCAACTTGACGCTCCCCAGGCTCTCCGGCGGCCGCCGCTCCAGGGACCGGGGGGCGGCGCCCCGGTCCCCCAGGTAATTCCACAGGTCCCAATATGCCGGCCCCTCCCGACCCCGGCGCCCGAACCAGACTCCCCCCACTTGAAACTGCCGGGCCAGGGTGAGCAGCTCCCCGGCGTTGTCCTGGCTCAGGGAGAGGGCCACCACCAGTTCCAGGCGCCGGAACTGGCGCCAGTGGCAGTACCCCGGCAGAACCCCCGGGCCTCCGCCCCGACCTGACCACGAAGGCGCCGGGGCTGAAAAAACCAGGCGCCGGCCTTCCGGGGTGACCGCCACCCCGTTTAGCCCGGAGCTGTCCAGGCAGGTCACTTCCAGGCCCTGGGGGGGCCGCGCCAGGGGCAGGGCCACGGACGTAGCCAGGAAGACCCCGGCCAGGGCGGCCCCGGACCAGGTCCGCCAGCTGCGCCGGGGGGCAAACAGGAGAGCCAAAAGAAGGTAATAGGCCACAACCTGGGCCCAGGTTGGAACGGGCACCGTGATGGCGCTGCCCGGCAGAGCAGCCCCCAGGGCGACGGCCTGGTACCCCAGCCACAGGGGCCACTGACCCACGGCCAGGAGGGCCTGGGCCACGGGGGTGAGGGACAGGGCCTGGGCCAGGACCGCGGCCTCCCCCAGGGGCAGGGCCAGGCCCAGCACCAGGGGGATGGCCACCAGGTTCACCAGGATCCCCAGGAGGGACACCACCCGGAAGTAAGCCGCCACCAAGGGGGCGGTGGCCGCGGTCGCCACCACGGAGACCGCCAGCCACTCCTGGCCCCGAAAACAGAGGCGGGCCCCCAGGCCCGGAGGGCGGTCTTCTTCTCCCTTCGCCATCCCCCTCACCAACCGGGGCACCAGGTAGATCAGGGCCGCCACTGCGGCAAAGGAGAGCTGGAAGGAAATGGCGAACAGCCTTAGGGGCGACAGGGCCAGAATGACCACGGCCGCCAGGGCCAGGGCGCTCCACACCTCCCGGGGCCTTCCCAAAAAAACCAGCAGCAGGTAGGCCAGGACCATGACTTCGGCCCGCTGGGTAGAGGGCGAGCCCCCGGCCACCCAGGCGTAGCCCACCACCGGCAAGACGGAAATGAGGGTGGCGGCCTGCACCACGTTGATCCGGAGGAGCAGCCAGGGGAAGCGCCGCAGCAGCCAGAAGCTGAGAAAATAAGTCACCGCGGCCACCATCCCCAGGTGCAGGCCGTTGATGACCAGGAGATGGCTGGTGCCGGTGCGGGCGAACTGCAGGCGCATCTCCGGGGTGATCTCCCCCTGGTCTCCCAGGAGCATGGCCAGATAAATGGCCCGGAGGGCCGGACTCAGGTCCTCGAGCAGCCGCCGGATGCCGCCCCGGAGCCTCTCCCCCAGGGGATAGGCTTCGGTGCCGCCCAGAAACACCAGGTGGCCCCGGTCCTTGAGGCGAACCTCCCGGAAGATCCCATCCGCGGCCAGGTACCGGGGGCGGTCGAAGGTGCCGGGGTTGTGCAACACCCGGGGGGTGCTAAGCCGCCCTTTGACCACCACCCCGGTGCCCACCGGCGGCGGCGCCAGCCCGGGGCCGCTCACCAGCAGGTTGCCGCAGGCCGGCCGCCAGCCTTCGGGGCTCAGCCAGGCTTCGGCTTTAACGAACAATTGGACCCGGGCCGCCCCCACCTTGCCGGGGCGGTTCAGGCTTCCCAGGAGGGTCACCTCCCCTGCCTGAGGCAGGCGGGCCACATGGTGCGGCGGGAAGGGGGGTTGGAGGGCCTGCTGGCAGAGAGCCACCCCCAACAGCCCGAAAAAGGCCAGGGGCAAAAACCGGGCCGGGCGCCGGGGCCACCGGATGAGGGCCAGGGCGGCCCAAAGCAGGACGAGGCCCGGGGCCAGCCACCGGTCCGGCAGAGAGAGGCCCCAAGCCGGCGCCGCCATCCCCGCCATCAGGGCCAGGGCCACTGGCACCAGGGGCCGGGCCACCGGACGGCTCTGGGACGTGGGATTCCCCGCGGCGGTGGGGGCTTCGGGCTCCAAGGTCTCAGCCTCCTTGCTGAGTGGGAAGGTGGCGGCATCGCCCTCCGGCGAAGGCCCCTAGAGAATAAACTATGCCATATTACAATGAGTTATCTAATTTGGCAATGGAACTTTCACCTTTACCTGCAGGTGTAGCGCCGGCGCCCGCCTTAGCGGCTCAAATAAACCGCACCGCCACCGGCTGGAAGCCTGTGCCACCAAAGATTTCCTTAGGGGGGGACCCTGCTAAAAGAGCCGTAAAAATCATCATCCCCGATTTCAGGCCTTCCCTGGGGAAAAAACCGGGAATTTCCTTATTGACAAAAGCGGAAAAATCCCTGATAGAATGGCTACTATGAGGGTAATCCGGTTGCTCCTGGCAATAACGGCGGCCTGGGTCTGGTTGGCCGGCCCGGCGTCGGCGGCCCCCCGGGTGGCGCCCGACGGCTCCCTGGTCCTGGAGAGCGACAAGCCGAGCCGCAAGGAAAAACGCACCGACCTAGACACCCTCTACGATCTGTTGGGCCAGGAAGTCCAGGTTTACATCTTCAAAAACAAGACCAAGATCATTCCCACGCCTTATTATCTGAAATCCCGCTACGTCAGGTCCGGCTCCTGGTCCGGTCCCCTTTCCTGGCAGGGGCGTTACAATCCCCAGGTGGTGGCCCTGATCAATAAGTACGCCAACCTTAATGGGGTAGACCCGGCCCTGGTGCGGGCCGTCATGCGCCATGAGTCGGGCTTCAACCCCGGCGCCGTCTCTCCCAAGGGGGCCCTGGGTCTGATGCAACTCATGCCCGGCACCGCGGCCCTCATGGGGGTGAACAACCCCTACGACCCGGAGCAGAACGTGGCCGGCGGCGTGGGTTATCTCCGGCGCTGCCTGGACCGGTTCGGCCACAACGTCCCCCTGGCGGTGGCCGCCTATAACGCCGGGCCCGAAAGGGTGGCCAACTGCGGCACCATCCCGCCCATTCCCGAAACCCAGGTCTTCGTCCAAAACGTCATGGGGACTTACGCCGGACCCGAAAAGATGGCGAACCTCCCCGGCTCCAAGGCCCCATCGTCCCCTGCCGGCAAAGATCTCTTGAAGGGCAAGGGGTTGAAGAAGGCGGCCGGCCAGGACGCCAAAGACGAGCCCCGCCGCCCCCGGCCCAAGATCATCGAAGTCAAGAGCTTCAAGCATAAGGCCGCAGAAATCCGCCCGGATTGAGCTACTCCGAAAAGTCGTCTCTTAAGAGACGCGAGGGCCCCTCCCCTACCCTGCCGGTCTGAAAATTCCCAGAAAATCTCCGGTAGACGATAGCGTGACGATTCATTATTACTATGACATTTAAAGCCAGCGGCTTTTTACCCCCCCTTTGGCAAAGGGGGGTAGGGGAAATTTTATTCAATAACTACCTTGACAAATCCCCCTGAATCCCCCTTTCAAGGAGGGGGACTTTAATGGACTCCATAAGCCTAGGTTTATTACTCGATTTTGAGATATCAATGCTATTTATTGAAGCATAACGTTCAATCCTTCTGTCCACTGTCCTTCCCCGGCTTCCCCGGCTCCCCCGGCCACTCCTTGATGTAGAGGTCCCGGTGGGGGAAGGGAATCTCGATGCCGTGCTCCCGAAAGGTCTCGAAGATGGCGCTGTTCAGCTCGTGGGTGGCGGGAGTCCGGTCCCCCGGGGTCTTGAGGTACACCCAGATGGTGAAGTCCAGAGAGCTGTCGCCATAGGCGGCAAAACTGATCTGGGGCGGCGGCTCCACCGCAACCCGGGGGTTGGCCCGGCAGACCTCGGTAAGCAGTTGCGTTACCCGCTTGACGTCCGAGCCGTAGGACACCCCCACCTTCAGGGTGAGGCGGTTAATCCCCCGGCCGTAGTGGGTCCAGTTGAGGACCTTGTGGGACAACAACTCCGAGTTGGGAATGATGAGCACGTAGCGGTCAAAGGTTTCAAAGACGGTGCTCCGCACCCGGATTTCTTTCACCGTGCCCCACTGGCCGTCGATGACCAGCAGGTCCCCCACCTTGATAGGCCGCTCGAAGAGCAGGATGAGGCCGCTGATGAAATTATTGACGATGTTCTGCAGCCCGAAGCCGATGCCCACACCCAGGGCCCCGGCCACCAGGGCCAGGTTGGTAAGGGGAAACCCCAGGATGTTTAGGGCCACCAGGATGGCCAGGATCAGTACCACGTAATGCAGGGTGGTGGCAATGGTGTACTGGACCCCCTGGTCCAACCCGGTGCGGGGAAAGATCCTGGCGGCCATCAGGCCCCGTAGCGTCCGGGAGAGCAAGACCCCCAGGTAAATTGCCGCCGCGGCCCCGCCGAGGTTCAACAGCGTCAGCCGGGCCGGCCCCAGTTGGGGCCCCCAGGTGAGCCATTGAAAGGCCCAGGCGACGCTCTCCGGTTTAATGCCCCAGGAGTTCAAACCCCACACCACCAAGCCGGCCCCCAGGAGGAGGGACAGGATAAACCGGCCCATGCCGTAGAGCCTTTGCAGCAACTCCTGCTGCCCCGGGTAACGCCGGGGGGCCCAACCTTCTTCGGGGTGCAGCGAGTGGCGCAGAATTATCTCCGCCACCAGCCACAGCAGCCAGAGCAGAATGACGGCCAGCCAGGTCCAGGTGGCCCCTTGGGCCAGGTAAAAGGCGAGGTTTTCAAAACCTAAGAGATCGGCCAGGACGATTACCGCCAGCAGGAATAGCACCAGGCCCCGCAGGGCTGGCGCCAGGTCCGGGCGCCGGACCCAGGCGGGGTCGGGCAGGGCCGGGAGCAGGCCGGTAAGGTGCGGGCGCCGCAGGAACCACAATACCCAAAAGAGTATGGTTACCTGGAAAAGGTGCTGGAGAAACTGCAGGCTGGAGGGCGGAAACCCCAGGAGGGCCGCGGCCTTGAGCCCCAGAAACCCCAGGAATAGATAAATTAGGAAGGCCTTCAGGCTGCGGCGGTAAAACCGGGCCGTGGGGGCGTCCAAAAGCAGCGCCACCCCCGCGGGTTTCCCGCCGAAGTAAGTCTGCACCGCCTGCAGCCCCAGGCGCAAAGCCCACAGGGCGGCCAGGACGTAAAGAATTATCTGCGCCGTCCTGGAACTCAACATCTCGAAGATCCAAAAAAACAACCCGACCCACAGGATGAGGCCCAGCAGGAACAGGCCGGAGATCAGAATGAGCCCCAGGGCATACAGGGGAAGCAGGTGGAGATCATCAGTGGCGGCCCGCCAGCGGCGGAAACGCTCCGTCACCCAGCCGTTGAACCGCCGGGTGCTCCAGCCCATGAGGATGATGAAACTCAAGAGCCCCATTAGGGGGGCCAGATGGCTTAAGAGAAAGGCGCGCAAACGCCCGGATTCCACCAGGTCGGCGCACCAGCCCCAGGATAGGCCCGGCAGCGCCGCCAGGCTGCCCCAGGCCCGGGCCACCTGCTCCGCCAAGGAGGCTTGCTGGGCCTGGCGCGTCAGCAGTTCGGCCTGGGAGGCTTCCTCCAGTTTTTTGATCTGGGGCAGCAGTTCGGACAGCAGTTGGCCTTGCGAAGCCAGCGCCCGGCGCCGCGCTTCCAGGTTGGCCAGCATTTGGGCCAGCAATCCGTCCCGGGTGTTTAAGAGTTGCAGATAATTGAGATAGGCCTGCTGGTTCTCCGGGGACTGGAGGGCGGGCTCCCTGGCCTGGAGGACGTCCATCTGCGCCCTCAGGACGTTTTGCGCGCTGATCTCGTCCTCCCGGACCTTCTTTAATGCCTCGATTTCGCCGGCCAGGTCCTTGGTCCTGGCCGTTAACCGGGACTCCAGGCCGGCATAAGTCAAGCGCAACTCCTGCACCTGGGACAGGGGCAGCTGCCGCACCGCCAGGGAAGCTCTCACCGAGGCCACCGCGATCTCCAGATCGTGCCCATCCCCCTGGGCCCGGGCCAGCTTTTCGCCGCTTTCCGCCACCCGGGATCGCAACTCGCCCATCTGCTTTTCCAGGGCCGCGGCCCCTGCCGCCAGGATCCTGGGCAAGGCCTCGGGGGAGGAGGCGGGGGCCTCCATCTTGCTCAGCACCCCGCTGGTTTCCTGGGCGAAAGAGGCGGACCCCCCCGGCAGCGACAGCGTCAACCCCAGAAACAGGAGCAGCCTCACCATGAACCAACCCGGCAGCAACCATCCTTTCATATCGGTTATATATTACGCTCCTGCAGATATTGCAATCCGGAGGCCGCCCGGCAAGATTGATCTCCCGGCGCGCCGGAAGTCCTGCCATTGACAAAAATTTGCCCCTGAATTACATTGAGATTACCTCAGTTAGGTGAGGCTCCTGCATAAACATAGGCCACTGCCCAGAAATGTCGAGAGACGCCAATGGGCCGAACAGGTATTACCGGATTAAGGTTTTACTTAATGTGGCTGAGTGAGGCGACTCTACGTTATGCAGTGCCAAAGCTCTACTAGTGAGGAAGGTCAAAGCGCGTCCTGCCTTGTAAGGGCCTTCCGGTGGAGCGGAGGGCCCTTTAAATTTGCCGTCCAGCCCCCTTTAGGAGTAGCGAAATGGAAAAAGTCCAGGTGTTGGGGGAGTTCTTCTTCAGCCAGATTCAGGGGATCCCCATTTGCGACCCCGAGGGGCTCCGGGTAGGCCAACTGCGGGATCTGGCCATCCGCTGGGACCGGGAAACCCCGAAAATCACCGGCATCAAATATGCCAGAGGGGTGCAGAAACTTATCCCCGTGGAGCTGGTGGACGAGCTTATCCTGGGGGGCGTCCGGCTCAAGGGGCCGCTCCTGGAAGATGAGCTCATCCCCCTGAAGCCCGATGAAATTTATATGGGCCAATGGCTCATGGACAAGCAGATCATTGACATCAAAGGGGCCAAAGTGGTCCGGGTCAATGACATCAAGATCTTCTGGCTGCAAACCGGGGAGCGCAAATATCTCCTGCCCGTGGCCGTGGACATCGGTTTGCGGGGCCTGGCCCGGCGCCTGGGGGTGGAGTTCCTGGTCAAGAAAAGGGAAGAACACTTTGTCTGGTGGCACTCCATCCAGCACCTGGAGGAAAAGACGGCCAACCTGCAGCTCATCTCCGACCGGGCCCATCTGGATAAGCTGCACCCCGCCGACCTGGCGGAGATCCTGGAAGACCTGGACTACAAAAAACGCACCGACTTCATCGAAGACCTGGACGTGGAGACCGCGGCGGAAGCCTTCGCGGAAATGGATGAAGATACCCAGGTGGAGATCATCGAGCACCTGGGCAGCCAGCAGGCCGCGGAACTGCTGCAGGAGATGCCCCCGGACGAAGCCGCGGACCTCCTGGGCGAACTGCCGGAAGAGAAATCCGATGAACTCCTGAACCTCATGCAGCCGGAAGAGGCCCAGGAAGTTCGGGAGTTGATGGAATATGAGGAAGATACCGCCGGGGCCCTCATGACCACCGAGTATATCGCCCTGTCCCCTGAGATCACCGCGGCCCAGGCCTTCCCCCAATTAAGAAAACTGGCGGCCGAAGCCGAAACCATCTATTACCTCTACCTGGTCGATAAGACCGAGCATCTTCGGGGCGTCGTCTCCCTGCGGGAACTCATCATGGCGGAGCCGGAAGTTAGGTTGGACAGCCTCATGCAGACCCGGCTCATCTCCGTGCTTCCCGAAGATTCGCACCAGCGAGTGACGGACCTCATCGACAAGTATGCCCTCCTGGCCGTGCCGGTGGTGGAGGAAAGCGGCAAGATGCTGGGCATCATCACGGTAGATGACGTTTTGGATATACTCATTCCGGACCGCGGCCAGCTGGAGACCTTCGCCAATTTCTTCACCACCAAACGCGCCGTGAAATGAGGTGGTAAGTGAAATCTCCGATTTTCCGCCGACTCTTCCTCTTCCTGGCGATTATGGGGCCCGGCATCATCACCTCCAACGTGGACAACGATGCCGGCGGCATCACCACGTATTCCGTGGCCGGCGCCGCCCTGGGTTATAAAATCCTGTGGGTCTTTATCCCCATGATCGTGGCCCTGGTAGTCATCCAGGAGATGTGCACCCGCATGGGCGCGGTCACCGGCAAAGGTCTGGCGGATTTGATCCGGGAGCGCTTCGGGGTCAAGATCACTTTCTACGCCATGGTGGGCCTGCTCCTGGGCAACCTGGGCAACATCATGAGTGAATTTGCCGGGGTGGCGGCCAGCATGGAACTGTTCGGGGTGAGCAAGTACGTGTCGTTGCCCCTGGCGGCCCTGTTCACCTGGTGGCTGGTGCTCCGCTGGTCTTACAAGGTGGTGGAGCGGGTCTTTCTGGCCGCCTGCCTCATCTATTTCTGCTACATCGTTTCCGGCTATCTGGCCCATCCCAATTGGGGGGAGGTGGCCCGGGAACTGGTGCTGCCCAGCTTTTCCTTCCAGAGCTCCTACCTGGTGATTCTCGTGGGGGTCATCGGCACCACCATCGCCCCCTGGATGCAGTTTTACATCCAGTCGGCGGTGGTGGAAAAGGGCATCACGGTGAAGGACTACACCTACACGAAATACGACGTCATCCTGGGCAGCTTTATCGTCAACCTGGTGGCCGTGTTTATCGTCATTTCCTGCGCCGCCACCCTAAACGCCCACGGTATCAAAGTGGACTCCGCCAAGGAGGCCGCCCTGGCCCTGGCCCCCCTGGCCGGGACCTGGGCCTCCACCCTCTTTGCCATCGGCCTGTTGAACGCCTCGCTGTTTTCGGCTTCCATCCTGCCCCTGTCCACCGCGTATTTCACCTGCGAGGCCTTCGGCATCGAGGCGGGCATCGACAAGTCCTGGGGGGAGGCCCCGGCCTTTTACTGGCTCTATACCATCCTGATCGTAGTCGGGGCCGGCTTCATCCTGATCCCCAACATTCCCCTGATCCAGGTCATGTTCTGGTCCCAGGTCATCAACGGCGTGATGTTGCCTTTCGTGCTCATCTTCATGCTCTACCTGATCAATAACAGGGATATCATGGGGGATTACGTCAATAACCGGGGCTATAATATCATCTCCTGGATTACCGTGGTGGTTATGATCGTCTTGACCCTGATGATGGTCGTGACTTCGATTTTTCAGTCCTCCTGATCCATCCCGCCAGTGCCCGGGGGTAGATGCGTCCTCTTCCGGCGGCGCTCCCAGGTCTCATTCTTTCCCCCTTTTCCCTTGTCACGCCTCTCTTTAGTGATTAAGTTGGGAAAAACTCTGCCAATGCTGGTCTGACCTGCGGTCAGTGCAGGCCATTCTTCAGATCGCGAGGGGCAAGCTGATGAAAGTCTTCATCACCGGCGGCACCGGCTTCGTAGGCACGTATCTTTCCCGGAGGCTGGTGCAAGAGGGCCACCAGGTCACCATCCTCACCCGGAGGCCCAGGCCGCCGGCGCCCGAAGAGCCGGGCCTCGGCTACCTGGTGGGGGACCCCACCCAGGAGGGCCCCTGGATGGGGGCGGTGCCGGAGCACGACTGGATCATCAACCTGGCCGGGGCCTCCATCTTCACCCGCTGGAGTGCGGGCCACAAGCAGGAAATCTTGGAGAGCCGGGTCCGCACCACCCGCAACCTGGTCATCGCCCTGGCCCAGGGGGACCGGAGGCAGCTCTTCTGCAGCACCTCTGCGGTGGGCTACTACGGGCCCCGGGGGGAAGAGACCCTGACAGAGGATTCCCCGGCGGACGCCGGGTTTCTGGGCGACGTATCCAAGGCCTGGGAGGCCGAGGCCCTGAAGGCCCAGGAATTAGGGGTCCGGACGGTGATCACCCGCTTCGGCATCGTGTTGGGCAAAGGCGGCGGGGCCCTGGCTCAGATGGCGCCCCTGTTCAGAAAGTTCCTGGGCGGGCCCCTGGGCGACGGCTCCCAATGGTTCTCCTGGATTCACCGGGAAGACCACACCCGGGCCTATCTCTTCGTCCGGGACCACCCGGAAATCACCGGCCCGGTGAACTTCACCGCCCCTAACCCGGTGCGCAACCGGGAGCTGGCCCAAGCCCTGGGCCGGGCCCTGCACCGCCCGGCCTTTATGCCGGCGCCGGCCTTTATGATCAGGTTGGTCATGGGGGAGTTCGGCGACACCCTCCTCACCGGCCAGAAGGTGCTACCCCAGAGATTGCTGGACGCAGGCTTCCAGTTCCGGTTCCCCTCCATTGACCAGGCCCTGGCGGATTTGCTGGGGTGAAAGGAGGGAAGCGGCAGATATCCTGAGTGTGCTATGACATTGAAAAAGGGATGGTTTCCCCCCTTTTCTAAAGGAGGGTGGGGAGGATTACATAACCTACCAATGCGGGAAACGTAAGTTGCGTAGCATTGTTCGGCTATTTTTCTTTAAATATATAATTGTATTCCTTCAGCCGTCCCTGTGCGATTTCAATCTCCTGATTAGAAAACAATGGGTGCCACTTTTTTTGCAGGATCAAGGCTTCAACTGTTAGATCAAGCCTGCCACGTTCCCAAAGTGCGGTATAGCCATCCGACACATTGGAGGCATGAAGCAATATTCTTGCGGTTTCGAGCCCTCGATGCTGGTGAAGCATTTGTAAAAATCGAGTTGCATTGTAGTCTGCCTCGACTTTGGCACGTTTATAGATATCCCACATCGCCATATCAAATTCTTTTTCAAGTTCTTTCAGGGCCATGGCGCATTTCTTTTATTTTACAACTTTTGTTTTCCAATAAAAATTCCTTTATCTACCTTAGCGAAGAACTCTTGGTAGAATTTTGGGTCTTCAATCGTCTTAACTTCCAGCACGCCCCCTTTATTGTCCATAGTTTTTATTTGAAAATTCACACGTACTTTGCATACCTTGCCCATCTCAGTAATATTACCTGAACATTCAATAGTAGAATTCTTTCTCCAACGGGCATTATGGCCAGCCAACAAAACCAAAAGAACTGCCTGACGTTTACTTTCTACATCAATTTCCTTAGTAGCTGAAAGTAGTCCAAGTTCAACGTTTGCATTCTTTACAATATAGTTATCATCTTGCAGTACGTTGAGCAGAGATTTCATCACCATTTTAACATCACTTGTATCATAATCGCGGGTCTGGAACTCCCTGATTTCAAGTTGTGTTTTAGGCGGAGTAGCAGGTGTGGTAGCGCAACCAACTATTATGAGGCTGGCTATTAACATAGAAATAGCTTTAATTTTCATTATACTAAACCTCCTTAGTCTTAAAACTTACTTGCATGGTAAGAAAAAGATTCTACGTTTTTCCTATCATCAAATTTTATAACTACAGTCAAGGTTTTTTGAGTTGTACTTGAAGCTCCGGCTGATTTGGAATATCCTCCTCCGACACCGCCAAGAATTAACGCGCTCCCAGCAAGACCGCCAGCACCCACACCTCCTGAAACTCCTCCCCTGCTTGTAGAATAAGAAGCTTCGGTGGCTATTTTGTCATAAATCCATGTTTCCTTTCCTGACCCATCATTTGTTACTATATTTGGCGAGCCCAAAGCGACAGCCACGTCAGCCTGCGACATACCCTTACGAATTTCTTTTTGCACAATCCCGACAGTCATTTCCCGTTCCTTGGTTGAGCCTAATTCCTGTTGGTGTTGTGCGGCTGTCATGCATCCTAAAAAATTTCCAGTAGCGATTATGCAAATGCAAATAACAAATCTTCTTGGCATTTTTCTAAATCCTCCTCGATTTCAATGTTTGGGATGTAGTTTTTTTGCTAATCTTTACCAAATTATCCCAAACTATGCGAAATAATATCTAAAATACATTAAGTTACCCGGGATTCCAGGTAAGCACACTTTCGCACAAATGTCAAATCAATAGTTCAAATGGCAAGGCTAATGAACGCATGGGGGTGGAAAAGGGAAGTAGCTTCTGGAAAAAGTGCAAGGAAAAGGTCTAATAATCCCCCTAAATCCCCCTTTAAAAAAGGGGGACTTAAGGAAAGTCTTTAGAAAATCATGGCAAAAATCCTAAAAATCACAAAACAAAACACTGGGGCTACAGACAGCCGCCTCCCAGGCCTTTACCGGGGCAGCCCTTGGCCAGGCCGCCACTGCGTGCCTTGAAGAAAGCCACCGCCCTCCCCTCATAAACAGCCCGCAGCCCCATTTCGATGAAGCCGGTCATCTCCAGGGGCAGCACCCCGGATTCAGCCAGAATGGCCCCGGGGGTCTCACCCAGAGCGCTGACCAGCACCGCCCGGCAATCTTTGAGGACCTGAGCCAGGGCCCACCAGCGGTTGCCGCCCCCGCCGGGCGGCGGCGCCGGGCGTTCTTCCAGGAATTGGAACCCCTGAGGCTCCATGGGGCCCCAAATCTGAAAAGAAGTGGCCTCCCCCAGATGGAGATTGACCAGCACCCCTTCCCGGGTGGCCACGGCCACATAAGGACGATCCTGAGCCACCGGAGGGGGTAGTTGGGCGCAGGCGTTGAGGCAGCCCCGCAGTTCCTCCCCCCGATCCTCTGCCAGCAGGCCCACGGCGTCGGCCCGGCACCGGGTGCAATGCCGCATCTGGGGCAGAAAGGTTTCTGCTTCTTGCCGCAGGGCAGCCATGTGCCCCGGGGTGGGTTCCGGGACCTCCGCCAACGGGGTGTCGGCATTGGGATACACCGGCATGAGGTTGAGCACGTCCACTCCCAAGGCCGCCATCTGTTGGGCCACCGCGGCGACGTGATGATCGTTGACGCCGGGGATGATAATGGTGTTCACCTTCACCGTGATCCCCAGGGACTTCAACCCGGCGATGGCCTCCAACTGCCGTTGGAGCAAGAGTTCCGCCGCCTTGAGGCCGCGCTGCACCACCTTGCCGTCCCGAACCCAGCTATAAATCCGGCGCCCGATTTCCGGATCCACCGCGTTCACCGTGACGGTGATATGGGAAACGCGGAGGTCGGCCAATTCCTGGAGATGGGGCAGGAGCCCCAGGCCGTTGGTGGCCAGACAGAGCAGGAGTTGCGGGAACCTCTGCCGCACCAGGCGGATGGTCTCCAGGGTTTCTGCAGGATTGGCAAAAGGGTCCCCGGGCCCCGCGATCCCGGCCACGGTGATGCGGGGCTCTGCTACCAGCACCTGCTCCAGATAAGCCAGCGCCTGCCTGGGAGTAAGCACCGCGCTGGTGACCCCGGGCCGGCTCTCGTTGACGCAGTCAAACTTCCGGTTGCAGTAATTGCAAAGGATGTTGCACCTGGGCGCCACCGGCAGGTGCGCCCGGCCGCATTCACCCTTGACCGCCGCATTGAAACAGGGATGACGATTGGTATCCATGGTCAAAATCCCTTTTTGGTTTTGGGGGAGGGGGCTAAAGGCTTTTTCGTAAGTGGCCCTTACCCCCTCCCCCCATCCCCCTCCCCCCATCCCCCATCCCCCATCCCCCCATCCCCCATCCCCCCATCCCCCATCCCCAATCCCTGAAGGATTTATTTATCGGGCCGGAGGAGTCGGGGCCGCAGGCCCCGTCTTCTCCGGCCCCCATATAGGGTTGGGAGGGGGGCTTGGGGGGAGGGCAGGGAGCACTTACGAAAAACTCCCTGGCCCTCCCCCCAAATCTCTTCACATATATCCGTAACCCACCGGCGAATCCTGCTGTTTCTTCTCCAGCACGGCATTGACGATCTGGTCCAGGAGGTTCTGGGCGCCACGATAGCCCAGGTGCAGGATTCTTTGGCCGCCGAAGCGGTCATGGATGGGAAAGCCCACCCGAATTAAAGGCACCCCCCAGCGCCGGGCCAGGTGATAGCCTTTGCTATGGCCGACGAGCAGATCGGGGGCCAGAGCCTCCACTGCCGCCGCCATCTCGTAAAAATCCACCCCTTCCCGGACCAGCGGCGGCTCCGGCAGGAGATCCGCGCTTACCGCGGCAATGGCGGCTTCGAAGCTGCCGCTCCGTCCGCCGGAAGCGCACAGGACCGGCCGGACGCCAATCTCCGCCAGCAAGGCAGTAAGGCCCACCACCAGGTCCTCCTCGCCATACACCACCGCCTTTTTGCCAAAGACATACTTGTGCGCGTCCACATAAGCGTCGAGGAGGCGGCCCCGCTCCTGGGCGTGTTTGGCCGGCGTCGGCTTCCCGGTGACTTCCTCCAACACCTGGAAAAAACGGTCCGTCTCTCGGAGCCCCATGGGCAGGCCCACGGGATATAGCGGCACCCCGAAGCGCTCAGCCAGCACTTTTCCGGCCGTGGCCCCGGTAAGGGTGCGCCCAAATTCCACCGTGGCCCGGGACCGCCCCATAGCCATGATGTCCGCTAGCGGCGTGCCTCCGGCGGGAATCTTCTCATAATCAACCTGGGCCGGGCCGTCCAGGGTGTCGGAGAGGTCCGGCAGAATGATCCCCCCGATGCCGAAGTCCCCCAGGATTTCCTTCAAGTAGCGCAGATCCGCGGGAGAAACGAAGCCGGGCAAGAGGTTCACCGCCTCGGTGGGGTCGCCGGCCCGGGGCAATTGCTCCACCACCGCCTTGACCGCGGCGTGAAAGCCCTCCATGTGGGTGCCGGAGTAGCTGGGGGTGGAGACGGTGACGATTTCCGGCTGCTCCGCCCGGCTATCCCCTGCGGCCTCCTCCCGGCGAAATTCCCGCACGAGCATGGGGACGTCATCGCCGATGGTTTCGGTGAGACAGGTGGTGGCCACGCCGATGAGGCGAGCCCCATATTTGCTCATGACATTCTTGATCCCCTGCTTCAGGTTGGGGCCGCCGCCGTACACCGCGTGCTTCTCCCCCAGGGAGGAGGAGGCGATGTCCATGGGCTCCCGGAAATGGCTGATGACATAACGCCGCATATAGGTGGCGCAGCCCTGGGAGCCGTGGAGAAAGGGCACCGCGCCCTCGATGCCCCGAAAGGCCAGGCAGGCGCCCAACGGCTTGCAGAGCTTGCAGGCGTTGGTGGTGGAAACGTATGATGGATTAGGGGTCTTCATTGTTTTACCCTTACAGTTCTTCGCACCAAGGTTTTGTTCAGGTCCCTTGGGGGAAAAGGGAAAAAGGGGAAACGGGGAAGAGGTAAAAACAATTTGTTCGCTTTTCCCTTTTAACCTTTTACCCCTTTACCCCTGCCTCGCTTCTGCGAGGCACAAACCTCCACACCGGGCTCATCACGGTGTTATAGACTTCCTGGGCGAAGTTGAGCATGCCCACGAAGCCTTCCAGGGCTTCCTTGCGCTCATGGTTGTGGTCGCAGAAGCCCACCCCCAGTTTATAGGCGATGGGGCGTTCCTTGACCCCGCCCACGAAGATGTCCACGTCTTTTTCCTGGAGAAAAGCGGAAAGCTCCAGGGGGTTGGAGTCGTCCACGATGATGGTGCCGTCATCGGTGATTTCATGGAGCTCCCGATAATCCTCCGGGGTGCCGGTTTGGGAGCCCACCAGCACCACCTGCATTCCCAGGAGCCGGAAGGCCTTCACCAGAGAAAAGGCCTTGAAGGCGCCCCCTACATAAATGGCGGCTTTCTTGCCGGTCAGGGCCCGCCGGAATTCCTGGAGCCGGGGATAGAGCCGGGAAAGCTCTTCCCGGACCAGTTCCCGGGTGCGGTCCATGATCTCGGGATCTTTAAAGAACCCGGCCACCGCATAGAGGGATTCGGCCATATCCTCCACCCCGAAGTACGATACCCTGAGGTGCGGGGTGCCGTAAACTTCCTGCATCATCAGGGCCAGGTCCATGGTGGCCCCGGAGCACTGCACCACGTTCAAAGCCGCACCGTGAGCCCGGCGGATGTCGCCCACCCGGCCGTCGCCGGTGATGTTGGCCACTACCTCAATACCCATGCGCCGGAAGTAGTCCCGGATGATCCAAATCTCGCCCGCCAGGTTGAAATCGCCCAGGATGTTGAGGCTCCGGGGGCTGATACCCTCGGTGTCCCCGGTCCCCACCAGACGAAACATGGCCCGGCAGGCGGCATTATAGCCGGCCCGCTTGTTGCCTTTAAACCCTTCGGACTGCACCGGTAGGACGGGAATCCCTTTTTTCTGGCTGACCTTTTTGCAGACACCCTCCAGGTCATCGCCGATGATCCCCACGATGCAGGTGGAGTAGACGAAGGCCGCCTTGGGACGGTGCCGGTCGATGAGTTCCATGAGGGCCCGGTAGAGCTTTTTCTCGCCCCCGAAGATCACGTCTCTCTCCTGCAGATCCGTGCAGAAGCTCAGGCGGTGGAGTTCCGGACCCGAGGACAAGGCCCCCCGGATGTCCCAGGTGTAAGCGGCGCAGCCGATGGGGCCATGCACCAGATGCAGGGCGTCGGCGATGGGATAGAGCACCACCCGGGAGCCGCAGAAGACGCAGGCCCGCTGGCTGACGGCGCCGGCCAGGGACTCCTTGTTGCAGGCCAGGTCAAAGGGCTGCTCGCCCTTGCGGTGGATCTGATCTTGCCGCTCTGCAAAAATCGCTGATTCCATGGCTAACTCCTGTTCTCTATAAGCTTTCAGCTTTCAGCCGTCAGCTTTCAGCTAAGTTCGTCCCCCCTCACCCCACCCCTCTCCCCCCGCCGGGGGGAGAGGGAGCCAAACCAGAACCCGTCTTTATCCCCTCTCCCCCAATGGGGGAGAGGGTTAGGGTGAGGGGGAATTAAATTACTCTTGGTTACGCCAATGTATAAACCATGATCTATGACCAAGAGATTTGTCTTTAAGCTGACCGCTGAAAGCTGATGGCTGACAGCCATTCGCCAACAATCAATTGACCATCAGTCCTGCCGCGGGGCGGCCTTCCTCCAGTGCATCCAAGATTTCATCGATGGCCTCTTCGCCCTCCACCCCGGCGTACCAGTAGCCTTCGGGATAGACCACCAGCACCGGGCCCTGGTCGCAGAGTTTCAGGCAGCCGGTGGTGGAGACCATGACGTTTTCCAGGCCCCGGTCAGCCAGCTCCGACTCCAGGTAGCCCAGCAGATCGGGGGCGTTTTTCTTGATGCACTTGCCTTTGGGCTCCAGGCCTCGAAAACTCATACACACGAAGATATGATGCTCAGGTTTTTCCATGATGATGATCCTCTTTAGTTTTTGTAGCCGCAGGCTTTAGCCTGCGCCGGCACAGGAAAGCCTGTGCTACCGGTTTATTTTTGGTTCGCAGGGCGCAACCTACACAATTTACAGTTTTTGTAGGGGCCGACCCATGTGTCGGCCCTGAAGGGCGGACACGCAGGTCCGCCCCTACGTTACATTACTAATTCGAAGCTCTCTTCCGGGGCATCCCGGTCCTGGCGGTCCAGAAGGGCGTCCAGGATCTTTTCCAGGAGCCTCAGCCCCCCCCGGTAGCCCACGGTGGGAAAGTAGCTGTGGCCCACCCGGTCCAGGATGGGGAAACCGAACCGCACCAGGGGGATGTCTTCATCCCGAGCGATGTATTTCATATAGGTGTTGCCCATGAGCAGGTCCACCGGATCGTTTCTGAGCCACTGGTGCAGCAGGAACATATCGCCGCCGCTCTTGACGTTCACCGGATGGGGGATTTCTTTGGTGATCTCCCTGATCTTAGCTTCAAACTTCTTCCCCGGCGTGCCGGTGACGATGTGGATGGGCCACATGTCGATGTCCACCAGGAACTCGGTCAGGGAGACGAGTTGATCCGGGTCCCCCGCCAGGGCCACCTTGCGGCCAAAGAAATACTGGTGCATGTCGGTGATGACGTCCAGGAGCTGGCCCCGTTCGATATTGATGGAATCGGGCACAGTTACCCCGGCGATGCGCCGCAAGGTGTCGATGAAGGTGTCGGTGGCCGTCAGCCCGATGGGCAGGTTCAGGATTTCGCAGGGCACCTTGCACTTGGTGTCCAGGGCCCGGGCGGCCAGCCCGGAGGCCAGGGGGCCTAAAGCCACTGTCCCCATACTGCTGCCGGCCTCGATCAACTCCGGAATCGTGACGCCCCCGGCGGGAAACATATGGTACTTGCCGGTTTGGGGACCGTTCATCACCTTGGAGGTGTCGGGGAACATGATGATGGACACGCGCAGTTCCCCGGCCAGGCGCTTAATCTCTTCCATGTCGCACGGTTCCACGTAGCCGGGAATAATATTGATCCGATTTTCCTTATGGCCGTTGGCCTGGGCAAAGTAGTCCACCATGCCCTTGACCATGTTGGCGAAGCCGGTGACATGCGACCCCACGTAGCTGGGGGTGTTGGCATGAATGACGTATTTCCCCGGCGGGATCTTGCCCTCGTCCCTGGCCTTGGCGATGATCTGTGGGATGTCGTCCCCGATGGTCTCCGACAGGCAGGTGGTATGGACCGCAATGACATCCGGCTCGTAAACCGTGAAAATATTGTTAATGGCCTGGAGCAGATTGGCCTGCCCCCCGAACACCGAGGCGCCTTCAGTGAAGGCAGACGTCGCCGCCACCGCCGGCTCCTTGAAGTGCCGGGTCAGGGTGCTGCGGTGGTAGGCGTAGCACCCCTGGGAGCCGTGGCTGTGGGGCAGGCAACCGTGAATGCCCAAGGCGGCGTACATGGCCCCGATGGGCTGGCAGGTCTTGGCCGGGTTAATGGTCAAGGCCGAGCGTTCCGTGATTTCATTGGGGGTATGTCTCAGTAACATGGTTTTATCCTCGGTTATCTCCCCCCCTCTCCGAGCGGGAGGGGGTTGGGGGGAGGGGGTGTAGGGGCGGTTCGCGAACCGCCCCTACGGGTTCACCCCCACCCTAACCCTCCCCCCTCAAGGGGGAGGGAAAAAGTCGGTTCATTCCCACGCATATTTGGCAGCCAGTTCGGGATTCTCCTGCCAGGGCGCCTTCAGATACTTCCACACCTTGCTGTTGACCATGCGATCGATCTCCCGATAGAAGTTGATGGCGCCTTTAAAGCCGGCATACGGTCCGCTATAGTCGTAGCTGTGGAGTTGCTTCATGGGCACGCCGCTCTTTTGAATGATGTACTTTTCCTTGATGCCGGCGCCGATGATATCCGGCCGGTAGAGTTCGATGAGCCGCTCGGTTTCGAACTGGCTGATATCGTCAATAACCAGGGCGCCGCCCTTCATCTCCGCCATCATGCCCTCGTACTCACTGAGCTTGATGCCGGCCTTCTCCAGCCGGGTAATGTCCTCTTCGCTCAACCTGGGTTGGAAGCGATTAGGGTCCGGTTCCACGTGCAATTCTTCAATATTGCGGCTGTCCGCATCCACCTTGAGGCCGGGCAGAACCCGCCGGCCTTCGTAGTCGTCCCGGTGGGCGAACTCATAGCCCGCAGCGATAGTCTCCATCCCGATTTCCCGGAAGAGTTCCTGGTAATGATGGGCCCGGGAGCCACCCACAAAGAGCATGGCTCTTTTGCCCGCACACCTGGCCTTTACTTCTTCCCGCACGGCCGTAACCTCAGGCAACTCCCGGGCGATGACCGCCTCGACCTTCTCCGTCAATTCAGGATCGTCAAAATAATGGGCAATCTTTCTCAGGGACTTGGCCGTGGCCTCGGCCCCGATAAAATTGACCTTGATCCAGGGGATGCCGAATTTCGTTTCCATCATCTCGGCCACGTAGTTGATGGAGCGGTGGCACATGATGAGATTCAGATCCGCGGTGTGGGAGTTGGCAAAATAGTCGTAGCTGGAGTTGCCGCTGAAGGTGGAAATCAGCGTAATGCCGCAGCCCTCGAAGAGGCGCTCGATCTCGAAGGCATCGCCGCCGATGTTATATTCCCCCAACATGTTGATCTTGAACTTGCCTTCCCGCACCGTGTCGTCCAGGCCCACCACGTGGGAGAAGATGCCGTTGTTGGCGATGTGGTGCCCCGCCGACTGACTTACACCTTTATAGCCCTCGCAACTGAAGCCGAAGACGTTGCAATCGCCGAATTTCTCCTTCATCTCCCGGGCCACCGCGTGCACGTCGTCCCCGATGAGGCCCACGGGGCAGGTGGAGAAGATGCCGATGGCCTTGGGTTTGAAGAGGTCATAGGCCTCTTGCACCGCCTGCTTCAGTTTCTTCTCGCCGCCGAAGACGATCTGCTCTTCCTGCATGTCCGTGGAAAAACAGTAGGTCATGCAGTTATGGTCTTTCGGGCCCGGGGGCCGGGTCTGGTTCCGACGGGTCAGCCAGGAATAGAAGCCGCAGCCGATGGGGCCATGGGTGATGTTGACGATATCCCGGGTGGGGCCCAAGACTACGCCTTTGCAGCCGGCATAGGTGCAACCCCGCTGGGAGATGATACCGGGGATGGTCCTGACGTTAGAGGCGATCTCCGGCACACAACTATCCGGGTCTACTTCATTGACCACGATCTGTTTGGCGCGCTTCCTCGCGACCTTGGTGGGATATTTGCTGAGCAATTCCTTTTTCACTTCCTCAGCATTGATATCCAGAATCGCCGGACTCAATTCTTCTGGCAATGTAGCCATGTTCCTATCTCCATATGATCCAGTCTCTCTGAAAAAGCATTTGGACCGGGGGGTCAGCGATCATTTGAACCTGGTTTTACTCCCTCCCCCTTGAGGGGGGAGGGTTGGGGTGGGGGTGAATTAATCTTTGTCACCCTCCCCCTAACCCCCTCTCCTCAAGGAAGGGGGAAACTAAAGAAACTTCGGCTCAGAAGTGCTTTTTCTTTCGGTTTGCCCAAGTGCATAAATTCCTTCAGCAGCCAGCCCTCAGGTTTCATCCAAAACCGTATCGCCGGACTCTCCGGTGCGCACCCGGACGGAATCCGTCACCGGCATGACGAAGACCTTGCCGTCCCCGGATTTGCCGGTCTGGTTCACTGCGATGATGGTCTGAACCGTCTTGGGCACCAGCTTATCCGGCACCACCACGAAGAAAATTCTTTTGGGGATCAGGCGCTGGCTCTGGCCCAACTGGGCGATGGCCTCCTCATAGCCCTTTTCGGCGCCTTCCAACAGGGTCAGGTCCACCAGGCCCTTGCCCCGGCCCAGGGCGTCCCGGGCGGTGATGGAGGAAATGCCCGCCTCCGCCAGGGCCTTCTTGGTCTTATTCATCATATTGATGCGCACGATGGCCATGATCTCTTTCATGGCTTCACCTCTTCCAGCTCCCCGGCCCCGCTTTCCTTGATGCCGGAGCTGATGGTATAGACTTCCTCCACCGGGTTGACAAAGATCTTGCCGTCGCCGTAAGCGCCCTTGTCGCCGGTGCGGGCCGCCTTGAGGACGGTCTTGATGACAAACTCCTTGTCCTGGTCCCTAACCACCATGAGCAGCAGTTCCTTGGGGATTTCATCGTAGGTGATCTCCCCGATCTTGATGCCCCGCTGCTTGCCCCGCCCTACCACGCTCATCTTGGTGACCGCGGGGAATCCCGCTTCCATCAACGCGGCCAGGACCGCGTCCACCTTTTCCGGCCGCACCACCGATCTGATCATGATCATGGCCATATTCCTCCTATTGGGTTCGGCCTCATTACCGACAGCAGACCTTCAGCACGTGCCAGAAAACGGCCCTGAGCCAACCGGAGGACACCGCCTGCACTGCCATGGTAAGAAAAGTGAGGCTCATAGTTCTGCTCCTTGCGCCGGGACTTCGGGTTTAAGGAAGTTCCTCTGTGTAGCCCAGATAAATCTCGCTGGCCCAGACCCGGGTGTCGTCCGCGGTCAGGGCTTGCGCCACCCATAGCCACAGAAGATATGCCGCCGCGTACATGAGAAGGTTCATCTGCCTAATCTCCTCAGCTCAACCCGCCAGCCCGTAGTCGATGAGCAGCTTTTCCAACTCGTCGGTGCTCATGGGCTTGGGGATGATGTGCATCTCGTTGGCCTCGATCTTCCGGGCCAGAGCCCGGTATTCATCGGCCTGGGGCAGGGTGGGATCATATTCGATGACGGTCTTGCGGTTGATTTCGGCCCGCTGCACCATGTTGTCCCGGGGGATGAAGTGGATCATCTGGGTGCCCAGCTTGGCGGCGAAGGCCTCGATCATCTCCGCTTCGTTATCCACTTTGCGGCTGTTGCAGATGAGGCCCCCCAGGCGCACGCCCCCGGCTTCGGCGAACTTGACGATACCCTTGCAGATATTGTTGGCCGCGTACATGGCCATCATCTCGCCGGAGACCACGATGTAGATCTCTTTAGCCTTGCCTTCCCGGATGGGCATGGCGAAGCCGCCGCAGACCACGTCTCCCAGGACGTCATAGAAAGCGTAATCCAGATGCTCGCTGTCGGCATAGGCCCCCAGCTGCTCCAAGAGGTTGATGGAAGTGATGATGCCCCGGCCGGCGCAGCCCACCCCGGGCTCGGGACCGCCGGATTCCACACACACCACCCCGGAGAACCCGGTGCGGCGGATATCTTCCAGATCCACGTCTTCGCCTTCTTCCCGCAGGGTGTCCAGGACGCTCTTTTGGGCCAGGCCCCCCAGGAGCAACCGGGTGGAATCCGCCTTGGGGTCGCAGCCCACTACCATGACCTTGCGGCCCATCTCCGCCAACCCGGCGACGGTATTTTGCGTGGTGGTGGACTTGCCGATACCACCTTTGCCGTAAATCGCCACCTTGCGCATAACCAACACTCCTATTCGAGATTTTGACTAGGAGAGAAGCAATGAACGTGCCAGGAAGGCGCTCCAATCTGTTAACTAATTAATAATACAGATTAATTAGATTTTTAGAGGGGGTATGCTGGGGGTAGGGAGGATGGTTTATTATACGATAAAGTATATATTATATATCATTTATTTACAATAATGTTATTAACGATATTCATAGATAGACGTTTATGTATAATTAAAATTGTTACGTAATCGAGCAGCAGAACCTGGTGAAATGCTTCATTGCTAGCTAGACCTTTAATAAAGACGAAACCGGTGGTTCAAGCTGCCTAAGTCCCCCTTGGAAAAAGGGGGATTTAGGGGGTTATATTAAATCCCCCCTGCCCCCCTTTTGCAAAGGGGGGGTGAAAAGTCAGTCATTTCAATGGATAGTCCATTTGTAACGTACCACTATGATCGTGTCCCGCCAGTACATTTCAAAAGTGCTCGCTTTTATTCCCTCCCCCTTGATGGGGGAGGGTCAGGGTGGGGGTGGCATGAATAATAAGTAATTAAGCTATGTTAACCGAAATCAACTTCCCCCTCCCCCTAACCCCCTCCCACCAGGGGAGGGGGCATAATTGCTGGACTTTTGTAAGATATTTTCGGGACACAACCCTAGGTACGTCCTGCCTCGATCTTGATGCGGCTCACCAGACAGGCCCGGCAGGTTCCCGAACGGAACCGGGCCACGTCGGAAAGGGAGAGGATGCCCACCAGGTTTTCGGGAGACTCCTGATAAACAAACAAGCGGTGCACATCGGAGAAGATCATGGTTTTAAGGGCGCTGACCAACGGGGCATTGCCGTCGCCGGCCTTAACCGGGGAACTCATGACCGTGGCGGCCGCGGCCGCGGCGGGCACCCCGTGTTTGTAGGCGATGATCAGATCGGTCTTGGAAACCACCCCCACCGGCAACCCGTCCTCGCCCCGGATGAGGACCGCGCCCAACCTGTAGGCCGCCAAGCCTTCCATCACCCGGTTCAGGCTGTCCTGGGCCCGGTGGGCATAGATTTCCGGCGTCATGAACTCCCGAATCCGGAAGCGGTCCGGCTCCGTCCCGGCGGCGACTTTTAGCCTGAGGCTTTTGTCACACCTATTGCAGAACCGGTAAAGCAGGCCCACGATATCCGGATAGGCCAGGACGCCCACGGCCCGGCCGGGGGTGTCCTCCGCCACATAGAGGCGGTGGACCCGGTGGCTGCGCATGGCATCAAGGGCCGCATCCAGGGTGTCGTCGGCCCGGCAGAACCAGGGGGGACCCACCATCACCGCCTTTACGGGGGTGGCGATGGGCAAGCCGGCATAGTAGGCGCCCATGAGGTCGGTCTTGGAGACCACTCCCAGGGCTTCCTGCGCCTGGCCGGTAATCAAAATAGCGTTGACCTTGTATTTGATGCAGTATCTGACGGCTTGCTCCAGAGAAGCCTCTTGGGGGAGGCTGATCACCTGGCGGCGCATGGCCTCCCTCACCGTCAGGCCCTGGAGCACGTTCTGGTAAGCGATGATGGGCATGGTGGCGGTCCCTGGCCCGGATCAGGCAGAAAGCAGTTCCTGAAGATGCTTAAACACCCGGGAGAGGTAGACCATCCCCACCATCTTGCCCTCTTCCAGAACCGGCAGGCGGCGCACGTGTTTCTTGATCATGATGTCGATGATCAGGAGCAGGTGGGTATCCGGGGTGATGGTGATCACCTGGGTGGTCA
>CAWBPT010000030.1:0-16705 GCA_963790655.1 uncultured delta proteobacterium | reverse complement strand
TGTGCAGCACCGGCGGGATGCCCACCGTCTCGCAGATCTCGGCCAGACCCGGGCCGCAGTACTTGGCGGCTTCCGGGGTCAAGAGGCCGTATTTGCCCGCGGCCATGGCCGCGCAGCCCGTGGACAGGACGATGACGTCGTTTTTGATCAGCTCCTTGATCAGCACCATGTGGGAGGTGTCCTGGGCGGTGCGGCAGTTGTTGCAGCCCACCACGCCGGCCACGCCCCGGATGCGGCCGTTGATGACGTTGTCGTTCAGGGTGTAGTACGATCCCCGGATGCTTCCCCCCAGCAGGTACTGGATGGTCTCGTAGCTGAAGCCCACCACCGTGGGGGACTTATGCGACGGGATCAGCACCGGGGAGCGGCGGTTGGGATAGTTGTCGATGGCTACCCGGAGGATCTTCCGGGCCACGTCCAGGGCGTGGTGGTCGTCAAAGGGGATGTGCATGGCCGCGCCTTCGATCATGGCCCGGTCGTCGGTGGTAATGATCTTGGTGTGGTAGCACTTGGCCACGTTGGCCAGGGCCTGCATCTCGCACTGCACGTCCACCACCAGGGCGTCCACCGCGCCGGTGATCACCGCCAGTTCCTGGTGCAGGTAGTTGCCCGCCACCGGCACGCCGTGGCGCATCAAGACCTCGTTGGCCGAGCAGCACATGCCCGCCAGCTGGATACCCTTGGCGCCCTTGTTCTGGGCGTATTGGATCAGCTCCGGCTCCTGGGCCGCCACGTAGAGCATCTCGGGGAGCAGGGGCTCATGGCCGTGCATCACCACGTTGACGTGGTCTTCTTTGAGCACCCCCAGGTTGATCTCCCCGGCCACCGGCACCGGACAGCCGAAGAGGATGTCCTGGAGGTCGGTGGAGATCATGGACCCGGACCAGCCGTCCGCCAGGGCGCAGCGGGTGGACTGCTTGATCAAGTTGTGGTAGTCCTGGTCCACGCCCATGTGGGTGCGGTGCATCAGCTCCACCACCTCGATGTCCACGCCCCGGGGCACCACCCCGTGCTTGCGCCAGATTTCCTGGCGCTTCTTGGGGGCCCGGCGCACGTAGGTGATTTCACCTTCCTGCTGGCCGAACTCCGCCAGGACCTTGGGGCCCAGTTCTTGGGCGATGTCTTCGGCGGAACGGGGTTTGGCGTCGTCCCCTTCACCCGTGGTGATGGGCACGTCCCAGTCCCGGGCCACCCGGCGCAGCTTGGCCACGTCCTTGATCTTGTAGCCCTGGGTGCGGCCGTGGGCCACTTCGATGAACAGCTTGGCCACGCCCCGGGCGTGGTCGCTGTGGGAGGCGGTGCCGGCGGCCACCATGCGGGCGAAGTTCCGGGCCACGATGGTCTCGGCGGTGGCGCCGCACAGACCCATGCGCTGTTTCTTCTCCTCGCCGGTCTCGCCTTCCTTCTTTTTGGGCGGCGGCACCCGGCAGGGACCCTGGGCGCAGATGCGGCAACAGGCGCCTTCAATGCCGATGGGGCAGGGCTTCATGGTCTTGGCCCGATCCCAAATGGTCTCAACGCCCTTCGGCCTGGGCCTTCTTGATCAACTCCTGGGCCGCGGGGTCCATCGTTAGTTTTTCGAGTTCTAACTCAGCCATTAAATTGCTCCTTATCTTAATGGGTTAAACCTTGTTGCCCTAAAACTATTCCTATATAACCATACTAATATCTATACAAGGTTGTGTCAAGACAAAAGTTTAACACAAGGCAGGCAGGAGACACCGAGAATCATGACTAATTTCTTTCTCTGTGACCTCTGGGTCTCGGTGGTGAAAAAATATGATGTTTAGGGGTTCGGCAGGCGCACCACCCGGAAGCCGATGTAGCCGTCGGCATAATCGGGAGGGGCGGATTGGCGGGCGGCGTTGCGCAGGTCCCGGGCCCGGGAGAACCAGGACCCCCCTTTCAGCAGGCGCAAGACCCCCGGTTTGAAGGGCCCCGAGGCGGACACGGGCGCGTACCGGTCCAGGCACCATTCGGAGACGTTGCCGGCCATGTCGAAGAGGCCGTAACCGTTGGGGGCAAAAGTGCCCACCGGCGTGGTGAACCGGTAGCCGTCTCCGACCAGGCCCTCCCGGCGATAATTGGCCCGCAGCACCCCGCCGGCATCCGGGTTCGCCTCGCCCCAGGGATAGGGCTGGCCGGTGAGGCCCCCCCGGGCCGCGGCCTCCCATTGGGCCTCGGTGGGGAGCCGATGCTCCACCCCGGTGACCTGGGTGAGCCACCGGCAGAAGGCGGTGGCGTCTTCCCAACTCACTCCCACCACCGGCTGGTTGGGGGCGTTCAAGTTCCTGTCTTCCCAGTAGAGGGGGGGCTTATGCCCGGTGGCCTTGAGAAACCGGGCGTATTGGGCGTTGGTGGTCTCGGTGGCCGACATATAGAAGGTCTCCACCCGGACGCGATGGGGCGGTGTCCTCGTCGGCGTAGCGCCCCGGCTCGCTGACGGCCGAACCCAGGAGATAATAGCCGCCGGGAATGCGGCAGAATTTGAGGCCCTGGGACTCTATGGTTTCCTGGGAAAGGGCCGGGCAGGTGAAGGACAGAGCCAGCCACAGGCCCAGCAGGAGGCTGATTAGTACCGTTTTTCGTTTTTCGTTTTTCGTTTTTCGCAGGAGAAATGCTTTCATATTCATGGGCAACTACTGGGGAAGGGCTCGGCCTGGTCTTCTAATGACTTTAATCCATAGGGACCGAATCTGCAAATCTGCTACCTTCACAATGAGGAAGGTGCCAAGTTGTGTCGGGTAAATCTCGAGACCGGTCTTTTTACGAAAAACCAAAAACGAAAAACGAAAAACGGTTTCTTATATCTCCACGGCCCGCTGACATGCAGTAAAATAGAGCACCAACCGGATCGCTTCCGGCGCCAGCCCCCGGGCCTTGGCCGCCATCTCCCGGTAGGCCAGGAGTTGGGGCCGGTAGTGCTCCTTCTCCCGGGCGATGAACTCATCCCACTCCCCCGGGTTCCCGGGGCCGGGAGGTCTTGTAGTCCAGGAGCCACCAGGCGTCGCCGTCTGAGACCAACAGGTCCATCTGGCCCCGGCGGATGGTGTCCGGCGCCGCCCGGTCTTCCAGCAGCCACTCGCTCAAGGCCTGGGGCCTTCCGGGCGCCAGCAGCCGGGCCAGGAAGGGGTCCTGCCGGCAGGCCTCCAGCTCCGCCAGGATCTCCGGGGCCAGGCCCGCCGCAGCCTCCGGCGCCAGCCCCTCCTGGCGCAGGGCCGCGGCCAGCGCCGCCGCGTCCGGGCAGTGTCCCTTCCTGGGCCAGGGTCTCCAGGGCCCGGTGCATGATCTCCCCCCGGAGCCGGGCCGTTTCCGGGTCCGCCCCGGCCTGCCCCTCTCCCTCCATTGCCGCCAGCTGGGAGGGATAGCTCATCTGATAAGGTGGGGGCTCGGGACTGAAGCTCAAGGGGGCCGGCAGCTCCAGGGGTTCCCCGGCGGGCTCGCCCCCGGAGGCGGGAACCTCTACCGGCAACTCCACCCCCATTTCCGGGCCGGGCCAGACGGTCTCAGTCCCCGGAGGCGGGAGCTCCTGCCGGTAATGGGACCAGAGCCAGCTTAAGGGGCTTTCTCCCTGGGGCTCCTGGTTCTGCTTGACCACCGCGGACAGGGTCAGGCGCTGCCGGGCCCGGGTGACGGCCACGTAAAAGACCCGCCGGGTCTCATCCAGGACTCGCCGGTGCTTGATATTCTTGAGCAGCAGATAAAGGGAGCTCTGTTTCTCCCGCAGATAAGGCCGGGCCAGAGCCAGGCCGTGCAGCGGCGAGCCGGGAATCTCCTCCAGCAGGAAGGGCGGGGCCTGGTCTTCGCTTTTGAGCGGCTGCCAGTCCAGGTAAGGCAGGAAGACCCGGGTGAACTCCAGGCCCTTGGCGCCGTGCACCGTCAGGACCTCCACCGGGGAGTTTTGGGCCCGGGGGTCCGGGGGCTGAAAGGCCTCCTGCAGGCTGAAGTCGGCTTTGCCGAAGGTGGCTTCCGGCAGCCCCGACTCCGCGGCGTGCAACAGGTCCAGATAAGCTTTGCCATTGGCCACCCCAGCCGGGCCTTCCCAGGCCGCCAGCCCCATCCAGGCCCCGGTTTCGTTGAGAAAGTCGGCAATGATGGCCGCCAGGGGCCGGCGTCCCACCCGGTCCTGGGCCGCCAGCAGGGCCGGCGCCAGCCGGCGCAAATCGCCGGGACCCTCATCTTTTTCGGCAAAGCGGCGCAATTTCTCCGGCCACAAATCCCCCGGCGTCCGGCCCACCCCGGCCAGGACCTCCAGGGATTGGGGGGCCCAGGGGCCCCGTAAGACCCCGGCCCAGGCCAGGGCGTCGGCGGGCCGCACCAGGGCCCGGGCCAGGTTGTGCAGGTGGGCCGCCACCGGGCTCTTGAGGAGCTTCAGGCCTTCCCGCACCTTGGCGGCCACCCCGGCGTCGTGCAAGGCTTTCAGGTAAACCGGCAGATGGGTGCGGGTGAACAGCAGGATGCCGATGTTTTCGTTTTCCTGCAGCGTGCCCACGGCCTCGGCCACCTGCCGGGCCAGCCAGCGGGCTTCGTTCTCCCGGGCTGCGGCGTCGTCGGCGCCGGTGAACAGGGCCAGGTGGGGGCGGGGCCCTTCAGCGGCCCCGGGTCCCGGGTCCGCGGCATGAAACTTGATCTCGCCGTCGGCGGGCCGGTCCATGACCGTGTCCCCGAAGACTTCGTTGGCCCAGGCGATGAGGGTCCGGGTGGCCCGGAAATTGGTGGTCAGAAGCAGGGGGGTCAGGGGGATGGCGGCGGCCTCGGCGCAAGGGAGGCCGGTGCGGGATTCCAGGAACAGGCGGGGCTTGGCCTGGCGCCAGCCGTAAATGGACTGCTTGGGGTCCCCCACCACCATCAGGGTGCGGCCTTCTCCCGGCTGCCACCCGGCCATGAGGCGGCAGAGCAAATCGAGCTGGTTCTGGCTGGTGTCCTGAAACTCGTCCACCAACAGGTGCGTCAGGCGCCGGTCCAGGCTGAGCAGCAGGTCGCCGGGGTCCTCCACCGTCAGGAGCCTGAGGGTCGCCTGCTCCAAGGCGATGAAGTCCAGGGCCCGCCTCCGGGAGCACAGCTCCCCGTAAACGTCCAAGGCCTCCCCCAGCAGGATGACCAGGTCCTGCAGGGCCGCGGCTTCTTCCGGCGAGCTCCCGGCAGGGGTCAATTCCCGGCACTGCTTCAACCCCCGCCCCACCTCCACCGGCAGGGCCTGGAGCAAGCTCTTCCACCTGGCCTGGTCAAAGTCGGCGGGAAACCCCAATTTGGGGGTAAAGCTCTTACGGACGTCGCCGTCTTTGGTCAGAAGCGCCCGGGCCACGGCCTGCCAGGAGACCAGATCCCCGGGGGCGTCTCCGGGGATGGCCTCCGGGAGATTTTCGGCCAGGGGGGCGTCCCGGAGGGCTTGCCAAAACTGCGGCCAATTCTCGCCCAGCTCGCTGGCCTGCAGGCCGTCCGCCAGGGCCTTAAGACGCGGCGAAAGGGCCACCCGGAAGCGCTTTTCCAGCAGGTGCAGGTAAGCTTCCGGCTCCCGGCTGGCGCCGGCCAGTTCCAGAAACTCCTTAAGGCTGTCCCGGCGGGAGAGCAAACCCTGGAGCTCCCCGGCCAGGCGGGGCCAGTCGTTGTTGAGGCGCACCAGCCGCCGCACCAGGGCCTGGCGCACCGGGTCGTGGGGGCGGCGGGCGCTGAGGCGGCGCCGCAGCTCCTCCAGGGCTTCCTGCTTCAGCCAGCGGGCGTCGTTTTCTTCCAATAGCTGAAAATCCAAGGGCACCCCCGCCTCCTGGGGGGCCAGGCGCAGGAGCTGGGCACAGAAGCTGTGGAAGGTCATGACGGGCAATCGTTCCGGAGTCAGCTTCAGCTGGGCCCCGTCCTGGTGGCGGGCAAAGACTTGCTGGGCCAACTGCCGCAACCGGAGTTCGTGGGGCGAGGCTGTGGGTCCGGGCTCCTCCCTTTCCCAGAGCAGCTGCATGACCCGGCTCTTAAGCTCGCCCGCGGCCTTGCGGGTGAAGGTCAGGGCCAGCAGTTCCTCCGGCGCCTCCACCCGGGCCAGCAGGGTGAGGAAGCGGGCCAGGAGCACCGAGGTCTTGCCGGAACCCGCCGGGGCCTCCAGGTGGAAGCTTTCCTTCGGGCTCAAAGCCTGGTCCCGGGCTTCTTGATCCGCGGGCAGGAGCATCATTCTCCTTCCCCCTCCCCTTCCGAAGAGGGCTCAGGCGCGAAACCGCAGACCAGGAAATAAGCACAATAGCGGCACGCCCCCGGTTGCTTTCCGGCCGGGGCCGGGGCGGGGTCGGGCCGGAAATCGCCCGCGGCCAGGCGCCGGCCCAGCTCTGCGACCCGCTCCTCCCAGGCCTGGAGCACCTGGGGCCACCTGTCGGCTTTTTTCTCGAAATCTTCATATCTGAGGTGCTTTTCCCGGGAGGACTTGAGCCCGATGAACCCGGCGCCCAGCTCCGCGAGCCCAGGCGGAATCTCCACGCAGCCCTGCCGCACCGCCAGGAGGTAGCAGGGCAGCTGGTGCTCGTCGGCCTCGTCAAAGACTTTTTTGGCTTTGGGGACTTCGCCGGTTTTGTAATCCCACACCATGAGGCAAGATTTTTCCCCGTGGTAGTCCAGGCGGTCGATGCGGCCCCGCAAGGCAAAGAGCCAATCCCGGCCTCTCAGGTCCAGAAACCGCTCCTCTACGCCGTGCCAGCGCCAGCCCTGGTGCCAGCGCGCCTCTTCCTGCCTTAACCACTCCCACAACAGGCCCTCATCTCCCAGCCAGCGGTCCCATTCCGCCTGCCAGTGCAGGTCGGGAAGCAGAGCCCCCAGGAGTTGGCGGGCCGTTTCTTGGAGAATCTCTCGGGCCCGGGAGCCGTCCCACTCCCGGCCCTGGTCCAGGTGTCCCTTAAAATCCGTGATAAACCGGGCCAACACCCGGTGCAGCGCCTCCCCCCGCTCCCGGGGGTCCAGGCCGGCTTCGATCTCCGGCAGTTCCGCCACGGCCAGGAGAACTTCCAGCAAAAACCGGCAGGGGCATCTCAGGGCCGCGGCCGCCTGGCTGAGGGAAAGCTGCTCGGGCACCGGCATCTTAAACAGGCCGTCGCCGTACCCCTCAAAGGGAGGGAGGGACCGGGACCGAAAGGCCGCCAGCACCGCCGGCGACCGCAGCCAGGCGGCTCGGGGCACGCTCAGCACCGCGCTCTCCCGGGGTTCCCACTTCCCCAGGTAAACGGGGCTGCCCACCCGTTCTTCGTCCTCCGCCACCCGGGGCCGGGTCAGGACGATCTGGGGGGCGGCCCCCAGAAAAGTGCTGAACAGCTCCCGGGCGAACCGGTGCTGGCTCTGATAGGTTCCCCCCAGGACGGCCTGCTTTTCGCGGCCGCTGAGCAGGGGCAAGGGCCGGGGCGGCGGCGGCAAGGCGCCGGAATTGAGCCCCAGGCAAAAGACCCGGGAGAAGGCCAGGCCCCGCATCTCCAAGAGACCCAGGACCTGAATCCCCGCTTCCTGGATTCCCGGCCCGGGCAGCAGCACCTGGCGGGCGCCGAGGGTGAGCCACTCCTGGAATTCCGCCGCCCCCATGGTTTCGGACCCCAAAGCCCGTTCCAGTTCCTGGACCACGGCAAGGAGCCGGCCCCACAGCCGGGCCTCGGTCTCGTCCAGGTCCCCGGGGAACCCCAGGGCGCTCCAGGTGGAGGTCAACCCCGCGGCCCACTCCCGGCCGGTGGCCGAGGCAGTGGGCCACGCGCCCCAGACCCGGTCCAGCAGAGCCAAAGGGCCCTCGGTCTCCCGGGGTTCCAGGGTCCGAACCACCGCCTGCCGGAGGCGGTCCCAACCCTGGTCCGTGCGGCGCTCCCGGAAGATGCGGTCCCACCGGGCCAAAGAGGCCCGCTCTCGTTGAAACTCGCCGAAATAAGGGGACAGGAGCAGCGACACCAGGTCTTCCCGGCGCTCAGCCCCGGCGAACTTCAGGGGCAGCAAAGCAGCCTGGAACAGCGGCGTGTCCGCCAGGCAGGGACCCTGGGAGGAGTTGTAGGCCCACCCTCCGGTGGTTTGGGGCGGCCCCAGCAACTCCGTCAGCACCCGCAAAAACTCCGGGGCATAATTATCCATGTCGAAGGAGGTGACGGCTAGCTGGTGCAGGGGGAGGCCTTCCTGTTGGACGGCCTCCAGCACGGCGGCCGCCGCCCACTCCAGTTCCTGGCCTCGGTCGGGCAGGACCACAGCCCGGGTCACGTTCTTAGGGTCTCCCCGCACCTGGAGGTGCTGCACCCGGGTGTGCGACTCCAGGGCTTCCAGCCAGGCCGATTCCGCCGGGGCCGGGGTTTCCAGGCCCACCACCAGGACCCGTTCCGGCAGCTTGATTTTTCCGGCCTGCAAAGCCGACAGCAGGTAAGCCGGCAGCTCCCCGGGACTGAGCCAGCCTTCCTCCCGGAGCAGCCGGACATGGGTGCGGGTAACCTGGCGCCGCCAGGCCACCAGGGGGGACTCCTCCGCCGCCGAAACCGGGGGCAGAGATTTGGCAGGGCGGGCGTCCCCGCCCGCCATCAAGTGGCGGCAAAGGATACTATAAGTCTCGTCCAGGGCCTGGGCCCACTGCAACTCCGAAGTGGGGCCGGCGGGGGGCGGCGCAGTTTGGAGGGCCCGGCGCCAGAGGGCCAGGCGGGTGAGGGCCGGCGCCAGGACCTCCCGGGGCCACAAAGACCGGAAGAGGTCCGCCAACCAACCTTGCAGGGTGAGCAGAGGCAGGGGCTCCCAGGCGGCGCGGCCTCCCGCCGTTTCAGCAGTGCGCTGCCGGTGCCAGAGCTGGTGGGCCAGACGCTGGTGCGGCACCACCGTCAGAGACCCGGGGGACTCCCGTAGCAGAATGTCTTGCAGCTCAGCGCTGGTGGAGAAAAACCGGGGGGAGGTCAATCCGGGGCTCCCGAGGTTGCGAACCGGCTCCGGAAGTGTTCGCGGCCATGTTGGTCAGAAAGGGGGGAAAAGGGGAAAAGGCAAAAAGGTGAAAGGGATTCAGGCGGCATTTCGTAGGGCGGGCACTGCCCGCCACCCCTGGTCGAAATTTTCATGGGCAATTTTTTTAGTGGCACAGGCGTCTCGCCTGTGTTCATGACCGGTGCGCAATGCGCACCCTACATGGCTTTATTAATAAAATTACTCCGATTCAATTTTGTCTTTGGCTTCTTCAAATTCTTTCACAACTTCCTGTTCTTGTTTGTGTTTCCAACCTTTTACTATTGGTGGACATATTTGCTCAAAATATGGCCGAATTTTATTCCAATCATCTGAAGAGGAGGTCCAGATTTCTACAGCACCATCTTTTCTAATATTAACCCTGTCTCCTAACTCATCTTTCACAGAAATGAATGTATCTCCTGATACTTCGATTGCTCTTGGGTGAAGATATATTTTCACCTTGCCGGGATTGGAGTCAGAAAGATATAAGGATACGTAAACCCTGTTTGTTGAAGCTCCGCTTTCCGTCAATTCAACTAAATAATAAGAAAATCCAGAAAGATTTGGCCATTCATAAGCCGAAAGTTGGTTCCTAAAAAAATTACTCATCTCATAATAATAATCATCAACTTTTAGGTCTTGTACCTTTTTTTGCAGTTTTTCTAAATTACCTTTCTTTGTTGGAGTAGCTGAGTCAACAATCGGTGGTTTAGCTTCAACTTCTAATTGCCTTGCCAAGAAAGTTTTTCCATCTTTCTCAAAACCATAAAAAGTAATTAAGGATATATCCAATTCACTCTCAGATAAAAAATTGGCTATTCTGCGAGTGCGATCATCAGCTCCTAATCCCACGAGGAACATTCTAATCTTATGAATTGTTGTAATATCTTTTGCAAACTGCTCCAAGTACCATGAGCGAAAATCATCGATTTTATCTATTCCTAATTTTCCCGACCGCTCCGATATATGCTTGGATAGTTCTTCTGGTTCTAAATATGACAGATAAGATGTATAATCAATAACTTGTGCAACAGCTTCCCTATTTAAAATACCTCGCTTTAATTCAAATACAACTAGATTCCCATCTCCATCAACCCCCAGGAGGTCCAATGGGCCAGCTATGGTATCTGTCTGTCTTCCAACTAATTTCGAATCAGGTAAAAGAAGATTGGGAGAACGAACAATTATTTCCTCGAGCATATTATCAGTCTCTGCTTGTTTGACATCTTTCAATTGGTCTACGATGGGTTGCCCATTATTGTCAGCAATAATTTGCCAAAGTTTAATCTCTTTCATTATAGCTCCTTAAAAAACTCAACTCAGCGGTGGCGGTCACAGAGGCCTGCCCTACCAACGCTTCAAGCCTGCTTTTCCGGGCCCTTGGAGTTCAAAATCTCCCGCAGCTCCTCGCCTTCCAGGACCTCTTTTTCCAGCAGGATCTTGGCCGCCTTCTCCAGCAGCGGCCGTTCCTGCTCCAGGATTTCCTTGGCCCGGCGGTAAGCCCGGTCCACCAGGTTGGCCACCTCCCGGTCGATGTCCTGGGCCGTGGCTTCGCTGTAATCCTTGGTGCCCTGAGGCATGGCGATCTCCAGGAACAGGGGCCGCCGCTCCCGCTCGAAGGTGATGGGCCCCAACTTCTCGCTCATGCCGTACTCCCGCACCATGGAGCGGGCAATATCCGTGGCCCGGAAGAGGTCGTTCTGCGCCCCGGTGGAGATCTCGTTGAAGATCACCTCCTCGGCCACCCGGCCCCCCATCATCACGGCCATGCGGTCTTCCAGTTCCGTTTTGGTCATGAGGTACCGGTCCTCGGTGGGCAGCTGCATGGTGTAGCCCAGGGCCCCGATGCCCCGGGGGATGATGGACACCCGGTGCACCTTGTCGGTGGTGGGAAGAGCCTCGGCCACCAGGGCGTGGCCCGTTTCATGGTAGGCCACGATCTCCTTTTCCCGGGGGTTCATGACCCGGTTGCGTTTCTCCAGGCCGGCTACCACCCGGTCGATGGCCTCCTCGAAGTCGTCCATCTCCACCGCGGTCTTGTTTTTCCGGGCCGCCAGCAGGGCCGCCTCGTTGACGATGTTGGCCAGGTCCGAGCCCACCATGCCGGGGGTGCGGGCCGCCAGGGTGGTCAGGTTCACGTCGGGAGAGAGTTTGATGCGGCGGGAGTGGATCTTTAAGATGTCTTCCCGCCCATTGAGGGACGGCCGATCCACCAGAATGTGGCGGTCGAAGCGTCCGGGCCGGATGAGGGCCGGGTCCAGAATCTCCGGACGGTTGGTGGCCGCCATCATGATGACTCCTTTGCGGGTGTCGAACCCGTCCATTTCGGACAGCAACTGGTTCAGGGTGTTCTCCCGCTCCTCGGGGCCCCCCATGGGGCTGAATCCCCGGGCCTTGCCGATGGCGTCCAGCTCATCGATGAAAATAATGCACGGGGCCTTTTCCTGGGCCGTGGCGAACAGATCCCGCACCCGGGCGGCCCCCACCCCCACGAACATTTCCACGAAATCGGAGCCGGAAAGGCTCATGAAAGGCACCCCGGCCTCCCCGGCCACGGCCCGGGCCAGCAAGGTCTTGCCGGTGCCGGGCGGACCCACCAGCAGGACCCCTTTGGGGAGGTTACCCCCCAGCAGCTGGAACTTGGCCGGGTTTTTCAAGAACTCGATGATCTCTTTCAGTTCCTCGATGGCCTCATCCACGCCGGCCACGTCGGCGAAGGTGACCTTGGTCTCGTCCTGCACGTAGATCTTGGCCTTGCTTTTGCCCACGGTCATGAGGCCGCCGGCGCCGGTGCCGATCTTCCGGAAAAAGTAAATCCAGATGCCCACCAGCAGCGCCATGGGCAGAACCCAGGAGAGAATCCCGGTGAGCCAGGTCTTCTCCGGCACGGCCCGGTATTTGAGGTCTTGTTTGTCCAGCAGCCCGACGAGATCGCCATCTTCCATCCGCACGGTGGTGAAGGCGGGCTCTTTCTTGTCGAACTGCTTCTCCAGCTTCTTGGCGAGGTCCGGCTCCTTTCTCTCTTTGGCCAGTTCCTCTATGCCGCTGGGCAGCAGCCGGCCTCTGATGGTCTCAGAGCTGATGACCAGATCGTTAACGCCCTTGCTCTCCGCCAGGTGGCGAAACTCGCTGTAAGAAATTTCAAAGGTCCGCTCCACGGCGCTGTAATATTGAAAAATCAACAGCCCCGCCATTATGGCCAGCAGATAGATGATGGAGTAGCGGGCTGCAGAAGATGGCGGTTTCTCAGCCATGATCACCTCGCGTGATGTCTTAAGGTCATAATATAATTACTTTGGGGGTATTGGCAACCAAACTTCCGGTTCCGCCTTGCCAACGGAGACTTTGATTTATATGTTAATGGGAACCAGACCTGGGGAGCCGGGCCAAGGGGTTCGCCAGCGGCTGGGGCCCCCCCGGCAACCGGCTTTTGCCCGGACCTCAAAAGGAGGCAGAATGTCACGGCTAAAAGTCCATGAACCATATATGTCTCAGCCCCGCGGAATTAAAATCCCCCCTACCTCCCTTTTCCCAAGGGGGGTTCAAAGTCCCCCTTGGGAAAAGGGGAATTTAAGGGGATTTGAAGTTTTCACGGTAAAGTGCAAGGGCTTGCTAATCGCCGTTTTCATGGCGCTCTGCTGCCTTTCTCCGGCCCTGGCGGCGGAGGCGCCCGGGCCTCCCACCGTCAGCGTGGAGGCGGAAGGCAAGGTCATGGCCAAGCCGGATATGGCCACCCTGACCCTGGAAGTGGAGACCCAGGCGGCCACCGCGGAGGCGGCCTCCGCGGAGGCCGCCGGCCGGGCGCAAAATCTCCTGGCGGCCCTGAAGAAGACCCTGGGACCGGAGGACAAGGTCCGGACCCTCAGCTTGCGCGTCCAGCCGGTGCGGACTCCGGGGGACAAGACCCGTCCCTCGGAAATCAAGGGCTACCAGGCCGTGCACCGCTTCCAGCTGGAGGTCCGGGACCTGGAGCGCCTGGGTCGGGTCATCGACACTTCGCTAAAATCCGGCACCTCTCGCCTCAACGGCCCCTACTGGGGGCACTCCCGCCTGGAAGAACTGCAGCGGGAGGCGGCGGTGGACGCCCTGGGACGAGGCCGGCGCCTGGCCGAAGCCCTGGCCCAGGCCTCGGGTCTCAAGATCAAGGGGGTGGAAAAGATCTCCACCGGGGTGCGCCCTATGCCGCTCAGAGCCGCGGGTGAAGCCTACATGGCCGCCCCGGGCGCCGCCCCCACCCCCATAGAAGTGGGGGAAGAGGAGATCAAGGCCCATATCCAGGCGGTGTTCCAACTGACCCCGTGAGCCTTTTGCTTTTCTCTGAAAGTAAACCGGTAGGGCGGGCCTCCGTGCCCGCCACCCTTAATTTTTCATCCTTCGTTTTGAGCCCTGGGGATCATGAACCGTTACTGTCTATTTACAAACGCTTAGCAAATGTTATCATTTTATGATAGACTCAATTCTTCTCTGGAGGCCTTTAAGTGAGCGACATCAAAGCATCGGTAGAGCAGGCTCTGGCCAAGATCCGCCCCATGCTGCAGCGGGACGGCGGGGATATCGAACTCGTCGAAGTCACCGACGGGGTGGTCAAAGTGCGGTTGACCGGCGCCTGCAAGGGCTGCCCCATGTCCCAGATGACCTTGAAACAAGGGGTGGAAAAACTCCTGATGAAGGAGGTGCCGGGACTCACGTCAGTGCAGGCAGTGTAGGGCGGTGGGGGCCCCGCCGCCGCCTCCCTTCTTGAGCGGCCTTGGGCTCATCGCTATGCGCCTCATGGGCGCCGGAGCCCGGGCCTTTCCCTCAAATGTGCTTGACATCATCAACTAACCCGCCATAATTAAACCGCGTGGGGATGTAGCTCAGCCGGAAGAGCGCCTGCTTCGCATGCAGGAGGTCAGGGGTTCAAGTCCCCTCATCTCCACCAAATTTAAGTTGAGAGAATATAAAAAGGCCGACAATCAAATGGTTGCCGGCCCTTTTTGGCTTCGGGACCAATTTTCCGGGGTTCCGACCCTCAGGAGGAATTGAGGCAATGGTAGGGGCACGGCCGCCGCGCCTCTATCTGGTTCTCCAGGCCAGGGGCGTTAACCGGCTAAAAACCTTCTCACCCATTAGCCACCGCTCTATGAGGCTTGGCTGGGCGAAAAAATCCTTAAGAGCTCCGGCCAGATCCAGGTAACCGGATTCACAGCCAATTTCCCGGCAGCCGTCCAGCAAACCCTTGACCACGGACATGGTAAACACCCGGCGGTGGGCATAATGCTCCGCGGCCATGAGATCGGTGGATTTTAGGGCCGCCTTGCACTGCCCGGCGTCCAGGGCGTGCATGGCCCGGCAGACTAAAGGCCGCACCGGGTAAACCGTGCACTGCCCTTCCTCCAGAAAGGGGCAGGGCAACTCTTGCCGGATTCGGGCGATCTCTTTCTTGCTTTTGCCGGCCATGATATTGACCGACCTCTCGATTTTATCCCGCAGTTTCTGCCTGTTATGGTCGGAGAAATTCTTCTCCACATAGTCACCCAGGAGAAGGGCCTCCGGCGGGGTCAACTCGATCTGGTTGTAACAACAGAAGTGGCAGCCGGGCCGGCAAGCAATGGGCCGGGGCAGGTTGTTTTCGGCCTCGAAGAGCCCGATTAAATGATCGGCCAGGATAATAGCGGTCAGCGCCAACTCCAGGGCCTGGCCCCTGGTCTTCTCCCCTGCGGCAATCTCGATAACCGTTTCTTTCTCCCGTTGGGCAATGGCCTCGTCAACGAAACCGAATAGGGTCCGGCGGCTGTCTGGGATTGCCCCCCTTTTCTTCGGGTTTTTTCTTTTTTTGGTCGAGGCCTTACCCATCCCGTCAAGTCTCCATGCCTGGAGGTGGTCCTCCCGCGTCTAAAAGAGAGATATTCCCGGGTAATCCAGTCCGGATGAATCGGGCGGAAAGCAAGAGCGGCATATCAAGCAGGGTTTTAAAAGGAAAGTAGGGAACCCGGGAGGTTCGTCCCTGGAAAGACGATGGCCCGGCATCAGTTCAGGGCGCCGGGAACCGGTGAGGACTTTGAGGCTAATTCAGCCCCAAGAGCCCCAAATCGGCCCCGTTTAGCCGGCCCCGGTCCACCGTGGGGCCCCACAGGCCGCCCCGCCGCAGTTCTTCCGGGGTCAGGCGGTCCAAATCCTCGCCTCTGGGCAGGAACCAGGTGTTCCACCAGGGCCCATGCACCTCCCTGATCTGCCGCAGTAACCGCAGGCGCCTGGCCATTGCCAAGTCGATGACTTTATTCATACAATTCAATGAATCGTCATAACCCGTCATTTGCTTTAACCGCCGGTGGCCCGTTTCGGTATCGATTTATCTTAACAATAATTTTCTTCAGCCGGTATCGAATTCAGCCTGAGGCCATGGCGCATCGGTTTCCCAACACCATAACCTCTGTAACATTTACAATGAATGTGATTATTGCACGAGTGTCAAGTAAAAAATGCAATTAGTGGGGCAATGCATTGAAGAATGATCAACTGTGGGGTAATTCTTCGTCACCCGAGAAACCACTTCCCCGGCCCAGAAAAGTTTTTAAAGGCTTATCTTCCTCCCCTCGGCAATAGTAGCGAGAAAGTTGTTGGGACGGCCCCTGCCAAACCGCAGTATTTCTCCACGGCATTTGAGGGCCCAGGACCTTCCTCGCGGCGCTTTATTGCTTTCCCCCCTCCTGATCCATGATTAGAATAGATGATCATGCGTCTTATCGGCCACCTGGACATGGACGCCTTTTTTGCGGCCGTGGAAGAGCGGGACCACCCGGAGCTCAAGGGCTTGCCCATCGTGGTGGGGGCCGACCCCGCGGGCGGCAAAGGCCGGGGCGTGGTTTCCACCGCCAACTACCCGGCCCGGGTCTACGGCATCCATTCGGCCATGCCCATCTCCCGGGCCTGGAAGCTCTCCGAAGCCGCCCGGCGCCGGGGCCGGCCCGCCGCGTTTTTTGTCAGGGGGAACTACCGCAGGTATGCTGAGATTTCGGACCGCCTCATGGCCCTGCTGCGGGAATTCTCCCAGGTGGTGGAAGAAGCCGGCATCGACGAGGCCTACTTCGACCTGAGCTTCGCCGGGACCTACGAGGCGGCGGCCGACATCTGCCGCCAGATAAAGCAAGAGATTAAATCCCGGGAGGGCCTCATCGCCTCCATCGGCCTGGGCCCCAACAAGCTGATCGCCAAGATTGCCTCGGATTTCCAAAAACCCGACGGCTTGACGGTGGTGAGGGCGGAAGAAGCCGAGGCCTTTCTGGAACCCATGCCCGTGCGGAAGATCCCCGGCATCGGCCCCAAGACGGAAGCATTTCTGGCCAAACGGGGAATCACGCTGGTCCGGGACCTGAAGCAATTTTCTCCCCAGGAACTCCAGGAAATGTTCGGCAAGTGGGGGCCGGGGCTCTATGAACGCCTCCGGGGACGCCACGACAGCCCCCTGGTGGTGGAGTGGGAACCCAAATCCGTGGGGGAACAGGAAACCTTTGCCAAGGATACCCTGGACTTGCAGTTTATCTTTGAACGCCTCTGGTTCATGTGTGGGGAGGTCTGGCGGCGCCTTAAGGCCGAGGGCTTCACCAAGTACCGCACCGTGGTGGTGACGGTGCGCTTCGCGGATTTCGATACCTACACCCGGTCCCACACCTTGACCACCCCGAGTGACTCAGGACGCACCCTGCGCTTCGAAGCCATGAAACTCCTCATGCCCTTCCTGGACCGGCGGGAAAACCCCCAGCGAAAGTTGATTCGGCTGATCGGCGTGCGGGTGGAAAAGCTGGGG
>CAWBPT010000029.1:0-143951 GCA_963790655.1 uncultured delta proteobacterium | reverse complement strand
TGGTGGGGGTGGAGGAGGCGATGCTGACGTTGATTTTCCCGAACTGCGCCCAGTTCTGCCAGCCCAGATTGGCCATCAGCGCAAACCTATCGGTGATTTGCTGATAAGCGCTTACCATGACCTGTTGGGGGATGGTATAGGTCAGGTCGACTTTGCTTCCCAGGAGGCCTCTGGCTCGCAAAATAGCGCTTAACACCGGTCCCAGGCCATCGGTGCTGACCACGTCGTCAAAGGTCAAATCCACGGCAGAAAGGTAAGTAACGCCGAAGCGGGTCCCCTGGCGTGGTTCAAGGAGGACCCCTGCTATGCCGCCAACCCCAAAGGCCCAATTGTTGAGGGTAAGCCGGCCGTCCGGGGATCCATCCAAAACGTTGTTGATGGCCGTCGACTGTTTGAGTTTTCCCACCATCAAGGTCGGACCGGCGCCTAAGGACAGCCAATCATTGACTTTATAGGCCGCGGTAGCGGTCAAAGCCGCGGTCAAAAGCTTGGCGGCTTGCAGGTGGTAGCGCCCGGCCCAGGTGTCCCCGTAATTGGCCCCCAGGCCCAGGTAAGATGACAGGCTCACCCCGAGACGCCAGTCGGGAGATATTTTGTGGACGTAAAAGCCCGCGGCGCTTGGCAAGGGGATGCCGGCGTTACCGGTTTCCCCCGGGCGGCCGAAGGTAGTCCCCGGTTCGACGTTGAAGTAGATGGAAGGCAGGATCAACTGAAAGCTTCCCAGGAATTGGGACCGCTCCAGTTTGGTCATGCCTGCGGGGTTGCCGAAGGCAGTGGATGCGTCCAAAGCCATGGCCGCCCTCCCCGCAGAGGCGGTGCCCAGATCCGGGGTCCCCATTTCATAGAGCCAAAGACCTCCGGCCCCGGCAGGGGAGGCTAACAAGATAAGCACTATCCCTAACCATTCAATGCACCGCCAGGTTCTCATGACCTTTATCCCCTGGGGTTGGTCTTGTTTTTCAAAATTCCGTCCCTTGTATCATTTTAATGAGGTTTCGTCTATGGCGAAGCTTGCCATAGGTAGACAGCAATAACCCTGCTCTAATGTGGTTTGGTGAGGATAGGTTGAAATTTTAGCGCCTTGATAAGTTTCTAAGTCAGGACAGATAGCGCCACCGATGACCTTTTAACTGCATGCGGTGCTGCAAGCCTCAATCAACCCGCTGAGCCAAGGGCATCTTATAAGTTCCGAAAATTAAGGGTGCATAAGGCCCATAAAAGCGGGCAGCGAAACGGAAATCTCCTTCAGGGGCCGGCAACCAGTTCTTGCGCTGGTTTGGGTCTGTGGGTTCCTCATATTGAATATAAAAGGTTAGTCTGCCGTCTTTGTCCACGGAGAACTCGCCCCGCTCGTACATAAAACTGTTGACAGTGTAGCGCTTGATTTTGTTGTCAACAAAGTAGCCCTGGATGTCGTAGATGGGGATATCCCAGAACTCGCTGACCGGCGGCAGGTTCTTGGTATCAAAAGTCAAGGTATACCGGTGTTTCCCGTTGAGTTGCTTTCCCGCAGAATCCACGAAGCAGAGCGCGCCGGTATGAGATTTGGCCTCAGGGCCCCCCCAGCCTGCATCAGCAACCACTGCCCGCACCAGATAATCGGTGCCGTACCGACCCATGTCCTTACTCAGCATCCAGCCGTTCATATTGATGAGGCTGTTCCGGGTTGCCGTCTTAACAACTTCTCTGCCGGTCAGAAACCCTTTCTCCAGTGCGCCCTTCTGGGCCTGGCTTAAGTCCTCGGGGTTGAACAACTCATTCGGTGCCAGGCCAATTTTAGCAAGGCGCGTAGTGTTTGCCTTTCCTTCACCGAGTTAGGTCGCCTGGTTATGGAAGAGTCATTTAAGACCAGGCTAAGCAGCCGAAAAAAGTCCATGGCGGTCTGTTTTTCCACCAGGGCCTCGGTCAATTCGGCCATACCGGAGAAGTTGGCATAGGCGCCCTTAACCTTGGATTGTTTGTCATAGGGAACACCCCTTTTCCCGTTGGAAACCCACTCCATGAGGGGGGTTGTGGTCACCTGGTCCTGATATTCGTTGACTGTGTGCACCTCATCCTCGTTATAATTCTTGAGAGCTAGGCGCATGACCATGAAGCCTGCATTGGAGGGTGCCTGGATGATCTCAATTCCCTTGAACTCGTCCGGGACCTTCCCTTTCCAGCCCGGTCCTAAGAGGAGATACTTTTGCGCCTTGGTTCCGGTGAATTGATTGCCCGCATAGAAAAAGTAGTCGCCATATTGGTCCATGGTCTGGAAAGAGTAATACCGATCTTTGATGGCAGGCAACTCCACAACTATCGGTTCCTTGGACAAATCGAAAAACCCAAAACCATACAGGGTGGTGGCATTCGGAGTAACGATCTGCCGAAGCTCCGGGGTAATGGGCTTGCGCAGCCACCACAGTCGGTTGATCCCAACATAATGAGGTGAGCTTCTCAGTTGGGTGTAGCCATACCGCATCTCATAGAACACCACTTGCTGGAGCCCGTAAATATAGGCTTCTTGGGCGATGGCCTGGATTGTGCTCAAGGGAAGATCCTTACTTATTGGGGCGGCTACCACAGTTTGCGCACAGACGTTGAACCAACAGATGGCCGCAACGAATACGATGAACAAAAACCGGCAAGGCGTTTTAAGCATGTCGTTACCTCCTCTTAAACTTCAGGAAGTGGCAGTTAACCTTCCTACGTACAATTACTTTTGGCAATACAGCTTCTTTTAGATGACTTTTCCTCAGAACATTGAAGACCTCACAGGTTCAGGTGGTTTTGGGACCCGCCTTCCCGACTTTAACCGGAAAAGCCTATTCTTCTTGTAGAAGGCATGATAGCACATTACACTGAGGAAATTAAACTCTTGGGAGAACAGAACATAAATAGAAGATCACTTGCCAAAACCTTCCCTTATCCCCGAGTCAGCAAAAACTGCGTATATGATTTCCATATCCTGCGCGAGCATCTGTAAGGCGGATAATTTCAGATGTCGTTGATAGAGGAACGCCAGATTACCGGCGGGAAAGGCAGGAAAATTTCAGGCCCAAAAGTGTGAATATGATCTGGATATGGGAGGTTTTTGGCTCTGCGATAAGTTTCGGATCATAGCAGTTATTATCTCTCATTGAAAAATTCCAATAGCCCGTTCTGCTCGAACCTACTCAGCGGTTTTACCTTTAGTTTTTGGAGAACCTGCCAGTTCCTGCGGGCTATTTCCAACCTTTTATCGTAATTTGCTCTTTCATCTTCAGGCATACCGGAAGAGCAGGCCTTTAACTCCCGAGCGCACTGGGCGCAGAATTCCAATCCTTCTTCTGCAACATATATCTCACATACTGGACAGTGAATCATAAGGGACCTCACAAATTGCAACTAATTGGCATGATAAAATAAATTTAAGCAAGATTATATTGATAGCCTTAGCTTAGTCTATTCCTAACCGGTAGGCTTCGTGGGAGGCATGATAGCAAAACTTTCGCTGAAAAAGTTTTTTTCCACATTTGGACATACCAGTCCTTAAATGACCCGATACCTCATTTCTTGTCGGTCCTCCGAGTGAAGGGTCGACAGTGCGACTAACTTGCCAAACTTTGTAGTTATCATCGGGCTGGGAGAAACTATAGATATGATCTGAATATCTAAACTCCCGCATAATCCCCCAATAATCCCGGTTGACTTTACGCAAAGACTTAGCTTAACCTCCCACGTAGCCTCCAGCGATATGGGGGGCATCCCACCAGTTGGCCCTTACATCCGCGAAATGGCACTGGGTTTGTATTATTTCCTCTGACGCTCTTTGCATATGAACGTTCGACTTGACTATGTCCTGATTGAAGGTGAAGCGATGTGAATTGCCGTGTTCGCATATATAGAACTGACCCACACCGTCATGAGGAAGATTGTACAGAATGTCTTGCATTACCTTGGCTTCATGGCCGGTAAATGTGACGTGGCTCGGTTGGTGTAGACAACATCCGAAGTCTTTAAAAGTAAGCATTTTGATTACCCCCTCTGCAAACAGAGATTGTTAACCATGGATTTACGTCCCGATCTCATCTGTTGAAAACGTGTCAAGTGCCTCTTCCTCATTACCACTGCAATTCCCCACTATTGACGCCAGATCCCTGTCGACTGGGCCTTAGCTGCCCATAGCGTTAGCGGCTTGGTTGAGCTTGCTGCTGACGCTGGTGCCCAGGGAGGTGACCGCAGAGATGATGACCAAGGCGATCATGGATACCAGCAGGGCGTATTCCACTGCGCTGGCGCCGGATTCATCTTTAAAGAAATTCCGGATCTTTTCCATGTTTGTTCCCCTTCAAGTTTTCTTGAGTTTTGAGTTTAAGGTTTTTGAGTTAATTATGATTCACCGGAGACTAAACGTAAATCAGGGAAAGCCCGATTCGGTGGAATATATCCCACGATTATCGTGGTCACTTTCCCGAAATCCCTTTCATCAACTACAATCGAGTCGGTGACTTTCTTTGAATCAATGGGTTGATCGAGCTTGGTTTTACCTAAAAATCGCCGTGAATGTTGTTGTACGATCACCAACCGCTCTCCAAGCAGGATATCAAAGTAAAACGGGCTCTCCATTAACATTGCAACAAGTTCTTTCTTTCCCATAGCCGTCTCCTTTAACGTAGCCTTGCTCTCGATAACTTATTTTAATTACTTTTTGCAATCGAAATAAAGCTCCTTGGAGCAGTATCAAATTGCGTAGTTGGCGCTAATTAATTATAATCATCAATAAATCTCAACCGTTAATCCAATATCCTACAATTTAGTTATTGATATCGGCATATAAGCATAAAATATCCTCATTGTAATTAAAGGTGCAGCTTCAGGTGCAGCTCACAAATTCATTCTATCACGCAGAAGATCAAACATTGTGTTAATTATGATACATCGGAGACTGAAGGTAAATCAGGGAAAGCACGATTCGGTCCTAGGCATAAGTACCTATTATCGTATAGGTAAAATTACCTATCAGTTGTCATGGAGGAGCTATGAAAGAATTGGTCCTAAGTCTACGTATAATTAAGTGAATTTAAAAGGTAAGTAGCATAGGGGCTCGGCGTGTCTTGTTCATATCGCAATCAATCTAAAGAATATTCGATGCCAGCTATCTTGCCAAACGCGGAACTTCTTAAAAATTCCAAATAGTTATGGCTATGAGGGGCATAACGACAGAAGTTCCTGGTGGAGGATTTTGCAGAATCGAGGGATGGAAGCAAGCCGGAAATCCGGCATAGAGCAGATTGGCAAGACTTTTTTGCAGCCGACTCCCGGCGACCTTCCACAAGAAAACAAAGTTACCGAGCCAGACCTGAACCTGAACCTGAAAGACTCCGCGGGGGTGGGCCTTGACCGGCGGGCTGATCTCTCTTATAATATAAAAGTTATCCTGGAGGCGCTCTTCCTCATTATCCCCTTCTTATTCCTCCCGCGTTCCGGCCAGGATTTTTTCCCTGGATGCACAAATTCTCCGGAAAAATATTGACAAATGTTTTACTAAAGGGTAATTTTATAAAGTTAAAATTTGGGCAGTTCTGGCCTGTGGAATGGGGCTTGAGAGGCTGGCGTAGCTCAATGGTAGAGCGGCTGATTTGTAATCAGCAGGTTGCGGGTTCGAGTCCCATCGCCAGCTCCAGGGAGGGTCAAATTTATCAGTCTGGAGAGGTTCCCGAGCGGCCAAAGGGGACGGGCTGTAAACCCGTTGGCTCAGCCTTCGGAGGTTCGAATCCTCCCCTCTCCACCATTTCCCAAGGGATACGCGGGAATAGCTCAATGGCCAGAGCATCAGCCTTCCAAGCTGAGGGTTGCGGGTTCGAGTCCCGTTTCCCGCTCCATTTGCTTTTTAGCCCACGTAGCTCAGTTGGTAGAGCACATCCTTGGTAAGGATGAGGTTCACCGGTTCGATCCCGGTCGTGGGCTCCATTAATCATTCTCAGTCCCAGCCGGCGAGCCGGGTAGGTTAACCAAGTTTTCGGAGAGATGAGATGGCCAAGAAGAAGTTTGAGCGCAAGAAGCCCCACGTGAACGTCGGGACCATCGGGCACATCGACCACGGCAAGACCACTCTGACCGCAGCCATCACCAAGCATTTGGCCAAGAAGGGGCTGGCGCAATACGTGCCCTTCGACCAGATCGACAAGGCGCCGGAAGAAAAAGAGCGGGGCATCACCATCGCCCTGGCCCACGTGGAGTACGAGACCGACAAGCGCCACTACGCCCACGTGGACTGCCCGGGGCACGCGGACTATATCAAGAACATGATCACCGGCGCGGCCCAGATGGACGGGGCCATCCTGGTGGTGGGGGCGGACGACGGCCCCATGCCCCAGACCCGGGAGCACATACTGCTGGCCCGCCAGGTGGGCGTGCCCTTCATCGTGGTCTTCCTCAACAAGGTGGACCTGGTGGACGACCCGGAGCTCATCGAGCTGGTGGAGCTGGAGCTGCGGGAACTTTTGAGCAAGTACGACTTCCCCGGGGACGACATCCCCATCATCAAGGGCTCGGCCCTGAAGGCTTTGGAAGCCGACGATTTTAACGCCCCGGAAGTGAAGCCCATCTTCGAGCTCATGGACGCCCTGGACAACTACATTCCGGAGCCGGTGCAGCGACATCGACAAGCCCTTCCTGATGCCCATCGAGGACGTGTTCACCATTTCCGGCCGGGGCACCGTGGTCACCGGCCGCTGTGAGCGGGGCCAGGTTAAGGTGGGCGAAGAGATCGAGATCGTGGGTTTCGCCCCCACCCAGAAGACGGTGTGCACCGGGGTGGAGATGTTTAGGAAGACCCTGGACTACGGCCAGGCCGGCGACAACGTGGGTCTCTTGCTCCGGGGCATCAAGAAGGACGAAGTGGAGCGGGGCCAGGTGGTGGCCAAGCCCGGGTCCATCACGCCCCACACCAAGTTCATGGCCGAGGTCTACGTGCTCACCAAGGAGGAAGGCGGGCGCCACACCCCGTTTTTCACCGGCTACCGGCCCCAGTTTTATCTGCGCACCACCGACGTCACCGGGGTGGCCAAACTCCCCGAAGGCGTGGAGATGGTGATGCCCGGCGACAACGTCGCCATGGAAGTGACCCTGATCACCCCCGTGGCCCTGGAAGAGGGGCTGCGTTTCGCCATCCGGGAAGGCGGCCGCACCGTGGGCGCCGGGGTGGTAAGCAAAATATTGGAATAAAAGATGAGAGACATCGTTACCTTAGCCTGTACGGATTGCAAGCGCCGGAATTATACGACCACCAAGAACAAGCGGCGGACTCCCGACCGGCTGGCCTTCAAGAAATATTGTCCGTTTTGTCGGACCCATACCCTCCATCGGGAGAGCAAGTAGGGGCGGAAGACAGGCCAGTAGCTCGAACGGTTAGAGCGCCGGTCTCCAAAACCGGATGTTGGGGGTTCGAATCCCTCCTGGCCTGCCAATTATATGAAAACCGCGGTCAGCATTGAGCTTTCAGCCAAGACCACGAAGCGTCGGCAGCGGACGAGTGTAGGGTGGGCACTGCCCACCATATCTTTTTTTCAAGAACGGCCGAGGGCGGCTGTTCCACCTTGTTATTCTTGGTTGGGCCCTTAGGCAAGGGCATTTATGGTGCAAGAACATGGGATTAAGGGGTCGGTGGTGAGATACCGCCAGCTAGCCGAACAATCTGATTCTCTCCTTGAATTCCCCTGACCGAGGTGCCCCAGGATAATTGGACCAAACAGGCGATGAGCCCCTGCCGGGGGGCGGGTATTTCCCCGGCGCGAGGGGACCTGAGGCTTTCTGCCGGGGGAAAAGTAGGGCGGATCCAGCATGAAAAAGATCATAAAAACGAAGGACAAAACGGCGCCGAAAGAGGCAGGCTTAAGCGGCACTCGGGGTCAGGTGGTCAAGTTGAAGCCCAAGCCCAAGCGCTCCTGGAGCGTCAAGCTGCCCCCGGTCACCCAATATTGGCACAATACCACCCAGTTTGTATCAGAAGCCTGGCTGGAGTTAAAAAAAGTCACCTGGCCCAACCGCAAGGAGACCCTGGGCACCACCGGCGTGGTCCTAATCCTGGTGGTCATCATTGCCGTCTACCTGGGTCTGGTGGACTTCGCCCTCTCCCGGCTGGTACGTATCGTCATGCACTGAGTAAAGGACGCGACCGTGGCCCCTAAATGGTACATCATCCACACTTATTCCGGCTTTGAGCAGAAGGTCAGGAACGCCATTCTGGAGCGGGCCAAGTCCCGGGGCCTGGAGCACCTCGTCGAGGAGGTCCTGGTGCCCACGGAAACGGTGGAGGAGATGGTCAAAGGGGAGCGGAAGCTCAGCTCCCGCAAGTTTTACCCGGGTTACGTCATGGTGCGCATGGAGTTGACCGACGAGTCCTGGCACCTGGTGAAGGATACGCCCAAGGTTACCGGCTTCATCGGCAGCAAGGACGAGCCGGTGGCCATCCCCGAGGAGGACGCGGCCAAGATCATCGCCCAGATGCAGGAAGGGGTGCTCAGGCCCAAGCCCAAGATCAAGTTTGAGCAAGGGGACAAGGTGCAGGTCACCGACGGCCCCTTCGCCAATTTTACCGGGGTGGTGGACGAAGTGCGGCCGGACCGGGGCCGGGTGCGGGTGATGATCAGCGTCTTCGGGCGGCCCACGCCGGTGGAGCTGGAGTTTACGCAGTTGGAGAAGATATAGCTGTCAGCTTTCAGCGGTCAGCTATCAGCTTGAAACACAATAAGATTCGGAACTTACGATAGCGGAGATGGATTAAGGAAATTATCATTGATTCAACCGCTAATAAATACACAAATTGATCGCAAGAACATTAATCTTTCGAAGCTGGTTTATGCACTTAGACAGGAGTTAGACATTTATTGTTTGATCTCTACCAATGCTGATAGCATTAAGAAACGCGGTGTTGGGACAAAGTTTTTGGATATCTTCAGAGACTTGCGATTACCTCTATTACTTTAAGTATCTGTAAGATGTATGAGCATCAAACGAAAGGATATGAACTTAATTCTATTAGCGGAGTATTTCGCAACTTAGTTAAAGATTCTGCTGTGGTATTAGATAGTTCAAAACTTAAAGATTTTATTCAAACGTATGACGGAACATTTGATAATAAAAATATAATGTCTTCATTAGATGGAACTATAAAGAAATTTAGAAAAAAATATAAAAATGAATTGGACCGTTTCAAAACATTTAGAGATAAATATGCGGCTCATGGTGAATACGGATTCAATGTGAATAACCTCCCTTCATATGATGCAATGGACAAACTATTATTATTCGGAAATGATTTTTGTGAGCTTGTTTATAGGCAATTTGTTGGGGTCGGAGTGGTTAATATGACAGGAAGGGATGTTAAGTCCAGTCTCATGGGTCTTCTTGAGGAATTGGGCTTAAAAGATATCACGACAGAAATGCAATAATATTTTAGCAGTATTTTGCTGACTGCTGAAAGCTGAAAGCTGAAAGCCAAGGAGCTTCTTAATGGCCAAAAAAGTAATCGCGCAGATCAAGCTGCAAATTCCGGCAGGACAAGCCAACCCCTCGCCCCCCATCGGCCCGGCCCTGGGGCAGCACGGGGTCAATATCATGGAATTCTGCAAGAGCTACAACGCCAGGACCGCGAGCCAGGAAGGAACCATCATTCCGGTGTTGATCACGGTTTACGCCGACCGCTCCTTCACCTTCGTGACCAAGACCCCGCCGGCCTCGGTGTTGCTCAAGCAGGCGGCCCAACTGGCCAAGGGGGCCAAGGAAACGGGGCGGGAGAAGGCGGGGCAGATCACCAAGGCCCAGTTAGAGGAAATCGCCCGGCAAAAGATGCCGGACTTGAACACCACCAACCTGGAATCTGCCATGCACAGCATCGCGGGCACCGCCCGGAGCATGGGTATTGAGATTACGGATTAGTAGCCAGTAGTCAGTAGCCAGTAAAAAGAAAACTGAAAACTGAAAACTCGAAACTGACAACTGGCAACTGACTCAAAAGGGAGTGTGACATACCGATGGCCAAACATGGCAAGCGATATCGGGAGGCCGCCGCCAAGGTGGACCGCAACCAACGCTACCCCTTTGCCGAGGCGATGAACCTGGCCCTGGCCGGCGCGTCCAGCAAGTTTGACGAGACCGTGGAGACCGCGGTGGCCCTGGGGGTCAACCCCCGGCACGCGGACCAGATGGTCCGGGGCGCGGTGGTCCTGCCCCATGGACTGGGCAGAACCGTGCGGGTCCTGGTCTTCGCCAAGGGCGAAAAGGAAAAAGAGGCCATGGACGCCGGCGCCGACTTCGTGGGGGCCGATGACCTCATCGAGCGCATCAAGGGCGGCTGGCTGGACTTCGACAAGGCCGTGGCCACCCCGGACCTCATGGGCGCGGTGGGGAAGATCGGCAAAATCCTGGGTCCCCGGGGCCTGATGCCCAACGTCAAGGTGGGAACCGTCACCTTCGACGTGGCCAAGGCGGTGAATGAACTCAAGGGCGGCAAGGTGGAGTTCCGGGTGGACCGGGGCGGGGTGGTGCACGCCCCCGTGGGCAAGGCCTCTTTCGGGTCCGACAAGCTCTTGCAGAACCTGGCGGCCTTCATGGACACCTTGGTCCGCCTGAAACCGGCCACCAGCAAGGGAACCTATATGAAGGGCATCTACCTGTCCACCACCATGGGTCCTGGAATTCCGGTGGACGCGTCCGACGTGAAGAACCTGGTGCGGCTGCTGTAAAGGAGATAGAGGGTGCGTAAGCAAGAGAAAGCGGAGATCGTCCAGGAAATCCAGGAGAAGGTGGCCAAGTCCCAGATCGGGATTCTCTCGGATTTCAAAGGGCTGAAGGTGGAAGACATGACCAGGCTGCGGCGCAGCCTGCAGGAGGCCGGCGGTGAACTCAAGGTGGTGAAGAACACCCTCTTGAGCCGGGCCGCGGCCGGTGAGTCTCCCATGGCCCCTCTCACTTCCCAGTTAACCGGTCCCAATGCCCTGACCCTGGGTTATGGCGACCCGGTGGCCCTGACCAAGGTGCTCATCAAGTTTGCCCAGGAAAAGCCGCAGCTGCAGATCAAGGCGGGGGTCCTGGGCGGCCAGCTTTTGAGCAGCAAAGACCTGGAAGCCCTCTCCAAGCTGCCGGCCCGGGAAGTGCTCCTGGCCCAGCTCCTGGGGGTCCTGCAGGGAGTGCCCACGGCCCTGGTCACGGTACTGGCCGGGGTGGTCCGCAACCTGCTTAACGTCCTGGTGGCGTTAAAAGATCAGAAGGCGGCGTCCGAACCGGACCCCGCGGCCGAAGCCGCGGCGGAGCCCGCGGCGGAGCCCACGGCTGAACCCGCGGCCGCACCGGAAGCGGCACCCGAGGCGGCGCCGGAGGCGGCGGCGGAGCCGGAGCCGGAGTCCGAGCCGGAGCCTCCGGCGGAGGGCGGCGGCAGCCCTGAGGCCCCGACCGAATAAGCCTGGACCTGTGGCCGCTCTAGGGCCGGCGCCGGGAGCGCAGGTCAACGGGTGAGCGGCTGCATAATTCAGATAGCAAGATTCGCAGCGAATACTAAGGAGGAAAAGAAATGGCCATTAACCGGGCTGAGGTAGTCGACTACCTGGCAAATATGACGGTGTTGGAACTTTCCCAGCTCATCAAGGAGTTGGAGGAGAAATTTGGAGTCTCCGCGGCCGTACCGATGGCGATGGCTGCGGCTATGCCTGGGGGAGCCGCGGCTGAGGCCCCGGCGGCAGAGGAGCAGACGGAATTCGACGTGGTCCTCACCGCCTGCGGTCCCAACAAGATCCAGGTGATCAAGGAAGTGCGGGCGGTTACCAATCTGGGGCTGAAAGAAGCCAAAGAAGCGGTGGAGAACGTCCCCACCACTTTGAAAGAAGCTGTTTCCAAAGCAGAGGCCGAGGAAGTCAAGAAGAAGGTGGAAGCTCAGGGAGCTACCGTAGAAGTAAAGTAGAACTTGGAACTTCCCTCCCTCAAGTCAGTTTGGGAAAAGGCTTGCGGGCGAAAAGGTTAAAAGGCGAAGAGCGGCAAAGTTCGGTGGTAAAAATCTTTCCCCTTTACTCCTTTATCCTTTTCCCCCGGCCGCACGCGGGGAGTTGCCTGAGAAGAACCATCCCTTGAACCTCCCGGCCATCCCTTAAGGAGTGCCCATGGGCAAAGCATTATCGCCTTTACGGCTGCATCGCAAAAATTTCGGCAAGATTGAACGGATTGTGGACATCTCTAATCTCATTGAGATGCAGAAGGAGTCCTACCACCGTTTCTTGCAAAAAAACGTGGAACCCGCGGCCCGCGTGGACTTCGGGCTCCAGGGCGTCTTTAAAAGCGTCTTTCCCATCCGGGATTTTTCCGGCGCCTGTTCCCTGGAGTTCGTGGAGTACGGCCTGGCGGACCCCAAGTACGACGTGGACGAATGCCAGCAGCGGGGCATGACTTTTGAAGTCCCCATGAAGATCCGGGTGCGCCTGGTGGTCTACGAAGTGGGCCCGGAAGCCAAAACCCAGACCATTCGGGACATCAAGGAGCAGGAGATCTATTTCGGCACCCTGCCCCTGATGACGGAGAACGGCACCTTCATCATCAACGGCACCGAGCGGGTGGTGGTGAGCCAGTTGCACCGCTCCCCGGGGCTGTTCATCGACCACGACCGGGCCAAGATCCACTCCAGCGGCAAGATCATCTACTCGGCCCGGCTGATTCCCCTCAGGGGTTCCTGGATCGATTTCGAGTTCGACCCCAAAGACATCCTGTACGTCAGGATCGACCGGCGGCGCAAGTTCCCGGCCACCATCCTGCTGAAGGCCCTGGGCTACACCACCGAGGAGCTGCTCAATTTCTTCTATAAGACCGAGCAGGTTACCCTGGAAGGCGAAACCATCCGCCGCAAGTTCATCCCCGAACTGCTGGTGGACAAGACCACTTCCGCCGACGTTCCCGACCCCAAGAGCGGTGACGTCCTGATCAAGAAGGGCAAACGCCTGACTCCGGTGCTCATCCAGAAGATGAAGCGGGCCGGGGTGACGGACATCACCGGGGTGCCCGTGGACCTGGTGGGCAAGGTGGTGGCCCACGACATCCTGGACCCCGAGAGCGGCGAAGTCCTGGCCCAGTGCAATGAAATCCTCGCGGAGGACAAGATTCAGCTGCTCCAGGACAAGGGCATCAAGGAGCTGGACCTCCTCTTCATCGACGGGGTCAACATCAGCCCCTGTCTCCGTAACACCCTGGCGGCGGACAAGACCAACACGGTGAAGGACGCGGTCCTGGAGATCTACCGCCGGCTGCGCCCCAGCAACCGGCCTAACGAGGAAGTGGCCGTCAGCTTTTTCCAGAACCTGTTTTTCAACCCCGAGTACTACGACCTCTCCCCGGTGGGCCGCCTGAAACTGGACCTGAAACTCAGGGCCGCGGAGGAGCGTCTGGCCCTGACCCAGACCACCCTGGTCCCCGAGGACATCCTCCTGGCGGTCAAGGAGCTCATCACCCAGAAGGACCGGGAAGGACCGGTGGACGACATCGACCATCTGGGCAACCGCCGGGTGCGGGCCGTGGGGGAGCTGTTGGAGAACCAGTTCCGGGTGGGGCTGGTGCGCATGGAGCGGGCCATCAAGGAACGCATGGCCATCCAGGACCTGGACACCCTCATGCCCCACGACCTCATCAACGCCAAACCGGTGCAGGCGGTGATCAAGGAATTTTTCGGCACCTCGCAGCTCAGCCAGTTCATGGACCAGACCAACCCGCTCTCCGAGATCACCCACAAGCGGCGACTCAGCGCCCTGGGCCCCGGGGGCTTGACCCGGGAGCGGGCCGGCTTCGAAGTGCGGGACGTGCACCCCACCCATTATGGCCGCATCTGTCCCATTGAGACGCCGGAAGGTCCCAACATCGGCCTCATCGTGTCTTTGAGCACCTTCGCCCGGGTCAACGAGCTGGGGTTCGTGGAAACCCCCTACCGGGTGGTAGATAAGAAGACGACGGGCGGCAAGGTGCAGTCCCGGGTCACCCGGGAAGTCAAGTATCTGAGCGCTTTGGAAGAAGGGGACGCGGTCATCGCCCAGGCCAATGCCCCCCTGGACGCCAAGGGGCGGTTTCTGGTGTCCAACATCGAAGCTCGGAGGACCGGCGAGTACATCACGGCCCATCCCTCCCAGGTGGACTACATGGACGTGTCGCCCAACCAGCTGGTGTCGGTGGCCGCAAGCCTCATCCCCTTCCTGGAGCACGACGACGCCAACCGGGCCCTGATGGGTTCCAACATGCAGCGCCAGGCGGTGCCGCTGTTGACCAGCAGCACCCCCCTGGTGGGCACCGGCATGGAGGGCGTGGTGGCCCGGGACTCCGGCGTCACCCTGGTGGCCCGGCGCTCGGGCGTGGTGGAGGACGTGGATTCCACCCGCATCGTCATCCGGGCCTCGGAGGCGCCCACCGACGGCGGCGGCTCCCCGGTGGATATCTACAAGCTGACCAAATTTCAGCGCACCAACCAGAACACCTGCTTCAACCAGCGTCCCATCGTGGTTCCCGGGGACAAGGTGGAGGCCGGCCAGATCATCGCCGACGGCCCCGCCACCGCCGTGGGAGAGCTGGCCCTGGGCAAAAACGTCATGGTGGCCTTCATGCCCTGGGGCGGCTACAATTTTGAGGACTCCATTCTGGTGAGCGAGCGCCTCATTCGGGACGACGTCTTCACCTCCATCCACATCGAAGAATTCGAGGTCATGGCCCGGGACACCAAGCTGGGCAAAGAGGAGATCACCCGGGACATTCCCAACGTGGGTGAGGACGCCCTGAGCCACCTGGACGAGTCCGGTATCATCCGGCTGGGGGCCGAGGTGCGCCCCGGCGACATCCTGGTGGGCAAGATCACCCCCAAAGGCGAGACCCAGCTCACCCCGGAAGAAAAACTGCTGCGGGCCATCTTCGGCGAAAAGGCCGGCGACGTCAAAGACACTTCCCTGAGGGTGCCCCCGGGCATCGAAGGGGTGGTCATCGACGCCCGGGTCTTCTCCCGGAAGGGCGTGGAAAAGGACGACCGCAGCCGCTCCATCGAAGACGAAGCGGTGGCCAAGCTCCAGAAAGACCAGGCCGACGAGATCGCCATCATCTCCCAGAGCTACCGCCAGAAGGTCAAAGAGCTGGTGGTGGGTAAAAAGTTGGAAGAGAACCTGGAAGACCAGCGCACCGGCAACGTTATCTTGGAGAAGGGCGCCATCGTGACGCCTGAGATGGTCTCCCGCCACCCCCTGGAGTTCTGGCGCCACGTCTCTTTTGAGCAGGCGGGCACCGAAGACCAGGTGGATCAGCTGTTGGACCGCTACCAGGACCAGATCCAACTGGTGAACATGGTCTTCGAGGCCAAGCTGGGGACGGCTGCGCAAGGTGGACGAGTTGCCCCCCGGGGTCATCAAGAAGGTCAAGGTCTTTGTGGCCATGAAGCGCAAGCTGGCGGTGGGCGACAAGATGGCCGGGCGCCACGGCAACAAGGGCGTGGTCTCCCGCATCATGCCGGAAGAGGATATGCCCTATTTTGCCGACGGCACTCCGGTGGACATCGTGCTGAACCCCCTGGGGGTGCCCTCCCGCATGAACGTGGGCCAGGTTATGGAGACCCACCTGGGGTGGGCTTCCTACGCCTTGGGCCGTCAGGTGGGCGAGATGATCGACCGGTTCTACAGCCTGGACGCCATCAAGGCCCGCCTGAAAAGGGTTTTCGGCGAAACCGGACCCCTGGCCCAGGAACTGGATGACCTGAGCTTCGACGAACTGCGGGAGATCTGGGAAAAGCACTATAAGGACGGCATTCACATGGCGTCCCCGGTCTTTGACGGGGCCACGGAAGCCGAAGTCCAGGCCTGCCTCGAGGAAGCCGGGCTGCCCTTCGGCGGCCAGGCCAGACTGCGGGACGGCCGCAGCGGCGAGGAGTTCGACCGGGACGTGACGGTGGGCGTGATGTACATGATGAAGCTGCATCACCTGGTGGCCGACAAGATCCACGCCCGCTCCATCGGACCTTACTCTCTGGTGACCCAGCAGCCCCTGGGCGGCAAGGCCCAGTTCGGCGGCCAGCGCCTGGGTGAAATGGAGGTCTGGGCCCTGGAGGCCTACGGCGCGGCTTACACCCTCCAGGAATTTCTCACCGTGAAGTCCGACGACGTGGCCGGCCGCACCCGCATGTACGAAAAGATCTTCAAGGGCGAGTACGACCTGGAAGCGGGCCTGCCGGAGTCCTTCAACGTCCTGGTTCGGGAGCTCAAGAGCCTGTCTCTGAACGTGGAGCTCCTGAAAAAGGAAAAGGCCAAAGACTAGGCCGAGGAAAAAAGTTTATATGGAAAAAATGCGTGAAATCTCTTTAGAAGATCTGAACAGCCTCTTTGCCCGGCCGGAAGACCCCATCAGCATCGAGGCGGTGCGGTTGGCGTTGTCGTCTCCGGAATTGATCCGCTCCTGGTCTTTTGGGGAGGTGAAGAAGCCGGAGACCATCAACTACCGCACCTTCAAGCCGGAGCGGGACGGGCTGTTTTGCGCCAAGATCTTCGGCCCGGCCAAGGATTACGAATGTAACTGCGGCAAATACAAACGCATGAAGCACCGGGGCATCACCTGCGAAAAATGCGGCGTGGAGGTGATCCAGTCCAAGGTGCGGCGGGAACGCATGGGCCACATCGAGCTGGCCTGCCCGGTGGTGCATATCTGGTTTTTGAAGTCTCTGCCCAGCAAGATCGGCAACCTCCTGGACCTCACCCTGAAGGAGCTGGAGAAGATCCTCTACTTCGAGGCCTTCGTGGTAGTGGACCCGGGTGAAGCCAGCGATTTGAAAAAGGGCGAACTGCTATCGGAAGAAAAATACCGCCAGAAACGGGAGGAGCTGGGGGACCAGTTCCGGGCCGGCATGGGGGCCGAGGCCATCCGGGAGATGCTGCATGCCGTGGACCTGAATGCCATGTCCGCGACGGTGCGGGCCGAGATGACCAAGACCAGCTCCGATGCCAAGCGCAAGAAGCTGGGCAAGCGCCTGAAGATTATCGACGCCTTTAGGGAGAGCGGCCAGCGGCCCGAGTGGATGGTCATGGAAGTGATCCCGGTGCTGCCCCCGGACCTGCGCCCTCTGGTGCACCTGGACGGCGGCCGCTTTGCCACCAGCGACCTCAACGACCTCTACCGCCGGGTCATCAACCGCAACAACCGGCTGAAACGCCTGCTGGAGCTCAACGCCCCGGACATCATCATCCGGAACGAAAAGCGCATGCTCCAGGAAGCGGTGGACGTCCTCTTCGAGAACGGCCGCCGGGGCCGCACCATCACCGGCCCCAACAAGCGGGCGTTGAAATCGCTCTCCGACATGCTCAAGGGCAAGCAAGGGCGCTTCCGCCAGAACCTGCTGGGCAAACGGGTGGACTACTCCGGCCGTTCGGTCATCGTTATCGGTCCGGAACTCAAATTGCACCAGTGCGGCCTCCCCAAGCAGATGGCCCTGGAGCTCTTCAAGCCTTTCATCTTTCACAAGCTGGTGGCCCGGGGTTACGCCACCACCATCAAGGTGGCGAAAAGGCTGGTGGACCGGGAGACCCCGGAGGTCTGGGACATCCTGGACGAAGTGGTGCGGGAGCACCCGGTGATGCTCAACCGGGCCCCCACTTTGCACCGGCTGGGCATCCAGGCCTTTGAGCCCATCTTGATCGAAGGCAAGGCCATCCAGCTCCACCCCCTGGTGTGCACCGCCTTCAACGCGGACTTCGACGGCGACCAGATGGCGGTGCACGTGCCGCTGTCCATCGAAGCCCAGATCGAGGCCCGGACCCTGATGATGTCCACCAACAACATTTTGAGCCCGGCCAACGGGGACCCCATCATCATCCCCACCCAGGACATCGTCTTGGGCCTCTACTATCTCACCCGGGAACGGCCCTTCGCCCTGGGGGAGCGGGTGCCCAAAGGCGACAAAAGGCCCATGCCCTTCGCTTCTCCCGAGGAAGTGCGGGTGGCCTACGACCAGGGACAGGTCCATCTCCAGGCCCGGGTGCCGGTGCGCATCGACGGCAAGATCCACCAGACCACGGTGGGCCGCATCCTGCTCCGGGAGATCCTGCCCGAGGGCCTGCCCTTCGAGCTGATCAACACCACCATGACCAAGAAGGAGATCCGCAAGCTCATCGCCCAGGGTTACCGCAAGTGCGGCATCAAGCAGACCGTCATCTTCGCGGACCAACTGAAGAACCTGGGTTACCGCTACGCCACCCAGGCGGGGATCTCCATCTGCATGAAGGACATGGTGATTCCCAAGGTCAAGGCCGAGATTCTGGCCCAGTCCAAGACGGAAGTGGCTATGGTGGAGGAGCAGTACCAGGAAGGTCTCATCACCGAAGGGGAGAAATACAACAAGGTGGTGGACATCTGGGCCAAGGCCACCGACGAGATCGCCGCGGAGATGATGGCGGAAATGGCCCGGGAAGTGGTGACGGTGGAAGAGAAGGACGAGAAGGGTAAGATCGTGGTGCACCAGGAAGAGGTGGCCTCCTTCAACCCCGTTTTCATGATGGCGGATTCCGGCGCCCGGGGCAGCAAGGACCAGATGCGCCAGCTGGCCGGCATGCGGGGCTTGATGGCCAAACCGAGCGGTGAGATCATCGAAACCCCCATCACCGCCAACTTCCGGGAAGGCCTGACGGTCTTACAGTACTTCATCTCCACCCACGGCGCCCGGAAAGGCCTGGCGGACACGGCGCTTAAAACCGCCAACTCCGGCTACCTCACCCGCCGGCTGGTGGACGTGGCCCAGGATGCGGTCATCACCCAGGAAGACTGCGGCACCATCGACGGCATCTTTGTCACGCCCCTGGTGGAAGGCGGCGAAATCATCGAGCGGGTGGGGGACCGGGTCCTGGGGCGCGTGGCCCTGGAAGACATCGTGGACCCCCATACCGGCGAAGTGCTGGTGGAAGGCAACGAGGAGATCGCCGAGGATTCGGCCCGCCGCATTGAAGAAGCGGGCCTGGAAAAGGTGCAGATCCGTTCGGTGCTGACCTGCCAGGCCCGGTGGGGCGTCTGCGCCAAGTGCTACGGCCGGGACCTGGGCCACGGCACCCCGGTCTCCATCGGCGAGGCCATCGGCATCCTGGCGGCCCAATCCATCGGCGAGCCGGGCACCCAGCTCACCATGCGCACCTTCCACATCGGCGGCACCGCCTCCCGGCGGGCGGAACAGAGCCTGCACGTCTCCCGGGGCAAAGGCTGGGTCCGCTTCGACAACCTGAAGTCGGTGGTGACCCGCTTCGGCGAACTGGTGAACCTCTCCCGCCAGGCGGATCTGGTCATCGTCAGCGAGAAGGGCATCGAGCGGGAACGCTACCCCCTGACCTACGGCGCCCACATCAAGGTGCGGGAAGGCCAGGAAGTGGACGCGGGACTAACCATGGCCGAATGGGACCCCTTTACCAACGCCATGCTCACGGAAGTGGGCGGTAAGATCAAGTTCGGGGATATCCTGGACAACGTCACGGTGCAGGAACGGGTGGACCCGGTTACGGGTAAGGCCTCCCGGCTGATCATCGAGAGCCGGGACCCGGAGACGCGGCCCCGCATCTCGGTGAAAGACGAAACCGGCGCCACCGCCCGCATCCCCGGGGGCCCGGCCTTTGCCCGCTACTTCATGCCCGTGGGCGCCATCCTCATGGTGAGCGAAGGCGATGAGGTGTTCCCCGGCGACGTTATTGCCAAGATCCCCCGGGAAACCACCAAGACCAAGGACATCACCGGGGGGCTGCCCCGGGTGGCCGAGCTCTTCGAGGTGCGCAAACCCAAGGAAACCGCCATCATCAGCGAAATCAGCGGGGTGGTCTCCTTCGGGCGCCATATCAAGGGCAAACGCAAGATCATCGTCACCCCGGAAGTGGGCAAGCCCAAGGAGTACCTGATCCCCAAGGGCAAACACGTGGCGGTGCAGGAAGGCGACTACATCCGGGCCGGTGAACCCCTGATGGACGGCTCCGCCAACCCCCACGACATCTTAAACATCAGCGGCCTCAAGGAACTGGCCCGCTACCTGGTGGACGAAGTCCAGGAAGTCTACCGTCTCCAGGGCGTCAAGATCAACGACAAGCACATCGAAGTCATCGTCCGGCAGATGCTGCGCCGGGTCAAGGTGCTGGACGGCGGTGAAACCGACTTCCTCATGGGCGAGCAGGTGGAGAAGTGGGTCTTCGAAGAAAAGAACGAAGCAGCCATGGCCGCGGGCAAGCGGCCGGCCACCGCGGAGCCCCTGCTGCTGGGGATCACCAAGGCGTCTTTGACCACCGAGAGCTGGATTTCGGCCGCCAGCTTCCAGGAGACCACCAAGGTGCTGGCCGACGCCGCGGTGCAGGGCAAGATCGATTACCTGCGGGGCCTCAAAGAAAACGTCATCATGGGCCGGCTCATCCCCGCGGGCACGGGGTTGCCCCAGTACCGGGACCTGGACATCATGCTGGCCGAAGGCGAGGAAGAGGCACCGGAGGAGTTGCCGGTTCCCGAGTTGCTGGAGGCCGTGCCGGAGCCGGAGGCCTTGCCGGAACAATAAAGGGTTGACAAAGATACGAAAAAAAAGGTAAAATTTTTATTTTTAGTGCGGTCGCCCCCAAGGGAGCGGCCGCAAGCGGAGAAGGAATGCCAACGATCAGCCAGTTGATCCGGAAAGGACGGGAAAAGCTCAAGAAGCGCACCGCTTCTCCGGCTTTGCAAAGCTGTCCCCAGAAACGGGGGGTGTGCGTCCGGGTGTACACCACCACCCCCAAGAAACCCAATTCGGCCTTGCGCAAAGTGGCCCGGGTGCGGCTCACCAACGGCATCGAGGTGACCACCTACATCCCCGGGGTGGGCCATAATCTCCAGGAACACTCCGTGGTCCTGATCCGGGGCGGCCGGGTGAAGGATCTGCCCGGGGTGCGCTACCACGTCATCCGGGGCACCCTGGACGCGTCAGGGGTCCAGGACCGCCGGCGGGGGCGCTCCAAGTATGGGGCCAAACGGCCGAAATAAAGACTGTTTTCGGTTTTCTGTTTTCTGTTTTCGGTAAAAGCAAACAACTGATGCAGTCGGGATTGAAACCGGAAACAGAAGCCGACCATCTTAGTTGAGTCTGGTTAGGATGAAGTTTTTTAAGACAGAAAACAGTAAACAGTAAACAGAAAACAGAGGTTCATATGCCCAGAAAAGGCGGAGTGGTCAAAAGACCCGTTCCCCAAGACCTGAAATACAACGATACCCTGGTGAGCCGGTTCATCAACGGCCTGATGGAGCGGGGCAAAAAGAGCACGGCCCAGACCATCCTGTACAATGCCATGGAGATCATGGGCCAGCGGGGGGGCGATGAACCCCTGAAGCTCTTTCACCAGGCGGTGGACAACGTCAAGCCCTTGATTGAGGTAAAATCCCGCCGGGTGGGCGGCGCCACCTACCAGGTGCCGGTGGAAGTGCGGGCGGACCGCCGCATCTCCCTGGCTATCCGCTGGCTCATCAACTATGCCAAGGCCCGGGGCGAGAAGTCCATGGATGCCAAGCTGGCCGGAGAACTATTGGACGCCGCGGCCAATCGCGGCGCCACTATCAAAAAACGGGAAGATACGCATAAGATGGCCGAGGCCAACAAGGCCTTTGCCCATTATCGTTGGTAAACTGATTTGACCAGAACTACCCCGTTAGACCGGGTGCGGAATATTGGGTTTATGGCCCACATCGACGCCGGTAAAACCACCACCACGGAGCGCATCCTGTTCTACACCGGGGTGACGCACCGCATGGGTGAGGTGCACGACGGCCAGGCCGTGATGGACTGGATGGCCCAGGAGCAGGAACGGGGCATCACCATCACTTCCGCGGCCACCACCTGCTACTGGCGGGACCATCGCATCAATGTTATCGACACCCCGGGCCACGTGGACTTCACCATCGAGGTGGAGCGGAGCTTGCGCGTCCTGGACGGGGTGGTGGCGGTCTTTGACGCGGTGGGCGGGGTGGAGCCGCAGTCCGAGACGGTGTGGCGCCAGGCCGACCGCTACGGGGTGCCGCGGCTGGCCTTCGTCAACAAGATGGACCGGGTGGGCGCGGATCTCCCCCGGTGCCTCCACATGATGCGGGAGCGCCTCAAGTCCAATCCGGTGTTGATCCAGCTCCCCCTGGGAGCAGAGGACAAGTTTCGGGGAGTCATTGACCTCATCGACAGGAAGGCTTACGTTTATGATGACTCCGGTCAGGGAAGCCTTTTTGCCGTAGAAGAGATTCCCGCCGACTACCAGGAGCTGGCCGCGGAGCAATACGGCCAGTTGCTGGAAGTCCTGGCGGAGATCGACGAAGAGATCATGGAGCGCTACCTGGCCGATGAGCCGGTGACGCCCGAGCAAATCAAGGCCGCCCTGCGCCGGGGCACCATCGACTCGGAACTGGTGCCGGTCCTGTGCGGCTCGGCTTTCAAGAACAAAGGCATCCAGCCGCTGTTGGACGCGGTGGTGGATTATCTGCCCTCGCCTATGGACATCCCGCCGGTGCGCGGCCTGGACCTCAAGGGCAACGTGGTGGAGCGGCCCCCGTCCGATGACGCCCCTTTGAGCGCCCTGGCTTTCAAACTCTTGACCGACCCTTACGTGGGGCATCTCACTTTCTTGCGGATTTACTCCGGGGTCATGGTCTCCGGCGCCGCGGTGCTCAATTCCACCAAGGGCGCCAAGGAGCGCCTCGGGCGCCTCTTGAAGATGCACGCCAACAAGCGGGAGGAGATCAGCGAGGCCTATGCCGGGGACATCGTGGCCGCGGTGGGCCTCAGGCACACCACCACCGGCGACACCCTGGCCGACGAGCGGGACCCGGTGATCCTGGAGACCTTGCACATCCCGCAGCCGGTCATCGACATCGCCATCGAGCCCAAGACCAAGGCGGACCAGGATAAATTGGGCCAGGCCCTGGGCAAGATCGCCGCGGAAGACCCGTCTTTCCGGGTGTTCACCGATCCCGAGACCGGCCAGACCATCATCTCGGGCATGGGCGAGCTGCACCTGGAGATCATCGTGGACCGGCTCATGCGGGAGTTCAAGGTGGACGCCCGGGTGGGCAGGCCCCAGGTGTCCTACCGGGAGACCGTCACCGACGAGGCCCGGGCCGAAGGCAAGTTCGTCCGGCAGACCGGCGGCCGCGGCCAGTACGGCCACGCAGTTCTGGTGGTGAAGCCCCTGCCCGCGGGCGAAGGCGTCGTCTTCGCCAACAAGATCGTGGGGGGCGCCATCCCCAAGGAGTTCATCCCCGCGGTGGAAAAAGGCGTCAAGGAAGCCGCCGCCACCGGCATCCTGGGCTACCCCATGGTGGACGTGGAAGTGGACCTGGTGGACGGCTCTTACCACGAAGTGGACTCTTCCGAGCGCTCTTTTTTCATCGCCGGCTCCATGGGATTCAAGGAAGCCGCCAAACGGGCCCGGCCGGTGCTGCTGGAACCCGTCATGGATATCGAAGTCGTGGCCCCGGAAGATTTCGTGGGCGAAGTGATGGGAGAGTTGAACGCCCGGCGCGGCCGGATCACCGGCATGGAGTCCCGGGGCTCCACCCAGATTATCCACGGCCAGGTGCCCCTGGCTACTATGTTCGGGTACGCCACTACCTTAAGGAGCGCCACCCAGGGCCGGGCTACCTTCAGCATGCAGTTTGATCATTACGAACCAGTCTCCGCTTCCTTGGCGGAGGAGATTTTAGGCCGGCGTCAAGCCCGGGCATGACCCCTTGATTTAGGAGGAAATCCTAATGGCCAAGAAGAAGTTTGAGCGCAAGAAGCCCCACGTGAACGTCGGGACCATCGGGCACATCGACCACGGCAAGACCACTCTGACCGCAGCCATCACCAAGCATTTGGCCAAGAAGGGGCTGGCGCAATACGTGCCCTTCGACCAGATCGACAAGGCGCCGGAAGAAAAAGAGCGGGGCATCACCATCGCCCTGGCCCACGTGGAGTACGAGACCGACAAGCGCCACTACGCCCACGTGGACTGCCCGGGGCACGCGGACTATATCAAGAACATGATCACCGGCGCGGCCCAGATGGACGGGGCCATCCTGGTGGTGGGGGCGGACGACGGCCCCATGCCCCAGACCCGGGAGCACATATTGCTGGCCCGCCAGGTGGGCGTGCCCTTCATCGTGGTCTTCCTCAACAAGGTGGACCTGGTGGACGACCCGGAGCTCATCGAGTTGGTGGAGCTGGAGCTGCGGGAGCTTTTGAGCAAGTACGACTTTCCCGGGGACGACATCCCCATCATCAAGGGCTCGGCCCTGAAGGCTTTGGAAGCCGACGATTTTAACGCCCCGGCAGTGAAGCCCATCTTCGAGCTCATGGACGCCCTGGACAACTACATTCCGGAGCCGGTGCGCGACGTCGACAAGCCCTTCCTCATGCCCATCGAGGACGTGTTCACCATTTCCGGCCGGGGCACCGTGGTCACCGGCCGCTGTGAGCGGGGCCAGGTTAAGGTGGGCGAAGAGATCGAGATCGTGGGTTTCGCCCCCACCCAGAAGACGGTGTGCACCGGGGTGGAGATGTTTAGGAAGACCCTGGACTACGGCCAGGCCGGCGACAACGTGGGTCTCCTGCTCCGGGGCATCAAGAAGGACGAAGTGGAGCGGGGCCAGGTGGTGGCCAAGCCCGGGTCCATCACGCCCCACACCAAGTTCATGGCCGAGGTCTACGTGCTCACCAAGGAGGAAGGCGGGCGGCATACCCCGTTCTTCACCGGCTACCGGCCCCAGTTTTATCTGCGCACCACCGACGTCACCGGAGTGGCCAAGCTCCCCGAGGGCGTGGAGATGGTGATGCCCGGCGACAACGTCGCCATGGAAGTGACACTGATCACCCCCGTGGCCCTGGAAGAGGGGCTGCGTTTCGCCATCCGGGAAGGCGGCCGCACCGTGGGCGCCGGGGTGGTAAGCAAAATATTGGAATAAGGATAAAGTAAATGATAACGCCCAAGATTCGCATACGTCTGCGATCTTACGATTTTAAGCTGCTGGACAAATCGGTGCTGGAGATCGTGGAAACGGCGCGCTCCACGGGCGCCCGGGTGGCGGGGCCCATTCCGCTGCCCACGGAAATCAACAAGTACACGGTGCTGCGCTCCCCGCACATCGACAAGAAGTCCCGGGAGCAGTTCGAAATGCGCACCTATAAACGCTTGCTGGACATTCTGGAGCCCACCCAGCAGACCATGGACGCCATCAGTAAGTTGGACCTGGCAGCCGGGGTGGACGTAGAAATCAAAGTATAGTTTTCGGTTTTCGGTTTTCTGTAAAAACAAAACCGGAAATAGAACCTTGGAAATAAGAGATTGGTTTTCGACTTTCTGTTTTGTCTGGGGTCCAGCGAAACCCCACAGAAAACGGAAAACGGAAAACGGAAAACAGAAAACAGAAAACGGGAGCAACAAATGCCTGGCGGGTTGATCGGCAAAAAATTGGGCATGACCCGGATCTTCGATATGGACGGCCAGGCCGTGTCGGTCACGGTCATCGAAGCCGGCCCTTGCTTTGTGGTGCAGAAGAAGACCGGCGCCAAAGAAGGCTACGAGTCCCTGCAACTGGGGTTTGAGCGCCGCCCCCTGGGCAAGTTCAACAAGCCCGGGAAAGGTCACTTTGAGAAGCACGGCGCCAAGAGCGGCTTTAAATATCTCCGGGAAGTCCGGTTGGATGAGCCCGGGGAATCGGCAGAGGGCCAGGAAATCAACGTGGAGCAGTTCGCCATCGGCGACAAGGTGGACGTCATCGGCACCAGCAAGGGCAAAGGCTTCGCCGGCACGGTGAAACGCTGGAACTTCCACCGGGGTCCCATGACCCACGGTTCCATGAACCACCGGGCTCCCGGCTCCATCGGCGCCAGCGCCTATCCCTCCCGGGTCATCAAGGGCAAGAAAATGCCGGGCCGCATGGGCAACGCCCGGGTCACCATCAAGAATCTGGAAGTCGTGGATGTGCGCCCCGAAGAGAACCTGCTGGTGGTGCGCGGGGCCATTCCCGGTCCCGCCCAGGGTCTGGTGCTCATCCAGAAGGCCGAGTGAAACCATGCCGACAATTGACGTTTACAATATTCAGAAAGAAAAGGTCGGGGAGCTGGACCTCAAAGACGAGATCTTTGGGGTGGAGGTGAAGGGCCACCTGCTGCACGAAGTGGTGACCTGGCAGCTGGCCTGCCGCCGGTCCGGCACCGCCTGCACCAAGTCCCGGGGCGAAGTGCGGGGCGGGGGCCACAAACCCTGGCGCCAGAAGGGCACCGGTCGGGCCCGGGCCGGCAGCAACCGGTCCCCCGTGTGGAAGGGCGGCGGCACCACCTTCGGCCCCAAACCCCGGAGCTACGCCTACGCCCTGCCCAAGAAGGTGCGGGCCCTGGCCCTGAAGATGGCCCTGTCCAGCAAGCTGGCCAACGGCCAACTGGTGGTGCTGGACGGTTATCCCCACACCGCCCCCAAGACCAAGGAATTCGTGGAAGTCCTCAAGACTTTTGACCTATCCAAGGCGTTGTTCGTCGCCCCCGAGGACAACCGGGCCCTCACCCTGTCGGCCCGGAACGTGCCCCACGTCCAGGTAATGGCTCCGGCGGGCCTCAACGTTTACGATATCCTGAAGCACACGCACCTGGTGGTGTTTTCCCCGGCCCTGTCGGCCATTGAAGCGAGGTTGGCCAAATGAAGGCGTACCATCATCTCATCAAAGGGCCCATTATCACGGAAAAGACCCACCTCCTGAAGGAAGCGGCCAACCAGGTGACCTTTCGGGTGGCCACCACGGCCAATAAGATCGAGATCCGCAAGGCCGTCGAAGAGCTCTTCAAGGTGAAGGTCCTGGGCGTGAACACCATCCACATGAAAGGCAAGAAGAAACGCCTGGGGAAGAGCCACGGGGTGCGGCCCGATTGGAAAAAGGCCATCGTCACCCTGGCCCCGGGGGAAAAGATCCCCGGATTGGAAGGGCTGTAAAATAGCTTTCAGCTATCAGCTTTCAGCAGTCAGCTAAAGACTTACTAACCGACTGGTAGCTAACTGCTGATGCTTAACTATAAAATCAATTGGCACCTATCAGGAAAGCAAAGAAAAACCAAAATTATTGTTTTTAAGCTGAAAGCTGACCGCTGAAAGCTGACCGCGTTAAACTTAAGAAGAGTTGTTAAATTTGATAAGGAACCTGATGAAATGGCTCTAATATCCCGGAAGCCCACCTCCCCCGGACGGCGGTTCCAAACCGCCTCGGATTTTGCCGAGATTACCCGCGGCACCCCGGAGAAGAGTCTCGTTAAGACCTTGAAAAAGACGGGGGGCCGGAACAACAACGGCCGGGTCACCACCCGCCACCGGGGCGGGGGGCACAAGCGTCGCTACCGGCTCATCGACTTTAAAAGGAACAAGCTGGACGTGCCGGCCAAGGTGGCTACCATCGAATACGACCCCAACCGCACGGTGCGCATCGCCTTGTTGCATTACCTGGACGGCGACAAGAGCTACATCCTGGCGCCCATGGGATTAACGGTGGGGGACCAGGTGATCTCCAGCGCCGAGGCGGACATCAAACCGGGAAACTCCCTGCCCCTGCAGAACATCCCCGCGGGCACCCTGGTACACAACGTGGAGATGAAGCCGGGCAAGGGCGGGCAACTGGCCCGGGCCGCCGGGGCCTCCGCCCAGTTGATGGCTAAGGAAGGGAAGAACGCCCATCTGAAGCTGCCTTCGGGAGAGGTGCGCATGGTGCCCCTGCTGTGCCGGGCCACCGTGGGGCAGCTCAGCAACGTGGAACAGGAAAACATCTCCTTGGGCAAAGCCGGGCGCAAGCGCTGGCTGGGCCGCCGGCCCCACGTCCGGGGGGTGGCCATGAACCCGGTGGACCATCCCATGGGCGGCGGCGAAGGCAAGTCCTCCGGCGGCCGGCACCCCTGCACCCCGTGGGGCGTGCCCACCAAAGGCTACAAGACTCGGAAGCCCAAAGAGAGCGACCGCGATATCGTTAAACACCGGTCTAAGAAGTAGAGGGAGAAACCGTGGCCCGTTCACTGAAAAAAGGACCTTATGTGCAGGACAGCCTCCAGGCCAAGGTAGACAAGGCCCGGGAGACCCAGGACCGGCGGGTCATCAAGACCTGGTCCCGGCGGTCCACCATTACTCCGGATTTTATCGGAATAACCCTGGCGGTTCACAACGGCAAGAAGTTCATCCCCGTATACGTCACGGAAAACATGGTGGGGCACAAGCTGGGCGAGTTCTCCCCCACCCGCAGCTTCGGGGGCCATGCCGGGGACCGCAAGACCAAGGTGGGTAAGAAATAGCCATGGAGATTAAGGCTCGCGCCAAATATCTGCGCATCTCCCCCTTGAAGCTGCGGCTGGTGGCCCGGACCCTGCCGGGGAAGAAAGTGGAAGACGCCCTGGCGTTGCTCCGGTTCCTGCCCCAGCGAGGAGCGCGTCTGTTGCACAAGGTGGTGACGGCCGCGGTGGCCAACGCCGAGCAACGGCCCCAGGTGGATGTGGATACCCTGTTCGTCAAAGGCGTCCAGATCGACGGCGGCCCCAGCCTGAAGCGCTTTCAGGCCCGGGCCATGGGGCGGGTCAACCGCATCTTGAAGCGTAGCAGCCATATAACGGTGGTCCTGGACGAAGGGCCGCGGAAAAAGTAGCCAGTAGCCAGTAGTCAGTAGTCAGTGAACGTGTTATTCGGAGTTGATTTTACTGTAGCTGGCTGTTGGCACCTGGAACTGATATTAAGAATAAATTTAATGGTTATCGGTCGTTAGCAGCCAGTTATCAATGGCCATTGACTGCAAATTAAATACTGGCAACTGACTACTGGTAACTGGCAACTGAATTAAGGAGGCAGGGATTGGGCCAGAAAGTTCACCCCATTGGTTTCCGCCTGGGGAGCTACCGCAAATGGGATTCCATTTGGTTCGCCCGCAAGGATTTCTCGGCCATGGTCCTGGAGGACCGCAGGATCCGAGACTTCATCAAGCAGGATAAAGAACTCAAAGGGTCAGGCATCGCCGGGCTGGACATCAAACGGGCGGCCAACAAGTTGACCATCCGCATCCATACCTCCAGGCCGGGAATGGTCATCGGCCAGAAGGGCAAAAAGATCGAGGACCTCAGGCGCCGCCTGGAACAGGTGGTGGGCCGGGACCTGGTCATCGACGTGCACGAGGTGCGCAAACCCGAAATCAACGCCCAACTGGTGGCGGAAAACATCGCCCAACAGCTGGAACGCCGGGTCTCCTTCCGCCGGGCCATGAAAAAGGCGGTGGGCCAGGCCCTGAAGTTCGGGGCCAAGGGCGTCAAGATCCGCTGCAAGGGCCGTCTGGCCGGGGCGGAGATCGCCCGGCAGGAGTGGTACCGGGAAGGCCGGGTGCCCCTGCATACCTTGAGGGCCTTCATCGACTACGGCTTCGCCGAGGCCAAGACCACTTACGGCATCATCGGGGTGAAGACCTGGATCTTCCACGGCGAGGTCCTGGGCGCCGAAGAGGGCATGAGTTTCTAGGTTGATTCATCGTAAAGTCCCCCTTTGAAAAAGGGGGATTTAGGGGGATTTTAAAATCCCCCCTGACCCCCCTTTGGTAAAGGGGGGCAGATTAAGGAATAAAGAAATGCTTAGTCCAAAACGGGTAAAATATCGCAAACAGATGAAAGGCCGCATGCGGGGCCAGGCCTCCCGGGGCAACTTCATCGCCTTCGGGGAATACGGCCTGCAGGCGGAAGAATGCGGCCGGATCACGGCCCAGCAGATCGAGGCCGCCCGGATCGCTATCACCCGCCACGTGAAACGAGGCGGCCAGGTGTGGATCCGGGTCTTCCCGGACAAGCCCTTCACCAAGAAGCCGGCGGAAACCCGCATGGGCAAAGGCAAGGGCAGCCCCGAGGGCTGGGTGGCGGTGATCAGGCCCGGCCTCATCCTCTACGAGATGGCCGGAGTGGACCGGGAAACGGCCAAAGAGGCCATGCGCCTGGCGGCCCACAAGCTGCCCGTGCCCACCAGATTCGTGGAGCGGGAGCAAACCGCGCCCCGGCCGGAGACGGAGGCGGCGTCATGAAGGCCGCAGATTTACGGGACCTGACGCTGGAGGAGCTGGAGGCCAAGCTGAAGGAGGTCTCGGAGGAGCTCTTCAACCTGAGCTTCCAACACGCCCGGCAGCAGCTGGACAACACCGCCCGCCTGGGGCAGACCCGGAAAGACCTGGCCCGCCTCAAGACGGTGCTCCGGGGCAAAGCCGGGTCGGCGTGAGCGCTCCGGAAACCGTAGATACGAGAATTTTGACGTAGGGGCGCCATGTATGGCGCCCGGGAGGGCGGGATAAATCACGCCCCTACCAAAACCGCCTTTTGCAGGCGCCCTGGCATAAGCTGATAATCGGCGCAAGAATTAAGTAAGGGCGACCCGCCTGGTGGCCCGGTGCGATGGAACCCGAGATAAGGGGTTGGGAAGTATATGGAGAAACAACGCGGCGTGCGCAAGACCCAGATAGGGGTCGTGGTCAGCGACAAGATGGATAAGACCGTGGTGGTGGAAGTGAAGCGCCTGGTGGCCCACCCCCTCTATCATAAAATCATCCGGCGCCGGGCTAAGATCAAGGCCCACGACGCCGCCAACACCTGCCAGGTGGGGGACAAGGTCTTGCTGGAAGAGACCCGGCCCTTGAGCCGGGACAAGCACTGGCGGGTGAAGCAGATTCTGGAGAAGGCCCAATAGAGGCGGCCTTCTGGGGATAAAGTCATGATTCAGGTTCACACTCAAATGACCGTGGCGGACAACTCCGGCGCCAAGAAGGTCTTCTGCATCCGGGTGCTGGGCGGCACCAGACGGCGCTACGCCCGGGTGGGGGACATCATCGTGGTGGCGGTGAAGGAGGCCCTGCCCCACGCCAAGGTGAAAAAGGGCGACGTGATGCGGGCCGTGGTGGTGCGCACCGTCAAGGAGATCCGGCGCCCCGACGGCTCTTACATCAAATTCGACGACAACTCCGCGGTGTTGATTAACCCCGCGGGGGACCCCATCGGCACCCGCATCTTCGGCCCCGTGGCCCGGGAACTGAGGGCCAAGCGCTTCATGAAGATCATCTCGCTGGCGCCGGAGGTGCTCTAAATGTCCAAGGCCAAGAAGCAGGAACCCGTCAGGATCCGCCTGAAGAAAAACGACCTGGTGGAGGTCACCACGGGTAAGGAGCAGGGCAAGACCGGCAAGGTCCTCAAGGTCTTCCGGGAAAAGAACCAGGTGCTGGTGGAAAAGATCAACATGATCAAGCGCCACACCCGGCCCAGCCCCACTACCGGTCAGGGTGGCATTGTGGAAAAAGAGGCGCCCGTTTATGTCTCCAAGGTGCAGCTCATCTGCCCCAAGTGCACCACAGCTACCCGTTTTCGCATGACCGTGACCGGAGAAGGCAAGAAGGTCCGGGTGTGTCTGAAATGCAAGGAACTGATTGATGGCTGAGAAAGAGACTGAGAAAAAAGGGAAAGCCAAAGCCAAGGGCGAGCCCAAGGCCGAGGCCAAGAAGGCTAAAGCCGGCGAGGCCAAGGCGGCCAAGGCGGCCAAGGCGGTCGAGGCGGCCGAGCCCCAGGCGGAGCGGCCGGCTGAGCCTGCGGCCCCCATGGCGAAGCCCCGGTTGCTGGAATATTACCGCTCCGAGTGCGTGCCCCGCATGATGCAGGAGTTCCGGTACAAAAGCTCCATGCAGGTGCCGAAACTGGCGAAGGTCGTGGTCAACCTGGGTATGGGGGAAGCCATCCAGAATATCAAACTGCTGGAGTCGGCTTCCGCGGAGCTCTCCGCCATCACCGGCCAGAAAGCCGTGGTGACCCGGGCCAAGAAGTCCATCGCCGCTTTCAAGCTGCGGGAAGGCATGCCCATCGGGACCATGGTGACCTTGCGGCGTAACCGCATGTACGAGTTCTTCGACAAGCTGGTGAACGTGGTGCTGCCCCGGGTGCGGGACTTCCGGGGGGTCTCCGAGCGGGCCTTCGACGGCCGGGGCAATTACACCCTGGGCATCCGGGAACAGATTATCTTTCCGGAAATCGACTACGACAAGATGGACAAGGTCAAGGGGATGAACATTACCATCGTCACCACCGCCCCCACCGATGAGGAGGGGAAATCCTTGTTGAAAATGCTGGGATTACCCTTCAGGAAATAAGAATGGTAGGGGTGGGTTCCCCCCCTACGGAGACGTAAATGGCCAAGAAATCGTTGATCGCCAAGGCAAAGCGCACACCCAGGTTCGGCGTGCAGAAATACAACCGCTGTCCGTTGTGCGGCCGGCCCCGGGCCTTCCTGCGGCGGTTCGGCGTCTGCCGCATCTGTTTCCGCAGCATGGCCCTCAAGGGAGAGATCCCTGGGGTTATTAAATCCAGTTGGTAGGCCCAAGATGAGCATGACCGATCCCATCGCCGACATGTTGACCCGGATACGCAATGCCGGGGGCGCCCGGTTCGATAAGGTGGATATCCCGGCCTCCCGCATGAAGATCAACCTGGCCAAGATCCTCAAAGAAGAGGGTTTCATCAAGAACTATAAAGTGATTAAAGACAACCGCCAGGGGATCCTCCGGGTCTATCTCAAATACAACGAACATCAGCAGCCGCTCATCCAGGGCCTCCGCCGGGTAAGCAAGCCGGGATGCCGGGTTTACACCGGCCACTCCGAGCTTCCCAAGGTGCAGGGCGGCCTGGGGGTGGCGGTGATCTCCACCTCCCAGGGAGTCGTCACGGACCGCCAGGCCCGCAAGTTGGAAGTGGGCGGCGAGGTGCTGTGTGAGATCTGGTAAGGATAAAAACTATGAGCCGCATAGGTAAAAAACCGGTGCTTTTGCCCAAAGGGGTGAAGGTCAGGTTGGAAGAAGGCAAGCTGAAGGTCACCGGTCCCCAGGGCTCTCTGGAACAGCTCATGCCCCCCCGGGTGAATATCAACATCGGGACCACCGAGATCCGGGTAGAGCCCCAGGACGACAGCCGCCTCACCCGGTCCTACTGGGGGCTGGCCCGCACCTTGACGGCCAACATGGTCCTCGGAGTGAGCGACGGGTTCACCCGGGTGCTGGAGCTGGTGGGCACCGGCTACAAGGTGGAGTCCAGGGGCGACACCCTGATCTTCAGCGTGGGCTACTCCGTGCCGGTGGAGTTTCCCCTGCCCAAGGGGATCACCGCCAAAGTGGAGAAGGCCAACCGCATTGAACTGAAGGGAGCCGATAAAGAGGAGCTGGGTCAGACCGTGGCGGTCATCCGGCAACTGCGGCCCCCCGACCCGTATAAAGGCAAGGGCATCAAGTATGCGGGCGAAGTGATCCGGCGCAAGGTCGGCAAGTCCGGCAGCCGCTAAAGGAGAATGACGAGATGAACCGCAGACTGGCGGCGCGCCTTAAACGACAACAACGGATCAGGAAGAAGATCAGCGGGAGCGTCGCGCGCCCCCGCCTGTCGGTCTTTCGCAGCGCCAAGCACATTTACGCCCAGATCATCGACGACGGCCAGGGCCAGACCGTGGTGGCGGCCTCCACCCTGAGCAGCGAGATTAAGGACAAGAAGAGAGGCTTGAAGAAAGCCGACGCCGCCCGCCTGGTGGGCCAGCTGCTGGCCGCCCGGGCCAAGGAAAAGGGCATCGTCAAAGTGGTCTTCGACCGTAATGGTTTTCTCTATCATGGCCGGGTGAAAGCCGTGGCCGACAGCTGCCGGGAACACGGCCTGGAGTTTTAGAGGTCAGCGGTCAGCAGTGAGCTAAAAGATTACCTCAGCCGCAAGTCGGGCTGATAAAGAAATAAACGGGTATGAGGCCCAAAGGCCTCATACCCTGAAATGGAAAATCCCCCCTACCCCCCCCTTTCCAAAGGGGGGAATTAAAGAACGGGGTTTTAAAGTCCCCCTTTGAAAAAGGGGGATTTAGGGGGATTTAAAAAGGGGTTTTTCACGGTAAAGAGCTTAAGGATAATTAAAGATTAAAGGTTTTACAGCTGATAGCTGACAGCTCTTAGCTGACAGCTGAAATTCGGAGGCAAATTTGTTCGATCCAGAGGCATCTGAATTAACTGATAAAGTTGTGAACATCGCCCGGGTCGCCAAGGTAGTCAAAGGCGGGCGCCGCTTCCGCTTCAGCGCCATCGTGGTGGTGGGCGACGGCCAGGGCAAGGTGGGGGCGGGATTGGGCAAGGCCCACGAAGTGCCGGAGGCCATCCGCAAAGCCGTGGAGCAGGCCAAGAAGTCCATGATTCAAGTGCCCATTATAAACAACACCATTCCGTACACGGTGGTGGGTGAGTATCGGTTCCGGCCGGGTGCTGCTAAAACCGGCTTCCGAGGGCACGGGGGTCATCGCCGGCGGGCCGGTCCGGGCCGTGGTGGAGGTGGCGGGCATCAAAAACGTCCTCACCAAGTGCCTGGGGTCCCATAACCCCCACAACGCGGTGAAAGCCACCATGGAGGCGCTGATGCAATTGTCCTCCCCCGAAGAAGTGGCCACCCGGCGCAACCGGACCGTGGCGGAAATGCTGGGATAAGTAGCGGTCAGCGGTCAGACATCAGCTTTTTGACTGCTGGCTAGAATGAGCAAACTCTAATCAAAGTGCTTGGCGCATTTGGCAGGAGGCTTGTTAGGTTTTAGCTGACTGCTGAAGGCTGAAAGCTGAGAGCTAAACCATGATTCTTGAGATAACTTTGAAAAAAAGCCCCATCGGCCGGCCGCCGCAGCATCGGTTGACCCTGAAGACCCTGGGGCTGACCCGCCTGCAAAAGACCGTGCGCCACCGGGAGACCCCGGCCGTCGCCGGCATGGTGCGGCAGGTGAGCCACCTGGTGGAAGTGCGGCTCCTTCCGGAAGGAGACTAAACAGATGCGACTTTCAGAACTTTCGCCCAGCCCGGGGTCCAAGCATAAGAAAAAACGGGTAGGCCGGGGACCGGGCTCGGGTTGGGGCAAGACCGCGGCTCGGGGTCACAAAGGACAGAATTCCCGGGCCGGCGGCGGCACCAGACTCGGGTTCGAAGGCGGCCAGATGCCCCTGCTGCGGCGCATCCCCAAACGCGGCTTTACCAATATCTTTCGGAAGCCCTGGGCCATCGTCAATCTGAGGGACCTCAACCGCTTTGCCGCGGACAGCGTGGTGGACGCCGGGACCCTGAAAGAGGCGGGCCTCGTCAAACAAAAGACCCAGCGGATCAAACTCCTGGCCCAGGGGGAAGTGACTGTGGCCCTGACGGTCAGGGTGCAGGCGGTGAGCGAGCAGGCCCGGACCCGCGTGGAGGCGGCCGGAGGCAAGGTGGAGGTAGGGTAGAGGCGTGCTTGATCACGCCCAAGGCCGGCAGTCATTGCGCCGATCATAAGGTAGAGCCGGCGCCCGCGCCGATTCAAGAACCGCCGGGGGCGGCGGTTTCACATATTGCTTTTAGGCAGATACAATTACGGAGATAAATTAGTGTCAGCATTTTCCAGCATCGCCAAGATTCCCGAGCTGAAGAAGCGCATCATCTTCACGCTGCTGATGTTGGCGGTCTACCGTCTCGGCTGCCAGGTCCCCACCCCGGGGATCGACCCCGATGCCCTCATGGCCTTTTTTGCCCGCCAGCGGGGTACCATCTTCGGCCTGTTTGACATGTTCTCCGGGGGCGCCCTGGAACGTCTCAGCGTCTTTGCCCTGGGGATCATGCCTTACATCAGCGCCGCCATCATCATCGAACTGCTCAAGGTGGTCATCCCGGCGCTGGAAAAGCTTTATAAAGAAGGGGAAGCCGGGCAGAAAAAGATCAAGCAGTACACCCGGTACGGCACCTGCGTCATCGCGGCCGTTCAGGGGCTGGGGATCGCGGTGGGCCTGGAGGCCATGACCGGCGGCGGCGGCAGCCTGCCCGTGGTCCTGCACCCCGGCTGGGCCTTCCGCCTGATGACGGTGCTCACTTTAACCAGCGGCACCGCCTTCATCATGTGGCTGGGCGAGATGATCACCGAGCGGGGCATCGGCAACGGCATCTCCCTGATCATTTTCGCGGGCATCGTGGCCCGGCTCCCTTCCGCCATCATCAAGACCGTCGAGCTTATTAAGACCGGGGAAATTTATCCCATCCTCATGGTGCTTCTCATCCTCGCCATGGTGGTGGTGGTGGGCGTCATCGTTTTCGTGGAGCGGGGCCAGCGCCGCATCCAGGTGCAATACGCCCGGCGGGTGGTGGGCCGCCGCATGTACGGCGGTCAGAGTACCCATCTGCCCCTGAAGGTGAACACCGCGGGAGTCATTCCGCCCATCTTCGCCTCGTCGCTCCTGATGTTTCCCGCCACCGTCGCGGGTTTCATCCATAACGAGTGGGTGAAGTGGGCCGCGGAGACCATCTCCCCGGGCGGCTGGGGCCATGATTTGTTCTACGTGGGCCTCATCGTCTTTTTCTGCTACTTCTATACCGCGGTGACCTTCAACCCGGTGGACGTGGCCGACAACTTGAAAAAATGGGGGGGCTACGTGCCGGGTTTGAGGCCGGGCAAGCCCACTTCCGAGTATATCGACCGGATCCTCACCCGCATCACCCTGGGGGGCGCCATTTACGTTTCCGCGGTTTGCGTGCTGCCCTCCTTTCTGGTCCAAAAGTTCAACGTTCCTTTTTACTTCGGTGGTACAGCCCTGTTGATCGTGGTCGGGGTAGCCATGGATACCATGAGTCAGATCGAATCGCATCTGCTCACCCGCCATTACGAGGGTTTCATGAAAAAACGCATGAGCCGGGTACGGCGCTGACGAAGGAGGCAAGGATGAATCTGATTCTGTTGGGGGGCCCGGGCGCGGGCAAAGGCACACAGGCCAAGAAACTTATCGATAAATTCAAGATTCCGCAGATCTCCACCGGCGACATTTTGCGCGCCGCCGTGAAGGAAGGCACCGAAATGGGCCGCAAGGCCAAGGAATATATGGATGCCGGGAAACTGGTGCCCGACGAAGTGGTCATCGGCATCATCAAAGACCGGCTGAAACAGCCCGACGCCAAAGGCGGCTTCATCCTGGACGGCTTTCCCCGCACCGTGCCCCAGGCCGAGGCCCTGGACAAGGTGTTGGTGGGCCTGGGCTCCAAGATCGACCACGTGGTTTCCATCGACGTGGACGAAGAGGCCCTGGTGACCCGCCTCACCGGGCGGCGCACCTGCAAAAGCGCGGCCTGCGGCCAGATGTACCACATCAAGTTTACCCCGGCCAAGAAGGAAGGGGTCTGCGACAAGTGCGGCAGCGAGCTCTACCAGCGGGATGACGACAACGAGACCACGGTGCGTTCGCGCCTGGCCACGTATAACCAGGCCACCAAGCCCCTCATCGATTACTACACCAAGACGGGGCTGGTGCGGCCCATCAAAGGTGAAGGGAGCATCGACGACATCTTTATGAAGATCGTGGGCCTCCTGACCGCCGGGACAGGCTGCAGCTGCGGGTGCAAACACTAAAACCCCTTGGCGTTCTTGGCGTCCGGGCGTGACATATTCCCACGCCAAGGCGCCAGGACGCAAAGACGCAGCGGTTTTATGATTCTTTTGAAGTCCCGCCAGGAGATCGCCAGGATGGAGGTGGCCAACCGCATCGTGGCCGAGATCCTGGAGGGCGTTAAAGAACGGGTCCGGCCCGGGGTTGAGACCCGGGAACTGGACGAGCTGGCGGAAGAGTTGTGCCGCGGCCGCCAGGTGGAGCCGGCCTTCAAGGGCTACCGGGGCTATCCCCGCTCCATCTGCGTCTCGGTGAACGAAGAGGTGGTCCACGGCATCCCCGGGTCCCGGAAGCTTAAAGCCGGGGACCTGGTGAGCCTGGATTTCGGCGTCAAGTACGACGGCTTTTACGGGGACGCCGCCCTCACCGTGGCGGTGGGGGAGGTGACCCCCCAGGCCCGGGCCTTGATGGAGGTCACCGAGAAGTCTTTGTACGCCGGCATCGAGCAGTTTAAGGCGGGCCACCGCCTCACCGACATCTCCCACGCGGTGCAGAGCGTGGTGGAAGGGGCGGGCTTCGCGGTGATCCGGGAGTTCGTGGGGCACGGCATCGGCCGGTCGCTCCATGAGGACCCCCAGATCCCCAATTTCGGCCCGCCGGGTCGGGGCCCGCTGCTGCAGCCGGGCATGACCCTGGCCATCGAGCCCATGACCTCCGCCGGGTCGTGGAAGGTGAAGATCCTGCAGGACGGCTGGACCGCCATCACCCAGGACGGCTCCCTGGCAGCCCACTTCGAGCACACGGTGGCCCTGACGGAGGATGGTGCGGTGATCCTAAGCCGGCTGTAGGAGGCGGTCGCCGGCAGCAAGAGAGTTGTCCGGCATTAAAAGTCCGCCTTTTTTAAAGGGTGATTTAGAGGGATTATGTAGGGTTTTTTAATCCCCCCTCACCCCCCTTTAGAAAAGGGGGGAATGCATTGGCCCAACTGCGAGGACCCGTCGAGCCGGCCTTAAGGCCAAGGCGAGGAGTCCCTGGAAAAGGCGCAATCTTGATTTTGTCCTGATGGTGGATTATTATAAAGTAACCTCTTGAAATAACTATGAAGACACGGTAAATGCCCAAAGAAGACGCCATTGAAGTAGAAGGCACGGTGATCGAGCCCCTGCCCAACGCCATGTTCCGGGTGGAACTGCCCAACGGGCACCGGGTGCTCGCCCATATCTCCGGGAAGATGCGGATGCATTACATCAAGATTCTGCCGGGAGATAAGGTGATTGTGGAACTGTCGCCCTACGATTTGAGCCGCGGGCGCATTGTTTACCGGGTCAGATAGGAACCCATTATGAAAGTCAGGCCGTCTGTGAAACGCATGTGCGCCAAGTGTAAGATTATTCGCCGCAAACGGGTGGTTAGAGTGATCTGCGAAAATCCCAAGCACAAGCAGCGCCAGGGCTAAAAGGGAGGGAAGGAGTTGGCCAGAATCGCCGGGATAGATTTACCCCGTAACAAGAGAGTTGAGATCGCCCTTACCTATATCTACGGTATCGGCCGCACCACCGCCTCTCGGGTGCTCAAAGACGCCGGAGTGGACCCTGGCACCAAGACCTCGACCTTAACCGATGCGGAGATTACCAACATTCGCCAGGCGATCGAGCAGACCTGCAAAGTGGAGGGCGACCTCAGGCGGGAAATCTCCATGAACATCAAGCGCCTGATGGACCTGGGATGTTACCGCGGGCTCAGGCACCGGCGGAGCCTGCCGGTCAGGGGACAGCGCACCCATACCAATGCCCGCACCCGGAAAGGCCCCCGCCGCAGCGTCGTGGGGAAACGGAAGAAGGCATAAGGAGACGTGATGGCCAAGCAGGCGCGCACTAAGAAAAAGAAGGAACGCAAAAATATCCCCGTGGGGGTGGCCCATATCAAGGCTACCTTCAATAACACCCTGGTGACCATCACCGACCCGGCGGGCAACGTGATCTCCTGGTCTTCCGCCGGAGTGCAGGGCTTCAAAGGGTCCCGGAAGGGCACCCCGTTTGCGGCCCAGCTGGCGGCCCAGGACGCGGCCAAAAAGGCCATGGAGCACGGCATGCGCAACGTGGACGTCATGGTCAAGGGACCGGGCGCCGGCCGGGAAGCGGCCCTCAGGGCCCTGCAGGCCGCGGGGCTGGGCGTCAACCTGATCCGGGATGTCAGCCCCATACCTCATAACGGCTGCCGGCCGCCCAAGCGGCGTAGGGTATAAGGAAAAGGAGATTTCAATTGGCCAGATATTTGGGAGCGTCTTGCCGGCTTTGCCGCCGGGAGGGAATGCAACTCTATCTCAAAGGGGACCGCTGCTACACGGATAAATGCGCCATCGAACGGCGCCATTACCCGCCGGGGCAGCATGGCCAGAGGCGGAGCAAGCAGTCCGACTACGGGACGCAGCTCCGGGAAAAGCAAAAAGTTAAACGCATTTACGGCGTGTTGGAGAAACAGTTCCGCGGATACTTCGAAAAAGCCGAACGGCAGAAAGGGGTTACCGGCACAAATCTCTTGGTTTTACTGGAGCGGCGTCTGGATAACATCGTTTACCGGTTGGGGTTCGCCAACTCCCGGTCCCAGGCCCGGCAGCTGGTGCGCCATAACCTGATCATGGTCAACGGCGTCAAGGTGAATCTGCCGTCCTTTCTGGTGAGGTCGGGAGATGTAATCCAGGCCACGGAGAAAGGCCGCAAGCTGCCCATGGTTCTCGATGCCATGGAAGCAGTGGCCCGGCGCGGCACCCCCTCCTGGCTGGAGTTCAACAAGGAAGAGGCTCAAGGTAAGGTTGTCATGTTCCCCGAGCGGGAAGAGGTCACCATGCCTATTCAAGAACACCTCATCGTGGAGCTGTATTCCAAATAGATTCAAGATCCTTATGTGGCCAGAGGCCAAGGTCTTCCGGAGGCGGCGCAGGTTCGCCGGCCGGGAGGCCCTCTGGGGCAGAGGACCAGAGTAGTTTCCTGAGGAGCCATGATCCACAAAAACTGGACCGATTTAATTAAGCCCAAACGGCTGGAAGTTGACAGCGAAACCCACGACCGTTTTTACGGGAAATTTACCTGTGAGCCCCTGGAGCGCGGGTTCGGCACCACGCTGGGGAACGCCATCAGGCGGGTTTTGCTTTCATCCCTGAGGGGATCGGCCATCACCGCGGTCCGCATCAAGGACGTCTTTCACGAATTTTCGGCGATCCCCGGGGTGCTGGAGGACGTCACCGAGATCCTTCTGAACCTGAAGCAGGTGCGCCTCAAGATGCTCACCGACGGGGTGAGGATCGTGCACCTGGAGGCCACGGGCGCCGGGGAAATCACGGCGGGCGATATTCAGACCGACGGCATGGTGGACATCCTGAACCCCGAGCATCATATCGCCACCCTGGCCGCCGACGGCGCCCTGGAAATGGAGATGACCGTCAGGGCCGGCAAGGGCTTTGTCCCCGCGGAAGCCAACAAGGACGAAGACCAGCCCATCGGCTACATCCCCGTGGACTCCACCTTTTCCCCCATCCGCAAGGTTAACTACGTGGTGACCCAGGCCCGGGTGGGCCAGCGCACCGACTACGACAAACTGACCCTGGAAGTCTGGACCGACGGCAGCCTCAGCCCGGAAAACGCCGTGGGTTACGCCGCCAAGATCCTCAAAGAACATCTTTCCATGTTCATCAACTTCGAGGAGGAGCCGGCGGGTCGGGAGGAGGCGGTGCCGGAAGAGACGCCGGCCTTCAACGAGAACCTCTATCGCAGCGTCAATGAGCTGGAGCTCTCGGTCCGGGCGGCCAACTGCCTGAGAAACGCCAACATCCGCTATATCGGGGAGTTGGTCCAGAAGACCGAGCAGGAGATGCTCAAGACCAAAAACTTCGGCCGCAAGTCCCTGAATGAGATCAAAGAGATCTTGCAGGAGATGGGACTGCACCTGGGGATGAAGCTGGAAAACTTTTCGCCCCCGGATCAGATGCCGGAAAGGAAGGAAGAAGTCGCATGAGGCACTTAAAAGCCGGCCGGCGCCTGTCCCGCACCACGGAGCACCGCCAGGCCATGCTGCGCAATTTGGTGACCGCCCTGTTGGAACAGGAGCGGGTGGAGACCACCCGGGCCAAGGCCAAGGAGGCCCGCCAGTGGGCCGAGAAGATCATCACCCTGGCCAAACGGGGCGACCTGCACGCCCGGCGCCTGACCCTGGCCGTGATTCGCTCCAAGAAGGTGGTGGCCAAGCTCTTTTCCGAATTGAAAGAGCGCTACCAGAACCGCCCCGGGGGCTACACCCGCATCATCCCCCTGGGAGTGCGCCTGGGCGATGGCGCTCCCATGTCCATCCTGGAGTTGGTGGACCGTCCCGAGAAGCTGCCCAAGGCCAAGAAGAAGAAGGCCGCGGCGAGCTGAGCCCAACCTACCCGGTTAAAAAAGAGCAGGGGCCCTGGGGCCCCTGCTCTTTTGCCATATCGCCTGATCTTAATTTTCCCCCAGACCGATCATAGCTGAGGGACGGGCCTGCCGGACTTTTTCCTGCCTCGTCCCGGATTCACGCCGCCGCACCGCCTTAAAGCTTTGCTCGGAGGAATTTTGAGTATGTTTCGTAACTAATTAATTATTATGAGGATTTTCCCAGTAAGTTCAAGTATGTGAAAAAAAAGGTTTGACAACTTGTTATATATATACTAAGTTCCGGAAAACTTAATAGGTATATTTGCCTATTTTGATCTAGGCACTTTTACCTAATTGCTCTTTGTCAGAGAAAAGAGTACTTCGGCAGATTGTCCGGAACTAATGATGATTATTTAGTTCCCACCCGGATTGTCCCATCACAAAGGAGGTTCTGGATGGCGAATCGGATAATTTGGACCGCGGTAATCACCCTGGCGTTAACCTTTTCTCCCGGCCTGGCACAAGCAGTTCCCACGAAAGACGTAAAGAAAAAATCCTCAACCAAGTCCCAAGCCAAGGCCGTCAAAAAAAGCAAATCAAGCAAGAACTCAGACTACAGCCGCAGCCGTTCTTCCCGGCAGAGCTATGCGGAGGAGTCGCGTTCTTCCCAGGCCCCTTACCAGGCCGGCGTCGCGGAGACTCCGCCCCTGATGAAGGTTGTCCCGCAGCGGGACGGCAAGTTCCTGCTGGAGCCCATGGGTCCCAAAAAGACCCCCACCCCGCTGACCAAGCCCTCTTCCAAGCCGGTAGTGGGGAGCGACCGGGTTTCCTCGGTGGACCCCCAATACAACCGGTTCGAGCCCTGGAACTTCTCGGACCTGGTTCTGACCCAGGCCAAGTACTATCGGGACACCCCTTATGCCCGGGGCGGCTCCCTGGAGCGGGGCTACGCCACCGACTGCTCGGGGTTCGTCCAGTATATCTATCACGGTTTCAAGATCGACCTGCCCCGGTCCAGCTGCGAACAGGCCCAGGTGGGCAAGGTCGTCACTCACCAGATGGATTTCTCCAAACTGCTTCCCGGAGATCTGCTCTTCTTCCGCCGTGGCGGCCGGTCTGTGGGGCACGCCGGCATCTATTTGGGGGAAGGCAAAATGATCCATGCCTCCAACCACCGGAACGGCGTGACCATCACCGACTTGCGCCAGCCCTATTATGAAGGGACCTTCGTGGTGGCCAAACGCGTCTTTGAGGTGCAATACGCTGCTAAGTAGGCGTCTTTTTTGGTATTTCCCTACTCAACCCGCGGTAACACATTTCCTGCCTCTGATTGAATTGAGCCAGGCTAGTTTGTAAGGGCAGCTAGAGATCTGGCCCGGGGTAAGGATTGCCCGGCCGGGGCCGGCAGAGGGTACAGGTGCGTTTTCAGCCCCCTGCGGACTCCTGGCCCGCCTTAGACCCCGCACCGCGCTTCCTCTCCTGGTATTCCCCCAGTGGCGCTCCCACCATCGGCTCAACCCGCAAAACGCCGGGTTCCTGGCGTCCCCAGGCCGAAAAACGCAAATAACCTTGCTAATAGCCCGGTTTTTCTGTTATTCTGGATAAAATAAGTTCCATCAGCCGCAGGAAAGCATCCGGCGGGAATCTGGTTCGGGGGAGCAGATGGATTCCGTCTCACTGGGAGCATGGGAGGCGCGCCTCAAAGATAGATATCCCATGCTCCGGTACTTCACCGACCGCTCCTTTGGAGTGGAGATCGAGACCTTTGGGTTGAAATACTCCATCTCCGCCGGTGACCAGGGGGTGATTCCCCCTTATAAAATCACCAACCGCTCCCCGGGTGGGGAATTGTTGCCCAACGTCTTTGCCGGCCGGGGGATTGTCTTAAACGGTTTTTCTCCCGACCAGTCCCCTTACGAGGCGTGGTCCTTCGTCCTGGACGACACCATCAAGGGGGCCGGGGGCAGCGAGTTGGTGAGCCCCATTCTCTCCGGCCCCCAGGGGCTGGCCCAGGTGTACGAGGCCTTGCGCCTCCTCCGGGAGTTTCCCGAAATCCAGGTCAACGAGACCTGCGGCTTCCACGTGCATCACGGGGTGGACCCGGAGAAATTCGGCAACCGCGAGCTCTTCGAGTTGCTGCGCATCGTGGCCATCTTCGAAAATTATATCTATCTGTTGTTGCCCGAGGACCGTCGCCAGACCGAAGCCTGCCGGCCCCTGGAAATCGACCTCTACAAGTGGTTCAAGCGGGACGGCAAGGAGCGCAAGGCGCCTATGGTGAAAAGCCTCTGGTACTCCCCGGAAAACCGGGACGACCCCAAGGCGCCGCACCACCGCAAGATGCACCCCACCCGGTACCACGGACTGAATCTGCACTCCTACTGGTACCGGAACACCATCGAGTTCCGGTATTACCCCTCCGTGCTGGAGCATCCGGAGGAGTTGATGCAGTGGATCATCTTCACCCAGTTCCTGGTGGAGTGGGGCGCCGGGCTACGGCCGGTGCTGGAGTGGGTTCCCCAACCGAATAAATGGTTCAACACCATATACAAGATCTATTTAGGCACCGGGATGCTCTCCCATATCGAGTTCCCCAAGTGCGACTGGCACAAGAAGAACGGAGTTGAATTATGAGCACTAGCGGATTGCAGACCCATGACTTTCTGACCCGTCTGACCAAGGTCCAAGATGATTTTCCTCCTTTGCTGCTGAAGCTGGCCGGGGTGATGCGGCAGATGATCGAGGGAATCGACCGGCCCCAGCTGGAGGATGTGCAAAAGCTGCAGGCGGAGCTCAAGCGGCTCATCGGGGACGCGGCCGAGCTCCGCGCCATCTGCGGCACCGAGGGGCAGCTCTGTCCCCGGTGCCCGTTCGGGGCCTACCTGCCTTCGGGGTTTCCCCATGCCTCCGAAAAACAGGCCCTGTGCCTGCCCTGGATCGTCATCGTGCACCCCCAGCCCTCCCAGCCCGCCTCTTCTCCGGCTGCGGCAGACTAAGGGGGCCGGCCCGCGCCTTTACTGCCAGCCGGGAGAACTCTGCCCAACCCGATTTTGTCATGCCGGCGGCCGGGAAGAATCTGCTGATTTTGAGATGCTGCGGTCTCCGTGGCTTTGGAGACCCCACTAGCGGTCACAGGCATAAAGTTATTGAATATAAGGATTGACAAGTTTGTAAATTTGTGAAAGATTAATTCTGCTATTTTCCTTGTCACGATCTAGATCCCAATCTTGCCGTCGCCCCTGAAAGGACGCACGGGAGGCAGATTCCGCCCTCCCCCCATTTTTTCGGGCTTGCTGCGAACCTGATAGGGCCCGGCCATTTTCTCCATTTGCCTCCCCGGGCCGTCACCCGGTTAGCTTAACCAGCCGCCAAAAGTTCGTGGCCCTGCCGCCTCGGCTGGATTTCCATCTTCTCAGCGGTTAGCGTTAACAGTCGTTCCTGGACCCTGGGCGCACTCAACCACAACTTCTCAAGGCAGGCGCGGGCTTTCCTCGCCGGTTCACGTGCCGCGGCGCCGCCCAGGGCGCATGAGAGGCACGGTATCCCTCAGGCAGCCGGGAAAGTTATATGATTAAAAATTGTCCCGAAAGCTTAAAGAAGTTCTCGCCCCTGAAGGCGGGAACCGCGGCGGCGGCCTGAAGTCTCCCGGCCCGGCGTCCTGCCGAGCCTCTGGAGCATTCTGGAAGGAGTTCCGGGTTTTGTCTATCTGAAGGCTGCCGATTATACCATCCCCTTTGCCAATCGCGCCTTCAAAGAGATTTTTGGGGAACCCGGGGGCAAACGTTGTTTCGAAGTGGTGCACGGCAGAACCGAGCCCTGCGAACACTGCCCCTCCTTTCGGGTCCTTAAGACCAAACGCTCCCCCACCTTCCAGTGGACCCCGCCCGGCAGCACCCGCACCTACCAGGTCCATCACTCCCGGTTTATCGAGGCCGACGGCTCTCCCCTGGTGATGACCCTGGGGATTGACATCACCGAACGCAAGCAGGTGGAGGAGGCCCTCAGAAAGAGCGAGCAGCAGTACCGCCTGCTGGTGAACACCATCCCCGCCGTGGTCTTCAAAGGTTACGGGGACTGGAGTCTCGATTTTTTCGACGACAAAATCGAGGAATTGACCGGTTATAAGAAAGCGGAGTTCGACTCCCGCCGGCTCAGGTGGGTTGATCTGATCCTTAAAGAAGACCTGGAGCAGGCCCGGGAAGTCTTTGTAAGTTCCCTGAAAGGCGACCACACCTACGTGAGGGAATACCGGATAAGAACCCGGGCCGGCCGGATTCTCTGGATCCAGGCCCGGGGCCAGATTTTTTGCCGGAAAGACGGTAAGATCGACCACGTGAGCGGCGTCCTGTTTGACATCACCGCAAGCCGCCAGGCCGCCGAGGCGCTGCGCTCGATCCGGGAGCGCCTGCAGTTCCTCCTTTCCGTTAACCCGGCGGTGATTTATAGCTGCAAGCCTCACGGAGTTTACGTTGCCACCTTCATCAGCGACAACGCCGTCACCCAACTGGGCTATGATCCCCAAGAGTTTCTGGCGGCACCGGATTTCTGGCTGCGAAACGTGCACCCGGAAGACGCCCCCGGCCTGATTTCGGACCTTCCCCGCATATTCGAGAGCGGCGTCTTGACCCATGAATACCGCTTCCGCCACCAGGACGGGTCTTACCGGTGGATGCGCGACGAGATGAGGCTGGTGCGGGACCCGGCGGGGAATCCCCTGGAAATTGTCGGCTCCATGATAGATATCACCCCGCGTAAGGAGGCTGAAGACAAGCTCCGGGAATCGGAGAAAAATCTGCGGTATTTCGCCTCCCAGCTCTTGACCGCCCAGGAGCGGGAGCGCAAAAGGGTCTCCCGGGAACTGCACGACGATTTGGGGCAGGGGCTGCTGTTCTTCAAGCTCCAACTCAAGGTCATGGAGCAGAGGCTGGGCAAAGGCCAGGGTCTGGGCCCGGAAGATTGGCAAGAGCTGCTCTCCCACGTCGACCGCATGGTGGAAGACGTCCGGCGCCTGTCCCGGGATTTGAGTCCCGCCATCCTGGAAGACCTGGGCCTGTCCGCGGCTCTCCGGCGCCTGGTGAGAGAATTCAGCAAGCTGTATGGATCCGGGCACTGCCGCGCCGAACTGGACGAAATCGACGATTTGTTCGAGCCCGAGGCGCAGATCAACATCTTCCGGATCTTTCAGGAATCTCTCACCAATGTGGCCAAATACTCCCGGGCCTCCCGGGTGAGGACCGCGGTGCTCCGCAAGAAAAAACAGGTGTCCTTCCTGGTGGAAGACAACGGCCTGGGTTTCGACGTGAGCCGGATCCTGGGCCGGGAGGGCGAGAGCCAGGGATTGGGCCTGGCCGCCATTGAGGAGCGGGTGCGGATGTTGGGAGGGACCCTGAAAATCAAGAGCCGGGAAGGGGCCGGCACCCGGATTGCCTTCACCATTCCCCTGGGTCAGAAAACCTAGAAGCTGCTTCAAAACCCATCTTTTCTACCATCCTGAACGAACGACATAAACTTGCCTGACAACAAAAGGTGAAAATCTAAGGGTAGCGGGCACAGAGGCCCGCCCCACCTGATTATTTTCATCTGAATGGAACGAATTGCAGGATCTGCCTTTCAACTTTCGGAGGCGGTCCCCAGGAAGGCGCGCAGGTCCTGAAGCGGGGCGGGGTTGTGCGGAGGCAGGTCCCACAAGACGATGACCATGGCCCCCATTACCCCCTGGCCCCAGGAACAGCTGCATTTGATGGTGGGCTCGAGGCGGGGCGGCCCCAGGAGGTCCATGAGGCGGGCGATGAATTCCCGCCCGGTGGTGGTGGCCGGCACGTTGAGGGAGACCTGGTCCGGGAAGATGGTGACGGAAAACTCCACTTCGTCATCTCCGGGGGCTCCGGCCTGCCGGGCCCGGCCCTCCAGCATGGCCACCTTGCGGCGTTGCTCCTGGGTGTCGAGCACGATCTCCCAATTCTGGGACATGTGAAAATCCTTTTCAGAGAGGGGGCCAGGAGCCCCACGGCCCCTGCCCGAATGGTCCTGGGGCCCATCTGGACAGTATCGGTCCGCCGGCCTGGGGCTAATTAACTACCCCCAACCTAACCTAGAGGGGTTGAGAGGGAGTTTGCGGGGAGGGCTGAGTAAAGCTTACAAAAAATTTCCCCCGGCCCTCCCCTCATTTTTCCTCTAAAAAGAAGGCCTTGCGCCAAAGCGGGTTTCCGGCCAGGGCATGCAAGGTTACGGCGCCTACGTGGATTATCAGAAAGATGAGGATGAGCCACAACCCGGTTTCGTGGAGCTCTTTGATAAGATGCAGCGCTCCCCCGGCTTTGCGGCCCGGTTCCAGAAAGAAAAACATCAGGGTTCCCGTCAGGGCCATCCAGGAAAAGACCGCCAAGCCGAAGGTCTGCACCACCCCGGCCAGACCCTGATGGGTGGGCCGGTCGGGAAGCTTCAGCCGCAGCAAATTGGCGATGTCTTCCAAAACCATTAAAACCCGTTCCCGGGTGTAAGGGACCCACTGGCTGAACTGAGCCTCCCGGGGACCGTAAAATCCGTGCCAGATGCGCCACAGCATAAAGAAGCTCAGGCTTATCCCCAGCCATTTATGAAGGCTGAACCACAGGTGGTGAACCCTCTTGTAGTCGCCGGCCCACAGGCCCGTAAGAACGGCCATAACGCCCAAGACCGTCAGTCCCAGGTGGATGAACCGGGTGAGGTCGTCCAAGTCCATTTTCTCCGGAGAGTTTGCTGTGGGGGTCACGTCGGATTCCTCCGGGGCACAGGGGGCGCAAGGCGCCCCCCTAATATTCTCCCCGTATGAGGTTGGGGGATGGAGCAGGGCCCGCTTACAAAAAAAGCCCCTGGCCTCCTCCCGCAACCCTACTTTAACTTTTCAGACCAGCTCCTTGAGGCGGGCGGCAAAGCCGGGAAGTTTCAAGGCCTCTTCCACCCGGCCCAGGCCCAGGAGGGCGAAGCCCTTGCCCAGCACCGCTTCTTCCAGCTCCGGGGCGAACTTCAGGATCTTGTCGAAGCACTCCAGGGCCTCGTCGTAGTGCTGCAGCTCGGTGAGGGTGGTGCCCTTGTAGACCAGGGCCTCCACGTTGCCGGGGTCCAGCATCAGGGTGAGGTTGTAACATTCCAGGGCCTTTTCGGGGCGCTCCGCGTCGCTCAAAATGCGGGCCGCGTCCAGGTAAGGCTGGCGGGCGTCCTCTTCCACCTCTTTGCGGGACTCGATATAGGCGTTGAGCACGTGGGCGTCGCCGTCGGAGAACGCCGGTATACCGTGCCCCGGCAGCAGAAAATCTATGGGGTAGGGCACCAGCCGGGCCAGCGAGGCGATGAGCTCCTCCCTGCTGCCCAACTGCTTGTCCGCGTCCGCCAGGATGTTTTCCGTGGGGGTGCTGGGAAAGACCGTGTCCCCGGAGAACAGGATGCGGTTGTGGTGCTCGTACAGGCAGATGTCACCCTTGGTGTGGCCGGGAGTGAAGATCACCTCCAGCAGGTGGGGCCCCACCTGGAGGCGTTCGCCGCCCCGCAGCAGGACCACCTGGTCCAGCCGGCCGGCCTTTTCCATGATCTTCATGAAAGGGACGGAGTGGAAGTTGATGTAGGGCAGGGCTTCCAGGTGGCCGTAAATCTTGGGGTTGCACCAGTCGAAGAGCTCCCCCATGCCCCCCACGTGGTCGAAGTGGCAGTGGGTAAGGAAGAGGCGTTCCAGGAGGGAGAGATCGAATTCCTGGCTAAGCTCATGGAGCATGCCGTAGAAGTTGCCGGCGTCGATGAGGGTGCGGCCCTCGGCCAGATAGTAGACGTTGCAGCTCATGCCGGCTTCTTCCACCCACCAGATGCCTTCCAGTTTGGGGTCGTATTCGCCCAGATGGATCATTGCTCCTCCCGATGCTTGTCAATCTCACGCCAAGACGCCAAGGCGCCTGCCCCCCGCATCTTAGTAATCTTCACTCATCCCTGGTCTTTGCTGATAGCTGACTGCTGCAAGCTAGGTTCCCAGGGGGTGGCCCAGGATGTCGCCCAGACGCCGGATAAACTCGCTCCGCCCCTCCGGCGGGAAGGGCCATTCCACCAGGAGCAGGGCCCCTTCTTCGTCGATCTGACTCCCCCCCACCTGGACCCGGGGCGGCTCGCCGGGTTCGCCCAACAACCCGATAGAGATACTCCAACAGGCGCTCCCCGTCAAAATCCCGGCTCACTTCCAGGGACAGATAATTGGGCCCCACCACCGCGTAAAAAAAGAGCGGGTCGTGATAAGGGCGCTCATAAGGGGGGTGGGCGTGGCCTTCCAGGATCAACCGCCGGGACCGGGCTTCCTGATGCAGAAGGGAAAATTTCCAGCTGCCAACCACCAAGACTTCCTTAAGCTTTAGTGGCTGGATTTTACCCGCTTTGCCGGGGGATGTCAAACCGGCGGGCTGCTGCCGACTGGGGGGATCTGGGTAAATCTAGCTAAAGGCCGAGGGAACCAGAAGAAGCTAGATATTTTGCAGGTCGCAAATTTAGCAGCGAATTCGAAATTAATCAGGATGGTAGATTATAGCAGCTCTAGGTCATTCCGTTATATCTCAGCCAATATTTATGCTGAACTTTTTTGCCAAGCCCATCATGATCCCATTCTGAGCAAGTAACGATGTAAGTATATCTTACGACCAGGATAGCCTTGGATAATGGCATTGTAGCGATCACAGGTTTTTGCCTCGGGGCATTCAGAACAGTGAGCCAATGCCCGCTGGCTGGCACAGTAGCGGATGGGGCATTCTTTTAAACCACCACCCTCTTTGCATCCAGGGCATTCAGGCTGGCTAAGGAACCAGTCAAGGCCCTTAATAAATTCAGGAAAAGAAAAACCCTCCTCATCGGGAAAACAATGTTTCCACCAATACATGGGGAATTGTTCTACATAGTTCCTTACTTTAGTAAGAGCTTCCAAAAAATCCGGATTGTCCAGCTGACAAGTATCACATAAACCACAATAACTCTCTTTCATGGGCGTGATCCTCCCAAACGACCATCACCTACCCATAGAGATCCGGCGGAGCGTAACGTAGCCAGGATCTCCGGGCTGATCTAGCCCCCATACTAACTTAAAAACTTGATATAATCAGTGGACAGGTCATCATTTGGGCAAGAGCATCTCCCAATAAAGGCCCAGGATGGCCGGTGATAACGCCAAAAGGCCAAGGACAAAAGCCAGTATCATTTTAACTATGGGAGACCATGGCCTCCGTTCTCCCAGTACCCATACCGGACTTTCAAAGTAGCCGCTGCGAGACATGGTGTCCTCCATGCAAAATCTCTGAATTATGGGAAGCAATGATTATAAGGTTGGCGGAATCAGCTAGTTCGGAAACCAGGAGGCTCCCCAACCTCAAACTTCGGACCGGATTAACCATCTGTTTGAAAATCTAATGCATACACCTCCTTTCTCCTCCGGCAGTTTTCACCTAAACCCGGGGAGCAGATAATTCTAGCCAGGTTTGGTAAAGCGTTTGCCTATCAGCAATCCGAGAAGAAAGAATACCGTAGCCACACCCATGGAGTAAGTGAACATATGCCTCTCCTCCTCTACTATATGGAACTGATATATAATAACTTATATATATAAAACTAATATGTCAAGCAAAATTTTATCCAGGCTGCCTTGGCAAGCTAGTTTCCCCCTTTTTTGTATATTTAATTAATATATAAATAGGGAATGAGAGGCGCTAATGAGGTTAAGCCGAGCAGTAGGTTCTGCTCGAGGGTATAAGACGAGACCTGGCTTTTGTTAGCCTCCGGAATTTATGCCAACCCGGGGTCGGCCGGCGAGCCCTCTGGGCCCTCGGGGATTTCGCCTGATCTAGCGCCGAGGTCCGTCGTCTGCACCATGAACCTCACCAACCGGGGAGCAGAATGGGACTATGGCCTGGAGGAGTTGCCGCCCGCGGTGGAGAAACTGCTCTTTTCCCCGGTGGGGCGTCAGAAAATGGCCGCGGTCTCAGGAGGAGGAGCATGAAGCTTTCCACCCGCAGTCGCTACGGCACCCGTCTCATGTTGGATATGGCCCAACATTACAACGAGGGGCCCATCCAGTTGGGTGACATCGCCAAACGTCAGGACGTGTCCGTGAAGTATTTGGAACAGATCATTATTCCTTTGAAAAAAGCCCACTACATCGAGAGCGTGCGAGGCCCCAAGGGCGGGCACGTCCTGGCCAAACCTCCGGAAGAGATCACCGTGGGGGAGATCGTGGCGCTCCTGGAGGAGGGCACCAGCCTGCTGGAGTGTTGTGTGGACGCTACTGTCTGCCAGCGCGCCGACATCTGCCCTACCCGCCTCCTCTGGAAAGAAGCCTCTGAGGCCATGTTTGACAAGCTGCAAGCCGTCACGCTGGCCGACCTGGTAAAGAGAGCCAAGGCCCTGGAGAGCCAGGAGTTCAATTAGGTATGCCAACGTCGTCATGGACCGCTGCAACCAGCGCCAAGACGCCGGAGTCAGGACGCCAAAGGACCAGGAGGTCTTGATGGGCGCAGCCCACAGCCGGTTAGCGTTTTTTTGCACTATGTCCGGCGACCAAACTTGACAGTGGCGGCGGCAGGAAATGAATTTACAAACTCAAGAATTTCCGATAAATTCCCTCGCAAAATCTACGAGGTCCCAAAGCAAGGTACGGTTGGTCCGGAGGAGGCCATCCCATGAGACTCCTCACCAGATCAGACTTTGATGGTCTGATATGCGCGGTGTTGCTCAGAGAGGTCGGGGTCATGGACAGTTGGACCTTTGTCCATCCCAAGGACGTGCAGGAAGGTTTAATCGAGGTCACGGCAAATGACATTCTAGCCAATGTCCCCTATGTCCCGGGGGTGGGCCTCTGGTTCGATCACCACCCCAGCGAGGAAGACCGGCACCATTTCAAATTCACCTTCAAAGGCATGGCCAAAATGGCCCCCAGCTGCGCCCGGATCATCTGGGAGTATTATGGCGGCCATGAGAGGTTTCCCGCCAAGTTTGACGAGATGATGCAGTCCGTGGATAAATGCGACAGCGGCCGCTTAACCATGGAGGACATCGAAAACCCCAGGGGCTGGGTACTGTTGAGCTTCATCATGGACCCCCGCACCGGCCTGGACCGCTATGGGGATTACCGGATCAGCTATCCTGAGCTCATGATGGAACTGGTGGAGTGGTGCCGGACCATGCCGGTGGAGCTGATTCTCGAAATGCCGGACGTCGAGGAACGGGTGGAGCGCTATTTTGAGCAGGGCGAGCTTTTCCGGGAGATGGTCAGAAAAAATGCCACCGTGCATGGCAACCTGGTAGTCTTGGATTTGCGCCGGCAGAAGGAGATTTACAGCGGCAACCGCTTCGTCCTTTATACCATCTACCCCCAATGCAATATCAGTATGCAAATCATCATGGGCAAGCAGAACCGGAATACCGTCTTCAGCGTGGGCCACAGCATCATCAATCGAAGCAGTAGAACCGATGTGGGCCGCCTGATGCTCCGCTACGGCGGCGGCGGCCACCGGAAGGTGGGAGCCTGCCAGGTGGATAACGACCGGGCCGAGCAGGTGCGCCAGGAATTGATCGAGGCGATCACCCAGGACGGCTAGCATCTCGCCAGAGGCCAGCGAGATTAGCGGTTAAAAATGTGCCCGGGGCTCGGCCGGTATGACTCCGGGTCCACCATTTTTGACTCAGTTAAGGGACCGCTCTTGGTCCCTTTTATTTTTAGGTTTTTGCAGGCAAGAAGGGATGATCTGGCGCAAATATCATGTATTTTCGGGGAGTTGATAAGTCTCGTTTTATAGCAGATATAGGCCGGCGAAGGATATTATAGCTTAAGGTTACTGAAAAACTCTTGCCATTAGGCCAGGATGAAGATCTCGGCAGGTTATATAATAGCTATGGCGGGAACCGGGGGTCATTCCATAAGGTCTTATAAGTTTTGTTACCGTGTTAAGCATGAATCATTCAGGCTAAATTGCCACCCCACTCAATCGCTCGGCCAATATCCTCGCAGTTTGAAACGCCGTAGCAATCCCTGGTAGCCCAACAGTGGCACAAGCGAACTCTAGATTGTCGATATCTGGTATTGGGGGGACTTCCCGCAGCACGTTGGCCACATTCTGCTTCCGGCCATAGGCATTGCCTTTTTCAGCGCCGACGGCTTGATTTATGTCCAGGGGCGTGAGTGTTTCAGTAAAAAGCAGGTGCCTGCGCAGGTCCGGGAACCAGATACTTTCAAGTTTATCCATAATTCGTTCAGCGAACCGCGATTTTAAAGATTGATATTCCTCCGCGCCTTTGCGCCAGGCATCGTGAGCCTGGTTGAAATTTCCAGGGGCGTAAACCACCAGTGACTGTATAGCATTATTACGCTCCGTGTAGCCATTGCCGTTAGCAGTTGGTGAGCTAACGTACAGCAGCGCCGGTTCCGCGGTCATGTCAGGATGGTCGAAGTCAACTGCACGGGTACCGGTTTGCCACCAATAGTTTTTTCCGGCCAGTTTTTTAGCAATTGCCGGGTAATCCTTTACTCCGATATATAATCCGCTTATTGCATTAGAAGGTGCATATATAAAACTTTCACTATTGCATGAGTCGATCAATCTGCATACCATTCTTGGTGACAGTGTACTAATCAGATAATAAGGCTCATATATTCCATTTGTGGTCTCTAGATGATCTATTTTGCCATTCTTAACGGTTAATTTAGTGACTTTGGTTCCATAATGCAACTTCCCGCCATATTTCACTATTATTGACGATAATCCGTCGATGAGGCTTTTAAACCCATAACGAGGATAATAAGCGCCGGAATGGTAATGTCCGGTGGCAGCCGCATAAATCCCCACAGATACTGATGCCTCGTTTTCAGCAAACATGCCGCCATGGGCATATAATAACCGCCGTGCCTTTTCGGATAGTTGACAATGATTGAAAAGATCTAAGAGAGTCCAGTCACCCATTTTCTTTAGGAGCCATTTTTCCTTCACCGTGAACTCAGAGGAAAGCAGAATGGCGTTTCTCATTTGCGACCAACCCTTGAGATAGAGACCCCTATCATAAATAAACTTTGAGCCCCTAAAAAGAACGTCAATACAAGTGAAGAATTCGGAAAGTTTTTCTCTTTCATCAGGGAAACGACTTATCATAGCTGCCTTAAATTTATCCAACCCCATAGGCACCACCAAGGGAGGTTCATTCCCTAAATGCAAATATTCGAAGGCCTCCTTGTCCATCGAGTCGAACGGTATGGCGTCGTTCAGCCCTAAGAATCTTAAAATCCTATTCCCCACGCATTTCCCATCGTTGCCAAAATCCCAGACATATTGAGGCCCGGCACAAAACCTCAGTCCCTTACTATCGAAACTTCGGGCATGTCCTCCCAGCAAGGTTGGATGTGCTTCCAAAACCTGAACCTGATACCCAATCTTTGCTAACATAGCACCGGCGCAAAGGCCGGTAATGCCACTGCCGAGGATAAAGAGCTTATTGGGCTGTCCGTCTGAGTTGAACAATGGCAAACGTCCCGTGCGGGGGTGTGCATAGGCTGGCATCATAGGCGTAATAATAGAAGCAAGGGATATGGCTGCGAGCATCTTAAAAAACTCTCTCCTGGAAAGAGATAGCGTATTATTGCAACTGTTATTGCCTATAATGTTCATATTCACCGCTTCATTAAACACATTTTTCGTCAAAGTAAATATGTTAGGAGTACGCATATCGCCCCCACCAATGCTGGTTTTAAATCATCATTAGCTTCTACCCGCCTAATTAGGTATGGTTCAATTGAGAATATTCTTAATGTGGAATAATTGGGCTAATTGAGCTAATTGAGTGACTGGCACCAACCCGCTTATTAAAAAACCGGCTGTATATATAATTCCAGACCGGGAATCGAAAGGCCAGGTACAGAGACTGTGCACCTTCGCATGCATCTCGGTCATATGAGTGTAATGAATAACCCCTAAAGTTAAATGCTGAAAATCTTTATTTTCACTCGCGTGCATTAAATCGCCCAAACTATTTCGCAGGCTGGAGCATCTTTTTAATAAGAAAAGGTCATGCTTATGTTTAAGCTTTTCCAACATGTTGTGCAACATTAACAATGGCAGAAGTAAAACACTGATTGCTGCAAAATGTGGGAATCCCATCCAGACGTAAATTGAGAATTTCACTATCTCTTGGCTTCTATTTGTCCAGGGGCTTAAATAGATATATAGGGAAATCAACACTCCCACCGACAGACTGGTAAGCGAAAATTGCAGCAAGGCATTGCCAATTTTGGATATTCCTCCACATTTATCAGGAGACTGGTAATTTATGGCGATTTTTTCCTGCACACTAAAAGTGCTTACCATTTTTACCACACCTACTATCCCACATACTGCCATACCACATATAAATCCCTCCACAAAAAATTGCATCAAAATCGATGCTATTAAATACGGACTGGTATACCATATTCCATATGCCACCCCAAATGATGTGTTAAGTAATCCAAATAAAATACCATAACCCACCAAGTTCTTAGTAGAAAGTATCTTTTTTAATTGCTGGATACTCGTTGCGTGAAATATCTCTGTATCCGATTCAATATGGTCAAATAAGTTAAGAGTTAATGTTCGCAATTTTTTTGTATTCCAGACGACCATTAAAAACGTATAACCTATCATTAGGCTTATCATCCAACTTCGATCTGCAAAGGTATTTTCTTTAAATGCTAAACCAAGAGTTATGTGTAATATTAAAAAAGGTAGGCAGATAAGCAGACTGGTAAGGTAATAAGGTATTGTAAATTTGTTAGTGAATTTCTCATAAAAAGGTATAATCTGTTCTTCCAGATGCGTTTTAATACTTTCTCTACTTGTGTCTGCGTGTAGTAATATATTAGATGAGCAGTGCGGGCAAAAAAGCCACTCTACTCGGACTTCCATTTTACACTTGCTACACAAGCTATCTTTCAACATATCCGCGCCATGGAACGGGTGTCCTGCTTTAAGGAGGATACCCAGGAGGTTATTGGTTTAAACCTGATAATTTGAGATTATGAAGCAGCCTTGGCCACCGTAGTCAAAAATGGTTTCAGGTACCTCCTCCCCGACTTCACTGGTTTCATAACATAATGCTCTAAAATACAATAAGATTGCAAGATAACTTAGATAACAATCAGGGAATGCCTGATTTCGAGATCAGTAAAACTACTGATTTTAAGTCTTGGGACTCTTGAGTTCGATTAGAGTTTGAGAGGAAAAGACCGTGCCGCCTGGACTTGCAAATTGACTAGTGGGAATAGATATCTCCTAGGTGCAAAGTTAAGTTTCTGGGGTGCTGCAGGGTAAGATCCAGGCTAGTCTCCCATTCATGGTTCAGCGCCCGGGGGTAACGCAGCTACGGAATCGGGGGATAAATAGATGGAGGTCGATGCGCACTAGCTTGCCAATATCAAAACCCTGGGCTTCAATGGATTCGTGCCTTTTTTCCATACGCCCGGCGACAAAACTTGACAGTGGCGGCGGAAGGAAATAAACTTATTAATTCAAGAATTTCCTATAAATTCCCTCGCTAAATCTACGAGGTCTCAAGGTAAGGTACGGAAAAATGAAAATGTATCTGATGACCCCGGGCCCCACCCCTGTGGCCCCGGAAACCCAACTGGCCATGGCCGAGCCCATCATTCATCACCGTTCCCCCCAATTCATGGAAATCCTGGGGGAAGTGCGGGCCGAGCTGAAGTATTTGTTCCAGACGGAACAGGAAGTGTTGATCTTTGCCGCCACCGGCACCGGCGCCATGGAAGGGGCGGTGGCCAACACCCTGAGCGCCGGCGACACGGCCCTGGTGGTGGACGGCGGTAAGTTCGGCGAGCGCTGGACCGAACTCTGTAACGTTTACGGGGTCCAGGTGGACCGCATTGCGGTTACCTGGGGCCGGGCGGTGGACCCCAAAGAGGTGGCCAAGCGTCTGGACGCCAACCCGGCCATCAAGGCGGTCTTCGTCCAGGCCAATGAGACCTCCACCGGCGTGCAGCACCCGGTTCAGGAACTGGCGGCAGTCACCCAGACCCGTCCCGGCACCATCCTGGTGGTGGACGCCATCTCCGCCCTGGGCGGTTATCCCCTGCCCATGGACGATTGGGGCATCGACGTCCTGGTGGCGGGCTCCCAGAAGGCCATGATGCTGCCCCCCGGGCTGGCCTTTGCGGCCCTGTCCCCCAAGGCCTGGGAGTTTGTCAAGAACTCGAAGCTCCCCAAGTACTATTTCGATTTCGCCAAGGCGCTCAAATCCCAGGGCAAGGACCAGACGCCCTATACTTCGCCGGTATCCCTCATCTTGGGGTTGCAGGAAGTCCTGGCCAAAGTCAAGAAGAAGGGTCTGGAAAAGATCTTCGCCCACAACCGGCGTCTGTCCAAGGCCACCAAGGCCGCGGTCAAAGCCATGGGGATGGAGCTCTATTCCAAGGATAATCCCTCGGACGTCCTCACCGCGGTGCTGGCCCCCGCCGGGGTGGACGGCCAGAAGGTGGTGTCGGAGCTCAGGAAAAAGGGCATCTGGATTGCCGGCGGCCAGGCCGAAGCCAAAGGCAAGATCTTCCGCATCGCCCATATGGGCTTCATCGACACGGTGGATCTGCTGGGCACCATCGGGGGCCTGGAAATGGTCCTCAATGGCTTAGGATACCGGGTGGAGCCGGGCGTGGGCCTTAAGGCCGCCCAGGAGGCCCTGAGCGAGGAGGCTGTGGTATGAAGGTCCTGATCAGCGATAATTTGCATGAAGCCGGCATTGCCGTCCTGGAGTCCCACCCCAACATCGAGGTGGTAAACCGCCCGGGCATGAAGCCCGAGGAGCTGCAGGAAGCTATCAAGGACGCCGATGCCCTGGTCATCCGCAGCGCCACCAAGGTGACCGCGGACCTGCTGACCCACGCCCCCCGCCTGAAGGTGGTGGGACGGGCCGGCACCGGCCTGGACAACGTGGACATCCCCGCGGCCTCCAAACGGGGCATCGTGGTGATGAACACCCCCGGGGGCAACACCATCACCACCGCGGAGCACGCGGTGTCCCTCATGGTGGCCCTGGCCCGCAACCTCCCCCAGGCGGCCCAATCCATGCGGGAAGGCAAGTGGGAGAAGAAAAAGTTTCAGGGCACCGAGCTTTATAACAAGACCCTGGGGGTCATCGGCATGGGGAGGATCGGCTCCGTGGTGGCCGAACGGGGCGTGGGCCTGAGGATGCGGGTGCTGGGCTACGATCCTTTCATCACCAAGGAAGTGGCCGCCAACCTGGGGGTGGAGTCGGTCTCCCTGGATGAGTTGCTGGCCCGTTCCGACTTCATCACCATCCACACCCCCAAGACCAAGGACACGGCCAAGCTCCTGAACCGGGAGGCCATCCGCAAGATGAAACCCGGGGTGCGCATCATCAACTGCGCCCGGGGCGGCCTCATCGACGAGGAGGCGCTGCTGGAGGCTCTGAAGGAAGGCAAGGTGGCCGGCGCCGCCCTGGACGTGTTCGAAACGGAACCGCCGCCCCCGGATTGGCCCCTCAGGCAGTTGCCCAACGTTATCTGCACCCCGCATCTGGGCGCCTCCACCGAGGAGGCCCAGGCCAACGTGGCGGTGGCCGTCTGCGAGCAGATCCTGGAATTGCTGGTCTACGGCACCATCAAAAACGCGGTGAACGCCCCGTCGGTGAGCCAGGAAGCCATGGCCCAGCTGAAACCCTACCTCACCCTGGCCGAGGCCCTGGGAAGTTTTCAGGCCCAGATGGCCGAGGGGGCCATCTCCGCGATTTCCATTGCTTATATCGGCGAAGTCTCCCAGCTGGACACCAAGCCCTTGACCCACTCCGTCCTGAAGGGGTTGCTCTTCCCCCTGGTGGGGGACGAAGTGAACTATGTCAACGCCCCGGCCATGGCCGCGTCCCGGGGCATCCATATCACCGAAGAGAAGGCGGCGTCCGCGGAGGACTTCTCCACCCTGATCCGGCTCACGGTGCGGGCCAACAATGAGGACAACGTGGTGGCGGGCACCATCTTCGGAAAATACGAACCCCGCCTGGTCAGGATCAACAAGTTTCGCCTGGAGGCCACCCCCGAAGGGCACATGCTGTTCATCTACAACACGGACCGTCCCGGGGTGATCGGCGCCATCGGCACCACCATCGGCAAGCACAAGATCAATATCGCCCGCATGACCGTGGGGCAGGAAAGGGAGCGGGGGCAAAACATCATCCTGCTCACCACCGACACCCCGGTGACCCCGGAATGCATGAAGGACGTGCGCGCCCTGGAACACGTGGCCCAGGCCATCCAGCTGGAGTTGTAGCCCATCCGGAATCTTACCCCACTCCGGAGGTAAACATGGAAGATTCTGAGGACAAAGGCTATACCGTCAAGGACCGGCGTTTTCTTCATATGAGCGAGGAAGAGAAGGCCAAACTGCGGGAGGAGGCGGCGCCTCAGGGCGAGACCCCCGGGGACGCCGCCGGAGCCGGGGGGGCCGGCCCGGAAGTGCCCCTCCAGGAGATCACCTTCGCTTCCTTCCTGGTGTCCCTCAGCTCTTCAACCTTCATCAGCCTGGGGCTGATTCCGGACCCCAATACCGGCAAGACGGAGAAAAATCTGCCCCTGGCGAAACAGACCATCGACCTTTTAGGGTTGCTGCGGGAAAAAACCCGGAACAACCTGAGTCCCGAGGAAGAGAACCTGTTCGACCATCTCCTTTACGACTTGCGGATGGCGTTTATCAAAGAGGCGCCCTGAAGCGCGGCGCCAAACCTTGTAGGGCGAGTCTCACGCGGCTGATGTTGATACGTAATATCGAGTTGCGATCAAAGGGCTATTTTGTAGCCGCAGGCTTGACCGTGAAACCCCAAATCCCCCTAAATCCCCCTTTTTCAAAGGGGGACTTTTAAAACCCCCCTTTAATAAAGGGGGGTAGGGGGGATTTTTCATCCCTTGGGGGTGTTCGATGGCGGCCATGAATGTTTGCCTCCGCCTACATAGGTGAGGCGCCTGTGCCTTTTGATTCGCCTTGGTACAAGACACACTACAAGAATAAACTTAACCAGGTAGGGGCGGGTTTTAAACCCGCCCCTACAGCACCGGCGGACTGCCTGGGCCACAAATTTTTAAAGACATTTCAGAACTGCACATCCCTCATCAGATTTTTGGCCCGGGTCTCATGAAAGAAACTGTCAGAGTGCTGTGCCCCGCCAAGGTCAACCTTTATCTCCGGGTATTGGGCCGCCGCCCCGATGGCTACCACGAGCTGGTGACGGTGATGCAGCCCCTGAGCCTGGCGGACGAATTAACCGTCAGCCCCGGGGGGCGGGGGATCAGCCTGGAGTGCGATGCCCCGGAGCTGCCCGCCGGCGAGGCCAACCTGGTGTGGCAGGCGGCTCTCAGGTTCGGGGAAGCCGCAGGGCGGGAGCTGGGGGTGCACCTCAGCCTGCGCAAGCGGATTCCGGTGGCCGCCGGCCTGGGGGGCGGCAGCAGCGATGCGGCCGGCGCCCTGCTGGCCCTGAACGCGGCTTATGGAGAGCCCCTGCCAATGGCGCGCCTCCACCAATTGGCCTCCCGCCTGGGGGCCGACGTGCCTTTTTTTCTGCGCCGGCAGCCCGCCGTGGGCCGGGGGATCGGCACCACGCTTGCTCCCATATCTTTGCCGCCTTATTGGTATCTGCTGCTCAATCCGGGGTTGCCCCTGTCCACCCGTTGGGTCTATGAAAATTTGGACCTTAAGCAGTTGACCTCGGGGCCGGAACATGATACTTGGGACCCGGAGCACCCGGAAAGGTGGGTGGCCAACGACCTGGCCGCCGTGGCCTTAAAGCGGTTTCCGGAACTGGGCGATATCCTTAAAAGACTCGGGCAGTTGGGGGCCCGGGCCCAGGGCGTCTCGGGCAGCGGCCCCACGGTTTTCGGCCTCTTTGCCACCCTGGAGGCGGCCCGGGAAGCAGGCCGGCGCTTACGCCGGTCCTTTTCCGGCTGGCTGGCGGCGGCTCAGGGCCTTACCGGACAGGAAAGCGACACTACCTGGGAGACACGGGTATGGATGATCTGATAATCTTCTCCGGCAACGCCAACCGCCCCCTGGCGGAAAAAATCTGCCAGCATCTGGGGATAGCCCTGGGAGACGCGGTGGTGGGAAGGTTCTCCGACGGGGAGATTTCGGTGGAGTTCCGGGAAAACGTCCGGGGCAAGGACGTCTACATTCTCCAGCCCACCTCCATGCCCTGCAACGAAAACCTCATGGAACTCCTGGTCATGATCGACGCCCTGAAACGGGCCTCGGCCCGCTGCATCACCGCGGTGGTTACCTACTACGCCTATGCCCGCCAGGACCGGAAGACCGCGCCCCGCACCCCCATTACCGCCAAGCTGGTGGCCGATCTCATCACCACCGCCGGGGCCAACCGGCTCCTCACCATGGACTTGCATACCGGCCAGATCCAGGGGTTTTTCAACATCCCGGTGGACCATTTGTACGCCGCCCCCGTCACCCTGGAATATATCAAGCAGAATTTCGCCACCGACGTGGTGGTGGTCTCCCCGGATGCCGGCGGGGTGGAGCGGGCCCGGGCCTTTGCCAAGCGGTTGAACACTTCCCTGGCCATCATCGACAAGCGCCGGGACGCCACTGCCATCAAGGCCATGACCCTCATCGGCAACGTCTGGGGCAAGGAGGCCATCATCCTGGACGACATGGTCACCACCGGAGCCACCATCACCATGGCCGCGGAGCTGTTGATGCGCCACGGGGTGCGCATGGTGCACGCCTGCGTCACCCACCCGGTCATGTCCCGCAATGCCGCATCCAACGTGCAAGGCTCCCTGATCCAGACCCTGGCGGTGACCGACACCATCCCCTTGAGCCCCGAGGCCGCGGCCCTGGAAAAGATCCGGGTGCTCTCGGTGGCCCCGCTCTTGGGCGAGGCCATCCGCCGCATCCACAACCAGGACTCGGTGAGCTCCTTGTTTGTTTAAAGAAGCGGTCAGCGGTCAGCTATCAGCTTTTTGCCTACTGGTTCCCAAGCTCCTGCTTGGGAACCCCCTTTCTGGCAAAGCTCCGCTTTGCAAATAACAGAAAGATGCAGCCATTGGTCTTGCAAGAGGAATCCCCAAGCAGAGCTTGGGGAAAATTTGCGTTCCCAAGCAGGAGCTTGGGAACGAGATAAAGAAACTCAAGACTCAAGACTCGAAACCCGAAACCCGAAGCTGAAAGCTGATCGCTGACAGCTGAAAGCTCTTCCAATGCATCTCATCGTCGGTCTTGGCAATCCGGGGCGGGAATACGCCTGGACCCGGCACAACCTGGGCTTCCAGGTGGTGAACTATCTTGCCGAACTCTGGGGCCTCCCCTTGACCCGGAGGTCCCTGGAGTCGCTCTGGGGCCAGGGGAAGGTGGGCCGGGAAACCGTCATCCTGGCCCAGCCCGCCACCTACATGAATCTCAGCGGCACCGCGGTTTCCCTGCTGCTCAACTATTTTAAGCTGACTCCCGAGGATCTGGTGGTGGTGCACGACGACCTGGACGTCCCCCTGTGGCGGGTCAAGATCGTGGACCGGGGGGGCCCCGGGGGCCACCGGGGGGTGCTCTCCATCATCTCCACCCTGGGCACCGAGGAGTTCATCCGGGTCAAGCTGGGCATCGGCCGGCCGGCCCCGGAGCTGCCGGCGGAGAACTATGTGCTCACCCACTTTCCCGCCGCGGAAGCCGAGAATGTGGCCACCCTGGTGGAGCGGGCCGGCGAGGCGGTGGCCACCCTTCTGGAACACGGACTGACCGAGGCCCAGAACCGGTTTCACGGCGAACCTTAATTTGACCGCAGGGTGAGACCCCTGGGAAAAGCCGTATTGAGCTAATGAAAAAGCCGCCTTACCCCAAGGCGGGGAAAAATCCCTCTTTTTTAGAGGGGGATTTAGGCTCTTTTCCCTCCCCCTGGATGGGGGAGGGTAGGGTGGGGGTGATCCGGCAAGGGCGGTGCACGAACCGCCCCTGCACCCTCCTCCCCCTAACCCCCTCCCACCAGGGGAGGGGAGTTAAATGATCAAGACCTTAGTTAAAGAACCCAGTTAAAGATTTTCATGGCCGGTGAAATCATCATGGCCCATTTGGCTTAAAAGGGCGCAACCTTGCGCATTCTCTTCCTCTCCCCCAACCGCCTGCGCCTCGTCGTGCCGCCCCTGCCCGTGGGGCTGGCGTCTGTGGTGGCGGCCCTGGCCCCGAAGCACTCCGTGGAAGTGCTGGACTTCATGTTCCTGGACGATCCCCAGGCCCGGCTTAAGCTGGCAGTGGCGGACTTCCGCCCCGAGGTCGTCGCCATCTCGGTGCGCAACATCGACAACCAGGCCAGCCGCGAGCCCATCAGCTACTTTCCGGAAATCAAGGACCTGGTGGCCCAACTGCGCTGCCTTAACGCCGGCCCCCATCATCCTGGGGGGCGCGGGCTTCAGTGTCATGCCCCGGGAATTCATGGATTACGTCGCCCCGGACTTCGGCCTGGCCGGGGAAGGGGAGGAGGCCCTGCAGGCCTTTCTCGCGGTTTATGCCGCGGGGACCTGGGAGCAAGTCCCGGGACTGTTATGGCGTGAGGCGGGCTCCCTCCGGGCCAACCCGCCGCACCGGGTGCAGCAACTAAACCTGCTGCCGCCGCCGGCCCTGGAGCACTTCACCCCGAAGCTCTATGAGGAGACCCAGGGGAGCGCCAAACTGCCGGGCATGATCCCGGTGCAGAGCCGCCGGGGCTGCCCCATGAAGTGCATCTACTGCACCACCCCCCGCCTGGAGGGCAACCAGGTGCGGGCCTGGGCCCCGGAGCAGGTGGCCGGCTGGCTGGCGGCCTGGCACGAAAAATGGGGCTTGACCCGCTTCTATTTCGTGGATAACATGTTCAACTATCCGCCTGAGTACGCCCGGCGGCTCTGCCAGGCCATCTACGACCTGCACCTGCCCCTGGAGTGGGCCTGCCTCATCAACCCCGCTCTCCCGGACCGGGACCTATTTCGCCTCATCCGCGCCTCCGGAGGGACCATGGTGCAGGTGGGCAACGAGTCCGGCTCCGAGCTGGTGTTGTCCAAGCTGGGGAAGGGGTTCGGCCGGGAGCAGGTGGAGGCCACCCTCAGCCTGCTCAGCGCGGAGGGGCTGCCTTTTACCTGCTTCCTGCTGCTGGGAGGGCCGGGAGAGACCCCGGAGACGGTCCAGGAAAGTGTGGCCTTGCTGGAGAAATACCAGCCCCGGCTGGTGAACCTCACCGTGGGCATCCGCATCCACCCCGGGTTGCCCCTGCACCGCATCGCCCTGGCCGAGGGGGTGGTGGCCCCGGAAGATAACCTCTTGTGGCCCAAGTTTTACCTGGCCCCCGCGGTAAAAGACTGGATCTGGAGCTACTTGGAAGAAGTGACCGCCCGGCACCCCAACTGGATCTTTTAAAGACGGTTTTGGTTTTTCGTTTTGGGTTTTTGGTAAAAAAACTGCCAATAACCCTCACTTCTTCTCTGGGACTTTACCTGCCGGAAACGGAACCATTTTTTACCTGAACCTAAACTTTTATATTTCTTGGTCCTGATATATTTTGGCCCTTACAAAAAAAAACCAAAAACGAAAAACGGTATACGATTAAGATGCGAGATGACGACGAACGGGAGCGGCCCAGCTGGCGGGAGATAGACCAGCGGCGGGACGGCAGCCGGCACCGGGGGGAGACGGCCCGAAAGCCCAGGGTGCCAAAGACCCAGGCGGAGTGGGTTCGCAAACAGGCCCTGGCCCAGGCCGAGGCCCTGTTCAAGGGGAAACGGGGGCGCCCGGAGTATCAGACCGCGCTGCGCCAGTTGGAAGCCTGCCATGGCACCAAGAAGTTCCCGGCGTGCGCCAAAAAATTTTTGGAGGAATACGGGCTGCCCGAGGAATGGGGGGCCCTGAACCGGCTGCTGGATTATCCCGAGCCCGGGGCGGTGGCCCAGGTGCTGGGAGCCATGGCCGCCCGGCGGGAGAACCGCAGCCGGGTGGAGCTCCAGGGCTTCAAGGGCCGGTTGCAGGTATTGGCCCTGACCAGCCCTTACGAGGAAGTGCGCCGCCGGGCTGAGGAAATCCTGGCGGAGTGGTGAGAACGGGCCCGCGCTCCCGGCCCCGGGCCGGTAGTCCGGCAGTAAGATCGCAAGGAGAAGCTTAACCCCTTATATTTCAATCATTCCCCATAAGTGTCAAGGCAGGCGCAGGATTAAGAAGCCCACCCAATTACCTCTCCGCCGCCCCCTACCACCTCAGGTCCCCAGGAAAATTTCGGGGCTCGTTCCTCTCTGAAAAAATATATGGAATTTGCTATTTTAATCTTGACAAAATATATTTTTATTATTATGAAGATCATATTAAATAATATCATTCTAAGGAGCGGCGCCGCCAGATGATGGACGAATAACCGAAATTACTAGCCACATGGCTCTCTTGCATGCACAAGGAGGTGCAGTGGATGAGCAGGAATGATCACCGTGTGGTTCTCGGGGCCGGGGTGGCGGAGGAGATGGCTGCCTTCATCCCCGAGTTAACCGACTTTATCACCGACGACCCGCATCTCAAGCAAATCCTGGGCTGGCTGCCCATTTACGCCAAATCGGATTTGCCCATCCTGCTGACGGGGGAGCCCGGGACCGGCAAAGAACTGATAGCCGAAGCCATCTGCGCCCTGACCCAGCCCTGGCGCCCCACCTTCCAGAGGATCAATTGCGCCGCCTTGACGGAATCCCTGGCCTGCAGCGAACTTTTCGGGCACCGCCGCGGCGCCTTCACCGATGCCTGGAGCAACCGGCCCGGGAAGTTCAAGCTGGCCCATGGGGGGACCCTATTTCTGGATGAGGTGGGAGACTTGCCCCTCTCCATCCAACCCAGGCTCCTGCGCGCCGTGGAGCAGGGCGAGATCGAGCCGGTGGGAGGCGACGCCCCCGTCAAGGTGGACGTCCGTCTCATCGCCGCCACCAACCAGAATCTGCCCCAGTTGATCGCCAAAGGCCGTTTCCGCCAGGACTTATATGACCGCCTGGCGGTGTTGACCATCAATCTGCCCCCCTTAAGGGAGCGGTTTGATGACATCCCGCGGCTGGCCCGCCATTTCGCCCAGGAGGCGGCGGGGCGCTACGGTCCCGGACCGGTGCGCTTCAGCATGGGGGCGGTGCGCCGCTTGCAGCAGCACCGCTGGCCGGGCAACGTCCGGGAACTCAAAAACGTCATTACCCGGGCGGTGCTCTTCAGTGCCAACGGGTGGATCCGGGGCCAGGACATCATCCTCATGCTGCCCTCGGAGGAGGCCAATTTTCGGCTGACTCCCCCGGAGTCTATTTTATCCCATCGCCCCACCCGGAGCCGGCTGGAGGAACTCCTGGAGGAGGAGCGGGGGAATATTTCGGCCCTGTCACGCCGCCTCAGGGTCTGCACCAAGACCGTCTACCGCTGGCTCAGGCACCATGGCATCGACTTGATGAGCATTCGCCACCCCGCGCCGGTGTAATAGCGTTTTCGGTTTTCGATTTTCTGTTAAAAGACCAAATATCCGTAAGTTAGAAAGTAAGTTGGTAAAAATTGAAGGTGAAAATGGGGCAAAGAGGCGGCCAGACCCGGCAGCAGGGGAGGGGGGACCCATTAAATAGGGCGTCGGGAATCGCCCCCGCCAAAATTTCGGCGCACCCGCGCTTAGCGCCTCCCGGCTATTCCTTCCCCGACCGTTCACCTTTTTCTTATAGAGGTCTCAGTGCAATACCAAGTTGCGCCCATACAGGTAATTTATCTGTGGTAGGGGCGGACCCATGTGTCCGCCCTGATTTAGGGCGCACACGCAGGTGCGCCCCTACAAAAGATCCGTGTTGACAGCGACCTTAAATTAATGAGTGTCATTCTGAACGTAGCGAAGCGGAGTGAAGAATCCAGATTCGTCGCGGCTCTCAGAATGACCATGCTCCTCTTTTGACCGCAATTTAGTATAAGGGGGCCGTGGGGCCCCAGCCCCCTGCCTGCAAAGGGACTCGGTTTAAGCCCTAGAAGAAAAAGCCGCCCTTCCTGGGAGAAAGGCGGCTTTTCCTTTTTATGCGCAACCAAAAACTAAAAACTAAAAACTAAAAACTAAAAACCAAAAACTAAAAACTCGAAACTTCTATTTACAGCACCGATTTCACCGCGGCCTTGGCCAGCTCCACGATGCGGTCCGGGAAGAAGCCGAAGCCGATGATGATGGCCGCCATGGCGTAATTCAGCAGCCGCATAGGCGGGCTGAGCTGGATGGGCGGCAGGCCCGGATCGTCGATGAAATAGGCGGCGTAGATCACTTTCAAATAGTAATAGAGGGATATCGTGCCGTTAACCGCCGCGATGAGCACCAGCCAGAAGTACCCCGAGTTCATGGCAGAGGTGAAGATGAGGAGTTTACCCGTGAAACCGATGGAGGGCGGCACGCCGGCCAGAGCGAAGATCCCCAGGATCAAGCTCATCATCAGCAAGGGGGAGCGGCGGTAGAGCCCGGCCAATTCGGCAATCTTCAAATCCCGGCCGTCGGTGGCCACTTCGGAGAGCACCATGAAGACGGTGAAGTTCATCACCAGGTAGGCCAGGGCATAATAGATGGCGCCGATGTAGCCCGCCTCCGTGATGGTGAGGACGCCCATGACAAAGACCCCGGCATGGGCGATGGAGGAGTAGGCCAGCATGCGTTTGAAGTCTTTCTGGATGATGGCCACCAGGTTGCCCAGGGTCATGGAGACGACGGAGAGGATGACCAGGGCGACGGTGAAGTTATAGCCCGCCGCGGCACCCAGGGCCGCCAGGCGCAGGAGCAGGGCCACGGCCGCGGCCTTGGAGGCGGTGGCGATAAACGTGACGACCTGGTTGGCCGCACCCTGGTAGACGTCCGGGGCCCAGAAGTGGAACGGGAACACGGAGAGCTTGAAGAAGAAGCCCGCCATGGCCAGGAGCAGACCGATGATGCCGATGGGGCTGTGCATCAGTTGGGTCATCTTGGGTAGGATGTCGGCGAGATAGGTGGAGCCGGTGGCCCCGAAGATGTAGCTCAGGCCGAAGAGCATGAAGCCCGAAGACACCGCGCCGATGAGCAGGTACTTGATGCCCGCCTCCACGTCGATGCCGTCGCCCCGGCGCAGCGGCACCAGGATGTACAGGGAGTAGGAGGAGAGCTCCAGGGCCACGTAAATGGTGAGGAGCTCCACCGAGCTCACCAGCATCATCATACCGATGGTGGTGGTGGTGAGAAAGAGATAGAACTCCGCCTGGTAGCGTTCTTCGATCTGGGCCAGGTTGTGGGAGATGGTCAGAACCAGGAACAGGCCCAGGGCCAGGGCGAACTTGAAGACCTGGCTGAACAGGTCCACCCGGTAGGCCTTGAAGAACAGGTCCCCTTGCTGGAACAGGCAGTAGGCGGTTACCAGCAGCCCCACCCCGGAGAGCCCCAGGGCGATCTGATAATCCAGCTTAACCTGGGGCGCCCGCCTCAGGGAGAGGCAGAAGAATACCAGGGCCATGCCCAGATAATAGAGTTCCGGTCCGAAGAGCATCACGTTCATGGTTACATTCCCTGGAGAAACGGTACTACCGAGGATTTGATCATGCTAATCATCAGCTGCGGAAAGAACCCGAATAGCAGCAGCGTGCCGATGAGGATCATGCGGGGCAGACCCAGGAAGGGGCTGACGTCCTCAAAGTGCACAAACTTGGGATTGGGTTCGTTAAAGAAGCTGTTCTGCACCACCCGCAGGGCGAAGAGCGCCCCCACCACCAGGGCGGCGATGGCCAACAGGCCCTGCACCGGGTAGACCTTGACCGCGGCGATAAAGACCAAGAGCTCCGCCCAGAAGCTGGCCATGCCGGGGACGCCGGCGCCGCACAACGCCGCAGTGATGAAAAAGGCGGAAGCCACGGGCATGATCTTGGAGAAGCCGCCCAGTTCATGGATATCCCGGGTGTGGGTGCGGTCGTAGATGTAGCCCACCGAGGAGAAGAAGAGGGCCGTCATGATGCCGTGGGCGAACATCTGGAAGACGCTGCCGTTCAGGCCGTCCACCGTGCCGGTGGCCAGCCCCAGGCAGACGATGCCCATATGGGACACCGAAGAATAGCCGATGACGTACTTCAAATCGGTCTGAGCCAGGCCCACGAAGACCCCGTAGACGATGCCCGTGGTGGCCAGCAGGCACATGAGCTGGGCCCAATACTGGAAACCCTCGGGGCAGAGAAACATGGCCACCCGCAGGATGGCGAAGGACCCCAGTTTCATCAAGACGCCCGCGTGCAGCATGCTCACCGCGGTGGGTGCGGCCACGTGGCCCACGGGAGACCACGTGTGGAACGGCCAGACCGCGGCCAGGACCCCGAATCCGAAGAACAGGAGAACGAAGGCCACCTTTTGGATCCAGGGGGAGAAGTGGGCGCCGTGGAGCATCAGCATGTTGAAGGTGTTGAGGCCCGAAGTGGCGTACAGGAGCAGGATGCCGGGGATGATGAGACCGCTGCCGGCCATGAGGTACAAGGTCAGCTTCATGGCGGCGTATTCTTTGCGGGTGGAGCCCCAGACCAGGATGAGGATGTACATGGGCACCACGGCGATCTCATAGAACAGGAAGAAGAAGAACATGTCGTAGGACATGAAGACGCCGAAGACCCCGGTCACCAGGGCCAGCATCCAGATGAAGTATTCCTTCACCCGCACCTGCAGTTCCCACATGGTGAGGACGCCGGTGAAGATGACGATGCCGGTGAGCAGCAGCATGGGGGCGTTCAAGCCTTCCACGCCCACAAAGTAGGTGATGCCGAAGGTCTTCACCCATTCGTACTTTTCGACGAACTGCAGGCCTCCCAGGGCTTTGTCGTAGGTGACGAAGGTGAAGATGGCCAGCGCCAAGGCGATGCCCGCGGACACCAGGCTGACGGCCCGGATGAGGAACTTCTGCTCCTCCTTCAAGATGAGGAGGATGAGCAGGCCCGTAAACGGCGCCAGCAGCATACAGCTCAGATACGGAAAATTAGCAGCATGTTCGGTCATATCAGCGACCCATCAAGAGATATATCCCGACGCCAGCCAGGACCAAGACCATGAACAGCAGGTTGTACTGCAAAAAGGCGGTTTGGATGAAGGAGAGCAGCCGGCCGCTGCCGATGGTAGAGAAAGCCACCGCGTCCACGCCGCCGTCCACCACCCGCCGGTCATTGAAAGTGAAGACCCGGGTGAACATCCCGTAGATGAAGGTGTTCAGGAACCAGCGCCAGAAATGGTCCATGTACCACTTCTGGATGAAGAAGGTTTGCAGGGCCGGAAACTTGCTGATGAAGCCCACGCAGCGGGCGTTTTTGGCGCCCCAGTCGACCCAGGCCAGGGCGATGCCGCCCAGGGCACAGCTTACCGCGGCGATGAGGAGCGGCAAATGGACTTCGTGGGGATGGGATTCACCCAGCAGGAACTTCTCCAGGAAACCCTGGCAGAAACCCAGGATGGTGGCGAAAGCCGCCAAAACCAGCAGGGGGAAGGACATGACCCAGGGCACCCCGTGGTGCTCGTCGTGGCCGCCGTGGCCGTGGGCGTCGTCGTCGTGCCCGTGTCCGCCGTGCCCCTGCTCCTCCGCCACGGGCTCTACATGTCCGGGCACCTGCCCGTAAGCCCCGGGCTTGGGGAAGAGCATCACGAAGATCACCCGGAAGGAATAGTAGGCCGTGAGGAAGGCCCCGAAGAGACCCAGGACCAGCCAGATCTTGTTGTCCAGCTGCGCCAGGGCCCCCAGGATGGCTTCCTTGCTGAAGAAGCCGGCAAAGGGAAAGATGCCCGCCAGGGCCAGGGCGGCAATGGTGATGGTGACCATGGGGATGACCAGCTTCCGGCCCCCCTGGGTGGCCATGGTAAAGAAGTCGTTGGTGCCGAAATGGTGAATGAACACGCCGGAGCACAGGAAGAGGAGGGCCTTGAAAGAGGCGTGGGTGGTGAGGTGGTAGTAGCCTGGAAAGAGCGTCCCGGCGGCGAGCCCGGAAGCGGCCAACCCCATGGCCATAAAACCCAGCTGGCTCACGGTGGAATAGGCCCAGACCTGCTTAATATCCGTGGCCACCATACCGATGGTGGACGAGAGAATCAGGGTGAGGGTGGAAATGGCCAGGACCACGCTCATGGCCGTGGCGGAGCCGGAAAAGAAGGGGAACAGCCGGGTCAGCAGGAAGACGCCCGCGGCCACCATGGTGGCGGAGTGCAGCAAGGCCGAAACCGGAGTGGGGCCTTCCATGGCGTCGGGCAGCCACACGTGCAGCGGGAACTGGGCGCTCTTGCCCATGATGCCGCAGAAGATCAGGAGGGCCGAGGTGGTGATGAGCCAGGGCGGCATGGACTTGGCCACCGCGGCGCCGTTCACCGTGGCGATATCCAGGCTGCCGTAGTACAGGGTGAGGAAGACCAGGCCCATGAAGAAGCCGATGTCCCCGAACCGGGTGACCACGAAGGCTTTTTTGCCGGCCTCGGAGGCCGAGAATTTCTCATACCAGAAGCCGATGAGGAGATACGACGCCAGCCCCACCAACTCCCAGGCGATGTAAAGCTGCAGGAGACCGCTGGAGATCACCAGGGTGAGCATGGCCAAAGCGAACAGCGACAGGTCGGCGTAATACCGGCCGAACCCCGGGTCACCGCCCATGTAGCCGATGGAGTAAATCTGCACCAACCAGCTGATGGTGGCCACGATGACGAACATCAACAGGCTGGTGGGGTCCAGCAGGAAGCCGAAGGGCACCTTCACCACGTCGGACACCAGCCAGTTGAAGTTGTAGATAATGGGTTCCTTCACGTTAACGGTGAAGAAAAAGGTCCAGGCGATGATCAGCGGGATGGTGGAGGCCACCAGGGAAATGGCCAGGGAAAGCCTGTCATGGTTCCTGGTGAAGATCATGATGACGGCAAAAGCCGTCAACGGCAAAAAGACCGTAGCCAGACAACCGGTAAGAATCGGATCGCACGAGCCCATGATCAACCCCTAAGCTCCGTGGCTTCTTCGATGTTGACGGATTTCAGTTTGCGGTACACGGCCACGATAATGCTCAAGGCAATGGCGGCCTCCGCCGCGGCCACCGCCATGATGAACAGGGTGATGACCTGGCCCACCGCCGGGTGGGGGGCCAGGAAGCGGTTGAAGGCCATGAAATTGATGCTGGCGGCGTTCAGGATCAGCTCCACCGAAATCAACACCGCAATGAGGTTCCGCCTGGCCAGCACCCCGTAGAGGCCAATGGCGAACAGGACCAGGGCCAGGTAGAGGTAGGTCTGCAATTGATTGAACAGCAGCATCTTTAAAACCTCGTTAAGGTCTGCCGCGGCCGCCCCGGGCCGTGACGATGGCGCCCAGCATGGCCACCAGCAGCAGTAAGGAGACCAGTTCAAAGATCAGGGCGTAATTGGTGAGCAGGTAATGGCCCAGGGTGGTGATGGACCAGTCCTTGCTTTGCTCCAGGGCCGGGACCCATTTGGTCTTCTTGACCAGCAGGGCCAGGAAGACGAAGACCGCGCCGGCCCCTACCACCGCTCCCAGGATCTTGATTTTGCTCCGGGGCGGCCGGGGCAGGTGCAGCGGCTCGGACAGCATGATGGCAAAGCAGATGGCAATGCAGATGGCTCCCACGTAAATCAGGATTTCCATCAGGGCCACGAAGGGGCTGTTGAGATAGAGAAAGAGACCGGAGACTCCCAAGAGCGACGCAGCCAGCCCCAGCACATTATGAAAGATATTGCGGGCCGCCACCGCGATGAGGGCGCCTACCAGGGTGAGGGCCACCACCACCACGAAGGCGAGGGTGGCCACGTTCTGGGGAGAGAGAACAGAGCTTAACAGGTTCATTCTTTGACCTCTTCCGGGGGCGCCTCTTTAGCTTTGGCCTGCTCCGGGGCCTTGGCTTTCGCTTCTTTGGCCGCGGCCTCCGCCGCCTTAGCCTTGGCTTCTTTGGCGGCGGCTTCCGCGGCTTCCGCCGCGGCGATGTCGGCCGCCGTGGGCACGGGAGTTACGGGCAGGCCTTGAGCCTGCTGGCGCTTTTGCAGCAAGATCAGATGATCAAAGATGAAGTCTTCCCGGTGGAAGCCCGCCAGACGGTACTCCTTGGAATATTCCAGGGCGGTGGTGGGGCAGACTTCGGTGCACAGGCCGCAGAAGCTGCAATAGTAGTGCTCGTGGAGGTACTTGGTGGCCCGTTTCTGCTTTTCCCCGGGGAACTTGGTCCCTTCCACGGTGATCAACTGGGACGGGCAGATGCGGGCGCACATCTCGCAGGCGATGCACCGGTGGGTGTTGGTCTCGGCATCGATGATAAACTGCGGATAGCCCCGGTATCTGGGGGTCATGGTGATCTGCTGCCGGGGGTATTGCACGGTGACGATGGGTTTGACGAAATAGCGGATGGTCACCGCCATGCCCGCCAGCAGACTGTAAAAACCCACCGCAATCTCTTTGAAATAATTAATCATCGCAATTCAACCTATCTGAGTTTCAGCACCAAAGCGGTTATGAGCAGATTGGCGAACGCCAGGGGGATCAAGATCTTCCAGGCAAAGGTGATCAACTGGTCGAAGCGCACCCTGGGGAAGGTCCAACGGAACCACATCATCAGAAAGATCATGGCGTAGACCTTGAGGAGGAACCAGATCACCCCGGGCAGGAAGGGCCCGTGCCAGCCGCCCAGGAACAGGACCGTGGCAATGGCCGAGACGATGAACATGTTGGTGTACTCCGCCAGGAAGAAGAGGGCGAAGCGCATGCCGCTATATTCCGTGTGGAAACCGGCCACCAGCTCGGATTCCGCCTCCGGCAGGTCGAAGGGAGCCCGGTTGGTCTCCGCGGTGGCGCAGGTAATATAAATGATAAAGGCCAGGGGTTGCAGCAGGGCGTACCAGTAACAGCTCTGGGCCGCCACGATGTCGCTGAGCCTAAACGATCCCACCATGAGGATGATGCTCATGACCGTGATGAGGAGCGGTATTTCGTAAGCGATGTTTTGTGCCACCGAACGGATGGCCCCGAGGACCGCGTACTTGTTGTTGGAGGCCCAGCCCGCCATCAGGATGGAGAGCACCGCCAGGGTGGAGAAGGCCAGGATCAGCACGATCCCCACGTTCATGTCCCGGATGATCATGGTTTGGGAGAAGGGCATCACCAGGAAGGAGAGCAGCACCGGCAGGAAGATCACGATGGGGGCCAGCCAGAAGATGGGCTTGTCCACTTCGTCCGGGGTGATGAGCTCCTTGCCCATGAGCTTCAGGGCGTCGGCCACCGTCTGGATGGCGCCGTGGGGCCCCACTTCCATGGGGCCGGGCCGGAGCTGCATGTGGGCCGCCACTTTGCGCTCCATCCAGATGAGAAACAAGGCGTTCACCGAGACCAGGGTGATGACCCCGATGAGGCCCACGATCATCCGGGCCCCTTCCGTTCCCAAAAATTGCGCCAGCAGTTCCATAGATCGCTCTTATTCCGAATTACCGGTCGATTTCCGGGACCACCACGTCGATGGAGCCCAGGATGGCCACCAGATCGGCCACCAGGGTATCCACGGCCATCTCCGGCAAGATGCTCAAGTTACCGAAAGACGGCACCCGCAGTTTGATCCGGTAAGGTTTGATGTCCCCCTGGCTGACGATGTAACAGCCGAACTCGCCCCGGGCCGTCTCCACGGCCTGGTAGACTTCCCCCTCCGCCGGCTTGATGCGTTTGGGCACCTTCTCCGCCATGATGGGGCCGTTGGGGAGCTTGTCCAGGGCCTGCTCGATGATGCGCAGGCTCTGCTCCATCTCCCGGAACCGCACCATGTAGCGGTCCAGGATGTCGCCTTTGGCGCCGATGGGGATCTCGAAGTCGAAGAGCGGGTAGGCGGAATAGGGCTCGCTCTTCCTGATATCGTAAGCGATGCCGCTGCCCCGCACCATGGGGCCGGTGAGCCCGTATTTGACGCACTGGTCCTTGGTGATGAACCCCACGTCCTTCGTCCGGTTGATGAAGATGACGTTTTTGGTCACCAGGTTGTCGTAATCCGCAAAGCGGGTGCGCAGGCGCTTGATGAAGGCCCGGGTGCCGGTGACGAACTCGTCGTCCAGGTCCTGGGGCACGCCGCCGGGCCGGAAAAAGCAGTAGGTGAGCCGGGAGCCGGTGATGCGGTCCAGGAGGTCCAGGAGCATCTCCCGGTCATCGAAGCAGTAAAGGATGGGGGTGAAGGCGCCCAGGTCCAGGAGGTAGGCCCCCAGCCACAGGAGGTGGGACGAGATGCGGTTGAGTTCGCTGGTGATGACCCGGATGAACTCGCCCCGCTCCGGCACCGTGACCCCGATGAGCTTTTCCACCGCCATGCAGTAGCCCTGATTGAAGGCTAAAGCGTGGAGGTAGTCCACCCGGCCCATGTTGGGGAGGAATTGCAGGTAGTTGCGATTCTCCGCCATGTGCTCGTGGGCCCGGTGACCGTAACCGATGACCGGCTCCGCCTTGGTGATGAACTCACCTTCCATCTCGAGGAGCACCCGCAAGACCCCGTGGGTGCTGGGATGCTGCGGACCCAGGTTCAGGGTGTAGGTCTTTTCTTCCAGGCTATACTCAATCATTGCTCTCGGATGCTCCGAAATCTTTAAGTAAGGGGTGAAAATCGGCATCCTCCGGCAGCAGGATGCGCTTCAGGTTGGGGTGCCCGAAGAAGTGGATGCCGAACAGGTCGAAGACCTCCCGCTCGTACCAGTCCGCCCCGGGATAGATGCGGGCCAGGGTGGGCATGCCTTTCTTTTTGGCCAGGGGCACGTGGACCACGGTGCGGCAGAGCTCGTAGAAGTTGGCGAAGTGGTAGACCATGAGGAAAGATTCCTTCAGGTCCACCGCGGTGAGGGACTCCAAAAAGCAGCCCTCGTCCAACATGGCCTGGGCCAGGCCCTGAATCTGGTCGGGTTGGGCGCCCACCTCCAGGTGGTAGCCGGTCTTGGCGTAGTCGCCGTCCGCCACCTTCTCCAGGTTCAGGGGAGCCAATGTTTTTTTAATCTTATCTATTAACATCTTGTCTGAACTTCCTGAGCCGGCCCCGGTGGGTGATCTTTTCTTCCAGGAGCAGGATGCTCTCGATGATGGCCTCGGGCCGGGGCGGGCAGCCCGGAATGTAGACGTCCACCGGGATGATGAGGTCCGCGCCGGGCACGATGGCGTACTGGTTGGGATAATAGAACGGCCCGCCGGAAATGGCGCAGTTGCCCATGGCGATGACCCACTTGGGGGCCGGCATCTGCTCGTAGAGCCGCACCACCGCCGGGGCCATCTTCTTGGAGATGGTGCCCGCCACGATCATCAGGTCCGACTGCCGGGGGGAGGGCCGAAAGACCCCGGCCCCGAAGCGGTCCAGGTCGAAGCGGGCCATGCCCGCGGCCATCATTTCAATGGCGCAGCAGGCCAACCCGAAGGTCAGGGGCCAGAGCGAATTGGCCCGGGCCAGGTTCAGGGCCTCCTCTAAGAGGCCAAACCGGATTAGGGGTTCACCTGTTTTCGCTTCCAACTGAAAACTCCTCTACACCAGGCATAGACGATCACTAGGGAGAGAATGCCTATGAAGATGGTGATCTCGATAAAGTCCCGCCAGACGTAGCCCTTGCCGTAGGCCAGCAGCACCGGGAAGAGGAAGAGCACGTCCACGTCGAAGGCCAGGAACAACAGGGCGAAGAGGTAGTAGATCACCGCCACCTGGATCCAGGCGCTGCCGATGGGGGCCATGCCGCATTCATAGATGGCGTCCCGGGCGGCGCCGTAGCTGCGGGGGGCGATCAGATAGGCGATGATGATGGGTCCCAGGGCGAACAGAGCCGCCGCCACCAGGTATACCAGGACAAAAGAGAAATCGCTCAAGGCCTCCGGAATTTCCAACGCCGACTCCTTGTGCTTTTTGGTACAACCTCGCCTTTTATACCCAGGCGGGCCAAGTTAGTCAAGGAGTTTTTTGTCGCGAAATTAAAAATCTGCTTGCTCCCCGGGGGGCAGCGGCGTATTAATTAGCCAGGGCGGCGCTAAGCCATTGGGAATATTTTAACATGCCCTTTGTTGCCGTTAACCCCAGGATAACGGGGGCGCCACCGCAAATTGGCCGGCGGCAAGCAGGGTCAGGCAGGGGAAAACCATGAAATTGTAGAACCGCCACCCTCGGCAGTTCACGCCGGCGAGGGCGCCGGCGCTACATTTTATCCTGCTTCTGGAACACTTTCAGAGCAGGGTTCATGAGCCTTCACGTAAATCATGCAAAGTTCTACGGGAGTCGCGGGCTACGGAAGCCTGAACCTTGAACCTGAATTTTCAGGACGAGAAGAAGTCTGTTCCTGGAGGGGCGAAACCTATGGCAAACTGGGAAAACCTGACCATGCCCGGCTTTGAGGCTCTCCGGGGCCAGACCGGGACGGTGATCTTACCCGTGGGCTCCCTGGAAGAGCACGGGCCCCACCTGCCCCTGGGCACGGACACCTTGCACGCCCTGGAACTGGCCCGGCGGGTGGCGCAAAGACGCCCGGTGCTGGTGGCGCCGCCGCTGTTTTACGGGATGTGCCGCTCCACTTCGGAGCACCCGGGCACCGTCAGCCTCACCGGGGACACCTTGCGGCGCCTGCTCACGGACCTGGGCCGGGAATTTTACCGCCACGGCCTGCGGAACCTGGTCTTCATCAGCGGCCATGCCGGCGGCACCCACATGTGCGCCCTGGTGGAGGCTGGCGAAATCCTGCTGGCCGAACTGCCCCAGGTCCGCATCGCGGTGGTCAACGTGTTGGACCTGTTGCGGGAGGTGCTGGGGGCGCGGCCGGACCTGGTGAAAACCAAAGGGGACTCCCACGCCGGCGAGGTGGAGACCGCCCTGATGCTGGCGGCTTATCCGGAACTGGTTCAGGGCACCGCCCCGGCGGAGTGGCCCAGCTTCCCCAAGTACGTGCTGGTGCGGGACAAGAGACGCTACTGGCCGGGGGGCGTCTGGGGCGACCCGGGAGCGGCCTCGGCCGCCCAGGGAGAAGAGATTTTGGCCGCGGAAACCCTGCGCCTGGCGGAGGTCATCGCCTCCCTGGAGGAAGAATAACTCCCCTAGGGAAATCCCCTAGGTTTTTCCCTTGACAATCTCTTCTAGATCTAGAATTATAATGCTTGTATTATTTGCACTAGTAATTATCGGAACGGGTAAAGGATATAGTTAATGATCAGCGAAGCCATCGAACGCATCGCCGACCGGGTACTGGCCTACGAAGAAACCGACCTCACCGCTCTCCTTAATCATTTCAAAAACCGTATGGAGCAGTTTGAACCCGGCCCCGCCTGGGAACGGGCGGTAATCGCCTATTTCCTGATCAACGGCGTCCGGGTCAAGAATGCTCTGAAACACGGCAAGACCCACAGCAGAGTGAGAAGTGCCGAGGGCCGCCCCGCCCTTCGGTTGGTCAAGTAGAGCCTGAACCCGGGCCCCCGGCCCACCCCCGTAAGTCCCTATTGTTGCCGTCCCCCCAGACAGGCAGAATTTTTGCTTTTTTCAGATTGCAGTAACGCCTGCCTCCAACTCCCGGCCCGCCATAGCTTTCCAGCCTTTCGCCCCGAAATAATCATTTTGCTTCCTGGAAGAATGTTGCAGATTGTAACATGGCAATGGTCTGGCAGGAGGGTAGGGGGATGATTTTTTACCGGCGGGATAGCCCTTTAATATCAAGCGGTAGGGCTTGCCTGTTGCAAAAAGAAATCTTTTTTTCTCATTCTTCAGGCAGGTGGGAGGGGTTTTAGGGGAGGGTAGGGGGGCGCCTTCTAAAAAAGTCCACCGGCCCTCCCACCAAACAACTTTCTCACCCCCTGCTAAAAGGCGGCTGAAAAACGGGTTTTGAGGTCATCCTGAACGAAGGGCAGGATCTAGAACTTACTAATACGACTAGATGCTTCGCTGCGCTCAGAATGACAAATTTTGGGAGTGTTTCAACAGCCTCCTGCTATCCATCAATTATTCCCCCTCCCCTGGTGGGAGGGGGTTAGGGGGAGGGGGATTCTGATTTCGGCTGATATACCTTAATAACTTATTATTCATGCCACCCCCACCCTGACCCTCCCCCATCAAGGGGGAGGGAATAAAAGCGAGCACTTTTAAAATGTACTTGCGGCACACAATACTAGCGGCGCTGGCGGCCCTTCAGGAACAGGCGCACCGGGGCGTAAGGGATGCCCGCCCGCTCCCTAAGCTGCTTCATCAGATAGCGGCGGTAGTGCTCCGGCACCCCCTGGGGGGCGTTGACGAAGGCGATGAAGGTGGGCGGATGGACCTCCGGTTGGGTGAGGTAATAAAACTTTACCGGCCGCCCCCGGTACCGGGGGGGAGGCACCCGCTCGGTCAGTTCTTTAATCAGGAGGTTCAGCTCCCGGGTGGCCAGGCGTTTGCCGCTCTGCTCGTGGATCTCGTTGATGAGGGGAAAGACCCTTTTGAGGTTGTACCCGGTTAAAACCGAAACGGGCAGCACCGGGGCGTGGGCCATGAACTCCAGCCCCGCGGTGATACGGTCCAGGATTTCCCGGCGCCGGGCCGGATCTTTGGGCACCAGGTCCCATTTGTTCACCAGGATGAGGCAGCCTTTGCCCTGGTCTTCGATGAGGCCGACGATGCGGAGATCCTGGCCGGTAAGGCCCTCCGGGGCGTCCAGCATGAGGACCGCGACCTCAGCCCGGCCCAGGGCCCGGATGCTCTTGAGGACCATTTGCCGCTCCAGGCCTTCCCGCCCCACGTGGCTGGGGCGCCGCAGCCCCGCGGTGTCCACCAGGACGTAATCCTGGCCGCCGTATTTAAGGGGGCTGTCGATGGTGTCCCGGGTGGTGCCGGGGCGCTCGTTCACCAGCAGCCTTTCTTCCCCCAGGAAGCGGTTGATGAGGGAGGACTTGCCCACGTTGGGCCGGCCCAGGATGGCCACCCGGACGCCCGGAGCCGCGAGGGCCTCCTCTCCGGGTGCCGGGAGCTGGGCGGCCACGGCCTCCAGCAGGGTCCAGACCCCCAGGCCGTGGGCCGCGGAGACGGGGAACAAGGGGGCCAGGCCGAAGCGGTAGAAATCCGCCAGCTGGCCTTCCAACCCCGGGTGGTCCATCTTGTTCACCGCCAGGAGGACCGGCTTGCCGGTGCGGCGCAGGTAGTCCACCACTTCGGCGTCGTCGTCCTGGGGGCCGGCGCGGCCGTCCATCACCAGGAGGATGACGTCGGCCTCAGCCACCGCGGCCTCGGCCTGGCGCCGCACCTGCTCCCCGAGGTCGGCTTCACCGCCCGCCAGGCCGCCGGTGTCCACCAGCATAAAGGTGCGGTCTTCCCAGGTGACGTTGCCGTAGTGGCGGTCCCGGGTAACTCCGGGAACGTCGGCCACCAGGGCCTGGGACGACCGGGTCAGACGGTTGAACAGGGTGGATTTGCCCACGTTGGCCCGGCCGATGATGGCCACCAAGGGCAGGAGGAGGGGTTTGTCGTTGGTCGTTTGTCGTTTTTCGTTATGCAGGAAAGGTCCTTCCGATTCGATAGGTAATGGGAAGCTGATGGGTCTTTAATAGTTTTAATAACTAGTGCGCGTTTCATAATTACTATGACATTTAAACAAAAGGTTTTTTTACCCCCCTTTTCTAAAGGGGGGTAAGGGGGGATTAATTAACCGCTTAATAATCCCCCTAAATCCCCCTTTAAGAAAGGGGGACTTAAAAGACCCAGCATTCAGTTTGGTGTCGTTTCAGAGCATACAATTTATGAATCGCGGCAATAGTTAGCCGTTAACCACAGAGAAGCAATCATTCTCCCTAAGCGTCTTAGGAGAATATTTTATACCAAAAACGAGAAACGACCAACGGTCTTACTCAGGGAGCCGCAGGCTCCGGCGGGCCGGGCTTCTTGGCCAAGTTTTTGGGGGGCCAGTTCTTGAGCAACTCCACCGCCTTTTTCAACTGCTGGTCCCGGTCCAGTTCGGCCTGGGTGATGGGCTGATTCCAGGCCTTGTCCGTCAGGCCTTCCTTGCGCATGTGGCGGTCCAGGGCTTCATCCCGAATTTTCTGGACGCTCTTGTCCGCGGGCAGAGGCTTTTCGTCCACCACCACGTCGGGTTCGATGCCGATCTCGTTGATGGTGATGCCGCTGGGGGTGTAGTAAAGGGCCGTGGTCAGGCGCAAGGCCGAACCGTCCTCCAGGGGGATGATAGTCTGGACCGAGCCCTTGCCGAAGCTCTTGGTGCCCACGATGAGGGCCCGCTTCTGATCCTTCAAGGCGCCGGCCACGATCTCCGAGGCGGAGGCGCTGCCCTCGTTGATGAGCACCACCATGGGGACGTTGGCCAATTTTGCTTCCCCGTCGGGCCGGGCATAAAACCGCATGCTCTGCTGGCGGCTGCGGCCCTCGGTATAGACGATCAACCCGGACTTCAGGAACTCATCGGACACCCGCACCGCCTGGTCCAGAAGACCGCCGGGATCGTTGCGCAAATCCAGGACCAGGCCCTTTAAGGGCACCAGTTTCTGGCGCATCTTCTTGATGAAGGACTGCAGGTCATGATCCGTCTGGTCCTGGAAATTCGCCAGCCGGATGTAGCCGATGCCGCCTTCCAGGATGCGGGCTTTGACGCTGCGGATGGGGATGATCTCCCGGGTGATGGCGAAATCCTTGGGCTGGGTGAAGCCCTCCCGGTTCACGGTAAGGATCACTTTGCTCCCCTTGGCCCCCCGGATCTTTTTCACTGCCTCCATGAGGGTGATGTTCTTGGTGGAGGCGCCGTCGATCTTGACTATCTGGTCCCCGGCCTGGATGCCGGCCTGATAGGCGGGCGTCCCTTCGATGGGGGAGACCACGGTGAGGATGCGGTCCTTCAAGGTGATTTCGATGCCGATACCGCTAAACTTCCCTTTGGTCTCAATCTGCAGTTCTTTGAATTCCTCGGGAGTCATGAAGGAGGAATGGGGGTCCAGGGAGCCCACCGCGCCCTGCAAGGCGCCATACACCAGGTCCTTGGTGGTCTTGGGCTCCGGATAATGCTCCTCGACAAGGGCCAGGGTCTGGGCAAAGACCTTTAACTTGGCGTCGCTGACCGGGGAAAACAACAGCCCCGGTTCGATTGCGGCGGTATCCGGAGCGGAAGTTCCCGGGAGTAAAGGCGGCGCGGCCCTAAGGGTTGCCTGCCAGCCAAAGGTCAGGCCCAGCAGCAAGGCCACGAAGACTGCACCGCTCAGAAACCAGGTTTTACGTGACATGGTCTTTCCCTACGCTCAAGTGGAGTTCGTAAATATTATAATGATAAATTAAAGGCCTCGTTCCCCAGCTCCGGCTGGGAACGCCGCCGGGTTGCCCGGCGCCCCGTCAATCTTCTTCCTTTTTGGCCACCTGGCGCGGTTTGCCGCTCACCAGAATATCCATGGCTTGCAACACCCAGGGGTCCTGCTCTAGAGGCACCGGCTTGGTGAGTTTCTTCTCACCCGCCTCCGGCGGCTTTTGACCCGCCACTTCGGGCTCCAGGCCCTTACCCTGGATTTTCTGCCCCTTGGGAGTGTAGCACTGCGCCACCGTCATCACCAGGGCGGAGCCATCCTGCAGCGGCAGGACCTTGGTGAGGCCGCAGAGCCCCTGGGTCCTGACGCCCAGAAGCGTGGCCTGGGCCTGGTCCCGCAAAGCCCCGGCCATGATTTCCGCCGCCCGGGCGGTGCCCTCGTCCACCAGCACCACCATGGGCAAGGCCGGCTGGAAGACCTGATCCCGGTCCTTACCCTGGAAAGTCTCCTCGGTTTTCTCGGTGCGCCCCTTGGCGGAGACAATCTCCTTGTTTCCCAGGAAAACCGAGGCGGTGCGCACCGCCTGCTCCAGGGCGCCCCGGGCGTTGTTGCGCAAATCCAGGATTATCCCTTTGACCGGGGGGCGGTGGCGCTTCAGGTTCCTCAGGGCCGTCTCCAGATCCTGGGAAGTCTCGTCGTTGAAGTACCGCACCCGGATATAGGCAAAAGAGTCTTTCAGGTATTGGGTGGTCACCGTATCCGGCGCCAGAGGCTCCAGAACCACCGTGATATCCAGGGGCTTGACCTGGCCGTTACGCATCACCTGTAGCTTGATGCTGGTGCCGGGGGCGCCCTTGAAGCGGCGGGCGGCTTCCTGGGTGGTGAGGTTGCGCACCATTTGGCCGTTAATCTTGAAGATGTGGTCCCCCGGTTGCAGTCCGGCCTTGGCCGCGGCCCCTCCGTCGATGGCCGACGCCACGGTGACCAGATTGTCTTTAATGATCAGCTCCAGCCCCCCTTCCGCCACCGGGGTCTTCTGGCCGTTCAAAAAGTTTTGGTATTCCTGGGGAGTGAGGAAGGAGGAGTCGGGGTCCAAGGCGTTCATCATGCCCCTCAGGGACCCGTAAATCATTTCCTCTTCACTCTTGGGGTGCACGTACTTCTGGGAGATTTCGAAGAGGGCCTCGGTGAACAGGCGCAGGGAGTCATAGCTCTGGGGCTGGGCCGCGTTCCCGGGCCAGGTAAAATTGGCCGCCAGGGCCAGGGCCAGGAAAATTAATAATAACCTGTGCGGTAAACGAAGCCGCCCGGTTTTGCGGTCTGGTAATTTGAGATTTTCCACCTTGCTTACCTTTTCCCCCGTAGGGCGGCGGCCGGCTGCAGATGCTCGCCGGGGGCTCCCCGGTTTTCCATCTTCCGGCGACAAACCTGCCGCGCCGCCGCAGTTATATCATCGGCCGTGAGACCGAAATGGCTTAACAATTCCTCGGGTTTCCCCGAGGTCCCGAAGGTGTCCTTAAGACCGACGCGTTGAAGGGGCACCGGGTAATGTTCGCCCAGAATCTCGCTCACCGCGCTGCCCAGGCCTCCGGTGACCATGTGTTCTTCGGCGGTGACCACCGCCCCGGTCAGGCGGGCGGAGTCCACCAGGAGCTCCCAATCCAGGGGCTTCAGGCAGGAGCAATTGATGACCCGGGCGGCCAGGCCGTCTTGGGCCAGCATCTGCGCGGCTTTGAGACAGGCATGCACCATGACGCCGATGCCCACCAGGGTCACGTCTGCGCCTTCCCGGAGCACCGAGCCTTTGCCCAGCTCAAAACGATAGGTGTCGTCATAGATCACCGGCAGCGCCATGCGGCCGGTGCGCATATAAACCGGGCCCCGGTAAGCCGCGGCCCACCGGGTCATGGCCCGGGTCTCGGGGCCGTCCGCCGGCACCAGGACCACCAGGTTGGGGAGGATGCGCATCAGAGCCAGGTCTTCCAGGGCCTGGTGGGAGCCGCCGTCCTCCCCCACGGTGACCCCGCCGTGGGAGGCCACGATCTTGACGTTGAGGTTGCCGTAGGCGATGGTCTGGCGGATCTGCTCCCAGGCGCGGCCCGTGGCGAACATGGCAAAGGTGCTGGCGAAGGGAATCTTGCCGCCCAGGGCCAGGCCGGCGGCGGTGCCCATGAGGTCCTGCTCGGCGATGCCCATATTGAAGAAGCGGTCCTTAAAAACCTTGGCAAAGTGGTGGGTCTGGGTGGAGCCGGACAGGTCCGCGTCCAGGGCCACAATGTCCGGGTATTCCGCCCCCAGTTGGGCCAGGGTCTTGCCGTATTCGACTCGGGTGCTCTCTTTGGCGGACAAGTTTTTCCTCTGCTCAGTTGAATCTGGAGTTGGGGACTGAATCCGGTTTTCCGTTTACTCCTGCCGCTGGCGGCCTCTAACTGCTCCCCTTCTTATTCCCTCCCCTTTGAGGAGGGAGGGTTAGGGTGGGGTGAAATCCGTGCATCCCGAATTAATACCCTCCCCCCAACCCCCTCCCCTCAAGGGAGGGGGTGTAACGCCCAGTCTGCGGCGGTCTTCAGGGGGGCGGCACTTAAAGCCTCAGCCCGTGCTGAGCTCTTTCAAAGCCTGACGGTATTCTTCCTCGTTGGGGGCCACCCCGTGGTATTTCTTCTGGCCTTCGAAAATGGAGACCCCTTTGCCCTTCACCGTATGGGCGACGATCATGCTGGGACGTCCCTTGACGGCCCGGCAGGCCTTAAAGGCCGCCAGCAACTCGCCCATATGGTGGCCGTCCACCTCCAGGGTGTGCCAGCCGAAGGCCCGCCATTTGTCGGCAATGGGCTCGATGCCCATGACGTCGGCGGTGTGGCCGTCGATCTGCAGGCGGTTCCGGTCCATAACGGCCACCAGGTTGTCCAACCCGTAGTGGGCCGCGCTCATGGCCGCTTCCCAGATCTGGCCTTCCTGGACTTCGCCGTCCCCTAAGAGGACGTGGACCCGAGTGCCGTGCCCGTTGAGGCGGGCCGCCAGGGCCAGGCCGTTGGCGATGGACAGTCCCTGCCCCAGGGAGCCGGTGGGAATTTCCACCCCGGGAGTGCAGCCGGAATCGGGGTGTCCCTGGAGGATACTGCCGAACCGGCGCAGGGTGAAGAGCTCTTCCCGGGGGAAGTAGCCCAACCGGGAGAGCACCGCGTAATAAGCCGGGGCGCCGTGCCCCTTGGAGAGGATGAAGCGGTCCCGGTCCGGCCAGCACGGGTCCCCGGGTTTCAGGCGCATTTCGCCGAAAAACAGGGCCACCAGAATATCGGTGGCGGACAGCGACCCCCCTAAGTGCCCGGAACCGGCCTGAAACAGCATTTCGATGATATCGAGGCGAATCTGGCGGGCAGTCTCCTGGAGTTGAGCTACATCCGGAATGGCGTTCATCTCCCTTTGAGCGGTCAAGAAAATTTTCTTTGAGCTGCGGAACCGGCGGTCCGCCGGTTCTTGGCGGGCTCCCCGGGGGTCCCGGGTAGGCGCACCTCGCTCAGGTACTTAAAACTATAACCCTTTGGAAATATTTTTTCCACCATAACCCCAAAAAATCCTGCTAAAGCGGGAAATGTTCTTTCATCCATAAAGACTGGTGGGCGGCAGGAATTGTTACCAAGAGGGCTCAAGTTCGTACCGGCTGTTTCCAAACCTGGCTTCATAGTGCATGGTCTTTCTGAGCCAAAGGAAGAATCTTGTATTTTTTCCAGGAGTTGAGATCCTTCATAGAAAAACCTTTCTGCCAGTCGGATTATGGTGGCGGCCAGGGACGGCCGCCCTACCAAAAGATCTTTAGACGAAAGGGCGGGTCTCCGGGCCCGCCATCCTTAAATTTTCAGGTTTCGTTGTGACTCCTAACAGGCTGTTGAAAAACTTCCATAATTAATAATTTGTTATTCTGAGCGAAGCGAAGAATCTAGTCATATTAATAAGTTCTAGATCCTGTACTTCGTTCAGGATGACATAAAAACCCGTTTTTCAACAGCCTGCTAGGTCATGATGGTTCGTTCAGCTCCGTAGGGCGCGTCCTACGCGCCGTTATTGGTGCGTAAAACGCACCCTACGAGAACTAAATGGATTTATAGAGATTCTCAGAGTCGGGTTTGCGAAAACCAAAAAGCCAAAGGTAATTTACTTGGCGCCCTTAAGGTTAATAAATCATGCTTGTTGGCCGCGCCTGGGGATTTATCCTTGGTCCCCGGCCCGGCCCCGGGTATAATAGAAAGCTGGTAAAACCCCCGGCCGGATGGGGCCGTAATCCGGCCGCCCCCGCCGCCCGTATTTCCCAGTGGGAGAGAGACATGGCTTTGACCCGAGAAGAGGTGCTCCACGTGGCCGACCTGGCCAGGTTGAGTCTGAAACCCGAGGAGATCGAGGTGTTCACCCGGCAGCTCAATGACATCCTGGCCTACATAGAGAAGTTGCAGGAGCTGGACACCGGGGACGTCGCCCCCATGACCCACGCGGTGCCGGTCTTTAACGCCTTCAGGCCGGATGAAGTCACCCCGGGGCTCCCCCGGGACCAGGCCCTGGACAACGCCCCGGCCCGGGAAGAGGGGAGTTTCCTGGTGCCACGTATCATCTGAGAATGGTTTTTGGTTTTTGGCGAAAGCTTTCAGCATTATTCGGATTTCGGATTAAAGAAAAATAATACCTTTTTATTGATAGGGAAAGCGGCTTAAGGCGGTTTGCATGACGGAACCTTTATCTAGTCTGAGCATCAGCGCCCTCGCACCGCTCCTGGCCCGGGGTGAGGTCTCCCCCGTGGAGCTGACGGAGCAGTGCCTGGCGCGCCTGGCCGAGAAAGACGGGGCCATCAAGGCTTATATCACCGTGGACGCCCCCGGCGCCCGGGCCCAGGCCAGGGAGGCGGAGGCGCGCCTTAGCCGCGGCGAGGCCACCCCTCTCACCGGCATCCCCCTGGCCCTCAAGGACGTCCTGGCCACCCGGGGCCTTCGGACCACCTGCGGTTCCCGCATCCTGGAGAACTTCGTGCCCCCCTTTGACGCCACGGTCTGCGCCAAGCTCCGGGCCGCGGGCGCAGTCTTTCTGGGCAAAGTCAACATGGATGAGTTCGCCATGGGCTCGTCCACGGAAAATTCGGCCTTCGGCCCCACCCACAACCCCTGGAACCGGGACTGCATCCCCGGCGGCTCCAGCGGGGGCTCCGCCGCGGCGGTGGCCGCGGACCTGTGTATCGCCTCGCTGGGCTCGGACACCGGGGGCTCCATCCGCCAGCCCGCCTCCCACTGCGGCGTGGTGGGCCTGAAGCCCACCTACGGCCGGGTCTCCCGCTACGGGCTGGTGGCCTACGCCTCCTCCCTGGACCAGATCGGCCCCCTCACCAAGGAAGTGCGGGACGCGGCGGTCCTGCTCAACTGTATTGCCGGACCTGACCCCAAGGACTCCACTTCCGTGCCCGCGGCGGCCCCGGATTACCTGGCCAACCTGGGGCAGGAAATTCGCGGCCTGAAAATAGGGGTGCCCCGGGAATTTTTCGGCGCGGGGCTGGACCCGGAAGTGGACGCCGCCATCCGGGAGGCGCTGGCCACCCTCGCCGGGCTGGGGGCGGAACTCGTGGAAGTGAACCTGCCCCACACGGAGTACGCGGTGGCCACCTATTACGTGGTGGCGGTGGCCGAGGCTTCTTCCAACCTGGCCCGCTATGACGGCGTGAAATACGGCTTCCGGGCCGAGGGCCAGACCCTGCTGGAAATGTACGCCAACACCCGCACCCAGGCTTTCGGGGCGGAAGTGCGGCGCCGCATCATGCTGGGCACCTATGCCCTGTCCGCCGGCTACTACGACGCCTATTACAAGAAGGCCTCCCAGGTGCGGGCCCTGATCCGGCGGGACTTCGACCAGGCCTTCGCCCGGTGCGACCTCATTGCCACGCCGGTGGCCCCCACCCCGGCCTTCCGGTTGGGGGAGAAGATGACGGACCCGCTCACCATGTATCTGTCGGACATCTTCACCATCTCGGCTAACCTGGCGGGGATTCCCGGGATTTCGGCGCCCTGCGGCTTCAGTTCCCTGGGGCTGCCCATTGGCCTCCAGCTCCTGGGGCCGCCCTTCGGGGAAGCGACCCTGCTCCAGGCGGCCTACGCCTTTGAGCAGGCCACGGATTTTCACTGCCGCAAGCCGCCGATTTAGTGGGAGGTGTAAAAGTAATTTCAGGGGAGGGCCGGTGGACTTTTTCGTAAGGGCCCCCCGCCCTCCTCCTAAAAACCCCTCCGCCCCCACAAATAAGGGGTTGGAGGAGAGAGTATGAGGGAGGCTGGGGACCCCCCTTCTTCTCCCTCAAAACAACTTCCCAGGGACGGCCCTTAGCAGCCGGGAAAGCCTTATCATAAAGGACCAGCCTCTTTTACAGATAGTTGCAGATCAGGGGTTCGCGGATGATGAAAAAGCTCAGGGGTGGCGAGGCGGTGGTGCTTGGCGTCGCCATGTTGATACTGGCATTGGGTCCGGTCAGGACCGCCGGTGCGGAAGAGGCCGGCAGCCTTTCCCTGACCCAAGCCCTGGACCTTGCCTTGAAGGAGCATCCCTCGGTTAAACAGGCCCGGGAAACTGCGGCCGCCACCCGGGACCAGATCGGCATCTCCCGGGCCGGTTATTTTCCCAAGGTCAATTTTGTGGGCAACTATTATTATGGCAACGCCTTTTCTTCCAGCGGACTTGGGCGAATCAGCGGCTCGCCCACTCCTGCCGGCTTAAGCGGGACGGTTTCCGCCCCCTTTGAGGCCAGCTATTATTTCTATCAGTTTCAGGCAAACCAACTGCTCTACGACTTCGGCAAGACTCCCGGTACCGTGGACCAGTCCCGGGCCTCCTTCCACCAGAGCGAGCAGGATTACTTCGGCACCCGCCAGCAGGTGGTGCTGGACGCCCGCACCGCTTATTTCGGCTACCTGGCGGCGCAGCGGGCCCAAAAGGTGCAGGAAGAGACGGTGCGGCAGAATCAGGATCTCTTGAAGCAGGCCCAGGGTTTTTATCAGGTGGGTCTGAAAGCCAAGATCGACGTCACCAAGGCCGAAGCCAACCTCTATCAGGCCGAGGCCAACCTGATCCAGGCGAAAAATAACGTGGCGCTGGCCAAAGTCACCCTGATGAATGCCCTGGGAATCAAAACCTGGCCCTACCAGCAGGTGGAGGACGTCCTGGAGGTGACCCCCCAACCCCGGCCCCTGGAAGAGTTGACGGCCACCGCCTTGCAACGGCGGCCCGAACTGGTGAAAAACCGCTATCAGCAGAATTTCAACCAGGCGGGCATTCAGGTGGCCCGGGCCGGCTATTTCCCCGCCTTTACCTCCACCGCGGCTTACGGTTGGCAGTCGGTGGATACCCCGATTGCCAGCACTCCCAGTAACTGGTACGTGGGCGCGGGGATTAATTTCCCGCTGTTCGAGGGCTTGGCCACCACGTATTCGGTGAGCCAAAACAAGGCCCAGCTCCGGTCCACCCTGGAGAATTTCGAGGTGCTGCGGCTGAATGTCACCAAGGAAGTGAGCCAGGCGTACCTGAATGTCAAAAGCGGCTGGGAGTTGATCCGGGCCACCAAAAAGGCCCTGGAGGCGGCCCGGGAGAACCTGCGCCTGGCCTGGGGCCGGTACCAGGCCGGCATCGGCACCATCATCGAGTTTACCGACGCCCAGGTGCAGTTTTCCCAGGCGGACCTCAACTTCGTGCAGGCCCTGTATAATTACCGGGTCTTTGAGGCCCAACTGGACAAGGCCATCGGCAAGCAGTACTAGGTTTTTCGTTTCTCGTTTTTCGTTTTTGGTTGGAAATACAAGACTCAAACGTTTCGGCAACGCTTCCTGTTAAGCTCTTAAAATTTCAATGTAGGTTTCGGTAGGTTCAGAGAAAAAAGTGTTGATTTAAAAGAATTTTTTTACGAAAAACGAAAAACCAAAAACGAAAAACGAAAAAACTCTACCAGAGGCCGTATCGCTGCAAGTCCCGGAGGAAATCCTGGGGGGTGGTGAAGTGCCAGGCCGTGAGCCCCTGACCCCGGGCCGCCTCCACAAAGGGCAGCTTGTCGTCCAGGTAGAGAATCTGGGGCGCCGGCCGCCCCGCCCGCCGGATGAGGGCCTGATAGATGCCCGCCTCGGGCTTGCGGCTGCCCACCTGGTAGGACAGGATAAAATCCTGGAACGGCTCCAGCAGCGAGGGAAATTGCTCCCTGATATAATCGAAGTGCAGCGGGTTGGTGTTGGAGAGCAGAAACAAGGGGTAGCGGGGCTTAAGATGGGCCAGCACCGCCTCCACGGCCTCCATGGGAGCGAAAATGTCGCGCCACAGGAGGCTGAAATCGGCAAAGGGTATAGCTACCCCTAACCTGGTTACGACCCCCTGGTAAAATTCCCGGGAGGAAATCCGGCCGGTATCGTAGCCGGGTTCCAGGTCCGTCTCGAAGACCTGGGCGGAGACGTCCTCAGGGCTGCGGCCGGTGAGGAGTCCCAGACCCCGGCAGAAACGGCCGTGGTCCACCTTTACCAGGACATTGCCCAGGTCGAAGGCGATGGCCTTAATGTCAAGGGGAGAGGTTGAACTCATAAGGGCTGCTCTCGGCAGTAAGATGAGTGGCTGTGGAATTTCCGCCGCAGTTGTGCATGAGTATTTGGCTCACCCATAAATCATGAAAAGTTCATGATGGGCATACTCCTAACTTTGAACTTTGCCAAGCAGGGCCTCGGTAATTATTATCCCTGGGGGTCTGAGAAGCAAGTTCAGATTTATGATATACTTACCGGGAATCATTACGGAGATTGTGGAAAAGGATGAGGCAGCAGCAGATGGAGTCCGTTTCGGCTAAGCCGGGAAATCAACTCGTAGTGAAGCGCCGCGTCTTCCGGCAAGACCTGGTGTGGGCGGCATTCATCCTGGGCCTGGCGGCAGCCGTCGGTTTGGCGCACCACTGGCCGCTGGTCCGGGTGGCGTTTCAGGGCGAGCTTAAGCCGCACCTGGAGAAGCAGCGGGACCTGCGGCGGGAGGCCATATTTCAGGGGGTGAAGACCACCAGCCTGGAGCAGGCCTACGCTCTGCATCAGGAGGGCAAGGCCCTGTTTGTCGATGCCCGGCCCCCGGAGGAGTTTGCCGAACTGCACATCGCCGGGGCCGTCAACCTGCCCCTGGATAGCCTCAAGGCCGAAGGGGGACAGCCGCTGGCCGGCATCGCCAAGGACCGGCCCCTCGTGGTCTACTGCGGCCAGGTCGCCTGCGACGCCGCCCTGAAAGTGGCGGAAAAGCTGCAATCCCTGGGCTACACCCAGGTGGCTGCCTTTTTGGGCGGGTTCCGGGCCTGGGACGAAGCCGGCTACGCCGCGGACACCGGTAAGTAAGGGTGAAAAGGTGAAAAGGATAAAAGGTGAAAAGGGAAAAAGCCAAAGACAGGCGAGTCTCCCGGGGTTCTTTCCTTTTCCCCCCAAGTCTTTTTAGAAGGAGGCCAGTTAATTCTGCCCATAAGATCTAAACGAACCCTGGTCCGGCTCCTGGAAATAGTCCTGGGCGGGGTCTTTGTGTACGCCGGCCTCCAGAAGCACCTCCACCCCGATGAGTTTGCCGAGGCGGTGCTGGCCTACCAGCTCCTGCCGGAGCCCCTGGTGGCCCTGACCGCGGCCGTGCTCCCCTGGGTGGAAATCGCCGCGGGCCTTTTTCTGGCCGCGGGGGTCAAAAAGCGCAGTTGCCTGCAACTCCTGGCGCTGTTGGCCGCCGGCTTTCTGGTGGCCATGGCCGTCACCCTGGCTCGGGGCCTGAAGATCGACTGCGGCTGCGGCCTCTTTTTTCAGCGACAGGTGGGGCTGGAGGCCATCCTGGAAGACGTCGGCTTTTTCCTCTGGGCCGCGGGACTTTACTGGTGGGAGCTGACGGGCGCTGAAAAGCGGCCTGCACCAGCGCCCGCCCCAGAGCGGGTTTAAAACCCGCCCCTGGGGGTCCTGGCCTGATGCGGCCACAGCCGAAACCCCCAAACCCCCAAACCTCAAAAACCAAAAACGACAAACCATCCTTCCCATGGCCCGATTTTTCGACTTTTACGATCCCCTGGAAAAGCGCTACGTCTTCAACAGCTTCCTGGTGGTGGTGGCCTTGGTGGAGATCCTCATCCTGGTCTTCACTCTCATCTGGCAGATCGACTTTGAGGGGATCTTCTCGGAACAGGCCCGCACCCCGGTGCCCTTTCCCTGGAAGGAATACCTGCTGGCCACCTTCATTGCGCCCATCGTCCTGCTCTTCCTGTTCGGCCTCATCATCCAGGGCTTCGAGCGGTTCGGGCGGGAGGCGGACGGGCCTCCTGCCACAGGCGCCGGCGCCGGCGGCCTCGCCGTCCGGAGGGGCCGGGGCCGCTACCTGCTGGGGTTGGCCGCCTTAATCGCCCTGGTGATTCTGCTGGTCCAGGGCAAGGCCCTGTTTGCCCTGCTCGCCGCGGCCATCAAGGCCCTGGGGCTGGGGGGCGCCTATCTCCTCATCGCCTTGCTGGCCCTGGCGTTACTCTACCTGCCCCTGAAGCTGTGGCTGCGCTACCGCCTCCAGCAGAAGGCCATGGAGTACCAGTACCTCCTGACCCTGGCCCGGCGCCACGGGGTGGTGGTGGTGGATCCCAAGCTCCATCCGGAGCTGGCAGCGGAGCTCGGCCCGGAAAAAAATTTGCCGGCTGCCGACCCGGCTCTCCTTGGCACCCCCGATATTATCGGCGATCCCGACCCCCAATAAATCATTAATACTTGTGAAATTTTTCCTTTACACCCGGTAGCATTCTAGGGTATGAATTGACATTCAGGCACACGATTGCTAGCGGGACCCAAAGTAGGGTAGGGGAGGTGATACTCGTTTCACCTGGCTCTGGCAACCACCTTCAACCTTGCAACGACCTTAAATCTTAAGGAAATTATTACATTATAGGAGGGTAGTGGACGGTATGGATATTATGAGTTTTGCCTTGATCTGTGGCGCGGTGGGTGTGGCCTACGGCCTGTTCACCACCACCTGGGTCCTGAAACAGGACGCCGGCAACCCCCGGATGCAGGAAATCTCCGCCGCGGTGCGGGAAGGGGCCAATGCCTTCCTGAACCGGCAGTATAAAACGGTGGCCATGGTGGGCGCGGTCGTTTTCGTGCTCCTGTTCGCTCTGGGTAAATACACTGCCATCGGCTTCGTCATCGGCGCGGTGGGTTCGGCCCTGGCCGGCTACGTCGGCATGTACGTGTCGGTGCGGGCTAATGTGCGCACCGCCCAGGCAGCCTTTACCAGCATGGCCCACGCCCTGAAAGTATCCTTCCGGGGCGGCTCCGTCACCGGCATGCTGGTAGTAGGTCTGGCCCTGTTGAGCGTGGCCGGCTACTACAAATTCTTGATGACGGCTGCTCCTCACGAAGCCATGCACGCCCTGATCGGTCTGGGCTTCGGCTGCTCCCTGGTGAGCGTCTTCGCCCGGTTGGGCGGCGGCATCTACACCAAGGCGGCGGACGTGGGCGCCGACCTGGTGGGTAAAGTGGAAGCCGGTATCCCCGAGGACGACCCCCGCAACCCCGCGGTCATCGCCGACCAAGTGGGCGACAACGTGGGCGACTGCGCCGGTATGGCTGCGGACCTTTACGAGACCTACGTGGTCACCGTGGTGGCCGCCATGCTGCTGGCCTTTACCATTTACGGCGCCGGCTCCCCGGCCATCGTCTTCCCCATGGTCATCGGCGGCGTCTCCATTATCGCCTCGGTCATCGGCACCTATTTTGTCCGCCTGGGGAAAGGCGCCTACGTCATGGGCGCCCTCTATAAGGGCCTCATCGTGGCCGCGGTCCTGGCCATCGCCGCCTTCTATCCCCTGGCCGGCAAGTTCATGGGCGGCGTGGCCGCCAAGGCCGCTAAGGCCGGCGCGGCCGGATTTATCATTCCGACCTTTAACATCTTCCTGCTGGCGGTGATCGGCGTGGCCCTGACGGGTTTGATCGTGGCCATCACCGAGTACTTCACCTCCAAGAGCTTTAACCCGGTGAAGTCCATCGCCCTGGCCTCCACCACCGGCCACGGCACCAACGTCATCCAGGGCCTGGCCATGTCCATGAAGTCCACGGCGGCGCCGGTTATCGTCATCGTCGCGGCCATCCTGGCGGCCTTCCACCTGGGCGGCGGCTTGGCTAACCCCGGCACCGGCCTCTACGCCATTGCCCTGACCGCGGTGGCCATGCTCTCCATGACCGGCATCGTGGTGGCCATTGACTCTTACGGTCCCATCACCGACAACGCCGGCGGCATCGCCGAGATGTCGGAACTGCCGGAAGAGATTCGGAACATCACCGATCCCCTGGATGCGGTGGGCAACACCACCAAGGCGGTGACCAAGGGTTACGCCATCGGTTCCGCGGGTCTGGCTGCCTTGGTGCTCTTTGCCGAGTACTCCCGGTCCTTCCCCGGCGTCATGACCTTCGAGCTCTCCGATCCCCGGGTGATCGCCGGCCTGTTCATCGGCGGTCTGCTGCCCTACTTCTTCGCCGCCCTGTGCATGGAGGCCGTAGGTAAGGCCGCCGGCGGCGTGGTGGAGGAAGTGCGGCGCCAGTTCCGGGAAATCCCGGGCATCATGGAAGGCACCGGCAAACCCGAATACGGCACCTGCGTGGACATCGTCACCAAGAGCGCCCTGCGCCAGATGATGCTCCCGGCCCTGATCCCGGTGTGCGCTCCGCTGATCGTAGGCTTCATGCCCGGCCTGGGGCCCGTGGCCCTGGGCGGTATGCTCATCGGCTCCATCGTCACCGGGCTGTTCCTGGCCATTGCCATGACCTCCGGCGGCGGCGCCTGGGATAACGCCAAGAAGGCCATCGAAGACGGCCTCTACGGCGGCAAGGGCTCCGACGCCCACAAAGCGGCGGTCACCGGCGACACCGTGGGCGACCCCTACAAAGACACCGCCGGCCCCGCCATCAACCCCATGATCAAGGTCGTCAACATCGTGGCCCTGCTCATCGTGCCCCTGCTCATCAAGTACGCAGGTTAATTAAGCTTAGCCGTAGGGGCGGTTCGTCAACTGCCCCTGCCGAAAAGCAAAGCCGGTCCCCCTGGGGGCCGGCTTTTTTTTACTCAGTAATCGCCTCGGCAACCGGGAGAAATTTGTGGTAATATGCCAGAATACCAGGCAGGAGGACCAGGCGCACGGGCCTTATACCAAGTCGCCGTCAGATAGGTATTTTTTGTAGGGGCGGACCTGCGTGTCCGCCCGCTCAAAGGGCGCACACATGGGTGCGCCCCTACATAATAAACACGTTGTTGGGTGCAAGCCGCATTACTTCTTTGAAGGCAATAAAAAGAGTATTGGTGGCACAGGCTTCCAGCCTGTGCATCACAGGCCAGAGGCCTGTGCCACTTGGGTTTTTTAGGTAGGCGATATTATTCTTAAGGCGCCGAGAGAGGCTTAAATGAACGCCTGGAAGAACCAGCTTTTCTTCGGGGACAACCTGGAGATTCTCCGGAGCAGCCGCGTCCCGGTTGCGAGCGTGGACCTGATTTACCTGGACCCGCCCTTCAACTCCAACGCCACCTACAATATCCTCTTTGCCGAAAAGAGCGGCGAGAAGTCCGCGGCCCAGATCACGGCCTTCGAGGACACCTGGCATTGGGGAGAGGAAGCCGCGGCGGCCTACGACGACGTTATGCGGGGCGACCGACCCAAATTAACGGACCTGCTCCGGGCGCTGCGGTCCTTCCTGGGGCAAAACGACATGATGGCCTACCTAACCATGATGGCGGTGCGCCTGACTGAACTGCACCGGGTGCTGAAGCCGACGGGGAGCCTGTACCTGCATTGTGATTCAACTGCAGACCATTATTTAAGATTATTATTGGATTCGATTTTCGGACAAGCTAACTTTCAAAATGAAATAATATGGAGTTATAGGCGTTGGCCAAGTCCTTCAAAGCATTTTCAAAGGATGCACGATGTCATACTTTTTTATTCAAAAAGTATAGATAAAAATAGAGCGTTCAATATTGACTATGAACCATCAAGTGAAAGCTATCAGAAACGTTTTAAAGGTAAAACACAAATGTTAGACCCCGAAACCAAAACAAGAAAGATTACTTTGCAGGAAGATTCGAAGGGATTACCTTTTAGAGATGTTTGGCAGATTCCTATTATTGCAGGTTTTAGCAACGAACGTCTCGGCTACCCTACCCAAAAACCTGAGGCGCTGTTGGAACGCATTATCAAGGCTTCCAGCCAGGAAGGCGATATCGTCCTGGACCCCTTCTGTGGCTGCGGCACCACCATCACCGTGGCCGAGCGCTTAAAGCGGCGCTGGATCGGCATCGACCTCACCCATCTGGCCATCACCCTGATTAAAAAGCGCCTGCAGGACAGCTTCGGCCCGGACCTGGCCCCCTACGAGGTGGTGGGGGAGCCCGCGGACCCGACCTCAGCCGCGGCCCTGGCGGAGGTCAACCGTCACCAGTTCGAGTGGTGGGCTTTGGGGCTGGTGGACGCGGCCCCGGCCCAGGACAAGAAAAAGGGGGCGGACAAGGGGGTGGACGGGGTCCTCTATTTCCAGGAAAAGGACGACGGCCCCTATCATAAAATCATCGTGCAGGTAAAGAGCGGGCACGTCAGCGCTCCTCAAGTGCAACAGTTGAAAGGGGCGATGGAGCGGGAAAAGGCGCAAATCGGGGTGTTCCTGACCTTGAAGCCGCCCACCCGGCCCATGCGGGAGGAGGCGGCGGCCGCGGGTTTCTACGTACCGGAAGGCTTCCCCCAGGCGCGCTTTCCCCGCCTACAAATTCTAACCATTACCGATCTCTTTTCCGGCAAGCAGTTGGAGTATCCCCGCTGGGTGCCCCCCAAGACCTTCAAGCAGGCGGCCCGCCGCCGCAAAGGCCCGGCTCCGGAGGAAAAGCAGGGGGAACTCGATATGTAAGGGCGCACCCGGGGGGCCGCCCCTACAAGAACCATAAGGCATTTACCCACCAGGGGCGAGTTTAAGCCGGTCCCTGCAAACACATGCCCGGTGACCTCCGGTTTAGTGCTTCTGGCTATTACATAGGCTTAACCAAGAATTGAGAAACATCATTTCCAAATATTTCAGGGGGGTGGGAGGGGAGTCTGAGGGGAGGGCGGGGGACCCGCGGTCCCCCGGTCCTCCCCTCAGCTCTGCCTGTCAGCCTGCGAAAGACTGGCCCTTCCTCCTGGCCCTCAGCCTCATGGGGCTGGTGATCTTCTTTTACCGCCTGGGGGCGCCGGGGCTCATGGACCCGGACGAGGGCCGCTACGCCGAGATCGCCCGGGAGTTTTTTGTACAGAGAGATTGGCTCATCCCCCACCTCAACCATCTCCCCTACCTGGAGAAGCCCCCCCTGGTCTACTGGCTCACGGCCCTCAGTTTCGGGGGCCTGGGCTACACGGAGTTGGCGGCCCGGCTCCCCGTGGCGCTGAGCGCCTGGGGCGGGGTGTTCCTGGCCTACGGCTTGGGCCGGGCCTTCTGGGGGCCGGCCGCGGGGTTCCTGGGCGCCGTGGTCCTGGCCACCTGCCCGGGTTACGTGGCCCTGGGTCGGATTCTCACCCTGGATATGACCTTCAGCCTGCTGCTCAATCTGGCGGTGGGGCTGGGGTACCTGGCGCTCTCCCGTCCCCACCCCCGGTTGTGGCCCTGGGCTTACGGCGCCCTGGGCCTGGCGGTCCTCACCAAGGGCCCGGCGGCCGCGGTGCTGGCCGGGCTCCTCTGGGGCCTCTGGATCTTAATAACGGGATGGGAGGATGGGTTGCTGCACCCCCACCCCAGCCCTCCCCCCTCCAGGGGGCGGGGGCCGGAGGCCGGGTCTTCCTCCAGGCTCTCCTCAATATTTGCGCGCCGGAGGTGGCAGGTCCTGGTGCAGCCTCAGGGCTGGCTCCTCCTGGCCGCCCTGGTCTTGCCGTGGTTTGCCTACGTGCAGTGGCGTTACCCCGATTTCTTCCGGTTCTTCATCCTGGAGCAGCACCTGGGCCGCTTCCTCACCCCGGCCATCCACCCGGAGCCTTTCTACTACTACGTGCCGGTGGTTTTGGGGCTCATGGCCCCCTGGAGCTGGCTGTTGACCTGGACCCTGGCCGCGCCCCACCGGGACCCGCACCGGGCCTTTCTGCTGATTTGGGCCGGCGCCATCCTGGTCTTTTTCTCCCTGTCCCGGGGCAAGCTGGCTCCCTATGTCCTGCCGGCGCTCCTGCCCCTGGCGCTGCTAGTGGGGGAGAGATTGTCCGGCCTCCGGGACTCGTGGCGGTTTCTGGAGGATCGGGGCCTGAAACTCAGCCTCACCCTCTGGGCCCTGGCCGGACTGGCGCTCACGGCCCTGTACTTCCGGCCTCCCGCGGCCCTGAGCCCGGAGCTGGCCGGGATCGCCCCCTACGCGCCTTTGATACTCCCGGGACTGCTGGTCTTCACGCTCACGCCCCTGGCGGCGCTGCTCTGGCGCCGGGTGGGGCTTCTCTTCCTGGGGGCTCTGCTGCTCAGCGCCCTGGTGGCGCCGGTGATTGACACGGTAAGCCTGAGGCGGTCCCCCCGGGAGGTGGGCCGGATGGTGGCGGCCCAGTGGCGACCGGGTGCGGCCCTGGTGGGGGTGAATCTCTATTCCCAGGCGGTTTCTTTTTATAGCGGCCAGGTCTTTCATCTCACGGATTTCAAGACCGAGCTCGATTTCGGCCGCCGGTTGGAGCCGGGAAACGGGCTCTTTTTTGCCGACCTTACGGATCTGGCCCCGTTTGCCGCGGCCCGGCCCCTCACCCTTTTTTACCTGAAAGCCCACGACTTGCCCGGCCTGGAGCAGGCATTTCCCGGAAATTTGCGCCTCCTGATCCGGTATAAGGATTGTATTTTATTGGGCCATGAGGGAAAATAACCTGTTGGGAATTTTCAGGGAGGGGGCCAGGGGCCGACGGCCCACTTGCAATCCTTCCTGAAAAACCATTTCACCTAAATCACCAATTATCTCCCTTAGGCATGCCCCAGATCCTATACCGCTACCTGTTGCTGGAAATCCTGCCGCCCTTTTGGGTGAGTCTGCTGGCGTTCACCTCCATCGTCTTTTTGGGGCGCATGATGAAGGTGACCCAGATGATCGTGGTCAAAGGGGTGGGGCTCATAGAGGTGCTCAAGACTTGCGCCTATCTGCTGCCTTATCTCCTGGTTTTTACCCTGCCCATGGCGGCCACCGTGGGGATCTTGCTGGCGTTGACCCGGCTGTCCGCGGACCAGGAGGTAGTGGCCATGAAGACCGCGGGACTGAGCCACATCCAACTGCTGCCTCCCATCCTGGGCTTTTCCCTGGCCGCGGCCCTGGTCACCCTGGTGCTCACCGTCTTCGGCAGCCCCTGGGGCCAGCATGCCACCAAGGAGCTGCTGGTGGAGGTGGTGAAAAAGCGGGCCGACCTGGGGATCAAGGAGCAGGTATTCAATACCGACTTCCAGGGGCTCATGCTGTTCATCAATCATGTGGGCTCCAAGAACGGCGAGATGGAAGGCATCTTTGCCTACGACTACCGGGACGAGGAAAACCCCAGTACGGTTTACGCCGAAAGGGGGCAATTAAGCTTCGACCCCGTCCAGGAAGTCATCATGATGGAACTTTTTGACGGGCGGGTGATCCGTTGGGGGCAAGACCCCAGCCGCTGGCAGACGGTGGATTTCAAGCGGTACGAACTGCCGCTGCAGCTGTTCACTTTTAACCTCAAGGGAGAGAAGTCCGAGTCCGAGATGTCCCTGAGGGAACTGTGGGCCATCCTCTCGGAGCAAGTGCGGGGTTCGCCGGCCTACAACCGGGCCGCGGTGGAGCTGAACCAGCGGTTCGCCATGCCCGTGGGGGCCCTGCTGCTGTGCCTCATGGCCATGCCCCTGGGGCTCAGTCCCCGCCAGCACGGGCGCACCTGGGGCCTGATCCTGGGCCTGGTGATCTTCCTGGTCTATTATGTGGTCTTTACCGCGTCGTGGCGCCTGGCCATCAACGCCCGCATCAATCCGTCGCTGGCCCCGTGGCTGTCCAATTTCCTGTTTGTCTGGGTGGCCCTGTATCTCTGGCGGCGTACCGTGCGGGAGCTGCCCCTGATGCCGGCGGGTTTACGAATATGGGTAAAAAGGGGAAAAGGGTAAAAGGTGCAAGGGCGAACGGGGGAAAAATCGTATTTCCTTTTCCCCTTTTCCCCTCTTCCCCTTTTAACCTAAAATAATCCAGGGGGAGGTGTCCCATCCCTGATTTCGACGTGTTGGACGGAGCAAAGGTTCTTATCACCGGGGGCGCCGGCATGATCGGCAGCAGCATCGCCCACCTGGCCGTCAGCCAGGGCGCCCGGGTCACGGTGCTGGATGCCATGCTGCCCATGTACGGGGGCAATCTTTTCAACCTCCAGGGCCTCGAGGACCGTATCGAGTTTGTCCGGGGGGATATCCGGGATCCGGAGCTGTTAGAAAAAGTGGTCCCCGGATTCGACTACATCTTCAGCCTGGCCGGCCAGGTCAGTTACGTGGATAGCAACCTGGAGCCCTTGCTGGACCTGGACATCAACTGCAAAGGCCACCTCCTGGTCCTGGAAGCCTGCCGGCGGCTGAATCCCCGGGCCCGGCTGCTGTTCACCAGCTCCCGCTTTGTCTACGGCCGGATCGAATACAACCCGGTGGATGAAAACCATCCCTTCAATTGTCTGAGCATCTATGGCATCCATAAACTGGCCGGCGAAAAGTATTACCGCTTCTACCACGAGGCCTACGGCCTGCCCGCCGTCAGTGTGCGCATCGCCAACCCTTACGGGCCCCGGCAGCAGATGAAGCACAGCAAATACGGCATCGTCAACTGGTTCATCCGCCTGGCCCTGGAAGGCAAGCCTTTGACGGTTTTTGGCGACGGCGGCCAGCGGCGGGATTATGTGTTTGTGGAAGACCTGGCGGAGGCGGCCCTCACCCTGCTGTTGACCCCGGGGACCGAAGGCCAGACCTACAATCTGGGCTCCGGCACCGGCACCCCTTTTATGGAGATGGCCCAAATAGTGGCCGCAGCAGTGCCGGGCACCGAAGTCCAGCAGGTTCCGTGGCCGGCGGACCGCTACTTTGTGGAAACGGGGGATTACCTCAGCGACATCGGCAAAATCACGGCCGCCACCGACTGGCGGCCCCGGACCTCGGTCCAGGACGGCATCGCCCGGACCGTGGACTTTTACCGGCGGCATGGGTCAAAATATTGGTAGGTAGGCTTGGTTCTTACTCCCATTAATCTCTTGGGTCTTTAGATGAATCCAGACCGCGATTTAACCTCTCAGAAATTTCTGGTCACCGGCAGCGCCGGATTCATCGGCTTTCACGTGGCCCAGGCCTTGCTGGCCCGGGGCGCCGGGGTGGTAGGGCTGGATAACTACAACGACTATTACTCCCCGGCCCTGAAGCGGGACCGGGATCTGGAACTACGGAAATCCCCCAATTTTGTCTCCATTACCGGAGACCTGGCTGATCTGCCCCTCCTGACGTCGCTCTTTGAGGTCCATCGCCCCGGGAAGATCTGCCATCTGGCGGCCCAGGCCGGGGTGCGCTATTCCCTGGTCAACCCCTTCGCCTATCAAAAGTCCAACCTGGAAGGGTTCCTCAACCTCCTGGAGCTCGCCAAGCGGCAGCCGGTGGAGCGCTTCGTCTACGCCTCCAGCTCCAGCGTTTACGGGGGTCTGACGGAGCTGCCCTTTTCCGAGGCCCAGCGGGTGGATACCCCCATCAGCCTTTATGCCGCCACCAAACGGGCCAATGAGCTGATGGCCCACGCCTACTCTCACCTTTTTGGCCTGCCCACCGTGGGTCTGCGGTTTTTTACGGTATACGGGCCCTGGGGCCGCCCGGACATGGCCATGTGGCTGTTCACCGCAGCCATGCTCCAGGGCCGGCCCATCAAGGTCTTTAACTACGGGCGTATGCGCCGGGACTTCACCTACGTGGACGATATCGTTCAGGGAGTGGTGGCGGCTTTGATGGTCAACGGTTTGAAAACTTATGAAATCATCAACCTGGGCAATCACCGGTGCGAGGAATTGTCCCGGGTCATCGAACTCCTGGAGCAGGCCCTGCGGGTCAAGGCTAAACAAGACCTCATGCCCATCCAGCCGGGGGACGTGCCCGCCACCTTTGCGGACATTGCCCGGGCCCGGGCGAAGCTCGGTTTTGAACCCACGACTCCCATTGAGGCGGGGGTGCCCCGGTTCGTAAAATGGTACCTGGACTATCACGGACGGCCAGGGGCCAAAGGCTAAAATCACCTCCCCCAGAACTGAGGAATCCAACCCATGGACTTATTGACCAAAATAAAGAACCAAGAGGCGCTGGTGGGCATCATCGGCCTGGGGTACGTGGGGTTGCCCCTGGTCTTGCGTTTCTGCCAGGTGGGCTTTAAGGTGTTGGGCTTCGACACCGACGCCCGGAAAGTGGAGCTCCTGAACCGGGGCGAATCCTACATCAAGCATATCCCGGCGGAGAAATTGGCCCAACTGGTGGCGCCGGGGCAGGCCAGCCGGCAATTTGCCGCCACCAGCGATATGGCCCGCCTGGGGGAACCCGACGTCCTGATCATCTGCGTGCCCACGCCGCTGACGACCAAGCGGGAGCCGGACCTCAGATTCGTGGAGTCCACCACCCGGCAGATTGCGGCCACCCTGCGCCCCGGTCAGCTCATCTCCCTGGAGTCCACCACCTATCCCGGCACCACCGCGGAACTGCTGCTGCCCATCTTAAGCGCCCGGCTCTGGGTGGGGCAGGACTTTTTCCTGGTCTTCTCACCGGAACGGGAAGACCCGGGCAACCCCCAGTTTGAGGTGCGCACCATCCCCAAGGTGGTGGGCGGCATCACCCCGGCCTGCCTGGAACACGGGGTGGCGCTCTATAGCCGGGTGATCGACCGGGTCATCCCGGTGTCCTCCACCCAGGCGGCGGAGATGAGCAAGCTCCTGGAGAACATCTACCGGGCGGTGAACATCGCCCTGGTAAATGAGCTCAAGATGCTTTGCCTGCGCATGGGGGTGGACGTCTTTGAGGTCATCGAGGCCTCCAGGACCAAGCCCTTCGGGTTCCAGGCCTTCTACCCCGGCCCCGGCCTGGGAGGGCACTGCATCCCCATCGACCCTTTCTACCTGACCTGGAAGGCCCGGGAATACGATTTTTCCACCCGCTTCATCGAGCTGGCCGGGGAAATCAACTCCAACATGCCCTATTTTGTAGTGCAGCGGGTGTCCGAGGTCCTGAACCGCTACGGCCGGCCCCTGAAGGGAGCCCGGATCCTGGTATTGGGTCTGGCCTACAAGAAGGACGTGGACGACAACCGGGAATCGCCGGCCCTGAAGATCATGCAGCTTTTGGGGAAGGAAGGGGCCCTGGTGGCTTACAACGACCCCCATATCCCCCGGTGCGCCGGGTTGCGGCACTACCCCGATTTTGACCTGAGCTCCACGCCCCTGACGGCCCAGACCCTCCAGGAGGCCGACTTGGTCCTCCTGGTGACGGACCACTCCGCCTACGACTACCCCTGGATCGCTTCTCAGGCCCGGCTAGTGGTGGACACCCGCAACGCCTTCAAAGGGGTGCCGGGCTCGCACATCCACCAGGCGTGAGGCGGACGACCCGGGCGGCAAGGGATGGCGGCGTTGCCGCTTTCGTCAGCATTTGGGTCGCTTTATCATCTTTGATTTGCCTTTATTCTTAATGGAGAAGCTCTCTCCCGCAGCTTCGGCCTCTGGGCAAAAACTCCCGGTATGGCAAGAGAGATAAGGGAATGGAAAAGCACGCCAAAATCTATGTGGCCGGTCACTTGGGACTGGTGGGCAGCGCCATTTTACGGCGCTTGCAAACCGCGGGGTTCACTAATTTGCTGCTCCGCAGCTTTCAGGAGCTGGACCTCAGGGACCAGGACGCGGTGGCCCGGTTCTTGGCCCAGGAAAAACCTGATTACATCTTCCTGGCCGCGGCCCGGGTAGGCGGCATTTATGCCAATTCCACCTATCCGGCGGACTTCATCTACGATAGCTTGATGGTGCAGTGCAACGTCATGCACCACGCCTATCTCCAGGGCGTCAAAAAGCTCCTCTTCCTGGGGAGTTCCTGTATTTACCCCAAGCTCTGCCCCCAGCCCATGCAGGAGGCATATTTATTGGACGGCAAGCTGGAGCCCACCAACGAACCGTACGCGGTGGCCAAGATCGCCGGCATCAGGATGTGCCAGGCCTATAACCGGCAGTTCGGCACCCGATATATTTCCCTGATGCCCACCAACCTTTATGGCCCCTGGGATAATTTCGATCTGCAAGACTCCCACGTCCTGCCGGCCTTGATCCGCAAGTTTCACGAAGCCAAGGTCAGCGGCAAAACCAGTGTCACAGTCTGGGGCAGCGGCACCCCCCGGCGGGAATTCCTGTTTGTGGACGACCTGGCCGATGCCGCACTGTTTCTGATGGAACGCTATGAGGAAGACGAGATTATCAATGTGGGGGTGGGGGCCGACCAATCCATTGCCGAACTGGCCCGGCTGGTCGGGGAAGTGGTGGGGTTCTGGGGCGAACTGGCCTTCGACCTCAGCAAGCCGGACGGCACCCCCCGGAAACTGCTGGATGTGACCCGGCTCCACCGGTTGGGTTGGCGGGCCCAGACTTCCCTCCGGGAGGGGATAGGGAAGACCTATGCCTGGTTTTTGGTGAGCCCCTGGGCCAGGAAAGCCGTTTTACCGGGGTGACGGGGGGGCCGAGGCACTGGTAGCCACAGGCGTCTGGCCGGGGGTTCCCCCCGGTACTCCCCCCAGATCCTGACGGTAAGGGGTTGGGGGAGATGATGGTAGAGGAGGCAAAGGCCATTGGCTCCTCGCCTCCTATTCCACAACTATCAGCAACCGCCTCAAGTTCGCATCAAATCATCATCCCCAGGATCTCCCCGGTCTTTTCCTTAAGCAGGGCCGGGTTCTGCCGGGTCTCCACGTTCAAGCGCAGCACCGGTTCGGTGTTGGATTTCCGCAGGTTGAACCGCCAGTCCTTAAACTCCAGGCTGAGGCCGTCGGTGCGGTCCAGGGCCCGGGGCCGGTAAAACGCTTCCACCCGGGAGAGGGCCGCGTCGGGGTCCGCCAGTCTGCGGTTAATTTCGCCGCTGACGGGATAGCGCCTCATTCTCTGCCCCACCAATTGGGAGAGGGGCGCACCTTCCCGGCACATGATCTCCAGCACCAGCAGCCAGGGAATCATGCCGCTGTCGCAGTAGGCAAAATCACGGAAGTAATGGTGCCCCGACATTTCGCCGCCGTAGACCGCGTTCTCTAGGCGCATCCGCTCCTTGATAAAGGCGTGGCCGGTTTTGCTCACGATGGGCGTGCCACCGGCCTCCCGCACCATTTCGATGGTGTTCCAGGTGAGCCGGGGGTCGTGAATGATGGCGGCGCCGGGATGCCGGCTGAGCAGGGCTTGGGCCAGCAAGCCCACCAGGTAGTAGCCTTCGATGAAGGTCCCGTTCTCGTCAAAGAAAAAGCAGCGGTCGAAGTCCCCGTCCCAGGCCAGGCCCAGGTCGGCGCCGCTCTGGCGCACCGCCTCCGCGGTGGCCTGCCGGTTTTCCGGCAGCAAGGGGTTGGGGACCCCGTGGGGGAAGGTGCCGTCCGGCTCAGGAAACAGCTTGAGGAACTGAAAGGGGAGGCTCCGCTCCAGCCGGTCCAGCACCGGCCCGGCGCAGCCGTTGCCGGCATTGGCCACCACCTTCAGGGGTTTGAGCGCGCTTAAATCCACGTAGCCCAGGAGGTGCTCGACGTAGGCCGCCAGGGAGTCGGTGGCGAAGCACTGACCCCTGGCCTTGGCCTTGGGCGGAAACTTACCCGCCGCCGCCAGGGCCTCGATGTCGTTGAGGCCGCTGTCGCCGCTTAAGGGGCGGGAGCCTTGCCGCACGAATTTCATGCCGTTGTAGTCCGGCGGATTGTGGCTGGCGGTGATCATGATGCCGCCGTCCAGCTGCAGATGCGAGGTGTAGAAATAGACCTGCTCGGTGCCGCACAGGCCCAGGTCCCGGACTTCGACGCCGCTGTCATTTAAGCCCGCCACCAGGGCGTCGGCCAGCCGGGGGCTGGAGAGGCGCACATCCCGGCCCACCGCCACCCGGGAGGGAGACAGAAACGCGGCGTAGGCCCGGCCGATGCGGTAGACCAGGGCTTCATCCAGTTCCTGGGGCACCCGGCCCCGGACATCGTAGGCCTTAAAGCAGGCAAGATTTTTCATATTTTACTTTTCGCAGCTGTTGAAAAACTCCCATTGTTGAGAATTTGTCATTCTGAGCGAAGCGAAGAATCTAGTCGTATTAACTAGATCCTTCACTTTGTTCAGGATGATATAAAAACCCGTTTTTCCACAGCCTGCTAATGTGGGAGCCGCCCTCGGCTGTCCATACCTTATTTACCCGCAGGCGCGGGCGCCACCGTTACATTTGATTAACCAGGGCAACATCTGAAATTTTCGCAGAGGTCTCAACCTTTCAGTACAAAGACTCCGGCGTGTGCGCGGTCGCTCCTCTGCCATTAGCATAAATTCCCCGGCGTTACAACTCCCGCTTAGCACGGTTGATAGCTTCTTCAAGGAATCCCTGGACTAACGATGGAAATACCGTTAAAATCTTTTAATTTCACAAGGAAGACTCGGGGTTAGCAACGGATGATCCCGGGAATCGAGGAGATCTATGGCTTCCGGCAATAACAGGGCTTTGGTGACCGGCATCACCGGTCAAGACGGTAGTTACCTAGCGGAATTGTTGCTGCACAAGGGTTACGAAGTCCACGGTTTGATCCGCCGGGTGAGCACCTTCAATACGGCTCGTATCGACCATCTTTATCAGGACCCCCATGAACCGGGAGTGCGATTTTTCCTGCATTATGGTGACCTGAGCGATTCAGGGCAGCTGGCCAACCTGATCTACAACATTCAGCCCGGGGAGATTTACCATCTGGCCGCTCAGAGCCACGTGCGGGTGAGTTTCGATATGCCGGAGTATACCGGGGATGTGTCCGGGCTGGGCACGGTGCGCCTGCTGGAAGCCATCCGCCGCAGCGGCATCAAAACCCGGTTCTACCAGGCTTCCTCAAGCGAATTGTTTGGCGCCTCGCCCCCGCCCCAGAGCGAGGCAACCCCCTTGCGGCCCCGGAGCCCGTACGCCATTGCCAAGCTTTTTGCTTACTGGACGGTCATCAATTACCGGGAGGCCTATAACCTGTTCGCGGTGAACGGCATCCTGTTCAACCACGAATCGCCCCGGCGGGGGGAGACCTTTGTCACCCGCAAGATCACGCGGGCCCTGGCCCGCATCAAGTTGGGGCTCCAGAAGAAACTCTACCTGGGCAACCTGGAGGCCCGCCGGGATTGGGGCTATGCCCCCGATTACGTGGAGGCCATGTGGCTCATGCTGCAGCAGGAAGCCCCGGAAGATTATGTCATTGCCACCGGGGAAGCCCACTCCGTCAAGGAGTTTCTGGAAGAAGCCTTCACCTATGCGGACCTGGACTGGCGGGATTACGTGGAGATCGACCCCCGGTACTTCCGGCCCACCGAGGTGGAGTATCTCCTGGGCGACGCCGCCAAGGCGCGGGCGCGCCTGGGCTGGCAGTCCCGGGTAACTTTTAAGGAGCTGGTTAAGATCATGGTGGAGGCGGACCTGCAAGCCCTCTTGGAAATGCGGCAGTGCCAGGACGTGGTCCGGCAAATAAGCCAAAATGGCCCCGTTCCTTAAACTGCCGGTTTGAAGCGGCCAACGCCGCCTTCTCTAGATAAGTCGAAATGAGCCAAAAAATTAGCCCCTAAAAAAACCATGGACAAACCCACAACAGCCGCAGGTTGGAAAGGCATCATTCTGGCGGGCGGGGCGGGAACCCGCCTCCATCCCGTCACCCGGGTAGTCAGCAAGCAGCTCCTGCCCGTCTACGACAAGCCCATGATCTACTACCCCCTGTCGGTGCTCATGCTGGCGGGCATCCGGGACATTCTCATCATCTCCACCCCCGAGGACCTGCCCCGGTTCGAGGCCCTGCTGGGCGACGGCTCGCAATTGGGCCTCAGGTTCAGTTATGCCGAGCAGCCGCATCCCGCCGGGCTGGCCCAGGCCTTCGTCATCGGCCGGGAATTCGTCGGCCGCGACCGGGTCTGCCTGGTCCTGGGGGACAATATCTTCTATGGCCACGGTTTTCAGGAGATCCTCACCCGGGCGGTGCAGCTGAAGAAGGGCGGGCTGATCTTCGGATACTGGGTGCGGGACCCGGAAAGATACGGCGTGGTGGAGTTCGACCCAACCGGCAAGGTCCTGGACATCGTGGAGAAGCCTGCCAAGCCCAGGTCCAACTTTGCCGTTCCGGGGATCTACTTTTATGACAACCAGGTCTTGGAGATTGCCGCGAAATTAAGACCGTCGGCCCGGGGAGAGCTGGAAATCACCGATGTGAACCTGGCCTATCTGAAGCGGGGCCGCCTGCGGGTGGAGATCCTGGGCCGGGGGTTCGCCTGGCTGGATACCGGCACCCATGAATCCCTGCTGGAGGCTTCCACCTTCATTGAGACCATCGAAAAACGCCAGGGCCTCAAGATCGCCTGCATCGAAGAGGTGGCCTACCGCCAGGGGTATATTGACGCCGAGCAACTGCGGCTGCTGGCCCGACCCATGCGGAAAAACGGTTACGGCAAGTATCTGCTGCATATCTTGACGGAATGAAACAGCGGGCGCCGAAGGCCCGCACCACTTCTATGGTGCTCCAGCTAAACCGGGGTTGTGGATTATGCACACCGGTCCCGCGATGGTCTCACGATTTTCCGCAAAAAGGGTGGGACCTGCACAAGGGAAACTCCCGTCCGGCTCATGAGACAGCTCTAAGAATTGAAAAGGGTAATTCCTCCGGCTGGTCGAGCACCCGTCCGGCGCAGACGTTGCCCGCACTGGCCACCACCTTCAGAAAAGAATTCTTCTTAATTATTTCCCGTGTCCGAAAAGCACGATGCGAATTGTTTTCATCAGAATGGCAAGATCCAAAAGGACTCCTATATTCTTGATGTAGTATAGATCATATTCCAGTTTCTCCTTCAGGTCCTCCATGGACGAGCCGGCATGAGGAAACATTATCTGGGCCCAGCCCGTGACCCCAGGCTTTACTGAAAGACGGTAACTGTAATAAGGTACTGTCTCCCTATATTTGGTAAATACCTTATAACCTGGAGGATCACCAGTCCTGCGACCCGGCCGCCATTCTGGCACCAGCTCTTGGGATTTATGAGCAAAGACATCCCATTCCGCCCGAGGCCCAATTAGGCTCATTTCCCCTTTTATGATATTGATTAATTGAGGCAATTCATCTAAATGCATCTTTCTCAGAAGGTACCCAACCCTGGTTATGCGACTATCATTGCGGGCAGCCCATCTGGGGATGTCTTCGGCTACATCCGCAATCATAGTCCGAAACTTTAATATTTGGAACGGGGTGCCATTATAACCCAAGCGCTTTTGCCGGAATAAAACCGGCCCGGGAGTATCAAGCCTGATGGCCAAGGCTATTATGATTAATATTGGCCAAGCTATTAGCAGTCCTAGGGAAGCCAATACCAAATCCATTATCCGCTTAATCCTGGGATAATATGACTTGCGATAATTCATATTGTTAAAGTAAAGCCAAATATCTGAGATATGATCGACCGGGATTTTCCCGGCTAAGAACTCGTAGAGGTTAGGAATATCAATTAATTCACAGCCATGCATCACAACTCGATTTAAGGTCATTAACAGAGGAGAGGATTTTTCGTGGGTGATCGCCACCACTACCATACTCGCTTTTTCCTGGCTAACCAGTTTTTCGAGCATGCCAGATTGACCTACAACTCTCAGACCATCAATGGTAGTACCAAATTTTTGGGGATCGTCATCTACAAATCCCTTTACCGCCAAACCACAATTGGGGTACTGCCTGATGACCTCTGCTATCCAGCGTCCCGCATCCCCGGCACCCAGGACCAATACTTGTCTTTGCAGCCTTAAGGGCAGGGCAAAGGCCGAAAAGGAATACCGCCACAAAACAGTTAGCCAAACAAAGGCCACTGCATGCCATTCCACAAGGTTGCGAGGAATTATCCGCCATGACGGAAAACAAAACAGGAGTACTGCCACCAATGTCCCAATCAGACATGATAAGATGACCCGGCTGATATTTTCTCGCCGACGGAAGTCCAGGTAATGATCATATAGATTGGCGATGTATAGGACCAGAATATAGGTCAGCGCCACCATCAGTAGCGGGATTCTGTATTGATCCAAAATGAACCAGGGATCTAAATCCCCCCTGGCAATCACGATCATGCTCACAGGCACGGCTAAGCAAAAGGCAGCAATATCTCCCAACAACAGCAGCAGCGACCATTTGGAGATTCGAAGACTAAGGATATTTAACATGGGCCTTCCCTTAGAAAGCCTGTCCCTGCAATCTGCCTCTAACGAGTATTAATGTTAATAATTCAATTATACTTAATATTAACTTTAAACTCCAGTTTCTAGGCAAAGTAAATATAAATATTTAAAGCTGGTTCCGGTATAACTACACAATTCTTTCTGAGGCCTTGCCGTCCCAACATTCTGGAATTCTCCCGGTTTTGTCGCCATCCTGTCTGACTGACCCATAAGCCGCTAGAATGCCTGCAGGGCTCGTTCCCGCCAGGATATTGGTTCCTTCCTCTACCGTAATGGGACGCTCCGTATTTTCCCTAATGGTTATGCAAGGAATCCCCAGGGCAGTAGTTTCTTCTTGTAGGCCGCCGCTGTCAGTTAAAACCAGCGCCGCATCCTTCCAAAGCCCCAGAAAGGTCAAATATGGCAGGGGGGGCATAAGTATGATATTTTGCTTGTCCAACTTTTCAACCATCCCAACCGCCTCCAGGAATGGCAAGTGCGTGGGTGGGCAGGGAAATAAACCGGGAATTCTTTGGCAATAATCGCGATGGCTCCCATGATCTCCTGCAATTTCTCGCCGTCATCTACATTGCTTGGACGATGCAGCGTCATGACCGCAAAAGGGCCTGATGGTCTTGCAATCCCCGCATTTATCTCTCCTGCCTTCGCCAGGTGACAGTAAAGGTAAGCTATCATGTCCTTAAGCTATCTGATGGATCACCTGGAATACCTGGAAATTTAATCGAACAGTTTTCTCTTAGATTATCCCAATATTGGGTTTTTCGAGGGGCAAAATGAGAGAATCCCCGATTTATTATGATCTGTAACTTAAATATGGTGTTCCCTGAAGGGGAAAGGTGGATCCCATCAAAATTTGAAGCGCTCACGCGAAATGCCGATAATACCAGAAAGCTGTGTGTTTATTTGAACCGAAAATAATTGTTCATTCAATTAGAGATTTTCGTTTTCAGTTAACAAAGAGCTTTAGTCAGGGGGTAAGGGCCGACTAAAGAAAAAATTAATAAAGCTTTCAGACCGAAAAGGCAAACCGTTCGCGAGGGCGGGACGCAAAGCCACGGATCTTGCTTTAATGGCAAGACCGCCGGGTTACCAAAGTCTGGGGAACCAGCATTACTTGAGCTTTGACTGGTAGGCCCTGGACATTTTCCTAAGGAGTCTATCATGAAAAAGTTCTTAACGTTATTAATTTCGTTTTTATTGGTTTTTGGCCCATATCTCGGTCAAGTTGTAGCACAAGTCCCAAATCCAAATGAGATTTGGGTTGTCAAGACAATGACCGATAACAAGATCCTACCGGACACCTATCCCATACCTGCCCTGCCTGACCAGGGGCTCAACATAACCGCTTGCCCGGGAGAGTATGAACCAGCCTCCTTTGTCGTTCATGCTCGCCAGCAAATCAACGGCTTGCAACTGACTCCCTCTGAGTTGCAAGGCCAATCCTCCTCCATCCCTTCAACTGCGGTGGACATTCGCGTCGTTAAATGTTGGTTCCAGGCGGGCTCGGCAATCGATGAAACTAATAAGCGCCTTCTTACTCCCGAATTGTTGCTCAAAGACGATGAGATGGTAATGGTTGATCTTGCCGCACAGCAGAACTATCTTCGTACTCCCGGTTTATCGGGAACTTACGTTTGCATCAGCGACACTAAGACTGACCTGTCCGGTATCCAACCCCAAGATGCGCAGACGCTTCAACCTGTGGATATCGACAATAACACCAATAAACAATTCTGGGTTACGGTGCATGTACCCGATGATGCCCTCCCCGGGATATATAAGGGAACCATTAGTCTGATAGCTACCAATGCGCCTGCCGCCGAGATCCCGATTCAGGTGACGGTGCTGCCGTTCACGCTGGAGAAACCTTCCCTGACCTATTCCATTTACTATCACGGTGACACTTGGGTAAACTATAATACTCCCACGGTGACTGGGAGTTTGACTTCGCAGCAGTATCTCGCCGAGATGAAAGACTTGAAAGCCCATGGCGTAGAGTATCCATGTTTGCAGGCTTATCCGGGCAATGACGCCAATTTGAAATTGGAGCTGGATTTGCGGAAACAGGCGGGGCTTCCCATGTCCGGACCCCTCTTCAACCTGGGTATTGCCACCGGCAATCCCACCTCTCAGTCAGCCCTTAACTCCCTCAAAGCCGCAGTGCAGCATCGCATCGACATTGCCAGGCAGTATGGCTGTACGGACATTTACTTTTACGGCATGGACGAGGCTTATGGGGCCACCTTAACATCCGAGCGTCCGGCCTGGCAGGCGGTGCGTGATGCCGGGGGCAAGATGTTCGTCTCCAGCTCGGACGTTTATTGGGCGGATTGTGGGCTGAAGGACTATAATTCTTTCGGAATGGTGGGCGACCTTCTTGATTTGGCCAATGAATGGGGGCCATTACGTCCTGCAATAGCGCAGAATTTTCATAGCATCGGCCATAAGGTCTTCTCGTACAGCAATCCCCAATGCGGTGTCGAAGAACCGGAGACCTATCGCCGCAATTACGGTCTGGCACTCTGGAAAGCAGGTTATGACGGCGCCATGGATGCCTCTTATCAACTAGCGTTTAATAGCCCATGGAATGATTTTGACGATTCCCAGTACCGGGACCACATGATGGTCTACCCCACCATTGACGGGGTGATTGATACCATCCAGTGGGAGGGATGGCGGGAAGGCGTTGATGATGTGCGCTATCTGACCACCTTGCTTAAATACATTCAGAATGCACCGGCAAGTCAAGCAAATCTGGCGGCGCAAGCTCAGCAATTTGTTAACAATATTGATCCGTCTGCTGATCTTTACAGTTTGCGAACAAACATGATTAATTTGATCTTGAGCTTGCAGGGCACCTCCCCCACGCCACCACCACCACCCGCGCCGCCGGTCACGGCACCGGTAGCCAGCTTCAGCGCCAGCCCCAGCAGCGGCACCGCCCCTCTCGCGGCAAACTATACGGATTCCTCTACTGGGACCCCGACCAGTTGGTCCTGGAATTTTGGCGACGGTACCACCAGTACGCTCCAAAATCCAAGCCATACCCATGCCAAGGCAGGCACCTACACGGTGAGCTTAACCGCGCGCAATTCTGGCGGGGCCAGCAGCGCAACCAAGACTATTACTGCCACCACGCCGCCGGTCACGGCACCGGTGGCCAGCTTCAGCGCCAGTACCAGCAGCGGCACCGCTCCGCTCGCGGTAAACTTTACGGATTCATCTACAGGGACTCCGACCAATTGGTCCTGGAATTTTGGCGACGGCGCCACCAGTACGCTCCAAAACTCAAGCCATACCTATACCAACCCGGGCACCTACACGGTTAGCTTAACCGTGAGCAATTCTGGGGGGTCCAGCAGCACAACCAAGACTATTACTGCCACCGCGCCGTCAAACTACACCTTCAGGATCTCCCCCACCCGCCAGGTTTTCAATTGGTCAGGGGGCTCAGGCACCATAAGCGTAACCGCAAGCGCTGGCGCACCGGCTTGGACTGCTACCAGCAGCGTCAACTGGATCACCATCACCGCTCCTTTGTCACAGACGACCGGTTCTGGCAAGGTCTCATACAAGGTACAACCCAATTATACCGGGAGTGTAAGACAGGGCACCATAAGCATTGCCGGCCAGAAATGCACTGTAGTCCAACGCTAAGGATGGGGCTTTTGAGTTGACCCTGGGGGCTGGGTCATAAGTACGAGACCCGGCCCCTGGGGAAGCGTTTCTCGGCTCCCTGGGAGTGTCCAGGACAGGGAGCCGAAGCTAACGGTTGTACTAATGACCTGCCCCCAGCGGTTGTACCAAGTTTTAAGTTAGAGTGGGGGTCAAGTTGGAGATGCCCCCATTTTTGGACCATTTTGAGTGAGAAAATTCCGCTTTTTTCCCCTTAAGGGTTCATGGTATATTCTTCCTGCCCACCCGGAGGATAAGGCTCTGCTGGAGAGCAACCTGAGCGCCGCGGTGGGTAGGATGACGGAGGGGCAGGGCCTTATGGCCCTGCCTTTCTGTTTCCTGCCCCTCCAGATTCCCCAAAGCGATAAACTCCGGGGGTTCGGGGGCAGAGCCCCCGAGAGATGCTCCACCGGCGCATGATACCCCAGGCTGCTGTGGGGCCGCTGCTCATTGTAGTGGCCGCGCCAAGCCTCGATCTTCTCCTTAGCATCCTCCAGACTCAAAAACCAGTGCTCATTCAAGCACTCTTGCCGAAACCGGCTGTTGAACGATTCGATGAAGGCATTGTCTGTGGGCTTCCCTGGCCGGGAGAAATCCAGAACTACGCCATGGGCATAAGCCCACAGGTCAACTTCCTTGGAGATGAACTCCGGGCCATTGTCCACCTGGATCCGCTCCGGCACCCCATATTGGGCCACTGCCAGGTTGAGAGCCGAGACCACATCATAGCCCTTGTAGCGGAATCCCACCCCGATAAAGGGACTAACACGGCTAAAGTTATCGACTATCGTTAAGAGCCGCAGGCGCCGGCCGTCGAAGAGCTCATCGGCCATAAAATCCATGGACCAACACTGGTTGGGCCGGATGGCATCCGTCCGGTCATCCCGAAGCTTGGCGCTGACCCGGCGCCGGGGCGGCTTGTGGCGCATCTGCAAACCTTCGAGGCAATAGAGCCGATAAACCCGCTTATGGTTGACTCCCCAGCCCTCCCGCTGAAGGAGGGTGTGAATCCGCCGGTAGCCATAGCGCACCCGGATGGCGGCAATCTCCTTGATCCTTCTTCTCAAGGGTGCCTGCTCAGGTTTGCGGGACCGGTAGTAGAGGGTGGAACGCGGGCCGGGAAGCGTCTGGGAGGCCCGCCGGATGCTCACCTGGTAGCAGGTGCGCAAAAGCTCCACCATGGCCCGCACCTGGGCAGGCTTCAGAGCTTTTTTCGGATCACCTCCTGGAGCATCTCCTTGTCCAGGGACAGATCGGCCACCAGCCGGCGCAGCCGGGCATTCTCCTCCTCAAGCTGCCGGAGCTTGCGGACCTCGGAGGGCATCAGCCCGCCAAACTTCTTCTTCCAGCGGTAAAAGGTCTGCTCGCTGACGCCCATCTTGCGGGTGACCTCGGCCACCTGCGTCCCTTGCTCGGCCTGCTGCAGGGCAAAGGCAATCTGCTGGTCGGTAAACCTGGACCGCTTCATCGAGAATATCCTCCTTGCCAGATTGGTTCATCTTAGCAAAATTCTCTCATTATGAATGGTCCAGTTTTCCGGGAGCAGACCAACTGGTCGAGGGGATGTGGAAAACCGGATCAAGGAAGGCAAGAACACCCTGCGTTGGGACAAGACCAGTTGCCAACGGTTCGAGGCCAACCAGGCCCGGCTAAAGATGGGGGTTTTGGCTTACAACCTCCTTCGTATGATCCGGCAGTTCTACGTTTGGGGTGAAAAAGTTAAGCGGTCGGTGGAGTGGCTGATCAAGCGATTAATCAAAGTGGGCGCCAGGGTTTCTTATCATGCCCGGAGGTGGCATGTGCATGTGGTCTCAGCCTTTCCCCTGGCGCACCATTACCGGGCGGTGCTGGCCTGGGGCACTTAGGCTTCCCAACCAGATAGCATCTGGTTACCGAGGGATTGATGTGCCCGAAATCTGGGGAAAATTTACTTTACGCCCAAATTTGTGCTAACGTGCTCCCTATGAGAAAATTTGGCTTCGAGATGAGGATCGTTTTGGCGCCTTCCCTCGGGCCAAGAGGTCCCGAAAACCTCGTTGTGACAGAAACAGCTATGGATGCAGCATAATCTCGGATGAAAAAACTTGCGATATGACAACAATGCGGGAGGGCTCCGAAAGGTATCCTTGAGTAGATCCTCTCCAGAGACCAAAAGGGAGGGGCAAGGCGACATTAACGGCCTATTTCAGGGCTTTTAAATATGCCCTAAGCCCTAAAGGATAAGCACATGCAGATTATCAAAATTATCGTCTTCAGGTTCATCGCCATAGTCTTGGGTTTTATCATTGCTTTCTCTATTGGTGAGTTGGGTATTCGGATTATTAGTCCACAAGAGACAGGGCCAATTCAATTTGCTTTCAACAACGAACTGGGAGAGATTCCTGTTCCGAATCAGCATGGCAGGAGAACTTTGCCTGGGGTTTATGATTATACTTACAGCAATAATTCTTATGGATTTAGGGGACATAAGGAATATACTTTTGAGAAAACATCCAATTTTAGAGTTTTATTTTTAGGTGACTCTTTCACTTATGGCATTGGAGTAAATGATGACCAGACATTTGCCTATCATATCGAAAATAATTTATCAGATTTTTTGGGGAGTGTAGAAGTCATAAACTCAGGAAATGGTGGTAAAGGAACAGACTATGCATTAAAGCTATTCCAGACATTAGGGTATAAATATAAGCCAGACCTGGCAGCGTTATGTTTTTTCCCAAATGACTTTTCTGATAATGAGCGCAATGAATATTTTCACCTCGATAGTGATGGTAAACTTCACGCCAAATCTTTTGTATCGTCTATAGGAGCAAAGAAGGCTTTCTTTATGAATATACCTGGCTATAATTGGTTTATTTCATGGTCTCATGTAGCCAACCTATTAAAACAAGCCGCTCTAAAATATATGGTGTCATTTTCCTCTAATTCAGATTTGGTTGTCCATTATCGTAATAAGGAGGATAATTATTCAAACCATAAAAATATTGAATTAACTAATATACTTATTATTAAATTAAAAGAATCCGTAAAATCCACAGGAAGCAAGCTTATAATATTTTTCATCCCAGATTCGTCTGCGGTGAGTTTATACAGAAGGAGTCATTCGCTATCAAAAGACGAAAACGCCATCATGAACTTAGCTTCTAATTTGAACATTAATTTCTTATCATTAACCCCAATAATCTCAGATACTGAGTATAAGCTTGATAAGCTATATTATAAGGAGGGACATTGGACACCTAGAGCGCATTATATTGCCGCAAAATATATGTCCAGCCATATCAAACAATGTCTTGAAAACCAACAATTATTTGTTGTGAATTAAAATAAGTCCTGTTTATAGGTGTTTTTCAAATGTATATCAATAACCTCTCTACTTTTTTAAGTATGTCCAATTACTGCCATTTTAGGATTGACCATGCCATACAAAGACCCTGAGAAGCGCCGGGCATATCACCGAGTTAATAGTCCTAAAGAGAAAAAGCCAGTTGGCCTTTTCCGGGAATCCCGGGAAAGGCCAACTGGCCTATTCCTCCCCAATCTTACGTAATATAACCTATTTTCCTCAAGATATCGTAACGTCAAGCTCCTTCCAGACTAATATAGCGCATTGATTATGAAACTTACCATCGGTTGTATTACAACCATCATCCATATTGATTCATTAGTCATTTTTTAGGAGTTATACTTAAGGTGGTTTTATTTAAAGATTCTCGTAAAAGTATATCCCAATTATTCATAACTAAGTTTTTTGAGAAATGGTTATAATAAGCCTGATGCGCATTCTCTTGCCAAGACGTTAATTTTACAGGGTTATTGCATAATTCTACCAAATTACGACATATTTCATCGATATTGTTTTCGGAGAGAACCAATCCAATATTGAACTGGCGTATCCATTTCCCAACAGCAGAACTTTCAGGCCCCGCATAGATGACCGGCCTTCCGACAGCCAGCGACCCAAAAAACTTCGACGGAACCACTATTCCTTCCCACTCCTGCCTCAGACTTAAAAGATGAATATCCGCTGAACAAAGTCGCTTCTCCAGCTCATCCTCTTCGGCAAAAGGCGCGAATTTAATGTTAACGTCATCAGGCCGCACAGCTTTAATCAGCTCATCGAATCTATTTCCGCGCCCAGCAAAGCAAAATATTATCTTTGGTTCTTCTCTGTATACCCTTCTAGCAAGCTTAATAAAAAGGGAAAAATCGTGAGCTTTCCCCAAATTGCCCGAATATAAAATTGCCAACTTCGCATCGTTAAATAACTTAGCCCGGGTGACAGTATCCGGCGCCTTAATATCGTTTGACTCAACTAAAGCCCAGGGAACCAACGTCGCAGATTTGAACTTATTTCCGTATGAAGCAAGGCGTCTTCTCATACAAGGGCCAATATCCACCATTAAGTCAACATAGCGATATGCCCAGCGCATTAGCAGAGTTACCTGCTTAACCAGCAATTTCGTTACCCCGGTTGCTCCATCAGCAATTATTGCTTCTGGGTAAAGATCAAAGCACCAGTGCACCAAGAGCTTTCCCCGTTTAGAGAATGTTAAGAAGGGAAAAATTAAGGCAGCGAACGGAGGGTCGCTGCCAACGATAATCGCATCAACCGGCGGAATCTTTTGTAGCTTCAAAATCCACGAAATCATCATCCAGAGGGAATTTGCCAGGCGATAAAATCGGTTGGCCTGGCTCCACCCAGGACGCCCACATCTGATGATTTTTACGCCTTCCCATTGCTCACACGCTTTTAATATTTTTCCCTTTGGGTATCGACAAAATCTATTGCTGGTTAAGGCTGTGACCTGCCAATTGCGTTTTGCCAACTCTTCAGCAAATTGCGAAAAATGCCAGGCGCCGGCGACATCGTCAGGATAGAAGAAATGATAAGCCACCAAAGCCGAAGGTTTTGTTTCCATATTTTGACCATTATGTATTAACTTGTAATCTGTCATTCTTTTAATATTATTAGCGTTGAAATAATATATTAATCATCATTTTATAGAATGACTACCATTCCTTTGAAGCTGCATCCCTATACATTTCTAATATCTCATTTATAATCCTTTGTAAATTGTACTTCTGTTTACCTAAGAGAGTTTGCTTCCCTTCCAGCAAGCGCCATGAACTTAGGGTCTTGGCCAACAACCATTAGTAGGCCCTTTTCAAGATCATTCTCCCCCATTCCCACCTCCCAGCCTGCTCCGTTGGCTGCCAATTCTGGAAAATTGCATTTTTCAGTATAAAGAATTGGCAGCCCCGCTGCCATAGCCTCTAGAATGGCCATGCTGAAACCTTCGCTTAAAGAGGGCATTACGAAGCAGGTGCTGGCATCGAATAAAGATTTTTTAACATCTCCATCCACAAAACCAGTTAATAAAACATTCTTAGAAATATTCAACGAAGTTATCAAGTTAGCAATTTGCGTTACGTAACCACTATCCCCTGACCCGGCTAGAACCAATAACCAATCTTTATTACGAGGTTCCTTTATTATCTTTCCCCATGCTTTAAGGAGAACCTCCAACCTTTTCTCAGGTGAAAATCGACCAAGGTAAAGCATAGCTCGATGATTCCTTAACACCGGCCAGCGGTCAAGAGCTACTTCAGGGCGGGAAGGCAAACTGAACTCTTCCACCGGCAAGCCATTGGGGATCACCCTGATGGGACACTGAACCCCCAGCTTACGGCAGGCTGAAGCTTCAGCCTCATTTAAGACATGAACAACCGAAGTATAGCGAAAAATTTTATTGACAATAACATGTCGATAAATTCTTTTGTGCAATGTTTGATAACGCCACGGTTCCAGGAGGGTTCCGTGGGGGGAAATGATAAACGGCTTCTGTGCCTTACGTGCGGCCAACCATGCGGCCAGGACCGGATAATCCCAAAGCATGTGTGCATGGATTATATCTAACTTGGCAGTAGACTGGATTAAAGCCTTCATCAACCCCCGGCTGTAGAACCACCGGCTTGGAAAAGCCTTCGGAAATATCTGGGCTTGCGGTAAGATCTTCTGCACCACTTCTACTTCATCTTCCGAAGCCACCCCGAAAATCTTGATATGCACAAAAGGCGATAGTCCCCTAACATGGGCTTGTATAACCCTAACCGGCCCGCCGTACTTGGGATGTAGTATTCCCGATACTATACCGACGCTAAGCATGCTGCGAGAATACAAACCTATATTAAATTTACCATCATTAACAATTTGTAAAAAACGTAACGTTACTCATTATTCATTTTAATTTATAATTGAAGGATTCCAATAATTGAGTAGAATATTAATGTAAATATATTAAATACCTCACAATCCTTTCTTTTCATTTGCTTACTAATAACAATTGCCATTATAAATGGGCTCTGTTTAAAATGGCCTCACAATTAAGCTTACTAAAAAAGTAACTTTATTCCATTATATTATATGTCTCTGTTTTAACTAATTTCAGTTTTTTTGAAAGACTGCCTCAATGTAAGAACCATGATCAAAACAAGCCATAATTTGCCAGGCATATCCCTTCATCTTTGTTATAAAGTTGCCTTGTTTGTAAACGTCTTTATTAAATAAGCTTATATATAAATTATCAAACCCGTTCATATTAAACAATTTTATTAATGTCTTCGGCGAGTAAAAATTGGGGTGGTGAATGGAATATATATTAAAATTATCTTTTTTATGTAATAAGATATATTTCATAACTTGGGGAAAGTTAAATTGAAATGGGATCTCAAGATATACTATACCACCCTTTGATACAAGGTTATATATAACTTTTAATACAATATGAGGATCAACGAAATGCTCAAACACATGATTCATAGTTATTATATCATATTGATGATTTGCTCTGAAATCTTCTAATTTACAATTATGAAAAGTAAATCCATATTTTTCTTTTGCAATTCTTGCCGCGTATTCTGATGGTTCTAGTCCATCAACAAGAAGTCCTCTCTTGCTTGCCAAATATAAAAATTCACCGGTAGCAGCTCCGATATCAAAAATTGATTTTTGATTTTCTGTATATCTGGATATCAGATCTAACGTATTGTTAAATTTACTTATTTTTAGTTCTTGTAATCGCTGCGTCTGTTCATGACTAACTTCTGGCTCCTTTAGTAGATTTAGTGACAACTCGTCATAATTCCCTGTAAAATAGGCATTAGCATAGATTTGAGATAACGTATCATCATCGAAATATGGGTAAATAAATTTATGACCACAATCTTTGCAAGTATAAACTCTTTTGTCACTGTTATCAATTAAGCCCAACATATTAGAATACATTTTATTAACCATTGCTTTCTTTTTTTTACATAAATAACATGCTACATATCCATTAACCTTCTCAGCCATCGTTATCTCCTTTAATAGCTTCACATATATTCATACTACAAAAGGCCAGACTTAATACTTATATGCAATCCTATATACCTTGCACTATGTCGCCCGGGGAAAGGTAAGTCCATGATTTATCATTGCAGAATTTCCTGCAGCTTTGCACGCCCAGACATAAATTTGGGGAGCGCGCGAAGGAAACCAGGAAAAAATGAGGAAACCGGTCCGCCGAACCACCTCAAAAACAGAAACTGGTCGCGGATAGCAGTCCACTGCGCCTGTCTGCAATACCTCAAATCCCAATTTCTTGAGATGTAACCTCAGGGACTTTATGGAGAAATAAAATACATGTTCCCATGGTATCCACTCCTGGTCATGATTCCGCCCCAGCATGCCATAAAGCCGCCGTTTCCATAACATGGCCTTCCCATTAGGAACCGACAGATAAAGCAGGCCACCAGCCTTCAATGAATTTCTTACCGATAAGAGAAACTCCAAAGGGTCCCTGATATGCTCAAGAACATCCCAGAGAGTGATGATATCAAACTCGATCTCGGGCTTTTCCAAAGACATAAGATAATCCGAGATTGAAGAAGCCTGACAAATATGCGGCAGTTCTTGTTGGGCATAGCGGGCCTGGGCCAGGGAGGCATCAAAACCATGCACCTCAAAACCTATTGACCGGGCATATCTCAAAAAGCCGCCGGTGCCGCAGCCTATATCCAATAACCTTAAGTTTGTCTTTTTGTTTATCATCAAACTCTGGGCTTGGGTCCACCACTGGCGAAAGGCCGGGATTTTGTGTTCTCCTTGACACCAAAGCCGGTTCTCATCGACTTTTTCATCTGACAAATTAACGTAATCCGGTGAAACCTCATCATAATGCTCCAGCGTCTGAATGACCTCGCAATTCTGGCACACAATAACAGTATAGCTATTATTATTATGTTTCACCCTGAATATTAATTTCACTGCATCTGAAAAACAAAGACGGCACTTAGGGCTCTTAACGTCCGGTGGCATCGGAATCAGTCTCATTGCAGTTCACCGCCCACGCCGGTGAAGAAGATGCGCAAGTTGTTAGTTTCTGTTATTTTTTTCATAACATTCTCTGATTACTTTTAACGGGTTAGTATTATCAAGCTGCATAAATAACCCAAGTCATGGAATTCCCAGCTCCGCACTCTGCCGTCCCGCAGTGCGCCACAGGTCTTTCAAAAGGTCTCTCTTGATTACAACCCCTTGACCGAATTGGGACAGGTCTATTTGTCTATCCCGTAGCGTCAGGCCGTAGATGAACGTCTCATAAACCACCTCCTGTTGACTCTCTTGCGGGCCACTGGTCACGACCTTGAGTAACTCCTGCAAGCCTTTTTCATGAAATCCAACCACCACCCGATCATCGCCTAATTGAGGAAAGGTGAACACCCTTAATCCCTTGATTCCCCGGTAATCCCGAATCATAATCAGGTTTGCGTTGTCAGCTTGCGCCTGGGTCCAGCTAAACCATGACACCAGGACTGTCTTTCCTGGTCTGTCCCCCAGAAAATCCCTAATCGTCCTGAGATCCAAACGTTTTTTGTGAGCCCAAAAAAGGTTTTCGGCATACCAGCCACGCCGAAGATTCCAATCAACACGATTTTCCTCGCGGTTATAGGGCGACACGCTCAGTATGCCCACCACCACGGAACTGACCAAAAGCGCTGCAGCCCACTTCCTCGATGCCCATCTCTGGAAAAGAAGTATGAAACCAAGCAGAATTGGAAGGATGAGTTCTGGCTTGGTCGGCACTCGGAAAAAAGTCGCCATTCCCAGAACAATCAAGAGGAGAGCCGCCCAGTCAAGCCCTGAAACCGCTTTGGGTTCGATGGGGTTCCTTCGATGAAATAAGCATATCAATAACATGGCAGCAATCGTCAGCCAGAATATGATACCAAAACCGATGAAAAGGTGGTAAAGGAAAGCTGGAATATGGTAGCCGGTAATACTCATCAGCGGAAAGTTTTCGATTAGTTGCCAGCCCCGGAAAGCAAACAAAGGTGCATAAAAAGTCAATGACAAAAGCCCTGCGATATCCCCGGCGAGTGCCGCCTTGCTCCAGGCTTTAAGAGGGGGAAGGCCGTATTCTTGATAAGTCAGGGCCACTAAGACCACTAAGGGCACAACATAAATGCACATTGAAAGTCGGCAGCCTACTGCCAGCGCCAGGGTGAGACCCGCCCAGCTCGGCCGTCCTTTTTCTCCCGCCAGAAGCGACATGATTAGGAAAGAGAGGCTGACGGAAAAATCACCAAGCCCGCCGACATGGCTGATGAAAAGGGGGTGCAGACCAAGTGTCAGGGCTGCAAGGAGCGGACTGGACCCCTTTGCCTCGCGTACCAGAAAATACAATGAACTGATACCCAAAGCCGAGACAATTACGAACCATACCTGTACGCCTGCATCCCCGCCGATCGTCCAACTGATGAAGTTGCAGTAGTCGAGAAACGGCTGGCCCGGCAACCGTGAAATCTTGTAGGTTAAACTATTAGCTAAGTACGTAATTACGTCGTACGTTGCGGAAGAATCGCCGTCTGCTCCCGGCAAGCCGATCAGCAGAGCCACTAAGGCGAAGATGCTTAAAAACCCAACAAAGACGTAGCGCGTCATGATAGCCTCAAAGCCTCTAATATCCGTGGGCATCAGAACTAAGCCCCTCTCAACTCATTCCGCCACTGCCCCACGTCCGCCAGCCACTGCCGCAGGCGGGAATAGATATCGTGCCCCGAGGAAGTGACCCGGCGGAACCCGGCTTCAGCAATCCGTTGTCGCACCTTATCATTTTTAAGGTAGAATTTTACCTTGTCCAAAAATTCTTCCGGAGAATCAAAGAATTCCGCTTCCTTACCTTCCTGATACATCTCTTGCATGACCGGCGTTCTTTCCGAAAGCAGGAAAACTCCGCAAGCCGGGATTTCAAACGACCGCCGGGTATATTGGTCCCGGTTCCACCGGCTGAAAAAGCAGGCCGCGATCTTGGCCCCGCAGAGGGCCTTGCGGTAATCATCGCCGGTGATTTTCCTTACGGGTCTTATCTTGGGGTAAACATCAGCGGGCAAGACTTGTTTCCAATAGTAATCTATTCCATATAGGCGTAACTTAACCCCTTGCCGGGCGGCCTGCGCCAGACATTCCACCCGGACATCCCGTTCCGCGTGGCCGGCGAATACAAGCTCGCACCCATAATCTCGCTCATCTTCCGCGCCAAGTTTCCTTGGGTAGTCTATCCAGGGAATATAATAAGACATGAGCACTTTTACCCTGGGGACACCGTAACTAAGGGCTTCCTTCACGTTACAACCCCGGTAAACATGATAGCCGTGGTAAAGAGGCAGGGCCGGCAACAATAGTCGATAACGAAGCATATTTTTCCTGGCCCCGAAGGGGTCATCATTGTGATAGCCGGCAATGAAAGTAACGGGCCGGATCTGCTCCAGAGTCCGGCGATCGAAGTAGTGCCCTTGATAAAGCAAGGTGACCTCAGGCCGTTCCTGTCTGACCAAGGAGACCAGCTCCCGTTTAATCTTGGCCACCCCGGGCCCCCATAGAATGCGCCGTTCGACGCGGCCCAGGATTCCGGGTAGGGTCAAGGAATGGGAGTCAAACAGCCGGCAGGAAATCCCCATTTCAACCAGGGCTCGCTGCCAAGCTGGCTCATAGATCTCGTCAAACGCCCCGCGCCCAATAAGGACGGACCTAACCACAGAATATTTCTGGGGGGCCATTTCACCCGTTCATGATGATATTTTTAATTATTCGCACCCCGCGTTCCGGAGGCCACTCTTCCGCCTGGCGCCGGGCTGCGGCACCCATGCGGCCCGGGGTGTCTAGGTCCGCAAACAGCTTGATCAAATGCTCCGCCAGTTGCTCACTATCACCGGTGCGGTGGACAAATCCGGACACGCCGTCCTCTACCCGGTCCACTACCGACCCGCTGGCGTCCGACCCCAAAACCGGCAAGCCCGCAGCCATAGCCTCCAGCACCGCCACCGGAAACGGGTCCCAGCGCGCGGGATGAACGAACCCACTAGCCTTGGAAAGGGTATCGGCCACTTGCGGGGGCTGCAGCCAACCGTGGAATGTGACGCACTTGGCCACACCCTTTGCCGCCGCCAGGTTTTCAAGGTGTTGGCGTTCCGGGCCATCCCCCAAAAAATGAAGCTCCACCCCGTCAAGCCCGCCGCTTCCAGCTGCCTTGCCCAGGGCTTCTATGGCGATATCGTACCCTTTGCGGTAAATCAGCTGCCCTACCGCCAACAGGGTTTTATTGTTAGCAGTGGTGGAAGGCTCTTTTCTCAAGGGCGGCAGATCAACCCAGAAAGGAAACACCACCGCTTTCTGACGGGGGCACCCGAGTCTCACCACCGCCTCCACGCCGGGCCGGCCGGTGGCCAGCACCCGGTGGGCCTGACGGAAGATCCACCTCAAACGACGGCCCCTGGCCAGGCGCCGGAGCCAGGAGCGCCGCTGCGGCCGATCTTGATTCCATTCCACTTCTTGAGGTAGGGGGGTATCTGTATAATAAATAAATTTGCGGTGCTTATGTGCCAGAGCTTTCATCGCGGCCATGATGGTAGGCTTGAGATAGGAAGCTACCACCACCCAGGCATCGGGTTCTTTAATTACTCTGGCTATCAATTCCCGGTCCACCCAGGCCCTGGGGGTAGCCATGCCCCATTCATAAGGCCGATGGGGCAGAGGTTCATAAGGATGGGTTTTGGTCGGCCCCATCATGACTTCCACCCGAAGACTGATCTCCGGATCGGCCACCAGCGCTTCAAACAACACTTCGTGGTAAGGGGTGAATTCCGGGCAAAGCCAGATCAGTCTCTTTACGGATGGCATCGAAATATTCAGTCCTTCTTGGCTTCGATGATCAAACTGTTATCGAAACCAAAGCGTTCAGGTCTTTCAATTAAATGGATATCCTCAATGTCGCTTTCCAAGCTTTTTCTTCGTTTAGACTCCACGAATCCCGCTTCTTTATAAAGGTTAGATAACGACTCTTCATCGTATATCCATTTATGAGAATTAAAATCATAAAAAGCATGATACAACCGACGAAAAATATTAACCTTGGTCGCTGCGGGAGGACGCATATGCAGATCAAAAATGAAGGTATCTGCCGCGGTAAAGCCAGGCATCTGGGATGAATTAGTCTTGTCAAGATATTTAGTAACCAAAGTTGCCAAGTTTGGAACCACTGTCCGCAAGATACCTCCTTTACATAATACTCTTCTGGCCTCTTTTAGTAGTTTCAGTGCTTCATTTCGATGTATATGTTCTAACACATGAGAAGAGTAAACTGCATTGAAAGAATTATCAGAGAAAGGCAGAGGCTTGCGAAGATCCAGAAAAATTATGGTTTTCGCCCACTGATTATCCAGATGTTCTTTGGGTATTATTCCCCAATGAATTGCCATTTTTTTAAAAAAAGGATGGCGGGCCATCCAGATATGCCAGGAGCCATCGGTATTAAGCCAGCCTTCGGGAGCAAAATCCCCGCAACCCAGATGGAGTTTTGCTGGAACATTAATCATTGTTTCTCCGAATTAATGGCAAGTTCAATTGCCCGCCGAAACCCTTCTCCCTCTTTAACCTGATCGCAAAATTCTAAACAGTGCTCTCGGGCCTTTTTCCCTAAGAAAATCCGTTTATCACGGTTCAATAGATTTATCATGGCATTAGCTAAAGCAGCTGGATCATCCGGCGGGATCACTAGGCCGGTCTCTTCGTCCCGCACCAGGGCCCCAGCGGCTCCGCAGGCGGTAGTGGTCACCAGGGGCAGGCCAGCCAGCGCGGCTTCCACCAGAACTTTGGGCCACATATCCCTTTGGGTGGGTAAAAGCAGGGCATCCGCCGCCAGGTAGGCCCGTGCTAGTACCGGTAGGAGGTGGGGGCCCATAAAACTCACCACCTCCGCCACCCCCTTTAGCTCCGCCAGCCTTTGATATTCGGAAATAGACGGTTCACCCGGCTGGGCCGCGGCCGGCCCGAAACAGACCACCCGGAACCCGGCATGGCTTCTTTTAAGCAAGGAAGCCGCCTCAATGATGGTCTCAACCCCTTTAAAGCGCAACAGCGTGCCCACGAAAAGAAAGACACATTCACTGGGAGGCCACCCGAGCTTCCGGCGCAATTCCTCCCTGGACCCGGGAACCTTCGACAATAGCTCCTGGAAGACCAGGGCGCCGGATTCAAAAGGAGCCTCCACGCAATGTTCAACCGGGATGCCGTAAACCTGCTTCAGGGTCTCCCAGGTGGTGGGAGTCTGCACCACGTGCACCCGGCAACAGTGCAAGATCAGGCTCTTTAGCCACCGCACCCACCAGCGCCGCTTAAACTCCCACTCCGGCGGCAAAGTCTGGTTCACCGACACCAAGACCCGCCTCCTTGCAATAGCCAAAAGAGCGGCGATGAGGGCGGTTCCTCCCTGGATCCCGAACAAGACCACCACGTCGCTCTCCCTGACACATGACCAGGCTGCTCCCCAGTTGATGGAATAGGTCAGCCCCTCGGGGGTGCTGCCCTCCTTGCGGACCACAAAAAAATGGCCAGCCAGCCCGGAAGGCCGGTAGGCAAAGGCGATGTGGTCTGCCGCCGCCCGGGCAAATATGGGATAAGCCTTCAGCTGAAAAGGCGCTATCTTGGCAACCCGTGACAGACAGTCTGCCGTAAACTCCTGGAGGTCATAGGTGAGGAAGCCCACCTTAATGTCTCTGGTCATCTCTTTAAAAAATCTCGAAGGTTAACTAAGCCATCCGGAGCCGACATAATTTTCATAATGTTTTAAATGTTGCCTGACAACATTCTCCAGACTGAACTGTTTAACAAAAGCTAATCCGTTCATCTGGAGCCGCTTTCTCAGTGGCGCATCCTTCAAGAGGCGGCCGGTGGCTTCAGCCACCGCGGCGGGATCATCTGAGGGACCAAGAGTCCGTTTTCGCCGTCCCTGACAAACTCATTGGTGCCCGGCCGGTCGGCAGCAACCACCGGTACCCCCGAAGCCATGGCTTCCAGCATGACCATGGGCATCCCCTCCCGCTCGCTCAGCAGCCATATAACGTCCGCCGCCTGGAGAAATTCGTGGAGGTCCCGGCGCACTCCCAAAAAAGAGACCCGCTCCTCCAGGCCCAAAGAACGGGCCAACTCACCCAAACGGGGACGTTCCGGACCATCGCCAACAATATCCATCTCGGCCTCAGGGAAGGCTGCCGTAAGCATCTTCAAGCCCTGGATGCCAACATGAACCCTCTTAATAGGATAAAGCGTCCCCACCATTATGACCTTTGGACGCTGCTGGGACTCTGATGAGAAGGCCGGCTTCCACCGGGCTAAATCTATGGGATTGGGTTGGACGAGGATAGAATGAGGCGGCAAACCCAACCCCTTTTCCATGTGGTGGGCCGCGCTCTTTGATACAGCCATCAAGACGCACCGGGAAGCCCTAATGGCCCAGATAAATTCCCTTTTCCGCCACCAATCTTTCAGTCCCCGGCCAATCATTGCCGGGTCGCTCCCGTGAATGGTGTAAAAAGTCTTCAAGCTCCATTTGGCGGCCGCGGCCGCCGCCCAGATCAAGGCATGGGGGAGATGGCAATGTAAAATGTCCGGGCGGAGTCCCCCCAAAAATGTCCGCAAAGAATTCCTGATGCGCCATTGGATATCTAACCGGTAGAACTTTACCGGGCCATCAAACAAACGCAGAAGATGGATCTGAATTCGCTGGTGTTTAAGTTCTTCTGCATAATCAAATCTGCCTCCCACCACCACCAGGTGCACTTCAACGCCAGCACTGGCCAGCCCCTGGCACAAAAGGGCCACGACGCTTTCGGCGCCGGCGCGGCGCATTGCTGGGAGAAGTTGTGCAACTACCATATATTACTAAATTTGATCAGGGATTTCATCTGGTGGAACCAGCAACCCATCTTGGGTCAGCAAAAAACAGGACGAAACCATGCCAATAGCAATAAACAATAGCTGCATCATAAAACTGAGTCCAAAAAGTGATAATAAAATACCAACAAATAAAGAGAGAAGCAGCGGCCCATAATTTTTGCCAGTTGTTGGGTTAATGTATTTTCTGGTCCTCCATTGACGCCGGAAACAAACCCAAAGCAATATTAGCAAGGGGATGAGGGTTTGTATGCCCCCCTCTACCCATAAGGACAAGTAGGTATTATGGGGGGCCTGCCACCCACTTGGGTTACAAAACTCTTGAATAAATCCAATCCCGTAGCCCAGGGGGTTCCTAAGAGCCTTGCTCAACCAAAATAGCCAGACCCCCGAACGTGTATCCGAATGGGCAATATCCCAACGAAATAGGTTTTGGCTGATGCTGTAAGAGAATATTCCGTGGGCTACCAGAAAAAAGAGGCCTCCGATAATTAAGAGCAAAACAATTTTTGTCGAAGCAATTTTTTTCATCCCCATCAAAAAGACTATGCCTGCCAGAGTTGCGACCCAGGTGGTCCTGGAAAACGTTAGAAAGATGGCCATAACAAAGATCATGGCAAGACCAACATCTTTAGTTCGAAGCTTTTCAAATACCCTGTCCAAAACTATGAGGAGACCCACCATCAGCAGCAGGCCGCAATTTGTGGGGTCTCTTAGCACACCGATAAGCCGCCATTCATTTAAATCTCGCCCGGAGGGTAAACCCAGGGCTCTTAGGATCTCCCCCAAACCTGCTACTCCTGGAACCGTAAAAAGCAGGCCGTATACGGCGTTGGCCAGGGCCACCGCCATTAATGCCTTCAGAAAGAATTCCAACTGCACAGGCTTCCTGATCGTCAGAACTAGGCAAAGTCCCACTCCGGTAGAGGCGAAAAATAACCGGATGGTTTCAAAAAAGCCGGCATCCCCCCAGACCCCGTTGATTAAATATCCACAGCTAAATATCAGGAAAAGGGTCACCGGAAGCATCATGCCCTGAAGTGATCTTTTCGTTAAGAAGGCGACGCTCACCATGATAAGTCCAATTGCCAGCGGCAGGCGGTAGAGAGCTGCCGTCAGCCCCCCGATTTGCCGGCCTACGCCTGGTCCTCCAGTAAGTCCTGCGGGTTCATTAGGTGCGAATGCAGCGGGTGCAACTAAAAAAAGTAAAAATAAATAGAAAACGATTATCCATAGGCTAAAAGGAATCTTTTCTCTGGAATCGAGAACCGCTTCATCCCACATTTGCATCTTTCCCTGAATCTTATAGTACACCAAGATTTAGTTTAAGTAATTCCCAACTATAATTTCTTTCCCCTTACCCTTTTGAATAACATTAGACATACTAAACATCTCTAACAACCATAATTAATAGCCCTTCCTTGCAAAACGATACAGATTATTCAATAAATATCGATATGTATAAAGAGGATACGATGTGTAGATGCTCTCTTCCACCAAGTAGCCCCCAAACGCATCTTTAAATTTATTCGTTGCAATAAACCTTTCATTTTGTGGTTGATAATCATAACCGCCAAGATCGTATATTTTAAAACCTCTCTCTTTAAAAAATAACATATCGCTATAATGAAGTAACCTGTTGGCTGTCCCTATTAACTGTTTTTTATCAGTATCTGTTTCATATCTAAATAATGAGGCGGAATTTAACAGTCGCACCCTCTTTTCTTGACTGTCAGTTAAATAAGTATGCATAACTAAATCGACCATGTTTTCGATTGCTTTTGTTATAATCAGATGTTTCTCATAACTTTTTATATAGCTTATATTTAGTTGCGTAATATTCTTTGATTCTGCGAACTTGTTATAAAAATCAACAAATTGTTGCATATTTTTTTCTATAACGAACGTTATCCCATCCTTTCGGGCTCTATTAATCTCGTATCTAGTATTTTTTTTAAAATCTCGAAAAATTTCTTCTGCCTTTCTTGTCAGATCAATAACTTTTGTGAAGCATCTTTCTCTTTTAAAGCCGAAAAAATCCGACGTCGATTTGCATTGGTTATACTGAACGAATTTTGCAAGATCTCTTTGAAAAGGGCAATTGGCAAAGAAAATCACCCTATAGTCAATAAATCTTGTTTTCACTTTGACGTCGATCAAAGATAGCTCTTTCGTCAATTAGTCAATTAATACGAGAGGGTTGCAAAATATTTCACTTATTTTTTTATAAAATTAATTATTGCCTATTACTTAATATGAAATGCGGGACATCTTTAAGCTTGACGAAAGTACAACCAGCCTGAGCAAAATAATTGATGAGCACTTCAAGATTATTTAAAATTCTGTTTACTTCATGTTGATTAGATGAATATGGCGAAGCACCAATCACCAATTCTATGGGGTGGAACATGATATTGGCGCAAATGATTGGTTCCTTAGAATTTCTTTTTAAGTACTGTTCTGACATTTTAATCATAGAACTATAATTACCGATAGTAGGCCGGAGCCATTTTATCCGGCCAATTGTTCGACGCAGCACACGCTCGAAAGTCAGGGGAATTGGATGGGATGATTCTAAACGGGAAACCAGATAACTATCAAAAGCTTTAGCTAAAAAGTTGTCCGTCCAACAGCTCACTGGCACCTCGAACAACCTTAAGTCGCCTTTTCGGTTAGCATCATGGGATGCAGGCCTGTATGGCTGTTCTGGTGCCATGATATAATTTACTATTTTATTAAAACCACGATGATAAAGGCCTGGCGTTACCGAACTATCCACTTCATAGTTTAAATTGGCAAGGATCTCCAAGGAATGGCTATCAATACCGAAGCGTCCAGCGCGAAAAGATTTAGGAGCATAGCCGAAGGTATCTGAAAATAATTGGGTAAGCCAGGATAGCTTAGAATACTGTTTCTCATTCGGATATTCACAAATAAAATCCTTATGAAGTAAGCCGCAAAAATTATTAAGCTGAATTCCCTCCTCCATTAGTTCACCGTGTCCATGAGTCCCCAGCTCATGATCACTCTTTAGTTGCTTAAGAACCTTCACTGATTTAGCATTTTGCATTACTTCGGAAGAAACTAAATATGTCGGTTTTACTCCATATTCCAGAAATAATGGTTCTAAAAGTTCTGGCATGGCTTCAAGAACATTCCTAAATTTAGGAGGATTGCTAATCCGGTAATCGAGATCTTTATCGACTTCTACATCCATGGTAACGCAACAAATAATTTTCATTATTAGGAAGATAACCTTTCACCACGATATGGTATAGGTGTCCTTTTGTTTAAAAGGGGCACCTTATCTTATTAAGATAGTGCTCTGTTGCTCCTAATTTAAATTCATTGTGCCTTATGATTTTGCCATCCGTGGCAGTTCGAGAAAGTCAAGGTAGGTATCGGTCATGGTTTCTATAGACACATGCCGCTTAGCCTGTTTTCTAGCACCCCTGGCAAAATTCTCCCAGTTTTCATAGACTTGCGTCACCGCCTCGGCCATGCTCCGACAAAACTCCTCACCGTAATCCCATCTCTCACCCGTTATCGCAATGCCCCCCTCTGGGAGCACGAACTCAGCCGGGCCGCCATAATCTGGCACTACCACCGGCACCCCGCAGGCTAGCGCCTCAGCAACCACGCTAGGGCAGGCATCAGCCCACACGGGATGAAACAGGCAATGCATCTTTCCATAGTATTGGGGTAGAGATGCTGCATCGACCCAAGGGACATAGCTGGTTCGCCCTTTCAGAACCGGGTCAGCCATGGCCTTTTCCATGTCATCCCGGCATGCTGCATCCATAGAACCTACGATAAGCAGCCGGTGGTCAAAATCCAGTAACCGGGAAGCTTGAAAAAAGGTCCTGAGGTGGTCAGGACCACGCAATGCCCCGACTGCTCCCAGAATAAACGGGGAACGAAGAAGTTCAAGAGACGGTCTGAAATGGTTGATATCGACCCCATGATGACTAATGATTGCTCTTTCTTCGGGGAAATGCAGTCCGCGCTGCTGAAAGATGTCAGACCACAGATTTCTTACATATCTCGAGATAAACACTATTTTAGAAGAGCGCTTGATGACCTCTGCCATCTTCAGTTGTTGCTCCTCGTATACTGGCAAATAGGGCAGACCCACCTTGAGACAATATTCTTTTACGGTCGGCTGTCCCATGACCGCCAGAACCTGCCTGCCACTGTCTAAAATTTTCTCATTATATCGGGGGGCGTTCATCAAAATGGCCTGCTGCCATGGAACCAGGGAGAAGCCGAGATATTTAAAAGGCCCGGCGGTCCACTGATACCCCCGGCGCTCCAACTCAGTTGCCAATCTTGTCAGGAAGATTTCCGGGCCTCCCGCGTTGCCAGGTCTGGGTGAGATGAGAAAGCGTATCATTGAGGGGACTCCTTTAAAAATAAAAACTGCCATAGGCTGCGGACGAACCCGGCCAAGATGCGTGGGCGCAGACCCCACAAATCGCCTAACGGGATGGACATCACTCGGTGAACCAGGAAAACAAGTATGGTAAACCCGACCCCCTGGGCACAGAGGAAGGCTAGACCAAATCCGGCAGCACCGCCTTTGGGAGTCCACAAGCTCCCCAGAATCAGCACACAGGCCAAGGCTCCCAGACTGGCTGCAACGCCGGGCCAGGCCAGATCCCTGCCCCGAAAATTGTTATCTAAAACTTGGTTAAGGGCTTGCAAAGACATAGCCCCTACCATCACATAAGTTGCCGGTAAGGCTGGCAAGAATTTTTCGCCGAAGCCGTAACGGATGACGGGATAGGCTAAGGGCAACAAAATCAAAGCCGAGGCGGCCAGCACGGCCTGGGACATGTGAAACCGCTTAGCCATCAGTCCGGCCGAGGCCAAAGCGTCCACGGCTCCGGCCATCTCGACAAAACCGATCTGCACAAAAGAACCCGCAGCCACTACCAAAGGATAGGCTAAAGAAAAAGCAATAGAGTAATAACCGATCTCTTCCAGGGTGGTGGTATGCATGAGAATAGCCCGGTCTGACATGGCAAAAAGGGTGACAGCCAGGACAGGCATGAAAAACTTTAAACCCTGAAGCATGCAGTCGCGATAAGTCTTCCAGGGAACCCTGCTCTTCAATGCCGTCAAGCCCAACCGCCAGGCGTAAATTGAATTTGTAAGAATTTGCAGGATGATGGAGGCGAAGAAAAAACCCAGGGGGGAAATAAAGTTAGTCCACCAGAAACCTAGAATAAAAAAAACATATCCCCCGGCAACAACAATTTGCATGCCATTGACCCAACTGAAACGGTGCATGCCTTGAAAGATTGCGGCCATGAAGGGATTGAGAACCATGGTGGGTGCCACCAGGCAGGCCAGTGTTACTGCCCGGGCCAGATGGCGGTTATCTTCTGCCAGCGTATAAGGGGCTGCTAGAGCGAAGCCGAGGGCACCGCATAACCCTAGTAAGATTGCTATCCGCAATCCAGCCGCAGCGATTTCTGAGGCCCGCTCAGGTCCCCTGGAAATGAAAAAAGAGAGCCCCTGGGGAACCGCCAGGCAACAGAAGGTGCCCATTAAAGTGGGGAAATAGGAAATTATCGCCAGTTCCCCTCGGCCCTCAGGCCCCAATAATCTCGCCGACATAATTCCCGAAACCATCCCCAAGAGCAGGACTAATAGATTTGCAGCCGAAGTTGAAAGATAGACCCAGGCAGTGTTTTTCATGTCACAATTTTATTATGCTTGGTCTAAGTATCCTAGTTTAATTAACGAAACAATTCTATGACAGTTTTATTATCCATTCGATCATTATTGCTCGCAACTGGTCCAGGTCACCCTGGGGATCAAGCTTGTCAATCCAGGCTTGTGCTTCTGATGCCAACTGCGGTTTCGTCGTCTTGGCCCGCGAAATAGCCTTAACCAGTGTAGTCAAGTAACGCACATCATCCACGCCTTCCCGGAAGCCCTCCCACTGGATGGTATCGATTATCCCGTCCACAGTGGGATAGGCGAAACCGTGGTCACGACATTTCGTGTCATCAAAGTCGTTCCAGATATGGCCAAATTCTTCCTGATAGGCGTAGTCCATGGCGCCGTCATATCCCGCCTTCCACAGCAGCATCCCGTAGTTGCGGCGATAGGTTTCCGGCTCTTCCACCCCTACCTGGGGGTTGCTGTAGGAGAAGATCTGGTGCCCGACTTTATGATATTTTCGAGCCTCCTGGGCATTGAGTGGCCCCCAATGCACTGCCGCATCCAAAATGTCTCCCATGCTCTCGAAAGTTCCCTTGGAGCAGGCAACGAACACCTTGGCCCCGGCCTGGTGGACGGCATCCCAGGCAGGACGCTGCGATTTTAAAAGATCTCCCTGGGCCTCGTCGATCCCATAAACATATACTTCCTTGTAACCATACTCCTTCACCAATGCCAAGTACCGCTTCACTCGCTGGCTCAAGGCTGAAATTTTAGCCGGTTCCTTGGGGTTGAACGTTCTGATCCCAAGGCTGTAGAGCGTATCCTTGGGTAGACCTGCTTTGGCGCGGATCTCTATCATCTGCCGGACTATTTGCTCGTCGTAATTTTTTTCTTGATGATCATAATGTTCCAGGGTGGGATATTCGACCCCATGGTCTTTCAAGTTCTTCATTTCAGCATAGTACTGTTGGGGGGACTTCCATTTGCAGGTAATCACGGCTTTCCCGTCTTTTACCTTTTTGATCCGGACTTCCGGAGGAAGGCTCGTTAACTGTCCTAGATAATAAATTGAATAGTGCAAGGCAGGTTTTTCCAAGGTAAAGGGCAGCACCCGCAGTCGGATATTTATATGATTGAGAGGAATGTTCGTCCCAGCCAAGTTGATTTTGCCTTCGTACAGGCCTGGGGGGACATTATCCGGTACTTGCAGCGTTACCCAGAACTGTTTAATGCTACCTACATCGATATCAACTGGGCGAAGGGTGTCGGAGTCTTTGGGCTGAAAGTCCTTCAAATATCCACTCAATGGGCCGCTAATAAGGATATAATTCTCTTTTCCAGCAGTGCTAAGCGTCCGGCAAAAGTTCCTTTTCCCCTCTTGGTCAACGAAGATCAGTTTATCATCCTTGAGCAACAGTTCGGGGGTGAGAATGCATTTGTTTGTTTCCTCGACTGTAAGCCCTGACTGAAACCAACACTTAACTACCCGGATATCGATAGAGCTACTGGGGATGGAGCACTGTTCGCCTTTCAGGTCGGTAGCACTCAGTTGCAAATCCTTGATCTGCGTTAAAGCGTGAATGACAAAGCTTGCCGGTTCAAACTCGCCCCGGCAGGCGCTTATGGCTATCTCTCTCTTCATGGAGCCAGGAATGGGATAGGTTTTAGGGAGAATTCTAGTATTTGTGATGGCTTTGGTGATGTAAATTTCATATAGATATGGAATTGGTTTATCTTGTTTCGCATCTGAGCATGATATTATTCCAAAGATAAGGTTAGCCCAACATAATGTGAGCGGAATAAAAAATATCTTAAAGAGATTTTTATATGTTAAATTCATTTTAATACTACTTCTAATATATGCTCAAGACGAGGAGAAGATCACATCTCCATGAGATTATGCCGCGCATAATCCCGACTACCATCTCGCCGATAGCATACACTTTCAATCTTTTTAAAAGTTGCAGAGGATAATTAATGTTTAATAAAGATATAATTCCTGATCCTCACAATTAACCTCTTATATAATGGAACATTGTCCTCAGATTCAAACCATAAACTTGATAATTTCAATGATTAAGAAAAATTTTCTAACCATGAAGTTGTCATTTGTAAGAAATAACCGCTATATTTTGCTCTAATCCTGGATATATTGAGGTAGCACCGGAACGAGCAACGTTGCAAAGGCAGTAAGTCGTTGTCGCGAGGATTTAACGTTTGGTCTGGCATTAGTAGTGAGGCGAATAAGGGCCCCATCGGCTCGGCGACGGAACAGGGCATCAAAGCCGACATAAAATTTATTAAGGTATTCGTTAACGAGCCACCGGCCCCTTTGAAGAAACCAATAATAAACTACGATTTGGGTGCCCGATTGATCTAACAACATATACCTCACGGGTAGCCCAGGGGCTAATTCAACCGTTTCAGATTCTAAAGCTATCCAACCACTTCCCCGAAAACAGGAAAAAGGAGAATGAGCAGAGCTCCCTGCTTTCTTCTGGCTTTCATAATAAGTCATCCACAAAAAGACCGAACCCAGTTCGGGATTGAGATATTCGGCATTGACGAAAGAGTCGGCATGGGTTGCCGCGACCATAGCCGGATCTATATAAACGCGGTGTCCTTGCCAGGGTCCCAAATTCATAGGGAAATTATCAAAACTTTGCAGAAGGGGCATGGGAGACGCCTGAATAAAGAGTCTTATGGGGCCAAATAGAACTACCAGAGCCAGGGCAGCCATTAAATATGGGGTCAAAGAGGGTTTTCTGGCAAAGGTTAATTCGGTTTTAGCTGAAGAGTCACCAGGGACAGGCAGAGACGAGGGTGGGCTTAGAAAATTTAGCCCCCAATTGAGCAAAGTTAAGAATGCGAAGCAAAATATGAAGATGAGCCAGCCTGAAAAGGTATGCCAGAAACCCTCCAGCAAGGCGGGGAAAACCGCCATGCCTGCTACCCTGAGAGCATTGGCAATCATGGCTGCAGGGATGACGGAGATTAGAAGCACAGCGGCTTTCCAGAGTCGACGTTGGTAGAAGTAACAATAAATAATCCCGAGGGCGGATAGGGAAAGGATGTAGCGCAAGCCGCTGCAGGCTGCAACCACTTGCACTTGCCGGACTCCCAGGTCAATCACATTCCCCTGAAGTGATAATGGGATGCCACCCCCCCGTAAAATTCCGGCAGCAAGACGTGAGGAGAACAACTGCAAAGGGAGGGTGAGCTGCCTGATAACAAAATCCGGCAGCGGGATCATGAAAACCAGGAGAAGGAGTGGGAAAGCCAGCAGGCGAACTAAACCCCAGCCAAATAATAGCCAAAGGAGGCCAGTTATTACCGCGACGAAGGAGATCTCGGGAGTATAAATATCAGTGATCAATTCTCCGAAAATGTTAAGGCCAAACCCTGCAGCCATGATTGCCAACCCCATCCAAGATGGTTGCCAAGGTCCGACGCGAATTTGTGGCCATTTTAAATAGATTATATAAGCGGCTACTAGCGGCAAAAGCAGTCCGAAAGAGTAATCCTCGTTGTTGGTAAGAGTAACGGCTAAGCCAACTAGAATTGGCCAATAAAACCAGAAAATCCCCCCTGCCAAAATAAGTCCCAGACCTATTTGAAATCCAGAGGGAAATTTGGTCTTAGATGATATCATCTCTCAGAGTCCTTAGACTGGGCGCTATGGAATATCCATTGAGATTTCCTGAAAAGGGTTAAGAGCCGGTAACGGATCATTTATGATTTTCCAGGATACCATTGATTCGCTTTTTCCATAGGTTCCTATGGCAGGGTTCCTACATCGCTAAGAATCATTAAGCCCTGCTTCCTTAATCTGACCACCGACTTCCATTGGCAGAGAGACCTCAGCAGGGTTCTACGTTGCTATCAATGTTTCCACATTCTTGACCACCAACTTTTCGTTGGTTGTGCCAGATCTTTTCTGGTCGGGTTTTTCTTCGGGAATGGAAGTGTGGGACATTTGGTCTTCTGGTAGATGGACCGACTCAAATCGTAACGGTTTCGACAAGAATTTGGCCAGGACCGGAACCAACTGGCTGGTCATCTCCAGGACCATGCCCTCCAACCTGGTCAGGCGGGTCGACAGTTCTTCCACTGCGGCCGCCAACCCGTTATGAGGAGCCTGAAGGCCCCCAGAGGTTTCCGGGGAGGTAAGCAATTCTTCCGAGCCCGAGGTTCCCTTGCCCTCCGGGCCTTCCAGACCGCCTCCTTGCGCGGCAAATACCGTGTCGATGAACTCCCCATCTATTTCGTGGCGCCCTTCGGCAAAGCCGGCCACCAGGGCCAGGTCGCACCAACCATTCAGCCGTCGCGGCACCCCCTGGGTATAGTCGTAGAGCTTATCCAGGGCCGATTCCGTAAAAATGCCGCTGCCCCCGGCTCTAGCCAGCCGGAAGCGGACATACTCTTTGGTTTCTTCCTGGTTCAGGGGACTCAGGTGATAATGCACGGCCACCCGTTGGGCTAACTGTCGCAAGGCCGGATGGCGCAGGCGTTCCCGCAGCCCGGGTTGTCCCACCAGTATTACCTGCAACAGCGGTTCTTTTTCGGTCTGCAGATTAGACAACAGCCGCAGTTCTTCCAGGGCTTCAGGGCCCAGGTTCTGGGCCTCATCCACCATCAGAACCACATGCTCACCGCGCCCGTAAGCGGTCAGCAGAAATTGATTGAAGGCCGCCAGGCGCGCCGTCCGGCTGGTATGATGGCCCCGAACCTCAAATTCCCTCAGGAGCAGTTCCAGCAAGTCCTGGGCCCCCAATGAGGTTTGGTACAGGACGCCCAGCCGCTGGTTTTTCTCCCTGGATTTCAAGAGGGATTTGATCAAGGTGGTCTTGCCGGTTCCCACCTCCCCGGTGAGCACCACAAAGCCCGCCCGCTGATGAATGCCGTACTCCAAGTAGGCCCGGGCCAACTTGTGTTGGGGGCTCAGATAGAGAAAATCCGGGTCAGGCAGCAGGCTAAAGGGGCGTTCGGTTAGACCGTAAAATTCTTCGTACATAATAGGTTCTTTTTATTTAAACGATGGCAGCTTAAATTTCTTACGAATCGCTGGCTTGTCAGCTTGTGGATAGCGATAGTATCGGCCAGTGGGTTTAACCTCGGCCTTGTTGAGTACAAATCCCAGCAAATTGAACTTTTCCAGCTTCTCCCGGCACCGCTCGATGTCTTCCCGGGCCGTCTTCCCAGCCTCTACCACCACGATGATGCCGTCCACCAAGGGCGCAAAGGCCAAAGCATCGGCGTAGGTCAACAGGGGCGGGAGGTCGAACAGGACATAGCGGTTCGGATAAAAGTGCTTAAGTTCCTGGACTAAGTCCCGCATCAAGGGAGAATTTATGAGTTCCGGCGCCTGGGCCGCCGGCTTGCCCCCAGGCAAAAGCACCAGCTTGTCCAAACCTTCGGGGTGCACCAAAAGTTCACTTATGGGGACTCCGGCCGTTAAGTAGTCCACCAGCCCTTCGCCCTCCGGTAAGCCAAAGTATTGGTGCACTGAGGGACCGCGCAGGTCCGCATCAACCAAAAGCACCGTCTGGTTCATCTCCTGGGCGATGCTGAGGGCCAGATTGATGGCGGTCACCGTCTTTCCTTCCCCGGGAAGCGGGCCGGTGATCATCAAGGTATTGTGGCCTTCCTCCCTGGTGCGCTGCAGAATATGGGTGCGCAGCATCTTATAGCCTTCCATCGCCGCCGCTTCGGCTTCCCCTCCACCAACGATCAATCTGTTCCGGCGCATGGTCTCATGGTCGACGGCCACGGTGCGGGTGACGTGGTAGGAGATCTCCTGAGGAATGAGTTCGCCTTCGGTCGCCCCCCCCGAAATGGCCGGGGGAATCCCGGGAGAAGGCTCCCGGAGCCCGCGGATGGGCGCCACCTTCTCTTGCTTCTTGTTCAGCGCCTTGGCCCTTTCAAGGGCTTTATCTATAAAACTCACTTTGACTTCCTCATCTGCTGTTGGTTTAAAATCACGTTAAAGCTCTGGGCACCGCGACAATTATGAGTATTTGTGTGCCAAGCGCAGGAGCCTGGCAGTCAGCACCCAGAGGTCCATATACAAAAAGTGAAACAGGATCAAGCTAATCATCAGGGTAAAACCGGTTGCCGCCCAAATGAGCCGCTTTTTGCGAAGGGCCAACATTAGGTCCTCCCTGGTCCGAATTCTGGATATGGCCCCCAATACCGGCAACCCCGTGAGCAGGGAAAGCTCATCTGCGGTCTTCACGGAATGGTCCAACTGCTCCGCCAATGCCACCGTCCCGAAGCCGGAGCCCAAGCTGATAATTAACCCTGCCAGGATAATCAGCAACCGCTTGGGCTTAACAGGCTTTTCGGGCATACTTGCTGGGTCAATGATGGTAAACTTCTCACCTTTCTGGTGTTCTTCCATGCCCTCGGAAATCCGCGATTCCAAGATTTTGTTCAGCGTCTCCTGATACTTGGTCTGGGCATTGTTGTAGTCTCGCTGCAGGGCAAGATATTCTTGCTCCAGTTGCGGGGTTTCCTCCAACCGGCGTTGGTACATCTGGGCCTTTTCCTTCACGGCGGCTCGCTGCCTCTGGAGGGAGGCAATTTCATTCGTCGCGGCCGCCACCTGGGTAGTCAGAGTGATGTAAGCGGGGTTTTCTGGCTCAGTCACCGTCTTGGCCGCCGACTTCTCCGGCTGTTCCTCCAGACGTGCTATCTCATTTTTGAGCTTCTTGACATCCGGATGCTCGTCAGAATATTTTCCTTGTTTTTGGGCCAGCTCTGCCTGGAGCTGGGTGAGCTTTTGCCGCTTCAAAGAAGCGCCGCCACCTTTCTGTCCCGCCATCTTTTCCAATTCGGCTATCTCCCGGCGGGTCTTGAGGATATCAGGATGATCCGGGGAGAATTTGGATTGCAGGTCGGCCAGAGCCACCTCCAGAGCCCGGAGACGGGATTGGGGGTCCATAACCCGTTCCCCCGTGGAGCTCATAATGGGAGTATCCGGTTTAACCGTGGCTAACTGCCCCTCCAGATAGGTTTTCCGATCTTCCGCGGCCCGAATAAAATTATCTAATTGTTTGACCTCGCTATCCAACCGGTCCGCCTGAGACAGGTTGAACTGGTAAAGGTCCGGGGTGACGCCTTCGTGCTGCTCTTTGAACTTGGTAACTTTTTCTCCCAGGACCCGGAGGCGTTCCTGCAACACCTTCAATTCGGATTCCAGGAATTCCGTAGTGGTCTTAGCCTGAGCTTCTCGAAGCTTGAGGTTCTGCTCCAGGTATGACGAAGCCAGCGTCCCTGCCACCTTTTGGACCATGTCTGGTCTCATTCCCTGGTAAGAGATGGAAAAAGCAATGGTAACGGCCTGGCCCGGCTGTTGAGCGGCAGATTGACGCCGGATCTGGCTCCGCGCCTGTTCAGTCATTTGGACGCTGATGGTTTCTAGTTTGATATCAGCCCGCATTTTTTCGAGGATCTCTTCCCTGGTGTATTTCTCCTGCATTTCCGGGTAAAGTTTGAATTGCTGGACGATTTCCCATAGCTTAACGCGGGATAGGATTTGCTGGCTAAGGCTTTGAATACGCTGTTCCGCAAAGCCGGTGACCGTGGAACGCACGAAATCCGGTGGAATCTGCTGATCCTCTATAAGAATGGTGGAGCTCGATTGGTAAATCGAGGGAAGCAAGAGCGCCACCGCGGTGATCAATGAAAAAACTAACAGGGCCGGAGCAATGAAAAGTTTCTTCCTCGGCCTTCAGGATAGCCCAATAATCTCGTATGTCTTTTGGTCTCGCCAACATAATGTTTTCTCAACCTTGCATTAAGCTTTATTTATTTCCCTACAGTTTAACGAAAGTTGGCAATGCGGCCAACCTTCTATACAACTGTGCCCCTTGCAACCTTAGACCTCCA
>CAWBPT010000028.1:0-51796 GCA_963790655.1 uncultured delta proteobacterium | reverse complement strand
TTACCTGTAATTGGCAAGAATAGATCATCCCTGGTCCTGCTTCTCCGCCCGGAGGCGCAGGGCCACCTGTTCTTCCAGGTCCTTGGTAATGCTTTTAAGGGCGCGGCTTTCCTGGATGGGGCCGGAATCGCCCCAACCTTTATGCAAGGCCTCCTGCTTCTTGGTTCTGAATTCCTCCACGCTGGCAGCCAGGTCCCTCCATAACAACAACTTCTGGAGGGCATGGCGTTCAGGAGAGGAAAAATCCTTCTCCAGGTCGAAGGCCTCGCCTCTTTGGGTGGTATAGAGCATATGGATTTTTCGGATTTTAGAGGATTAAGAACCCTGAGCTAGCGTATAATCAAATCTCCATAAATACAATCTAGAGATGGCCCGCATGTTTCTCGGAAGGTTTCGCCCGGGGTTTATTGCCGTCGCCGCTGCGGTCAGCCTCACTTGCCTGGCCGGCTGCGGGCATGTGCCGCCGGCCCCCGCCCCGCCGCCGGCGGCCAGGATGGCCCCGGCGCCCGAGGTCCCGGCGCCGCCGCCCCTGGCCCCCGAAGTGGACGCCCGGCGCTTCGCCAGGATCGAGGCGGTGGCCAAGCAGGAGATTGGGGCCGGACATATCCCCGGAGCCGTCATCCTGGTGGGGCACCGCGCCCGGATCGTGTACCGCCGGGCCTTCGGGCAGCGCTGCCTGGAGCCCCGGCCCCAGCCCATGACCCCGGACACCATCTTCGATATCGCCTCCCTCACCAAGGTCGTGGCCACCACCACGGCCGTCATGCAGCTTAACGATGCCGGCCGCCTCAGCCTGGACGCTCCCGCGGCCAAATATTGGCCGGAATTCGCCCAGGGCGGCAAGGGGCGCATCACCCTGCGGCAGCTCCTGACCCACACCTCCGGGCTGCGGGCCGACGTTAACCCGCGGTGCCGCTGGTCGGGCTGCGAGGGGGCGCTGGCGGCCATTGCCGCGGACCGGCCGGTCCATCCCCCGGGAACCAGGTTCCATTACAGCGACGCCAACTTCATCGTGCTGGGGGAGATGGTGCACCGGGTCTCCGGCCTCCCCCTGGACGTTTACTGCGCCAAAGAGATCTTCGGACCCTTGGGCCTGCGCGACACTTCGTTTAAGCCGCCCCCGGCCCTTAAAGCCCGCATGGCGCCTTGCGACGTGCAAAACGGCAGCCTCCGCTGCGGCGAAGTGCAAGATCCCACCTCTTATCGCATGGGCGGGGTGGCCGGTCACGCCGGGGTCTTTTCCACGGCCGACGATCTGGCCGTCCTGGCGCAGATGCTGCTGGACGGCGGGGTGAGCCGGGGCCGGCGTATCCTCAGTCCGGCGGCGGTGGCGGCCATGACCAAACCCCAGGGCCTCCCGGGGAATGCCACCCGGCGCGGTCTGGGCTGGGATATCCGCTCGCCTTACAGCAAGGATTTCAATGCGGCTTTCCCGCCGGGTTCCTTCGGACACACCGGCTATACCGGCACCTCCATCTGGATTGACCCGGGCTCCCAAACCTTTCTCATCATCCTCACCAACCGGCTGCATCCGGGCGGCCGCGGGCAGGTTAAGGCCTTGCGGGCCCAGACTGCAGCCGCGGTGGCCGCGGCCCTGCCCCTGGGAGCGCCGGCCGGAAGCGCCGCTCGGGGCGACGCCCCCGGCACCGGGTCCATGGGGGGGCACGGACAGAGCGACGCACCGGAGCGGGTGCGACCGGGGATCGAGGTCCTGGCGTCCTCAGGTTTCGCTCCCCTCGTAGGCAAAAAAATCGGGGTGATCACCAACCACACGGGGATCAACGCCGCGGGGCGCTCGACCCTCAGCCTGCTGCTTAAGGCCCCCGGGGTCAAAGTACGGGCTATTTTCAGCCCGGAGCACGGTCTCGCGGGCAATCTCGACGAGAAGGTCCCCTCGGGAAAGGACCCGGGTACGGGGCTCCCGGTATATAGCCTCTACGGTAACGTCAAGCGGCCCACGGCTCAGATGCTCTCAGGGCTGGACGCCCTGGTCTATGACATCCAGGACGTGGGCGCCCGCTTCTATACCTACATTACCACCATGGCCTATGCCATGGAGGCGGCGGCGGCCGCGGGCCTCGATTTCTACGTGCTGGACCGGCCGGACCCCATCTCGGGCGCCATCGTGCAAGGACCGATGCTGGACCCCGGATTGAAGTCTTTTATCGGCTATTTCCCGTTGCCCGTGCGCTATGGCATGACCGCCGGGGAACTGGCCCAGCTCTTCAACCGGGAGAGAGCCCTGGGGGCCAGATTGCAGGTCGTGAAGATGGAGGGGTACCGGCGGCAGGCGTGGTTTGACGAGACCGGCTTGCCCTGGGTCAATCCGTCGCCGAACCTGCGCTCCCTGACGCAGGCAATCCTTTACTCCGGCGTGGGCCTGGTGGAGTCCGCCAATGTGAGCGTCGGCCGGGGAACCGACCGGCCCTTCGAAATCATCGGCGCTCCCTGGATTTCAGGCGAACGGTTGGCCCGTTATTTAAGCCGACGGCAGATCGCCGGGGTCGCCTTCGAGCCCGTGGCCTTCGTGCCCCAGGCCAGCCCCTTCCGCCAGCAAAGGTGCCAGGGGGTCCGTCTGCGCCTGCTGGATCGGGCGGCGCTGGACGGGCCGGCCCTGGGCATCGAGTTGGCGGCCGCCCTCCACCATCTCTATCCGGAGGAGTTTCAGATCGACCGCACCCTGGGCATGCTGGGGGCCCGGGCGGTCCTCCAGGCCATTAAGCGGGGCGACGACCCCTGGGACATTCGCCAAAGGTGGCTGCCCGGGTTGGATGACTTCTGCCGCCGCCGCGCCCGGTATCTGCTTTACTGAGACGCCATCTTTCCTTTCTGAGCGGCTATTTCACGTCTTTTTTTCTTAAAAAAAGGATCTGGTCCGGCCTTAGACCGCCTGCCAGGGCCCGGATAACGGTTGCCCGGCGGTCGGCGCCTCTCCCCCGGCATTCCGGCCGGGATGCTGCTATCAGGACGGCTCGCCATCTAACCATTTGATAATTCTGATAATTACACGAAAAAACTTGTAGTTATTTTCACAATAAGCTATTATCCACCCAACCTCGAAACACCCTGCCATTTTTCTCTCGAAGGAATCCCTTTTTATGTATACCCTGCTAGGACTATGTCTTTTGATAATCACTCTGGCCCTGGGAGTTCAGGACCGGAACCTTTTCCTGCACAATTCTCTCCCACCTCCGTCAGCCGGCTACCGGCTGCCAGGTGGTGAGGGGTTTGGTCAACTCTTGCGTCCCTGGTCACCGCCGGTCAACCTCATAGGGATCGAGGCGCCCCGGGATGATATTCTGCCGTCCGAGATGGCGGAACCTGTCGCGGCCCTAACCCCGGAACCCTACCTGCCGGTCTTCGCCCGTCACCATAAGGAAGTCGATGCCTCCATCAGACGCTACGCCCGCCAGTACGGCCTGGAAGAGAGGCTGGTGCAGGCCGTCATCGACCATGAATCCAGGTTCAAGTCCGGCGCCGTTTCTCCCAAGGGCGCCGCGGGCCTGATGCAGCTCATGCCCAAAACCGCCGCCCTCGTGGGGGTAAAAAACGCCTTGGACACCCGGCAGAACATCGCCGGCGGGGTGAAGTATCTCAAGATGTGCCTGAACCGCTTCGACCAGGACGTGGGTCTGGCCCTAGCGGCCTACAACGCCGGGCCGGGGAAGGTGGAGAAATATGCTGACTGCCCGCCGTTCCCGGAAACCCAGAAATTTGTGGCCCTGGTGCTGGCCAGGTGCTACGGCCGGGATTGGCCCCGAAAAACCAGGGTAAGGCTTCCTGACGAGGCCTTTTTAGCGCAGACGGATGCCGGCAGGACCGGGGCCCGCCGGAAAATCACCGCGGCGGCAAACAATTATGGCATTGCCACTGAACGGCAGATGATAGCCTCAGCCTGGCAGTTGAGCCTGCCCCCCCTCAAAGCCAAACCCTGACTATAGCTCCTCCACAATAGCTGTCCTGTCTTATTATGCCGATCATATCTCCAACTATTTGGCCCTTCTGAGAAGTTTCGGTTTCAGCAAGTTAATGGAAAATATGAGCCCTGCTTGCCTCAGGCGGCGACCTGGAGCAGTCCTCCTACTTGCATCTTGCAAGACCTTCGCCTGAAGGAATCGCATTGACAAATTTCCTGCGATTATGGAATAAACGAGGTGGCTTAAAGCACACCTCTCACCAAGGTCAGAGGGAGACCATGATTCCGGTTTAGGGGGATATCCGGGGTGAGTGACACGTGGCCCAATTAGCGCCATTTTTAGTCTTTCTCATTAAATTTGCAGAGAATATCGGAGAAGGAAGACCAGCACCGGGAGATAATGGACCTCATCTCAGAGGCGAATGGTCAGCTCGAACCGGAGTCACCCCACCAACCCCTGAGAGCACTGAGGCGGCATAACCCACCACCGGGAGAGGGCCGCTGCTCTCCCCCCAAGAGGGACCGTATGCACCACCAGTTATTAGCTATTTTTTTAATGATTGTCCTGGCATTTACCAATGGTTGTGGCACAGCAGATAAGGTCAGGGCCAGAAAGGATATGGAAAACTCTCAAGCAGCGTATAAGAGATGCCTTGAACAATATCCGGATGACCCTTCTAGATGTGAGGCCTTGAGAAGGGCATATGAGGCCGACGTACAAGCCTATAGTGAGGCAAGTAAAGGAGTGAGCAGCCCAAGTTCCACTATTTTCATTGAATATGGCCCTGGAGGCTCGAGGAAGTAGGATTGTCGTGGAGGCCCCCGCAGTCGCCACGGTGAAATAGGATGGAATAAAGAGGGGTTAGCCCATATCGGCTAACCCCTTGATTTCATTATGGCGTACCTTTATTGAAGATTTTCGAACTTTCTGCCTCACCACACCAGACATTTTGGCGCTTTCCCCTTGCTGAACTGGCTTGGGTATAGATCCCGTGACTGCGCCAACTTGCTTCAATCTCCTGGCTCTTGTTAGATGAGACGTGCTTAGCTCCGACATCTCTCCTGTTGAATCGGTCGCGCTAATTTTGCGAACCGGATATCTTTTTGAGAATTGCTCTTCACCCGTATTTCGGCTTGACTGCCAGCGACCACGTACACCGGCTCAACCCTTTCTTTCAGGGGATTTATTATCTGTTGAACATAGCCCTTCTTATCGGCGAGATAGCGCGACGTACCAGCATCTCCCGCCGGACACACGGCCTGGCAATAGCCGCATTTATGGTTAAAGCCAAACAGAAGAGATTGCCACAGGCTCATGGTCTCCCGATCCTGAAACCGCGCCCGATATTCACCCAAGTCCTGGGACGCCAACAATGCCTCGGCCCAATCGAAGGCGCCGGACAAATCCCGGTAACTATGGGTCGCGCAGGCCAAGAGATCGAAGGCGCCATCCTTTTGTACCGCCCCCACCGGGCAGACCGCTGCACACAGGCGGCAATTGAGACAGGGATTTTGTTCCAGCCGCTGGTCATAATAGTCCATCCGGGCATTGATGAAGATCGAATTCAGTAAAATGGTGCTACCAAACCGGGGCGAAAGAACCAGGCGGTTGAGGCCCATCACCCCGATGCCCGCTTCCACTGCGAGGGTTTTGTGGCTCACGTCCCAGGTCTTTCCGGGCCAGCGGTTCATGTCCATGGGAAAGGCCGGATTCAGGGTCACCCCCCGAATATCCTGGGAATTTAGGTGGCGCAGAATTTCGCCGGAGATCCTGAAAAGATCTTCTTCGGCCCGGCGAAACTCACCGTTGGCCACCGCGCGGGCCGGGCTTTGCATATTTTCTCGGTTCAAAGCCCGGCTGAGAGAAATGATGGTTTGGGTCGAAGGGTAAACATGGAGAATTCCTTGCCTCTCCTGAGCCAACTCCGGGCGGTCAACCTCCACCAATCCCACTTCATCGGCGCCGGCCTCAAGGCAGATTTGCCGGATCACCGCGGCGGGAAAAATATCCAGCGCGGCTATTGTTTGCGGCGTTGCCATTATCTGAGCCTCCTTTTAACAGGATTTACGCACTTGGATTTGCCATTATCGATTTCAGCCTGTTCTCCCCTGAGGGTTATGCAGGTGCTAAGCGCCCGGGCAACCAGCCGTTGGTCCTGATCAATCACGTCACATTCCACCAGTCCCAGGTTGCGACCGGAGCTGACCACCTTCCCCTCGGCCCGGAGCCGTCCTTCCCACACGGGGCGGAGAAAATTGATCTTCAACTCTATGGTGGCGAAAGTCTCGGCTTCTTTGAGCATGGTGGCGTAAGATAGACCCATGGCTGCATCCGCGATGGCACCCAAGACCCCGCCATGAACCGTGCCCAAGGGACTGGCGTGTCGCTTGCCCGCCTCCAGTTCGATTACCACCCAGCCGGGGCGAACGGCAGCCAGCTCCATGCCGATGAGTTGGGCCACGGGAGGGATGGGAACCTCACCGGCCATCATTTTCTGACAATAGTCCAACATGGTGCCGCCGTATTTAGCATCTCTCATGGCCGCCTCCTTATATGTGTATATGCACTTATATCATTAAAAAAAATTACTTCTTGCGGGCCAAGGAGATCATCTCCGACAAGTCTCCCAGGAGATTCTGCAACCTTTCTTCTCCCAGCCCTTTCTGGACCCGGTCTTGAGCTTCTTCCCATAATGGTACGGCCTTGGCCAGGACTTCCATCCCTGACGCGGTCAAAGTAACCTCCCGCTCCCGGCGGTCTTCCCCGGGTTTGATTGTGATTAATCCCCGCTTCTCCAGGATCTGCAGGTTCCTGGTTAAGGTCGTCCGGTCCATCACCGTAACCTGGGCCAGCTTGACCACGGTTACCGGCCCCATTACCCGGGCGGCCATAAGCAAGGAGAACTGGGTGGCGCGCAGACCGATGGGCCTGAGCACTTCCTCGTAAAGTTTAGTAACGGCGCGGGCGGCCTTCCTCACCTTATAACAGGCACAGGTCCGTCCTATTTCCCTACATTTAGTTATTTCCGGAATATTATGATCATCAGATTTCATATAGTTGCAAAACGCCTGAAAGGGCTCCTAAGAGATGCTTGGCCGGGAAAAAGCAGGCATTTCTTGGCCCCGCAGGTCTTTATTTAAGTGTATATACACTTAAAGTTAAGTTGTCAAGAAATTTTTACTTGCCTCAATTTGTTTTGCTCCCCTTACCGAATCCCCCTTCAGCATAATTACCCTGGGTGAGTCGGTATGGGTTAAAATAAAAAAACCCCTTGAAATATCAAGGGGTTGTATTTTCGTGGCGTCCCCAACCGGATTTGAACCGGTGTCGCCGGCGTGAAAGGCCGGTCACAGGAATTTACCCACTCGTACCCACATGTTTTAAAACCCATTGAATAAACACTATAATTAGTTTTCACTTTTCCCTTGACTTCCCTATTTCTACCCGTATATTAGTCTCAGATGTGGGGAATAGTGTGGGGAATAAGCTCAAAGGAGGAAGCCATGCCCGCTTTGAAGAGGATCAAGACTAGCTATCCCGGGGTCTTCTATATCGAGGGGACTTCACCGGCCACCGGCAAGCCGGAGAAGATTTTCTATATCCGCTACCGTAAGGCCGGAAAGATGATTGAGGAAAAGGCCGGGCGGCAGTTTCAGGATGATATGACCGCGGCGAGGGCGGCCAGGATTCGCGCCGAGAAAATCGAAGGCAAGAAGCTGTCCCGGAAAGAGGTTCGAGAGGCGGCGGCAGAAATCAAGTGGACGGTTGACAGGTTGTGGCAGGAGTACTTGGCCCATAAGCCCGACACTAAAGGATGGCGCACAGACCGCTACCGCTATCAGAAATTCCTGCAATCCGGCATCGGCGGCAAGGAGCCGAAAACCATTGCACAGATCGACGTTCACCGGCTGCGGATTAGCTTATCCAAGACCCTGCAACCTCAGACCGTCAAGCACGTGCTGCGGCTGCTGGCGAGAATCATCAATTTTGGGGTGGAAAAGGGATTGTGCGCCGGCCTGGGCTTCAAAATCGAAATGCCCCGGGTGAACAACCTCAGGACAGAGGATCTGACCCTGGAGCAACTTCAAGCCTTGATGGAAGCCATTGACCAGGAGCAGGACATCCAGGCCGCCAATTTTATGAGAATGGCTCTACTCACCGGTATGAGGCGGGGAGAAATCTTCAAATTGCAATGGCAGGACGTGGATTTTGACCGGAACTTTATTAATATCAGGGATCCAAAAGGCCACGTAGGTACAAAGATACCACTGAACCCTGCCGCCAGGGAATTACTGTTGAACCATCCCCGAACCGACTCTCCTTTCGTTTTCCCTGGCCGTGGTGGGCGGCAACGGACCCGATACCCAAAAGCCATTGACCGGATACGAGAAAAAGCCGGGTTGCCGCCTGCCTTTAGGCCCATGCATGGTCTGCGGCATTTTTTCGCCAGTCAACTAGCATCATCCGGTGAGGTTGATATGTACGTTTTGCAACGGCTTTTAACGCATCGGTCGCCGCTGATGACGCAGCGATATAGTCATCTCCGGGACGCGGCCCTGCGCCGGGCCTCGGACCTGGCGGGCGACCTGCTCGCTCAAGCCGTCAATGGGAATAAAGGGAAGGTCGCTAATTTGAAGGGGGAGGAATAAGAGCACGGCTATCCGGCCCCGGAGCAGGGCCCATAGATAGCAGGCCGGCCAGGTGAGGGAGCACCCGGGTCTAAAAGCCGTGGAAAGATGAGCCTGTGATCATCTTGGTGGGGCGCCGACCGTGGCCCCCTCCCCACGATTGACAACCAGTTTCCGGGGCTAGGGTCTGCAGCCCGAAACGGCGGATTTCCTGGCCGCCTGCCCCGGATTACCTACCAGGACCGTGACAGGAGACGGAACATGCCAAAAGCGAAGCCCCTCAAAGATAAAGAAAAAGAAGTTAAAGAATTTGTCCAACTCACCTGGGAAGTGGTGCGCCGGAACCCGGAATACCGGCAGGATTACAGCAGGTTCTTCCAAAATTATAGGTCCACCCCACCAGAAGACGGCGGGCCCGAAGGCCCCCCAGACCGGAGAATTCTCTTTAAGTCCCAGCCGGTCCTTAAGGTTGAAGACCACGACCCGAAGTTCTGCTATCGGCTAGTCCGTGAGGTTGAAGACCCCGACCCGGAGCACTGCAACCTGGCCTATATGGTGCAACGCTGGGGGTTCGCCTGCGATCCGGATGGGCCGACTCCCACCACCTTGTCTTGTTGGCGGTGGGCTAAGCTTCTTTCCCTTAAGAAGTCGCCGAAGATTGATGAGGAAGGGTCTATACGCATGCCTTTAAGTGCGACAGCCTGGTTTGAAAAGTTGCCAGGAGTTTTGCAGGTAAATAGCTGGCCTGCTGTGAAAATAGAGGCCTTCATAAGTCCTCCCTACTTGGGATGGGAAGCAGAAAGTCCGCCGCTACTTACGATTACAATCAACCTGCAAGCCCCGTCGTGGCTCATTCAATCTGCTATTGAAATCTTAATACCGACCTGCAAAATGGACATTGCCATCCAAGAAAAACAAATCGAATGGACCCATATCAGGAAGTGCCTTCAGGCCTGGGACCTGAAACAGGAAGGGTATGCGGAAGAACAGATTGTTGACTTGATCTCTCCGACCCAATATTCTGTCCGAGAGCAAAGAGAATTTGAGACAAGAACTCCAGAAATGATTGAGGGCGACCACGAAATAGACAGGGCGGAACGGGTATACCAGGTAAGGGACTACATAAAAAAAGCGGAGTTTTTAATAAGCCAAGGCAGCCTACTGGAATTTTAAGGGAACCCCATAGATTTTTCGACAAGAGGGGTAAATCTTGTAAAAATGGGATAGTTGAATTAACTATCTCTTTTTTTATTTTGGGGGTAACGACATGAACTTTAGTGATGTTGAAGCGGCCAAATTCCTAGGCCTTGGTAGCGCACAGACGTTGCGGAACTGGCGACACCAGGGCCGCGGCCCGGCTTATTGTCGCCTAGGAAGACGGATTGTGTACCGTCTAGAAGATCTGGAACGATTCCTTCAAGCTGGGCGCATCGATCCCGGAGCCAGGCGGGGGGCAGGGTCGTGATAACCGTCGAAACCATTCGCCAAGCCCTGCAATGCGACAGCCCTTCTTGTCCCTGCCACAGACCTAACGGCCATGTGCATTGCCCCGCGCATGATCCTAAGCGGCGGGATAAAACGCCATCTCTTTCGCTTTCCGAAGACGCCAAGATTTTAGTGCATTGCTTTAACGGTTGCTCCCAAGATGCGGTGATCGGGGAGCTTAAGGAGCGTGGCGTGTGGCCTCAATGGGGAGTGGAAAAACCTTCCGGTAAGCAGTGGAACCGTGGAACCAGTAAGGGAAAACCCGCTAAAGACGCGGGCTTTGGCGGTTCCACTACCGGTTCCACCCCAAAACTCCAAAATGGAACCGGAACCGGCCTGACCTTGCAGCAGTTGGTCGAGGCCAAGAAGCTGCCAGTTGAGTTTCTCCGGAACCTGGGGTTGGCGAACCAGAAGTTTAAAGGCTTCCCCCGCGTGGTGATCCCCTACATGAATGAAGTAGGAGAGGTGGCCGCCATTCGCTACCGCCTAAGCCTGGCCGGGCCGCAGCGCTTTTTCTGGCGGAAGGGCGACCGGGTGATGCTTTACGGCCTCTGGAACCTGGCTGAAATCCGCCGGCCCGGGTGGTGCCTGCTGGTGGAAGGCGAAAGCGACTGTTGGACCTGCTGGTTACATGGCATCCCGGCTCTGGGCATCCCCGGCAAATCCACCTGGCGGCCTGAGTGGGGAAAGCTGCTGGCGGGGATTAAAGTTTTCCTGTGGCAGGAGCCGGACGCCCCGGAACTCGCCTTGAAGCTAGTCAAAAATCTCCCGGGCCTGATGGTCATTTCCGCCCCGGATGGCTTGAAGGACCTTTCCCAGGCCCACCTTAAGGGGCAGGAGGTCCCGGCCTTGGTGGACCGTCTCAAGGCCCAGGCGACCCCGGCGGCCACCCTCCTCCAGGAGCAGCGGGGCTCTCGCCTGAAGGAGCTCCGGGAAGCAGCTCGGCCCGTCCTGGAGCATCAGGACCCCTTAGCCCTGTTTGAACAGGCGGTCGGGGCGCACTACGGCGGCGACCCCACTCCCGTGCTAATCACCTATCTCTCCTTGACCTCCCGGCTGCTTACCATGCGGCGCGGTTCGATGCCTGTCCATCTTCTGTTGTTGAATCAGTCCAGTGCGGGAAAGAACTACACCCTGCAAACGGCTTTGGCCTTCATGCCCCCTGAGGCAGTTCATGTCATCGATGCCGGTTCCCCCCGGGTCCTCATCTATGATGACGCCAACTTGCAGCACAAGGGGGTAATCTTTGGGGAGGCCGACTCCCTGCCTGCGGGGGAGGACAACCCGGCGGCCAGTGCAATTCGAAACCTGCTTCAAGACCATTACCTCCACTACAAGGTTACCGTGACGGACCCGGAGACCAGACAGTACGTGGTGCGCGAGGTGCAAAAGCCTGGCCCCACGGTCCTTCTGACCACCTCCACCCGCCGCCTTGGGCATCAGATGGACACCCGCCTGTTCACAGTTGAGGTGAAAGATGACCCGTCGCACATCCGAGAGGTTCTGGCGTTTCAAGGCAGGTTGGAAATAAACGGCGGTCCACCGGAGACAGATCCTGCCATAGTAGCCTACCAGGCTTATTTGCAGGCCCTGGCCCCCTGGGAGGTGGTGCTGCCCTTCGCCTCCCAATTGGCTTACGAGATCGGCAAATCCGCCAATGCTCCTCGCGTCTATCGTGACTTCGCTAGGCTCCTCTCCCTCGTGAAGGCCGTTGCCGTTTTGCGTCATCAGCACCGCAGCCGGGACGCCAGGGGCCGTCTCATCGCTGCCATCGGGGACTATGCCACAGTGTTTGCACTTACGGCTTCCATGTACGAGGTTACCCTTACCGGTGCTTCGGAGGGGGTGCGCCAGGTGGTGGAAGTGGTTAAGGAATTGGGCGGCGGCCTAACGGCTGCGGCGGTGGCCCGGCACCTCGGGATTGCCAAGAACACCGCCTGGCGGCGGGCAAAGGTGGCCTTAAGTCATGATTGGCTAATAAATAGCGAGGAACGTAAGGGCTACCCGGCAGTCCTTGAGCTGGGAGAGGAACTCCCCGACCAGGTGGGTTTGCCGCACCCCGATCGGTTCCGGTTCCAATCCGCAGAAAAAGATTCAACCGAGAGTGGAACCGGGCAACAGGAGAAAATCATTGATGAAACTGGGAACGGTTCCACGGTTCCAGGGGATACCGATGGTTTATTTCCTCCACATGATGAAGAACTTTTCCGGGGTGTTTTATGAGCGGAGCTAGTGCGATGCAGAAGTTGACGGCCCTGGGTTATCGCTTCGACCTTTTGGACGGGGACCGCATCCACTACGAGTGGCAGGGTCCCGGCAACCCGGACCCCGGTCAGGTGGCTTCCCTCATAGACTTGGTGCGGGCCGATAAGGACGCGGTGCGGGCTTATCTCAAGACCCTGGTGCTCTGCCAGGACTGTGACCACGCGGAAGTGGGTGACGGCTGGGCCATATGCCGGACGGAGCCCTGGGATGGAATACGTGGCCAAGCCCCGGACCTACAACACCCCTGCCCGAACTTCAAGCCCCGGACTAAATCGGTTCTGCCGCCGGAAAAGATTTTGACTTGTTCTGACTGCCCCTGGCACCGGGCGAATCCCTGGATGCACTTCCCCGAGTTGCCTGCCTGGTGTGACTGGCACTTTGACCACCTGGCGGCAGACAACCCGGCTTGTATCGGCTACCTGCCGGGGCGAGGTCACGAACCAGACCCCCATAACCTCACCAGACATCTCAGGAGATGAATCATGAGCAGGATGTCCGCCAAGGCGAACAATGGCCCTATGCCCCACGATCCCTTTTTTCAGCCCTTCAGCTTAAAGAGCACCTTCGGCAAGCGCTGGAAAATTCGGATGGATGAAAGCTGGTAGCATGAAAAGCCGGAAAATAAGATCGGCTTTGAAGGCTGGTATGAGCAAGAGCCAACTGCCTGCGGGGGTTTCATCGGCCTCTATCAAGATAAGCCCATGGTAATTCTCCAGTTTTACACTCCCAAGCAACGGCCAACCTGCCGCAAGCTGGCCGAGCAGTTCAAGGATACTCCTGGGGTCCGCCTGGATGATGGATTCGATGGCTATGAGACTATTTTTTTCTTCCCCGTGGCATTATTCGAGCAGGTGGCGGAGGCTGTGGGGGCCCGGAAGCGGCGGGTGCTCTCCCATGAGCACAAAGAGAGGCTGGCAGAAGCGAGCCAAGCCTACCGTTTTAAACCTAAATTTGACGGTTCTAAGGATCGCCAAAATCCCCCAAATGAAGCGATCCCGACCCAAGCAAGGGAATATAAGGCCGGGGAAGGGAGAGGCCAGGTGGTTCGATTACCACCACACCCCCGCCAAATTGACGTTTTTTGTCATTTTGCGTTTTATTTTGAAAATTGCGTATTTTTGCAACACCCTTCCCCTCTGATTCATACTTTTTCCGTATTTTTCCACCAAGATCATAGAGAGTGCTATCTGCTAACTGGTTTATATTATGGAAGTTTTATCGTTTAAAGGCCTTAGGGATCGAAAGCCGATGGACCAAGTACATTTCCAGGAACTTCAGTTCGGGCAGGGTTAATTTGGCTTCTAGATCTATAAGATTCTCGTTATTATCATACTCTATAAGACTCTCATTATTTATAGAATCTTTATTACTATATATATCTAGATGTGCGGGTGGCCCGGGCGGGAGGCTGGGCGGGGCGCAGGGGCGTCTGGTGCGGCGGCGGCTGCGGAGGGTTTTCATCGCGTTCTGCAGATCCTGGTCGGGATCTGGTTCTGCCATGTCGGCGGCGAAGTCGATTGGATCCTCTTGGGCTTTCTTTTTAGCCATGGCTACTCCTCTATATAGGTATTATACCCCACCAGAAGCGTTACACTCTTCGACAGGGCTATTCCAGCCAGGGGAACGCCAAAGACGCGGCCGCTTTCCTGGCGGCGCGTTCCTTCCGCCGCCGGATCTGTGCTTTTTCCCGGTTGGCTGCGTTGATGGCTGCCCGGTCAACCGCGAATTCACCATCTCTCCGGGCGAATTCGGCCAGGAGCAACCCCACGGCTTTACCATCATCGGCTTGATAAGGGCCGTTTACACTGAGGGTACGCCTGCGCTCATGGCGGGATAACCGTGGAAACGTTACCTCCACGTGCGTAGGGACAACGGAAGCCGAAAAAAAGACAGAGAAAGCGGCGGGGCTGGCCTCCAAGAGCACATATATTCTGGATATGGAAAGTTTTTGGCTCTGTGATAAGTTTTGGATCATAGCAGTGAGCAGCACTTTGGTTGCAAGATTATTTGAGATCCATTTAAAACCTCCCGATACTTCTAAGTATCAATTCATAGAGAGAAAAATCTCTTCTGGTCTTATAGCTAAATCCACCGTGTAAGGGCTTATTGATAAGAAGAGTGTCTTTCCAGCGCCACATGACGGATATTACCATTTATAGCATACTCAAGATAAAGACCTTGATTCGCAGCCGCAAGAATCTCACGCTTGATTTACAAAGCCACTGTTATAGACGCCCCAAATCCCTGAGCAAAAGACCGATCAGGCCCTCTTCTCTCTCGCAGATGGATCGGGGGACACTCTGAGCGCAGGATAGGGATTGGACTGCTGTCATGCCCTATAAATCTGGCCTCTTCCCAATTCCGTCCGAAGCCGAGATATCCATTGTTGAGCATTTGACAAATATATTTTAAAGTAAAATGGATTGAGGTTTCCGAGGCTTGCTGGAGCCAGTGGGAAAAATCATCATTATCAGTGGAGGCAAAAATTTGCGAAATTTCTTTAGGCTATACCTGAATTTTTAAGGAGTTAGTGGATCATGGGCATTTCAATGGATAAGATCAACATTCGGCGGCTGCTTACCGGCCTGGGCCTGCTGGTGGTTTTGTTGCTGGCGGTGGCCTTTGTATTGGGCCTGCTGTCCCTGCAGCGGACTCGGGAGATCGTTTCCGAGGATTTTCAGCAGCAGCAGTTGATCCTGGCCAAGACTACCGCCCGGCAGATAGAGGACGGCCTGGATTTTTTGCGCCGGGAGCTCAAAATCCTCAATTACTCGCCGGCCATCCAATACCTGGAGGCGGTGGCCTGGGCCAACCGGATGAAAGTCAGTTTTGACGATCTCTCCAAACTGGGGGTGACCGCCATTGAGCGGATCGATTTTGAGGGTCCCAATGCCGGTCGCACCTATATCCTGGACGGCGGCGGACCGCGTATCGTCGATCAGGATTCTAATAAGTCCCCTGAGGTCGTTTGGGCCAGGGACCCCGCCAACCGCGGCCGCATCTTTCAAGGGCCGGTGGTATTGCAGCACCAGGGAGATCATAAGATACCTTTCTTTACCCTGGCGACGCCGATATATGAAGACAGCGTGGACGAGTCGCACCCCAAAGCCACGGGCAATCTGGACGGGGTGCTCTTGTTTAAAATAGATGCCAGCCAGTTCACCGGCCACTACTGTGCCGCCATTCGCTCCGGGCGCACCGGGTACGCCTGGGTGCTCAACAGCGACGGGATATTTCTTTATCATCCGGAGAGGGAGTTTGTCGGGGAAGACGCGTTTACGGCCCGGGGCCGGCGCAACCCGGTAATCAGTTTCAGCAAGATCAACGAAATTCAGAAATCGAAAATGTTGGCCGGAGAGGAAGGGACTTCCCAATACAGTTCAGGCTGGCACCGGGGCGTCATCGGCGAGATGACTAAATTTGTAGCCTACAGCCATGCCAAGGTGACCCCGGATGGCTCCCGCATCTGGCCGGTGGCGGTGGTGGCGCCCACTGATGAAGTGTACGGCACCATCCACTCCCTCTATATCCGGCAATTCTTAATCCAGGGCATTCTGATTTTCGCCCTGATTCTGGCTGCATGTGCAGTAATCTATTATGAGATGCGCTGGTCCGTGGAACTGCAGCGGGAGGTGGACAACGCCACGACGGATTTACGCCGGAGCCGAGAGCAGTATAAGTCAGTGGTGGAAAACGCCAAGGATTTTATTTTCTTGCTGGATGAGAAGGGGACCGTCATCAGCGCAAATACCGCCGCAGCCCGGGCCTTGGGCATCCCGGCCGCGGGAATCAAAGGGAAATGCTTGGCGGATTTTTTCGCCCCGGAAGACGCCCGGCCAATGCTGACCCAAATGCTGGATGTGGTGGACAGCCGGAAAAGCTCGGAAGGCAAATCCGCGGTGCGCATTAAGGATCGGGTCTATTGGCTCTCCACCCATTTCGTGCCCGTCATCGGGGAAGACGGCCGCACCGTGGACCGGATACTGGTGATGGCCCGGGATATCACCGAGCGTCAGCGGATAGAGGAGCAACTTTATCAGACGGAAAAGCTGGCTTCTATAGGCACTCTATCAGCCGGGGTGGCCCACGAAATCAATAACCCGTTAGGCGTCATCCTGGGGTTCACCGAGATTTTGCTGGACCGAATTCCCCCGGACCGCAAGGAGCACGAGCTTCTCAAAACCATCGAACGACAGGGGCTTAACGCCAAGCGGATCGTCGAAAAATTAATGACCTATACCCGGCAGCCTGCAAAACAGGAAGAATTTACCGACCTTAATAAAGAAATTGAGACTGTATTGACATTGGTTCAGAATACCTTCCTCACGCATAAGATCACCTTGGAGACGCGCTTAGCCCGGGATTTGCCCAGAATTCACGCTGATTCCGGCGAACTGCAGCAGGTATTTTTTAACCTGATAAACAATGCTGTGGCGGCCATGCCCCAAGGGGGCAAGATTACGGTAATTACCCGAGTCAACCCTTACAATCATTTGGTGGAGGCGATTTTTGCCGACAGCGGCACCGGCATCCCCAAGGAAATCGCTGACCGCATCTTTGACCCTTTTTTCACCACCAAGAAGGTGGGAGAAGGCACTGGCCTGGGATTATCGGTAAGCTACGCCATCGTCAACAAGTATGGTGGCAATATCCGCTTTGAGACCCGATTGCCGGAAGCCGCTGGAGGTAATCAAGGCACTACTTTTTTTGTCACATTGCAACCTGAAATTGCGGTGGACGCCAGAGAAACCAAGCAGTAAGGAGACTTGCCAACTATGGGACTCATTCTAGCTGTGGATGACGAACCCGACATGCTCACCTTGATCAAAATGATCATCGAGGGGTACAGTGACCATCAAGTTTCGACCACCAACAACCCGATGGAAGTGGCCGAATTACTCACTAAGGAGCGTTTTGATCTTATTATTACCGACTTGAAGATGCCAGGCATGGACGGGATGGAGTTGCTGGAGCTTGCCAAAAAATATGATAAAGATGCGCTGATCTTGATGGTCACTGCCTTCGGTTCCCTGGAATCAGCCGAGGAAGCTGTGGCCAAAGGCGCCTTTGATTACATCAGCAAACCCTTTCGGAAGGAACAGCTCCTGCTGGCCATTGACAAGGCCATGCGTTGGCGGGAGATGGCGCTTCAGATCAAGGAACTTAAAGGGAAACTGGAAAAAGAATAGGTTTTGAGTTAGGAGACACTTCATGGCGAATCCCGATCAGGGGCTCAGCGGCAAACAGGTGTGGCAGCGCCTCATTGCCGGCAATATGCGCTTTGTCCAGGGATTGTTCCAGGGACGCAATTTACTGGATTTAAGACGCACTCTCACCCAGGGTCAAAAACCCGAAGCCGCGGTGCTCTGTTGCTCCGATTCCCGGGTGCCGGCGGAGATCATTTTTGACCAAAGTTTGGGCGATCTGTTCGTGGTGCGCACCGCGGGCCTGGTGCTGGAACCCACCAGCATCGGCAGCCTGGAGTATGCGGTGGCGCATCTCCACGTCCCCCTCTTGGTAATCAAGGGGCACGAAAGTTGCGGGGCGGTTACCGCGGCGGTGGCCCACCCCGAAACTGATGAAGGCCATATCGGCGCCATAGTTCGACAAATTGCGCCGGCCGCCGCGCTGGCGCGGGAGACCGGAAAAAGTGGTCCTGACTTGGTGGAAGCGGCCACGGAGCAGCACCTGAAGACTCTGGAAGAGACCCTGCGGGGCAAGAGCCGGATCATCGGCGAGGCCTTGGACCGGGGGTGCCTGGAACTGGTGGTGGTCAAATACCTGCTCGGCTCCGGTAGGGTGGAGACGCTTAACGCAACATTCTAACTTTCAAATATAAATTAATATATCGGTTGCTTATCTCGGTCCCCAAAATGGCTTGGGAACGAGTGGAAACTTCACATATCCTCGCGGTCAGGCTGCAGGACCTTTCAGCGCCTCCAGTTCTTCCTGCATCCGTTTCCACTCCAGCGCCCGCTTGATGGTGATCAGGATGGTCTCTTTGCGGAAAGGTTTGGTGATGAAATCGTAGGCGCCTTTTTGCACCGCCTCTTCGGCGGTTTCGGTGGTGCCATAGGCGGTGATAATGATAATGGGCAGATTGGCATCCACCTTTCTAACGATGTCGATCAAATCCAGGCCATCCACCAGGGGCATCTTCAGGTCGGTAATAACCAGGTCAAAGGAGTCCTCCTGAAGAAGCTTACTGACCTCCAACGGGTTGTTAGTGGTGAAGACCATGTAACCTGTTTTGTCCATGAGAATGGTCTTGAGCAATCTCAGCATATTAGGCTCATCATCCACGACTAATATCCGCTCTGGCATTTTACTCTCCTGGTTCATGCATCTTCAAGGCCATCTGGCCGCTAACCAGTTATTCTTCAGCCGCACCCGCCGCTGCGGCGGCCTCTGATGCCGCGATCACCGGTAAATAAACCGTAAAAGTCGTCCCGTGTTTCTCCGGATATTCCTCCACCGGGTAACTGGTGAACAGGATATTGCCGCCGAACTTGGTGATGATGCCGTAACTCATGGATAAACCCAGCCCCGTGCCCTCCCCGGTCTCTTTGGTGGTAAAGAAGGGATCGAAGATCTTGGGTTGAATTTCCCGGGGGATACCGCTGCCGGTATCGCTAAATTCGATGGCTACCCGTTTCCGGTCTGGGGTGAGGAAGGTGGCGACCTTAAGTTTACCGCCACGTTTCATGGCTCCCATGGCATTGTTGATCAGGTTAATGAAGACCTGCTGCAATTCCCGCGGGTCGCCTTTGGCCCGGAGCAGGTCAGGGGCGAAGGAGCTTTCCAGGCTGATCTTTCTGAGTAATAGGCTATTTTGCACCACCGCCAACATTTTTTCCAGAATCATATTGATATCGGCGCTGCTTTCGGTGCGTTCCGGGACCCGGGCAAAAGTAAGGAGGTTCTCCACGATCTTTTTGCATCTAAGCCCCTCTTCTTCGACGACCTCCAGGGTTTCATGGATCTCAGGCAGATCCGCGGTCTTCTCCAATAAGTGTTCCGTAAAGCCCATGATTACGGCGATGGGATTATTTATTTCATGGGCCACGCCGGCCGCCAGGGTGCCGATGGAAGCCAGCTTCTCCATATTGATCAAGCGGTCTTCCAGAGCCTTACGTCCGGTGACATTTCTGGAAATGATCTCGTAGGCGAAAATCTGCCCTTTCTCATCTTTAAGGCCGACGATACTGGTGGAAAACCAGAACTCCTGATCCCCGATCACCACCTGGTGACGCTTGCTCCGGGTGTGTCCGGTATCCCTCACTTCCTGCAGCCATTCCAGGTGGAAGGCCGCGGTCTTCTTGGAGAAAATATCATACAGGGAATATCCCAGAAAATCTTTCGGCTTAGCTTCACCCGTGGGTTTGGCGGGGAGGGCCAGAGAGAAAAGATTAGTGGCATAGCTATTAATGGATAGAATTCTGCCATGTTCGTCCACGCTGTAGATCAAGTCCGGGGCATTTTCCACCAGTCCCTGGTAACGGGCTTCAGATTTCTGGAGTTTTTCTTTCTGGCGCTGGACTTCTTCTTCCAGGCTGGCGGAGAACTGGCGTTCGTAGCGAAAGTTAAGCATCACGATGGTGCCGGAAAGCACCACCAGGCCGATGATTACCTGGAGGAAAAACTGGCGCAGATAAAGGGAATGCACCACCCCCTCCACTTCACTGACCGGGGCCACCACCGCCACCGACCAAATTGGCGCTACATTACCGGCTCCTCCGGGGATAGTTTCTCCCAACCGTACCGGGGCATAGGCGATGAGCTTTTGAATCTCTCCTCCGAGCCCCCCATGCCAGCCGGAGATGTAAGTTCCAAAACCTTCCTGGCCGGTCAGCATCTTTCCCCGCTGAATTTCATTGATGGCACTGAAGGAGATGGCCGGCATGCGCTCTTTGCGCACCGTAAAGGCATTTTTGCCGATGAAGTCCCGCTCCGGATGGCTCAAAAAGGTACCCTGACTGTCCATAATCCAGGCATAGCCGGTTTTACCGCTTTTGATCTGCTTGGTGAATTTGCTGGCCAGGCTCTGGGCATCGATATAAAACTCCAACACCCCGGACCAATCTCCCGAAGGGTGGGTGTGGCTTTCATCCACCGATTGCTCATAGGTGGGTACGGCCATGATCATAATAAGCCGCCCGACATAATTGGGAATCTGAGTCGATACCTGACTGACGTATATCCGGCCCTTATTCTCAGGTTGGCGGGCCCAGGCCATTTCGGGAGAATCCTGGAAGGCGCCGGTAATGACGTGGTCAACGCTGTGCTCGTCTACCAGATAAGCCCGAAGCCCTTCCCGGTCAATCCGCTGGATCTGCACCACCCCCTCCTCCCGAACGCTGGACAGGGTCGCCCGCATGCGGTTGGCCCAGGTTAGTTTTTCCAGGTATTGGATAGAGGGGGAGAGGTTAAGAGTGCTTATTTCACGCTCCAGGAAGTCGGAGTCCTGCTCCAGGAGGCTGGCGGTATGGCGGGCCAGGACCAGTTGTTGCTGATTGAAGTCGTCTTTGACAATCTGACGCATCTGCCCTGAGGAGATTACTCCCAGGTAGATGCTGAGGCCTAGAATGACCGCATTAAAAACCAAGATAACGGCCAGAGCATGTTTGGAAAATAAAAAAGAAAATCGACGCATTCTAGGTTTTTGCCTCGATATGCTCCCGAATGAAATCCTTAATGTACCAATCCACAATTCCTTCGGAAAACAGCACCATATCCAATTGCTTGGTGTAGAGGGTAAGTTTGCCGAACAAAATCAGCCTTTGGGTCATTTGCTCCAGGGGATATTTGGCCAATCTGGCCTCAATGGTGTCGCCCTTGCGCTGGTAAGTGAGGTCCATCCGGTCGATGATGGCTTCAATCAACCTGGCCCGCCGCTCCCGCCGTTCCGGGGTGGAACCGCCGCCGCGGAAAGTAAAGGTGATATAATTATCGTTAATCTGGTCGCTGACGTAAGCCTCCACCGTGGAAAGATGGTAACCCAGGCGAATGCTGAAGTTCATGTAGTTTTCCGAAAGTACTACGTAACTTTGATCCCGATACGGATCGGCGCCCTGGGCCACCTCCGCTTCACTTTTGACAAAAACCGAGCTGAGGCTCTGGGTCCCCGCGGGTTTGCCCTGGGGCCAGCGCATGGCAGTGAGTCCCTGCCAAAAGGCCTTGAAAGGAATGGAAGTGATCTGCTCCGGCCGGATTTTGCGTTTCCAACCCTTCTTCAGACCGCCGCCGAGGTTCAGGATGCACACCTTAAAAGGCAGGTTCGAATCCAGGTCCACTACTTCCCTGCCCCCCCGGAGTTCATTTTCCGTCAGTTTGAACATCTCCCGCATGGAAAATTCATGGGCGAAGCGCACGATGTCGTGAATGGTGCGGCAGCCCTCCGGGGTAAAAGTTTCGCTTTGGGGATTAATGAGATTAAGAGGGACCACCTTTTTCAGCACCGCTTTTAAGGTGCGGAAAACCGGGCTGTCGGCCAGGTCATTCATCTTGGCGTGACCGGGCGGCTCCAGCAGTTCGGTAATGATGCCGGCATAGACGTTGTTATAATTGGCGTCCACGGTGACTTCCTGACCGGGCTGCAAAACCTGGGTGGCAATGCCGGTATTCAAGATGGCGGGGACCTGGAATTCCCGGGCCAGGAGCGCCATATGGCCGGTGGGGCTGCCGGCGTCGGTAATGATGGCTGCAGCCTGGGGCATAACCGTCACATACTTGGGGGAAGTATGCCGGGCCACCAGGACACCTCCAGGGGGGAAATTTCTGAGATCCTCGTCCCGCCGCACCAGCACCACGGGGCCGGCGCCCACCCCGCGACAGGCGACGCTCCCTTGATCCAGCAGCACGGGATATTGTTTCAGAGTCCTGGCCTTGCCCTCAGGGGCTCTTTTGACGGGCATTTGCAGTTGCCGGCTTTGCAAGAGCCAGAGCCGGTCCTCAGAGTCCAGGACCCATTCCACATCCTGGGGCCGCTGATAATGGGCCTCCAGGGTGGCCGCCCACTGCGCCAACTGTTGTAGATGGCTCTGGCTCAGGCACGGAGCGTTGGCCTTTTCCGGGGGTACCGGCACCTCTTCCACACCACCCCCGGGGAGGTTGACCAGCATCACCTCTTTGAGCGGGATGCGTTGTTCAATGATTTTGCCGGGAGGGTGGTACGCCACCAGGTAATGATCGGGCTCGATCACCCCACCCACGGCATATTTGCCCAGGCCCCACACGGCGTTGATCAGCACCGCATCCTGATCCGCCGCATCCGGTTGCCGGGTGAAGAGGACCCCGCTGGCCTTGGCGTTAATCATGGGCAGCACGGCCACGCCCATGGCCATCTCCTCTTCTTTGAAGCCCTTGTTCTTATAGTAAAACAGGGCCCGGGGGGTAAACAGGCTGGCCACGATGTCCTTGTAACGGTTTACCAGTTGGCTTGGGGGCACATTGAGATAGGTGGCGTATTGTCCGGCAAAGGTGAGGGAGAGGTCTTCTCCCACGGCGCTGGAACGCATGGCGACTAAAGGTCGTTGTTTCTCCTGGAGGCATAACTCTTCATAGGCTTCATGGATGGCCGCCTCAAGTTCTGGAGGAATTTGTCCCTCGTTGACCATGCTCTTCAATTTTTCGCTGACGAGGGCCAGGCTGTCCAGATCATTAATACTCCAAAATCCGAGGAGGTCGGGGATACGCGTCGTCAGCCGGTTGTAATCCAGGAACAGCTTGTAGGCATAAGTCGAGATGGCAAAACCGGGCGGCACCGGGAGATGCACCCGATTTCTCACCTCTCCCAGGTTGGCGTTCTTACCCCCCACCATTTCCGCCATTTCCAAGTCTAGCTGATCCAGAGATATGGTCAGGGGGGCCTTCTGAATCTCCCGGCGTTGGTTCAGAACGTCTTCCACCTCGCCGATGATGCGCCTGAAGGAATCAACTAAGCCATCGTACCGGTGATCACCCAGGTTATTGAGGGCGTCTACCAGAGCGGCAGTCTCCTGGGCGAGTTGGCTGACGCTAGCCCGGATGTACTGGAGGTCGAAGAGGAAATCGCCCGATAGTTTTTCCTCCATGTCGGTCATTAAAGCCAACACCGCATTGTTGGCAGCCAATAACCGTTGGAAGTGAGCGTATTTTTCCGCTAACTCCATCTGGGTATTGGTTTCCCGGTCCTTTTTAACGAGGCGTTGCCAGACGCGTTTCAGGTAGAGATCCTCCGCGGTCTTGGGAGATCAGATGAGATACATTTTTATTAGATTTTAAGCTAAGTTAGGGGCACCAGTCAAGCCGGAGGGTGGGGGAAGCCCGCTAATGGGTTTGTGCGGGACTTGAGCACCTAGGCCGTGTAACTCTCCAGGGGAAAACCCCGGGAGGGGGGCTTCGTTAACCCCAGAGCCACAACCTTGCAACTCGCAGCGATACCAGCTCCGGTGAACCAGAAGAGGACGCCCCTCCTAGTCGCCCAACACGATCTTGGAGATTTCCCCAAAAAGATCGCTCAGCCGGAGCATGCCCACCACCTTACCGCCCTGCATCACCGGGATCAGGCCGACATTCTCCTTAATCATCAGGTAGAGGGGTTTGGTGATGGCATCCTCGGCGCTCACGGTGACCTTGATGGGACTCATGACTTCACTCACGGGCCTTTGGGACTGTTCTTTCATTTTCGGGCCACAGAAGTCTCCCAATAAAACAGTCAGGCTGGGGTCCATCTTAATGAGGCTGGTTTCTTGGAGAAACTTGGGTTCAAGACCTATGATGATATCCCGCAAAGTCAGAATCCCCATAAGCTGGTATTTCTCATCAAATACCAGGACGGCCCGGGGTTCGAAGCTGCCTTCGAACTTTACCGTCGCCTCCCGGACGATGGCCATGGCCTGGCGCAGGGTGAACCAGTAGGGGATGTGGGGGTAATCCTCCAGGCGGATCATCAAATCCTTGGCGGTCTTTTGATAAGGCATGTCATCCTCCGCAAATCGCCCGGTCTAAAAGTGGGGAAAAATGTGGTTCTTTTCTAATGGAGGGGCCTGGAAAAGTCAAGGAGAAGGCAATTTGCCCTTGTGAAACAAAACACGATCTTAACGGAAATTTAACAGCCCTTCCCCTCATTTTAACCCCGTTTTAATCTGCCAATTGCTAAAAGTATATTCCATGAAGGCCTGCACCGACGGCAGGCTTAAGGAGCGAGTTCTCTGCCTCAGGTAAGGAAAAATTAAATTTGCTGGAGGTCCCCATGCCGTACGACAAGAAGGTGAAAGATTTGATGATCCCGTTGGAGGACTATCCTCACATCCCCTACTGGTTCACCCTGCGCCAGGCCATGGCCATTGTCCGGGAAATGGCCATCAAATTCGAAGGCCAATTTGAGCCCCGGGCCGTCCTGGTTTTTGACGAGAAGTACCAGCTCATGGGCATCCTGACCCTGCGGGACATCATCAAGGGTTTGGAACCCAGGTTTCTGCATGAGACCGCACTGATCAAGGCGGACCCCAGCCTCACCGTCTTGATGGGCGACCTCTTCGGGCCCGGCTTGAAAGAGGCCTCCCAAAAACCGGTGAGCGAAGTCATGAGCCCCATCAAGGTCACCGTCCAGGGCAGCGACCCCATCGCCAAGGCCATCTTCCTGATGATCAAGGAAGGCGTCGGCATGATGCCGGTGATTCAGGACACCAAGGTGGCCGGCATGATTCGCCTGAGCGATCTCTTCAAAGAGATCTCCGATATGGTCCTGGGCGATTGATCATTTCCGGACCTCTAAATCTATAAGGAGTTAGCTGCCATGGCGGAAGATGTTAAAAAAATGCCCGTAGGCGCCGGCCTCCCGGAGATGCCCGAAGAGATCTTCATTGCCGCGAAAAAGGTGGCAATCGACTGGAAGCGGATAATTTTTATTCTTTTGGGGCTGGCCTTATTTTTTCTCTTTTACTTCATGTCAGATTTAGCCGACGCAGTGGATCCATCCGGCAAGCACTTTCCCCTGCCGCCCCAAGGCCGCATGGCATTGGGCCTCTTTCTCATGGCCGCGGTCTGGTGGATCTTTGAGGTGATGCCCATCGGCGCCACCGCCATCGCCATCGGCTTGTTCCAGGTGATATTTACGATCCGCACCGCTGACCAAGCCCTGAAAGACTTTTTCGACCCCTCCGTCTGGTTCATCTTCGGCTCGGTGGTCATGGGCCTGGCCTTCGCGGTTTCCGGCCTCACCAAGCGCATGGCCTACAAGATGTTGAACATCGTGGGCGAGAACACCAATTTCATCCTGTTGGGAACCTTTCTCATTATCGCCGGGATGACCCTGCTCATGGCCCACACCGCGGTGGCCGCGGCCATCTTCCCGCTGCTGGTGGCCATTCACTCCCTGTATAGCGAGTCCGACCAGCCCACCCGCTTCGGCAAGGGCCTGTTCATCGGCATGGCTTGGACCGCGGGCGCCGGGTCGGTCATCACCTTCCTGGGGTCGGCCCGGGCCGTGGCCGGCGCCGGCATGTTCCAGAAGTTCACCGGCGGCACGGAAATCGGCTTCTTTCAGCTTATTTGGTACATGCTCCCCCTGGGAGCCCTTATGGTGTTTTTCATCTGGCTCACCGTGATCACTTTCTTCAAACCCGAGAGACCTCGCATCGACGGCTTGCGGGAACGGGTGGCCAGCCTGGGGAAAGAACTGGGACCCATGAACAACAAGGAGAAGTTCGTCATCGCCATGGTAATCGTGGTCCTGACCCTGTTCATGCTCAAGTCCTTCTCCCCCATCCCCTTCTTCAAGAACATGGACCGGGCGGCCATCATGATCGTCGCCACCGTACTCTTTTTCCTTACCCGCACCCTGAGCGTGGAAGACATGGAGACCATTCCCTGGAATATCATCCTGCTGTTCGGCGGGGCCATGTCCATCGGCTACTGCCTCTATGACACCAAGGCGGCGGAATGGATGGCAGTGAGTTGGGTAAGCTGGTTCCAGAAGGCCCCCTGGCTGGTGTTCGTGTTGGCCATCGCCTTCTTTGTCCTGGTGATGACCAACTTCATCATGAACGTGGCGGCCATCGCCATCACCCTGCCGGTCTCCCTGGTCATTGCCAGATATCTGGGGGTGGCGCCGGAAGTCATCTTCTTTGCGTCGCTGGCCACCGCGGGCATGCCTTTCAATCTGCTCATAGGAGCGGCCCCCAATGCCATTGCCTATGAGAGCAAGCAGTTCAGCGCCGGGGAGTTTTTCATCTACGGCTGGGTCCCCAGCCTCATCCTCATGGCCTTCCTGGCGGTGTTCTGCTACTTCATCTGGCCGCTCCAGGGGATGCCGGTGTTGGCGGTAAAATAATTCATTAAGACAAGGGGAAACCGGATACCGATGTACCCGGTTTTCCCCCACTCATGAAAAATCACGTGTGCTTAAAGGGGATTCACCATGCGCAAGCGGTTGGTTTTCTCTCTGAATATCTTGATATTCTTATCAATCGTCACGGGCTTGGCTGTCTCTGCGGCTCTTGCGGCTGCGGCGCCCGCGGGCGACCATCTGGCTCTCTCCGGTCTGGTCACCAACCCCATGGGCAAGGGCCTCAAGGAAGTGGAAGTAGAAGTACTGGTGAATGGCCAGCACGTCAAGCCCACGGGCAAGGAGGCGGAAATAACCACCGGCAAGCCCGGCGGCTTTGTGGCGGATTTTATCCTGCCCCCGGGGACCCTGCCGGCGGCCAAAGTGGAAGTCCAGGCCGCCAAGCCCTCCTGGAAGCCGGTCCCGGCCACCCCGGTTAAGGTGGTGGAGGCCGGGGTGGACGCCCAGGGCAACCGCCTGTTCCAGGCGGCTCAGAACCTCACGATGCAGCGCACCATTACTGTGGGCTTCTGGATCGCCGCCCTCATCCTGCTGCTGGTCTACGTGGTCATCTCCCTGGAGTTGATGCACCGCACCCTGGTGTCTTTCCTGGGCGCGGCCATCATCCTGTTCGTCACCTACACCCTGGGGACCTGGGACAAGTCTTTTTACATCATCTCCTTTGACGACGCCATGGGGGCCATCGACCTGAACGTCATCTTCCTGCTCCTGGGCATGATGATCTTTGTGGGGGTGATGAAAAAGACCGGCATGTTTCAGTTCCTGGCCTTCAAGGCCTATGCCCTGGCCAAGGGCAACGTCTTTGTGCTGTCCTTTGCCCTCCAGATAGTGACCGCGGTCATTTCCGCCTTTCTGGACAACGTCACCACCATGCTCCTGGTGCTGCCGGTGACCATCGAGATCGCGGTCACCCTGAAGATCAACCCCCTGACCCTCCTGGTCCCCGAGGCCTTTGCCTCCAACGTCGGCGGCACCGCCACCCTCATCGGCGACCCGCCCAACATCCTCATCGGCTCCTATGCCGGGCTGACCTTCGGCCAGTTCGTGCAGAACCTGACCCTGATCTGCTCCATCTCCCTGGTGGCCTCCTCCTTGTTTTTGGTCTGGTGGAACAAAAAGGAGTACCTCAAGGCCGAAGTGAAGGATGTGCCCCGCACCATCGAGTTCTTGAAGGAGCAGTATAAAATCACCAACAAGAAGCTGATGAACCAGGGCCTGATCCTGTTGGGCCTCACCATCTTGCTCTTTGCGCTGCATGGCTTCCTGCACATGCAGGTGGCATTGCCGCCCTAGTCGGTTCTCTTGTGCTGGTAGCCATCTCCGGGGAAGACATCGTGGAATTGCTGGAAAAAGAGGTGGAGTGGCCCACCCTGGTCTTCTTCATCGGCCTGTTCATGGTCATCGCCGGGGCCGAGGAAACCGGCCTGATCCAGGTAATCGCCAACTTTGTCAAGGATGTCTCCCGGGGCAATCTCACCGCGGCCATCATCATCGTCCTCTGGGTGAGCGCCATTGCCTCGGCCTTCATTGACAACATCCCCTTCACCGCCACCATGCTGCCCATCATCGCCTTCCTGAACCAGACCATTCCCGGGGCGGAGAGCGGCGTGCTCTGGTGGTCCCTGTCCCTGGGGGCCTGTCTGGGGGGCAACGGCACCATGATCGGCGCCTCGGCCAACGTGGTCACCGTGGGCCTGGCGGAGAAGGCCGGCTACCACATCTCCTTCCTGGACTACATGAAGGCCTGCTGGTGGCCCATGATGATCACCGTCACCATTTGCATGGTGTACCTGCTGATTGCTTACTGATACTGGAGGGCCGGGGCTACTCGTCCGGATAATAATTGGTCTTAAAATTCCCTCCCCCTTGCTGGGGGAGGGTTAGGGTGGGGGTGGCGAAGTGTCGCAGTTTCCCCCTCCCCCTAACCCCCTCCCACCAGGGGAGGGGGAAAAGGCTTGCAGTAATTAATGCCTCATTATGAAACGTTCCGATGATATGTAGTGTCCGGGGAAGAAACGTTATAAAATAGGACAAACTGAATAAAGACCTAAAGAAGAAAGGATAAGCAGGCCAGGGGCAACCTGGCCAAAACGTGGCCTACTCCGGCATGGGCCGGGGAAGTAAACGGCGGCAAGACATAATCGGTCGAAAAAATAAGGCCTGTCAGGTGGAGTCTGTCAACCTGGCAGGCCTTTGTCTTTAGGGGCGCAAACGGAGAACTGTGGGGAATAGCGGAGGAATAACCATGCATTGGCCAAGAAACCTGGCGGTTAAAGTTCTGATATCAGTGTTCCTGATAATCGTTGCCTGTCCCTTGACCGTTCCGGCCTCTCAGCCGGAAAAGGCCGACAAACTGACGGTGTCCGGGGTCATTGCGGACGCCCAGGGCAAGGGGGTCAAAGAGGCGGAGATCGAACTGCTGGTGAATGGCAAGCACGTCACCCCCCTGGGGCGAGACGAGCGCCTGGACACCGGCAGCAAGGGAGGCTTTGTGGGGCGGTATCGGTTGCCCCGGGGCGCCCTGCCGGATACCCGGGCGCAAATCCGGGCGAAGAAACCGAGCTGGCAGACGCAGGATTCCCAGGCGCTCAAGGTCCTGGAGGCGGGAATCGATGAGGCCGGCAACCGGCTCTTCCAGGCGGAGGCCACCCTCACCCTGAAACGCCAGATCACCCCGGCCTTCTGGATCGCCGCCATCGTGCTCCTTTTGGTGTACGTCCTCATCGCGGCCGAGTGGATGCACCGCACCCTGGCGGCCTTTTTGGGGGCGGCCATCGTCCTTTTCATCACGTACACCGCCGGCACCTTCGACAAAAATTACTTTATCCTCTCCTTCGAGGACGCCATGCGGTCCATCGACCTGAACGTCATCTTCCTCCTCATGGGGATGATGATCATTGTGGGGGTCTTGAAGAAAACCGGCCTCTTCCAGTGGCTGGCCTACAAGTCCTACGCCCTGGCCCGGGGCAACATCTTTATCCTGTCCTTCATCCTCCAGGTGGTCACCGCGGTGACCTCCGCCTTTTTGGACAACGTCACCACCATGCTGCTGCTCATCCCGGTTACCATAGAGATTGCGGTGACCTTGAAGATCAACCCTTTGACCCTGCTCATCCCCGAGGTCTTCGCCTCCAACGTGGGCGGCACCGCCACCCTGATCGGCGATCCGCCCAACATTCTCATCGGCTCCTATGCCAGGTTGACCTTCGGCCAGTTCGTGACCAACCTCTCTCTGGTCTGCGCCCTCTGTCTTAGCCTCACCTCCCTCTGGTATCTCTGGTGGTACAAAAAGGGCTACCTGGCCGCCGAAGTCAAGGACGTGGGACGCACCATCGAATATTTAAAAGAAGAGTACAAGATCACCGACCAGAAACTGACGGTCATGGGGTTGGGGGTTTTGGCCTTCGTCATCTTTTTGTTCATCCTCCACGGGGTCTTGCACATGGAGGTCTCGGTGGCCGCCCTGATGGGCGCCATGGTGCTGCTGGCCATCTCCCGGATCGACATTGTCGAGATGTTGGAGCATGAAGTGGAGTGGCCCACCCTGGTCTTCTTCATCGCCCTCTTCATGGTCATCGCCGGGGCGGAAGAGACCGGCCTCATCCAGGTCATTGCCGAATGGGTGCAGGAGGTCTCCCGGGGCAATCTGACGGTGGCGATAGTTCTGGTCCTCTGGGTCTCAGCCATCGCGTCGGCCTTCATCGACAACATCCCCTTCACCGCCACCATGCTGCCCATCATCGCCTTCCTGAACCAGACCATTCCCGGGGCGGAGAGCGGGGTGCTCTGGTGGTCCCTGGCTCTGGGCGCCTGCCTGGGAGGCAACGGCACCATGATCGGCGCTTCGGCCAATGTGGTCACCGTGGGTCTGGCGGAGAAGGCCGGCTACCACATCTCTTTTATGTCTTACCTGCGGGCCTGCTGGTGGCCCATGATGATCACCGTCACCATTTGTATGGTGTACCTCCTGATAGCTTACTGAGGGTAAGATAAATCAGTGGGGGCAGGGATTCCTGCCCCCACTGACCCCTTACTAAGAACCTGTTATAATGCCAGATATTGGCCTCTTCCAGTGGCCGCAGCCAGACATACAAGACCGTGGGTCGTCCCAGGGTCGGCAGTCCCAGGATGAGACTATAGGCCACCCCTTATGGATAACCAGCCGTCTGCCTAAGCATCTTTATTCTTAATATCCGCCGCAAACTGGAATACAATCCCACCCGACCCCACTATCTTATTATCGAACCCGGCGGATATCCATTGTCTATCAGCATCAGTATGATGCCATCAAAGACTGGAGGTAGAGGCGGAGAAATTTTGCGACCTTCTTGCTTTTCTTAGTTTATAATCGTTATAACATGGCAACCGAAATAAGACCGAGGTGGTAACGGTAGGAGAAATTTCAATGCCAACGCAAAAAAGGCTTCTGGTGTGCGTGGGGCCTAACCCTTCTGCAGCTGGAGTGATCCGGGCCACCAAGAGAATGGCCTCCAGCCTGAATGCCGAGTGGTTTGCGGTTTACGTCAAGACCCCCAGGATGGTGCAATTACCTGAAGCAGAGCAAAATCGGGCCGTTCAGAATCTTCAGCTTGCCGAGAACTTAGGAGCGCAGACTTTCACCTTGTTCAGCCGGAGCATGGCCGAAAAGATTGTAAACTTCGCCCGCCACCATAAAATCACCAAGATTGTCGCCGGCAAGCCGCATCATTACCGCTGGAAAGATATCCTCTTTGGGAGTGACGTGGATGAACTGGTGCGGATGAGCGGCGAGATTGACGTCTACTTCATCACCGGGGAGCCGGGAGAATCAAGGGGGTTATCTGTTCAGTTGAAACCCAGAAGCATCCGTTTTCATGACTACGGAATGGGCCTCTTGTATTCAATCCTGGCTACCGGCCTTTCCTTTTTGATATATCCTTACCTCGAACTGAGTAATCTGATTATGGTTTACTTGGTGGGGGTGATGGTTACGGCCATTCATTGGGGTCGGGGGCCGGCTATCCTTAATTCCGTACTCAGTGTTCTGGCCTTTTATTTCTTTTTTGTTCCTGTCCGATATTCCTTTACATTGGTAGAAACTCATTTCATTTTTACCTTCGCGGTGATGTTACTGGTGGCGTTGGTGATCAGTCACCTGACCATCCTGATTCGGCGGCAAGCCGAGGCCGCCCGTTTGCAAGAGCGCCAGACTGCCGCCATGCACGCCCTCAGCCGGCAACTCGCCACTACCAGGGGCGTTGAGAATATTTTACAAGTAGCGGTGAAACAGCTCTGGGAGATTTTTGAGTCCCAGGTGGTGGCGCTGCTGCCCGAGGAGAATGGCAAGTTACACCCGGTCGTTGGTGATCTTTCGGCGGGGTTTGAAAAGGATATGATAAAAGAACTTAGTGTGGCCCAATGGGCCTTTCGCACCGGTCAAATGGCGGGATGGGGGACCAAAACCGCACCGGACTCCCCATTTCTCTATGTGCCGTTGCAAGCGACCAAGGCCGTCATAGGAGTTTTGGCCCTGCGGCTCAAAGATCCCGAATCCGAGCTTTGGTTGTTGCCGGAGCAATTGCGCCTGGGCCTCCTGGGATCCCTGGCCAAACAAGTCGCCCTGGCTTTGGAAGTGGAGCGCCTGGAAAAGACTGCGTTAGATGCGAATATAGCCGCAGAAACCTGACCTCCCTGCTCGGCTCGTTAACTCCCGACTTGCCAACGTTCCAGGCGGCCATCATGGGATCCGCCAGCAGTGGAGTGGCCCACCCTGGTCTTCTTCATCGCCCTCTTCATGGTCATCGCCGGGGCGGAAGAGACCGGCCTCATCCAGGTCATTGCCGGATGGTTGCAGGAGGTCTCCCGGGGCAATCTGACGGTGGCGATAGTCTGGTCCTCTGCGATTTTTCCTATAGGGGCGGGGTTGAAACCCGCCCCTACCGCGTCATGCTTTGAAGCGACGCATATTGGTGCGTAGGACGCACCCTACCTGGGAAACGTAGGGAGCGTCCTACGCGCCATACACCTAAAACCGCAGCAACCCTTGACCCCAAAGCCAGGACCGGGTATGCTGCGATAAATAATATAGTTAAGGAAATAAGGAACATATGCAGCCGGACCCTGCCCCGGGGGCGCTGACCACGCCGGAGGAGAGGCAAAGACTTGCCAGCAGGGAACGTTTGCTCGTCTGCCTGGGCCCCAGCCCGTTCTCCCTGCCGTTGATCCGAGCCACCCAGCGCATCGCCGAGGCTCAGGGGGCAAAATGGTTTGCCCTGTACGTCGAGACTCCCTCCCATACCCGCCTTTCTCCGGAAAACCAGGAACATGTGGCCCAGGCTCTATATCTGGCGTCGAAACTGGGGGGCCAGGCGGTCAAGGTTTCCGGCTTCCGCATCGGCGACGAGATCCTGGCCTTTGCCCGGGAAAACCAGGTGAGCAAGATTTTTGTGGGCAAGCCCTTGGAGCGCCGCTGGCGCCGGTTTCTGGGCATATCCCTGGTAGATCACCTCATCTGGCATTGCGGCCCCATCGACATCTTCGTGATCTCCGGCGAAGGGGAAGAAGCCGCCCCCGGGAGAGCCAAGGCGCTCAAGGCGCGACGGCGCTTCTGGGAATACCTGTCGGCCGGCGGCGGGGTGGGTCTGTGCACGGGGCTGGGCTTTATTTTGTTCCCTTACCTGGCCCTCACCAATCTGGCGATGATCTATCTGCTCACCGTAGTGATCATTTCCTCCTTCCTTAACCGCGGGCCTGCCATTTTTTCCTCTTTGTTCAGTGTGGCCGCCTTTGCCTTTTTCTTTGTCCCGGAGTACTACTCGTTTGCGGTGGCCAACACCGAATATGCCATCACCCTGGTAGTCATGCTCCTGGTGAGCCTCCTGGTCAGCGGCTTGACCACCCGGGTCCGCCACCAGGCCAGAGTTTCCCGCCGGCAGGAACGGCAGACCGCGGCTCTTTATGAAATGAGCCAGAACCTCACGGCCATCGATAGTTTGGAAGAACTGCTGCAAGTGGCGGCTGAGCAGATTTCCCAAATATTCGACAGCCGGGTGACCATCCTGATGCCGGATGCCGCGGGGAAGCTGCAAATACAGGCCGGATACCCTTTTTCCGAGGACGATGTCAGAGAAGGGATGGTGGCGCAATGGGTCTTCCGGCACGGTCACCTGGCCGGGGCGGGCACCGAGACTCTCCCCGCCGTCAAAGGAATTTATCTGCCGTTAATCGCCTCGCAAAACGTCATCGGGGTTTTACGGCTGGAAACTAATCAGCCGGACCGTCTGCTGGGGGCCGATGCCCTGCGCTTGCTGGAGGCCCTGGGGACGCAAGGAGCCCTGGCCATCGAACGGGAAAATCTTTCCACGCAGGCTCAATTGGCCCGGTTCGAGATTGAATCCGAACGGATGCGCAACATCTTGCTCAGTTCCGTTTCCCACGATCTGCGCACTCCCCTGACGGTGATCGCCGGTTCCGCCAGCAGCCTTCTGGAAGGGGAGAAGAGCCTTGACCCTGTGACCAAACACGAGTTAGCCCAATCGATCTACGAAGAAGCCAAAAGGCTTGACCGGCTGGTGTATAATCTCCTGGAAATGAGCCGGCTACAATCCGGCGAGGTAAAGTTCCATAAAGAATGGTATGTCCTGGAGGAAGTAATCGGCAGCTCTTTGACCCAACTGGACCCGCAATTGCAAGATCATCCGGTGAGCATCAGCCTGCCCACCGATCTTCCGCTGGTGCAGATCGACGCCTTGCTCATGGAACGGGTGGTGATTAATCTTTTGGAAAATTCCATGAAATACACGCCCCCGGGGACGCCCATTGAGATTTCGGGCCGCATTCAGGATAAAGAGATTTGGGTGGCCGTGGCGGATCGCGGTCCCGGCCTGCCGGTGGGGCAGGAGGAGCGCATCTTCGAAAAATTCTACCAGGTGGCGCCGGGCAGCGCCCGGGGGGCAGGCCTGGGCCTGACCATCTGCCGCAGCATCATCGAAGCCCACGGCGGCCGCATCTGGGCCGCCAACCGGCCGGACGGCGGGGCGGTTTTCAGCTTCACCATCCCGTTGGCGGAAGGTGCGCCCATTTTAGACAAGAATCTCCCAGAGATGCAGAAAAACCATGATGATGAATCCGATCATCCTGCTGATTGAAGACGATCCCCAAATACGCCGGTTCCTGAGGGCGAGCCTGATTACCCAGGGCTATGATCTCATCGAGGCCGGGACCGGTCGGGAAGGGCTGGCGTTGGCAGCCGCCCGGGTTCCCGAGGTGGTCTTGCTGGACTTGGGCCTGCCCGACATGGAAGGGCTGGAAGTGATCAAGCAGTTGCGCTCCTGGTCCAGCGTCCCCATCATTATCCTTTCGGCCCGCGGCCAGGAACGGGACAAAGTCGCCAATCTGGATGCCGGGGCGGATGATTACCTGACCAAGCCCTTCGGGATTGGCGAGTTGCTGGCAAGAATTCGCGTCGCCTTGCGCAAGGTGATGCCGGCTGAAGAAGGTAAGCAGGAAGTTCCGTATTCTTTGGGCAATATCAAAGTGGATTTTGAACGGCGTCTGGTCTTTCGCGGGCACGAGGAAGTTCATCTGACCCCCATTGAATATAAACTTCTTTCGGTCCTGCTAAAACATCGGGGGAAGGTAGTAACTCATCGGCAATTATTAAAAGAAGTTTGGGGCCCGTCTTATGTGGAACAGAATCCTTATTTGCGCATCTTCATTCTCAATCTCCGCCGCAAGCTGGAAGCCGACCCCACCCGCCCCCATTATCTCTTGACGGAACCGGGGGTAGGGTATCGCCTGCGGGATGAGTAAAACTTAAACGGCCTTGCCTTTTTGAAGCGCATCCTTAAGTTCCGCCCCCCTCGCTCATTAACTGCTCCTGGCCTCCATCCATTTTGTTAAAGCCTAATTAAACGGATAACTATCTTGCCACTATCCGCTCTTTCGCTAATTTTTCCATATGGTTCGTATATCGGAACCATTGCAAAGGGGATTGGAGATCACATTGACTTGGGGGGAGGGCTGTCCCGAGGTGTCCCGGTTTCCGACTCAGACCAAGGCCACGGGCGCGGGACCGCGCGCTGCTGACGCCAGAAGCGGTGGGTAACGCCGTCGCCTTTCTCCTGGCCGACCTCGCCCGCCGGGAGCACCCTTTCTGGCCTTTGGGTGTTATTCCACCGGCACACTCAAAGGTTATCTAAGAAGTGGAGTCAACATATCCCCCGCCAAGCCAGGGAAGATTTTCGTTTTAAAATTTTTGGAGAATCTTTGGACCAGGGGGGTTATCACCTGTAGCCTACACCCCATAACCCCGGGAAAACGGTATTATTGATTTTTGTGTGTGGGGTATGGGAGGGGTATATCGAAAGCAAGGGGGGGCCTGCGCCGTCCGGGGTTTCGCCCTCGGGGGCCGGGCATATCTCCAGGCCGGGGGCGGGGGCAAGCGGCAGGGGTTGACCGTGCCGGGCCTGGGAGAGGGGTGCTGGCGCACCATGGGGACAGGTGGTGGACGGCAACGCGGGCCCAGGCGAGGGACGCACCAGGTACCCTATCTCAATGCCCCTCTCTTCTCCGTTTACCGAGGAATCAACTTTTTTTCGTAAAAACTCCTAACTTAAGTTTGGAGTTTTGGGTCAATTTTGGGGGTCCTTGAGCAAGGGGTTACCCCCTCTCCGGGTTCCGTGAGGGTTAGGCCCCCCACCAAAATCGACCGCACAAGAAGCCCCAGGAGAAGCAATTAGGGTGAGAGCAATGGCCTTCCGGCGCACCCGCGAACTGAAGCCGGGCTCCACGTCCACCACCGGGGCTGGGAACCGGTGCCAGGCACAAGCACACAACTTTGCCCTTTTTACCTCTTTATGGACCTGTCATGTGGGGAATAGTGTGGGGAATAAAAAAGAAAGGTTAGGCCATGACGACATAACCCATTGATTTAATGTGGCGTCCCCAACCGGATTTGAACCGGTGTCGCCGGCGTGAAAGGCCGGTGTCCTGGACCAGGCTAGACGATGGGGACGTGGCCGATGGTGGGCCGTGTTGGATTCGAACCAACGACTCTCTGCTTAAAAGGCAGATACTCTACCGACTGAGTTAACGGCCCGAACTTGTAATTATTAACCCTTGGCGCCAAACTTGTCAAGGGAATCGGCACGGGGAAAGGAGCCGGGGCCGGCCTCTTTGGGGGAAAATCTACGGCGGCGGCCGCCGGGGAAACCTGTCCTCAACAACCGATTAGCGGCCGGTAAGTATCTTCCCGGCTCCAAAGGAAAATAACGGTGCAGCCGCAGCTGCAGCCTGCCCCCGCCCAGGCTGGCAGCCTGTGCCACCAAAGATTTCCTTTTGGGAGGGGAATACCAGACAGTAAGTCCTGGTTCAAGCAGGTAGGGCGGCGGTACCCGCCCTAGGGCAAACCCCCGAATCCCGGTGAACCTTTCAGGCTTAAGATGCCTGGGGTTCTCCTTCGATTCTCTTAAGTTCCCGGGTGGTTTCCTCCAATAGGATCTCCTTGATGACCTCCGGCCGCGGCTCGGCGTCTAGCTGGCGGATGTGGGGGCCTTTCAGACTGGCGTAAATGGCGGCCACCTGTTTCAGGTAATTCGGGGATTCGCTCACCTGCAAACCTTCTTTGCCCTTTCTGGCCAGACGCTTCATGGCCACCAGGACGGGAAGATTGAGGACAAAGACCAGGTCGGGGCGGGGGGCGAAAGCCTCGTTCAAGGCCAGGATCCGGTTGGGGTCCAGCCCCAGGGCCCCCTGATACGCCACCGAGGAGTAGTAGTAACGGTCGGTGATGACGATTTTTCCCGCCGCCAGGGCCGGCCCGATGATCTGGTCCACGTGCTCCCGGCGGTCCGCGACGAAAAGCTGCAGTTCTTCTTCAGGGCTGAGATGGCGGCTGGGGCCGCTCAGATAGCGGCGCAGCGTTTGTCCGGTTATCCCGGTGGTGGGTTCCCGGGTCAGGACCACCTCCCGGCCCTGCTTTTCCAAGACCGCGGCCAAAAGCCCGGCGAGGGTGGACTTGCCGCACCCGTCGATGCCCTCCAGGGCTATAAGCAGGCCCCGCACCATCCCTGACGCCTTCTTACCAGACCTCAGGGAAGGCCGCATTGTCGTAAAGGTATTCCATCTTCTCCTTGTGGCCCAGCTCCACCTCGGCCATCTTCTCCAAAAAGACCCTGATCTCCCCCGGGGGCTGTAGGGCCGCCAGAGCCTGGTAAAAATTATAAGAGCCCTCTTCCCGCTTCATGGCAATGACCAGGGCCTCCTTGGGAGACATGTCATCCCGAAACTCCGGGGCCTTGAGCAGCTCGGCCAGGTGCGCGTTCTGGGCGTGGCCGGCGAGGCTGCAACCCTGGGGAGTCATACAGCTTTGCAGAAAGTGCTTGTGCTCCAGCTCTTCCTTGGCCAGATACTCAAAGGTGTCCTTGGTTTCCTGGTGAGTCACCAGGTTGGCCATGCGGCGGTAAAACTCGTGGGACAACTCTTCCTGGGCGATGGCGCTCTTGATGATGGCTTCCAGTTCCACATTCATAGGGGGTTCCTTCTAAGGTGAGAGGTGACAGTTTCTCTAGAGCTTCGCCTTCTCCGGTTGGTCAGCAGTTAAGATTTTAAGCGCCGGTCCCCTCCTCTGACCGCCCGTTTCCGCGCTGGGAAGCGGCAAGAGGAAGAGACGCTGGGGCCCCGGCGGATCTCAGGCTTTCGCCGCCTTGATTTCGATGGCCTTGGGCTTGACCTCCTCCTTTTTGGGACAGGTAACGGTCAAGACCCCTTTTTCATACCTGGCATCGATCTTGTCCACTTCCACCGCGGCGGGCAGCGTCAGGGAACGGGAAAAGGAGCCGTAGCTCCGCTCCACCAGGTGGTAACTTTCCTTGGTCTCCTCCCGCTCCGACTTTTTCTCGCCTTTAATGGTGAGGACGTCGCCGGTCAGGGTAATGTTGATCTCTTTGGGGTCGATGCCTGGAACTTCCGCTTTGACCTCTACTTTATCGGCGGTTTCCGAGACGTCTATGGCAGGAGCCCACTCCCCCTCCCAGGGCCGCAACCCCCAGCCTCTGGGACCGAAGAAGTCCTCCCACATCCGGTCCACTTCCCGGCGGAGCCGGGATAGTTCCCCCAGCGGTTCCCGCTTCATTAATTCCCTGGCCATCTAGGATCCCTCCAATCGTTTGCTGCCTCAATAGCCAATAAATAGGAATCGAACCGGGGACTGTCAACGTTTGCCGGCCTAGAAAAATGGCCGAGATAATCTTCTTGAATTTAGGAATGATTAGTGCTAAAAGAAACAAGATTATGTCTGACTGCCTGCATACACGAGAACCGGGACCTTCGGGCCAAGCCTCCTTTAGATAAGGAGGTTTTTTTTTGGGCGGCCTCCGTGGCAGGGTGGTCGCGGTCCTTAACAAGACTTATGTTCTTTTAGGGCGGCCGTGCAACCAACGGCAAAAAAACCAGATGGGGCTAACGGACCCTCGTAGGTAGAAAGGACCAGATTATGGAATTCCGGCGGAAGGATTTGTTAGGCATTGCCGACCTGGCTCCCGAGGAGATCCGGCATATCCTGGACACCGCCGCTTCCCTCAAGGAAATCTCCGATCGGCCCATCAAGAAGGTCCCCACCCTCAGGGGCAAGATGATGATGACCATGTTTTACGAGCCCAGCACCCGAACCCGCATGTCCTTCGAGATCGCGGCCAAGCGCCTCAGCGCCGACACCCAAAGCCTGACGGTGGCGGTCTCCAGCGCCGTCAAGGGCGAGACCCTGGCGGACACCGCCGCCAACCTCCAGGCCATGCAGCCGGATGTCCTGGTCATCCGCCATTACGCCAGCGGCGCCCCCCACTTCCTGGCCGGCAAGCTCAAAAAATGCGGGGTCATCAACGCCGGCGACGGCTTGCATGAGCACCCCACCCAGGCGCTGCTGGACCTGCTGACGGTGCGGGAGGCCAAAGGGCGCCTGGACGGCCTCAAGGTGGCCATCATCGGCGACATCGCCCATTCCCGGGTGGCCCGCTCCGACATCCTGGCCTTCAAGAAGATGGGGTCCAAGGTGATGGTGGCCGGCCCGGCCACCCTGCTGCCGCCGTTTCTGGCGGACCTGGGGGTGGAAGTCACTTTTTCCCTGGAGGAGGCCGTGGCCGACGCCGACGTGGTCATGATGCTCCGGCTGCAACTGGAGCGCATGGGCCAGGGCTTCATCTCCACCCTGCGGGAATACAACCAATCTTTCGGCCTGGACCTCCGGCACCTGGAAAAGGCCAAAAGTGACGTCATCATCATGCACCCGGGGCCTCTGAATCGGTGGGTGGAGATTTCCCCGGAGGTAGCCGACGGGCCTTACTCCGTTATCCTGGAGCAGGTGACCAACGGCGTGGCGGTGCGCATGGCCATTCTTTACCTCTTGATCGGAGGTGAAAAGTGATGCTTATTCGAGGCGCCCTGGTGGTGGACCCGTCCCAAGGCCTGGAAGCCCCGAAGGATGTGCTTATTGATCGCGGCAAGATTGCCGCGGTCGAACCCCCCGGCGCCATCCCCGGCGAGGGCCGCCGGGTTATCGAGGCCCAGGGATTGGTATTGACTTCGGGCCTCATCGATATGCACGTCCACCTGCGGGAGCCGGGGGATGAATACAAAGAGACCATCGAGACCGGCGCCCGGGCCGCGGTACATGGCGGCTTTACCGCGGTGGCCTGCATGCCCAATACCCAGCCGTTGAACGAGAACGCCGCGGTGACCCGTTTTATCCTGGACGAAGCGCGGACCGCGGGGCTGGCCCGGGTCTATCCGGTGGCCGCCATCTCCATGGGCTCCCAGGGCGAGCAGTTGAGCGAATACGGCGACCAAAAGAAGGCCGGGGCCGTGGCCGTAAGCGATGATGGCCGGCCGGTGATGAACGCCATGATCATGCGCCGGGCCCTGGAATACGCCAGAACCTTTGACCTGCCGATGGTCTTGCACTGCGAGGATTTGGACCTAAGGGCCGACGGGGTGATGCACGAGGGGCGGGTCTCCCTGGAACTGGGACTCAAGGGCATCCCCGCCGCCGCTGAAGAGGTCATAATCTTCCGGGACCTTACCCTGGCCAGGCTCACTGGCAGCCGCCTGCATATCGCCCACGTCTCCACTGCCGGTTCGGTGGAGCTGATCCGTCGGGCCAAGGCCGCGGGTATTCCGGTGACCGCCGAGACCGCGCCCCATTATTTCAGCCTGACCGACGAAGCGGTGTACGGCTACGACACCAACGCCAAGGTCAACCCGCCGCTCCGCACCGCGGCGGACGTGGCCGCGGTCAAGGAGGGACTCAAAGACGGCACTTTGGACGCCATCGCCTGCGACCACGCCCCCCACAGCACCTTGGAAAAGGACCTGGAGTTCCAGGCCGCCGACTTCGGTCTCATCGGTCTGGAGACCAGCCTGGGCCTAAGTCTGAAACTGGTGCACGACGGTGTTCTCTCCCTGTCGCAATTAGTCGCCAGGATGAGCACTTACCCGGCCCGCATCCTGGGCATCCCCGGAGGCAGCCTGGCCGTAGGCGCTCCGGCGGACCTGACATTAATAGACCTGAACCGGGAATGGCAGGTTGACGCGAAAACCTTCGCCTCCAAATCCCGCAACTGCCCCTTCCATGGTTGGACCCTGAAGGGCCGGGCTGTGATGACCGTGGTGAACGGTCGGGTGGTATGGGAGCAATCAGTCGGCAGTTAAGGGGCGGAGCAGGCGATTTCTTGGTCGTCTATTAGGGACCGAGATTATGGCGAATGGCCAGCAGAATCGGAATGTTCCAGTTTGGGGTAGATATCTTGCAATCTTGACTAATATAATTATATTATAACCATGCTTTCCGCGGGCAAATTTGGTGGTATGGTCGCTGCATATGGCAATTGATTGCGAGCTAGGGGGTCCAAGTGCTAAAATTAGCTATTCCAGAGGATGATAGAAAATACCTTATTAATTTGTTCACTTTGTTCCAGTTAAAGCAGGACTTGAGGGATGCTTTTCTGAAGGCAATTCAAGAAGAGCCTATTTCCCACTTGAATGATTTTACCAGAATCTTTCAAAAAATCACAAAAGTCAAATATCAACAAGCCGATGAAATAATTCGTGTTCTATCCCTTATATATGATTCATTCGATACATCCGGAGAAGAAATTGAAGCTTTCGCTTCAGCTCTGGTAAATGCCTTTAAAGAATCCGCTGGAAAGCGGGTCAAGGCATCAGGAAAAGATTACAAAGCATTCGAGGAATTTTTTAAAAAATTTCTTTCATTTCATGACATATTTGGAGTAAAAGCCAAAGTTTTCAGATTAATGCCACAACATCAACATTTATTTATCCGATCTGAACTATACTCAGATATCAGGCCAGTTTTTAAACATGGCGACCCAGGAATTAGGCCATCCGCTGCTGTTATAGTACATTCTTTAAAGTTAGTCTATCAAGAAGGCGCGGAAACAAAGGATTTTTATTTGGGACTCGATGAAGATGATCTTCAGCAATTGAAAGCAACAATTGAACGGGCGATTTCAAAACATGAATGTCTTAAATTGATGATTTCAGATTTTGGTATGCAATGTCTGCGATTGGAGAGAAAATAAAAATGCCAAATGTTATTTTATATTTGGTTGACCATAAATCAAATATAAAGGAATGGCCTGTTGAAACCAAAAGCATGGTGAAGAATAATTTGTACAAACAACCGCGCCATGGATATAAATCTGCGATGGAAGGGTATCAAACAAGGCGCATAAAAAGTAGCGTCACCAATTGCACAATTGTTGAACTCCTTCCAGAGAGATTTAAACGACTGTTATCTGAATGGAAGATGCAAGCAGCACTCTTACCATCTGCAACAGCAATGGCAATGCTGCCTTCATATCAAGAGATTATTGGCATGGGAAAACCTGCTCTTCCCTTAATACTTAACGAATTAAAAGATAAACCAAGCCATTTATTTTGGGCTTTAAAGGCTATTTCTGGAATAGATCCTGTTCCACCAGAAGATAGAGGTCGTATTAATAAAATGGTAGAAGCTTGGATTAATTGGGGTCGTCAGAAGAAAATAATCGGATGAGTATAATAAAAATTTACTTTCCTGACCAGATAACAAGCCGCGCGACATTTGATTATAATTGCCTGGCATGGGCCGCTGGAGATGATAAACGATGGTGGGAGCCAGACCCAATGGGACAACACTACTGGCCTCCCCAAGCCCCTCGTTCAATTAGACCCGGTGCTGTAATAAAGGCTTATGAATCGATAGGATTTGTTATATGTACGGATGGTGTTCTTGAAGAGGGTTTTATTAAAATTGCTCTTTTTGTTAAAGAGATAGAGAGGATAAACATGATAATTGTTACCCATGCTGCGCGTTTATTACCTAAGGGGAAATGGACCAGCAAGTGCTGTATGTGGGAGGATATTGAGCACGATTTAACCGAAGTCTGTGGACCTCCCTTAAATTATGGAGCTATTGCTTGTTACATGAAAAAACCCGCCTGAATCAGTTTCTCTTTTTCATTACGAAATCGTTTGACTATCTTTTTCTCTACCTTAAACTGGGTCTTCCGAAATTTAAACTCAAAATTCGAAACTGAGATTCTTATGCCCAGCCAGGTATATTTCATGGACCTCCGGGCCAGCGCCAAGGAGACCAATTTCAAGAAATTCCAGAAACTCCTGGAGGCGGTGAATTTAAAAGGCATCGTTAAGCGCCGGAAGAAGCGGCCCCTCATCGCGGTGAAGCTGCATTTCGGGGAGAAGGGCAACACCTCCTTCATCCGGCCCGTGTACGTGCGCCAGGTGGTGGACCGCCTGTGGGACTACGGGGCCCGGCCCTTCCTCACCGACGCCAACACCGTGTACGTGGGCACCCGGGCCGAGGCCGTGAGCCACCTCACCACGGCCATCGAGAACGGCTTCGCCTACGCGGTGGTGCGGGCCCCCCTGGTCATCGCCGACGGCCTCACTGGCAAGGCCGAAGTGGAGGTGGAGATCAACCGGGAGCAATTTAAAACGGTATACCTGGCGGAAGCTATCCTGGAGGCGGAAGGGCTGGTGACCTTGAGCCACTTCAAGCTGCATGAGCTCTCCGGCTTCGGCGGCGCTCTGAAAAACTTAGGGATGGGCTGCGCCTCCCGCAAAGGCAAGCTGGCCCAACACTCCAACATCTCCCCCAAAGTGACGGAAAAGAAATGCACCGGCTGCGCCGAGTGCGTGGTGCACTGCGCCCAGGAGGCCATCCGGATCAACCCGGAGACGGAAAAGGCGGTCATCGACCCCACCAAGTGCGTGGGCTGCGCCGAATGCCTCCTGGTGTGCCCCTACGGCAACATCCAGATCCAGTGGAACGAGTCCATCCCGGTTTTTCTCAAGAAAATGATGGAATACGCTTCCGGGGTGATGAAATTCCACCGGGACCGCAGCGTGTTCGTCAGTTTCATCACTCAGGTGTCGCCGGCCTGCGACTGTTACGGGCACAACGACCTGCCCATCGTGGGGGACGTCGGCATCCTGGCTTCCCGGGACCCGGTGGCCATCGACCAGGCCTGCGCCGACCTGGTGATCGAAAGCCCGGGCATCGCCGGCTCCAGCCTCAAGGATCTCAGCCCCGGTAGCGACAAGTTCAAGGACATCTACCCCCAGGTGGACTGGCATATTCAACTGGAGTACGCCGCCGAGCTGGGCCTGGGAGCCCGGGAATACGAGTTGGTAAGAGTATAAACCGCCGATAAACGCCAATGGACGCAGATTTTTATTTGGGTTTATCGGCGTTCATCGGCGGTTCAAATAATGCGAGGATTTATTTATGCTCCCCATCGGACCTTTGATGATCGAACACCGGCTCATCGAGCGCCTCATCGCCCTCATGCGCTCGGAGCTCACCCGGATCAAGGACAACGTGGCCGTGGACCCGGAGTTCGCCTTTGTGGACCCGGTCTTCATCGACACTGCGGTGGATTTCATGCGGACTTACGCCGACCGCTGCCACCACGGCAAGGAGGAGGACATCCTCTTTGCGGCCCTGGCGGCCAAAGAGCTGTCCCCGGAGCATCGCCGCACCCTGGAGGAGCTGATCCGGGACCACGTCTGGGCCCGGGAGACCACCGCCGCCCTGATGAAAGCCAAGGAGGGCTATCTCCTGGAAAAAGCCGGGGCCCTGGATGACCTCATGCAGCATCTTACGAAGCTGGTGGAATTCTATCCGCAGCACATCGAAAAAGAGGACAAGCACTTTTTCATCCCCTGCATGGCCTATTGCAGCGACGGCGAAAAGGCGGACCTGCTGCAGAAAATGTGGGACTTTGACCGCCAGCTGATCCATGAGAAATACCGCGGGGTGGTGGAAGGGATAGAAAACCGGAAGAGGTGCCGAATTTAACAGAAAAGATTCACCACAGAGGCACAGAGAGCACCAAGAGAGCCATGATTGAGCCAAGGCTTAATCATGGCTCTAATTTTTAAATCTCTGTGTCCTCTGTGTCTCTGTGGTGAAAATATGCTATGATTTTATAATGGTTTACTTAGTCGGCGCGGGCCCCGGGGATGCCGGGCTGATCACTGTGAAGGGCCTCATGGTGCTCCGCCGGGCCCAGGTGGTGGTCTACGATCAGCTGGCCAGCCCCGAGCTCCTCAAGGAAGCCCCGGCGGACGCGGAAATCATTTACGTGGGCAAAAAGGCCGGAGCCCACGCGGTGCCGCAAGCCGGTATCAACGACCTGCTGGTGGCCAAGGCCCGGGCCGGCCTCACCGTGGTGCGCCTCAAAGGCGGCGACCCCTTCGTCTTCGGCCGGGGGGGCGAGGAAGCCGAAGAGCTGGCCAAGGCCGGCATCCCTTTTGAAGTCATTCCCGGGGTGACCGCCGCGGTGGCGGTGCCGGCCTATGCCGGCATCCCCGTGACCCACCGGCGTTACACCACCCTGGTGACTTTCATCACCGGCCATGAAGACCCCACCAAGGAAGCCAGCTCCATCCCCTGGGGGGCCCTGGGTCAGAACCCCGGCACCCTGGTGTTCTTGATGGGGGTGAAAAATTTGGCGGACAACTGCCGGCGTCTGATCGACGCAGGCCGGGACCCACAAACCCCGGCCGCGGTGATTGAGAAGGGCACCACCCTGGCGCAGCGCACGGTGACCGGGGCCCTGGCCGATATCGCGGCCCACGCCCGGGAAGCCGGCATCAAACCTCCCGCCATTCTGGTGGTGGGTGGCGTGGTGGAGTTGCGCCCCTATCTTAAGTGGTGGGAGACCCGCCCCCTGTGGGGCAAGACCGCGGTGGTGACCCGGTCCCGGGAGCAGGCCTCCCGCCTGGTGGAGCTTTTGAACGCCGCGGGGGCCCGCTGCCTGGAAGTGCCCACCATCGAGATTGCGCCCCCGGACGATTACGCCCCCCTGGATAGGGCCCTTAAGGAGATTTCTCAATATGACTGGGTCATCTTCACCAGCGCCAACGGAGTGCGGGCCTTCATGTCCCGGCTCTTCCGGCAGGGCCAGGATGCCCGGGCCCTGGGCCGGGCCAAAATCGCGGTCATCGGGCCGGCCACGGCCCAGGCCCTGAAGGAATACGGCATGATCGCGGATTTGGTGCCCCAGATCTTCCAGGCCGAAGGGCTGCTGGAGGTCTTGGCCCCCAGCATGTTTTCGGGGATGCGGGTGTTGCTGGCCCGGGCCCAGGTGGCCCGGGGCTTACTGCCGGACGGCCTGGCCCGGTTGGGGGTTAAAGTCGACGTGGCGCCGGTCTATCAGGCCCGGACGCCGGCAAGCATCCCCCCGGAAGCCGAGGCCGCGCTTAAAGAGGGCCGGGTGGACCTCCTCACCTTCACCAGCTCCGCCACGGTGCACAACTTCGCCGCCCTCCTGGGCCAAGAGAGGTTCCAGGAGCTGGCCGCCCACGCCACCGTGGCCGCCATCGGCCCCATCACCGCGGCGACGCTCCAGGAATACGGCATCACCCCGCAAATTGAACCGGCCGAGTTCACCATCCCGGCCCTGGCCGGGGCGATTATCGACTATTTTAATAAATCGGCTATCGAGTAAAGGATTGATTAAAAATGGATGCGTTAGACCGAACTATAAATTTGTTAAAAAAAGTACTAAATGATGAAAATTGCAAAAACATGAATTTATCTACAATTAAACGTTACTTAGGGGAATTACTTGTAAAGAGTAAGTTAAATGAAGAGGGTATAGAGGTTATTAGTAAAGGAAATCAATCTGGTTATGATTTGGAATATAGCAACATTAAAATAGATGTTAAATTATCATGTCTTAAGAATGAATTTAAACTAAAAAATCGCTATTGGGGTTGGGCACTCAAGCATCAAAATAAGAAGAAAAAAGTTAAAGCTACACATTTTGTCTGTGTAGCTCTAAACGACGAATTAGAAATAAATGCTTATTATGTGATTAAAGCAAACAAAATCGCAAATTTTCCAAAAGGGATTAAACAATTTTCAAAGGTCGATCACGGCCTTGGAGTATACTCATCGGATCTATCGGAAATCAATGACAAAGAAGTTTTACAATTTTTTGATAATTCAAGGAAATTAATGCAGGATAAGAAATTCGCGATTGAAATAAAATCGTCTGATAGCATCAGCAATGTAATCAATAAATTATAGAAATCTGGCGGCCACAGGCCGCCCTATAATCCAACTGCTAAAACAGCTTATCTTCAATAAACACCCTAACAATGACCTACACCTTCAAACCCGTACCTCAAGAAGCCCCGGTCCGGCGTATCGATTATCAGAGGGAGCTCAACCCCGCCCAGTATGAAGCGGTGGTCACCGTGGATGGTCCCGTGCTGGTCATCGCCGGGGCCGGTAGCGGCAAGACCCGCACCCTAGTCTACCGCCTGGCCCATCTGGTGGAGCAGGGGGTGGACCCCGGGGCCATCCTGCTCCTCACCTTCACCCGCAAGTCGGCCCAGGAGATGCTGACCCGGGCGGTGCATCTTTTGGACCGGCCCCTGGGCCAGGTGATGGGGGGCACCTTTCACGGCGTCTGCTACCTGTGGCTCCGGCAGTACGGCGACCGTTTGGGCTACCCCGGGGGCTTCACGGTGATGGACCGGGGTGACCAAGCCGATCTCTTGCAGATGCTGAAGGAGCGGCTGGGTTTCAAGCAGCTTCCCGGGCCCTTTCCCCGCAAGGAGACCCTGGCGGAGATTTTGGGCGCGGTGGTGAACAAAGACCTGTCCCTGGACCACCTGTTGATGCGGGACTATTCCCAGTTCCTGGAGCAACGCGACCGGCTGGCGAGTTTGACCACGGCCTACCAGGAGGAAAAGCGCCGCCAGCACCTGCTGGACTACGACGACCTGCTGCTCGAGGGCCGGCGCCTGCTCATGGAGCATGAAGACGTGCGGCGGCACCTCTCGGAGCGCTTCCGCTACCTCATGGTGGATGAATACCAGGACACCAACCGGCTGCAGGCGGAGCTGGTGCGGCTGCTGGCCTACACCCACCAAAACGTCATGGCCGTGGGGGACGACTCCCAATCCATCTATTCGTTCCGGGGGGCCAACTTCCGCAACATCATGGATTTTCCCAAGCTCTTCCCCGGCGCCCGCATCATCAAGCTGGAGGAGAATTACCGCAGCACCCAGCCCATCCTGGACCTGGCCAACGCCATCATCGCCGGCGCTTCAGAGCGCTACACCAAGTGCCTGTTCACCCGCAAGAGCGACGGGGTGCGGCCCCGGCTCTTCCGGGCGGCCAGCGAAAACGAGCAGTCCCGCCTGGTGGTGGCCCAGGTACAGGACCTGCAGCGGCAAGGGTACCCTTTGAAAGAGATGGCGGTGCTGGTGCGGGCCGGCTACCACTCCTTTGACCTGGAGATCGAGTTGGTGCGGGCCGGCATTCCTTTCCTGAAGTTCGGGGGCTTCAAGTTCATGGAAAGCGCCCACATCAAGGATCTGCTGGCCTTCTTAAGGGTAGTGGCCAACCCCCGGGACACCGTGAGCTGGAGCCGGGTCCTCTTACTGGTTTCGGGAGTGGGGCGCCAGACCGTGAGCAAGTTCAGCTCCCAGGTAAAACGGGATTTTGATCTGGCCGCCGCGGCCAAGTGGCTCAGGTCCCAGAAGCGGCCGCCGGGCCTCAAAGAACTTGCAGACCTGATGGATAATTTGGGCGCCCCCGGCCAGTCCCTGATGACCCGCATGAATCTGGCCCTGGCCTACTACGAGCCCCTGGCCAAGGCCCGCTATGATGACTACCCTAAAAGGATGAAGGACCTGGAGCACCTGCTCACCATCACCGCCCGGTACCGGGAACTGCGGTCGTTCCTGAACGACCTCACCCTGGAGCCGCCGGCCAGCCTGGCGGACGTGAGCGCGCCCACCCACGACTACCTCACCGTGTCCACGGTGCACTCGGCCAAGGGCCTGGAATGGGAGGCGGTCTTCATTATCTGGGCGGCGGAGGGGCGCTTCCCGGCCTTCTACTCCCAGGAACGGGAAGAGGAAACGGAGGAGGAACGCCGCCTCATGTACGTGGCCGCCACCAGGGCCCGGAGCTACCTGGCGGTGGTCTTTCCCACCGTGGGCTATAGCCGACAGTTCGGCATGACCATCAACACCCCCTCCCGCTTCATCGCCGATATCCCCCGCAGCCTGCTGGAACCCTGGCGGATGGAGGTGGAGGAGTGGTGAGGGGGAGAGGTGAAATGAGTGGGGGGAGGGCCAGGGCCAACGGCCCTGCCCTCCCCCCACACCCCTCTCCCAACCCGCAGAAGGGGCTGGGGAAGGCGGGCTGAAGCCCGACTTCCCCAGCCAGGAGAAAATTTTAGTTTCGTAGGGTGCGTCCTACGCACCAAAAATGGCGCGTATAACGCGCCCTACGAAGCTGATAAACGCCATGGAAAAATGGGAGCCTCTTTATCTGGAGACCCAGCGCCGGGGGGTATTGAAAGGAAGGATCGCCGCGGCCTATGACATTTTAAGCCAATGCACTCTCTGCCCCCACAACTGTATGGTGGACCGGCACCACGGCGAGCGGGGCTTATGCCGCACCGGGGACCAGCCCGTCACCTCCTCATACGGGCCCCATTTCGGCGAAGAGGATCCCCTGGTGGGGCGGCGGGGCTCGGGCACCATTTTTTTTACCTATTGCAATCTTTATTGCATCTTTTGCCAGAACTATGAAATCAGCCACGGGGGTGAAGGGGAGGAGGTCTCTTTTGCCGACCTGGCGGCCATGATGCTCAACCTGCAGGAGCGGGGCTGCCACAATATCAATTTCGTCACCCCCAGCCACCAAGTTTACCAGATCCTGGAGGCCCTGGCCCTGGCCATCGAGGGCGGCCTTAACGTGCCCCTGGTTTATAACACCGGGGGCTATGATGCCGCGGAAACCCTTAAGCTTTTGGATGGGGTGATCGATATCTATATGCCGGACTTTAAATTTTGGGACCCCGCGGTGGCGGCCGACCTCTGCCAAGGCAAGGATTACCCGGAGGTCGTCCGCCAGGCCCTGAAGGAAATGCACCGCCAGGTGGGAGACTTGGTGCTGGATGAAGACGGCGTGGCCCGGCGGGGACTGCTGGTGCGCCACCTGGTGCTGCCCGACGGCCTGGCCGGCACCAAAGAAGTTATGGAGTTTCTGGCCCGGGAGATTTCTCCCGATACTTATGTTAACGTCATGGGGCAGTACCGTCCCTGCGGCCGGGCCTTTGAGCACCCCTCGCTGCGCAAGTTCCTCACCGGCCTGGAACACGCCGAGGCCCAGCGCCTGGCCCAGGAGGCGGGACTGACCCGCCTGGACCGCCGGGAGAAGCTGTTCAGGTGGCTGTAGGATGATGGTGGGGGGAGGGCCAGGGCCAACGGCCCTGCCCTCCCCCCAAGCCCCCCTCCCAACCCGTGTAAGGGGCTGGTTGAGGCAGGGCCGCTGGCCCCGCCTCAACTTAGCCAGATAAAAACTTAAGGGATTGGGGGTGGGGGCTTGGGGGAGGGGGTAAGGGCCGTTGGCCCTTAGCCCCCTCCCCCAATAACCTTCCCCAAGGAGTTGCATGAGCGCGGATATCTATGCCATCGGCGACATTCACGGGCATCTGGATGCCCTGGAGCGCCTCATGGAGCAGATCAAGCCGGATCTGGAGAAAGACCAGCTGGTCTTCATGGGGGATTATATCGACCGGGGGCCCAACTCCAAGGGCGTGGTGGATTACGTTTTGCGCCTGAAAAATTCGGCCCCGCCGGATAAGGTCATCTGTCTCAAGGGCAACCACGAAGCCATGCTGTTGAACTTCCTCCAGGGGCAGGAAGTGGAGCTCTTTATGTTCAACGGCGGCCTGAGCACCATCAGGGATTATTGGGGCCGGGACTGGGAGCGCCTGGAGAAGCTGGTCCTGCCTCCGGACCACCAGAGGTTTTATCAGGAACTGCGGCTCTATTATGAAACCCCCGACTACATCTTTGTGCACGGGGGCCTGCGGCCCGGGGCGCCTTTGGAGGAGCAGGGGGAAGAGGACCTGCTGTGGATCAGGGGCGATTTCATCGCCTCCATGGATGACTTCGGGCGCAAGGTGATCTTCGGCCACACCCCTTTCAGGCAGCCCCTGATGCTGCCCAACAAGATCGGCATCGACACCGGCGCCGCCTACGGCAACGTCCTTACCTGCCTGAAATTGCCCCGGGAAGAATTCATTTTTGTGGAGATGAATGATTGACGCGTATCCCCCCATCGCCTCCAATCCCCCATTAACCTTGACAGTTCCTTAAGTCTGCGGTAATCTTACTTGATTAGTCTGATCTGGGAGGCCTTATTCCTGTCCTTCCGGGCCACCAGGATCAAATCGCCTAAACCGCGCCGGTTGCATCCGGCGCCAAGGAGATAGGTGCATGCTGCGAGCCGTTCGCCTGAAGTTCTTGTTTTTATTTATCCTCACCATTATCGCCATCATCTTCGTGCTCCCGTCCTTAACCGGAGGGTTGCCTGAATGGTGGGAGAAGCACGTCAGCCGCGGTCTAAACCTGGGGTTGGACCTGAAGGGCGGCATGCACCTCATTCTCAAGGTGGACATGGATCAGGCCATCGGCAATGCCTTGAGCCGCACCTCCCGCAACCTGCAAGACATGGCGGAGAAACGGGGGCTGGGCCTGAAGCTCGGCGAGGTCTCCAAAGCCAGCTTGCCCGTAACCCTGATCAATAAAGACGAGCAGGCCGCTTTTCAGAAGTGGATTAAAGAGGACTTTCCCCA
>CAWBPT010000027.1:0-25159 GCA_963790655.1 uncultured delta proteobacterium | reverse complement strand
TTTTCACGGTTTCAGACAGCCCTACATGGGCATCCTGACCTTCCTGATTGCCCCGTCATTTTTCTGGATCGGCCTCATTTTCGCGGGAGTGGGAGTATGGCTGGAACTCCGCCGGCGCAAAAAACCGGCGGCGGCTGAGGCCCGCGTTGAGGCAAGTGGCGGGAGGCGCACGCGCCAACTTGTCGCGGCGCTTGTGCCCCCCTGGGGCGAGTTACTCGAGGTTTGGCCCTGTTCACGGCTGCGGTCGACTCTTTGGTAAGCATAGGCGAGATCGAAGGCCACCTTGTTGTTCACTTTATAGTCGGCGCCGGCGGTGACAAACTGCCGTAAAACGCATACTGCTCCATATTCAGAAGGGGTCCCTGCGTTCCTGAGAATGCCCTCAACAAAATTTTATTAGTCAGGTCATTATTCTCAGAATCATAAGCCCTGTACGAATACCTCAAGGTTAATGGGTCGCATGGACGGGTTACGCCTGTTGCCCCTGCCGGAGGGATTATGCGTCCTTCATTCGCTCCGGGTGGCACCGGAACTGATGAAAATGGGTTTCCGCAGGTGATGGTCCTTAAAGGCGGCTTCCGGGCCTGGGAAAAGTGGGATAACCCACTGAGCCGAAATGACAAGATAGCTGCCATGCTCAGAAACTTATCAAGTTGTTAAAAATTCTACCTATCTGAATCATATCTTCATTTAGGGGACCATTCCACCCCTCCTGGCTCCCCCAGCCCTTGTTGCTTGCTCTTAAGTAGGCTAAAGAATAATTTCCGGGACGGCCGTGCTGACCTGAGGTTCTGAGGTCACCCCCTTACGACGAATCTGCTCAACGGGGGGCAGCGTGTGCACCTCCGCGAAAAAATACATTTTTAGGGAAGTTTATGCTATCCTGCCTCCCACAAGACAATTTGGCTACAAGAAGAGAAATCTTTTCGGGATTAAAGCCGGGATGGGAGGTTTCCAAGCCATTTTTTAAGACGGTGGCCTAACCCGCCGCATAATCTCGGGTTGAATCCATGGTAAACGCTAATAAATTAGTAGCCAGCCATGCAACTACTCCGTACTCCCTCCAAAACCTTACACATTAAGTACTGGCGTCGCTGCCTCCCCCTGTTTGCAGGAATCTTTCTAGCCACACTTCTCTTACAATTTGGCATTTTCTGGTATCAACGACGGGCGGCGGTTTGGAGCGATATCAATCGTTACGCTAGCCAAATCGCCAACATACTGTCCTATTCTGAGCGCTGGGATCTGACACCTTTCAGACAAGGCGAACTTTTCGCCCCCCATTGCTTCGTGATCGATGCTAATGGGTTATTAATTTATATGAGGGGGTTCTTCCCTCAACTTCCAATCCACGTCGCTCCAACCACTGGCGTGACCGGCCTACAAACGGTCAACGTGCCTAAGACTGGAGAATCTTGGCGTATTCTGGTTCACCGACTCCGAGACGGCATCGTCATACTCGGTGTGTCGCCCCCAGCAGACATTACGCATGTTGATGACAGACTGATCGAGAACGCCAAGCACTTTGGCGACTCTATTGCAAAGGCTGTCCGCGTGAAAACGGCCATGATTGATAAAACTCTCGATTATGTCCTTATTGACGATACTGGCCGATTGTTGGCAGCAACCGGTGGTATTCCCTTAAAAGTGATCGACTTGCCCAACTTGGTTCCACGCCAGATGAACGAAATTACTCCTGACAACGGCCAGTCGTACGGGATCATGACCATGCCGTTCATCGACCAAAGCGCCCATGATTTCGGCAAGATCTTTGTCTTCGATGAGATGCCGCCGAAACCGTGGCACTCTTGGCGCGCCTGGGTGTTATTCTTACTCTCTTCAAGTGTGTTGGCTCTAATGATTACGTTCTTTCGGGACAAAATCAGAGCCACTGAAAAACAAATCGCCACCGATGACCTTGCCAGCAGGATAAGGCAAGGCGAGACGAAGAATTTAGAGTTCAAGTCAAGCCTCCGCTGGAACTCGTTCAAGCAGGGATTCGACAAAGAAATCGAGAATGCCGCCCTGAAGGCAATCGTCGCCTTCTGCAATACAGACGGAGGCGAACTTCTGATCGGAGTTGCAGATGACGGAGGCATTCTCGGGATAGAGAGCGATGCTTTTGCCAATTCTGACAAGTTCCTCTTACACTTGCGCAATCTGATTATGAACCGCATAGGTGCTAACGTATTTCGCCTGGTTGATTACAAAGCGGTTCCCGTGGAGGGCAAGGTCATCTGCCAGATTTTATGCAAACCGAGCAATGAGCCTGTCTGGCTTAAGTCAGATAAGAGTTCGCCCGAACAGTTCTTTGTGCGCTATGGGCCATCTTCCACAGAGCTTAAGCCAAAAGAGGCGGTGGCGTATATTCAAAATCACTTTAAAAAGATAAAAAACTAAATCGGTTAAGGGAGAAAGTTAGACAATTTTGACTGGGCTAACACAGATGCTAAGTTTCTGCTATGACTATGAACTTATCAAAAGCCCAAAGAATCAACTTATCAGGATCATATAAACAGTGGCCCGGCTTATTAGGCATTTACATCCTTCCACCGCTTAGCAAAGTGGATGAAGGCATACATGGCCATGGCGGCTAGAATGCCGGCGATGGCAAAAGGCGTCCAGACCCAACTGGGATCGTACTTGTCCCACAATAGCCGCGTTACCTGGGCAGGAGTCTGCCCCAGCATCTCCGTCAACGTGGCGAAGGCTTGGGAACGGTCCGGAAGTTCCTGTACCTTCAGCACTTCGGACAGGTAGCGCAGGGCCAAACCAGCCTTTTCTCCGGTGCGTTCATAGATCTGTCCTGCCAGGAAAGACCCGTAGCCCCAGCCGAAGGCATAGGGGATACTGGCGTAGCCCATGTACAGGGCTTTCTTGTCCGGAGGCGCAATCACCGCCAGGTACTCTCTCATCTTGGGCGAACACATCATCTCCCCGAACGTGAAGCAGGTGATGCCGGCCAGACAGGTGAAAATGGACATGCTCGAGCCCACCACATAGGTTCCCAGGCTGACCAGGATAAAGCCGAGAAAGATGGAAGTGAGCCGGCGCATCACCCGGTTGGCATACCAGGATAGCGGGGCGACGAGGAGAATGATCAGCAAAGGGTTGAGATTGATCACCCACTCCTGGGCGAGCTGGGGGCCTCTGGAGAGATTCCGGGAAAGCATGAACTCCGGTAGGTGTCGGGCCAGGGAGTAACTGTCCACCCAGTCCACGATGAAATTGGGTAGCGTGTCCCAGAGCTGCTCGAGTACCGCCCAGAATACCGAAATAATGAGAATAAAGGCCAGAAGCCGGGGGTTGAGGAGTTCCCGGGCGGTGTCGACCGCCACCTGCCAGACTCCGGCAGATCTATCGGTCCCGGGATTAACTTCCTGATAAGAGAGCAGACATAACAGGTTCAGGTTGACCAGGATGGCACAGCCGTAGAAGACCGTGGGCCAAGAGTAGCCGTACAGAAAATGCGCCAGCGGCGGCCCCAGGAAGGCGCCGACGTTGATAACCATATAGAAGAAGCCCCAGCCCACCCCGGAGGTCTTATCCGTCAAGGTTTTGACAAAGGTTCCCTGAATGGGTGGCTTGAAGACCGCGGTGCCCGCGGCCAGCAGCAAACAGCCGGCAAAGAACGGCCAAAAGGTACGCTGGGTGGCCATCATGAGGTAGCCTAGGCCTTTTAAAATGATGGCTACCACGATCTGCCTCTTGTACCCGTAGCGATCGGCGAAGCCACCCGTGAATACCGGCAGGGTCGACTGCACCAAGGCCCACCACAGGAAGATGAAGCCCTTATCGCTCTGACTGAAGTGGAGTCCGCCGATCTCGTCAGCCTGGGCGATATAGATGGGGATGACCACGCGCACGCCATAATAAGCGAGTCGTTCGACCATCTCCATGAGGTTGGCAACCCAGAAAGGCCAGGTCAGGCCTTTGGTCTGCCCCCAGAATGACGATGTGTCCTGTTCACCCATGTGGGTCTTTTCGGCGACGAGAATTCTTCGGACTTGATGGGGTGAGTATAATGGAAAGAGAGAATTCCGTTTAAGGAAAATCTAGCCGGAATTAAATTCGTTATGCCGATATAGAGATCATATCGTCAAGTATCCGGATTTTGAGAAGATTCTGATTTGGCAAGGTATCCGGCATCGGCCAAAGCTTCCTTATGTTGATCGAGCGGGCCTTTCAGAAAGGAGATTGTATGTCCAGTTCTGGAAGGGCAAGAGAGAAAGATTCACCTTCGTAACTCGACTTTCTTGATTTCCAAGAACCCAAAAATCCACGCGGAAACGGCTCCAAAACAGGGCGCCCGGAAAATTCGGGCCGGACCGGCGGTGGCGCCTCGGGTCCTGGGCTTAAGAGGCCCCAGGCCAGCCAGGCGTCTGCCCCGAACCTTTTCCTTGCATCATAAATATTAATCTTTGGTTGACAATATGCATTTAAACGGTTATATGATAAATCATGAAAGCCGAAGCCCGACTCTTTAAATCGCTGGCGGACGAGACCCGCCTGCAGATCCTCTGGCTGCTGATGGGTCAGGAGGAATTGTGCGTCTGCGACATCATGCGCACTCTGGGGATCACCCAGTCCAAGGCCTCCCGCCACCTGCGCTATCTCTATCACCTGGGCTGGGTCACGGACCGCCGGGAGGGGCTGTGGATGAATTACCGTCTAGCCGTCCCCCCGGGCAGCGCCAACCAGAAACTGCTCCAGCTCCTGGAGGAAATGTTGGCGTCCCAGCCCGAAGCCCAGGCGCTGCGAGGCCATTTGCAGCGGTGCCTGGAGGACAAGCGGCAGGGCAAATGTAAGGAGGCTGAGTGCCTCGGGGCAGGGGTGGTCGAGGCTTCCTGAAACCCAAAAAATTTTTTTATGCTTATAACTAAGAAAACGGTTATACGGATATCCAAGAGATAGGAGCACTTATGGCCGCCACCGTTGCCAAGCGCCTGGGTTTCGTGGAGCGCTTCCTGACCCTGTGGATCTTCCTGACCATGGCTGCCGGGGTCGCCCTGGGCTATCTAATCCCCAGTTTTACCAAAGCATTGACCTACTTTCAGGTAGGCACCACCAATATTCCCATCGCCATCGGCCTGATTCTCATGATGTATCCCCCCCTGGCCAAGGTGCGCTATGAAGAACTGCCCCAGGTCTTCAAGAACTTCAAGGTCTTGGGCCTGTCCTTAATACAAAACTGGGTGATTGGCCCTATCCTCATGTTCCTGCTGGCCATCGTTTTTCTCCGGGGCTATCCGGAGTACATGGTGGGCCTGATTATTATCGGCCTGGCCCGCTGCATCGCCATGGTTATCGTGTGGAACGACCTGGCCCAAGGAGATACGGAATACTGCGCCGGGCTGGTGGCCTTCAACTCCATCTTCCAGATGCTCTTTTTCTCCGTCTACGCCTATATCTTTGTCACGCTGCTGCCCGCTTGGCTGGGGATCGCCTCGGGCCTGGAAGTCAAGGTCACCATCCTCCAGGTGGCGGAAAGCGTGTTGATTTATCTGGGTATTCCCTTTTTCGGCGGCATGTTTACCCGCTTCTTCCTGGTTAAGCGCCAGGGGATTAAGTGGTATGAAGAAAAATTCCTGCCCAGGATCAGCCCCATTACGCTCATTGCCCTGCTGTTCACCATTGTGGTGATGTTTTCCCTTAAGGGCGAGTATATCGTGGAACTCCCCCTGGACGTGGTGCGCATCGCCATTCCCCTGGTCATCTATTTCCTGTTGATGTTCTTTATCACCTTCTACATGTCGGCCAAGGTGGGGGCGGATTACCGCATCTCCACCACCCTCTCCTTCACCGCGGCCAGCAATAATTTCGAACTGGCCATTGCGGTGGCGGTGGCGGTCTTCGGGCTCCAATCCGGCCAGGCCTTCGCCGCGGTGATCGGTCCCCTGGTGGAGGTCCCGGTCCTCATCAGCCTGGTGAACGTGGCTTTGCGGTTCAGACAGAGATATTTTACTCCCCCGGTGTGCCAGTCAGGGGGCCTAGAGGGAAGGGGGTAAACCCATGTTCAAGACCATCGTCCTGGGCACCGATCTCTCCCCCGCCTGGGATGAGATCGTGGCCTGCGCCGGAGAATTTAAGGCCCTGGGGTGTTCCCGGATAATCTTGACCTATGTGATCAGCGTCAAGTTCCTGGCGGGGATGGAAGGCATGCTGCTGTCGGCGGCCCGGCCCAAACTGGAGGCGCAGCAGCAGCAATTGGCAGCCCAGGGGCTGCAAGTGACGGTGGAGACCCCCGTGGGCCTGCCGGGCGATTCTCTCAACGATATCGCCTGTCGCCATGGCGCCGATCTCATCGTGGTGGGCTCCCACGGCCAATCGCTCTGGCGGGAAGGGGTGCTGGGGTGCTTCACCTGCGCGGTGTTGCATCATGCCGAACACCCGGTTTTACTGCTCAAAGTCAGATTAACCGCGCCGGGACAGCCGGGCTCGTGCCAGATCTCCCGCAGTGAGGTACTCCGCCACGTGCTCTTGCCCACGGACTTTTCGGAAATCTCCTCCCGGGCCTTGGAATATGTGGAGCGACTGGCGGCCAAAGGACTATCCCAGGTCACGCTGCTGCACGCCCTGGACGTGCCGGGACACGAAGCGTATCCGGCGGGCTACCAGGAGATCGCCGAGGGGGCGGCCCGGCAATTGTTGGCAAAATGGCAGCAACGCCTCCTGGCAGCCGGGATTCCCGTGGTCCAGGATTACTTTGCCCCGGGGCATCCCCTGCCGGCCGTTCTCCAGGTCCTGGAATCCCGAGATATTTCCTTAATCGTCATGGGCACCCAGGGGAAGGGCTTTATCAAGGAGATTTTTTTGGGGAGCTTGGCCCACAATGTCTCCCGGTTGGCCCCGTGTCCGGTGCTCTTAATCCCGCCCGCGTCCCGGTGAGGCGGGCGGCATGGCCGAGAAGGATTTTAAGTTTTTAGGCGAAAAAAGTTTAGGCGAGGGCGCCGGTTTTTCCTCCTGACCTGGTTTTATATTTATAAATGCGGATACACGGTTATTAAGTCAGCGAGTCTGACCCTAATCACTCCATAAGGATGGCTACCTATGAGATTCTGGCGTCACTATGTTATCGGGTTGGTTTGTCTGGCAATGGGATTTCTGGTCCTCTGTCAACCCTTACCGACCCAGGCACAAGGTGCGGCGCCGCCCCAAGGGCGGCCGGCGCTTTATGAATTCGGCGCCAGGTGGTGCATTCCCTGCAAGGAGATGCAACAGGTCATGGCGGAATTGAAGCAGCAATACGGCGACCAGATGGAAGTGCGTATGGTCTATGTGGATGAACAAAAGCCCCTATTCGAGCAATACAAGATCATGCTGATCCCCACCCAGGTGTTCATGGATGCTCAGGGAAAAGAAGTGGACCGGCATATCGGGGCCTTGCCCAAAGAAGAGGTCATCAAGAAACTGAAGGACTTGAAATTCATCCAATAACTGGAGAAACCTCATGGACTGGAGCGAAGCTCTGGGTCAGGTCATCATGAACCGGCCCATCCTGGCATATGGCGCGGCTTATTTGGGCGGCGTGGTAGCTACCGCCAGCCCGTGCAGCCTGGCCAGCATCCCCCTGATCATCGGTTTTGTGGGCGGCTATGCCGAGGGCAGGAAGAAACAGGCCTTTATTTACTCTGTGACTTTCGTAGTGGGGCTGGCCATCGGCATGTCCGCTCTCGGAGCGGCAGCCGCCCTGATGGGCACCATGTTCGGCCAGGTAGGCTTTCAATGGCAAGTTGTGGTGGCGGCCATCCTCATGGCCATGGGCCTGCAACTGTCGGGGGTTATTAATCTCAAGCTGGGCGGGCTGTCGCAGAAATTCTTGCCGAAGCGCACCGGTCTGGTGGGATCTCTGATCCTCGGATTGCTTTATGGGATCGTGCTTTCTCCGTGCGCCACCCCGGAATTGGCGGTCATTCTGACCCTGGCGGCGGTCAAGAAAGAGGTGGTTTACGGCAGCACCCTGCTGTTCGCCTATGCCATTGGCCGGGGCACCCTGGTTATTCTGGCCGGCACCTTTACCGGGGTGATCGAGAGTTTCCTGCAATCCAAAGGGGCTAAGTTCGGCACCATCATGCAACAGGTGGCCGGTTTCCTGATCTTCTTGGTCGGGGCCTATATTTTCTTCCAGGGGGTGCGCTCCTGGTAATTTTTTTCGTTTGATTAAGGAAACTGTTTTCCTTTAAGGGATGTTAACCATGGATAACCAACCTCCACAGGAGCAAGCGGTGGCAGGGGCAATCGCCGAAGCAGCATGTTCGCAACCCAGCAGTTTTATATGCCGGATGAAAGCAGGGGTGGCTGAGATGTCGGCCAGGCAAATCTTCAAGCTGATCTTCCTGGCTCTGGCGCTTATTGTCTGGTGGCCCATCTACCATAGGCTGGTGCCCTTCTCCCTCTGGATAACCTATGACGTCTTCCGCCTCGCCCCCGGCACCCACCTGGGGGACGCGGTCTCCTTTTTCTTCCTGGATATCCCCAAGGTCTTCATGCTGTTGATCCTGGTGATCTGGGGCGTGGGCGTGCTGCGCTCCTTTTTCACCCCCGAGCGCACCCGGACCATTTTGGCGGGCAAACGGGAGATTCTCGGGGACGTGCTGGCGGCGCTCTTAGGGGTGGTAACCCCCTTTTGCTCCTGTTCGGCCGTGCCGCTCTTTATCGGTTTCGTCGAAGCTGGCATTCCCATCGGCGTCACCTTCGCCTTCTTGATCTCCGCCCCCATGGTGAACGAGATCGCCCTGGTGCTGCTCTTCGGCCTCTTCGGCTGGCGCATCGCCCTGATCTATATGTCCATGGGGTTGCTCATCGCCATGGTGACCGGCTGGATTATCGGGCGCCTCAATATGGAGCGCCAGGTGGAAGACTGGGTCTATGAGATCCGCATGGGGCAAACTCCGGCTCTCCTGCAAAAGTTAGGCTGGATGAGCCGCATCGATTACGGCCTGCACCAGGTAAGAGATATTGTGGGGCGAGTCTGGATCTATATCATTTTGGGGATCGGGGCGGGGGCCGCGATCCACGGCTACGTTCCCGAAGGCTTTTTGGCGGCCCTCATGGGCAAACAGGCCTGGTGGTCGGTGCCGGTGGCGGTCATTCTCGGGGCGCCGCTGTACTCCAACGCCGCCGGCATCATCCCGGTGGTGCAGGCCTTGCTGGAAAAAGGGGCGGCCCTGGGCACCGTGCTGGCCTTCATGATGTCGATTATCGGCATCTCGTTCCCGGAAACCGTCATCCTCCGGAAGGTCTTGAAGCCCAAGCTGATTGCGGTGTTCGTCGGGGTGGTCACGGCGGGGATTATCATCGTCGGCTTCATCTTCAACTTGATTATGTAATTACCTTCCTGAAATAAAACTACCAGCCCGGAATGGAGAGCGAGGACCAGAGCGTGAATGAGCACGAACTGAAGAAAACCATCAAGGAGCGTTACGGCCAGATCGCCCGGGGGGAAGTTAAGTTCTGCTGTCCCACCTGCGGGCCCACGACCACCGACCAGTGCCTGGCCGTGGGCTATACCGCGGAGGACCTGCGTCTGGTCCCGGAACTGGCGATCTTGGGAGTGGGCTGCGGCAACCCCACGGCGCTGGCCGACCTCAAAGAAGGTGAGACCGTGGTGGACCTGGGCGCCGGCGCGGGTATTGACGTCTTCCTGGCGGCCAAAAAGGTCGGGGAGCGCGGCCGGGTCATCGGCGTAGACATGACTGAGGACATGGTGGCCAAAGGCCGCCTGCTGGCCGAGCAACATGGCTATGGCAACGTGGAGTTCCGCCTGGGGGAGATCGAACATCTGCCACTGGATGCCGATTCGGTGGACGTCATTATCAGCAACTGCGTGATCAACCTGACCCCGGACAAGCTGGCGAGCTTCAAGGAGGTCTATCGGGTCTTAAAACCGGGCGGGCGCATCCTGATCGCCGACCTGGCGACCGCCGGCGAACTGCCGCCGGACGTGCGGGCCAGCGCCGCGGCCTGGGCCGATTGCCTGGCCGGGGCCATGGAAAAGGAGGCGTACCTGGAGACCCTCCGGCGGGCCGGTTTTTCAGCCGTAACCGTAGTTTCCGAGTCTGCCTACGAGGCTCCGGCGATGGATGAGCGCTTGCGCGGGAAAATCATCAGCGTGAAGGTCCGGGCTTTTAAAGGCGCATAACGACCGGGGGCGCCGGGCGGCCGGACTCCGGAGTGCCGAACCATATTGAAATAAATGAGTCATGCAGATGGGTCAAAAAAATAACCGGGGGAGGAGGCATGACGAAAGGTAAATTCGGCATCATAGGTCTCATGGTCCTGGCGATCTTGGGGGCGGCGGTCCTGAGCCACGCCGCAGCGACCAAGGTGAGCCAGGTGGTTTATATCACCAGGAGCAAGGCCTGCGGTTGCAGCGCCAAGAGCGTGCAAGCCGCGGACGCGGCGATAGCCCAGGTCTTTGCCGGACCCCGGCAGGCGCTTTTGAAGCGCATTGATTACGATACTGACCGGCAAGCCGCGGTGCCTTATATCGGCGAGTTTCGTTTGATCCAGCTCCCGGCGCTCCTGTTTCTGGACGGCCAGGGGCACCTTTTGTGGAGCGCCATGGAAGAGGTGGAGCAAAAGCAAGTGGCCCAGAAGTTGGAGCAATTCAATGGCTAAGGAACTTTGAAAGGAGCCAACCAATCATGAAAAAACTACAGGTCTTGGGACCCGGCTGCCCCAAATGCGTGGAGTTGGCCAAACGGACGGAAGAAGCGGCCAAATCTCTCGGCGGGGACTACGAGGTGGAGAAGGTGAGCGAGTTGAGCAAGATCATGGCCTTCGGCATCTTTACCACCCCGGCCCTGGTAGTAGACGGCGAGGTCAAGGTGGTGGGCCAGGTGCCCAGCGTGGACGAAATCAAAAAAATTATCAGTTAAACGAATAACAAGGGCCGCAACATGCTGAAAGTCTTGTTTCTTTGCACCGAGAACGCCTGCCGCAGCCAGATGGCCGAGGGCCTGGTGAACCATGATCTGGCCGGGCAGGTGCAGGCTTGGTCCGCTGGAGTGCGGCCCAGCAGGGTCAACCCCCGGGCTATCCAGGTCATGGCCGAACTGGGGATTGATATCAGTCAGCACCGCTCGAAATCCGTGGACGATCTGGGCAGCGAGCCATTCAATCTGGTGATCACGGTCTGCGACCAGGCCCAGGAGCAGTGTCCCCTGTTTCCCGGGGAAACCGAGGTCAGGCACGTGGGGTTCCCGGACCCGGCTAAGGCCACGGGCACCGAAGCGGAGATCATCGCCGCGTTCCGGCAGGTGCGGGACGCCTTGCGGGCTGAATTGATCCCGCTGCTGCGAGAGAAGGCTAAGGCGCGCCAGGCGTGCTAAATCCGTGCCGCCCAGTGGCCGGGCCGCCGGGATCATGGGGGGCTTCTTCGCGGCCCTGTGGACTTACGGCAGAGCCTGGTTAAATCGCCTCAAGGAGCTTATCGGGCGTCTCGGCAGTAGGAGCGATCGCCATGTTGCTGGACCGGATTGATAATTTTGACATCTTCCGCCCGAAAATGGACTCCACCAAGGAAGTCCTGCACGCCATCGCCACTTTCCAGGCGGACATTTCCCCGTCTTTCCCTTATGTGAATGCCGAATTGGGCGGGTGGGACTACGATCAAACCAACCAGGTGCTCCTGCTCAAGCTCTCCGACGGCAAATGGATCACCCTGCACCCCCATAAAATCGCCATGCGCGGGGTCCGGGACCTGGAAGAGGCCCAGGCGCTGCTCGCCTGGATTCAGACCCAGATCAACGACATCTATGGGCGCCGGGCAGCCATCGCGCCTCGCTATGTCAGCCAGGCCGGCCTCAAGATCATGGAGATTTTGAAGCTCCTGCCCATGACCAATTGTAAAGCCTGTGGCCATGCTACTTGCATGGCCTATGCCGCGGCCCTGCGGGAAGGCGAGATCAGCCTCAATGACTGCCCGCCTCTCTCGGAAGAAAAATACCGGGAAAAGCGGGAAAAGCTCCAGGCCTATCTTAAGAGCTACGGCTGGCGGGCCCTGGATGAATTTTGACATCCCTTAAGTCAGGGGACATAACCCCGGGAGGCAAGATGTTACTCGACCAGATAAAAAATTACGAGATCTTCCGTCCCAAGTGCGACTATACCAAGGAAGTCCTGCACGCCATCGCCACTTTCGATGTGGACATCTCCCCGGTCTTCCCCTACCTGAATGCCGAATTGGGCGGGTGGGATTATGACCGGGACAACCAGGTGCTGCTGCTCAAGCTCTCCGCCGGCAAGGGGTTCACCCTACAGCGGCACAAGCTGGCCATCAAGGGAGCCAGGGACATCGAGGAAGCCCACGCCCTGTTGGAATGGATCAAGGGGCAGATCAACAATATTTACGAGCGCCGGGGGGAGATCACTCCCCGCTATACCGGCCAGGCCGGGCTCAAGGTCATGGACATCTTGAGGCTGCTGCCCATGACCAACTGCAGGGCCTGCGGTTACGCCACCTGCATGGCTTATGCCGCGGCGCTGCGGGAGGGCGAAATCTCCCTCAACGACTGCCCGCCTCTGTGGGAAGAAAAATCCCGGGAAAAATGGGAAAAGCTCCAGGCCTACCTGGAAAGCTACGGATGGCGGGCCCTGGATGCGGACTAGGAGCCAGGAGAACTATGCTTATCAGTAAATTGGCCAACCGAGCTTTCATATGGATATTGTCGCTACTGGGCGCGCCGCTCGCAGCCGCGGCCACCATGGGGCCAAAAGCCCATAGAAGCTATCCCGGCTGTAGCCCATCACTCTACCAAGGCCTCGGACCCATTTTTCAGGAAGTTGGCCCACTCCAGTAACCCAAGCTTGTTTTAATAAGCTTCTACTCAATGGCCAGGGCCCAAGGACACCGTCGCCAAGTCTATACTTCTGTGCTTGTTCCAGTCCTCCGCCTTAACAGGGTGGCGACATCCCCCTTCGCAAAGGCTATCCTGCGCTTATCAAATCCAGGTGTATTGCATCATGGATGTCAAGGAGATGGACATCAGCCGCTTTGAAGACGTCTTTCTGAAGGACACGATTAAAATAATTGTTCGCAATCCAGACAAATTGTATCTTTTACGGACGTCTAATTACAGATTCTTCCAAGATTTGTTCAGTGAGATATGGAGGTTATGATTTGGCATAATTGGTGCATGATTAATGGCTGAAAGAAAATCTTTTAGGGCCAGAGGTAAATGGGCTGGCCTGAAGGGGTCAGCATGTGACCCCGGTTCACTGGAGAGATAAAGTCAAAACCGTTGTGCGGCGAGTATGGGAAGCCATGGTCGTTTAGCTTGCTCGAGACAGCCTGGTTACCTGGGATGATACAGACCGGCTTTTAGCCGCCGACGATAGTCAGAAAGCAGATTGCGGACCAATACAAGACAGGAGATTTCCGATGAAAAAGGGATTTTTCACACGTTGGTCGATCGTCGTGGGACTGTTGGTCGTGTTGTTAGGTCCGGTCCCAGGAAGCGCCACATTAATTTTCTCTGATAACTTTAACGATGAAAATGGCGGGCATTTTGCCTTGAATTATTACCCCTTCACCAACTGGGACGTTACCAGGGGCTCTGTCGACTTAAATGGCATCGGGTTCTTCGACCCGTTTCCCGGCAATGGCCTGTACGCAGACATGGACGGCTCCACCTTCTCATCGGGGAGAATGGAGTCGAAGACTACGTTTACCCTTAATCCGGGTACCACCTATGTACTGCAATATGACCTTGGTGGAAACCAGCGGGGGGCTGCCGACAACACGGTTCAGGTATCTCTGGCCGGGTTCAGCGTAACCCACGTTGTGGCAGAAGATCTTCCCCTGACCACTTTTACCGATTATATCACGGTAGCGACACTGGAGAGTGGTAAACTTATTTTTGATCAGATAGGCAATAATAATAACCAGGGGGCAACGTTGGACAACGTGAGCTTGTATACAGTCGCCGACCCCGACCCAGTCCCCGTTCCCGCAACCGTACTTCTCTTCGGAACCGGACTCCTGGGCCTTGCGGGATGGAGGGGATTGAGGAAGAGTTGACCTAGGTTCGATATCGGCCTTTTCAGGCAGGGCCACTCAAGGCCCTGCCTTTTTTTGTGTTCCATCTGACCACATGAGAAGCCCCAGCAGGGGTTGTTCAGGTAGAGGCACGGGTTCCCCGTGCGAATGTTCTCGCACTCTTGGGATTTCTGTCGCATCGCCTTTTCCTTCCCTTCGAACTTCTCTCTCTTCATGGGGTCTCAGGCCTTCCCAGCAGCACTCGGCGCGAGACTTTTCCGGATCAATTATAGGTGCTCGTCTCACCCCCCTCGCCTATTTTTAATCTTACATAAATTATAGTGAAATTCTCTTTATGGAAGGCTAAAATAGGCGCCAAATTGGCAGATAGCCGTCCTCTGACTTGATTGGAATGCTCAACCATAACTGAGGAAAGTGGCCAAGCCGCATGCGGAGCCTTATGAGCTGCAACAAATTCAACGGACTCTTGCTGGCCGCCCTCCTCCTGGCTTCCGGGTGCGTTAAGGTGGGGCCGGATTTCGTCAAACCTGAGGCCGCCGTGATGCCGAATTGGCTGGAGGTGGGGGCTTATAAGCAGGTAACCACTAAGACTGAGGATTACCGGGACTGGTGGCTGGCCTTCAACGACCCCGTCCTGGATAAACTCGTTAAGACCGCCTACCAGCAAAACTTGCCCCTGCGTATTGCCGGGGTGCGCGTCCTGGGGGCCCGGGCCCAACTGGGCGTCGCGGTGGGCGAACTCTATCCGCAAACCCAAAAAGCCGTGGGCTCGGTGCAGAAAAATCGCCTCAGTCAAACGAGTCCTTTATCCGGTTCAGGTTCACCGGATAGCTTCTGGCTATCCCAGACCGGGCTGACCGCCAGTTGGGAAATCGATTTCTGGGGCAAATTTCGCCGGGCCGTCGAATCCGCTGATGCCAGTTTGATGGCCGCGGTGGCCGATTATGACAACGCCCTGGTCAGCCTCACCGCCGACGTGGCCAATTTCTACATCCTGCTTCGAACCCTGGAAAAGCGGCTGAACATTGCCCACCAGAATGTGGGGGTCCAGAAGCAAAGCTTGCGGATTGCCACGGCGCGCTGGAAGGGCGGCACCACCTCCTTGCGGGATGTGGAGCAGGCTAAGACGGTGCTGGACAGCACCGAGGCCACCATTCCCACCCTGGAAAGCCAGTTGCGTCAGACGCAAAACGCCATCTGCGTTCTTATGGGAATGCCGCCCAGTGATCTGGGGCATCTCCTGGGGTCCAAATCGGATATCCCGTCGCCGCCGCCCCAGGTAGCCGTCGGCATCCCCGCGGACCTGCTGCGGCGCCGGCCGGATGTCCAGGGGGCCGAGTGGCGGGCCGCGGCGCAATGCGCCCAAATCGGGGTGGCCAAGGCCAACCTCTACCCGGCTTTTTCCTTAAGCGGCACCTTTGGGCTCCAGGCCAGTGATGTGGCGCCCTTTGCCCTGGGTGATATGTTCCAGTGGAAGAGCCGCACCGGCACCATCGGGCCGGCCTTCCAGTGGAATATCTTTAACTATGGCCAGATCACCAATCAGGTGCGGTTTCAGGACGCCCGCTTCCAGGAATTGCTCGTCGCCTATCAGAACACGGTGCTCCAGGCCCAGCAGGAGGTGGAGAACGCCCTCATCGCGTTCTTGAAGGCCCAGCAACGGGCCCAGAAGCTGGCCGGGGCCACCGCCGCGGCCCAGAAATCCGTGGACCTGGCCATCATCCAATATCGGGAGGGGATCACGGATTTCACCACCGTGCTCACCGCGGAGCAATCTCTCTTGGCCCAGCAGGACAGTCTCGCCACCACCCTGGGAGACATCTCCGGCAACCTGGTGGGGGTGTACCGGGCCCTGGGAGGCGGCTGGCAGCTCCGCGAGGGACAGGATTTTGTGCCGGAAGCCATTAAAGAGGCCATGGCGCAACGCACTAATTGGGGGAAACTCCTCACGCCCGCGGCCTTTACCCCGCCTTCCCCGGAACAACCCAAATATGATGTCCGGCCGCCGCAATGGTGAGGGTGAAGTGCAGGAGATAGAATCTATTGAAATGATAGGGATTATGGAAAACGTGCTGTAGGGGCGTGATTTATCACGTCCTTTAGGGCGCAATGAATTGCGCCCTTACAGCCCGGGCGAGGCGACTTGCTGGAATTGGAAGGAACTTTGCAAAAGGAACTGAAGACCATGGTTGAGGGAAAGAGAAGCCCATTCCGGGGTCGCGGCCGCGCCCCCCAAGTGGCCATGTCGGTGGCCCTGCTGGTCCTGGCCCTGGCCTGTGGTGATCGAAATACCTATGCGCCGCCGCCGCCCCCCAAAGTGACGGTAAGTCAGCCCCTCAAAAAGCCCGTGACCGATTACCTGGAATTTACCGGGAATGCCGTGGCCTTTAACACGGTGCAATTGCGGGCCCGGGTGGAAGGCTTTTTGGAAAAGGTCTTGTTCCAGGACGGAGACGCGGTGAAAAAAGGGCACTTGCTGTTCCTCATCCAACCAGAGCAATATCAAGCCCAACTCCAGAAGGCGGAGGCCTCGGTTCTGGCCGAAAAAGCCCAACTGGAGCATGCCCAAACCGAATTTGTCCGCTACTCCAGGCTGGTTATGCAGGATGCCGCCGCCCAAACGGACGTGGACCGCTGGCACTACGAGCGGGACTCGCGCCAGGCCGGGGTCAAGGCCGCCCAGGCCCAGGTGGTCCTGGCTAAACTCAATCTGAGCTATACCCGGGTCACCGCCCCCTTTAGCGGGCGCATGGGCCGCCATCTCAAGGACCCGGGCGCCCTGGTGGGCGCCGGCGAACAGACCCTGCTGGCCGAAATCAACCAGATTGACCCCATCTATGTTTATTTCAATATCAATGAGCCAGATTTACTCCGCGTCCGGGGCAAGAACCCGCCATCGGCTGAGGAGACCCAGAAAAATAAATATCCCGTGTATGTGGGTCTGGCGGATGAAACGGGCTATCCCCACCAGGGTTACCTCGATTTTGCCGCCATCTCCCTCAATCCCACCACCGGCAGCCTGCAACTGCGGGGCATCCTCCCCAATCCGGACGGAGTGATCCTGCCGGGGTTGTTTGCCCGGGTGCGAGCTCCCATAGGAGAGGCCAAGGAAGCCTTGTTGGTGCCGGAAACGGCCATCAGCTATGACCAGATGGGTCCCTTTGTCCGCGTGGTGAACGACAAGAACGTGGTGGAGCGCCGCGGGGTCAAACTCGGCGTCCAGGAGGGTACCGACCATGTAGTCCTGGAAGGTTTGCAGGGAGAGGAGCAGGTGGTCGTTGCCGGCCTGTTGCGGGCCATCCCCGGCCGGCAGGTGACCCCTGAAAAGGGCGCCGCATCGCCTGGACCGGAGGGCGCCAAGACCGCCGGGCCCAAAGCCGGATCCAAGAAGGCCGCCCCATGATCTCCACGTTTTTCATCAACCGGCCCATCTTCGCCAACGTCATCGCCATTATCATCATCATTCTCGGGCTGGTCTGTCTGTTTAATCTCCCGATATCCCAATATCCCAACATTGTCCCGCCCACCATTCAGGTGACCACCAGCTACCCGGGAGCCAGCGCCGAGGTCGTCGCCACCACCGTGGGCATCCCCATCGAACAGGCGGTCAACGGCGTCAAAAACTCCATCTATATGTCCTCCACCAGCGGCAGTGACGGCAGTTACATCCTGACCGTGACTTTCGCCGTGGGCACTGACCTGGACACTTCTCTGGCCCTGGTGCAGAATTTCGTCAACGGGGTCATGGCCCAACTGCCCCAAACCGTGCAGTCTCTGGGGGTTACGGTCAGGCAGGTTTCCACCAATATCTTGCAGGTGGTCAGCCTCTATACGGACGACGACCGCTACGATGAAACCTTCCTGTCCAATTACGGCATCATCAATTTACAGTATCCCCTGGCCCGTCTCCCCGGGATCGCCCAGGTCAAGGTCGTGGGCGCCGGTTCCTACTCCATGCGGGTGTGGCTGGACCCCAACAAGCTCCAATACAACAACCTGACCGTCATGGATGTGGTGAACGCCATCCAACAACAAAACGTCCAGGTGGTGGCGGGGCAACTGGGGGGGCCGCCGGTGCCGTCCGACCAGGCTTTTCAGTTTACCATCAACGCCTTGGGAAGGCTCTCCGACGTCAGCCAGTTCGAAAACATCATTGTCAAGATGGTGCGCGGCGAGGCCGCCCAGATCGTCCGGGTGAAAGATCTGGCCCGGGTGGAACTGAGCCAGCAGGTTTTCAGCAATTTTTCCGGGCTGAGCGGCCATAAGGCCGCCCATATCGTGGTTTACTCCTTGCCGGAGGCCAACGCCATCAATGTCGGCCAGGCAGTGCGCCAGGCCATGGAGGGGATGAGCAAAGAGTTCCCGGAAGGCCTGAAATATGCCATCTATTACGACACCACGGTGTTTATCAGCCAGGCCATCGACGCGGTGTACCATACCCTGTATGAAGCCGGTATCCTGGTGCTCATCGTCATCATGGTGTTTCTCCAGAACTGGCGCGCCACCCTGGTGCCCGCCACCACCGTCCCGGTGACCATCATCGGCGCCTTTGCGGCCATAGCCCTGCTCGGCTTCACGGTCAATCTGATGACCCTGTTCGCCTTGATCCTGGCCATCGGCATCGTGGTGGACGACGCCATCGTCATTGTGGAGAACTCGTCACACTATATCGAAAAGGGACTCTCTCCCCATGATGCGGCCATCAAGGCCATGAGCGAATTGACCGGCCCGGTTATGGGCATCACCCTGGTGCTCGTCTCGGTGTTTCTGCCCGCGGCCTTCATGCCGGGCATCACCGGCCAGCTCTTTCGGCAGTTCGCCCTGGTGATTGCCTCCACCGCGGTCATCAGCGCCCTGAACGCCTTGACCCTCAAGCCGGCCCAGTGCGCCCTCTACCTGCGCCCCCTTGACCCGAACAAAAAGCCCAATGCCTTCTACCGCGGCTTCAACCGCGTTTACGGGGTGGTGGAAGCCCTTTATGTTGACCTGGTCAGCTGGATGGTGCATCGCCCCGGGCTCATGGCCCTGGTGTTTTTCCTCATTATCGGCGTGGGCGGCTTGCTCTTCGCGCATCACCCCACCGGCTTTCTCCCCGAGGAAGACCAGGGGTATGCCATTGTCGTGGGGGTGTTACCCGAAGGGGCCTCCCAACCCCGGGTAATGGAGGTTTCCAACCAGGTCGATGCCCTTCTTAAGAAGACCCCGGGCATTGCTTCCTGGGTGACCATGGGAGGCTTCTCCATCCTGGACACCGCCAATGTCTCCAATATCTTCACCACCTTTACCATATACGAGGGCTGGGAAAAACGGGGCGCCGCCTTGAGCCAGGCGCGCCTCATCGCCAACCTGAGGCGGGAGCTGGGCGCCCTTGAACAGGCGGAGTTCGCGGTGCTGGTGCCGCCGCCCATCAGCGGTTTGGGTCAATCCGGCGGGTTTCAGATGATGGTGGAGGACCGGCAAAGCCTGGGGCTTACTGAGCTGGAAGAAACCTCCCTGGAGATCATCCGGGCCGCCCGGGGTCAATCCGGCTTGCGCGGCATAGACACTACTTTTAACGCCCGCAGTCCCCAGCTTTTCCTGGATATCGACCGGACCAAGGTGGAGTCGCTGGAAATTCCCATGAACAATGTGTTCAATACCCTCCAGGCCTATCTCGGCTCAGCCTACGTGAACCTCTTCAACAAGTTCAACCAGACCTACCAGGTCTACGTGCAGGCCGCCGCGCCCTATCGCTTGAGCCCGGAGGACATCAAGGACCTTTACGTCCGCAATAACAAGGGAGAAATGGTGCCCCTGGGCACCCTCATGACCATCAAGCGGATGCTGGGCTCCGAGTTGCTCACCCGCTACAACCTCTATCCCGCCGTACCCGTATACGGGTCGGCCGCCCCGGGTTTCAGCTCCGGCCAGGCCCTTAACCTCATGGAGCAGGTCGCCACAAACAACATGCCCCAGGGCATTTCCTATGACTGGACGGCCACTGCCTATCAAGAAAAGCAGGTGGGCAACCAGGCCTACTTCATTTACGCCCTGGCCATTATCCTGGTTTTCCTGGTCCTGGCCGCCCAATATGAAAGCTGGTACAGCCCCGCCGCGGTCATTCTCGTGGTGCCCATCGCCCTGGTGGGCGTCATCCTGGCGCTGGTCTCCCGGGGCCTGGACAACAACCTCTACACCCAGGTGGGCCTGGTGTTGATGATCGCCCTGGCCAGCAAGAACGCCATCCTGGTGGTGGAATTCGCCCGGGAACTGCATGAAGGCGGCATGTCCATCCCCGACGCCGCGGTGGAGGCCACCCGCCGCCGCTTCCGCCCCATTGTCATGACCTCCTTCGCCTTCATCTTAGGCGTGGTGCCGCTGATGAAGGCCGGCGGCGCCGGGGCCGCCAGCCAGCAGGCCATCGGCACCGTGGTCTTCGGGGGCATGCTCGCCTCCACCCTCCTGGCCATCCCCTTTGTGCCGGTGTTCTACGTCCTCACCCAGCGCCTGGCAGAACGCCACCGGCAGCCTAAAGGCCCGGGAACACCACCGGCAGACGAGGCCGCCGCCCAACCGGAAAAATGAATCCTGCGCACCTTTCGGTGCCTAGTGTCACGTCCAATAAGAAAATTGCATATATCGAATCGATCCAGGCAAATATCGCCTTGCGCTGGTAATGGCAAGTTATCTGCTACTGAGGTTGATATGTGGATGTCGCCCGCTTTTTTCTAAATTAGACCGGCCTGGGGTCCTTCGGTTGCCAACTCACGAAGCATCTGGTTAGCAAGACTTGGTATGCTAATAAATTAGGGATGATCATCTTTTCATTGATATTTATGCTATCATACCTTCCGGGAAATAATTTCGACTTCGGTGTCCACGGTTGCCGCATAATCTCGGATCTTCTCTTCATGATTTCCCTACAAGTGAAGGAAGAAAAGAGATTCGACCTGATTGAAAGGATCGACAGAATATCTCATATGGGCTGGGGACACATCAACTTGAGTGGTAGATTCGAATTCGCTGCCCAGAAGGAACCGCCAGAGATAGACACAATACTTTCTCGATTAGGTGGTTTTCTGCCTCATTCAGCATTCTGAGTCAGCCATGAAACTTTTCTGGGATTTGCGCATAGACCCCCAATTTTCTATGACTTCTTCCGGGGCATGGTTGCCTTACGGTAAACATAATTTGGGGGGGTGCGAGATGCAGCCCGGCCGCAGAAGATGGGCAGACCATCAGGAACTCATAAGGAGCACCGCGCCTCCAATTGCTGAGGAGCCGGCGGGTTAGGCAAGAAGTCATAATGTTGCGTGAGATTCCAACGACAAGCCGTCCCGCTTTTACAATTCTTTTATCTATTTGTGTATTGCATTTAGGAATTCGACTGTACCTGATAAACCAACAAGGTTTCTTTTACGAAGAAACGGTCACCTGGAGTTACTCCCAGTCGCTCGAATCCCTTATCCTGGCGATGGTGAGTGATGTCCACCCACCGCTGTACTTCGCGCTGATGAGGGTGTGGACCAAGCTAATTGGCACCAGCGAGATTGCCTTCCGTTTACCGTCCGTGCTGGGATCTTTTCTTACCTTGATTACTCTGATGGTTTTCGCACGCGAGCTGGAACAGAGGCGCAATCTTGTTCTGCCGATCGTTGTAGGTGCTCTCTACGTGTGCCTTCCTTATGACATCCACTTGTCGAAGACCGCAAGAAGCTGGACAATGGCGGTGTTCTTGTGCGGCTTGTTCAGCTACCTTTATGTGTGTGTTACGCTTCGAGACAAAAAGAACTGGTTTGTGGGGAGCCTGATAGTCGCGATCTGCGCGGTTTTTGTCAATTATATCAGCTTCCTATCCGTGGTAGCCGCGGTGACTGCCGCAACCCTGATTCAACCGACGAAAGCCAACTTGCGTTATGCGGGAAAGACGCTGGGGGTTACCTTTATCTTTCTATTTCCATGGCTCTTGTTGGTGTTTCCTTTCCAACTCATAGCCAAGGCTAACATTCCGTTTCATTTCTATGTTTTCTGGGAGCAGGCTACGGTGTCAAAGCTCCTGGAACCGATTAATCCTGGCACGTGGAACCCTTTTTTCGCGATTGAGGATTCGGCAGGTGTTTTTCACGGAATAGGGCTTTTTCTTGCGCTGGTCGGGGTTGCCCTAGTACTGTTTCGAGCAGGGGTCTGCTGGGCGAATCGGCTCACTCGTTTCCTGATGCTTCAAGTGGGCATCATGATCATCTTTCTGCTCTTGAGTCCCACGCCGCTATGCAACCAGAGAACAATGTGCATTTTTTTGCCACCGTTCCTGCTCCTGCTATCATTTGCATTGGAAGACTTTTTCACATCGAAGCGATTGCCAGCTGTTCTTGTTTCAGGTGTGTTCGTAATATCTTTTGTGGCCATGTCTATTTCGGGTTTTCCCTATCCCTCCGAAGGGGGCGTGAGCTTGCGGGAAATTACTGAGTTTCTTCGACCCAGTTGGAACAACGCTCGCCATCCTGCGGCGCTCTTGTCTCCAGCAAACCATCTACTGACCTTGCAGTATATGCAGAGTCGAGGATCTGCCGTATTTACCAAGGTCTTTTTTGCTCCGGATCCTGTTGTCCTACTGGATTCCCCATGGTACGAGCCTTTGCATCCGGAGATGATGGAATTGCCCCCCAAGAAAGTACCCCGATGGAACCAAGGACCGCAATATGAACACGGCTTTGTCTGGACAATGAACCGATTGTTCGCGATGAACCGAGACGTCACTGATGTCTTTTATATCCGTGAAGGTACACACGATCTTTTCGAATGGACTAACCAGGGACGTGTCAAACTGAGCCAGTTCGAGGATGAAGCGCAATTCGCTATGACAAGGCTAAAGCGGTTCGGGCGATGGACGGTCTATCATCTGCAGCCAAGGTGCAGTATGCCGGTCAGCGGTGCACCACATAACGAGGCGAAGACCAGCTGCTGCCGAGTCGATGATGAACAGACTGGGGGATCGGCCATGGGGATGTAATGAAGGGGTTGATCGAAGTGATTCGACGTATGTCGGCGGTCGGCACGCTGGCGATTGTTCTCGGGTGCGGAGCTTTGAGCTCTTGGGGGCTGGTGACACGGGGACTGCCGGCGCTGGCAACCTCTGTGGACCAATTAGCAGCGATGTATGACGCTGTGTTGCCCGAGATCACTTTCCGAGACGGCAAACCGTCCATAAGAGAGAAGCTGCCTTATTTCGTGCATGCATTTGGCGTGAAAAATTTGGCCATAGTCATTGATAACCGTGAAACAAGGCTCGCATCTCTTTTAAACGACCTCAGTAACGTCAAAAATGGGGCTGTGCTGGCCAGGGAGACGATCGTAGTCAAGATCGGCAGGCAAACACGCATTCTTCCCTTGCCCCAGATTCCCGATCTGGTCTTGAATTCACGCATCATTGAACAGTTCGTACGAGAGCGGTTTTCTCAGGTGACAAAATACCTCGCTCTCCTGATAGTTCTGTACGGCCTGGCAGTAAAACTTCTGCAAATCCTGATTCTCGGCTTCGCTTTCTACTATGCAAGCCGTCTATGTCCGATCTCAATGACGTATGGAGAGTCCTTTAAGGTGGCCTCCGTCACAATGATACTCCTCGTGCTATTGAATTTCTTCCTGGATGTCAATAAATTATAAATACCATATTAAATCGATTTAAATGATTGACGTGGTGAAATAAGCGCAAGCCTGTCATGCAATTCCTTGTTCAAATGAGATGGCAAGGTTTCTAAAGGCGTTCTGTTTGTTTAAAGTAGCTGCTTATCGGGCGACTGAAAATTCTACCTATCTGCTATGAAACGATACTTATCGCGAAGCCGAAAAATCTCCATATTTAGGCCATATCAACATTTTTGGAATTTGGGTGAAGCTAATCTTTTGATTTATGGTAAAAGGTGTCCTTTTGGCCCAGGATGGCCAGAGACACCAGCCGGGCCAGGGTGATGACCAGATAGAGCTGCCCCGTCAGGGCCTCGAACATGGCCAGGGTGCGGGTCAGGGGGGCGGCCGGCGTGATATCGCCGTACCCGGTGGTGGTGAGGGTAACGTAACTGAAGTAGGTCAGCGCCCGCTGGAGGGCTTCCGGATTGCTGGGAGGCAGGCCCTCCAACCAGTGGAAGGCATGCGGAATGGTCAAGGCCTTAAGATAGTAGAAGAAACTCCATATCCCCCCCAAGAGCAGGTAGACCACGATGGCGCCGCGAATCCGATGGGCCGTCACCGGTCCCGTCCCGAAAACCTGGATGATCAACACCGCCAACAGCAAGCCCACAAAAAATATTTTGAGAACGGTGTCCAGGATGGTCAGGCTGCCCCCCGGGTGGAGGTGATTCAACCAGGTGAGGGTCAGACTGGCCACCGCCAGGAGGATGGCCAGGAAGCGCAGCCAGCGCTGCTGGAAGGTAGTCAGGACCCCGGCCACAATGATGAGGGAGAACAAGAGGTCGGCCACAAATTTGCCGAAGGTGAAATGGCCCAGGGCGCACATAACGAACAGATATGCCAGGGTAAAAATCAGCAGGCCCGTCATGCCGCTTTCGGTGGACCAGAAATGCCAGGGATGGAGTCTCGACAGCTTCATATGCCGACCTTTTTCAAATCACCGCACGTCTCCCATTATTTCCATGAAAGTTTTTTCCGGGGGGCGAGCCAAACTCCTGATGACCAGGATTACCAGGTCTTCCTCACCGGTGTTGACCACTTGGCGGGTGGCCTGGGCTGGGATAACCAGGGTGGTATTGGGAAGCAAGTTTATGCTGTCCTCGTCCACGATGGCGCGTCCGGTTCCCTTGAGCGTCATACCGACAACCTCGCCGTAGTGCTGGTCAACCGGGGTTTCTGAACCCGGAGGCAGGGTGATGAGCCATATCTCCATGGTTTTCAGCCCTTGCTTCTCCGCCGCCAGGGTTTGGTGGACTAATCCCATGAGATGGACTTTTTTGACTTTCTCGTTTTCTATCAACATTGGCCACGGTCCTCTGGATATCACTTTTATAAACCCACAATAAATTTGTTTCGGCAAAATGACAAGTACTGTCTGATTCGGGGCTTATCAGCAATCTGAAAATTTCCCGTATCTAAATCATACTTGGAATTTTTCCGCATAAAGCGATAATCGCCGATCCTGGCAAGATAGCCGCCGATTACCCGGGG
>CAWBPT010000026.1:0-81402 GCA_963790655.1 uncultured delta proteobacterium | reverse complement strand
AGTTCTAGCTTGAGCCTACGGGTTAGGCGGCAAGAGTGGTTCAACCGCGTCCTCATTTTTTTAATCTTGCTTCTATCGTGCACCGGGGGTAAACTGGGAATGGCGGTGGTTCCGCCGTTCGTGATTGCCGTGGCCAAATATGTTGGGGGGAAATGCGGTCTGTGCCATAAAACAAAGGTTCGCAGTTTAATCCCACCATCACGTTCGCTACAACTAAGACAGCAACGGCGTAGTGACCAACTGGCAAGCGCATGTGGTAGGCCTAGAGCCGGCTGCATGGGGCGGGCAAAAGCCGCCTGTCCGTTCACAAACCACAGGAGGGACAATGAAATTTAGAGTGACGGTCCTTTTTTTGCTGTTGATAGGCATTGCGGCGTCTGCATGGGCTCAAGGCGGTTCCGTGGAAAAGGGAAAAGCCCTTGTAGAGAGCAAAAAATGCGCCCTGTGCCACAAGGAGGGTAGTAACCTGGGCAAGCCCGTGGAAATGATTGCCGGGACAAAGGACGACGCTTCCCTCAAGGAGGCCATCACCAACCCCAAGAAAGCCCTCGGGCCCCAAGTAAAAATGCCGGAATTCAAGTTAACCGATGCAGAACTGCAGGACGTTATCGCGTATCTTCGGTCCCTTGCGAAACCCTGAGGCTTGTGACCGGCTGCATCCCCTCTTTTAACATCGATTTGGAACCCCCTTCATGAATGGGCCTAAGTCCGCGCGTCCCCAATGGGTCTCCGCCCTGATCGGCAACTGGATGGGCATCTTCGGCCTTGTGGTGGCCGTGTGCAGCCTGTTCGCCGCGCTTTGTCTGATAGCAATTGACTTTTTTAGCGGTTTCAGACAGCCCTACATGGGCATCCTGATCTTCCTGATTGTCCCGTCATTTATCTGGATCGGCCTCATTTTCGCGGGAGTGGGATTATGGCTGGAACTCCGCCGGCGCAAAAAGCTGACGGCGGCGGAGGCCCGCATTGAGGCAAGTGGCGGGAGGCGCAGGCGCCACCTTGTCGCGGCGCTTGCCTGCGCGTTCCTTTTTCTTATACTCAGCTCGTTAGGAAGCTACCGCGCCTTTCAGGTGACGGAATCGCCGGGGTTTTGCGGCGCTTTGTGCCACACGGTGATGAAGCCGGAATACATCACGTACAAAATCTCTCCCCACTCAAGGGTACGATGTACGGAATGCCATATCGGCTCGGGCGCCTCCTGGTTTGTCCGCTCCAAGATCTCCGGCCTCTATCAGGTCTATGCAACCGTTACCGACAAATATCCACGGCCCATTCCAGTGCCGGTCAAAAACCTGCGGCCCGCGCCGGAAACCTGCGAACAGTGCCATTGGCCGGCGAAATTTTTTGGATGGGTGGAACTGCGTCGCCAATTCTTCCTGCCTGACAAGCAAAACACTCCGTGGAACATAAGACTGCTGGTGAAGGTGGGAGGGGCAGAAGCCACCAAGGGGCCGGTTGAAGGCATCCACTGGCATATGAATGTGGGCAACCGCATGGAGTACATAGCCACGGACGAGAGCCGGCAAACCATACCCTGGGTGCGCGTGACGAATCGAGAGACAGGCGCCGTCACCGTCTACCAGTCACAAAACAATCCATTGACTCCCCAACAAAAAACTCTGCCCGTGCGGGTGCTCGACTGTGTCGACTGCCACAATCGTCCCACCCACATTTTCGATTCTCCCTACAGCGGTCTGGATCTTTCCTTGTGGCTGGGTCGTATCGATCCTTCCATTCCTTACATAAAAGCGAAGGCGGCCGAGGCTCTGGTCAAGGCCGCCGGGGCCGTTTCGCAGGCCGGTGGGATTGCCCTGATTGCTCAAAACCTCTCGAAAGAGTACTCTGATTACAAGGACCAGCCAAAGATCGGGCAGGCGATCTCCGAGACTCAGAGGATCTTTCAAGACAATTTCTTCCCGGAAATGAAAACGGACTGGAAAGTGCGGCCAAACAATATCGGGCATTATATTTGGCCGGGTTGCTTTCGCTGCCACGATGGTTCCCATGTCGACGAGACAGGCCGGGCCATCTCCAATGCATGCGACACGTGTCATATAATCACCGCCCAGGGCAGTCAGCTAAAACCGGAGACTGTGAGCCTGCAAGGGTTGAAATTCGACCACCCTGGAGGAGAAATCCCCCCGGAAATCCTGTGTAGCCAGTGCCATACCGGCGCGCCTTAGTCTGTAGATGACAAATCGAGAAGTGCATGATTCCTGCATTTTTTCGCAAGGTCAAAACGGCGGTAAACGACTGGAGCCCTAACCCACGCAGGCGGATTAATCAACGATCTGGGCGGCAGATTATTAAGGCTTCCGCATGAAAAAGTCCAGGATGGGCAGTGCGCGATGCCGACGCCGGTAGCGGGTGAACATGAAGGCCAGCTGGATCAAGCAAATGTTTTGAGGCTAATTTCATCGTGTTACAAATAGTAGGAAGCGGCCTCCGGAGCGCTTCCTGCTTGCCTGCAGGGTCTGCCCAGCTTCCCTCGGCGACTGAGTTCCGGGCTTGACAGGGAAAGGCGAGGGCCTATATTGATTTTCGTATTTCCTTTGATTCTCAGATAATTCAATCGTCGCCGGTTAGATATGAAGAGACGAAGTTTTTTAAAGCTTTTGACATCCGCCCTGGGCTTAAGCGCCTTGGGGTCCTTTGCTTATCCTCTTTTTCGCTTCCTGCTTCCCATTGAATCCGCAGTGAAAGGAAAAAGCATAATTTTGCCCAAGAGGGAGATACCCGTAAATACCACCAAGGATCTCATGATCGGACTAACACCGGCAATAATACTCAACACCAGAGACAAAGGATTCCTGGCTCTTTCCAAGGTCTGCACTCATCTCGGTTGTCTGGTTAAATATGATAAGGAAAGGCAGCTTTTCATCTGCCCCTGCCATGCAGGAATATTTGACCTCGAAGGGAACGTTGTGTCCGGGCCGCCGCCCAAGCCTTTACCGAAATTCGCGGTCAAGGTCGAAGGCGACAATATCGTGATCGGGTGAAAAGATGATGCGACAGCTGCGGGAATGGCTCGAGGTCAGAATCGGTCTTGATGAACTTATCCGCTCACAGTTGACGGAATATAGGGTCCCAAAGAACATCAATATCTTTTACACCTTAGGGGTCGTGGCCTTTGTCGCCTATCTGTTTCAGGCCCTGACCGGCATCCTGCTTCTGTTCTACTATATTCCCGATGACAAGGATGCCTTTCAAAGTGTCCAGTTTATCATGAACCAGGCCCCGTATGGCTGGCTCTTTCGCTTGATGCATGTGGTGGGTAGCAACCTCATGGTTGCAATCGTGGCTCTCCACATGCTGTCGGCCTTTTTCCTCGGTTCCTATAAAAAGCCCCGGGAGATCACCTGGGTCGTGGGGGCTTTAATGCTCCTAACCACCCTGGGCTTTTGTCTGAGCGGTTATCTCTTGCCCTGGAGCCAGCTCAGTTTCTGGGCCACCACGGTGGTGACCAACATACCTACGGCCTTTCCTCTTTGTGGTGACCTGGTCTGTAAAATTTTAAGAGGCAGCGAAAACGTCTCCAGCGCCACTCTTAACCGCTTCTTTGCGGCGCATGTCGCGTTTCTGCCTCCTCTCCTTATGTCCCTCTTTGCCGTCCACGTCTTTTTGGTCAGGAGAATCGGCATCTCTGCCCCTCCTTCCGGCCGTGAAGAGGAGAAAAAGTGGGAAGTATTCAGACATGATGACCATCCAGACGGGCCTCCCTTCTATCCGGACTTTGTATCCAAAGAAGCCCTTATGGTGACCGTTTATTTGGTTATCATGTTCACCATCATCGCGTTTGCGCCGGCCCTGTTTCTTCCGGCAGACGCCACCACTCCGGCCGATCCCTTCAACACCCCCGAACATATAAGACCGGAATGGTATTTCCTTGCCCCCTATGAAATGCTCAAGCTCATACCGAACAGATTCCTGGGGATAGCTCTACAGCTGGTGATGGTCATGGTTTTTATTCTCTGGCCTTTTATTGATAAATCAGAAAAATACAACATCCGGAAACGGCCTCTTTTGTTAGCTACTTTCTTTGGAATAATAATCATCTGGCTGGGACTGACTTTCTGGGGATCTCTCTGATGAGATACCTTCTCACCGTGATCTGCTTCTTTAGCCTGGTTTCCGTTGCCCCCGGGGCCTGGACGGATTTCTTACAAAAGGAATTTCCCAAAACCCCTTCCGAGACACCGAGGGTTGAACAAAATGTGTGCATCGACTGCCACGCCTCGGATTTGATGAAGGATGAATATAAGGCAATACCTGCTGAATGGCGCAAGAGCTGGCATTACCAAAATGGCGTTTCCTGCCAGGACTGCCACGGCGGCGATCCCAGGGATGCTGCCAAGTCTATGACGCCTGAGAGCGGTTTCGTCGGGGTGCCGAAACCCAAAGAAGTGCCACAGTTCTGCGGGAAATGCCACCTCGGCATCATGGAAAGCTACCTGGAAAGTGGCCACGGCAAGGCATTAATGGCTACCGGCAGAGGGCCAAACTGTCTAATCTGCCATGGCAGCGGTCACAAGATCCAGAAAGCCAGCATAGAAATTATTAACGAAAAATTGTGCAGCGTTTGCCATGCTTATGACCGGGCCAGGACCATAAAGGCGTCCCTGCTGCTCACCGAGCAAAAAATCAACGAGATCGATGCTGGTCTTAAGACCCTGAAGACCGGATTGATCTCCACCCAAGATGAGGAAAAGGTTCTTTTCCAGACCCAGGCAGAGTTCAGGACTCTTTTTCATACCGTCGACGTTAACCTCGTGCAGGATAGGACGGCGGAGTTCACGAAGAAGCTGGCGACGATTGATGAACAGGTTCAGCGGGGTTTCAAGGAGTTGGAATTCCGTCAGAATTTTTCCGTTTTCCTCATGTTAATTTTTGTCGGCCTTGGTATTACTATTTTCCTCTTGAGTCGTAGACAGCCCTAAATTTTACTTCGGTATTAATTTGGCCTGCCCATCGTTAAAATCATCGGCCTCGTATAGCGGCATTTTACAAGAATGGACTCCGCTTTTCCCAAGCGCCTGGTATCCCTGGATATCTTCCGAGGGGTGACCATCGCCGGGATGATTTTTTTCAACAACCTGGGGGCCTGGACCGACACTCCCCGCCTGCCGCGCTTGACCCATGCCGAATGGCATGGCTGCACCCTGGTCGACCTCATCTTCCCGTTTTTCATCTTCATTGTCGGCGTCACCACGGCTTTTTCCTTAGAAAAACGGGCCAAAACGGCAGAGAGTCTGCCGCGGTTATACAGACACATCCTCATCCGCACCGGGCTGCTCTTCATCCTGGGCCTGGTCACCGGCAGCGGCTTCATCCTGGGCTGGCTTGTCCAGGCGATCTGTCCGCCCGAGGTGACCCAGCAGAGCATCTGGGCGATATTCTTCTCGCCACCCCCAACCACCGAGGTTTACTTCTTTTCCCTGGCCAACCTGCGGATTATGGGGGTGCTGCAGCGTATTGCGCTGGTTTACCTGGCGGTCTCGATTCTCCTGATCCATAGCCGCTGGCGCGTCCAGGCGCTGGTTGCCGGTGGCTTGCTCCTCTTATACTGGGGCCTGATGAGCCTCCCGGGCTTCCAACTGGAGCCGGGGGAAGACCTGGGCGCCTTCATCGACCGCGCCGTCTTCGGGGAAGCGCATCTGTGGCGTTTTGGCCAAACCTGGGACCCCGAGGGCTTGCTGGGCACCCTGCCGGCCATCGCCACCGGGCTGTGTGGGGCGCTGACGGGCCACTGGCTCAAGAGCGAACGGGATAGGTGCGACAAGCTCATCGGACTTTTCCTGTTCGGTTTCTTCGGCATCTTCGTCGGCACTGCGTGGGGCTACTTGTTTCCCCTCAACAAGTACCTGTGGACCAGCTCTTTCGTCGTCTATACCGCGGGTTACGCCCTGATGTTCCTGGCCTTCTGGTATTGGCTGGTCGATATCAAGCAGGTAAAGGCGGTTTGGGCTCAGCCACTCGTCTGGCTCGGCACCAACCCGCTGTTAGCATATTGCGGGGCCCAAATCGGGGGTATAGCCCTGGGTGCCCTCTACCTCGGCACACCGACGCAGCACACCCATCTTATCTCCGTAATCTCTAACGCCCTCTTTGGTGAAAATTGGGATGTCGTCGGCCAGACGAGTTGGCGGGACCCGCGCTGGCCTTCGTTCTGTTGGGCGATGATCTATCTGACCTTCTGGACCTTGCTGATGGGTCTTTTTTACCGCAAGCGCATTTTCTTCAAGATCTGAATGAGGATGGCGCCCATAATGATTAGGGATTATCCAAAGCCATTATTGACCATATCTGCGACCTCTGTAATTAATCGACAGATAAGGTTTTGCTAAATTCAGATCAGATAGAGTCGAGTAGCGCGGGGAATTTCACCCCCACGCCCCCACAGTTCCGGACGTGAACCTCTCGGTTCATCCTGCTCCTATCCTGACCGCGTCGTCTAAGAAGATCCGTAGTTATCTGACAGTTCCGACCGCCACATAACTTGCCAAAACCGAAGCTTCCCAAAAACTTCAAAAAATTAGCGATATGATCCGCTTACCTTGAATTTTCTGGGACTTGATAAGTCTCTACTTATAGCAGTTAACTCGACCTCATCCTTCTCCGTGCAAGATTAGTCCGGACCAGAAATAGGGGTGGGGTTCTTTGGCCCGCACTGCCTGGCGGGCGACCTTTAACGCCTCAATCTTGGGCTTACCTTCCTTCAAGGCCTTATAAAACGCAGAGTAAAACTTCATGGATTCATCCACCGGGATGTTCCACAGGGACACCATGACGCTACGCGCCCCCGCTTGCTGGAAGGCCCGGGCGAAGTTGAGCACCCCCTCCCCCTGCATGACCTGGCCCACCCCGGTCATGCAGGCGGCCAGGGTCACCAACTCGGCGTCCATCTTCAGTTGCACCACTTTGCTGAAGCTCAAGAAGCCGTTGTCCGGCGCTTTGTTCTCCACCTGGGTTAAGACCAGGGTGGGTTCCTGCACCCCGGCCAATTTGTCCGCCAAGAACCCGTGGGTGCCGAAGAAGAGATAGCGATACTGGCCCAGGTTGGTTTGGCGTATCTTGGTTTCCGTGGCGAAGACGTCCAGGAGCACCTGGGGAGGCTGGGGCTTTTCCTGGAAGAGGGCCGCCAGTTCCAGCACGGTCTGCCGGGTCTCCGGCAGGGGCGGAAACTCCAGCCGCCCCCAGCCCTTATCGGTGGCCGCCATGGTGAGAGCCTTTTCCGGCCCCGCGTGCTTGAGTTCCCCCGCTTGGCCCTGGCCCCCTTTATAGGCCAGATAGCGGCTGCTGCCTTTATCAAAGATAGGGTCACCCAGGGCAAAGAGGGCTTGAGAGGCGTGGGAGGCCCCGAGGTGACGGTTCAGGGCCAGGATGGCGGCGGATTGGGAATAGGTTACGGGCCAGCGGTCCCCCACCAGGGTGCATTTACCCCAATCCGGTCCCGCCTGCACCACCAGGGCTTCAAAGGGGAACGCCCCCAGCACGCCATCGGGCACGATAATCAACCGAGTACTGGGGTTCACCCCGGAGAGTGCCGGGGCCAGGATCTCTTGATATAACGAGGCCGCGTCGCTTACCGAAAAGCGCGACAAATCCTCCCGCCGCACGACGCCTTTCCGGAAGGGCGCCAGCATGGACCCCAGACGCTTCTCCAGGGCCTCCTGGCCCACGCCTAGGCGGAAGACCTGGGTCTTACCACCGGGCTCCACCCGGAAGAGATAGCTCTCCTTTTCCCCCAGAGCGTATTCCAGAAGCACCTCTCCCGGCTTCAGGGGCAGCTCCTGGGCCTTATATGGTTGGGGATAGGCCAGGGCGGCATAGCGGGGATCTCGGCGGCGCATCTCCGTCACGAACCCGTCCAGTTCCCGCTGCAAGGCATCCCGTTCGAGTTGGAAATTCTGGGCGGACTGGTCCATTCGATCCTGACTACGAGGGCCACTAACCGTTTTGGTCATTACGCGTTCTACTCTCTGGCCTTCCAAGATCTGTAAGCGTTCCTGAAGACTTTTTTCCTTGGCCGCCAAATCCGGGGGCAATTGGGGCTTTACCCGCGCCGCCCCGGCGGCCAGGGCCTCCAGCAGGGAGCGGGCCTTGATGGACTCGGCAAAAAAGAAGGCCGCGGCCCCAGGGTCCGGTCCATAGGTTTGTAAGTCAGCCGGGGCGGACTCGCCCTTCTGAGCCATCTCCGCCAGCAGTCCTACCATACCTTTGTAGGACCGAAAATAGCCGCCGAAAAGTCCGAACTCAAAGAAGCTGGTGCGTTCGCCCGGGGTTCGGGCCCGCAGCCCTTCAATATGTTTAATGGCCTCCTGGAAGGCTTCATAGGCCTCTCCTCGACGCCCCAACCCCTTAAGCGCTAACCCTTTTTGGGTATAATACAGCGCCTGGAATTGGGGTCTGCTCCATGCCTTGGGAGCATTTTTAGCCAAAAGGTTCAGGGCTTCATCATACTTCCCGGTGGCCAGATAAAGTTCCACCATCCCGAAATCGCCCTTTTGATGTTGGGCCCGGCGGAAACAGGATTCCGCCTGGCTATAATCTCTCTTGACCAGATAGAGGAATCCCAGGTTGGCGAGACTTGTGGCGGTCTGGAGGTCTTCCAGTCCCAGTACCTTTTCCCTGATCTGCACGGCGTGCTGGGCCAAAGGCAGGGCCTGGTCATAGGAACCCATCTGGGAATAGAGCACTGCCAGGTTATGCAGGGCTGCCGCGGTCTGTCGGTCTTCCGGCCCCAAGGCCTGTTGGCTGATTTTTAGGGCCTGCTGGTTCATTTGCAAGCCCTTGCTATGATCCCCCATTTGTCCATAAAGGAACCCCAGGATCATCAGGCTCAGGGCGGTTTGGGGATGTTCGGGCCCCAGGACCTTCTCTCTAATTTGCAAGGACTGCTGGGCCAGGGGCAGAGCCCGGTCAAAGACCCCGAGCAAGGAATAGTACCTGGCCAGGCGGGCCATACAGGCGGCGGTGAGGGGGTGTTCCGGCCCCAAGGCCTTCTCACTGAGCTTAAAGGCCTCTTGGTAGGCGGCCAAGGCTGAAATGCCCCGGTAGGCGTCCTCATCAGCTTTGGCCTTTTTGAGCAATTCCTTGATTTCGGCCACCTCCGGCTTCAGGCCGGCGGTTGGCATCTCTTCATCTAAAGTTGCCTGGGGACTCTTCTTGGCGGCATAGCCGGGAGTTGCCGGCAAACCTTTGGCGGATTGAGACTGGACCCAGGCCTTCAGATCTTGCAAACCCTCGTCCCCCGGCTTTTTCCTCAGCATGGTATCTACCACCTTAGCCATTGCCGCATATTGTCCATACTTCCCCAGGACGCTAAGGAGATACAATTCGGGAGTGAGATCAGCAGCCGCGGCGCTTTTCGATAAATCCTGGTAGATTCCCTCTGCTTCCTTGATTTGCCGTTGGGCCTCTTCGGAGAGGGGCGCCGCCGGGGTTCCAGCCGGGGCCAGACCTGCCGGGGTCATGGTCTGAATCCCCCCGGATCTGCTGATGCTGGAACCTGGCAGGGGCGAGGGCGCCCCCTGTATCTGTTTAGTCGCCTTGGTGGGAATGAGCTTCACTTCCGGCTGAGGGGGAGATTTCCCGGCGCCCACGGCGGCGCTCTCGGTGTCGCCGGCCATCAAGGTCACCGGCCCTCTCCAGGTTTCCTGGCGACCGCTGGCAAAATAGAGCAAGGTCAGTGAAGCAGCCCCAGGAAGCTTAAGGTGATCGCCTCGACGGACTTTTATAAAGGCCTGCATCCGGGTCGGCGCGATTTTTTCGGCGTCATTCCAGTACGAGATCTCTCCGGAGAGCATGGTAACCAGCGCCACATCCGACGGCGGGGTTTGGGCCGCACCGGGCGCTGCCAGAAACGCCATGAACATGGCCAGACAGATCATTATTCTGCAATTCATACCGGGTCTGGGCCTCATCGCCACTCCCTCCATCAGGATTTTCCCGTGCGGCCTTCAATCCGCCTGTAAATCCGTGACCTCATACACCACCACGGCTTCTCGGCGGCCTTTGACCTTTAGTTCTTTTCTCCCGCCGGTCACCACCCCCGGACCTGCCGTTTCGATGGTTCGCGAGCTTGCCACAATGGTCCATCCCAGATCTTTGGTCAACCCTTCGAGGCGCGATGCGGTGTTCACCGTATCGCCGATGGCTGTGAATTCAAACCGTTGCGGGGAACCAATATTACCCACCACCGCCTCACCCGTATGGATGCCGATGCCGATACGGAATTCTGGCAAGCCGCGGTTCGAAAACCGCCTTGCCATCCAGGCGTGGAACTCCCGGGCTCTCTCTGCCATGGCCAGGGCGGCCCGGAGGGCCCGCCGGGCATGGTCCCCGTGGGGGGCCGGCGACCCGAACACCGCCATGACCGCGTCGCCGATAAACTTATCCACCATACCGCCTTGCGCCAAGATAGGCTCGCACACCCGGCTGAAATAGGTGTTAAGCATCTCCACCACTTCGTGGGGGTTGAGAGATTCGGACATGGAGGTGAAATTGCGTATATCGGAAAACAGGACGGTCACCGTCAGGGCTTCTCCACCCAGATCAGGCTGCCTTCCCGAGGCCAGTAGCTTCTCCACCACTTCCTCGGAGACATAGCGCCCGAAGATTTGCCGCAATCGGGTCCGCTCCCGTTCTTCGCCGGTGAGCCTCAGCCCCAGCACCCCCAGGTAGCCAATCAAGAGGCCCAGCTGAAGGCTAGCGGTGGGAAGCAACAGATTGCTGCGGAAAAGTACGAAGGCGCAGACTGCAATGCTGACGGCCAGCAGCGCCAGGGCCGCCAATCCCAGCCCGGGGGCTAGTCTGAAAAACAGCACGGTCCCCACGGTGAGAACCGTTACCAGATAAACCAGCCGATAAGGGGTGGCAACCGGCCGGGGGACGTCCCCCGTGAGGAGGGTCTCCACGATGTTGGCGTGCACTTCCGCCCCGCTCATCAAGCGGGCCGGGATATTCAGAAACCCCCGGGCATAAGGGGTCTGGTGCATATCCTGAATTCCGGAGGGCTCATAGGCAATGATGATCACCTTGTCCTTGAGATTCCTGATCTGCGGATCCTGCTCCGCCCCGGGTAAGAGCAGACACCGGAAAGAAATCCGGGGGATGGTGTCCGGAGGGCCGCTGAAACCGATGAAAGAAAGGGGAGGACAATTCCGGCCGGAGCCACCGGCTGCCACCCGCTCAGCCAAGAGCTTGGCAAAGGTGACCCACGCCTCACCCTCAGCCGTGGGAATGGCCGTTAGCATCCGGCGTATCACCCCATCAGGATCGTTGTAGAACTTGACCAAACCCACATCGTCCAGTTTTTCCGGCAGAGCCCCCCAATAATCGGGGAGTGGCAGGAGGGCCTTTTCTTTGCCATCGGCGTCGAAGGCCAGGTCGCCAGCCAGAATCACCTGCCCCGAAGCCAGTTGCTCTCGCAAGGGCAAGTCATAGGTGCGGCTCTGATCGCTTTGGGGCAATTTCAGCCTTTTCAGCCAAGATTCAGCGCTGACGGAAAAGAGAAAATCCAATCCGATGACTTTGGCCCCGGCCTGGCGCAAGACCGCAATCGCCCGGGCAAAGTGGGGGCTCCAAAATACCAGAGGCTCATCCTGGTGTTCCAGTCGCGTCTGGTCATCGATGGCCGCGATAACCACATGCCGGGGCTCATATCGTCGGCCAGCTAATTGATGGCAAAGGTCATAATACCAGTCCTCCGGCAACCTCAGCCATTCACCCCGGATTGCCATTTCGGTTCCTACCCCTAAAAGAACCACTAGCAAGATGCCGTAAAGCAACCTTTTTCTCACGTTTTGCAACCCGTAGATACTGCCTCGAAGTGCTCATCTGGCCTTGGGGCTTTCATCTTGCTTGGCATAGTGACTTCTTATGGGCGCCCAGAGGGATTCGGTATATTCGATATTTGGCAAGAAAAAGCCGAGGCACCTTTTATCCAGGTAACTCGGCTATCCGCGCAGAACCATCAAATCATGACACCCTTTGGCGATAGGGGACCCTTTGTTAGCACTATTCCATAGGCGGGAAGCAATGTCAATGAGGGAGAATCCCCCTGGAAGAGCCATACATCCTGGACTTTCACTACCGGTCGCTTCGACCAAACACACAACCCCTTTGCTGTTATCTTGCCACGAATTGGACTTATCGGTGGATTGGGGAAAATTGCTGATATGTTCTCCATATGCTCCAAGGTTTTTTTGGGGGGAGAATGAGGCTTTAGGTGCCAGCTGATTCCAGGTAAGGACTACAGCCGGAATCTCTTTTCAGGAGGTCGCCGCTCAGGCACGTAAACATGGGGTATCTTTTCCTCGTTCCATTCCTTGGACACATAAAGGTTGCAGTAGCAGCTGCCGTATTCAGCCACATCCGGCTCCCGGTACACACACGGACAGATAATATCCTGATCCCAATGCCGATCCTCCGCCGCCAGCCGGCAAGGACAGCACATGTAGCCATAGCGTTTTTTGTTGATCAACAACCCTTCCAAGAGATCAAAGACCCTCTTTTTATTTCTATTGAAATAGTAGCCCTTAGCCTCTTGGCTTTTCTTTAGAACCTCGTAAAGTTGTTCAACATTCATTTGATTCCAAGTATATCTTTGATTTCTTTTTTTTGCAGGCCAACAATGACGTTATCGCCAATAATGATGGTAGGGAAAGCGCACTCGGGACTTAACTCCTTAAGTTCCATCAGAACCTTCTTTCTTTCTTCGGGAGCTAACTCATCAACGTTTATACAATTATACGCAATCCCGCACTGTCTCAAAAATTCCTTGGTATCTCTACAATGAATGCAGGTAGTCAATGAATAAATTTTGACATCACACTGGTTGTTCATCTTGCCATTCCCGGTTTGATTTTTGAGTGTTCCTTTTATTAGAAACTGACAACCTTTCCATTATACTCATCTTAGACGAGATTACGCGGTAGCCTCGGTTACCACAGTTAAAGGATGGCTCTGAAATATCACGGCTTCAATTCCGAGAAGTTCCTCAGTTATCGATATGAGAGCCTGTTAATGAATACTGGAGACTTAAACTTACTTTTCCCATCCGCCAGGAGGCTCCACCAGGCGATCAAAATTGCCATCTGCATCCGTGATTAGAATTTTTTTCCCTGACGGCAGACGGAAAGCTTTCAGCCTTCTTGGCTCGTCTTTATCATAGATGGCTGGCACCTCAGTTTCTAGTAATTCAGCCGTTATTCCGGTGACTTCATAGCTTTCTTTCCCTGCCACAACAAGAGAAAAAATTTTACCAGTAATCTTAAAGTCCACCCCTTCTTGGGCCAGCACCTCTGAAACTTCTTTTAGTTGAAAATTAGGTACATAGATTTCCATTGGCTTCTCCATATTTTTTTCAAGCCGTTTCTGCTTCTCGACCTTAGCCTCTGTAATAATTTGCCTTTTCAATAAGCACCCTTAGGTTGAATGTCAACAATGTCGATTTATCAGGGCCTTGTAAAATCCTTTGCCCTGCAACCTCCTATTAGGCAGAGGCGGATCTGAGCTTCCCACACTTTCGATAACTTGCCAGGAGCGGTAATTATCCTTGGGACAGGAAAAACTCCAAGTATGATCTGGATATGGGAAGCTTTTGGTTTCTTGATAAGTCCCGAATCATAGCAGCTATTAAAAAAAGGTGAAATTGCTCCTGCTCCTAAACCAATCCTCCATTGCAACCGAACCTGCTCTTAGTTGCACGAAACGGTAGTCCTTCAAAACCGTTTTTGGCCACCGCTGGAGGTTCACGTCTCAACCTGGGACAAGCCCGCCGGTCACAGCCCCATCCCCTCCCCGCCGACCGTTTAGAGGTTTCTCGTCATCATTTAGCAAATGCCTTATAATGAAAAACTGAAGGGGGGGAGCCCATGACTGATGTCTTTAAACTTGCAGACGAATTGGGGCCAGCAAAGATTATTCACGTTTACGAGCCTTCTTTGGGTCTGAAGGCGGTCTTGGTGGTGGACAATGTGGCCATAGGGCCAGCCCTGGGGGGTGTGCGCATGGCGCCAGACGTCACCACGGAGGAGTGCTTTCGCCTGGCCAGAGCCATGACCCTAAAAAATGCGGCCGCCGGCCTGCCTCACGGAGGCGGCAAGGTGGTGCTTTACGGCGACCCGAAGATGCCCAAGCAAGACAAAGAGCGGCTGATACGGGCCCTGGCCTGCTCCCTGCGGGATGTGCGGGAATACATTTTCGCCCCGGACATGGGTACGGACGAGGAGTGCATGGCCTGGATCAAAGATGAAATCGGCCGGGTAGTGGGGCTCCCGACCGAACTCGGCGGCATCCCCCTGGACGAAATCGGCGCCACCGGGTGGGGTCTCAGCCATGCCACGGAGGTCGCCTTGCAGTTTTGCGGGTATTTTTGTGACTTCATGCTTTCAAAGGCTCGCATCGTGATCCAGGGCTTCGGGGCGGTGGGTAAGCATACCGCGCGGTTCCTGGCCGCGAAGAAAGCCGTACTGGTGGGCGCGGCAGACTCCGGCGGGGCGGTTTACAATCCGGATGGCCTGGAGGTGGATGAACTCATCAAGCTGAAGGAGGCAGGTCAAAGCGTGGCCGATTATCCCAAAGGCGAGAAGTTTGGCCGAGACCAGGTCATCGATTTCGACTGCGACATCTGGATCCCGGCGGCCCGCCCTGATGTGGTGAATGAGGAAAACGTCCACCGCCTCAAGGCCAAGCTGGTGGTTCAGGGCGCCAACATCCCCATCACTTATGGCGCGGAAAAATACCTGCATGAAAAGGGCGTTCTTTGTGTGCCGGATTTCATTGCCAACGCCGGCGGGGTGATCTGCGCCGCCATGGAATATCAGGGAGCTTGCCATACCGCAGCCTTCGAAGCTATTGAAGAGAAAGTGACGCACAACACCCGGTTAGTGCTGGAAGAGTCGAAGATCAAAAAGATCCTGCCTCGGGATGCTGCGGTGCAACTCGCCGTCCAACGGGTGAAAAAAGCCATGGCTTATAAGCGCTGGTCGATTTTTTAGCAGGCCAGGAATAAAGGAGCCGTCATGTACCGCATCCGCTTTCATGGCCGCGGCGGCCAGGGCATGAAGACCGCGGGCCGCATTTTGGGCACCGCCTTCTTCCTCGCGGGCTTTGAGGTCCAGGATGCCCCCCGCTACGGCGCGGAACGCCGGGGTGCGCCCATTTTTGCCTATGTCCGCGCCTCGAAAAGCGTGATCCAGGAGCGCGGCATCATCCGCCGGCCGGACCTGGTCATTGTGGCAGATGACACCCTCGTCAAGATCCCGGCGGCAGGGGTGCTCTCCGGGGTCACCCAACATACGACCCTGCTCATCAGCAGCAACCAAAAGCCCGAAGTCTGGCAGGACAGGCTGAATTTTACCGGGCTGGTGCTGACCTTGGCGCCCGCGGCAGAGGTGGAAGACCTCCTCGAACTTAAGCTCGCCGGCGCGGCCTGCGCCGGGGCTGCCGCCCGGCTCGTGGACGCAATACCTAAGGATTCTCTGGCCCAGGCAATCCATGACGAACTTGCCCCCTTAGGTGCAGCAGTTGTTGCCAGGAACCTCGAGCACGCGCTCACAGCTTTTGATCTCATGGCCAACCGCGCCGGCTGCGTCACCGAGGGGAAGGAAAGCCCCGCGGACGCGTACGAAAAACCCCAATGGGTCGATCTGCCCTTTGAAGATGCCGGCACATCGGCGCCCGCCATCTTCGCCCCGGCCACCAGCGAACAGGTGCCCACGGGTCTCTGGCGCACCGTGCGGCCGGTAATCGACTACTCCCACTGTAAACGCTGCGCCTGGATCTGCAGCACCTTGTGCCCCGACAGCACCATCAGCGTGAACGCAGACGGCTACCCCCAGATCGATTACGAGCACTGCAAGGGCTGCCTCATCTGCATGACCTCCTGCCCCTCCCACGCCATCCGGGCCCTCCCGGAGCACGAGGCGGCATGAGGAGAGAACTAAATAGGATTTTGGGGGAAGGGGCAGGGGTCAACGACCCCTGCCCCTTCCCCCAAACCCCCTTCCCCAACCCCTTATGGGGAGAAAATTCAGGCCTGGGGAGTCGGGGCCTTTGGCCCCGCCTTCCCAGGCCCCATAAAGGGGGTTGGGAGGGGAGCTTGAGGGGAGGGCGGGGGATTCGCAATCCCCCGGCCCTCCCCTCAAGATAAACTCAGGAGGCCATTCATGACTCGATCCCTGCTTACGGGCAACGGCGCTGCGGCCTGGGGGGTGCGGCTGGCGGAGGTGGATTATGTGCCGGCCTTCCCCATCACGCCCCAGACGGAGATCATCGAAACCATCGCGGCTTGGATTGACGCCGGCGAGATGGACTGCCGTATGGTGATGCTGGAATCCGAGCATTCCATGCTCACCGCGGCCGGGGCTGCGGCGGCCACCGGGGTGCGGGTCTTCACCGCCACCTCCAGCCAGGGGTTGCTATACGCCATGGAGATGCTTTACACCGTGGCGGGGTGGCGGGCGCCCTTCGTGATGGTGAACGTCTCCCGGGGGCTCTCGGCCCCCATCACCCTGGAGCCCGACCACAACGACATCCTGGCGGCCCGGGACAGCGGCTTCCTGCAAATCCACTGCTCCACCTGCCAGGAGGTCCTGGACAGCGTGCTCCTGGCCTTTCGCCTGGCGGAAGATACCCGCGTCCGCCTGCCGGTCATCGTCAACCTGGACGGCTTCTATCTCTCCTTTACCCGGGAGCCGGTCACGGTCCCCGACGCCGCCTCAGTCCGCAGCTTCCTCAAACCTTATGACCCCGGCAGCATCAGGTTCCGGGCCAGCAGCCCCATCAGTCAGGCGGTGGCGGTGCTGGGCGGCTCGCCCTATTCCTACTTCCGCTATGAGATGCACCTGGCGGCCCTGAACGGGTTGGCGGTTTACGATGAAATTGCGGAAGAATTTGCCCGGGAATTCGGGCGGGAACACCGGGCGGTGGAGGCCTACCGCGCCGACGATGCCGAGGTGGTCTTTTTCATAATGGGCTCCTTTGCCACCAAGGCCCGGGAGGCGGTGGACCGGCTCCGAGAAGCTGGTTGGCAGATCGGCCTGGTGCGCCCGCGGCTGCTGCGGCCCTATCCGGAGGCCCGCCTGCGGGACCTTCTTTCCGGCAAAAAAGGCGTGGCGGTCATCGACCAGAATATCTCCATGGGCAAGGGCGGGGTGCTGTATGCCGAGCTGGCCTCGGCCCTCTATGGGCGGAAGGACGCGCCGATACTGACGAGCTTCATCGGTGGCCTGGGCGGCCGGGATATCACCTCGGAAGAGTTCTACGAGATGGCCGCGGTCACCCGCCAGGCCGCCCAGACCGGTCAAGCCCCGCCGCCGCGTCTTCTTTATACGGAGGAAGAACTGCGGGAGGTTAGAAAGTTACAAGCCATTGCGCAGGTGGAACGGCACCGGTTTGGGGAGGGAACTTGAATGGGTGGCTTGATTCTTAAACATCTGAAAGTCATGGAGAGGGAATAATGGAGTTCAATCAACTGACTGAGAGAGATTTATGGGGACAGTACTTGCTAAAGGCGTCTGATGGGGGCAGGTTCCTTGGCTATTATCGGTCCCTTGAAGCTATACGTCCACTGCTGAATCGCGAGGAATGGCTGAAAAACGTGACAGGATATTATATCAATGTTACAGGAAATTTCGACGCGGTAAGGTTGTCTTTTTTTACATCATTCCCCACCCAAGCACAAAATGCTATACAGCGTTTCGCTGCTGACAATCAGTTTGAGAGGATCGAAGTCCTTGAACAGCCTCAACAAGAAGAGATTTCTCGTAATTATGGTGGAGAAGAACTTCGTTTCCGGAGATTTCTTGTTGCTTATACTATGATCGGTTTAGAGATAATGGAGGCAAACCTTCTGAATGCCCGCTGCCTCTTAGCAACGTTCCGTTGGCAGGTAATGAGAGCGCGCAAGCCATACAAACCTCACTTTCTTATGACATTTCAGAATCAAAGCATTTTCTACAATTCGTTGCCGCCGGAGAAACAAAAACAGTTTTGGTGTGACTTAACTTATTGGCCAAACGCACCTCAAGTTGATTGGGCACATTTCTTAGTCAATATGGTTCTCGGTTGCGATTGGAATAATCATCTATGGAAACATTTTCTCATTACCAAACCGCCACTTTCTATGTTAGAAGTTAATGAAATAATTCGGGGACTGGGCTTCCAAATCCCAGATGACTGGCATCCATAACCTGAAAGTCTCGCACAAGTTTATTATGCAGCAAACGTAGGGAAGGTACTCCCCATCATATAAGGGTAGAATTTTACCAAAATTTATCACAAGAGAGGAATGAAAAGATGGAAAATTTATCAAAAGCAGAACAATTTATACTTCGTGAATATGAGACAAGAACAAAACAAATGCAACACGAAGATCGTCTCCGCGATTATTTACTTCGTTATATTATAATATTTTTTACACTAATTATTACTACTATCTTTTATCTCTTTATAGATAAAAGATTAGATAATGTACCAAATGAAATAAATAACTTAATTTTTGCTTTTCTTATTTTAATAGCTATTTCTGTATGGATTATCATTATAATTATCGCAAAAATTAGAAAAGCTCAATTACTATGGATGAATATTGAGGCAAATATAAGGACGTATTTTTTTAAAGAAAAATATGAATTATATAATATCACAATATTATCACAAACAACTATAAGGCCAGAGCCAAATATATTAAGTCCTTCTCAAACCCTCCTCACTATTCTAATCATCTCTTTTTTTAATTCATTTTATATCTGCTCTTTATTGTATCTTTTTAAGATATATCAATATCAATCTTCTTCTCTTTGCTTCTTTTGCGTGTTTGCATTATTATTATTTGGTCATTATTTTACTTTCAAAATAGCTGTTACTTTATCAGAATTTAAACCTTATTCACTCAAGAATCCGCCATGGCCGATGTGTTTGGAATCTCATATGTACTCTCTACCAACAACTTATAAGTGATGTCAGGAAGGCATAAGTCATCGCTCAAGATCGATATTATTATGAAAAATCCCCTGACCGCCACCAAGCCTATCCCTCCCAAACCCCTCCCCTCCGTCCATCTCTTGGACGCCGGGACGCCCAGGTTTGCCGGGTGCGGGGGCTTGGAGACGGTCGATTAGATTTGGGACACTCTGGGCGAAAATTATGCCGGCTACTGAAATTCTTCAGGGAAAATATCGATAGATGTCTTTGCGGTGGAGGATGCGGACTAAGGTGACGGTATCGGCTTCGATGATCAGGCCCAGGCGGTAGTCCCCCAGTCTGAGGCGGTAATGGCGGCTTTCCGAGGAGATTTTTTTGAGGTTCTTCAAGTCTTGGATACTGGCGGCAGCCTCGATTTCGTGGATGATCTCCTGAAGCCGTGCCAAGATGGAGGTATCATGTATTTGCCGCAGGTCTTTGGTAAAACTCCTGGTAAAGGCGAGGTTCATGCCTTGTCTGCAATGATTTTGAGGATTTCCTGTTTGTCTACCAACCCGGTGCCTTCCCCCTCCCGAATCGCCCGGGACAGGGCCAGGTCCTCCAGGGCTTCCAAGAGCAACTCGGAAAATTCCTCCCGGCGCTCTTCCAGAAGTTCGACGAGCGTTTCTTTCAACAGCGCCTTAAGCCTGGCATCGTCAAGGGAAGCTTCCATAATAAGTTCTCCTAACTTAATAAATATATGCCAAAATGGCGTTAGTATAAAATAAAAAGTGAGACAATCCCCTGAAAGTCCGCCGTGGCGAGGAATGAGCCATGCCGACCCAAAAGCCTAGGCCTTCAAAACCCCTCCCCTCCGTGCATCTGCTGGGGACCGGGACGCCCATGTGCGCCGGGTGCGGGGGGTTGGAGGTGCTCCACGAGGTTTATGATCTCTTGGGGGCAAAGACCGTATTTGTCAACGCCGCGGGGTGTCTGACGCTGCTGGCCACCTACCCATTCACACCCTTCCGGGGCTCCTGGCTCTATACCGCCATGGCCTCGGCCCCGGCCGGGGCCCAGGGGGTGCGGGACGCCCTGGACCTGCTCCTGGCCAAGGGACGCATGGGGCCGGAAGAGGACCTGGAGGTGGTGGTCCTGACCGGGGACGGCGCGGCCTACGGCATGGGGCTCTCGGCCACCTCCAGCGCCCTGGAGCGGGGCCTCAATTTTCTCTATCTCTGCTACGACAACGAGGGCTTCGGCAACACCGGCCAGCAGTACTCCGAGGCCACCCCCCACGCGGCCCGCACCGCCACCAGCCTGGGCCGGGCGGGGTTTACCGGCTATAAGAAAGACCTCTTCGCCATCTGGACGGCGCATCAGCCCGCCTACGCGGCCACCGCGGTGGGGGCCGAACCCCTGGACCTCACCCGGAAGATCGACAAGGCCAAGAACCTCAAGGGGCCGCGCCTGATCCTGACCCTGGCGCCCTGCCCGCCGGGCTGGGGCTTCGACCCGAAAGAGGCGGTGGAGATCGGTCGTTTGGCGGTGAAAACCGGCATCTGGCCCCTCAAGGAATACCTGAACGGCCAGGTGACGCACACCAAAATCCCCCACCCCCGCCTGCCGGTGGAAGAATATCTGAAAAAGCAGGGACGCTTCGCCCACCTCTTTACCCCCACCCGCAACGACGCCCTCCTCCGGGAAATCCAGGCCCGGGTGGACGCCTACTGGGCCGGGGTGGGCTGAACAACTTTTCCATTAACTTTCTTCTAAAGGTTAATAGGCTGACAGGATGGGAACTAGGCCTGACGTCACCAGAGCCTAGGCCCTTGAAGCATCCGGTCCCCTATGCATTGCCTGAGGCGAGGCCATGTTGAAGCGGGTTACTTTATTTAGCTTGCTGGCAGCAATATTAATCAACGGTTGCGCGGCGCCCCCCACACCGGCTGCCAGGAGTGATTTTGCAGAGTTGTGCCTGGCCTTAGGAAAAACTGACGGCAAGATCAGCAAAGAAGAATTGTTGGCCGCGGTTAAGGACAAAGAACAGGCCGAGAAGATTTTTGATATGTGTGAGAAAAATAAAGAGGGTTTGTTGACGGTGGAAGAAGCCCAGCGCCAAACCTGGGCGATCCGGGAACTTTTAAGGCTCACCCCACCGCCTAAATTATCCCCACCGCGAGGAGGTCGAAAATAATTTTCAGACAAATCGCCTCCTGTTGAGGTGCGCCTCATCGTGGCTAATGGGTGCCGAAGCGGGGATTCATCCGGTCGGCGATTTTGTCAGGATGCCCTTCGTTACCGATTCGCTAGTTAAGAAAGTTGTCTCCGCCAGGTTTCCATCCTTCAGCAAGTCGAGATGGAAAATAAGATAACCCTGAAATGGCGCGGAGGCGAGAGCCGGATAGCAATCTCTCTCAGGACGGAATGCCCCCTTTTTCCTACCGCTGGCCCTTCCCGCTGGAATTTGCCTGCCATGCCTTTCCTGCCTTTGACAGGCGAGGTCGGCATGTTTACTAATATAAATAAGGCGGCCAGCCTTGTCCCTGGCCTTTCCCCAAAACTCATGAACTGCAGCGAGGACAGCATGCTGGAGCAGGTTTTAGCGAGGCTTTTGTGGCTAGGGCATTCTTCCTTCGTCTATGAAGGGGATCCGTTAATCTACTTTGACCCCTTTGCTTTGCACCGCCTCAGGCCGGCGGACATCATCCTCGTGGGCCACGACCACCCGCACCACTGTTCTCCTGCTGATATCGAAAAAGTGAGACGGGCGCCCACGGTCATCCTGGCGGACGAACATGCCACAAGGCATATCGCTCCTCCCGTCATTTCCATGGCGCCGGGGCAGCAAGAAACTGTGGAAGACTTCCTTATCGAAGCCGTACCCGCCTATAACCTGGAAACGAGCTTTCATCCCCGGCGGAAAGCCTACCTGGGTTTCATCGTCACCCTGGAAGGGCTTCGCCTGTACCACGCGGGGGATACGGATTTCATTCCCGAGATGGGCGATCTGCATGTGGACATCGCCCTGCTGCCGGTTACCGGCTTCAGCGTGATGAATGCGGAAGAGGCGGCTCAGGCGGCCCTGGCCTTGCACCCTCAGGTGGCCATCCCCATGCATTACGGCATCGCCCATGGTTCTCTGGAGGACGCCGAGCACTTTCGGGCCCTATTAGACGGCAAGGTAAGAGTAGAGATCCTGGCTAAAAGCTGAACACCTAGGAGCCCGGCTTCCTTGGTCGCTTTTCCGCTAGGACTATCCGGTCCCGGAATAATCGCTGGAGGTTTCCCTGATTAAAAGCCGGAATCCCAATCTAACCTCCTAAAATCGTAGGCTGGTGGCGCCTCAGGATATCACGGGCCTGCGGTCCGCAGTTGAAAACCAGATCAAAGGTGGAAAGGTTGGCCAGGAATTCTCCCCAAAGCTGCGGATAGATGGGAGCCAGGTATTTGAAGGGGCGCAGCTCAATCCCGCTTTCCTGGAAGAGACCGGCATCGAGATATTTTTGCGCCTGACTCTGGGCCAAAAAGGTCGAGGCCCCCAGAGCCTGGCAAATCTCGATGGGGAGTCGGGTTCCCCTGGCTTTGATACCCAACTCGGAGAGGAGGACCAGCTTCGTGTCAATCTGGAGGCTGCGCATAAGGTGGCGGATAATCGCCAGGTTCAGGACGACAAGCCTTTCCCAGTGCCGGGAAAAGACCTCTTCAAGAAAATCTAAGTGCTCTCCGAGGTAGGGGGCATGTCCGTAAGCGGTCTTGAGGCTCTGCAGGTGCTTGTGGGGCCAGCGCCCCTCATAGCAAATTCTGACCTGGGTGATATCCTGCAGCCCCAAACCCTTCTTCCAAACCGGGATGGTCAGCCACAGGGGGCCTTGATCGTTTTTAAAGCGGTTTCTGCTGATCCAGGTCGTAGCTTGCGGGAACTGAACCTCGTCCAGGATGACCAGGACGTCAGAGAGCAGCGCCTTGTAGAAGAAGCCGGGATACGGGCAAAAATATGGTTGATTGACCGAGACAATCATATTGGGCACCCAAACCGGTTGGCCGCAGGACCCTGCCGCCCTTCAGACCCCAACCCACTTACCTCCGGAAATACCTGGCCACGATCAAGGAGCTGCAACGATCCCCTCTCATCGCCAAACTCCGGGCACTGGGGTGCTGCAGACCTGGCAGACTCCGGCGGTAAGGCGCTTAGCTGTAACGGTGAAGATGTGCCGGGAAATGATCTCCCGGCTGCACCCCGGGCAAATGGTATTTTCCCAGGCATGGCCCGGCACATTCCCCAGATAGGGGAAGCGCACGCCGGCGGCCCGGGCGAGTTGATAGGCTGCTTCCAGCCGCTTCACCGGGGTGGGGGGAAAGTCATGCAAGTGATACGCCGGATGGAACCGGGTGAGATGCCAGGGAGTGCTTTTGCTCAAATCGCCGAGGAGCCAGGCCCCAATGCTCTTTAAAGTCGCGTCGTCGTCATTGATCCCAGGAATGAGGTTGGTCACCACCTCCACCCACATCCCCCAGCGGCGCCTGGCCCGGACCGCCGCCTGCCGGATGGCTTCGGGTTCCTTCAGGTGAGCCAAAACCTCGTAAGTCTGGGGATGGTAACCTTTGATATCAACCCGGTAAACATCCAGGTGGGGACCCAGAGCGTCCACCGCCTCCAGGGTCAGGGCGCCGTTGGTGACGATGTTGGTGAACAGGCCGGCCTGCCGGGCCAAAAGGGCGGTGTCCAGGATGTACTCCAGCCACAGGGTCGGCTCGTTGAAGGTCCAGGAGATGCCTACGGCTCCTTGACGGACCGCCAAGGTTACCAGTTCCTCGGGGCTGAGATACTGCGTGTTTTTGAGCTCCCGGTCCAGATCGGCGTGGGCCAACTCCCAGTTCTGGCAGCCGGGACAGCGGAAGTTGCAGCCCAAGCTCCCCAGGGAAAGCCACGTACTGCCCGGGAGAAAATGGAATACCGGCTTCTTTTCTATGGGATTTAGAGACCAGGAAGCCACTCGCCCATAAATCAGGCTATACAGAGTGCCGTCGCGGTTTTCCCGGGTGTGGCACCAACCCCGGCCTCCTGGCGGGATGATGCACTGCCGCAGGCAGGTGTGACAACGCACCCGGCCATGGGCGAGTTTTTCAACCAAAAGGGCCGGATAACCCTCCCTCGGGGCTGCAAGGCTGGCTGTTATGACCATTTTATCTGATGTGTGCGGTGATTAAATATTAAGTTATATTTTACCTAAAAAGCAGCTAAGAACAATGTACGACCCTTTGGAGTTAGGCCGGCGGACCCGCGGGTCCGCCCCCTCTGGGGGCGTATACAGGTGCGGCCTTACATATGAACCATTCTCCTTCGATTGCAACCTGATACTAGCAGAAGCCCATGAATGAGCCGGAAGGCAGCGTGAGCAGCATCGACAAGGAGGCAATTGCGGTCCCGGCCGGCGGGGAGACGGCGGATGTCCCTTGAACGCCTCGGAGTGCGCTTGCCCATTGCCACCCAGGAGATAAGCAATGACTTTTGACCAGAGGTTCGAGAAGGTGAAGGAATTGATCATGGCGCTCGGCCAGCGGCGGGATCAGATGATCGCCCAGGCTGCCCTTGATCTCCGGTTTGCCGCGAAAGACACTGCCCACGAGTTGGATCTGACTCTGGAAAGGTTGGAGACCTTTATTGAGCTCCGGGAGTCTTTAGCCCCCAGGAGACCTTTGGGGGGGCCGGACTCATGGGTGGCGGTGACGCTGTCTTATAACGGCAGCGCCTGGTTAAATCTGGTCATCACCGCAGCCTATATGGCTGGAAACCAGGTCCTGGTGAAGTTTTCCTCCAAGGGGTCGGGTCTGATGGGCCTAATGGAGGAAATTTATCAGCCTATCTTTGGTGACGGTATCAGGTTTTACCGGGCCAGAGGCCAAACCTTCATGGAGGAGGCCCTAAAAAACCCCAAGGTCTCGGCGGTGGTGTTTTTCGGGTATGACCAGCACGTGCTTCCCTACCAGGAAGCCTTTCGCCAAAGCGGCAAGAAGTTCATTTTTGAAGGCCCGGGCGCGGACCCGTTCATTGTTTTCCCCGACGCCGACCTGCAAGTGGCCCTGGCCGACCTGATGGCCGCCAAGTTTGCCTATTCCGGACAGACCTGCACGGCGCCCAAGAGGATCTTCCTCCATGCGTCCATCTATGAGGCCTTCTTAAAAATGATGACAGATAAAGTTAAGGGCCTCTCGGTGGGCGACCCGGCAGATAAAAACGTAGATATAACCCCGCTGGCCAGCGACCTGGCCGTGGCCCGCATCCAGGCGGCCCTGGCCGAGGCGGGGGAAAAGGGGGCCAAGATCCTAATGGGCGGTAAAATCGAGGGAAACCTGGTGTACCCCACGGTGGTCCAGAATGCCACTGACGACATGCTGGGCATGAGGGAAGAAGTCTTCGGCCCGGTGCTGTTCACCAGCAGTTTCTCCGACCGGGAAGAGGTGGTGGCGCGGGCCAAAAATCACCAATACGGCCTCCGGGCGTCAGTATACGGCGGTGACGAGGCCACCCTGACCGCCGCGGCTTTGAAAGGTGAGAACTACTGCCACCCGGTGCCTGATTATACCTTCGGCAAATTCGGCACGGTTTCCCTCAACGAACCTCGGGCGCAATCCTGGCGCGGGGCCCTGGTGACCAAGGCGGTGGGCGGCTACGGCTATTCCGGCTGGATCTGGGAGACCGTGGACGGGCGCTTCCAGATCAAGCAAGGCCCCAAACTTATCCACCTGGAGACCTCCACCCCCGCGTAGCCGGATATCTCCGGAAGACTGCGACCTTGCCTGGCCCTGGGTTGGCCATGGTTGACGATATGCGGCCCGGTGCTCGGCCGGTAAATGCATGGCCCATCACCATCGTCGTGGGGCCCGATACCGTGTTTTAAGAGCACGGGCAGCACCTGCTTTTGGAAGCTGTCATAGTGCGCGTCCATGAGATTCAAGGGCATTTGTACGGTGGCGGGGGTGAAGCTGTGGACGAAACAGGTTTCCAGCATCTTCAGATGGATTTCGGGGCTCTTGTGTCCGGTGAAGCCGAGGTAACGGATTTTTCCGGCCTTCTTCGCATCAAGCATTGCCTGGAAGGCGCCGTTGGGGGCAAAGATGCGCTCGGGGTCGGACAGGCGAATCACTTCATGGAATTGCAGGAGATCAATGACGTCCGTTTGCAGGCGCCGCAGGGATTCATCCAACTGTTTAACGGCCGCCTTCCCGGTGCGCCCGTCGATTTTGGTCATGAGAAAAACATTCCGGCGGTAACCGTCTCTGAGGGCTTTGCCCAGGCGGATTTCGCTTTCGCCGCGCCAGGTCCAGGGAGGCTTGCATCCCGGCGATGCCGCCGCCGACCACCATTACCGCACCGAGAACCTGATTGCCCCTGGAGCACCTCCCTTCTTCAGACTGCGGCCCTCCGGGCGGCGGGAGGAAGTCTCCCCGCCGTCCGGGGGGCGGGATGAAGATCACTGAGCCGGCAAGCGGGTCTCACGGCTTGCCCAGGGCATAAATGGGATAGCCACCCTCCCAGCTCTTGAGGGTAATGCGGCCCTCGCTGGCCATATCCGGCAACAGGGGGGTAATAAGTTTCACCGGCTCGTCCATGGCCCGGGCAATCCCCGGCGGGTTGAGGGGCTGGTCGGTCAAGGCCTTGAGGATTCTGGCCGCCAGAAACTCTTCCTTGAGGACCTCGATCATGGTCTCGTCCGCGTCCACTGCGTTGAACTGGGAACCGGGGAACTCCTTCTCGGTGGGCCGCCGCAAGCTGGTCCCCAGGACCCAGCGTACCCGGGGCCGGTGCAGGGTGGCGTGGATGGCCCACAGCCTGGCTTTGGTTTTGTCGTCCATAGGCAGGGGCGGCAGTTTTTCCAGGCATTCCATATGAGACTCCACCATGCGCACGAAGGACTCCGGTTCATTGACCTCCACATAACCCATAGCGATGCGCCGCCGTTCCAACCCGGCGAGGGAAAGGAGCTTCTTGACGATGCTGACCCGGTGCCAGCAGTGGTCCACGCCGTAAGCGTAATGGCAGGAGTGGGTGGGCGTACAGCCGGTCAGCAGGATGCCCTTGGCCCCGTTTAGAAAGGCCATGGACAGCACTGCGGGGTCGATGGAGCCCAGACAGTTCACCGGGGTCAGGTAAATCCCCGGGGGATAGGTCAGCCCTTTGACTCCGGCCTGATCCGCGGAGGCCAGACCGCCCCAGCCGCAGACGAAGCCCAGGATCTCATCCTCCTGCATATGGGTCAGCAGGGTCTTGATGCGGGCTTCCAGTTGCTGGGCGGTGTTGTTAAGGATTTTTATGGCTTCATAGGGGCAGGTGGCCGCACAGGTGCCGCCGCCGTGGCAGAGATGATTGTCCACTTCCCGGGGAACCGGTCCGCTGCCGGGCTTGACATGCTCAATGCCGCCGCAGGGGCAGATCTCGGTGCACAGCCCGCACCCTTCACACAGTTCCTTATCAACCGTCACCACTACCGGGCTCACCAGGGTGCCCTGGAGGGCCTTTTCCCGCAGGCGCAAGACCCCGCGGGCCGCCTTCTTCCCTTGTTGCAAGGCGTCGTTCACATCGCAGATGCCACCCGCCGACCCGGTGAAGAACAGGGATTCCTCCGGGACCTGTTCGGGCCAGAGCTTGACGTAGCTTTTCTTGAGCCGGCCCCCGTCTTCCGGGTAGATGGGCAGCCAGCGGAGCAGTTCCTGGACTTTGGGCTGAGTCTCGGCGGGCACGGCGGAAACCACCAGACTGTCCCACTCCACCTCATGTTCCAGGTGGTCCGTGGGGCTCACAAAGGTGAGGTAGCCGGACTGGACCACCGGGTGGACCTCCGGGGAGTAAGACTGGAGCCCGATGCCGTGGACCCGGGCCTCCACCACGTCCGCGCCCGTGAGGGGCAGGGCGATGTTGGCCGGGTAAAGGACCGTGGGCTTCACCTCCGGGTTCTCCCGGGCCAGCATCAGGCTGTTGCGCCAAGCGGCCACCGCGGCGAATTGCTGGGCGGCCTTGCCATGCTCGGGACTGTTGATCCAGAACAGCATCTTGCCGGGCTGGATGTCCTTTTCTGTCAGACGTTCTTCCAGATCCAGGAGATCAAAGACCCGTTCGCCGCCCCCGATGGCGGCAATGTCCGCCGGGGAGAACTCCCGGTCCAGGGCCACCACCAGGGCGGCGCCGGTCAATTCGGTGACGGAGCCGTCAGGTTGGCGCAAGCCCAGGTGATAATCGCCTACGCCGCCGATCAGGTACTCTATGGGCTGATCGGGCAGCACCTGCACCAAGGGGCTGGTGAACACCTCCCGGAGGAGGTCCGCCAGCTCCCCGAAGAAGATGCGGGAGCCGGGAAAGGTCCGGGGCAGCAGTTCCAGGACCTGGTCCGGGCTGTCGCCCTGGGAAACCACCAGGCTCTCCATGCCGTGGCGGGCCAATTCCCGGGCCGCGGCAAAGGCGGAAACGCCGCCTCCCAGAATGAGGGCCGGTCCCTGTAAGGTCACGGAGATCGGTTCATAAGGCTCCAGGAGCCTGAGACTGGCCAGGCCGCCGGAAATCAAGGCCGCGGCCTTGCGGGCTAACTCCTGCGGGCCGGCTTCGTGGACCGCGGCCACGTGATCTTTCAGGTTGATCAGCTCCACCTGGTGCTTTTGGATCCCCGTCGCAGCCAGGCCGGCCGCGAAACGCTTCTTCATGAGCCGGGAGGAGCAGCCCCCCACCAGGATGCGGTCCAAACCCTTGGCTTGGACTTCCTGCTGCATGGCCGCCAGTCCGGGAGCCAGGCAGGGATAGGGGTAGACGCCCAGGTGGCCCCAGGGCTCGTACCGGAGCAGGTCGCACACCTGCGACAGGTCGATGCGGCTGCTGATCTTGCCTCCGCATTCGCACAGGAAGATGCCGATTTTACTTTCGGTGTTCATGGCGTTCTCCTTCTCTTGCCCGCGTCCTTGGGGTAGGCGATGCCTACCCCGTGACCCGGTGGAACACCTGTTCCATGGCCCCCGTGGGACAGACATAGATGCAGGTGCCGCACCCCAGGCACTCTTTGCTGGCCGCGTGGAAGGGGCTGGTGATTTCTTTGCGCAGGCCCCGGTTGCCGAAGGTGAGGGCCTGCACGCCCACCACTTCCTGGCAGGCCCTGACGCACAGACCGCAGAGGTGGCAGGCAATATCCACTCCTGCTTTCTTGAACCGCGAAGGGGTCACCCCAAAGGTTTTGGCCAGCTCCTGGATTTGGGGCGCCCCCGGGCTTTCATCCAGCAGCAACTGGACGATCCACCGGCGCACGTTGGCCACCCGGGTCGAGTCCGTCTGTACTTTAATCCCCGAGCGGATGGGGTACATGCAGGAGATCACCACCCGGGAGCGTCTGCCGTCGTCCACCTCCACCACGCACAGGCGGCAGGCTCCGTAAGGCTCCACGGCGCCGTGGTGGCAGAGGGTGGGAATCTCAATGCCGTGCCATCTGGCTACTTCCAGGATGGTCCAGCCGTCCTCTCCCTGAACTTCCTGACCGTTAATGGTAAACGCGATCATGACCCCTCCTTTCAGGCGACCGCCACCGCCCCGAACTTGCAGACCTCAAAACAGGCGCCGCATTTGATGCACAGGGAAGCGTTGAGCGTGTGGGGTTCCTTCTTGGTCCCGGTGATGGCGCCCTGGGGGCATTCCCCCACGCACGCGGTGCAGCCGTTGCACAACTCCGGGTTAATGGTGTAGGCGATCAACTCCTTGCAGACTGCCGCCGGGCACTTCTGGTGGAGAATGTGGGCTTCGTATTCGTCCCGAAAATAGCGCAGGGTGGTGAGCACCGGGTTGGGAGCCGAACCGCCCAGGGCGCACAGCGACCCGTCTTTCACCGCCTCGGAGAGCGACTCCAGCTCGTCCAGGTCCGCCAGGGACCCCTTGCCCGCGGAAAACTCTTCCAGAAGCTCCCGCATGCGCTTCAGCCCCAGGCGGCAGGGGATGCATTTGCCGCAGGATTCGTCAATGAGAAAGTCCAGGAAGAACTTGGCCACGTCCACCATACAGGTGGAGCTGTCCATGACGATCATGCCGCCGGAGCCCATGATGGCGCCGGCATCCCAGAGAGAGTCAAAGTCAATGGGCAGATCCCAGTGCTCCCGGGGGATACAGCCGCCCGAGGGGCCGCCGATCTGGATGGCCTTGAATTCCCTGGCCGCCGGCACGCCTCCGCCGATGTCCATGACCATCTGCTTGATGCTGACCCCCATGGGGACTTCCACCAGACCCACGTTTTTCACCTGGCCCACCAGGGAGAAGATCTTGGTGCCCTTGCTGCCTTCGGTGCCGATGTCCCGGTACCAGTCGGCGCCCTTGGCGATGATCACCGGCACGTTGGCCCAGGTTTCCACGTTGTTCAGATTGGAGGGGCGGTTCCACAGCCCCTTGTCCGCGGTGTGGACGTATTTGGCCCGGGGTTCGCCGGGTTTGCCTTCGATGGAGGCCATCAGGGCCGTGGACTCCCCGCAAACGAAGGCCCCGCCCCCCAGGTTGAGCTTGAGGTCGAAGGAAAAGCCGGTGCCCAGGATGTTCTCCCCCAGGAGCCCCGCTTCCCGGGCCGCGAGGATGGCCCGCTGCAAGGTCTTCACCGCCAGGGGATACTCGGCCCGCACATAGATGTAGCCCTCGTTGGAGCCGATGGCGTAGGCGCCGATGAGCATCCCTTCCAGGATGGAGTGGGGGTCGCCTTCGATGAGGCTGCGGTCCATGTAGGCCCCCGGGTCGCCTTCGTCGGCGTTGCAGAGCACGTACTTGGGCCAGCCTTTAGCCTTGCGGCAGGAGGCCCACTTGACCCCGGTGGGAAAGCCGCCGCCGCCCCGGCCCCGCAAGCCCGCGGTGGTCACCGCGTTGATGACCTCTTCCGGGGTCATGGCCGTCAGGGCGGTATAGAGGGGGAAATACCCGCCCCGGGCGACATAGTGCAGCAGGTTGTCCGGGTCGATGAAGCCGCAGTTGCGCATGGCGATGTGGCGCTGCAGCTTGAAAAAGTCCAGGTCCTCGTATCGGGGCGTTTTGGCCAGGAACCCTGTCAGCTTGCCCTTATAAAGTTTACGGGGCCCGCCGTTCAAGACCATGTCGTCCACGTCCAGCCTGGCCATGACCTGTTTTTCCGGAATGCGGCCCGCGGCCAGCTCCTCCCAAAGGGCCCCGGCAATTTCCGGGGTCACCTCTTCATAGGTAACCCGGGGCTTCCCGGGAAAGATGGCGTCCACCAGGGGTTCCTTGTAGCAAAAGCCGATACAGCCGGTCTTTTCCACCACCCCCTCCCAATGCTCCTGCTGGGCCTTCTTGTGGAGCAGGTCAAAGACCCGCTGGGCCCCGGCGGCCAGCCCGCAGGTGGCCATGCCCACCAGAATTTTGGGTTTATCCGGATACAACTGGGCCAGGCCCACACCTTTTGCCTTTTGCAAGTCTTCCTTATTAGTTATCTGCATGGCCGCTACCTCTTGCGGTACATCCGAAGCAGGTGTCCCGCCTTCCGCTGACTCAGGTTGCCGTGAATCTCCTCGTCCACCTGGGCCACCGGCGCCATGGAGCAACAGCCCAGGCAGCGCACCTGGCGCAGGGAGAACTTGAGGTCCCGAGTGGTGCCTTCCCGGCCGGCAATCCCCAGGTCCCGCCGGAACTTGTCATAGAGGTTGGCGCCCCCCCGCACATGACAGGCGGTTCCCAGGCACACGGCGACATCATGTTCGCCCTTGGGCTCCAAGCTGAAGGCCTTGTAGAAGGTGGCCACCGCCCAGCCCCGAGACAGGGGCACCCCCAAATGGTCGCACACCGCGGTCATCGCTTCCGGGGGAAGGTAGTTAAACCGGGCTTGCACATCCTGCAGGGCGCTGATCAGGTGTTCCGAACTGGGGGGATAACGCTCCAGAATATTTTCCAGGTCCTGAAAAGTCACGCTCATAGCCTCTCCTCCTCTGCCTGGGATTTTCCCTTGCCAGGTAATAGAGCAAGGAAGGGGCCATATGGGTTAACTGATTGTTATTACGTGGTGTTTATGGGAAGCAGGCGAAAGCAGAGGGGATTTTAAGCGGCATTTATGAGCGGAATTAAAACGTTTTTGCAGGGTTTTCAGAATAATTCAATTAATTTAATAAGTTATCTTGTGAGAAAAAATGTCGCATAAATCAAAGGCTGTTTTATTTTTACCAAGCCCAGATAATTGCTGACTTTTGATTTGGATAAAATGTTTTCTAGAAGCTGTATCGGCGGGGGAAAAGTGTTACAAAATTGCAACACAAATTTAGGAGCGGATATTTTTTCATAATTTTCAGCAGGTTAGCGATTTAATAAATTTGTCGCATAATTGGCAGGTGTCTTATTTTTTAAAGTCCCGGTCGCTGATCTGATAAAGGCGCATCTTGCGCCACAGCTTGCTGCGGCTGATCTTGAGCATCCGGGCCGCGTCCTGCTTACTGCCCTGGGCCTTCTCCAGGGCCAGGAGAATGGTTTTCTTCTCCAGCGCCTGCAGGGGACTCACGGATTTATCGGTCAGGGGCAGTTCCAGTTCCCGGCCGCCCCAGGCGGATTCCAGGCGGGGCAGGTGCCGTTCGGTAATGACGGGGCCTTTGGCAAAGACGAAGCAGTATTCCAGGACATGCTGCAGCTCCCGGACATTGCCGGGCCAGGCATGACGGCAGAGGATCTTCATCACCTTGGGGTCCACCCCCCGCACTCGCTTGTTGAACTTGCGGTTGAGCTGTTCCAGGAAATATTTGATCAAGATGGGAATATCCTCCCGTTTTTCCCGGAGGGGCGGGAGATGGATGGGCACGGTGAATAGCCGGTAATAGAGATCGTCCCGGAACCGGCCCTGGCGCATGGCTTCCTTGAGGTCCACGTTGGTGGCCGCCACGAGCCTGGCTTCCAGAGGGATCCGCCGGGTGCCGCCCACTCTCATGAAGGCCTTTTCTTCCAGGACCCGCAGCAGCTTCACCTGGAGTTCGGGCTTGAGGTCGCCGATCTCATCCAAAAGCAGGGTGCCGCCCTTGGCCAGCTCGAACCGGCCCGGCTTGCTGCTCACCGCCCCGGTAAAGGCTCCCCGCTCATGCCCGAATAACTCGGATTCCAGCAAACCCTCGGGAATGGCCGAGCAATTCACCGCCACAAAAGGCCCTTTACGCCGAGGGCTGTGCAGGTGCAGGGCCCGGGCCACCAGCTCTTTGCCGGTGCCCGATTCACCCTGGATCAACACGTTGGACTCCGAGGCGGCGATCACCGGCAGACTGTGAATAATCTCTTGCATCCGGGGGCTCACCCCCACGATATCGGCAAAGGGCTTGCTCTCGAGCTTTTCCGCCTCCAGTTCCGGACAGGTCAGGTAATGAAAGGTCTCCACCCCGCCCAGCACCATATTGCCCGGCTTTTTAAGCTGCGCCGTATTGACCAGGATCAGCATTTTCAGGCCGGCTTTGGTGGTGATTTCCACCTCCCGGTCCACCAGGATTTCCCCGGTGCTCATGGAGATGCGCATGGGGCAGTCTTTCTGGCACAGGTCCGTCCGAAAGACGTCCCAGCAGAACTTGCCCAGCACCTCTTCCCGGCTGAAACCGGTGATTTCCTCGGCCATGTGGTTGAAGTACACGACTTGCCAGCGGGTGTTGACCAGAAACACCCCCTCGGGGAAATGCTCCAGGATGTCGGCATGGGAGAGGTTCAGGAACTTCAGGGATGGATTGAAGTTCTGGATCTTGCGGTTTTCCAAGGAGGTGAGCGCACCCATGACTCCTTCTCCTCTATATACACCCTCTGACATTGAGGGGTAGCGCGCACCGGTTTCGGATAAGAGCGGACTAGCTTAAGCCGGGGAGAAAAAATCGCAGTCAGGGTACGTACTGTCAGGAAATTTTTCTCCTTGGTTTCAGTATAGCAATTATCATACCACTATAAAAGATGGTAGTGGGTCCACTACCAAAATTTGGGGGAGAATCTTCCTTCCCCCCTAGCGGCGTCCCGGCTTTGGGCACCGGCGTCTGGTTTCGAACAGAAATACCGGAACGAGGAGACGGGACGGTGGGGGGCAGGCGCCAAGACCGTCGAAGTGAACGGGGCCTGGGTAAAGGTTGTAGCTCCTGGATGGCCGCCTGCCCCCAAACGGGCATAGCCGCGCCGCCCCGATGGTGCCGCTCCAAACAGCTCTTTGGGTAGTTACAATGGGGATTTTTAGCTGGCTACCCCGGGGAGCTAAGCCGTGAACAATAATTAATGGCTGGCGTCAGTTGGTGAGGTGGCGCCTGGCCCCAACTGGCCTTGGAGGAGATAGGTCGGCACCGGTCATGCTTTAGGTTAGGCCCGTAGTCCCATTTCTCTTGCCGGCACGATTCCACCTAGGCTCGAGCCTCGCTCACATTGGGACCGGTTGCGGGGCTAAAGTCTCCGAGTTTGAATCTTTCCAAAGCCTGGCGCACCGTGCCCTTCGTATCCAGGATCACCTGAACCCCGGCCGCTTTTAATTCCGCGAAGGCCTTGGAGCCGCATTTGCCCGTCATCACGGTGTGAATGTTTCTTCGCACCAGGGTCTGGGCGGTCATGATGCCGATCAACTGGTTTCCAGAAATGTTGGCAAGATTATCCACCGCTTCCCACTCCAGAGTGTCCGGGTCTGCCAGGATAAAAAACCGGGCTCGGCCAAACAACCCTTCCACGGGAGCGTCCAGGCTCTTTCTGGCAGTACTGATGGCGATGGTCTTCATCTAGACCTCCTTTTACATTACACCCTGTATAAATGGGACTAAGGGCCAAGTTACTCATCACATTAAGTGGAAAATCACCCTGGTTATCACTAGGGAAAGTAAGAGAACATACTCAAGACTTCCCATTCTTTATAAGGCGCCAAAATGCAAGCGTACACGCCAATATTCAAAACTTCCTTGATAAGCTCCCGGTGCAACTTGTCATGGAGATGCTCCTTATCGCAGAAGATAATGATGCGGCAAAGCCGGCAAGAAACCCTAATCTTTGAGAGGATTCTGGTGCCATAAGAGGTCACGGCGCCGCAATCCATCAAGATAATGGCGAACTGTTTATCCTTGAGCGAGTGCAGCAATTCTTCCGGGTCCGTCATCAAGAGCGGGGAATAATTATTTTCCGCTAAGAGACTGGACAGGTAATCCCGGATTTGGCTATTGCCAACCAGCAACAGGATGGGCGTCGGCTTATTCTTGGCGATGGGTTTCTCCCTGGGGTTTTTACGCTTTAGTTGAGAAGGCTTTCCGGTTATTTTCTGCGCATTTTGAAAAAGTTCGGCAAATATACCCGAGAGGGCAAGCAAACCGGCCATAGTGCCAGACCCCCCAAATTTAAAAGCCCCACGGCATTACTGTCGTGGGGCCAGCAAAGTGAAACTGCGTAAGGAGGAAAAGTTGTCCGATGACTTTTCTCTTACACGATTATCTGATGCAAATTCTAAGCCAAACAAACTCCAGGATTAACTACTTAAAATAATATAAGAAATCTAATTTGAATCCATCTCAGTAATCATTAATGTATGAAATACGACCCAGAAGAATTAGCCCCCGGCCCGGCTAGCTCTTGACAGACCGGCAATGATACAACCCACCGCCAGGAAAAGGCCGCCGGTGATGGCGCCCACTTTGGGCCCGAACTTATCCTGAAGGCGGAGTGCGCTCCTTTGGATGATGCAGGTTAAGAATGCAAAATAGATCCTGGTCAATAAGGAAAAAGCCGCAGACCCCTTTAACCGTCCACCTCCTTTCCGGATCGTTAGTGCGTGCGGCAGGAATTATGGCATGCAGGTGAAAATATGAGAAGCAGAGCAGAGGACCGCAATTTTGGAATCACTATGGCTCAACAATTCTACTTGGCCATCTTGCATCTTGGCGCCGCACAGGGGGCAGGTAGCGGAGACGGCCACGTTACGGACCATCTCCCAGGCGTCCGCCGGGGCCGGTTCCCGCCAGGTGTGCTCGCATTTCAGGCATTGGAAGGCCGCGAACCAGGTCAATCTTGATCCCTGTCTTCCTCTCGCTCTTGGTCCCACACCCCAAGGGGAAAACGGAACCCTATCTGGAACTGGGCCAGAGCCAATAACTGGATGATTTCCTTGGGATTTCCGTAGAAAAAGACTTCTTCTGAGCGGTCGGAGAATTTGGCGGCTACCACAATCTGTTCCACCGGCAACGAGTTAAGGGCCTGCAGCGCTCTTTCGATGGCTTCTTTTTCCCGGTCCAGCCGGAGTATCTCTCCCATGGTGTGTTCCCCGCCCTCTTTACCGGGTTGAAGCCCTCAACCGGCCGGTTCTCAATCTGCCGGGTATCTGGTTCCAGGGTTGCTTATGCTGAAGCCTCCGGCTTGCCGGTAAATTCCTTTATTACCCTGTGGGCAAACTCCTTTTGGAAGATCTCGATATTCATGGCTTCGTCCTGCCGGCCGCTGAGATACAGGGCCAGTCCCTTGTTTATCAAGGCTTCCGCGTCCTGAGGGTTAATTTTCAGGGCCTGGTCAAAAAAATCCAGGCCGGCTTGAAATCCCCCCAAGCCCAGCAGGGCCCTGCCCTTACCCAGAAGGGCATGAAAATGACGGGGATCTTGCTGTAAAATTTTATCAAAGATGTTACTGGCCTCATCATTGCGGGCCAGGTCAACCAACAGGAAAGCCTTCATTTCCAACGCCTGCTGGCTGTCGGGACTTGCCGCCAGTTCTTTCTCGGTGTAAAACAGCGCTTCTTCCAGCAGGCCCTGCTGCGCCAGGGTCATGGCCCCCTGCATGAACGGGGTCTCCAGGCCGACCACTTTCTTAATCAGACCTTCGAAGGTATCCTTTACCACCTGTCTGCCGATTCTGCCGACGATCCCCCCATGGCCTGGCATAACGTTCTCAATATCTTTTTTAAGCAGCGTCCTGATGGAGTACAAATAATGGTCCAGGCGGCCGCCGGCGGCCTGATCCATCTCAGCCATGGCATGGGGCAAGACCGTGTCCCCGGTGAACATCGTGCGGCTGGGAGCGTGGTAAAGGCAGATGCCGTCCAGGGTATGTCCGGGGGTGTGGATCACTTCCAGGTCAAACCCACTGAGGTTCAGGGTCTCTCCCCCCTTTATCTCTGTAAGGCGGCAGCCCTTTTGCCGGGCCAGCTCTTTGAACTCCAGGGGCCCCGCTTCATGGAGAAAGATCTCCAGATCATTACCCTGGAAAAGGTTCCCATACCGCCTAAACAGTTCAAAAGTCCCCATGACGTGGTCCACATGGCCGTGGGTCAGGACAATCTTCTTGATATCCGTGGGCTTGAACCCCAGGGCAACAAGGTCCATGAAGGCGGTGTAATCATTGCCGGGATCAATGAAGGTAAGGTAGTCCCCCTGGATGAGATAACTGTTGGAAGAGTAATCGAAACCCATGCAGAAGAGGGTCTTTTCGAAGAGCGGCTCCGGCAGATTTAGGAGACTGGCCAGAGACTCCCACGTCTCTTCTGGGGGACTGCTTGAACTTTCTTGGTCTTCGTCCAAATATTCAGGCGCCATGGTCAATACCCTGCCCTCTCCAGAGTGAAAGAAATCCCCTCAAAAAAATATGTGCCCTCCCCCCTCCCGGGGAGAGGGCACCCCTTGCGGGAGAAAGTTACGGTGCAGCGTAAGGCAGGACGAATTTCAGTTTCATCTTGCCGTCGGGCCACCACTTGCGCTGTTTGGTTTCGCCGGGGTAGACGTCCACCGCCTCGAACTCGTCCTGATCCCGGCCGATGGGGCCACCCGCCGATTTCCGGAGGATCTGGTCGATCTGCAGCTCCAGGAAGTGAAAGGCCGTGAGCTCGTACTTGGTCATGAGATCGGTCGGCAGCAGGACAGCATACCCCGTCTCCTTGCTGGTCACCCATTCAAAGGGTTCGTTGGGGCTGGCGGTTTTCTCCTCTTTACCGTTAATAATCGTAACCAAGGTCCCTTTGATCTTATCGCCAATCTTGACATCGAAATCCGCGAAGAGCTCGTCGGGGAGATACCACCACAGGGCTCTGAACCCCGTCTTGATATAGCCCCGGACCAGCATGGGATCGAAGCCACAGACATTTACGCGACATTTTTCGGGCATATTCACCCTCCTATCGTGCTCAGGTAATTAAAGGACTCACCGTGATTTACAGCAGCATCCCTTTTAAATTGGCGGTTTAGGTTCTTCGATTAAGTCACGCAGTTCCATGACTTGGCGGTAGCAGAATTCCAGGAACTCCCGGGCCTGATCCTGGGAAATGTGATCAGTCTCGACCATCCTTCTTAAGTAGGGGTAAACGTATTCCTCGATTTCCAGGGAGAAATCCTGGCACAAATATTCGTCTCCCCCCCGGGGGATGCTGACCGGGAGTAATCTTCCTTCCAGGCCAGCACCATCCCTTTCAGGACTTCGAGTTCGCCGGCTCCTGCTTCCTCTGGAGTCTCCAGCCTCATGGGCGTAACTCTTCTTATTTTAAGGGCTCAAAGGCGTAACACTTCTTGATCACATCCATTTCCGAGATGGACCAGTAATGGGGCCAGTGGATCTTTTTGCACCAGCCGATGATATCCGCGGGAGGGAACCCGGAGCCCTTGAGCACCCATTTCAGGTACTTGCATTTCCAGCAGATGTGGTCTGTGTGCTTTTCCGCCTCCAGGACCTTGGCGAGAAAGTCAACCGGGTTTAACTTTTTGGCTTCTATCATTTCTTCTTTTTTCATGGCCATCAGCAGCTCCTCCCTTTACCAGTCCTTGACTTCGCCTTTTTTGATTTTCTCCTGGTATTCTTTCCAGACCTCAGGAGAGAGCTTCTCGATATCCCAGAAGAAGCCGAACGATCCGGCCACCCCCGCGGAAGGCGGCTGGGGACGCCAGCCCCTGAGCGGCCGACCCCGGATGCTGAACTTGACCGTATCGGCATGGCCCAGGTAGATTTCCCGGGGCAGACAGGTGTAGGGCCGGGTGCGTCCTTCGATTCCCGGCAGATAGCAGCGGTAGCCGTCATTGGGCTTATCGGCAAAGAGGGGGAAAATGTCCGCCTTTTCGCCGGGCTTTTCATCCGGCCCCCGGTACATGTGGCCCTGGATCATGTGGATGTAATAGACCGTGCCGCATTCGGCGCAGCCGATCTTACCCTCCCAGTTCCAGAAGCAGTAGGGGTCCAGGTAATTGACGGTGTCACAGACTTTGCCGCCCACCTCTTTCTTGCACCAGATGATATCGCACATATTCCTGTCCCCTCCGCTTAAAGGATATTCCGGTTGTAGAGCTCTTCGATCTTGCTCATGGGGTAGCCCAGGAGCTCGTGGTAAATCTTGACATTGTCCGCGCCCACCGGCCGCCACTGCCACATGAGCCGCCGGGGGGTCTTGGACAGCAAGCCGGCGCTGTAGGTGCAGTGGGTGAGAATATCCCCAAAGAGCGGGTCATCCAGCCAGCGGATGGTGCCCCGGGTCCGGAAGTGTTCGGACTCATAGACCTCTTTATCGTTCATCACCGGCGCGGCCAGGATGCCGGCCTCTTTCAGGATCTTCACCACTTCCGAGCGGGTCTTGTCCGCGGCCCAGTCCTCGATGGCCTTGTAGATTTCCATCTGGGCCGGCCCGCCGACTCTCTCCTTGTGGGTCTTGTAGCCGCTGAAGAGGTCGGGCTTCTTGATGATGTTGCACAGCTCTTTGAAGTCCGCGTCCTGGAAGGCGCTCAGCATGACGTAGCGGGACTCGAACTTTTCCTGCGGGTTGGCCGCATCCGGAAAATCGACCTTGCCGGTCATGATGATGCCGTGGACACAGAGCTGGGTGTCCCAGTTGCCCCAGCGCTGGCGGACGATGCCGAAGCGGCCGTACAGGGGCGCGGTGTAGCCGCACATGCGGGTGGCCGCCTGCACCTGGGAGAACTCGATCATGGTGCCCAGCCCGGTCTTGAGCCGCCAGTTCAGGGCCGCCAGGGCGGCGCAAGTGATCTGGGTGCCGGAGTACCAGTCGATGCACCAGTTGGTGCACTTGGTGGCGTGGCCGCCGAAGTCCTCGTGGGTCCCGGTGATGCTGGCCAGTCCCGCATGAGCCTGCCCCAGGATGTCGTAGGAGCCGCCGAAGATCTTGGGCCCGTAGCCGAAGCCGCCGCCCCAGACGTAGATGAACCGGGGGTTCATCTCCATGACGTGGCGGTAGCCCTGTTTCCAGCGGTCGAAGGTGCCGTGGCGGTAGCATTCGGTGAGGCCGTCGGACAGCTTCACCAGGTCGTAGAAGACCCGCTTGGACTCGGGCACGTGGTAGTCCAGGGTGATGTAGTATTCGTTGATGTTGGCGTTCAGAAAGCCATAACCGGTGCCGGTCATGGGCCGGGTGTCGTGAAGAGGATAGAGATAGGCCTCGTTGAAAGGCGAGGTGTGGCGCATGGGGTCGCCCATGCGGGGCATCTCGATCTTGATGCACTCAGCGCCCAACTCGGCCAGGTTGGCCACGGAGTGGGGCGTGAAGATGTACATGGTGGTGCTCAGCCACCGGATGCCCTTGAGGGAGGCGGGTTTGGTCATTTCATTGCCGGGATCAAAGGCCTTCCGGCAATACTCCTCGAAGGGCATCTTCATCTCTTCCAGCTCTTCCTTACTCTTGGGGCCGGGGAGGTCTTCGATATCGCAAACCTTTAATTTTTTCAGTTCTTTTTCGTCCATTTAGATAACCCCCTTCGCCTTGAGTTCCCGCAGTTTCAAGGGGCCGATGCCCAGGAACTTCTGGTAGACTTCGCCGTTGTCATGCCCCAAGGGCCGGCCCAGGTCCTTGACCCGCGCCGGGGTGCGGTGCTGGAAGGCGGCGCAGGATTCGGAATACATCACCGTGCCGTAGAACTGGGTCTCGATGGTGTTGACCCAGGGGCGATACTTGAAGTGGGGGAATTCCGCCACTTCATCGATATACAGCACCGGGCCCGCGGCGATCTCGTACTCCATCAGTTTCTGCTCGGCCTCGATGCGGTTGATGTCCCGCAGCCACTTAGTGGTGATGGAGTAGGTCTTGATCAGGCCCTGGAGGGAGTTGCGGGCGCCCATTTCTTTCAGCAGCGGATCTTCATGGATGAGGCGCCCGAACTCCGGGAGCTCCCGCTCGATGCACATGCCGATGCGGTACCAGAGCCGGTCGGTCTGGCCGCCGATCATCATGTAACCGTCTTTGCAGGGGTTCCACTCGTACTGGTTGAGGTTGGGGTCCCAGGCGCCGGTCCGGGCTTTAATGGACCGGTTGAAGCCGTACCAGCCGATATCGAAGTCCAGGATGTCCATCAGGGCTTCGGCGGCGGTGGTCTCGATGAACTGGCCTTCGCCGCTCACCGCATCCCGCCAGTAGAGGGCGGCCAGGATATTGACCGCGGCCTGCTCGCCGCAGACGTAGGAGGGCAGCCAGGCGCCGGAGCGCATGGGGTCGCCGCCCTTGCCGCCCCGGGGGCACTGGTCCGGCGGAAAGCCGGTGTTGTGGATCCAGGAATCGGCCGCGGCGGAGAAGGGGTCCAGCATCCGCTGGCCGTGTTTGGAGAGTTCATCCTTCATGGGACCCCATTGACCCCGCTCCCCCACCCAGCAGTAGATCAGCCGGGGTTTAATCTTGGACAACTGCCGATAGCCGATGCCCAGCTCGTCCATGTAGCCCGGCGGCCAGGCCTCGATGACGACATCCATCGCCGTGGCCATGTCCTTGTAGATTGCCCGGCCTTCCTCGGTCTCCAGGTTCAGGGTGACGGACTTGGCGTTCCGGAATTCATGGAGGAAGTCCATGCCGCAGGGCTCGCCGGTGACGTTGTCCTTCAGCATGTACTCTTCCCGACCGAAGGGGGTGAGCTGGCGCAGGGGGTCGCCCCCGGGCGGCTCAATATGAACCACTTCGGCGCCCTGTTCGGCCAGCAGGCTGGCGGCAAACATTCTGCTTATGAGCCAGGTGCCGTTGCAGAGCACCCGGAGGCCTTGCAGGGCTTCCGGTTTATCAAAGGCAAAATTTAAGTGCAGGTTGTCTTCCAGGAATTTGCCGAATTCCTGCGCCTTCCGTTTGGCATAGATATTTTCCATCACCCATTCCGGAGTCGGCGGCGGGGTAACGGGCCAGGGCCTTACGTCCGGCCCCATCAACGGCATGGTATCGGCCCGGCTGTTGATTTCAATGTCGCGTTTTTCTTTCGCCATTTTTTGACCTCCCATATCTGGCGTCATAGGAGTAGCCTTTTGTGAAGACCTGAAGGAATTGAACCACGACTTGAGAGACTTGAGTACCAAGGTTCCTCCTGAGGGGATTGCATCATACGGAGGGATGTCCAACACTGAGAAGAGAGGGCCGTTGTGCAAGAGGAAGCAAGAGCCCCGGCCAATTTTCGCCGGGCGCGCCTCGAGTGCGGGGGCTTCCCCTTTTTAGATCTCACCTCCTTTCCGGCCCGTGATGCCTGGCAGATGGATCGAACCAAGGAAAATCCAACGGTTGCGGGCCGCGCCCCAGGGCCCCACCCTCTGGTGCGAAGACCGCACCAAATACATATCTCAAGATTCATGCCAGAAAATAAAAAGCCGCCATTGCGACAATTTATGATTTTATACTAGGTAGTTAGGCTAAGATTTAGGTGGAGGCGAAGAATGCAGATTTGAGCGGGTGTATGAAATAGGACTCTTAAGAAACCCCATAGCCACGAAAACACCTAGGAAAATGGCAAATACCAGAAGTTTTAAGTTTGTATGAAATAGGACCGTCAAGCGGATAGGATAGCTTTCTCCAGGCTGTAACGCCGAATTTTGCTATAGAGGGTACTGCGGGTCAAATGGAGTCGCCGGGCGGCCTCATGTTTGTTCCAATTGGCTTCCTGAAGCACCCGGAGGATCAGGCGACGCTCGTTCTCCGCCAGGGAAGTGGAATGAAGGCTTTCCATGCCCTCCTTGAGAAAACGCGGCAAGTGCCGCCGCCTGATGGTCTCGCCCTGGGTGATGATCACCGCATGGTTGATGGCGTTCTCCAACTGGCGGACATTGCCCGGCCAATCATAATCCATCAAGGCCTGCATGGCATTGGCGGAAATTTTTAGGATATTTTTCTTTTCCTTGAGATTGCACTTGCTGAGGAAATGCCAGCAAAGAAGAGGGATATCGTCTTTGCGCTCCCTTACCGGCGGCATATGTATGGCGATGACATTAAGACGATAATATAAATCGTCTCGAAAATTGCCGGTTTCTACGGCCTTTTGGAGGTCTTGGTTGGTGGCGGCCAGGACCCTGACGTTGGCCTCGATGGCCCTTTCTCCCCCCACCCGTTCAAAATAATGGTCCTGGAGAAATCGCAGGAGCAAAACCTGGGTGGCCGGGGAAATGTCCCCGATTTCATCGAGAAAAAGCGTCCCACCATGGGCCCGTTCGATACGCCCTTTTTTCTGGCGAATGGCACCGGTGAAAGAGCCTTTTTCGTGGCCAAAGAGTTCGCTTTCCAGCAGGGTGGGGGAATAGGCCGAGCAATTGGCCACCACGAAAGGGCCTTTGCGGCGATGACTCTGTTGGTGAATCGCCTGGGCCACCAGCTCTTTGCCGGTGCCGTTATCCCCGGTGATGAGAACGGTGGCGTCGGAGGCGGAGACCAGGTCAATGAGTTCGTAAACCTCTTGCATCTTCTTGCTCTGGCCGATTAGTTCCCCATGGGAAGCCTTGGTTGCCTGGTGATGGCGGAGCTGGTTGATTTCCGCCTCATGCAGGACCAGAGAACGGACATGCCCCGCAATCTGGTCCAGGAGGGCCTGGATGAAGTGCAAATCCCCCTTGGGGTAGTCGGCGGGCCGGCGGGAGCCGAGGAGGAAAAGGCCGATGCACTGTCGCTGCACTATGATAGGCAGGCCGAACCAGGAGGGATAGATTTCCGAGATAATTTTTAAAAAGGCCGGGGTATGCGGGCCGTTGGCAGAACTGATAATCTGGGAGTCCTGGATCTTACCCAGGTGACGGATAAAATCTGCCACCATGCCAGGCTGCTCCACCATATAATCCAGTCCCCCTGCCAGATGCAGAAACTGGTTGCGGTTGGCATCCAGTATCAGGAATAAGGGTTCGGATTCAGGGAAGATCTCCCCGGCTTTAGTTATTAAAGCATCGATCAGTTCGCCCAGAGCATCCTTGGCATTCATCTGCCGGGAAATTTCAAAAAGGGTTTCCAACTGGTGCTGGGTTTTTTGCAGTTCCCGGGAACGGAAAGACAGGGCATCCTCCATTTTGCGCTTGTCGGTGACGTCTCGCTCCAGGCGAACGACGAGATCCACGTCCCCCTGGTTGTCGAGAAGCGGGTAAGCCGAAATTTGCAGGGTGCGCTCCTGCCCCTGGGCATCGGGGTAGACTCTGTCGCCAAAGGCTGTCTGTTTCTCTCGGGCCGCCTGTAGTACCGGGCAATAGATGCCTTCTTCTTTGCAGGGGCTGTTCCGCCGGAGCATCACTTCGTAGCAGGGTTTTCCCAAAACGGCCTGGTAATCCAGGCCCAACCGGCCCAGAAACGAGTCGTTCGCCTGCACAATCCGGTAAGTCCGGGGATCAATGACCACCAGGTTATCGGTGATGCCGTTGATAATTTTTTCGCGGAACTCTTTGGCGGAGCGCAGTTCCTTTTCCACCTGTTTGAGGTGGGTGATGTCGGTGGCAATGCCCATGGAGCCCAAAAAGGCGCCGTTAACCGTGAAAGGCGCCGCCGCCACCAGGCTTATCAAGGAGGAGCCGTCTTGTCGGCGTAGAGGGAGTTCATAGGAATCTGAAAAACCAAGGCGCCGCCGTTCCAACTGGGCTTTTACCAACCGCACGCCATCCGCGGCAATGAAATCAAAAACCGGCCGCCCGATAATCGCTTCGACGCCATCATAACCTAACATTCTGGCCAGAAAGCCATTGGCGAAAGTCAAGTTATTCCCCGCGTCCACGATGAAAATGCCCTCCCGGGCCAGTTCCACAATGGTGCGGTATTTTTCCTCCGAAGTTTTGAGCTGCATCTCCAGGATCTTGCGCTGGGAAATATCGCGGCCGTGCTCAATAGCCTGGACCGTGGCGCCGCGCCCGTTCTTCACCGGATAGGCGTGTACTTCGAAATGCCTCTGGCTGCCGTCCGGCAAGGAAACCAACATCTCCCGCCGTTGCGGCGTTCCCGATAGAAAGACCTTCTGGACGTGGCAGTCCTCACAGACGGAACTGCGGTTATGAAAGACTTCGTAGCAGTGTTTGGCGGTCAGTTGCTCCGTGGTGCGTTGATAAAAATTTAGGAGAGCCTGGTTTACTTTCAGAATGCGATAGTCCTGGCCATAGATGGCCAAGGGGTCGGCAAAACTGTCAAAAATCCTGAGAAGGAATTGCTCAGTTGCCAGCGCATCTCTTCTGTTTTGGTGATGGGGGCGGAGGTTGGCGAACATAGGACCTCCAAATGTATAATTTTTGGACAGTAGGGGGTCTGATATTAATCAAAAACATAAATGCAATAATTTGTCAAAAAAAAAGTTTAATAGAGATTAGCCCTGGCTTCTCCAACAATTTCTTGTTGCGGGCTTTGATTCGGGATAAATTAACGCTGACGGCGCCGCCATAGAGAAAGGATTTTAACAAGCATGCTTCTGAAATATTGGGAAAAACACCGGCTGACCCGGATGAACTGGCAACAGGATTTGGCCTCCATGGGCGTCGACAAGAGCCCGGCCATGGAAGTTATTGAAAAGGCCCTGGGCGAGAAAGGAGAAACCACCGTCTCCGTTTACCTGTTTAGTCTGCCTTCGGGAGGATCAGGCTCTCTGGTGGTGTGCCACGATCTCGGCCGGGGCGCGATTGCATTCGGGGCGAATACTCATTGGGGGCAGTGGGATGACGCCTATGAAGTGCTCACCGTTGACGGCACCGGGGAAAAATTTAATTTTGACGGCAAGCCGGTCGACGAAGGCGACGATGGGGCCTGTTCTTTGGGAAATATCTGAAATTCCCGCAAGGATAGAAGGCGCCGGGTGATCCTGAGATTTCGCCCGCTTGCAGGCTTAAGGCCAGTATAGAAGGTCAGGAGATGCTTATGACCAGGTCTTTCGTTGATGAGGCCGGGGAACTGGAAGAGTATCAGACCTCGATGATGGAATGTCCCCAATGCGGCGCCATTCTGGACCCGGCTTCCCATGGGGACCTGGTTTTTGACGGCCAGGTGTGGTGTGACCGCTGTCATGAGTATGGTCGAGAACTGATCCGGCCTCGAGACCTGAAAGAGCTCCAGGCCTGGAGCCGCATTATCTGCCGGGCATTTGGCTTTCTTCCGGTCCCCCTGGAGGAAAACGCCGATGCCGCCGTTTACCGGAAAGAGGCCTCGGTGTTAATGGCGGAAGCGGACCACCGGCACCGGTCCATCCGGTTTTATCCTCCGGGATGCCGGCTAGCCACCCTCTGCCATGAACTGGCCCATATTTTTACCGGCCAGGACCATAGCCGGGAATGGGCCATGATGTTTGCCAATCTAGTGGCCTGGGTAAAAGCCAGGTTAGAAGAGGATTACGGTCCGCAGGGTTTTAGGGCCAGGTTGTCTATTTACGCCGGGGTGCCGCAACGCGTTTATTAAAACCTGAACTAAAAATTCTCGGAAAAACCATGTGCCCTGTGCTTTAGCCAGGTTTCAGGCGCCGGTCATGAGCATGGACTAAAGGAAAGTAAGTAGATGACCATTACAAAAATCGCGGCTGACGGCAAATATCTGGCCCAATGCCGCAAGTGCGGGACCTGGGTGCAGGTCTTTCCTGAAAACTGCAAGGCTGAAATTTTCTTTGAAGTTCTTCAGGCCAGCTTCCATTGCTGCGGTCTTCGACAATCTGCCACTTTTACCATAGAGAAAGATACTGTTGACTTCCATTGAGAATAGCGAGTACCTTGCCAAAACCGAAGCTTCCCAAAAACTTCAAAAAATTACCGATATGGTCCGCATATCGAAATGGGGGATTTAATGTGAAGAAGATTCATGAAGCTGGGGGGAGCATACCGGAGCATGGCGCGGGGCACGTGGGTTTACCGCTGATTGGGGCCGGCAAGGGCTCAGCCCTAGCCTGATTCTTCGGTGGAATATATCCCACGATTATCGTGGTCACTTTCCCGACATCCCTTTCATCAACTACAATCGAGCCGGTGACTTTCTTTGAATCAATGGATTGATCGAGCATGGTTTTACTTAAAAATCGCCGTGAATGTTGTTGTACGATCACCAACCGCTGTCCCAGCAGGATATCAAAGTAAAACGGGCTCTCCATTAACATTGCAACAAGGTCTTTTTTTTCCATGGCCGTCTCCTTTAACGTAGCCTCGCTCTCGATAACTTCTTTTAATTACTTTTTGCAATCGAAATAAAGCTCCTTGGAGCAGTATCAAATTGCGTAGTTGGCGCTAATTAATTATAATCATCAATAAATCTCAGCCGTTAATCCAATATCCTACAGGTTAGGGATTGATGTCGGCATATAAGGATAAAATATCCTCATTGTAATTAAAGGTGCAGCTTCAGGTGCAGCTCACAAATCCTATTCCCGGTGATAGTCTTCCCGATGTCCTCGGCGTTGCCTCCTACGCCAGGGTTTGGGCAAGCAGAAGATCAAACATTGTCTTAATTATGATACATCGGAGACTAAACGTAAATCAGGGAAAGCCCGATTCGGCCCTAGGTATAAGTACCTATTATCGTGTAGGTAAAATTACCTATCAGTTGTGATGGAGAAGCTATGAAAGAATTGGTCCTAAGTCTACGTATAATTAAGTGAATTTAAAATGTAAGTAGCATAGGAGCTCGGCGTATCTTGTTCCTATAAAGTAATCAATCTAAAGAATATTCGATGCCAGCAATCTTGCCATTTGCTGTAATTATCGCTGAAGTGGTAATAAATGCAGATATGATCTGGAGATAGAATTGGGCAGGGCTTTATGGGGTCCGGGTTTCCCCTATTGACTCCGCACTTACTACCCAGGTTTAGCCTTTTGAGAGCGCTGCCGTTCATCACCTGGTTAAACAGGTCGCCCGCCAGGTCGGAGGCCCGCCTTAGCGCCTCGTCTCGCAAATGGGCGTAGCGCTGCGTCATGGCGGGGCTCTTGTGGGTCAGGAGTTTGTGCAAGGTTTGGGCAGCTGGCAGGGTCCGGCTGGACCTGGGGCTCAGCAGGATCTCCAATTGACCCCACGAGGAGATTAAAAATTAACCAGGAGTTTTATGAGGTCCCGATAAATCTTCTCGAGCTAGAGGCCACAAAAAAAGCAGGGCCACGCTTGCGCTGACCCTGCCGCCCACCCCGCTACCCTCTGGCCTAGAAATGGTTTCTGCCAGTCCGTTACATATTAAGCTTGCACTTCGTATGCCAAATCATAACATGAAGATATTATTGAATTAAATTGGTAATTTAATATAAATTAATGTCCAAGAAAATAGAATTTGTCTGCATTCCAGACAATTTTGAATACGTTATCTCCTGCAGAAGACATCGTTAAAGTACCCATGTTCTGCTCCTGGACAGCCGGTTGACATGAACGCTCCTGCCATGGGCTGGAGAAGAATTCGCCCGAATCCTTTAAGCTCTTCCTCCCAGGTCCCGGCTTGTGCTAAGATGAGTTTGGTTCACAGGTTAGGGGGCACCATTAACCCGGGAATCCTGGGGATGCATTTCCGAGGGATAGGAGACGGAGAATGAACGGGGCCAAAGTACTGATCTGGACGATGGCAGTGGTGGTCCTGCTGGGCGGTTGCGCCGCCACGCAGACCCAGACCTCCGACCGGAAGGACTATGAAGGCTTGTGCGCCGCCCTGGATAAGGACCGGAAGGGTTATGTCAGCAAACAGGACTTTGTTTCCGGCGCCAAAGATAAAAACCAGGCCGAGAAACTGTTCCAGCTTTGCGACACTAATAACGAGGAACGGCTAAGTTTTGAGGCGTACCAGAAGCAACAAAGTTTGATTCATAATTTATTTGAGCTGCCCCCACCGCCCACCGTGCAGCCGATACGGTAGCGGCCGGCCTGGACCCCTTGGCCGCCGCGGATTAGTTAAGATCGAAGAAAGACGAGTTGATTCTTCGGAGGAGGCCCGTCCGGACCGCGTCCTCGACCCGGACCGCCCGGCGGCAACCCTGAATCAGAAGGTCCATCAGGCCGGCTTTAGAAGCCAGCCCACCCAGGTGAAGCTTTTATCCGGCGGGAGCTCTATGGCCCACTCCTCCCGGGTGAGGCGGCGCTTGAGGGTCCAGCCTGCCTCCCCATACCGGGCCAGCAATTCGGACTCCTGCGAATCCTTAAACCCCGAGAGAATCAGGCAGCCGGCCGGTCCCGCCAGCCGGGAGAGCTCGGCCACTTTCGCCCACTGCACCGCTAAAGGCAGGTTGGCCACGGTGACGGCGAAGGGTCCCCGGAGGCATTCGGTGGAGCCCTGCACCAGGTGCAGCGCGGCGGCCAGACCGTTTCTTACCGCATTGTCCCGGGAGACCAGGACCGCCCGGCGGGAGAGGTCCACCCCCACGCCGCGCCCCCCGCCGGCGGCCGCGGCCGCCAGCAACAGCACCCCGGAGCCGCAACCTACGTCCAGCAGGCGGTCCCGGGGCCTCAGGGTCCCGGCCTCCAGGAGCTCCTTCAGCAGGTCCAGGCAGACCCGGGTGGTGGGGTGGGACGGCGGGAACACGTGCCCCGTGCGAAGCACCAGGACCCGTTCCCCAGGGCGGGGCCGGTGGGGCCGCCACCGGGAGCGCAGGGCCAGTCGGGGGGATAGCCGGTAGAGCATCGGTCAGGTCACGTCCTGAATGAAGACCTCTGGGAAAATGCTTTGGTTATGGCTTGCAGCGGTCAGCGGCCAGCTATCAGCTAAAACAAAAATGGGCAATCTCTGGCGAATTGCTTTACTTATCACTGCCTTCTCAATCCCCGACTCTCCCTGAAAACACTTTCTCCATATCTTCCTAATGCCACCCTTCCGGGGCCCTGTCAAGGGGCGCCCGGCAGGAAAAATCGGTTTCCCGCCATTGCCTCCAAGGTTGACGTACCTATCTTTTTAGATAAGAATATGAGGCGAAGATTGATTCCCCATGGATTTTCCAGACTTATTACTTGGAGCGAACCAGGCATTACACTCCCCCTCACCCTAACCTCTCCCCCAGGGGGGAGAGGGGAAAAGGACAAAATCTATTTAATGGTTCAAGTAATAAACGAAATTTTTGGCGGTGGTTTTTGGGAAGAATTCTCTTGACCCGGGCGGGTTATGAAAAGCTGGTAAAGGAGCTGGAGCTCCTCAGCCGGGTGGAACGCCCCCAGGTGGTCCGGGAGCTGCTGGAGGCCGCCCAGGAAGGCGGGGTGGAGAAGAACCCCGATTTCCAGGCGGCCCTGTCCCAGCGGCAACAGATGGACCGGCGCATCAAGCAGCTGCAGCAGACCCTGGCCAACGCCGAAGTGCTGGTGGGCAGCAACCTGCCCCCTAACCAGGTGCGGTTTAACTCGGAGGTGCGGGTCCGCAATCTGGACACCGGCCGGGAGCAGGAATTCAAGCTGGTGGGTGGGGTGGAGGCCGACGCCTCCCGGGGACGCCTGTCCATGACCTCGCCCCTGGGCCGGGCCCTGTTGGGGCGCGCCTTGGGGGACCGGGTGCAAATCCAGACCCCCCGGGGACCCCGCACCTACCAGATACTGGAAATTCGGATGGCAGAGGTATGAGCGGCGCCCATTCCCACTGCGAGCAGGCCCACGCCCACCGCTTCGAGAGCAGCCGCTGGCGTTTGGGCCTGGCCTTCTGGACCCAGCTCATCTTTTTCGTGGTGGAACTGGTGGGGGGCCTGCTGACCAATTCCCTGGCGCTGCTGGCCGACGCCGGCCACATGCTGAGCGACGTGGCCGCCCTGGGTTTGAGCCTGCTGGCGCTGTCGTGGGCCACCAGGCCGCCCACCTCCCAGCGCACCTTCGGTTACCACCGCCTGGAAATCTTGGTGGCCCTCATCAACGGCCTGGCGCTCTGGGCCATCGCCGGCTATATCTTTTACGAGGCCATCGGGCGTGTTTTCCAGCCGCCCCAAATCAGCAGTACCCCGCTCATCGTCATCGCCGGTTTGGGGTTGACGGTCAATCTCCTGGGGGTTTATGTGCTCATGCCCAACCGGGAGCATAATCTCAACCTGCGGTCGGCCTTTATCCACCTGCTGTCCGACTCCTTTGCCTCCCTGGCCGCCATAGGCGCCGGGGTGGCCATCTACCTGAAGGGCTGGTACTGGTTCGACCCCCTGGCCGGGGTCATCGTGGGGGTAATGATCATCTACGGGAGCTGGCAGCTGGTCTGGGAGGCGGCGGAAATTCTGTTGGAGTCCACCCCCCGGCATATCGATCTGGATGAGGTGCAAAAAGCCCTGGAGACCCACCCGGCAGTGAAAGTGGTGCACGATCTCCACATCTGGACCATCGCTTCCGGCATCTACGCCCTGAGCGTCCACGTGGCCATTGACGGCATCGAGAACCGGGACTGCCTCACCTGGGAGTTGGAGGAGCTGCTGCGCCTCCGGTTTGGCCTGGAGCACAACACCATTCAGCTGGAAGGCCCCGATTTTCACGACCCCCAGGTGTGCCCCTTGACGCGCCTGAAGGGATTGACAGGCTGACGCGGCCGCCGCCCCTGGCGGTCCGCTTTCCATAAACCGACGACTATGCCGAGGAGGAACCCATGTCATCAAACCGCTGGGAATTGAAGCCCGAGAGCTTGCGCGCCGTTATCGATCCGGATTCCCTGGGCTTCGAAACCACCCTGGACGTAACGCCCTTGAAAGAGAAGGTGGTAGGCCAGGACCGGGCGGTCCGCGCCCTGGAGTTCGGCCTGGGGGTCAAGGACCTGGAATACAACATCTTTGTGGCCGGACCGCCCCGGGCCGGAAAGACCGAAACCATCATGGCCTACGTGCAGGAACTGGCGGCCAAGGAGCCTGCGCCTCCCGACTGGATCTACGTGTACAACTTCAAGGACCCGGAAAAACCCCAGGCCATGAGCCTGCCCGCCGGCCAGGGCCGGAGCCTCAAGACCGACATGGAGGAGCTCATCTCCACTCTTAAGGTGCAAATCCCGGAGGTGTTCGAGAGCGAAGACTACTCCAACCGGCGGGAAGCTTTGATGCACACCTTCACCAAGGAGCGCAACAAGATCCTCCAGGGGCTGGACGCCAAGGCCGGGGAGGAGGGTTTTATTCTCAACATCTCCCCCACCGGGCTGATGATCTTTCCCGGCAAAGAAGGCAAGCCCTTGAGCGAAGATGAGCTCAAGGCCCTGAACGATGAGGAGCGGGAGCAGTTGCGCCAGAAGTCCACGGCCCTCCACACCGAAATGAACGATGCCATCCGCAAGATCCGCAAGATGGAGAAGGAGTACCAGGAAAAAGAGAAAAAGTTGGATCAGGACGTGGCCATGTATGTGGTGGGGCATCACATGGAGGAACTGCGGGAAAAATATAAAGACCTGTCCCAGGTGACGGACTATCTCAACCACGTGCAGGAAGACATCCTGAAAAACATCGATGACCTGAAGCGCCGGCCCGGCGCCCCGGGGCCCTTTCCCTTTCCCATGCCGGAGCCCAGCTTCACCCAGTACCAGGTGAACGTCTTCGTGGACCACTCGGGGACCAAGGGGGCCCCGGTGGTCATGGAGAACAACCCCACCTATCCCAACCTGTTCGGGGCAATGGAGCGCCGGGCCCAGTTCGGCGCCCTGGTCACCGACTTCACCCTGATCCGGGCCGGGGCCGTGCAGCGGGCCAACGGCGGCTACCTGGTCCTGGAGGCCCTGGACCTGCTGCGCTGGTTTTTCTCCTATGAGGCCCTGAAGCGCTGCCTCAAGAACGGCGAAATCAAGATTGAAGACCCGGCGGAGATGTTCGGCCTCATCACCACCCGGACGCTCCAGCCCCAGCCCATCCCCTTGAATATCAAGGTCATCCTCATCGGAGACCCTTACATCTACCAGATCCTCTACATCTATGACGAAGACTTCCACAAGTTCTTCAAAATCAAGGCCCACTTCGACTGGCGGATGAAGAAGAGCGGCGACCACGTGCAGAAGTTCTGCGAACTGGTGACCGGCTTCATCAAGGAGCAGAACCTGGCGCCGCTGCACAAGACGGGGATGGCCCGCCTCATCGAGTATGCCGGGGAACTGGCGGGGCACCAGGAAAAAATCACCCTGCAGCTCATGGAGGTGCTGGATGTCTTAAAAGAAGCCAACTACTGGGCCCGGACCAACACCCACGAAGTGATCTTCGGCAGCGACGTGGAAAAGGCCATCGAGGAGAAGATCTACCGGGCGAATCTCCCGGAAGAAAAGATGCAGGAATTCATCGACGAAGGCATGCTCTTTATTGAGACCGAAGGCACGGTGGTGGGCCAGATGAACGGGCTGTCGGTCTACGCCCTGGGGGACCACGCCTTTGGGCGGCCCAGCCGCATCACCGCCACCATTTCCCTGGGCAAGGAAGGGGTGGTGGCCATCGACCGGGAGGCCCAACTGGCCGGCAACATTCACAACAAAGGCGTGCTCATCCTGGCGGGCTATCTCAAGAGCCGCTTCGCCCAGGACAAGCCCCTGACGCTCTCCGCCAGCCTCACCTTTGAGCAGAGCTACGGCATGGTGGAGGGGGACTCCGCCTCCCTGGCGGAGCTGGTGACCCTGCTTTCCGCCCTGGCCGAAGTGCCTCTGGCCCAGAACATCGCCATGACCGGCTCCGTGAGCCAGCGGGGCGAGGCCCAGCCCATCGGCGGGGTCAACTGGAAGATCGAAGGGTTTTATAAGGTCTGCGAAGCCCGGGGCCTGGATGGCAAGCAAGGGGTCATCATCCCCAAGGCCAACGTCCAGGACCTGATGCTGAAGCAGGAAGTGGTGGACGCGGTGCAAAAGGGCAAGTTCCACGTCTGGGCCGTGGGCCACGCGGATGAGGCCCTGGAACTGCTCACCGGGGTGCCCGCGGGTAAGCGTCTCCCCGACGGCACTTTCGAGCCCGACAGCGTGAATGCCAAGGCGGACCAGAAACTGCGGCAGTTGATGGAATTGGCCCGGGAACTGATGAAAGGCGAGGAGGAAACGGCAAAAAAAGCTCCGCCGGCCACCCCTTCTTCGTGAAAGATCTGACGGGTGCCGGGTGCCTCCTGAAAAGTTTCGAGTTTTTAGTTTCGAGTTGCTGCGCCGCCGGGGCGGCGGCGCGACATTTTAATGATTTACGGGTGAGCCCCCGGCTCATGAGCGACTGTACCTGAAAAAAGCTTGGACGCCGCCCCACTTATGTCCGGGAGATTTTCCATGAGAAAAGTCAATCTGGCGCTACTCATCATCCTGTTGGTGGCCGCCCTGGCCGGGCCCGCCCCGGCCGCCGAGGCGGGGCCGCCATGTCCCCGGACGAGGCCCTGGCCAGGCTCAAGGAGGGCAACGAACGTTACGTGGCCGGCAAGCCCCAGTATCCCCACCAGGGCCGGGAACGCCGGGCCCTGACTGCGGGCCAGGGCCAACACCCCTTTGCCACGGTGCTGGCCTGCTCCGATTCCCGGGTGCCGGTGGAGCTCATCTTCGACCAGGGCGTGGGGGACCTCTTCGTGGTGCGGGTGGCGGGCAACGTGGCCCAGACCGATGAGATCGGCTCCATGGAGTACGCGGTGGAACACCTGGCCACCCCGGTGGTGGTGGTCCTGGGGCACACTCAGTGCGGCGCGGTGACCGCGGTGGTGGAAAACGCCAAGCTGCCCCCCAATGTCGCCAACCTGGTGGCCCCCATCAAGTCGGCGGTGGCCAAGGCCAAGGCCGAAAATCCCGAGGCCACCCCCGAGGCGCTCATTGGCGCCGCCATCCGGGACAACGTGCTGCAGGCCATGGAGGATCTCTTCCAGAAAAGCCCCATGATCAAGGAGCAGGTGAAGGACAAGAAGATTCGGGTAGTCGGGGCCTTATATGAAATTGACACCGGCCAGGTGCAGTGGCTGGGGCCCCACCCGGACCAGGACAAGTGGCTGGGAGCCAAGGGCAAAGGCCCGGCCCCCGGCAAGCCGGCGAAAAAGGGCCGGAAGTCTCAACCGGCTGAGGATTAAATGAAAAAGGGCTATCCGACGGATAGCCCTTGATTGGTCCGTGGTCCGGCCGGGGTCGCCCTGGCCTTACGGCTCCACGAACGTTGTTACGCCAGGGACTTGAAGGGCGGCCCCGGAGTGGGCCGCCCTAATTTTTTCAACAACGCGCCAGGGGGCGGTAGTCGCCCCGGCGGCGATAATTTTGCATGATCCGTTGCTGGTGCACCAAACTCTTGACCAGCAAGGTCGGAGCAATCCCCTCCTCCAGGTCTTGCTTACAGACGGAGGGGCAACGCAGGTAAGGACCCGCGGGATTATCTCGGACGTTTTTCGCCATGGGGTGATTCCAGTTCCGGCACCGGCCGGACGCACTCCGATTCCGCGGAATCGCACCACTCCGGCAGCGGCTCCCCGGTCCCTTCCACGGGACGCTCGAACTGGGACACCACTTCCCAGCCCTTTTCTTTCCAGGCGGACAGGGAGGGAGGCTCGACGCCGCCGAACTTAAAGCCCACCGGCCCCCGGGTGTCCAGCATCTTCACATCCACCACGTGGTCGCCTTTCTTGACCCGATAGCCCCATTCGTAGTTGTTGCGGGTGCCGGGGGTGGTTTTTTTGCCGTAATACAACAGGGTGCTGCCGTCTTTTTTGACCCGGGAGAAGGTAAAACAGCAATCCCCCGTGCCGGACCCACCGGGACCGGTAAGGCCGCCGCAACCGCAATTGGCGGCCGCCAGCTCCAGGCCGTCCACCTTATAGCCTCCAGGAACTTTTGCAAAGCATCCCATGACGTTCTCCTTTTGTGGAAATAGCAACCGCTGGAAACCGCTCTTAGCCGAGCTCCACGTCCGCTGACTTTCCGAAACCAGTGGAGTTGGAGTGCTAATCTATTGCTTTTCCAGTTGACAGCAATCAAATTAATAAGGCTGCGGATTAAAGCCAATAGGCATAAATACCCATTCTTGGCTAGGTAAAAGTACCTATAAAGAATCCCGGCCCTCCGGCGTGCTAAAACCGTTCAAGCGAATTACCCGGCAGAGCTGCGGGAGGCAGCGAGGTCTTGGGTTAGGGCGTGCAGATTACGGCAGGAATGCCGGTTTTAGGGAGGGTCTGGCGCCTGCCGGGAGGGCCCGGAGGATTTCTCTGACGGGTTTTTCAAGACATGCGGTGGGAATCTATGGTTGCGACTGGATGTAGGCGTAAGCCGAGTGGTTGTGGATGGATTCGAAGTTTTCGGACTCCACCGCGTACCAGGTGAAATTGTCATCCTGGCTGAGCTTGTAAGCGATCTCCCGCACCACGTCCTCCACGAACATGGGGTTGGAGTAGGCCTTCTCGGTGACGTGTTTCTCGTCCTGGCGCTTCAAGAGGGCGTAGACTTCGCAAGAGGCGGACTCTTCCACGGTGCGGATGAGGTCCTCGATCCAGAAGAATTTTTTGTAACGCACCTGCACCCGCACCTCGCCCCGCTGGTTGTGGGCTCCCACCTGGCTGATCTCCTTGGAGCAGGGGCACAGGGTGGTGATGGGTACCGTAATCCCCACCACCAGGTCGAGGTGGCCCTCTTCGTCCAGAGACCCCATAAAATTGCAGATGTACTCCATCAGCCCCCGGGCCCGGGTCACCGGGGCCTCCTTATCGATGAAGTAGGGGAAGGTCATCTCGATGTGGGACGATTGGGCGTGGAGGCGGCGGCGGGTCTCCTCCAGGATGGCGCCGATTTTCTTCAGGCTGATGTCCCGGCGGTACTCGCTCAAGATCTCGATGAACCGGCTCATGTGGGTGCCCTTGTGCCGGTGGGGCAGATTGACGTACATATTGATCTTGGCCACGGTGTGCTGGGTTTCGTTGAATTTGTCCAGGACCACGATGGGATAAGAGATGTTCTTGACCCCCACCTTGTCGATGTCGATGGTGTGAGGGCTCACGTGGTTCTGGACGTCGCTTAGTTCCGCGACGGGGATGACGGCGGTGGGAGTTTTACGGGTCGGCATGGCTTCTATCCTGAAAAATCAGTTATAGCGCTTGCAGATATTTTTAATCTGCTTTTTAAAGTATCCAGTTTTATTTTAAAAATGGTCTCTTACAATACTCGCAGAGCTATGAATAATTGACAAACAAAGCTTATCAATTAATTCGCTTGCCGTTAATACATACTGAAATGCACCTTGTATATCTTTTGGATCTTTATTCTCAAACATCTCTGTTATGGCGATACCATGAAGCCGCACCGTTTCTCTTAATAAATTAGATAGTTCTTTAAGATCTGGAGCATAAAAATAAATTAACATATTTAGATGAGATAAAGGAATAAACTTTATAGTATCTAAATTAGGTAGTTCACCAAGACTCATATATCCATAGCATTCAGCGGTTAAATGCCTATTGGATTCATGGATTGCTTCAGCTGTCTGGCAAATTTCTTCTAATTTTTGTTGAATTAACTGCTGTGCTTTTAATTTGCTTTCGCGTTTAAATTGGGAGGAATTTAAAAAATTTGTTACTAACCCACCTATTAATACTCCAAATAGAGTTCCTATTACACCTATCCAAGCCTGATTCATAATCTTAATTTTTCTAACAATATTATTGATATCTGAAACGCTCAGCCACGGCCCGGGCGTGGACCAGGAGGCCCTCGTTTTCCGCCAGGGTGATCACCGTGTCCTTCAGGGATTTAAGCGCCTCGAAGGAGAGGTGCTGGAACGTGGGGCGCTGGACGAAATCGTCCACGGAAAGCCCGGAGAACATGCGGGCGCAGCCCCCGGTGGGGAGCACGTGGTTGGTGCCCGAGGCGTAATCCCCCACCGGCACCGGGGCATACGGCCCCAGGAAAATGGAGCCGGCGTGGCGGATTTGGGGCAGCAGGGCAAAGGGGTCCCGGGTGACGATTTGCAGGTGCTCCGGGGCATAGAGATTGGCAAACTCAATGGCGTCCGTCAGGCTTTCGGCGAGGAGCACCGCGGAGTATTTGGCCAGGGCCGCCTCCATGATCTCCCGCCGAGGCAGATGGGGCAGCTCGGCGTGAATGATTTGGATCACTGCCGCGGCCAGGTCCGCGGCTGGCGTGACCAGGACCGCGGCGGCCTCGGGGTCGTGCTCCACCTGGGAGAGGAAGTCCAACGCCAGGAACCGGGGCTCGGCGGTGTCATCGGCCAGGATGAGGGCCTCGCTGGGACCCGCGGGGGAATCGATGTCCACGACGCCGAAGACCAGGAGCTTGGCGGCGGTGACGTACTTGTTGCCCGGCCCCACGATCTTGTCCACCCGGGGCACGAGAGCGGTGCCGTAGGCCAGGGAGCCGATGGCCCAGGGGCCGCCGATCTTGAAGAGGCGATGCGCCCCGGCCAGGTGCGCCGCCACCAGGGTGGCGGGGTTGAGGGCCAGGTTCGGCCCCGGCGGCGTGGCGGCCACAATTTCGGCCACCCCGGCCACCCGGGCCGGGATGATGCTCATCAGGGCGCTGGAGGGGTAGGAGGCCAGGCCCCCGGGGATGTAGCAGCCCACCCGGTCCAGGGGGCGGGTGAGGCGCCCGGCCAGGATGCCGGGCTGCACTTCCATGGCCCACATCTCCCGGTCCAGCTGGGCCCGGTGAAATTTCTCGATGTTGGCCGCCGCGGCTTTGAGGGCGGAGAGGACCTTGGGGGCCAGGCTCCGGTAGGCGGCCTCGATCTCCTGGGGCGTGGCCTCCAGCTCGGAGGCGGTGAGGCCCGGTTTGAACTGCTCGTGCTGCCGGACGGATTCGGCGTCGCCCTGCTCCCGGATGGCCGCCAGAATAGGGGCCACCGCGGCCAGCACCTGGCTCACGTCTTCCTGGGAGCGGCTCAAGATTTGCCGGCGCCTCTCCGGGGTAAGTTTATCCAGATATTCTAGTTGCAAACCTGCCATGCGCAGGCGCCGCCTTTCCAAAGCATATTTTCGTAGTAAAAATTATATAAGATTGTTAATAGAAGCACAAATTTATTACTGGCGGCCCCAACAAATTGCACGAGGGCAGGGGGTTTGAAACCAGGCTCCATAGCGGATTGCAGCAATGTCCGCCATTGAGTTAGGGCTTGGCTTGCTGCATGATAGAGAGGCTGGGGCGCGATTTGCGGGTTCCGGCCCCGCGAATAAATGATATAGTACCCGGGAAAAAGTTTATCATGGTGGATACCGCCCTGCGCCTGGCCCGTTATTTCCACACCACCCCCCGGTTCTGGCTCAATCTTCAAACGCAATACGATCTGGAAGTGGCCCGGGAAATAACCTGATTGATCGGGTCAGCCGGGATGTCAGGGAATTGGAAATGCCTGATGCCCTTCATTTGAGCAATTTCTTGCCCATACTTTTGAATAATGAGGTAATCCCAGAAAATTATGAGAACCAGAAGACGTCGCAAACCCCGGCGCCCCTCGGAAGATGAGCAAATCCTACAGGCCTTCCGGGACGCGGGCCGTCCCCTGCTGCCGGCGGAGTTGCACCAGCTGCTTCAGGTCCCTGCGGCCCAAACCGAAGCCGTTGAGGCCGCGGTGGAGAAGCTGGTAACCCAGGGGAAGCTGGTTTCCCTGAAGGGCGGCCGGGTGGGTTTGGCCGAGAAGATGAACCTGGTGGCCGGGGAGCTTTCCGTGCACCCCGACGGCTTCGGCTTCGTCACCCCGGAGACGGGCGGCAGGGACATCTACCTCACCGCGGTGAACCTGAAGGAAGCCTGGCACGGGGACCGGGTGGTGGTGCGCATCGAGGGGAGCCGGGGCCGCCGCAAGGAAGGCCGGGTAATCCGCATCCTGGAGCGGGGGCTCAAAGAGGTGCTGGGCCTGCTGAGCCGGGCGGACGAGACCTATTACGTGGAACCCGAAGACGAGCACCTCATCTTCAACCTTATCATCCCATCGGAGCAATTGAACGGGGCCGCCCCGGGACAGGTGGTGCGGGCGGCGGTGACTCATTACCCCACGGGACACCTGAACCCCCAGGGCACCGTCATTGAGATTCTGGGCGCCCTGGAAGACGCGGAAGTCCAGACCCGGCTGGTGATCCTGAAACACGGCATCCCGGACCAGTTCCCCCCGGAAGCCCTGGCGGAAGCGGCCGAGATCTCCCCGGACTTCTCGCCCCGGGCCCTCAAGGACCGCCTGGATCTGCGCCAGCTCCCCATGGTGACCATCGACGGCGAGCACGCCCGGGACTTCGACGACGGCGTCTGCGTGGAGAAAAAACCCGGGGGCGCCTACACCCTGTACGTTTCCATTGCGGACGTGAGCTCATATGTGGCCCCGGACTCGGCTCTGGACCGGGAGGCGTGGGAGCGGGGCAACAGCGTCTATTTCCCCCAACGGGCGGTGCACATGCTGCCCCCGCGGCTGGCCACCGACGTCTGCAGCCTCAAGCCGGACGTAGACCGCCTGGCGGTCTCCGTCATCCTGGACTACGACCGGAAAGGAAGCCTGAAAAAGCAAAAGTTTGCCCGCACCGTGGTGCGTAACCACGCCCGCCTCACCTATCATCTGGTCAGCGACCTCCTGGACCCCAAGAACCGGAAACTCAGAGACCGGCACCGGCCTTTTTTGAAAATGCTGGCGCAGATGGTGGAACTGACGCAGCTCCTCAGGGAGCGCCGGGCGGAGCGGGGCAGCCTCCTCATGAGCCTCCCCGAGGCCGAGGTGGTGCTGGACGACAAGGGCTGGCCCGTGGACGTGCGCCGGGTGGATCTGCTGGTCTCCCACCAGATCATCGAAGAGTTCATGATTGCGGCCAATCAAGCGGTGGCCGAGTACCTGGGGGAGCCGTCCCTGCTCCGGGTGCATGAGCGCCCCGACGCGGCCAAGATGGCGGCCTTCCGCACTTACTTGAAGAGCCTGGGGTTTTCCCTGCCCAAGGAGGCCCACCGGGACCCTCGGGCCCTGCGCCAATTCCTGGACGAGGTGCGCCAGACGCCGCTGGCCCCCATGGTGCAGCTCATGCTGCTGCGCTCCCTGAAGCAGGCCCGCTATGCCGGGGAAAACCTGGGGCACTACGGCCTCGCCACCGAGTGGTACACCCACTTCACCTCCCCCATCCGGCGTTACCCGGACCTCCAGGTCCACCGCCAGTTGTTGGCCCGGCTGGCAGGCAAGAAACCGCCGTTTTCCCTAGAGCCGGATGCCCTGGAAACCATGGCGACCCACCTCAACAAACGGGAACGGGTGGGCATCGAGGCCGAACGGGAGATGCTGTCCCGCATGCAGGTGCGCTGCCTGGCCCACCGGGTGGGAGAGACCTTCACCGGCCGCATCACCGGCGTCAATGCCTTCGGGTTCTTCGTGTCGCTCAACGAGATTTACGCCGAGGGGCTGGTGCGCCTGGTGGATCTGCCCAACGATTACTACAAGTATGACGAGAGCGGCCAACGCTTGCTGGGACGCCGCAGCCGCCGCAGTTTCGCCCTGGGGGACCCGGTCTCGGTCCGGGTGGCCCACGTGGACATCCGCCGGCGCCACGTCAACCTGGTGCTGGTGGAGGAGGAGAAAGAAGAATAGAGTTGGTGGAAGGGCTGCCAGACCAAAGCCCACCGGGATGGCGATAATTCGGGGCAGCATCAGGAAATCCTCCTCGCAGGGTGGAAATTATCCGGGTGAGAGTAGCAAATGAGATTTTTGGCCTTAATTTTAAGAAGGCGCCCATAGGTTCTTCGATCTTGGGTCCCCGGCGGCGCGCTGGCCGGGAGCGCCGACTTATGGCATACTTTCAGGTGATTTCTTAACAAGATAATTCTTGCGCGGCTGAAGACAGGGCCGTACCGAAGAGAGGCGAGAGCATGGGAAGATACGAGGAACGGAAATGGAGCGGCGAGAAGGGCAAAAAATTCGGACACGGGGGCCGGGTGGAGGACCCCTACCGCCTGGAGGAAGGCCAGGAGGCCGCGGTCTGCCGTCAGTGCCACGCCCTCTACCAGGGCAAGCGCTGGTCTTATGACGAAAAACTCTTCAACCGCCTGGCGGGCACCCCCAAGATGCGGGAAGTGACATGCCCCGGCTGCCGCAAGATCGAGGACCGCTATGCCGAAGGCATTCTGACTTTGAGCGGCGAATTTCTCACCGAGCACAAAGCCGAGATCATGCAGTTGCTGGAGAAGGAGGCCGCCCGGATCTCCGGCCGCAACGTCCTGGACCGGGTGATCAAGATGACGGCGGAGGGGAAAGACAAGCTGGTGGTGGAGACCACCACGGAGAAACTGGCCCAGCACCTGGGCCGGGCGGTCTATAAGGCTTATAAGGGGGACTTGCACTTCCGCTGGTCGGAAACGGAGCGCTTCGCCCGGGTCTACTGGTCCCGGTGAAAAGCCGGTTTCCGGTTTTCAGTTCTCGCTTTTCGGTGGGGGACCCAAAGAATGTCATTCTGAACCGAGCCTCAGCGGCGTGAAGAACCTCTGCATGGGAGATTCTCCGCGTCGCTCAGGATGACCTTGATTGTCGGGGGAGGGGGCTAAGGGCCATCACCGGCAGGTGCCGGTGCCCCCAACCCTTACCCCCGTCCCCCACGCCCCCTGGTAATGCTCCCTAAAGTCGACCCAGGCATCTGGCTTTTTGACCTTCCCCTCCTCGGTAAGTTTTACCTCCGTTAATTTAAACAAAAACCGCATAAAGAACCCATAACGCCAGGATGCCCCAAATTAACATCGGCAGCCACGCCTTCCCTATCCCGACACTCATCACATCTTCCCGCAATTTAAGTAACGAGGTGGAATAGGGAGCGAGACTTACTCCAATTAATAGGGAGGTAAACAGCATAACCGCAGCCACATCTATTATATGAATAGTTGTTAAGACATAATAGTCCACTATTGCCGCCAGCATCATATATATGACCATCGTCCTTACATATTTTTTCATGATGAGGTCCAAGAGCTTCATCCAAAGATCGGGCTTGCAGATTATAAGGGTCAGTTTTACCAGAACTGCAACCGCAAATATAGTTGCCAAAACCTTGGTTGGTGCCATAAAAGTTATCTCCTTCCCCCCTTGATCAATACCCTGCAAACTTATACATCCTTCAGGCCCAAAAGTGAATATATGTTAGTGCGGGCCAGGGTCTTGAACCATGCCCCTATAGGTGCATGTGGCCTCAGCCTTTCCTCCGGGCCCCTACTTCCGGGGCGGCGCCGGCCTGGGGTTCCTGGGGCGGGTAACGAGGCATCCGATCATCGATGCCTTGTATGCCGATAATCTTGCGGAAAAGGGTTATTTCAGCTAACTTTATGCTATCATGGGGTCTAAGAAAGGGTAATTTTAGGGATTTTCCGCCGGCAAGGATTTCCCCCAAACATTTTTGGGCCAAGGCGGCAGCGTAATTTAGGATAACGGGTTCATGACGCTAACGGTATCGAAGCCGTGATCATTGCGACATGATACCTCTCCATAAAGTCAAAAGAACCGAAGGGAAATATCGTCATGGAAATCACTCTAATCAGCGTGAGCGGCCGGCTCGCCTGTGACGGCTCGCGACTGATATCGTCACTCCTTAAAAGAGCCGGACACCGGGTGACGAACGTATACCTGGCCCGACGGGAGCCTGATTACGAACTGACCGAATTGGAGAAGTTGACCGAGATTTTGCAAGATACCGACCTGGTGATGCTGGCGGTGTACAGTAATTACTTCGGGAGGGCAATTCGGATTACCGATCTTATTCATCAGAGATTCCCTGGCTTAAAGGTGGTATGGGGAGGGCCGCACTGCATTGCCATACCGGAAATGAGCCTGAAGTATGCTGACATCGTCTGTTTCTCCGAAGGCGATGAGGCTGTAGTGCAGTTGGTGGACCGATTAGCCGCTGGAAAAGATTACTTAGATATCCCCAATCTGGCATTTAAGGTGAACGGATCTTATGTCATCAATAAGGTGTTGCCCCCTTTTGCCGGTCTGGATAGCCTGCCCTATTACGACTACGGCCTCGATCATCAATTCCTGCTGGATGGAGAATTGCTGCCCTTGACCATGGACCAGGTCAAAGGGCTCACCGAACAGTATCCCTTTTATGTACCCACGGCCTACTTCCTCACCTCCAGAGGTTGCCCCCACGAATGCTCTTACTGCAACAATTGCCGCTATGTATCAATGTTTGGCAAGAACGTCATGCGGTTTTACAGCGTGGATCGCGTCCTCGAGGAGATCAAGCATACCCTGAGCACCCTGCCTTTCATTGAATTCATTGTGTTCGGCGATGACGATTTCTTGGCCAGACCCCAAAAGCAACTAGAAGCCTTTGCCAAGCGGTACCAGAAGGAAATTGGCCTGCCTTTCGGCGCCGCCGCCAGCGCCAGGACTTATCGAAAGGCCAAAATGGATATCTTGTTGGACCACGGCCTGACTGCGTTTAATATCGGGGTCCAGTCGGGAAGCCAAAGGGTGGTTGATGAAGTCTACAACCGCAAAATCTCTCTGGCCAAGACCAGGGAGGTGATCACCGAGATCGCCTCATATGCGGATACGAAGGATCTTACCGTTATCGTTGACTTTATCATTGACAACCCTTATGAGACCAAAGATGACATAATCCAGACGTATAACTACCTGCTGGATCTGCCCCCGACCTTTAAACCGAACCTGTTCTATCTATCCTTTTACCCGGGGACGCCAATCTATGAACGCGCCCTGAAAGACGGCTTTACTAAGGAGTCTGACGTAGAGATCTTCAGGTCGTATACCGGAAGTTCCTTAAGGTATCAAAAAAACTATGAGACCTTTCTCGTCCTGTTACTGAGGATTTCCAGGTTGCATCCCAAACTACAGAAGATTCCCAACTGGGTATTTCGTTTTTTAGGAAGTAATCCGGTAAGAAAGCTGGCGTCTCTATTACCTGAATCTATTTATGAAAAAGGTGCGAATGCGTTGCAGCTTAAGAAGGCGTGGAAAAAAGAGAGAAAGTAAAGTAACTGGATATGCAGATCATATCCCCATTTTCAGGAGTTTTGGCGTAAGTGTCAGTTTTGGCAAGCTAGGCGAACACACCAGGATCATGACCCCGCCCTAACTTCATATTGATTCTGAGGACTGAGCGATCTTTTGCCGTTTTTCTTTGAATTGACAGGTTGAACTTCGGAGCCGCGCCTGGCGGTTTTCCGGCCTGTGGTGCAATTGCAGCCGTTGGCCTTCCACCCCATTTCCTCCCAGAGGCCGACGGTTTCCCGGCAAATCGCGGGTTGAAATCCCAGCCATTCGGCCAGGTTATTAAAGATACGGGCCTTGATAGTTGATGGGTAACGGTTTATCCCGTTAGGCGATTCCACCAGCTGCCTCCAAGGTCCGTCCTGCCGGCAACGGGGAAGCCTGGGAAAATGCTTGAGCACTCCCACTGTTACCCGTTCGGGGGCCAGGGCACTAACCTTCCGGGCCATTTCCCGGTAATGGTCGATCCCGACTTCTGCGATGATCGGGTCGATCCTGATCCTGACTCTCCAACCCGCCTCTTTCAACCTCCAGGCCGCGGCCAGCCGCTCATCGGGATGGGGAGTATTCTTTTCAAATAGCTCCCAGGTCTTGACGGCATTCAGCGAAAAGGTAATCCAGACCTGCGAGGTCGGTGTCAATCCCAGGAGTAACTTGATGTTGGTGCTTTTGGTGGTGAGAAAGAGGAATTTATCTTTCTGCCGGCGGAAGTATTCTATGGCCGGTTTGAGCAACGGCGGAGTAACCGCAAGGCTATCCGCTAATTCTCCGGTAGAAAAAACCCCGGCGGGAATTTTCTCTAGCTGCCTTTGCACCTCCATCCACGGATTAGTAAAGACTACCGGGCCTTTGTTACCCCCAAGGGTAAGTCTGAGATAACAATAGCGGCAGTTATAAGGACAGCCATTGGAGAGGATGAGCTGATAAAACTGATTGCACACCAGTCCTGCGGTCCCGTCAAAACGCCTGATAAAGCCGGACTTTCTCGGTCTGGCAATCACCGCCGCATCTTGAGCATAATTCCGCCCGGGGAGGCCCATTTCCCCCATTCCCAGGGGTATGGGCCTTTCAAAAATGGCTTCCTCAAGAAGAGGCAGGTGGTGCGGACGGCCCGGTTTCCCCGGGACATCGGCTTTTATCCTCAAAAGGCAATTATCATTCACTGGCAACGAGTTTCTGTCCATAAAGGGCCGCGCCCAGGGCGCCCACCAGGTCCGGTTGGTCCGGAACCAGAACGGATTCCCCCAGGCTTTCTTCCAAGAGAGATTTGATGCAAGGGTTATGGGCCACGCCGCCGGCGAAGAGCACCGGCGGCGTCACCCCCACCCGGCGCAGCATGGCCACGGTGCGGGAGACGATGGCCAGGTGCAGCCCCAGGGCGATATTGGCCGGAGCCTCCCCCCGGGCCATGAGGCCGGTGGCCTCGCTCTCGGCGAAAACGGTGCACATGCTGTTGATCTGGATGCGCCGGTCGGCTTGCAACGCGAAGTCGCCGAATTTCTCCAGGGGCATCTGCAGGGCCACGGCCATGAACTCCAGAAACTTCCCGGTGCCCGCGGCGCAGCGGTCGTTCATTTCGAACTTGGCCACCTTGCCGTCCGGCCTCAGGGCAATGGCCTTGGTGTCCTGGCCGCCGATGTCCAGGATGGTGCGCACTCCGGGGAACAGGTGCCGGGCCCCCAGGGCGTAGGCCTGAATCTCCGTGATCGCAGTGATCTCGGGGTGATCCAGGTTTGCCAGCAGGAGTTTCCGGCCGTAGCCGGTGGCCACAATCCTGGCGGCCCGCACCCGGTCCAGCAGACTCCGGCATTGGCCCAGGGGATCGAAGGTGGTGGGGAGCAGGTCCCAGTGCACCACCTGGCCGTCCTGGAGCAGCACCAGCTCAATGGAGCGGGAGCCGATGTCGATGCCCGCCACCAGGTTCTGGTTCCCCATCCTTGCTCCCGTGCCCGTCACAGCAACTCGAGCACCAGACGATCCCGGGCTTCGTCCAAAAGCGCACAAGCCCGTTCCAGGATTTTCACCGCCCGGGGCGAGGCGCCGCCGGGTCCGGCCGCATTGTCCAGGGCCACCTGGACGTAGGCCAGGGTTTCCGTCATCAGCGCCGTTTTCAATTCCTTCACCCGGTAGCGCTCCTGAAATCCCGGGTGGAGGTGCAAGGGAATGACCGGGGCCTTGTTAGAAATCATGGCGGTAACCTCCTCAGCGCACCATCTCCAGGAAGGCCTCCACCCGGGTCTTGAGCTGCTCCACGTCCTCCATGCTGTAATCCGTTTCGATGCTGAGCATGGGGATGCCCGCCTCCTCCAGGGCCCGGCCCACCTTGAAGGCCTCGATGGCGTAAGGCTGGCAGAAGTTCAGGGCAAAATGGATCACTCCCTTGACTTCCAGGTCCTTCGCCATAGATACGATATTTTGGAGCCGTTCCTGGTTGGGCGTGAAACAGGCGCAGTCAATGCGCATATAGCGGTCCACCAGGGCGTCCAGCATCTCCTCCAGGGTGTCGCCCGATTCATCCACCAGGTCCCGGATATTCCGGGTGCCGATGCAGGATTCTTCGCCCACGATCACCGCGCCGGAGGATTCCACGATATAGGGCAGCTTCCAGTTGGGCACCGCCATGGGGCAGCCCGACAGCATGAGCCGCGGGGTCTCGGGGGGTACCACGCCTTCTCCGGCCTTGACCCGCTTTTCCAGTTCATCGCACAGCTCGCCGATCTTGGCGGTAAAGCGGACCGGATCGTCATAGAAGCTCACCTGGTTGATGAGCAGCACGTCCCGCCCGGAGATGGGGGTAGGGACCGCGGCCCGGAGCTGATTCAATCGCTGCAGCGCCCGCCGCCGGCGGTTCACCAGCTTGATGGCCTCCTTGAGTCTGGCCGCGGTGATCTCCTTGCCGGCCACCTCTTCGATTCTCTCCTTAAAGCGCCGGACCTCCGCCTTCCACAACTCCCGGTCGCAGGCCTGCTTCATCTGGGGGATTTCCATGACATAGACCGGGGCGTACTCGTCGAAGATTTCGTAAGCTTTCTTCTTGCCGTCGCAGGTGGTCTCCCCCACCACCAGGTCGCAGGATTCGATGAAGGGGCAGAGGCGGGAGAGCTTGAAGCCCACAAAGGACTTGATCAAGGCGCAGGTGTTCCGGGGCAGAATCTTCTCCGCCGCCTCCTTGCCGATTTCGGCCCCGGCGCAGAGCCCCACGCAGACGGCGTCCGCGGCCAGCACCAATTCTTCCGGCACAAAGACGCAAAAGGTGCCGATAACCTTGCGCCCCTGGGCCTTGGCCTCTTGGAGCTCCTTGATGCGCAGGCCGTGGACCTCGGAGAGGACGAAATCCAGGTATTCCATGCCCTTGAGGCGGCCTTCCTGGGTCAGGTAGATGTCTCCGTAAAACTTGCCCAGGACCTGCAAGAGCCCCTCATGGGCCGTGAGGTCCAGGTTCAATTTCTCCCACATCTCGTCGTAGGGGGTCGGCATAAATTCGGTCTCCTTTGATGTTTGGCAGGGGGCCGGCCTTTCCAAGCCCCCTTTAGTCAGGTTTACTCTTCCAGGATCAGGGCGTCGGCCACCATCTCCCAGATGTACTTCACTTCGATGTCCAAGTTGAACTTGGGTTTCAGGTTCTTCATGATCTGGTCCCGGCAGTTGGAGCAGCCGGCGATGACCAGGTCCGCGCCGGTGGCCCGGATGTCCTCGGCCTTGAAGCTGCCGTGCTCCGTCTTTTCCTTCTCGAAGGGCCCCGGCCAGTTGCCCGCTCCCGCGCCGCAGCAGTAAGCTTGCAGGCGGTTGTGGGGCATTTCCCGGAAATTTTCCATGTCGATGCAGTAGGAGATGATCTTCCGGGCTTTCTCGAAGTTGGAGTCGTCCCCGAAGGTCATATAGGCCGAGCGGCCGTGTTTACAGGAGTCGTGCCAGGTGACGATGCGACCGGCGTGCACGCTCTGGTCCACTTTGATGCGGCCTTCTTCCAGCCACTTAAGCAAGACGTCGAAGAAGTACACGTAGTTATGGCCGGTTTCCGGGCCGAACTCGTGTTTGAAATGCTTTTCCAGGTTCAGGCGGGTGCCGTAGGAGGCGCCGCCGCAATCGGGGAGAATCAGGGTCCGGGCCTGGAGGCGCTTCATGTTCTCCACCTTGCGCCTAGCGATCTCCTTGGAGGCCTCGGCGTTGGCGGTGAAGATGCCCCAATCCACCGATTCCCAATTCTTGGAGGAGGTGGTCCAGTCCGCCTTGGCCGCATAAAAGATCTTCCACCACCATTTCATGTCATCGGGTTCAGCGTAAGCCTCCTTGGAGTTCTGGAAGTGGAGGTAGTCCGCGCCCACCTTCTCCACCGGGGTGACAAAGCCGGGGCAGCACTCCTCCGCCAGCTCCTCGCCCAATTCCTCCAACAGGGTGACATAGTCGTCCTCGGGGATGCCCATGTTGTTGCCGGTCCTGAGGCACATGTCCACGCCCTTGTGGAGCACGCCGGGGACCTTGTCCCGGGGCCGGGCCGCCTTGGCCGCGCCCCACACCTTAACCAGCTTGACGCCCATGGGGCAGCCGATTTCGCAGCGCTGGCAGCCGGTGCAGATCCAGACGAAGCGGGAATCGATGAGTTCCTGGTCCATGCCAAAGGCGGCCATGCGGATGGCCTTGCGGCAGTCCAGACCCTCGTCTTTAGTGCTCTCCATGCCGGTCAGGGGGCAGCCCCCGGAGCAAGTGCCGCAGGTGAAACAGGCCTGCATATGGGATTCCGAAAGAATGCCGGTAAAGATGCTGTTCTGTCGCCTTTCGGCCAGATTGCTCAAATCAAAAGGTTCCATATTTATCTCCTTGAGTTTCTTACCCAACAGTCGCAAGAATCGGTTGAGGGTTAAAGCTCAGGCAGCCTGGGTCTGGCGTTTCACCGGGCTGGGACCCAGCCGCTGGACCCGTTCGGCCATCTCCCGGCACACCGCGGCAAACTTGGGGCCCTCCCCGGAGCTGACATGGAACATCTCCAGGCGTTCCGGCTCAATGCCCATGGTCTCCAGGTCCTTTTTCAGCTTGTTGACCCGCTTCTTGGCCCTGATGTTGCCGGCCAGGTAATGACAATCGCCCTCATGGCAGCCCGAAACGAAAACCGCATCGAAGCCCAACTCGAAGGCTTTGAGCAGGTGCAGAATGTCCACCCGCCCGGTGCAGGGCACCAAGAGGACCCGGATTTCCGGGGGATATTGCAGGCGCATGGAGCCGGCCAAGTCGGCCCCGGCATAGGAGCACCAGCGGCAGCACATTGCCAAAATTTTCGGATATTCCGCGGTGGTCATTGCTTCTCCTTTAGGTGATCTTTTCAGGCCGCGACTTCCGCAGCCGGTCGATTGGCCAGCCAGGCGGACCGCACTTCCCGCTTCACCGGGTTGGGCCCCAGCCGATAGGCACGCGCGGTCATCTCCCGGGCGATGGCCGCGAACTGTGGCCCCTCCGAGGCGGACACATGGAACATTTCCAGCCGTTCGGGCTCCAGGCCCACCTCCTGCAGAATTTCCTTCATCCTCTCCACCCGCTTGCGGGCGTAGAAGTTGCCGCTCACATAATGGCAGTCCCCTTCATGACATCCCGAAACAAAGACGGCATCCGCCCCGGCCTCGAAGGCTTGCAGTAGATAGATGATGTCCACCCGCCCGGTGCAAGGCACCATGATAATCCTGATTTCCGGCGGGTATTGAATGCGCATGGCGCCCGCCAGGTCGGCGCCGGTATAGGAACACCAGCGACACAAAAGACCGAGAACCTTGGGGGAATATTCTTGAACCATCCTCAACTCCTTCATTCCGATGAGCTTCGATAACTTCCGGATCGAGATCGCAGGAGTAGCCGCCATATCGCGATCTCGCCGCTGGCGGCGCGCCGAATGGCAGAAACTATCCGACTCAGGGAGCCAGGACGCGCTGCCGCCGGCAACGGGTCCCAGATGGGCGGGTCCGGAGCACTACGCTGGAATGAAGGAAGATGAGAGGTGTTTACCTGAGGAAGGAAAGGATGGAGGTTTTTGCGGAATTTACTGCAAGCAGTCCTTTTCCCAGGCGATCCTCCCCGGCCTCATCCAGCGCCTTAGGGATGCGGGCCTTACCAAGGCCCCCCGAACACCCGGGCTTCAGGACTTCCTGCGAATAATGGGTACGGGCCGATGCACCTGGGATCACCTCCTTTGGGAAAATATCCACAATTATAAACAATCCAACTTGAGAATCAATTTTTTTCTCGCTTTCCTGACCATGAACTAATGCCTGCTGGGGGAGGGATTTGGAGGAGGGATGGTCAGTGGCCTATTACAAAAAAGCCTGCGCCCCCCTCCCCCAAAATCGTTTTGCAACCCCTTGTCAGAGGCGCGGCGGCTTCCGGGCCCAAGGGTAGCCCCGGCGGGCCAGGTCAAATCCCAGATGGAACAGTTGGTTCATGTAGGCCGGGTCGAAATCCTCCCGCCGGGTTGCCTGGAAATCTTCCGGGATGAGGGCCAGGTGGTAGTCAAAGCCATCCCCCCGGGCTTCGTAATAGAGCCGGTAAAAATCGCCGACGCTCTGGTTCTTGATGAGTGTGGCGAGGCCCCGGGGCATTATGGCCAGGGGGTGGGGCTTCACTTCCTGCCATTCGGGCTTAAGCCGGCCGTTCCGGATGATGAACAGGCGGCGGGGGCGCTCACCGGCCCGGGCCTCAATCTTCCGGGCGGCAGCCCAAGGCTGCACTGCGTGCTCGTAAGTGATGGCCTCCGCCGCGGTGGCGCCATCTACGTGCATCTCCTGGTAGGTTTGCCCCCCCGCCTGCACCTCGAAGTACACCGGGGGGAAGATGCCCGGCAAGGCCGACGACGCCAGGAGGATCTTTCTGATGAGGGCCAAGGCCTGGGGGTGGCCGCCGGCGGCGATGGCCCCCAGGTCCCAGATCACCAGGCGCTGGGAATCCAGTTGCGTGGTGCCCGCGCAGAGACGCCGGCCCTGCCGGTGTGCCGCGGCGATGTCCCCCAGCATCTTCTCGTTTACATACCTGGCAATGAGGTCCGCCAGGGGCTGGTTATCGGCGAGGGATTCCGAGGTCAGGATCGAGAAGATATTTTTGGCTTTATAAATATTTTTGGCGGAGATGGTGGTGTAAACTTCCTTCAATTGCCCGTCGTAGGCCGGCCCGAGGAAGGCGAAGGGGGCCATGAGCGCCCCGGTACTGATGCCGGTCACCAGCTTGAAAGCGGGCCGGTCGCCGTGTTCGGACCAGCCGCAGAGAAGCCCGGCCCCGAAGGCCCCGTTGTCGCCCCCGCCCGAGAGCACCAGCACGTCCAGACTTTTCGGCGCCGGCTCCCCGGCCGGCTGGCCGGGCGGGGCCGCCAATTCCTGACGGCAGGCCTCCGCCACGCTCTCCTGCAGGCTCGGGCTCAGGGCGTCCCCCCAGCCCCGCACCCCTGGAAATCCGGGGACCTGCGCCTCCCCTTCCAGGGAAGCGGGCAAGGGGGGGTGAGACCTGACGGTGGCACAGCCTCGCACCAGGAGGCGAAAAATTTTCTTTGCGGCTGCAAACATATCCTTAATATCCTTACCTCTCCGTTTTGGTTTCGTTAAGCGGACTTACGCGGCTAAGGGGCAGCGCCCTGTCTTCCGGGCGGGCAGGCAGTATATACCATGATCCCTTAAGGTGGAAAAAGCCGAATTTTCTCATTCAGAATGGTCCCCCCAAAGGGGACATCTCACCTCTTTCCTAAAAATCCACGTACTCGCCCCGCTCAAAGCCCCGGAGGTGGCAGGTATCGTTCACCAGCATGATGTGCCAGACCCCGTTCACCCGATGGAAACGGTTGATGGCGGTGGTATCCTGGCCGAGGCGCCAGAAGTGGGAGTTATCGAGGCCGATGAAGGCGGCGATGAGGACCTTGTTCACGGCCCGGTGGGCCGCCAGGAGCACCGTTTGTTCCGGGTGGCGTTGCACCACTTCCTCCACCGCGGCCATGGCCCGGTGCTTCACTTCGTCCAGGGTTTCGCCTTGGGGAAAGCGCACCGTGTGGGGGGCCGCCTCCCACTGGCGGTAGAGGTCGGCGTATTTCACCTTGACTTCGGTGAGGGGCACGCCCTCCCAGTCCCCGTAGCAGAGGTCGGTGAGCCCCGGCAGGTCCGCAACCTGCAGGCCGTGGGGTCCGGCGATGGCCTCCCCGGTGTCCCGGGCCCGGGACAGGGGGGAGCAGTAAGCGGCGTGGATGGTTTCGCCCTTAAGCCACTCCCCGGCCAGGCGGGCTTCCTCCCGGCCGGTGTCATTTAAGGGAATGTCTCTGGAGCCCCGAAAAATCTTGTCTTTGTTCCAGGGGGTTTGACCGTGGCGCACCAGGATGATCCGGGTCATGGAATTCCTCCTGCTAGCTTGATGGCTTCGCGGTGATCATTGTTTACCGTTTAATGGCTGTCAATATCAAAAAATAGGGGCCGGATTCATCAATCGGCCCCTAAAGGATTTTGGGGATCCATAAAAGTTCAGCTTATGAGATGATAGCCCAATTTTCCTCGAAGGTATTGTCGTCCAAGGTATATAAGAATCCCATGGTCTTACCCATTCCCGGTTCCACTCCCAGCTGAATTTTCCAGTAGCAGAGATAAATGGCGTAAGTCCACCGGGGTTCCTTGGTTTTGGGATCCTCCTCCAGGCCTTTCCATACCTCGCGTTTCTCCATGATGCGCCAGAGGGTATTGTACTTTTTACTGCGAACTATCTGCCCGACGTTAGGCAGCCCCTTCTTCCGCATAATTTCGTCATATTCCTTCATTGCCGTTGCCTCCCTGCGGATTATGGACGTCAATCCTTTTTAGAGGCCACAAAGCTCATACCCTTGGGGTGGAGAATGCCGCACTGCAGCGGCAAGGTCCACGTCCAAGCCTGCAACAGGTTAATGGTGCAAACTAGGCTGCGATGTTCCAGTTGAGCTCAAAAGTGTTGTCGTAGAGAGTGTACAGGTAGCCCATCATCTTGCCGACGCCCGGTTGCTCCCCTTCTTTAACCTTCCAGTAACTCAGATAAATTGCCGGGACCATGCGAGGTTCCCCGGTTTTGGGGTCAGGCTCGATGTACTGCCAGACCTCCTTTTTCTCCAAAACGCGCCACAGAGTGCCGAACTTTTTGCTGCGCACCGTCTGCCCCACGCTGGGCAGGCCCTTTTTCCGGATGATCTCATCGTATTCTTTCATGGTCGTCTCCTTGAGAAGGATAGGGGTTTACCCCAAAGGTAAGTTGGTTCTTGCCACTGTCAAGGCAAGTTCCCTTTTTCACACGGCTTCTTAATGATGCCCCAAGCCGGCCGGGGTCAGTGCCAGGAGGTGTCGATGCGCTCTTTTAAGGCCAACAAGGCCGATTCAGCCTGCAGGATGTCGTTGAGCCTTTGGTCCAATTCTCCCGTCCGGGTGGCGGCGGCCTGAGCCCGGCTCTGCTTTTGGCCGCGGGCCCGCTCCAGCGCCTGGTGGATGCTTTGGGTGGTATCGTCTATTTTGGCCAGCCAGTCCTGGCGGAACTCCCGGCCGATTTCCTGGAGGCGCTGCTGGAAGTCCCACCGCAGACGGCCGCAATGCTTGTCCACCAATTCCGCGACGTTTTCTATCAACTTTTTCAGCAGCAACCCTTTGGTCAAGGCCCGGGGCAAGAGAGAGGTTACGGTCATCTGGAGAATCTCCAGCCCCACCGGTTCTTCTTTAAACTTGAACCCAAAATGGCTCTTTTCGGTAAAAACTTCTGCCGCCGCGCAGCCCCGCAGAGAGAAGTCAAAGATGCGGGCGGTGGCTTGAGATAAGCGCTCCAGGATGGCGTTGATGCGGCCGGCGAACTCCTGGTGCGTCTCCGCCAGTCTTTCCGAGAGTTTCTCAATTTCCTGGCGTCGCCAGGTGGTGAACACCTCCCGCAAGGCCGCGAACAGGAACGTTTCCATCTCTTGGCGCAGGTCCGGGGCGCTCCGGCTTTTCTGGTGGAAGGTCTCCTCCACCTGCCGGCGCAGCTTGTCGGTGGTCTCCCGCTTGAAGGCCCCCAGGTCCGCGTCCAGCTCGGTTAGCACCCCCTTGATCCGGCCATCCAACAGGAGCAGGGACATTTCCCGCTCTTTGTCCAGCCCCTGGAGTTCTAAATCGAAGCGGGCGATCTTTTCCTCAAGTTCTCTCAGGGGCATAGCGCTGGCCTGGCGCTCCACCTTGAGGGCCAGGGTGGAGTCGGTGACGGCCTTCAAGGCGCCGTTCAGACAGGAGATGAGGAGCACCCGGCCCTTTTCCTGGTAGAGAAACCGGCGTAGGTGATCTTCAAATTGCGGCAGCAGGCTGGCACTCAGACGCTCGGGGTGCCCATTGCTCTTGGCTTCCAGGGCCAACTTGGCGGAGAGGGGAAAGATCGAGACCTTCTCGGTGGCCAGGTTCTCTTGCAAAACCTGGGAGGTGAAGTCCAGGGCCTCCTGGCGCTCCGAATCTTCCACATAATCAATCTTGTTTAAGACAAAAAAGAGCTTGTGGACATACTCTCTGATGTCGTGCAAAAACTCCTGTTCCGCCGCGGACAGGGGCGGGTCCACGGAGACCACGAAGACGGCCGCGTCCACTTCGGGAAGATAATTGTAGGCCACTTCGGTATTGTGGCTGTAAACCGAACCAACCCCCGGGGTGTCGATGAGGCGCACCCCGTCCTTCAGGTAATCGGAGGCGTAGGCGATTTCAACCTCGCGCACTCCTTTTTGGTTCCGGGGATTGCCCCTTTCCGTAATATAATCAACCAGCTCTTCCCGGCGAATCTCCCTGGTCTGGCCGTTGTGAAAATGGACCTGAATCCGGAGCCGGTCCCCGTATCCCAAGATGGTGACCACCGAGGTCAAGGGCACAATGGCGGTGGGCAGCACCGCTTCCCCCAGCAGGGCGTTGATCAGGGTGCTCTTGCCCCGCTTGAAGGCGCCCAGGATTACCAGGTTAAAGCGGTTCTGGCGCAGCTTGTCTAGAAGCCGCTGAAGATTGGGCCCCTTGAGCTCCGGCAGCCCGGCCAACCGGAGCAATTCCTGTTCCAGGGCTTCCTTCAGCGTCTGGTAGGTCCCCATATTTCCACTCCTTGCCAGGGAGCAAAAAAAAACTTCTGTCCCTGATGATGGACAGAAGTCATCAGCCTCGCCCTAGGGGCGGGGCATTTAAGGCGGACTTCATCGCCTTAATTCTACTTTAAATTATTATTTCCCCAACGCGCTTTGTCAACCTCAAATAAAGAACCTAAGTCAATTTTATGCCTTGACCGGACCCGGGGGCTGAATTAAAATGGGTGGGAATCGGCGATGGAGTCCGCCGGGGTGCACTGCTGCCCAAACCGCGATCATGCTGATGGCTCCTGATCTCACCGGGTGTGATCAGGGGCTTTTTTAATTGCCGCTGCCCCCCGGCATCAGGAGGATTCAAGTGGAGCAAGTCTGGTATACCGCGGCGGCCTGGATCGGCTTGGCGTTCCTGGCCAGCCTCATCTCCATCCGCATCGGCATCTCCGTGGCCCTGGTGGAGATCTTTCTGGGCTTCGTGGCCGGCAACTGCGGCGCTTACTTCGGCACCACGATTTTCCAGCCCAACGACTGGGTCAACTTTCTGGCGGGCTTTGCCTCCGTGGTCCTGACTTTTCTGGCCGGCACCGAGATCGAACCGGAGTCCTTCCGCCGCCAGCTAAAACCCATCCTGGCCATCGGCATCGTTTCCTTCCTGCTTCCCTTTCTGGGGGCCATGGCCTACGCCTACTATGTCAGCGGCTGGAGCTTGGAGGGGTCGCAAATCGCCGGCATCGCCCTGTCCACCACCTCCATGGCGGTGGTTTACGCCGTCATGGTGGAGACCGGCCTGAACGCCACCGATCTGGGCAAGCTCATCCTGGCCGCCTGTTTTATCACCGACCTGGGGACCGTCCTGGCCCTGGGCCTGATCTTCGCCCATTATGACTACTGGCTGCTCATCTTTGTGGCGGTGACCACGGCGGCCCTGATATTCCTGCCGGCTATGAGCCGGCGGGTCTTTGCCTGGTGGGGCGGCCGGGTCAGCGAGCCGGAGATTAAATTCATTTTCCTGGTGCTCTGCGTCCTGGGCGCCCTGGCCGTCGCCGCCCGGAGCGAGGCGGTGCTGCCGGCTTATCTCTTCGGCATGGTGGTGGCGGGGCTTTTTGTAAGGGACAAGGTCCTCATTTACCGCATGCGGGCCATTACCTTCGCGTTGCTGACCCCGTTCTTTTTCCTCAAGGCCGGCACCCTGGTGTCTTTGCCGGCTTTGATCGCCAATTTCGTGCTGCTGGTGGCCCTGTTCTGGGTGAAGATGGTGGCCAAGATCGTCGGCGTCTGGCCCATGTGCCGCGTTTTCCGGATGCCGGGGCGAGAAACCAACTATACCACCTTAATGATGGCCACCGGCCTCACCTTTGGCAGCATTTCGGCCCTGTTCGGTTATTACCCACGGTTACATTGACCAGGCTCAATACTCCATCCTGGTGACGGTGGTCATCGCCTCCGCGGTGATCCCCACCATCATTGCCCAGGTCTTTTTCCAGCCCCGGGAAGTGGGCTTGGGCGAAAAAGCGGAGCATACGTACTACGGCACCGCCGAACACTTTCTGCATCTTCCGGAAGATTCCGTTCCTTAAACCCGGTGGGCATGGAGAGGAGGCAAAGGATGTATCGCAAAATATTGCTGGCTTTTGATGGGTCGGAGGGCGCCAACCGGGCCCTGGAGGCGGGAATCGAGATGGCCAAGATCCACGGCGCGGAGCTTTGGGCCCTGGCGGTGCAGGAAAACCTGCCACGCTTCAGCGGCACTATCGACGAGGTCCAGGAAGAAAAGCAATTCGCCAATGACCAATATGGCAAACTCCTGGGGGCCGCCGGGGCGAGGGCCAAAGAAGCCGGAGTGGAACTTAAAACCCTGATGCACCCCGGCCATCCGGCTCAGACCATTGTTCAGGTGGCCCGGGAGGGTAAATTCGACCTGATCCTGGTGGGGCACAGCGGCCTCTCCGGGGTCTGGTCGGCGTTCCTGGGCACCACCGCGGAAAAGGTGAGCCGCCACGCCCCCTGCAGCGTCCTCATCGTGCGATAATAACATCGCCCTGCAAATGATGGCAAGCCCTGGAAGGAAGTCTGCAGATGCAGGAAGGAGCTCTGCCAAACCTGAGCGAGGCACCTATTTGCCTGCATCCGCGGCGTCATCCAGGAATTACGGGATGACCTGCACCTGGAGGCCAGGCCTCAGGACATCGCCAAAACCATACGGGCACAATGCTACCTTCTTTGGGTGGACGTCCTGGAAATTACCGGCAAGTATCTGCGGGGTTTTGGCGAACCACCGCCGGAATTGGTTGATTACCTGGACCCCAAGGCCTAGCGAATCCTCCAATCTTTAGATCACCTCAAGGCATTGCTGACCAAACCCGGCTCTTGAGGCTGAATCCTTTTCCCAGCCCCTAATGGACAAAAAGGCAGAAACGGACTCCAGATATCTTGGCAAAGCCGCGGCCTGGAAATTCATCATCCTGGTGGGGGTGGTGAGCCTCTTCAGCGATATGACCTATGAAGGGGCCCGGAGTATCACCGGACCCTTTCTCGGCAGCCTCAATGCGAGCGCTACGGTGGTCGGGATCGTGGCCGGTTTGGGAGAGTTCATCGGTTATGCCCTGAGGCTGGCTTCGGGTTACCTGACGGACCGACTGGGGAGATATTGGTCCATTACCTTCGTGGGCTATGCCCTGAACCTGTTTGCCGTGCCGCTGCTGGCCTTAGCTGGGAACTGGGAACTCGCAGCTTTACTGATCTTAACGGAGCGCCTGGGCAAAGCCATTCGCACTCCGGCCCGGGACGCCATGCTCTCCCACGCCACCACCGAAGTGGGGAGAGGGTGGGGCTTCGGTTTTCATGAGGCCATGGACCAGATAGGCGCCATGTTAGGACCCCTCATTGTTGCCGCGGTTCTATATCTTAAGGGCGGCTATCGGGCTGGGTTTGCTTATTTGTTGATTCCGGCTATCCTGGCGGTTCTGGTAATTACTATTGCCGCCCGCCTTTATCCTCATCCTCAGCAATTGGAAGTGACCGCTCCAAATCTGGAAACCAAAGGATTGACCCACCCGTACTGGCTGTATGTTGCCGCCGTGGGGTTGATTGGCGCCGGATATGCCGATTTTCCTTTAATCGCCTACCATTTCGGCAAAGCCGCGGTGGCCTCGCCCAACTGGATTCCCATATTTTATGCCGTGGCCATGGGAGTGGATGCAGTCGCGGCGCTTATTCTGGGTCGTCTGTTCGATCGCCTGGGAATGCCGGTGATTATGGCTGTCTCAATTTTATCCGCGCTTTTTGCTCCCCTGGTCTTTCTGGGAGACTTTAATCTCGCCCTGTTGGGCATGGTCCTCTGGGGAATCGGCATGGGAGCGCAAGAATCTATTATCAAGGCCGCCTTGGCTGAAATGGTGCCACGGGATCGCCGGGCCACCGGCTATGGTCTTTTTAACACCGGTTTCGGCCTTTGCTGGTTCCTGGGGAGCGCCCTCATGGGGGTGTTATATGATGTTTCCCTGGGGGCCCTCATCGCCTTTTCCGTGATTATCCAGCTCTTGGCCGTCCCATTATTTTTCCGGGTTTCCAGGGAGGTTTGTTTGGTGCCGCGCTAATCGTCAGTTTGGAGTTGCCCGAGCCGGCCGGCATGATGCGCCTGAGAAGAGCCGGCCGGACGACAGCCAACTCTTGACAAAATCCTGCTAACTGCATATAAAAATAAGGCGGTTGTTGCACTTCACTTGGGGGATCGTCTAACGGCAGGACTGCAGACTCTGGATCTGCCTATCAAGGTTCGAATCCTTGTCCCCCAGCCAAGTCTTCACCAACACTCCCCGGTAGCTCAGCTGGTAGAGCGGGTGGCTGTTAACCACTTGGTCGGCGGTTCGAGTCCGTCCCGGGGAGCCAGAAAAAACAAGGGGTTAGCTCTTATGTAGCCAACCCCTTTTTTCATTGGTGTCCATATTGGTGTCTATGCCCTGCCGATTTTCTCCTACCAGGGCCTTCAACTCATCCTTACTCACGGTGTTGTATCGCTTGAAAACACTTAAGGTCCTGTGGCCGCTTGCGGCCATGATCCTGAAGTAGTCATGGCCCTGTATCCGCCAGTTATTTATTGCAGTATGCCGGAGGTCGTGAAAGGTGAAATCTTCAATCCCTGCCTGCTTGCAGGCTGTGGCAAAGCTCCGCTTCATCTCCGCCATGAATCGCCCTTTGTAAGTGAAAACCGGGGCTTGAGGGAAACCCTTGGGCATGGCCTTGAACATCTCCACCAATTCCCGGTTCAGAGGCACAAGACGCCCCTCATTCGTCTTGGTGTCCTCTGCCCTCAGCTTGACAAACCCTTCTTTCAAGTCCACCTGCCCCCATGTCAAAGTAAGTATTTCGCCTCGCCTCATTGCAGTATGGTAAGCCAGCTTGATTATGGGCTTCAGGTGTGCTGGGCAATAGGCCAGAAGCCGGGCATATTCTTCAGGGCTTAAAATCCGGTCCCGTTCGTTATTCTCCTTGAGGAGCTTCACCCCCTGGGCCGGGTTGCGCTCCGCCTTGTCGTTCTTCATAGCCTTGTTGAAGACGGTCTTGAAAGTAGTAACTTCTCGATTCACGGTGGCTGGTTTGGTGGGCTTCCCACGGTGGGAATTTTCAGACAGGCGCTTTTGTTTATAGGCTTCCACCATTGTCGGAGTGATGTCCTTCAGCAGTCGGTCTCCGAATTGAGCCATTAACCTTGTGCAGTGCATCCGGTCTTTGGCGTAGCTCCGTTTGGCCCTAACTTCCGGGAGGTCAAGATACCATACCGCTAGGTCTTTAAACAGGGTGCGGGCATCGCGACTCTTCTTGATATGTCGCCCTTCCGTCCGGGCCTTCAGCACCGTCCGCAGTTCCTGCTCCGCAGATGCCTTGTCATTGCCGATGCGCTGTCGGCGTCGCCGCCCGTCCAGGTCATAATATTCGATCCACCAAACCCGGCCAGAAAACTTCGCCAGGGCGAAGCCACACTTGCAGGCTTTCACCTTGACGCTATTCCGCCGCTTGCACTCCGGGCACTCCACCAGTAAACCCATGTTCCTGCTCCTTTCTCATTCGATATTCCAAGGCTTCCAGGGATAGGGGAAGCAAGGCCGGGATACGGATAGTTCCCCACTCCCACCGGGCTACCGTCATGCTCCGTACCCCCAGCGCCTTAGCCAGCTTCCCTTGACTGAAGCCCCAACTGGTGCGCCAGTTCTTAAACTCCCGATTCGTCATGCTCATATTCATATACTAATCGTATATAGTTGTCAAGAAATAAAGAGAATAGGGGTTTCCTGGGTCCGTCCCAGGCCCTGGCGTCCACCATGCAACAGCCGCTCGCCGCGGTCCTATCCACCGGCGCCGCCGCCTCCCGTAAAGATTTTCGGGCCCAGTAACCAAACCCCGGGTAGGGACCGGCCCCCCTGTCTTTATATGCTCCTTACGGACCTCAGACCGAAAAACTCTTTCATACCGAATTTGTTTTCAGGGGAGCCCCCCGTCGTTGAAGTCCCCTGGTGATTGCACCCCGCCCTCAAAAAAACTT
>CAWBPT010000025.1:0-40983 GCA_963790655.1 uncultured delta proteobacterium | reverse complement strand
TGAAGGGCCTCCCGTCCAGCCATGAGCACTGAAAATCCCCGTGTCGGCGGTTCGATTCCGTCCCCCGCCACCAGCAAAATTAAGGAGACAGGTCAAATGATCTGCTCCTTTTTTTTGTTTTTTGGTCAATAAATTTCAGCCGGACCCTCCCGGTATCGTTTTTGGCCTCGCCCCAACTTGACACTTTGCCCTAGAGCCGAAGTCTTCCGAAGCACTCCGCCATTCTGCGTCTTCTGTGGTTCTCAAGTCCGACGCGCCAAAATTCCTAATCGCCGTTTAGTTGGAAATTTGACGACTGAACTCAGGGAGTGTCCACAGGATTAGACAAAGTTGTCCATTTCCTAGAAGGAAAAATTAATGTAAGTGACTGATATAAGGACAAAAAATAGGTATTTTTACCTATTGTAATTTCATCTCATGGTGCTAATTGAAGAGTGCAAGCATTTGCTAACTTTTTCCCAAAAGGAGGTTGTCGTTGCCCTAACCTGGGAGGGGAGGTGATAGGCGTCCTGTAAGAGGGCAAATGGCAAATGAGGAGGATGATCTGAGTTAAACCAAAACCTGAACAAGTTTAAAGGAGAAAGGACAATGAAAAAGGTTCTGCTTCTTACCCTGTGTGTGTTGATCGCTCTACCCTCCCTGGGGATGGCGGCTGGAAGCCTGAGGCTTGTGGTCAGGCCTTCGTCTTTGGGATCTTCCGGGCTCCCACCGACGGGACACACTCACCTGGACTTAGGCTGCGGCAGCCTCCTCACTGGCGACACCATCATCGGTGAAATTCCGTTTCCCCCAGCGTGGCTGGGAAATCTGCTTCCACCTAACCTGCCTCAATGACGTGTATCGGACCAGCACCCAGGTCAAAGGCGGGCAGCTACTTCAACGGCCTTTTGCTGGTCTGCGGCAAACTCCAGAGTGGGTTCCGGGAATTGCGGCCCTGGGCAGAACGTTACCATCCATTTTGCCGAACTGGACATGTTCTGACAAAAGTACAAAGGTTGAATTGCTTAACCGGGGGGCGGCCCTGGGCCGCCCCCCGATGCCTTCGATGGCCCGGTTGGCGAGGCAACCTGCGCCACCGAGCTGAATTGGAAGACCTAGGGGAATTTTAATCCCAATACCCTGCGGTGGACCACAAGCTCGCCGTCCCTTTGGGGTCATTGGGACTCCCCAGCCAGACCTCATTCTCCTTTGGGGTCGCCAGGGACTGTGATGGGGCCCTCCCATCGGCGTGGGAGGGAGTTGCAGCCGGCTTTCCTAAATTGAAGTCTCGAGGAGGACTGATGGGCCCCTGCCGGTGCTTTCAAAAACTTCCCCTGGCGCGAATCCGCCCAGGCCGCCGGCCTGCATCCCTACAACCCTCATCCTTGATAAAGGGTAAACCATGAAACCTCAAACGGCTTTTGTTGTCAGGCGGATCATCGAGAGCTTCTTAAATAAAATCTGTAAATCATATAATGTATCCCCGGACGCGGAGGCGTTCCGTTCTCTATTGCTATCTCATATCCGGGAGGCTTACCCCGGGCAAAGCGATGAATATTATATTGATATCTATCAGGATTTCTGGGAGAACGTGGTTGAACCTACTAAATTTTTAGACCAGGCTTCCCAGTGGGAACCTGATGAAGCTGAAGCCGTCGCAGCTATGGGTCCACCAATCCAACCCGATAAACCCAAAATTACTACTCAGGCTCCGGAAGGCAAAAGCAACGGTGGCCCGGAGTTGCCGGACATTCATATGGCATTAGACCAACTGAAGGCTATCGGGGATTGTCTGATTGCCATAGGAGAGGCCAAAGAATATCAGATTTTTGAAAGAACCTTGGCAAGCCTCGGTTTTCTTATCCGCGAGAAAGCCGACGGTCTTGAGACTGTGGCGGAAAAGCAAAGCCTGGCTCCATCGAAGGAACGGTAAGGGCAAAGAAGAGGGACAAAGGGGAGATGAGATGCTCTCATCTGCCGCTGGGAGGATAGGATGGCGCTAAACCCCTGGACCCCCGGGAGGCCCCCAGGGGGAGCCACCGTGCTCCCGGAGTGCGGCTCCGGTTTCCAGCCGGCCAAGCCAGGCAGATAACTCGCCGGGACTACAGGCTAGGGCAAAACCGATTTCTTGTCACCCTGAGCGAAGCCAAGGGTCTGGGTTTTTAGCATAGAAAGATTCTTCCCTGCGCTCAGAATGACATATTACCGTGAAGCTAAGTTTTGCAACAGGCGCCGGGGCGAAGACCCGGGAGGGCGCATTTGCTGGGGGCGTGCGGGGCTGCGCCACCTTCAAGGTTAAATTTAATAGTTGTCTCCCCTCCCATAAGTCTGGCGGCTCTCCGTTATGGCGACGCCAGACCCCCTGACCACCCTGGTCGACATTTGGTCAGCAACTGTCTGAACACCCTCCATTTTACCAGTTTCTCCATCTCAGGGCTTCTGTATACCCCCCCCTCAGGACGGCCTCCCTGCAAGGATTTATGGGGCCGAGCCTTGCTGGTAATGTCGTTCCCAAGCGGGAGCATGGAACGAGAATAGACCCTTCCCCAACCTCCATAAAGGCGGCTGGGAGGGGGATTGAGGGGAGGGCGGGGCAACTGCATTCCCCGGCCCTTCCCGCAAAGACTTCTTCAGTCTTGGAAGAGCTCCGTGCTCAAGTAGCGCTCGCCGGTGCTGGGCAGGATTACCACGATCTGTTTGCCTCGGTTGTCGGGGCGCCGGGCCACGGTGAGGGCCGCAAAGACCGCAGCCCCGGAGGAGATGCCGCACAGGATGCCTTCCTGTTTGGCCACGTCCCGGGCGGTTTGGAAGGCCGCCTCGTTGGTCACCGGGATAATCTCGTCGATAATCTTGGTATTCAGGATTTCCGGGACGAAGCCCGCGCCGATGCCCTGGATCTTGTGGGGGCCGGGCTGGCCGCCGGAGAGCACCGGGGAGGCGGCGGGTTCCACGGCCACAGCCTGAAAGGCGGGTTTGCGCCCCTTGATCACTTCCGCCACCCCGGTGATGGTGCCGCCGGTGCCCACGCCGGCCACCAGGAAATCCACCGCGCCCTGGGTGTCCCGCCAAATTTCCTCCGCGGTGGTGCGCCGGTGGATCTCGGGGTTGGCCGGGTTGGCGAACTGGTTGGGCATGAAAGCGCCCCGGGTTGCGGCCAGGATCTCTTTGGCCTGATTGATGGCTCCGGTCATGCCCTGGGGGCCCGGGGTAAGCACCAGCTCGGCGCCCAGGTGCTTCAGCAGTTTGCGGCGCTCCAGGCTCATGGTCTCGGGCATGGTGAGGACCAGGCGGTATTTCCGGGCGGCGCACACAAAGGCCAGGGCGATACCGGTGTTGCCGCTGGTGGGCTCCACGATGAGGGTGTCCGGCCCCACGAGGCCCTGGGCCTCCGCCGCGGCGATCATGGCGACCCCGATGCGGTCTTTGACGCTGCCCAGGGGGTTGGAGAACTCTATCTTGGCCAGGATGGTGGCCGGCAGTCCTTGGGCGATGGTGTTAAACCGCACCAAGGGGGTGGAACCCACGGTTTCCATAATATCGGCGAAGATTCGGCTCATAGTCTGCACCCCTTTTAAAGTAGCGGTCGGCGGTCAGCCTTCAGCTTTTAGCCTAGACTATAGGATTGTTTCATAATTAAGTGGCCTTTGTTCAATCCCTTATTCCCCCTCACCCTAACCCTCTCCCCCATTGGGGGAGAGGGGATTTTTTTGTTTTTACAGCATGTTGTCTCTCCCCTTCCTAATTTGTGGGTTATGCTTAGCCCATCGGGGGAACGGGGATAAAGATGGGATTACTTCATGATCACAGCCGACAAGCTATTTCAAAACCCCGGTTCGATGATAAATGTCATTCTGAGCGCAGCGAAGAATCTTGTCTTTTTAGTACCTAGACCCTTCGCTACGCTCAGGATGACAGCAAAAATAGGTTTTGAAATAATTATTAACAACTTTCTATGTCTTAGCTGACCGCTGACCGCTATCTTTTCGGCCCCTTGTAAACCAGCTCGGGCTTTTTCAGGAACACCCTGGTGTCCGGGGGCACGGACTCCGTGAGCCAGACGTTGCCGCCGATGACGGCGCGGGCCCCGATGACCGTTTCGCCGCCCAGGATGGTGGCCTGGGCGTAAATGATGACGTCGTCTTCCACGGTGGGGTGGCGTTTTTGGGTGCGCAGGGAGTCCACCGCCTCCCGGGGGAGGGACAGGGCCCCCAGGGTGACGCCCTGGTAGATGCGGACGCGATTGCCGATCACCGTGGTCTCGCCCACCACCACGCCGGTGCCGTGATCGATGAAGAAACTCTCGCCGATGTGAGCTCCGGGGTGGATGTCGATGCCGGTCTGGCTGTGGGCGTATTCCGTCATGATGCGAGGCATGAGGGGGATGTCCTGATGAAACAACAGATGGGCGATGCGATGGACGGTGACCGCGAACAGCCCCGGATAACTGAAGATGATATCGTCATAGCTTCTGGCCGCGGGGTCCCCTTCGTAGGCGGCCTTAACGTCCAGGGCCAGGGCGTTCCGGAGGCGGGGCAGCTCCCGCATGAGGGCGATGGCGTCGGCCTGGCCGCGCTCCTCGCAGTGGGTGCAGGGGAGGTTGTAGCGCAGGCACTCGTGCCGGATGCACAGGGTAATCTGCCGGGCCAGGACCTCAAAAAGCGCCACGGCTTCCTGGCCGAAATAGTACCCCAGGTTGACCTCATCCACCCGTCGGCGGATGAAGTAGCCGGGGAACAGGATGCGGCAGGCCCGGTGGATAATGTCGATGATCGCGTTCCGGGACGGGATGGGCTCCGGGCCCACGTGGTCGAAACAATCCTCCCGGCGGCAGGACCCCACCAGTTGCTGGACGATCTCCGGGATTTCCTCCCGGAATTCCCGGACGGTTTTAACTTCAACCTTGCAGCGGTCCAGTTCCATGTCGGCCAGTTCATTCATGTCTCACCTCACCCTCCCTCCACCGCGGCGCAGATGGCGGACCCCACTTCCCAATAAGGGGATAGGGTCCGCAGTTTCTCAATGACGGGGGGAAATTTTTCCAGGACGAAGTCGACTTCCTGCTCCGTGTTGTAAACGCTGAGGCTGAAGCGGATGGAGCCGTGGGCCATGGTGAAGGGGACCCCCATGGCCCGGAGCACGTGGGACGGCTGCAGCGACCCGGAGGTGCAGGCGGAGCCCGAGGAGGCGCAGATGCCCGATTCGTTCAGCATCAGGAGGATGGCCTCGCCTTCGATGTATTCGAAGCTGATGTTGCTGGTGTTGGGCAGGCGGTTGACCCGGTCGCCGTTCACCCGGCTGTGGGGCACCCGGGTAAGCAAACCGGCCTCCAGCTTATCCCGCAGGGTCTTTACCCGGGTGTTTTCCTCTTCCAGGCGCTGGGCCGCCAGCTCGCAGGCCAGGCCCAGGCCCACGATGCCGGGGACGTTTTCCGTGCCGCCCCGGCGGTTTTTCTCCTGGTGGCCGCCCACCAGGAAAGGGGAAAACTTGGTGCCCTTGCGCACGTAGAGGGCGCCCACCCCCTTGGCGGCGTGGAGTTTGTGGCCGGACAGGGACAGCATGGCAATGGCGTTTTGCCGCACGTCGATGGGGATCTTGCCCACGGTCTGCACCGCGTCGGTGTGGAACAGGATGCCCTTGCCGTGGGCCATGGCCGCGGCCTGCTCCACCGGGAAGATGACCCCGGTCTCGTTGTTGGCCCACATGAGGCTGACAATGGCCGTGTCCGGCGTGAGGCTGTGTTCATACTCCGCCAGGTCGAGCCGGCCCTCGCCGTCCACCGCCAATTCGGTGACCCGGTAACCCTCTTTGGCGAGGCGCGCCACTAAAGCGTGGATGGCGGGGTGCTCCACCCGGGTGGTAACGATATGGCGCTTGTCGGGAAAGGTGGCCAGGGCCGAACGGATGGCGGTGTTGTCGGACTCCGTGCCGCAGCTGGTGAAGATGATCTCGTCGGGGGAGGCGCTGAGGATGGCCGCCACCTGCTCCCGGGCCTGGCGGACCCGGCGCCCCACCTGGCCGCCGAAGGAGTGCATGCTGGAAGGGTTGCCGTAGAGGTCGTGAAAATAGGGGAGCATGGCCTCCAGGACTTCCGGCGCCACCTGGGTGGTGGCATTGTTATCCAGGTAAATGGTGGTCATGGGGACACCTCCTCCACCTTGAGCCCCGGGGCCACCAGCTCCTTGAGTTTGGCTTCCACGAAGTCCTTGAGGGTGATCTGGGCCGCGGCGCAGGAGGCGCAGGCGCCCCGGGTGGCCACCAGGACCCGGTCGCCCACCACGTCGATGAGCTCGATGTCGCCGCCGTCGTGCTGCAGGGAGGGGCGGATCTCCCGCTGGATGGTCTCTTCGATCATCCTGATCTTCTGGATGTTGGTGAGCCGGGGCCGGGCGGGGGCTTCCCAGGGCTGGGACCGCACCCGGTCGATAATCTCCTGGATGGTCTCGATGCAGTTGCCGCAGCCGCCCCCGGCCTTGGTGTAGTTGGTGACCTCCTCCACGGTCTTCAGGTCGTGATCCCGCACCACCCTTTCGATCTCCGGCTCCGTCACCCCGAAGCATTCGCAGATGATTTTGCCTTCCGCCTCGGGGACGGTCTCGCCTCTATAATGGGCGATGGCCTTTTCCAGGGCCTCCCGCCCCATGACGGAGCAGTGGATCTTCTCCTTGGGCAGCCCGCCCAGATAATCGGCGATATCCTGGTCGGTGATCTTGGCGGCCTCCTCTACGGTCATCCCCTTGATCATTTCCGTCAGGGCCGAGGCCGAGGCGATGGCGCTGGCGCAACCGAAGGTCTTGAACCCCACGTCCCTGATGCGGCCGTTTTCGTCCAGCTTGAAGGTGAGCTTCAGGGCGTCGCCGCAGGCGATGTTGCCAATCAGGGCCGCGCCGTCCGGGTTTTCCACCTCGCCGACGTTGCGGGGATGGAGGAAATGGTCTATGACTTTATCGGAATATTCCCACATAAGGTGGTCCCCTTTTCAAATCCTGGTCCGGTTCTGAAAGATTCCGTGTCGCCGGCGCCTTCCTTCCCGGCAAGCATCTAATTCGATTGCAAGTTATCCACCCTTTTCCCGGTGCGCAATAGGGTGGGGGTGGAACTTTCGATTATATCCAGTCTTTTCTCCCTCCCCAGCCCTCTTAAAGGAGGGGAATCTTCCAGACTCGGATTTATTAAAGATGATGCCGATCACCAACCAAGCTTTGATTCATCCCGCCTCATTTTATCACTTGACAACGATTCTAACTATTGCTACATATATACCATATTAATATAGATTAGCAAATTATATTTATAAATATCTGTTGGAGTGGAGCATCCGAACGGTCCGCCGCTACGATTAGCAAAATAACTCCCAAAAGAGAGAATTTAGCCATGGCCAAGACTATTCAGGAGATTAACGAAAAAATCAAGCAGGGGCGGGCCGTAGTCTGCACCGCCGAAGAAATCATCGAGGCAGTAAAGCAAAAGGGACACAAAAGGGCCGCCCAGGAAGTGGACGTGGTGACCACCGGCACTTTTGCCCCCATGTGCTCCTCCGGGGCCTATGTGAATGTGGGCCACGCGAAGCCCAGGATCAAGCTGGGGGGCGGTCGGGTCACCTTGAACGACGTTCCGGTGTACGCCGGCTTCGCGGCGGTGGACATTTTCATCGGGGCTACCGCCATTCCCGACGACGATCCCCGTAACCGAGTCTTTCCGGGCCGGTTTGCTTACGGCGGGGCCCATGTCATCGAGGATCTGGTCGCGGAAAAAGACGTCCGCCTGGTGGCCACGGCTTATGGCACCGACTGCTACCCGCGTAAGACTCTGGACACCTGGATCAAGCTGACGGACCTGAACGAGGCCGTTCTCTTCAACATGCGCAACGCCTACCAGAACTACAACGTGGCCGTGAACCTGTCGGATAAGATCATCTATACTTACATGGGGGTGCTCCAACCCCGGATGCGCAACGCCAACTACTGCACTGCGGGCCAATTGAGTCCCCTGCTCAACGACCCTCTTTACCGCACCATAGGGGTGGGAACCCGCATCTTCCTGGGCGGCGGCGAGGGCTTCGTGGTGAGCCACGGAACCCAGCACAACCCCGGGATGCCCCGTACGGAACTGGGGGTGCCGAAAAGACCGGCCGGAACCCTGGCGGTCATGGGGGATTTGAAGAAGATGACTTCCCGGTGGCTGCGCGGCGCGTCCTTCCAGGGTTACGGCGTCACCCTGGCGGTGGGGATCGGTATTCCCATCCCCATCCTGGATGAGGAGATCCTGCACTTCGCCGCGGTGCGCGACGAAGAAATCATCGCCCCGGTGGTGGACTATAGCGAGGCCTATCCCAACTGCCGGCCGGAAATCCTGGGGGAGGTGACGGTAGCCCAGCTCAAGAGTGGGGAAATCACGGTGGCGGGAAAGAAAGTGGCCACCGCGGGCCTGTCCTCCTATGCCCGGGCCCGGGAAGTCGCCCAGATCCTGAAAAAGCGCCTCACGGAGGCTAACTTTCTCTTGACCGAGCCGGTGGCGCCCATTCCTGCGGCGGATTCCGACTACGCCTTCAAGCCCTTGAAAGAGAGACCGTGGGAACCTCCCAAGGAATACCCCGAAGTGCAACTGGCGGATTGAAGGAGATTAGAGTATGCCGAAAAAGAAGGTGGTCTTGAACTTTCCGCCCCATCTCATCGATCAACCCATCACCTACAAGCTGATCAAGGAGCATGGCCTGGTGGTCAACATCCTGAAGGCGCGCATCACCCCCAAGGAGTGGGGCAGGATGATCGTGGAGTTGCGCGGCAGTAAAGAAAAAATGGCTTCCGGGATCAAATACCTGGAAGGAATCGGGGTCAACGTCGAGCCCCTGGCCGGGGAAGTGAGGTGGCTGGAGGAGCGCTGCATCCACTGCACCGCCTGCCTGGCGTCGTGCCCCTCTCATGCCCTGAATGTGGACCGGGCCAGCATGGCCGTGGCCTTTGACAGAGAAAAGTGCATTGCCTGCGAACTCTGCCTGGGGATCTGCCCATATGGGGCCATAGAGATGCTGTTTGGGTAAGAAAGGCGCCATGGCTAAGCCCAAGATCAACCCTTACGCCTTGCTGCAGCGGATCAGGAGGCAGCAGCCGGTGGTCCACCATTTGACCAACTGGGTGACGATTTACGACTGCGCCAATGTGGTCAAGGTTCTGGGGGCCTCGCCGGTCATGGCCCATGCCCGGGAAGAGGTGGCCGAGATGACCGAGATCGCCGCGGCCCTGGTGCTGAATATCGGCACCCTCACCCCGGAGTTGGTGGAGGCCATGAAATGGGCGGCGTTAAGCGCCAATGGGCGCGGCATTCCGGTGGTCCTGGACGTCTGCGGCGCCGGCGCCACGGCCCTGCGGGAGCGGGCCTGCTTCGAATTGTTGGACGAAGCCAGGATCGACATCATTAAAGGGAATGCCTCGGAAGTGGCCCGCATCAACGGCGAGAACGTGAGAACCCGGGGGGTGGACGCCTCCCGGGTGGACCAGGATCTGGCGGCGGTGGCCCGGGAGTTGGCCCGAAAGCGCCGCTGCACCGTGGTGGTGACCGGCAAAGAGGACCTGGTGGCGGATGAAAGGCGCCTGTACGTGGTCAAGAACGGCCACCCCCTGATGGCCCACCTGGTGGGCACCGGCTGCATGGCCGCTTCGGTCATCGGGACCTTTGCCGCGGTGGAAGCGGATCTGAGCTATGCCGCGGCCGCGGGCCTGGTCTGTTTCGAAGTGGCCGCGGAAGAGGCCGCCCAAGAATCTTTGGGGCCCGGCACCTTTAAAGAAAAACTTTTCGACTGCCTGTATCATTTGAATAAGAGGACCATCGATCAGAGGCAGAAGGTGGAAGTATGCGAGGATTCTACTTCATCACCGACGCGGGTCTGAGCCGGGCCGGCAATGTCAGCGACGTGGCGCAGGCCGTGGCCGCGGGGGTGAGGGTGGTGCAATACCGGGACAAGCACTCCCAACCGGAGCAGGCGCGGGCGGAGGCCTGGAAGCTGAGAAAGCTGTGCCGGGACGTGCTGTTCCTGGTCAACGACCGGGTGGACCTGGCCCTGGAGGTGGAGGCGGACGGCGTGCACCTGGGCCAGGACGACCTGCCCTACGCCGCGGCCAGGAGACTGTTGGGCCCCCACAAAATAATCGGCCTCACGGTGCACAATGTCCGGGAGGCCCTGGAGGGGGTCCAGTGGGGGGCCGACTACCTGGGGGTGTCTCCCATTTTCCCCACCCGGACCAAGGCCGACGCGGGGGCAGCCGGCGGCCTGCGGCTCCTCAGGGAGATCAGAGGGCGGGTTTCCCTGCCCCTGATCGCCATCGGCGGCATCAACCCGGCCAACGCCCGGGAGGTGATCCGGGCCGGCGCCGACGGCTTGTGCGCCATTTCCGCGGTGGTTACCGGTGCCGACGTCAGGGCGGCCATAGAAGAATTTCAGCAGTTGTTCGCAGATGAACCCCTGAGCCGGGTCGATCAGGTAGCCCGGAGCACAGCAGGGGGGGAGGTGTAGGATGAGGCTTTCTACCAGAAGCCGTTACGGCACCCGGCTGATGCTGGACATGGCCCAGAATTACCAGGACGGGCCCTTGCATCTGACCAGCATCGCCAACCGCCAGGGTATTTCGGTGAAATACCTGGAGCAGATCATCATTCCCTTGAAAAAGGCCCAATATGTCAAAAGCGTCCGGGGGCCCAAGGGCGGCCACGCCCTGGCCCGGCCGCCGGAGGAGATCACGGTGGGTGAAATCGTCGCCCTGCTGGAAGACGGCGTCAACCTGGTGGAGTGTTCGGAGCGCCCCGAATCCTGCGGCCGGTCCGAAAACTGCGTCACCCGCCACATCTGGCGGGAGGCGGCCGGGGCCATGTTTGCCAAGCTGAACTCCATTACGCTGGCGGACCTGGTGAAAATTGGCGCCGAATGCGGTGGGGTGGCGTAATAATCTGGGCGCCGATGACATCTTAAAGCCCGCAGACCCGCCGGCTGGGCCATTGCGGCAGGCCCGGCCGGGGAGACCGAGGGGTAGGGGGCTGTTGAAAAACCGATTTTTCTGTCATCCTGAACGAAGTGAAGGATCTAGGAGTTGTTAATATGACTAGATTCTTCGCTTCGCTCAGAATGACAAATTCCCAATTATGGGAGTTTTTCAACAGCCCCCTAGGGGGCCGCGGCCCGGGCCAGGGGCATCCTGGCCCAGGAAGAGATGTTGCCGGGCGGCTCAGGGGAAAGATCCAAGGGGATATCCCATGGCTCCGGTATTGCATGGTGCACAACCTGGTCCAGGAGGGTTTTCATAAATGATAATCTGGTTGTTTAAGAAAGACTTCACAAATTTAACCTGCCTGGAACCGGTTATCCTCAACTTTTGCTTTAGGAAGCCCTCTTGGATCTATCAACTTATCTTATGTCTTCCTGCAACTCAAAAAAAGACTTGACTGATATAGTATTCTCCTTTAATAATATGGTGCTTCCCATAAGTTGGTGGGATGGGGAGTCCCACCGATGGAAGGAACGCAAAATAATTGGTTGAGGGGGGAAACCAATGGCTGTAAAACTTACGATGTACCTGGTATTGGGTGGGCTTGGCTTGATTATGGTTAGTTTGCTAAGAGCCTAGCTAACGGACGTTAGGTGAGTATGACAGTTAAATTCTAAGTTTGGTGCGACACCAAAAAAGGCGGCCTTTGCGTGCCTGAGCAAGAGTCTGGCCTCACCTCGGTTATTACTTTTTCAAGGGACCTCGCCGGTCCCTTTTTTCTTTCCCTTTGGCGCCCCAAACGAAGCTTTGCTCCTACAGGTTAAATTTTTTGGCGGTTTGATAAGTTTCCAGTCATAGCAGAGATGGACACCTGCGGTCCTCTCATTCAATTCGAAAAACGTCACCACTCTTCCAGGTCGGCAGGAGTATTCATATTTTGAAGCCCCCACTGCCACATAAATGCCCGGTGTGGGACAGATCATCCCGGCCAGCCGGGCCGATTCTCTGCATAATCATGGGAACACGGTGGGCTCCACCGGCGGCGCGCTCAAGTCCAGGCGATTCTGGTGCTCCTCACGCCGTCCTACCGGGAAGGAACTGATACGCCTGGTCCACCCCCAAGAACAGCTGGCTAAATCAAATGGAAGCTTTCTCCATAAAAGCAAGGAGTGGGTAACTCGGCTGCTGACGCCTTTAGGTATGTGGTAGGAAGATTCTTATCTTGCAGCATACCCTTTTGACAGATTGATCGGAGAGATGTTGCAGGCGGAGATGATATTGGAAACGGCAGAGATCATATACCGGGCCATAGAACAGGGGATAACAGTCAATGTGTTAGGCAATAATCAGGCAGGTGGTAATGCGCCCTGAATTGCCCAAACTTAGCGCAGAGGAATTTCTGAGAAAGACCTGGTTAATCCCGGAGAGACAAAAAACTCTCTGGTAGTTCGTTAACGCCACTTAAAAAAATAAAATATAAAGATAATCCTTGACAACGCGTCAGAAAATAATTATTTAACTTCTTACCGCGCAATATATCCCACCATTAAAAAGGAAGACCCCACAATGGCCACCGAAGAACTGAAACTGACAGCGCAAATTGTTATCTCGCACGCCTCCATGTCCGAACTCACCCCACAAGAGTTGGTTGATGAAATTAAAGAGGTGTACAAGGTCTTGACCTCGTTGGAAGGCGGGAAACCAATTCCAGAGATCACCCCGGTAGGGGCGGAAGAGGTAAAGAAACCGTCAATTCCTCTGAAAGATATTGTCACTGAAAAGTATGTCGTTTGCTTAGAGTGCGGCAAGAAGATGCGTACCCTGAAGGCCCATTTGCGCAAGGCTCACAGTTTGCAACCGAAAGAATATTTTAAGCGCTATGCCTTGGACCCGAAAAAGTATCCTTTGGTTTGCAAGGAATATTCGGAACAGCGCCGGAAGTTGGCGGTAGAGAAAGGACTTGGGGCCCAGAGAGGTAAACGGAAACCTAAAACTGCGTAAGGGTGGCTGAGAAAAGTTAGCAGTAGGTTACCCGGGATGGGTGAGCCGGCAGGGCACCGAGTCCACCGGTTTTCATTTTGGAAAAGGGACCAGTCTTGGTCCCTTTTCTTTTTAGTTCTTGCCAAAGAGAGAGGATGAAGGCGCCCCTTCCTCTCCCCTCAAGGCGCGGTGACTTTAACGCCGCCCCCGGCCACCACCACCGCCGGGGCTGCCAGCACCGCCCCGGCCGCCAGTGCCGCCGCCGCGCCCGCCGCCGCCGCCCGAGGGCTGGCTGGGTCGGAAAGTCGGAGCGCTCTGGGCCCGCTGGAACTGCTGGGTGCGAACCTGGCCTCGCTGCCGGGCCTGGAAATCCTGGTTGAGGCGAGCAGTGTCCTGGCCGGGCCGGGCCGGCGCCGGGGGCCGCGCCGCCTGGGAGGGCCGGGCGGCCGTGGACGGCCGGGGGGCGGGCTGGGTGGCGGGCCGGGCTGCGGCCTGGGGCTTGGACCACTGGTCCCCTTGGCGCTGCTGCCAGTTACCCTGGGGGTCACGGCGATAAACGTTGCCGTTTTTATCGGCGATGACGTTGTTCTTGCCACCCGCGGGCCGCATCTGTGGTTTAGCCTGAACCGGTCGGGTCTCGGGTCTGGGTCCGGCCGCCTGGCCGGGCCCCGCCGGTCGGGCACCGGGTCTCACCGCCTCACCCGGACGCTGAGGACCAACGCCGGGCCGCGCCGGCTTGAGGCCAGCCGCCGGGAGGGTGGCAGGCCGGGAGGCCAGCAGGTTCTGGTTGCCGGGCCGGTTGTAAATATTGGGCCGGTTCCCGGCGTAAGGGGTGGGCCGTTCACCCGGCCGTTCACCCGGCCGCTCTCCCGGCCGCCAGCCGGGTCGCTCTCCCGGCCGGTAACCCGGCCAGCGGTTGCCCGGGTTCCAGGGCCGATTGTTGATATAGTTGTGAGTGATGTTGACGTTGGTGTAGTTATAGCCACCCGGCCCCCACCAGCCGCCGCCATAATAGTTGTGACTTCCCCAGAGGGCGTAGCCGGTCAGCATGCCTGCGCCAAACCCCACCAGACTCGGGCCGATCCAGCTCCAGGGGCTGTAGTAGGAGGGCTGATAGCCCCAGGCGCCGGCGTAAGGATCATAAGTGGCGGCGTAACCGTAAGTGGCCGGGGCTGGAATATACGCATCGGCGCTGGCATATCCGGGGTAGTCATACCCGGTGCCATAGACCACGGTGCCATTGTCCACGTAAGAGCCGGTATAGCCGGGGGTGTAACCCACATAAGCCACATCATCGGTGGCTTGGTAGACCTTCACGTATTTGGCGTTGTAGTGCGGGTTGCCGGGGGGGATTTTGTTCACCTCTTTGGGCGGGCTGACGCTCACCTGCCACGGGCCGTTGGGGGAGTCCGCTTCATACCACACGCCCTGGTCCACGGCATAGTACTTGGTCCCCTCCTTGAACACCCCGGTGCCGGTGTTCACCGCGTATTCCAGATCGGTGTCGGCGATTTTATCCCACTTGGGGTCCCCATCATACTTCACCTGGGTGGTGGCTTTCTTGCGGTCGATGGCCGCGGTCTGGGGAATATTGTTGTCCAGGACCGCATCTCGGGCTTGCTGGCTGCCGGCCACGTTGGCCAGCACGAACCCCTTGACCGAGCTGGGGGGGATCTTGGCAAAATCGGCCGGCAGCTTATCCGAGGCCACATAGCTCCAGGGGCCAACTTGCAGGGATTTGGATTGAAACCAGCGGCCGGAAATCAAGACGTAGTAATCCTGGGTCCCGGTGTCCATGAACATATTGCCCTCGGTATTGCTGACATACAGGAGGTTGGTGCCGGAAATGGGGGAATATTGGGGGTCCCCATCCGTGACCAGCAGTTCCGCCGGCACCGTGCTGACGATGACCTCCGGCATCTTCCCCGCCTTAGCTTCGACTTTTGGGGGCGCGGCCTGGCCCTTAGCCGGTTTTTCGGCTTTGGCCTCTAAGGCAGTGATGGCCGCGGGCACTTTCTCCACGTCCTTCCAGGGGCCGGTCAGCTCCATGGCGCTCAGCCAGGCGGCCCCGCCTTTTAAATAGTAGGTCTTCGCCGCGGGGTCATAGAGCATGAGGAAGGGAGTGTTGGCGACCCGCATGAGCTTGGAGTCCGGGACCGGCAGCAACTTGGGGTCGCCGTCCAGGGACACCAGGACGGTGGGATGGGTGGCAAAGATGATCCTGGGAGGATGGTTTTTGAGACCGGTATCCCCGGCCCGCTCCTTTTCCACCATCTCCAGGGCGGCCAGCAGCCGGTCCAGGGAAATGGTGGTGGTCCATTCCGCCATCTCAGTGTTCAAAAAAGTCTTGACCTTTTCCAGCTGTTCCGGGGTGGCCCCGGGGAACTTGAGGTCGGTAATTTTCACGTCCTCGATGGTGGCCATGCGGGTGTCCCGGTCGGTGAGAACCCGGCCGGACAGCCATACGGCCCCGAATACCGGTTGCTTCCACTCTTTTTTCTGAGCCGACACCGCGGCGTAGGCGGTGAGCGCGGCGCCTTGCCAGGACTCCAATTGAGGCTGGTACATGACCACGGTGCCCTTGGGATGTTCAAAGCGTTTGGGCCACTGATCCTTGGTCTCTTGGGCCAGGGTGCACCGGCCACCAAAGGTCAGAACCATGACCAGGACCGCCAGGGTCAGGAAGATTCCGGGGGCCACCCATCGCAGTGCCTGTCGCATGGCTTTCTCCTTAGGGATTCCGAAGTATGCTAAGAAAAGTTAATCACTAAAAAGGATTCTACAACTTTGCCCTTCCAGGAATGTTATTTTCCCGGGCTCCGGGATGAAGACCCTCCAGGGGGGAAAGGACCTGGATGAAAGTTGCGAGATGATCTCGATCTCCATACCTTCATGACCTGGCCCAACCGTCAAATGTCATGGCGGATTGCATACTATGACCAGGACCAAAGGCTTAGGCGGGAAGGGATCGGCCCCAATAAGGCGGCGGCGGAGCAACAGCTGAGGGAAATCTGGAGCGCCAGGACTGAGGGGCGCTGAGCCAGGATAAATTCAAGACCCGGGTGGGGGAAAATTGGTCAGGGGGTCCACCAACCTGGACGCCGAAGAGTAGCAAGGCTGGGAAATGGAGGCGGCAAAAAAAAGAAAAGCGGCCCTGAGGCCGCGAATTAATATAAACAATTATATTAATCTTAATTAAATATTAATTTCACGGATATATTGACTCAAGTATTGTTTTAGATTTTCAAGCACAGAGATTATATCTCTATTAACCTCCTCTGAAGTGAAAATTCTCATATTATATCTCGCTTCATAACTATCATCACGCAATGGACGATACATATTCCTATAAAAATTCCAACCCAAATTACGATCTTCCCGTATAAATTCATTCCTAACAGGATGAGAATCGGGATGAATATCATAAATCGCTAAATAAGCTTCCGTATAATGCAATGCAGAGTAAAATATACCATTTACAACCCAATCAAGATATTTGGTTCCGTTAATTGAAGTGGCAAATGCTTCATTATGTCTCGCCTTATTGATGTGGTCTAATTGATTTGCCATTGCAACTCTTTCATCCTCATGAATATCTCTGAAATATCATTTTACTTTTAGATGAACACAATTCATTAATATCTCTATCGTTCCTGCATATTATATGAAAATCGAAATATAAGTTTTTAAATGTCTGAAGAATATTAAACTCGATGTCATAAATTTTCTTTCTAAGTTCTCTATCAAGTTTATTAATAATTGTCCATATTTCGTAAAAAGTATCCTGTTTAGTAAAATAAATATATTCCACTTCTTTAATTTCAGATATTTTAAGGGAAATGAAATTCTCTAAGCTATACTCTTTAGTATCATAGACAGTACGTTGCTTTACTAAGAAAAAGTTGAAAATTGCTAAATTTTGTTCAATTTGACCGCCTCTTAATTTAACAGGTAAAACTTGTAAAAATGAGGCTAAAAGAGTTTCATCAGTTCCATGCATCTTTTCATAAGTCTCAATCGGTGTATCTTGGTCGATTTCTACAGAATCAGACCTTAAGACTATGATATCTGCAATGCTATCAGTTTCACTAATGTTAGCCAACTTAATGAACCCCCGAGCTTTCTTCAGCTCCTTTTTTAAGATTTGCTGCTGCTGATACAGACATCACATTTGATGATTTCACCACGTAAACAGGATTACCTTCATTATCAAATAAGCCTGGTATTCTAATAATGGCGGCTGCTACAGGTTTCAGCTTAATTCTCGTGCCATCATCCAAATTATATTCATTCCAATCTTCTTTAACCACCTTGAAATCAACCTCAACTGCGTCTCTTTCAATGCCTTGGAAGTTCAGCTTGGTTGGCCGTTCCATCTCGCACCTCAATTTTCAATTTTACCCTATTTTAGGCATATTAATTTCAAATGCAAAATAATTTTTTCAAAAAAAGCGCCGGCGCCTGACGCTCACCGGGGCCAATTTGCACCCTATATGCACCCTGGCAGGGGTGAGAGGGTGTTATGTTTTAGCTAAGTGCCTGAAATTATTGGAGGCGGCAACCGGATTCGAACCGGTGAATAACGGTTTTGCAGACCGTTGCCTTACCACTTGGCTATGCCGCCTCAAAAAAATGGAGCGGGAAACGGGATTTGAACCCGCGACTTCGACCTTGGCAAGGTCGCACTCTACCGCTGAGTTATTCCCGCTCTCTAGTTTTTTTCGTAAAAAACCGGGCTCTTGTCAAGGGGAAAATATGGGTTTTCGATTCCTAGTTCTTAGTTATCGGTTAAAATATCCTGCAATATCAATTCGTTGTGCCTTAAGAGGAGATTTCCCGGCGCCTTTCCCCCAAGCTATTTCCAGACCTCTTTTTCTGCCTCCCTGAGCGAAGGGAAGGCTCTCCAGTCATTTAAAATATAAGATTCTGCGCGGCGCTCAGAATGACATTTTAAGGTAAGGTCAGGTTTTGCAATGGGTTCTAGTAACGTGTCCCGCATGTACATTTTAAAAGTGCTCGCTTTTATTCCCTCCCCCTTGATGGGGGAGGGTCAGGGTGGGGTGGAGAATAATAAGTGATTAAGTTATGTTAGCCGAAATCAAATTCCCTTTCCCCCTAACCCCCTCCCACCAGGGGAGGGGGAATAATTGGTGGACTTTTATAAGCTATTTTCGGGACACAACCCAAGCAGGCTGCGGCCTGATAAATATGGTTGCCGGGCCTAATTGGGGGGGCAGCGGCCTCTCCCCGGGGTTTTCCAGGCTAACGTTCCAGGATTTCTGGGGGATCACAACCGGCGAGGGCGCCGGCGCTACACTTTCATATAAAGGCCCGGGGCTGACAAAACGGTCGATTTGACGCGGTCCAACCCCACCAAGCCTCTCAGTCTTCCACCGGACCGCCGAACAGGCTGGGCTGCGGCGCTTCCCGGGCCGGGCGCCGCCGGTGGCGGGCCAGCCGGGGCAGGCCCATGGGGTCCAGGCTGCCGGCCTCCAGGTTCTCCAGGACTTCCTGGGCCCGGCTGATGACCTCCGGGGGCACCCCCGCCAGTTTCGCCACCTGGATGCCGTAGCTCTGGGGGGCGGCGCCGGGGGCCAGCCGGTGCAGAAACACGATGTTGCCGCGGTCTTGGGCCACAAGCACCTGAAAATTTTTTACCCGGGGCTTGAGGCGGGAGAGCTCCGTGAGTTCCTGGTAATGGGTGGCGAACAGGGTCTTGACGCCCGCCCCCCCCGCCTCCCCCTCCCCGGCGAGATCGTGGAGGTGCTCCGCCACCGCCCAGGCCAGGGCCAGACCGTCGAAGGTGCTGGTGCCCCGGCCGATCTCGTCCAGGATCACCAGGCTGCGAGGGGTGGCCTGGTGCAGGATGCGGGCGGTCTCAATCATCTCCACCAGAAAGGTGCTCTGGCCCCGGCCGATGTCGTCCACCGCCCCCACCCGGGTAAAGATGCGGTCGGTGAGGCCGATGACGGCCTCCCGGGCCGGGACGAAGCTTCCCATCTGGGCCAGCAGCACGGTTAAGGCCACCTGGCGCAAGAGGGTGGATTTGCCGCTCATGTTGGGCCCGGTGACGATGAGCACCTGGGACTCCTGGTCCAGGGCCACGTCGTTGGGGACAAAGGAGCCGGGGGGCAGCAGCCGCTCCAGGACGGGATGGCGGCTGGCGGTGAGATGGAGCCGCGGCTCCGCGGTGAGATGGGGGCGGCAGTACTGGTGGAGCGCCGCCACTTCGGCCAGGGCGGCCAGCACGTCCAGGGTTCCCAGGGCCCGGGCCACCTGCTTGAGGCGGGGGGCCTCCCCGGCCAGGCGTTGCCGCAGTTCCTGGAAGAGCTCCGTCTCCCGCTTGATGCGCGCCTCTTCGGCGCCCAGGACCCGGGACTCGTACTCCTTGAGGTCCGAAGTGATGAAGCGCTCGGCGTTCACCAGGGTCTGCTTGCGGATGTAGTCGGCGGGCACCAGATGCAGATTGGCCTTGGAGACCTCCAGGTAGTAGCCGAAGACCTTGTTGTAACGCACCTTCAGGGAATTGATGCCGGAGCGGCTCCGCTCCCGGGCCTCCAGCCGGGCAATCCAGTCTTTGCCTTCCCGGGAGAGCCGGAGGAGCTCATCCAGTTCGGGGTCGTAGCCGTCCCGGATGATGCCGCCATCCTTGAGGCTCAGGGGCGGCTCCTCCACCAGGGCCCGGCCGATGAGTTCCTGGAGGTCCGGCAGGGGGTCCAGGTCCCCGGCCTGCGCGGCCACGAGTGGGGGAAGTTCCCGGGGCAGCAATGCCTGCAAGCGGGGGACCCGGGCCAGGGCCTGCCTGACGGCCCCCACTTCCCGGGGGGTGGCCTGTTCCAGGGCCACCCGGGCGGTGAGGCGCTCCAGGTCGCCCAGGCCCTTGAGGGTCTGGCGCCAGCGGCTGCGCAGCAGGCCGTCGGCTTTGAAAAACTCCACCCCGTCCAGCCGGGATTCGATGGCCGCCAGGTCCTTCAGGGGATAGCGCAGCCAGCGGGCCAGCCGCCGGGCCCCCATGGGGGTGACGGTCTCATCCAGGGCCTCCAGGAGGGAGCCCTGGCGGGAGCGGCTGCGCCAGGTCTCGAAGATCTCCAGGTGCCGCAAGGTGGCTTCGTCCAGCCCCAGGAAGTCGTCCCGGCTGTAGGGCAGCAGCCGGTCCAGGTGGGGCAGGTCCGGGGTGCGGGAATCCTTGAGGTAGCGCAGGATGGCCCCGGCGGCGGCCACCCCCAGTTGGTGGGCCTCCAGGCCGAAGCCGTCCAGGAACAGGGTGCCCAGGGCCCGGGCCAATTCCCGGCGGGCCCCCTCCTGGTCGAAGGCATAGGGCGACAGGGGGCGCCGGGTGGGCGGGATATCGAAGGGGGCCAGGGCGGCGGTGAGCAGCGCCGCCTCCTGGTCCTCGGGCACCAGCAGCTCCACCGGCTTCAGCCGCCAGAGTTCGTCCCCCAGGGCCTCGGGCCCCTCGCCTTCGGTGAGGCGGAACTCCCCGGTGGAGAGGGAAAGAAACGCCAGGCCCCACTGCCGCCCCCGGGTGAGCACCGCGGCCAGGTAGTTGTCCACCCGGGCGTCCAGGGTCCCGGGGTCCACCACCGTGCCCCGGGTGAGGATGCGGGTCACCTCCCGGCGCACCAGGCCCTTGGCCTGGGCCGGGTCCTCGGTCTGGTCGCAGACCACCACCTTGAAACCCGCCTCCAGCAAGCGGGTGATGTAGCCGTCCGCGGCGTGGATGGGAAACCCCGCCATGGGGATGCGCTCCTCGTTGGCGCGGCTGCGGGAGGTCAGGGTGATGTTCAGGGCCCCGGCGGCCTTCTCGGCGTCCTCGAAGAAGGTCTCGTAAAAATCGCCCATCTGGAAGAGCAGCAGGGCGTCGGCGTACCTGGACTTCAAATCCAGGTATTGCTTGAGCATGGGGGTGATTTTATCCGGCGGGGCATCCGACATAAGGCAATAATAGCAGATTGAGACGGTGGAAAAAAGACTTTGGAGGAAGCAGATAGCAGAGAGCCGTGAGCCGTAAGAAAAAGGGAACCGCGTCAGGTTTTGGTCTCCCTGATAACTGCCCGGCCCTCTACTCAAACCGACTTAAAGTTCTTCCATCCGGGGGGGAGCCGCTGGTTCCGGAGAGCCGGCGGCGGGGCCCGCAGCTACGGCGGCGGCGCCGGCTTGCTTGAGTTCCTGCGCCAGGATGTCCAGGTTGTGGCGCAGTTGCCGGATGGTCCGGCGCTGCATGATGATCTCGTAGACGCCGTAAAGGGAAGCGGTGAAAACTCCTAGGAAGACGCAGAATAAAATAATCACCCAGAGGTGAATGTCGGGGCTTTCCAGATAGAGCACATAAAGGTCGAGCTTGATTTTCACCGCGGTCTTCAACATTTCCAGGTTTTCGATGATGAAGACGATCCCCAGGATAACAATGGCGGTGCCGATGACTACTTTAACGAAACGCATGTGGTATCCTCGTCTGACAGGGCCTGAAAATGGGGGGCCAGGCGCTCGTAGGTCTGGCGGAAATGTTCGGGAATCACCCGGACATCGGCAAAAACCGGAATAAAGTTGGTGTCGCCGTGCCAACGGGGCACGATGTGGAAGTGGAGGTGGGCCTCCACCCCGGCCCCGGCCACGATGCCCAGGTTGAGGCCCACGTTGAAACCGTCGGGGCGCATCACCCGTTTTAACACGGCCAGGGATTGCCGCAGCTTTGCCATGAGGTCCAGCATCTCCGCCGGAGTCAGGTCCTCCATGCCCGGGACGTGCCGCAGGGGGGAGACCAACAGGTGGCCGTTGATATAGGGGTACTTGTTCATCATGATGCGGCTTAACCGGCCGCTGAACAGGACCAGGCGCTCTTGCAAGTCCTCCCCGGGCTCCGGGCAGAAGATGCAGCCCTTGGGCTTGTCTTCCCCCAGGATGTAGTCCATGCGCCAGGGGGCCCATAGCGGTTTCATGGCCGTCTCACCCCGTCTCTCGCCTCCGTGGGCGACTCATAACTTGGCAATATAGCATGATTCCCTAAAGATTCAAGGGCAATTCAAGGGTGGACTGGGGGGCTTTTTTCTCGTTCCCAAGCTCCCGCTTGGGAACGCAGTTATTAGCCCAGGTTCTGGTCCGAAAAGTTCAAAGTTCAAAGTTCAAGGTTCAAGGTTCAAAGTTCAAGGTTTAGAAGACCATAGAGCGTGCCGTGCACGCCGAATCATGGCGGCCACAGGCCGCCCTATAAAGAACTGAAACTGGATGCGTCTCACGCACCAGGGATGGTGCACGGTGCGCACATTTGAACAGCCGAGGGCGGCTGTTCTACATTTTTCGCAGTAGTTTCAAGTTAGCTGGCGAGAGCAAAGGCCGGCCGGATGCGGCCCACTTCCTCCTTACGGTGGTTGAGGATGGGGGGCTGGACAGAGGAGGCCAGGGCCTCCCGGGCCGGCGGGGTCAGGAGGCCCAATTGTTCCAGGACCGCCACCACGGTGGGGTTCAGGGCCCGGGAGGCGCCGTCCTCGATTTTGATGGCCACGCCCAGTGCGGCCCCCAGTTCGCCCCCCCCGGCGCCGGTCAGGGCCAGGGCGTAGCCCCCTTCGGCCCCGGACTTGGCAAACACCCCACCCGGCAGGGCCAGCATGACGTCGGTGTCCAGGCGCCCGTCCCCGGCAATGTGGCGGGGGTGGGCCAGAATGGCGGCCATCAGTATCCCCGCCGGTGACTCCGGTTGGGCCCCGGCCAGGCGGCCGTATCCCAGGGCGATATTTTTCAACGGCACATAAAACACCGGCGCCCCGCAGCCGTCGATGGCCACCTTAATTTGGAGCCGGGGCACTCCCACCATGCGGGCCACGGTACCCAAAATGAGGTCCTGGACCGGGTGGTGCACCTCCAGGTAATTCGTCAGTGGCCAGCCGTGGTGGACGCACAGGGCCAGCATGGCCGTGTGTTTGCCGGCGCAGGTGTTGTGCAGGGGCGTGGGCCGCTTCCCTTCTTTGGCCAGGGACTGGGCCGTGGGGCGGTGCAGGGGCGCATGGGCCCCGCACTGCAGGGCGTCAGGGGTGAGACCCAGACGGGCCAGGGCCCGGGTCACCAGCTCCACGTGAAAATCCTGGCCGGAGAGCGACCCGGAGAACAGGGCCAGCTCCGGCGCCCCGAACCCGAAGGCCTCGGCGGCCCCGGTGGTGAGCACCGCCAGGGCCTGAAAGGGTTTGGCTAAAGAGCGCATGCAGACCAGGGCTTCCGGGTCACCCACGCCATGGCGCAGGTTGCCGGCGGCGTCCACCACCGCGATCTGACCCCGGTGGCGGCTCTCCACCGCGGGACCCCGGGTTACTTCCACTAAGACCGGTGCATCCATTTTATCTTCCCCATTTCTTCCGTCTCTTTGATTGAAAATGGCTATTAGCTATTAGCTGTCAGCTTTCAGCGGTCAGCTTTCAGCTAAAAAATGTAGGGTGGGCACGGCCCACGAATCTTAAACGGGCGGGCGGCGGGCGGGGACGCCCGCCCTACCTAATTATTTCCGAACTCCTGGATATCCTTTATTTACCCATTCTTTCAAAGATATACTCTGAGCCTCCCATTGGATATTGGGGTATTCATAGGCTAAACGTTTAATTATGGACCAAGCATCAGGCGCTATAAGCAGAACCGGTTTCTCTACCATCCTACCAAGCAAATGAGCATAAGAAGCGTAATCATTTGGGTTGAAGCTATATCCGATGACGATGATTTGATAAGCACTAATCAGAAATTCCATCGCCTTCCTATACACTGCCTCAATGAATTCTCCTTTAAGTCCCTCAGTTTTGTTAGGAATAGGAGCGATCACGCGCTCAATAGGACGAGTGTAAGTTACTCCGGGAGGAATCCTTTCAAACGGCAAGAAGCAATGCCCTAATTTATCTGGATCAAATAGGAACTTAGGCTCATTATAATCTTTCAGTATGGGATAATCCTGTTCAGGTTGTTTTTCAAAATAATAAGTAGACGGATATATACAGACGCTACCATGAAGATGTAAGACTGGGCGTAGACTTTTCCCTTCATACGGTTCCCCCTTTCTCAATGTACTTTGTTGAGTTTGTACGGGAAGTCCATATCCATCTATGGGGGACCATAATTGTTCTCCTAACAATAATATCTCCGGGATAGAGTCATAATTAAAAGTAATCAAAGGCGACTTTAGGAAATCTCGCAGAAATTTTATGTAAATGTTGTTATAATTATTTCCCCCGCTCCTTAGGCTGGGTGTTATATAATAATCTAACTCCATTATGTAATCATATAGAGCATCAAGTGGCTTGCTGTTGCCTTTGTCAATACTATCCTGAAATAATCCTTCAATTGACTTATCAGGTGGCAAAATGTCCTTATTAAAGCAAATCGTTAGGAGATCAGAGACAAGCGGATAGCGAGCGGGCAGTCCAGAAACAGGTAAAACCCCTGATGGATAACCTGATTCTGAGGCCGCATCGATACTAAACCCTGCTCCAAGTAAAAATATAATAGTCTCCCCGTATTTATTGTTACGCATAGATGCCTGGCGCCCAAATGCGTCCCCCAGCAGAAGCTGGGGGGCGAAATGATAAGAGGCGTGAATAGCTATGACAGGGTAATCGCTTTCTCCGGGCAGATTTCCTGGCAGCAGAAGCAACTGATGCAAGTGTCGGCGTCCACCTGGGGGAGACCGTCCCGCATGGACAGGGCCGCCACCGGACACTGATCGATGCAAGTGCCGCAGCCGGTGCACCACTGGGGATTGGCCTGGGGCCGCAAGAGCGCTTTCTGGTGGATCATGGTCTGGATGGTCTCGTTTTGCATAAGCGCTTCGCCGCCCAAGGGCGGCACCTTGAAATCGGGTAGAGGTTTCAGCTCCCCGATGACTTCGATCTTACTGAGGTCATAGTCTCCCAGGCCCGCTTCCTGGGCCTTTTGGAGGAAGCGCAGCCGCCCCGGGTCCAATCCCATCATGGCGGCCATGACGGCATCCAAGGCCACGGCGTTGTCCGAGGCCAGGATCAGGCCGATGTTTCTAAGGTCAGGCGAAGCCGGACCATTGCCTTCCATACCCACCACCGCGTCCATGAGGAAAAAGTCGGGCACCCGGAGCCGGAAGACGTCCACCACCACTTCATGGAAGCGTTCGGGGCTGCCCGCCGCCCGATGCAACTTGGCTTTCTGGGCGCCGGGCAAAAAGCCGTAACTGTTTTTGATGGCTCCGGTGATGACGGTGAGGCCGTGGGTTTTAAACTTCGGCAGGCTGATGATGATATCGGTCTCCAGGACAATGCGGGAGAGGCTCACCCTCGCCATGAAATCCGGATTGAAATCAACCTGGAGGGAATCGTTGCCGATGTTCTGGTAGTAGCCCTTGGCAGCTGCCATCAGGCCGGTCTGGTTAAAACTTTCCTCGTTGGCTCCATAACTGAACAGGCCGGGATTGTCCCCCACCACGATGGCGGCGGGCCCCAGGGATTCCACCTTTTCCACCACGGCCTGAAGCACGGCCGGATGGGTGACGATGCCTTCGCCCGCCTCCGAACCCCGCAGCACGTTGGGTTTTATCAAGACCCTCTTACCCTGGATTTTTAGAGGGAAAAGGACAAAAGCCCGGTCCACTGCCTGCCGGACATTCTCATAGGTAGCGGGATGAATCATGACTTTCGACATGGTCTAGGCCTCACTCTCAGCCCTATTGTAACCCGGTGGCTGCTGGCTTTAAGTATAACATTTTTATTTTTTGGCCGAGATTAGGCGCCAGGGCGGCGCCAGGCAAAGGGCGACGCCGGCGACCTTTGTTCCGGTTCCCAAGCAGGAGCTCGGGGAGGAGATGAATGATCCGGATTTTCAGGGTAGCCGCAGGCTTTAGCCTGCGCCAGCACAGGCTGGAAGCCTGTGCCACCGAAGGCCTATCCAGGGATTGAGGTAGTCCTGAAAAATTATGTCCAAGATTCATGGTGGGCCGTGCCCACCCTGCATTTGGTCGCGGCGCAAATCTTAAGTTTTTCCAAACCCCACCCCAGAACCCAGAACCCAGAACCCAGAACCCAGAACCCAGAACCTAAAACCTGAAGCTGACCGCTGACAGCTATTTTCACCGCCACCAGGATGCGTAGAGCAAGGCCAGGGTGAGGGTGGCGCCCACCAGGAAGTGGGTCTGGATGGTGAGGGCCTGGATGGGGACGAATTCCGGTGCGGTGGGGGCGGTCACCCAGGCCAGGCGGATGGCCTTGACCGCAAAGGGCAGGGCCACCAGCGCCGCCACGATGAGGTCGGGCAGCAGAAAGGCCTCGATAAGCAAGAAGAGGCTGAGAAAGGGCGCCAGCATCAAACCGGCGTAGACCCACCGGGACCGATTCAGACCCAGGCGGGCCACCAGGTGGTGCTTGGCCGCGGCCACGTCGGCTTCCAGATCCGGAAACTCGTTGATCCAGATAATGGCGGTGATCAGGAAGGCCAGGGGCAGGCCCACCGCGGCTCCCACCGGCGCGATGCGGTCCGCCTGGACGTAGTAGGTCCCCAGGCTGAGCAGCGGCCCGAAGGCCAGAAAAATGAGGCCTTCCCCCAGGCCGGCGCTCATCAGTTGCAAGGGCGCGGCGGAATAGAAGACGCCGGCCAGCAGGCCCACGGCCCCCACCAGGGCCACCCAGGGCCGGCCCAGGAAAATCAAGGCCACGCCGCAGACCACCCCCAGGGCCAGCAGCAGGTAGGCCAGGTTCCTCACGGCCTCGGGGCTCAGTTCCTGGTCCTGGATCACCCGGCTGCCCCCGCTGAAGGGGGTGACGTTGAGGTTCAGGGGGTCGCTGCCGAAGGCGTCGTAGTAGTCGTTGATGAGGTTGGCCCCCAGGTGCAGGGCGGCTACCCCCAGGGCGTTGAGCAGGAAGAGGCCCGGGGCAAAGGTGCGGTCGATGAGGTAAGCCAGGGCCGTGGCGGTAGTCACCGGGAACATCGAGCCGGTGAGGAAGGGCAGCCGCAAGGCCCGGAGATAGCTGCGGGGAAAGGCCATAAGACCACCAACTGCGCGGATTATAGGCCGGTTCCCGGCACCTGTCAATTTCCCCCGGGAGTTTTTCATTGCACGATTTAGATAAAATGGCTAGAATTCCTGAACGTTATTTTGAGGGGAGGGCCGGGGGATAGCAAATCCCCCGCCCTCCCCTTAAACTCCCCTCCCATCCAGCTATAAGGGGTTGGCGGAGGGGGTTTGGGGGAGGGGGCAGGGGCTTCCACAGGCGGGGACGCCTGTGCCACTGGCCCCTGGCTCTCTCCCCCAAAATATCTAACAAGGAGGAAAACTATGGGTCGCCCGAAGATTACCGTGGTGGGAGCGGGCAATGTGGGGGCCACGTGCGCCCATTGGGCCGCGGCCCGGGAGTTGGCGGACGTGGTGCTGGTGGACGTGGTGGAGGGCATGCCCCAGGGAAAGGCCCTGGACCTGATGCAGGCCCGGCCCATCTTCGGTTTTAACGTGGAGGTGGCGGGGGCCAACGACTATGAGGCCACCCGGGGTTCCAAGGTGGTGATCATCACCGCGGGCATCGCCCGCAAACCCGGGATGAGCCGGGAGGATCTGATCAATACCAACAAAAATATCGTGGCCACGGTAACCAAGGAAGTGGTGGCCAAATCCCCCAACGCCTTCCTGATCATCGTCAGCAACCCCCTGGACGCCATGTGCTATGTGGCCTACAAGGTGAGCGGCTTTCCCCGCAAGCGGGTGATGGGCATGGCCGGGATTCTGGACAACGCCCGCTACCGCTGCTTCATCTCCATGGCCCTCAAGGTGGCGGTGGAGGAGATCCAGGCCATGGTCCTGGGGGGCCACGGGGATGACATGGTGCCGGTGGTGAGCGCCACCAACGTCTCGGGAGTGCCCCTGACCAGCCTGTTGTCCAAGAAGGCCATTACCGCCCTGGTGGACCGCACCCGCAAGGGCGGCGGCGAGATCGTGGCCCTGCTCAAGACCGGCTCGGCTTTTTATGCGCCGGCCGCGGCCGCGGTGCAGATGGCCGAGGCCATCCTCAAGGACCAGAAGCGCCTGGTGCCGGTATCCGCCTACCTCACCGGCGAATACGGCTTGAACGACCTCTTCTTCGGGGTGCCGGTGATCCTGGGGGCCGGGGGCATCGAGAAGATTGTGCCCCTGAAATTGAGCAAAGAAGAAGAGGCCATGCTGCAAAAGTCCGCGGCCGCGGTGGCCAAGACCCGGGACGAACTGAAGATGTAGTCCGGTTCTGAAAAGTTCAAAGTTCAAGGTTCAAGGTTCAAAGTTAGGAGTTGTTTTTTGAGGGAGGGGGTCAGGGCCAAAAAACCCCGGCTCCCCCTCAACCTCTCTGCCCCAACCCCCCCAGCGGGTAAGGGTGCGCCCGGCGCACCTTAGATATCCATCCCGGTCGGCCTGCACCCCTCAAGACCAAGGCTCTAAGATGCCATTACCAACCTGAGCCGGGGCGGGCGCTCCGGCTGCCTCCCCTAAAAAAAACTTTGCAAAACAGAGGTTTTATTTCAGCAGGTTTTCCGAGATGCGGATCACTGCGGGGCCCAGGATGACCACCAGGATGGCGGGAAAAATGAACAGAAGCAGGGGAAAGACCAGCTTCACCGGGGTCTTGGCGGCCAGCTCCTCCAGCTTCTGGCGCCGGGTGGTGCGCAGGGTCTCCGACTGCACCTTCAGGGCCTGGGCGATGCTGGTGCCGAAGCGGTCGCTCTGGATAAGAATGTTGCACAGCGATGAGACCTCTTCCACCCCGGTGCGCTCCGCCAGATGCCGCAGGGCCTGTTCCCTTTCGGCCCCCGCGCTGATCTCCAGGTTGACCTGAAGGATTTCGCCTGCCAGTTCGGGATCACTGAGTCGCATCTCTTCGGCCACGCGTTTCATGGCGGCGTTGAGCCCCTGGCCGGCTTCCACGCAGACCACCATCAAATCCAGGGCGTCGGGCAGGCTCCCCTTGATTTTCTTCTGGCGGGCCGCGCTGAGGCGCCCCAGGACCAGGGACGGCAGGAAGTAGCCGGACACCACCAGCAGATACAACGCGGCCAGCTTGAAGCCTTGGCCCCAGGGCTTATTAAGCACCCAGGGCAGGGCCAGGATGGGCAGGGCCAGGCCCAAGCCCAGCCGAGCCCCCAGGTATACCGCCATGGCCCGGTCACTGCTGTAGCCGGCCTGGGCCAGGCTATTTTGGGTTTCTTTGAACCTGGGACTGTCTTTGTCGAATCCTAACTTTTGCTCGCATTTCTTGACCAGGCCCGGCGGCAGCACCGGGGAGGGCTCCGTCACCCGGATGAGGCCCAGTGCCGCTCTCCCCTGGGACCGGAGCCGGCGCCGCACCCGGGAGCCCCTCCGGAGCGAGAGGATCAGAAAGGTGGCCGCCCCGGCCATGAGCAAACCGCAGATGAGGGGTACAAAGTTCATTTTCTTGATGGTCCCAGCTTCTTTCTCACATCCAAGGAGCTTACCTGGGGAATTTATTGACGATTTTAATTTTCTTCTACCAAAAACCAAAAACCAAAAACGGCATCAAACCTTGATCGTGACAATTTTACGGATGCTGACGATCCCCAGTATCTGGAAAAACAGGGCGGTTATGGCCATCAGGCGCCCCAGGGGATGCGTCACCAAAAGCCGCACGTAATCGGGGTTCAGGTAAAACAACGCCAGGGCCGTGGCCGGGGGCAGGAGCACCAGGATGAGGCCGGAGAGCCGCCCTTCCGCGGTGAGGGCCTGGATCTGGTTGCGCAGCTTGAAGCGCTCCCGGATCAGGCCGGCGATCTTATCCAGGATTTCCGCCAGGTTGCCGCCCGTTTCCCGCTGGATCATGACCGCGGTGGTGAAAAATCTCAGGTCCTTGAGGTCGACCCGTTGGCAGAGATTGAGCAGAGCCGTGTTCAGGTCCAGGCCGTGATTATATTCTTTGAAGGTTTTAAAGAACTCGCCTCCGATGGGGTCAGGCATCTCCTCGGCCACCAGCTGCAACCCGGAAGCGAAGGCATGTCCCGCCTTCAATCCCCGGGACAGCAGCTCCAGGGCGCCGGGAAGTTGCTTCTCGAATTTTTTCAGGCGGCGTTTGGCCTTGAGGGCGATGCCCTTTAAGGGCAAGACCAGACCCGGCAGGCAGCCGGCCAGGGCCCCGGGCGCCCCCCACTGGAGGAAGCCCAGGGCCGAGCCCAGGGCCGCGGCCAGGAGGACAAGGGCGAGGAAAGTTGACAGCTGCCAGTGGACATCGGCCTGGAGCATCAAGGTGCGCCACCACTTAAGGCCGCGGCGCTGCTCCAGCCATTGATTGAGGCGAGGCAGGGCGCCGGAGGAATTCCGCAGCAACGACTCTTCCGGTTGGTAACTGCCGGCGTCCCTGAGGCGGGTCAGGCGTTTGCGCACCCGCCGCTGATGGCGCCCCTGGGAGTCCGCCAGGGCGTGGTAAGCGGCCCCGGCCAGGCAGAGGGAGCTCAAGAGAACCAGCAGGGCGAGATAAGCAGGCATGACCTCAATCTCAGGGAATCTCCCGGAAGAGATGGGCGGGAAGCTGGATGCCCATGGCCTCCAGGCGTTTCATGAACTTGGGGCGGATGCCGGAGGTGACGAATTGGCCTTTGACCCGGCGGTCTGCCGTGACCCCCAGGAGCTCAAAGCTGAAGATCTCCTGCATGGTGATCATCTCGCCTTCCATGCCCACGATTTCGTTGAGGTTGATCTTTTCCGGCTGCCGTCGCTCAGCCGTGCCAGTTGAATGACCACGTGAATGGCCGAGGCGATCTGGTGCCGGATGGCCCGGTCCGGGATGTTCAGCCCGGCCATGGAAACCATGGTTTCGAGGCGCGAGAGGGCGTCCCGGGGCGAGTTGGCATGAATGGTGGCCAGGGACCCGTCGTGCCCGGTGTTCATGGCCTGGAGCATGTCCAGGGCCTCGCCGGCCCGGACCTCGCCCAGGATGATGCGTTCCGGCCGCATCCGGAGGGCGTTGCGCACCAGGTCCCGCTGGGTGACCTCCCCGGTGCCCTCCAGGTTGGGGGGTCGGGTCTCCAGGCGCACCACGTGGTCCTGCTGCATCTGGAGTTCCGCCGAGTCTTCAATGGTGATGATGCGCTGGTCGTTGGGGATGAAGCTGGAAAGCACGTTTAAAAAGACCGTCTTGCCGGTGCCGGTGCCTCCGGAGATGAGGAGGTTGAGACGGGCCTGGACCATGGCCTCCAGCACCTGGGCGAGGTCCGGGGTAATGGAACCGAAGGAGAGGAGGTCCTGAACCCGGATGGGAACCTGGGCGAATTTCCGGATGGACAGGGTGGGTCCGTCCAGGGCCAGGGGGGGAATGATGGCGTTCACCCGGGAGCCGTCCGGCAATCTCGCGTCCACCATGGGAGAGGACTCGTCGATGCGGCGTCCCACCCCCGAAGCGATTTTTTCTATGATCTTCAGCAGATGGGCGTTATCGGTGAAGCGGATGGAGCTGCGTTCCAGCTTTCCCCGGCGCTCCACATAGACCCGGTCGTAGCCGTTGACCAGGATGTCCCCCACGCCGGAGTCGTGCAGCAGCGGCTCCAGGGGGCCGTAGCCCAGCAGCTCGTCCCGAATCTCTTTGCAGAGTCGCTCTTTCTCGGGCAGGGGCAGGGCCAGCTTTTCCTCGGCCAGGATGATTTCGATGCCTTTGCGCAGGTCCTCCTGCAAGATGCTGTCCGGGGCCTCGGCCAGGCGCGACAGGTCCAGCAGGTTGAGCATCTGAAAATGGATTTTGGCCTTCAGGTCGCTGAAGGCAATCTCCTTTTTCAGGTCCTTGAGCGCGGTCCTCCCGGCCGGGCACCGCCGGCAGAGGCCGCTCTCCGGGGGCGCGTTCCTTGAGGCGGGCCCGGATGCCCATAGCTACTTTTTGCCTCCCAGCCGTCTCAACCAGCCCCACCCCAGGCCGTTGCCGTTTTCCGGGGGCGCCTCCCCCTTGAGTCTGATAACCAGGGTTTGCACGTCCTGACAGACGGGATGCCGGGGGGAGGTCTCCGCCAGGGGCCGCCCCTCATTGATGCTGCGGGACACCTGCAGGTGATCGTATCTGATGGCGCCGCTCACTTCTTGGCCTAAAAACCGGGCCACTTCCTCCAGGGTCAAATCTTCGTCTTGCTGCCAGGCGTTCAGCCAAAGTTGCGCGGCAGGTCTTCTCAGGTCCAGAAGGCGCAGCAGTTCCAGCAATTTCTTGGTATTGGACAGGGCGGGGATGGAGGGAGCCGCCACTAATATCAGTTCGTCGGAGAGTTCCACGGCCTTCAAGGTCACGTCATCCAGCCGGTGCCCGGCGTCGATGATGATCCAGCCGCAGCCCGGCAACTTTTTGGCGCTCGTCAGGAGCTGGTCCACGTGTTCCGGGGAAATGGCTTCGCTGTCCTCCAGACGGGCGGGGGCCGCCAGGATCTGGAGATTCGGGTCGCGGCGGTGCAGGATGGATTGCAGGTAGGTGAGATCCATTTCCTCAAAGTGGCTCACCGCATCGCTCAAGGTGTGCTGGGGCCGGAGGTCAAAGAAATAGGGGAGCTGGCCGTACTGCAGGTCCAGGTCCAGGAGCAGTACCTGCCCCTGGCGCTCCCGGGCCAGGAGGGAGGCCGCATTGACCGCCAGAAAGGTGGTTCCCACCCCGCCTTTGCAGCCCAGGAAGGACACGAGGCGCGGGGCCCCGGCCGTCCCCGGCTTGCCGGCAGCCCGGGTGAGAACCCGGCTCACCGCCTGCTGGAATTCCTCCTCCCGGATGGGGTAGGTGAAGCATTCCCTGGCCCCCAGGCGCAGGGCCTTCCACAGGCAGGTGGTGGAGATCTCGGGGAAGTAGAGAAAGAGGGCCGGGCTCTGGGGGTCCGCCGCCAGCTGTTCGATCCAGCGGTCCAACTCCGGGTGGTCCTCCTGGTACTCCAGCAGGATCACGTCGGCGTCGTGGTCGCCCCGGGCCGGCAGACGCTCCAGGTCCGCCGCCGCGGCCAGCGTCCCGGAACCGGAAGAGGCGACGACTTGCTGCAGGTAGGCGCCGTTCTCCGGCGAGTGGTAATAAACTAAAACGTGAACGGCCATTTCCTTCACCTATCCCGGGATGACGGCGCTTTTACCCCCCGGGCTTTAAATGCAATGTCAGGCTGAGCGTGGCGGCATGATCTCGCATTGCAAATAAATGGAGATCTTCCATGCCGGGTTGCATAAAAAAAATATTATTGGGTGTCATTCTGAACGTCGCGAAACGGAGTGAAGAATCTAGATTCTTCGCTGCGCTCAGAATGACAATGTGAGACCTCTGCAAAATAGCTTTCTGAAGCAGCAAGTATCTGTATTATTCCCCCTCCCCTGGTGGGAGGGGGTTAGGGGGAGGGGGGTAAGATATAGACATAACAAGAATATTCACCCCCACCATAACCCTCCCCCATCAAGGGGGAGGGAATAAAAGAACTCCAGCCAGGCCGTATAGCAAAATTTCCGCCATTTTTCAGAGGTCTCAAGTGACTTTTTTGACCGCAACTTAGTGCTTATCCGTAAATAACTCCAACTTTTCGCCAGCAAATTATGGCCGCTGCCAGATGATGCAATGCGATGTAGCTGGAAAGGGTTTTTTCATAGCGAACCAGGATCTTCCGAAACCGGTTGAACCATGAATTGCAAACTTCCACGACCCAGCGACGCGCCTGATAACCAGGAATTGTCCTTTGGGCCATGATCTCCTCGTCTCGCTTGAAGATGCGAGGTATATAATCGCGGTCAACAATGCTTTGATACGCCGGCTTCCCTTTGTAGGCCTTGTCGGCGCAAAGGGTTTGAGGCTGTTCCGGTGTCGGAGTTGGTCGTTTGATCACGATGGCATCCAAGACGATTGCTAATTGAGTTACATCATGCCTATTTGCCCCGGTAACGACGATGGCCAGAGGGACGCCATGGCCTTCCACCAACAGATGGCGTTTGCTTCCTTTTTTTCCCCCTATCCACCGGACTCGGCCCAACCGCCTCCAGTGCCAAAGGAGCTTTGGTTAAGGCGCTATCAATACTTTGCCATGACCAGGATATGCCTTCCATTTCGTCGTATTCCGCCAACCCGGCACGCCAGATGGCGAGAAATACCCCGGCCTTTTCCCACAGGCGAAAGTAGGCATGGATGGAACTGGGACTGCCATATCTTTCTTTGGGGACGGCCTTCCATTGGCAACCGGTACGGAGAACGTAGACAATACCTTCAAATACCTTGCGATAATCTAACGGTTTTCTGCCACCACCCTGTTTACGGATATAAGGTTTATTCGGGTCCCTTGCCGGTTGCGGCAAGAGAGGCTCCACACGCGCCCAAAAAGCATCGGAAACAGCCCATGACGGCAACCTTGGCATGTGCACCTCCGATAATTAATTGATGAGGTATACATGCCATATTATTTATCAAATGTCTATTTAATTACGGATAAGCACTTAGTATCACCTCCCTCAGGATAACCGAGGACGGCTGCGGATTTCGGCTCTGGGGCATCATCAGTTGCAGCCTTCGTAAATAATCTGACCCTTAGTTTGCCGTCATCCAATGCAGGGGACCCACCAGGGCCCCGGCGCCTTCAGAAAGCCGCGGGTTGCCGCTGCAAACCCCGGATCACCTCCACGGAGCGGTGCGCCGGCCGGGGGGCGGCCGGGGCTTCAATATTGCGGCCCAGGCTCCCGAACATGCGGCTGGCAACGGCACCCTGGGTTTCCACGATCTGGGCGTCGCCCTGGCCCCGCAGCACCAAGGAGATGCGCCCCTCCTGGGCGGCCAGGGCCAGCCGCTCCCCTTCTTCCGGGGTCACCTCCAGGGTAACCGTGGGCACCACCAGGGGCTTGTCTCCGGGACGGTTGTCGATGCGCTGGCCGATGCCCAGAACTTTCAGATTTTGAAATATCACCTTGGACATGGGATTCTTGCCGAAGCCCTCCTTATCCACGGTCACCACCACGTCCACCCGGTTGTCCGGGGCCACGAAGCCGGCCACCCCGGAGGCCTCGTCCACCTTGACGGTCATGGCTCGCTTATGGGGAGGCAACAGAGCCGTGAGCCCCACGGCAGTCCCGGGGGGGGCCAATTTTTTTTCCAGGATGGGCTCCCCCTCCAGCAAGGGGTAGGCGGTGACCCGCCCTGCCAGCATCTCCACCCTGGCGAAGGAACCCTGGGGAAGGTTTTCCTGGCGCCATTCCTCCACCCGGAGCACCTCCGGGGACAGTCTGGCCGCCGGGCCGAGGTCTTTTTTGGCCACCACCAGGCGCGATGCCGCCAGCACCGGGGGCGGCTGGGAGCGGCCCTTGAGCCAGGCCAGGCCGGCCGCGGTGGCGAACGCCCCCATCAACACCAGCCACATCCAGGGGGGAAACGGCGCATCTTCAGGTTACTCCATGTTCATGGCGGTATCCGCGGACAGGTTGAGGTCGCCGGCCAGCCCGGCAATAAATTCCGGCAGGACCATGAACCGGTATGGATAATCCACTCTGACGCTCAGAGTGTTTCCTAAAGTGGCGGTGACGGTGGCGCCGGAGAAGCCGGCGTTTTGCAGATAATTCTGCACGTAGGCTTCGATGCCCGACTTGGTCTTGGGGGTCAGGCAATAAACCACGCCGTACCTGGCGCCTTCCCGGCTGGCCTGGGTGATGATGCCTTTGGCGTACATGATGAGCCCGAACTCCACCACGCCAAACAACAGGACGAGAAACAGGGGCAGCACCAGCGCAAATTCCACTGCTGCCGCCCCCGGAGAGCCCTGGGGGCCGAACCCCGGCCTCCCGGCCCGGGGTCCCGGGCGCCGGATGCCGGGCAGCATCGACTCCGGGGACCCCGGTTCCTGCCGCCTGGCGGCGGTTAAAATTACCGAGGGTAAGGTCAACCGGGGCCCTACTTCAACTGGCTGGCCACCGAGTTGAACTTGGTATTCAAGTTGGTGCCGATGGTGTAGATGGCGCCCATGACCGCCACCGCGATGCCGGCGATCAACAGACCGTATTCCACCGCACTGGCGCCTTCCTCGTCACGGATAAAGGCTTGAGCTTTGGCAAGCAGATTTTTCATGGTCTTCTCCTTTTTCTCAGGGCCGGCGCCAGGGAACGGCGCCTGGCTCCCAAGGTAGCTAGGGCGTGAACGGCCTGGTTAATTAGGAGAGAGTTGGGACGCCACCGAGTTGAACTTGGTGTTCAAATTGGTGCCGATGGTGTAGATCGTGGCCATGACCGCCACCGCGATGCCGGCGATCAACAGGCCGTATTCCACCGCACTGGCGCCGTCCTCGTCACGGATAAAAGCCCGAGCTTTGGCAAGCAGATCTTTCATGGTTTCCTTCTCCTATGGTGAGATCTTGTTGGTGTGGCGTGAGGTGCTTTAAGGAAGGAATCTTTGTTAACCACCCCCTTTCCAGGATTAGCCTCGCAGCGCACCAAGGGGGGCCGGTCTCACCAAGGATGCGGGGACATCCCTGCCGGCCACTTCGGCAATCCCGCTACCCTGGCCCTAAGGCTGTAGGCCGGTGACTTTGCGTCCTCCCCTTTCGGAGGAGTTTGCCCTTTCGGTGGCTCGAAAACTTTGACGGGCTTATCGGCAACCCTCCTTGAAACTTTAAGATTGCGGCGTTTCAAGCTTTCAGGGTGAGGGGGGGGCCGGGGGGTAGAGCTGTCAGCTATGAGCAGTCAGCCTTAAATTGGCTTTCCAGGCAATCCTGATAATTTCTGTTTTTGCTGAAAGCTGACCGCTGAAAGCTGAAAGCTAAAAAGCCCCTGGCCCCCTCCCGCCAAATCCTCTTAAACCGCGGCAAATTAAAGTTTTGTTCCCGGCCGGTCGAATTCCCCGCCAAGTGAAGCGCTCAAGGCGGACCATTGATGCCCCCTGACTCCCAAACGGCAACGGAATTGCGGCCCCTGCCCCAATCCCTGGAGGACCTGGGCTTGCCCGAGATCTTCCTGGCCAACCTCACATTAAAACACGCCTTCTACCTGGACGTCTTTCAGCTGGCGGACCTGAGCGAACGGCTGAAACTGCCGCCCAGCATCCTGAGCCAGATCCTGGAGTATTTGCGGCGGGAAAGGTACGTAGAAGCCCGGGGAGCCGACTCCCTGCGGCTTAAGGTTACCCCCGTCAACCTCTCCCAGCGCCAGGCCCTGACGGAGACGGGGAAACGGCGGGCCGCCCAGCTACTGGAGTATGACGCCTACGTGGGCTCGGCGCCGGTCACCCTGCCGGACTACCGGCGCCAGGTGCAATCCCAGTCCATCAAGGCCGCCCGGGTGACGCCGGAACGCCTGGATCAGGTCTTTGCCGGCCTGGTCCTGGCCCCGGAGATGCTGGCCCAATTGGGCCCGGCCCTGGTGAGCGGCAAACCCCTGTTTCTCTATGGGCCCCCGGGCAACGGCAAGACCACCATCGCCCTCAGGCTGGGGGAAATCTGGGACGACGCCATCCTGGTGCCCTATGCCATCTTCGTGGCAGGCAACGTCATCCGGGTCTTTGATGAGATCTCCCATCAAACCCTGGAGGAACCTTCCCCCCGGGTCCGGAGCGGCACGACCGCCGCTGGGTGCGCTGCCGGCGGCCCAGGGTCTTGGTGGGGGGCGAACTGACCTTGGCTATGCTGGACCTGGCCTTTAACCCCGCCCTGAAATATTATGAGGCTCCCTTGCAATTGAAGGCCAATAACGGCACGTTCATCGTGGACGACTTCGGGCGCCAGCAGATCACCCCCCAGGAGTTGCTCAACCGCTGGATCTTCCCCCTGGAGAACCACCAGGATTTCCTGCGCCTCCACACCGGACAGAAATTCACCATCCCCTTCGACCAGTTCATCGTTTTCGCCACCAACCTGGAGCCCGGCACCCTGGTGGACGACGCCTTCCTCAGGCGCATCCGTTCCAAGGTGAAGGTGAGCCCTGTGACCCGGGAGCAATACGGCGAAATCTTCCGAATGGTGTGCCGGCAGTATGGGGTGGAGTTTGACCGGGAGGCGGTGGCTTATCTGATCAAGGAGCACTATGAGCGCGGTAAGCGCCCCCTGGCCACCTGCCAGCCCCGGGACCTGGTGGAGCAGATCCTGGACTATTGCCGCTTTAACCGGCTGGAGCCGACTCTCAGCCGGGAGAACCTGGACCGGGCCTGCCGCAACTATTTTGTGGCATAGCCGTTAGCGGTAAGCCCTAAGCTTTCTCCCAAGACATCAACCAGTATCAGGTCTTATGAAAATCTTAAAAAAGAAAAGTCTCTTGTTCCCTCCCCCTTGATAGGGGAGGGTTAGGGTGGGGGTGGTAAAACCATCAATAAAACGGAGTCTTATTCCCCCTCCCCCTAACCCCCTCCCACCAGGGGAGGGGGAATTTTAAGCTCCTAATTTACTAAAGCTATTTCTGAAACCCCACACTGGCTAAAGACATAAAATGTAGAGTGAGCGCTTACCCACCGGTCCCTGCCGATCCGGCCCTAATTTTTTTTCGACAATTTTTCTAAAACCGCCATCCGGTTGACTTAAGTCATGGGACTGACAGTTTAAATGATTAGAATATAATTAAGCTGAGAGGGAAAGCTTAAGCCATTTGGAACAAGCTCTTTTAACTTAAAACTCAAAACTCGAAACTCAAAACTTGATTTAAGGAATCCATCCATGGGAAAGCGCCAGATTATCCGGATTGACCAGGAAAAATGCGACGGCTGCGGCATGTGCGTGCCGTCTTGCGCCGAAGGGGCCATCCAGATCGTGGACGGCAAGGCCCAGTTGCTGGCGGATAAGTTTTGCGACGGCCTGGGGGCCTGCCTGGGGGAATGCCCCCAGGGGGCGCTCACCATCGAAGAGCGGGAAGCGGCAGAATTCGAGGGGCCGGCTCCGGGGGCCGAAGCGCCTCATCCCGCTCCTCATCCGGCGCCAGAGCCCGCGCCGGTTGAGCCCGAGGCCTTTGTCTGCCCCGGCAGCCGCATGCGCCAATTTGACCGCCCGGCGGCCGCGCCCGCGGCCGGGGGCTCGGCCCTGGGCCACTGGCCGGTGAAACTCCGGCTGGTGGCCCCCAAGGCCCCCTTCCTGAAAGGGGCCTCGCTGCTGGTGGCGGCGGACTGCGCCCCCTTCGCCGCCGGGGACTTTCACGCCCGGTATCTTCAAGGCAAGGCGCTGGTCTGCGGTTGTCCCAAGTTCGACAACCTGGAGGAATACGTGGTCAAACTCACCGCCATCCTCAAGGAGAACAATATCCAGGAGATCACCATCGTCAATATGGAAGTGCCCTGCTGCTTCGGGCTGGTGCAGGTGGTACGCCAGGCCCTGGAGGCCGCTGGCAAGACCCCGCCGGTCACCATCTGTACCCTGGGGACCCGGGGGATATTCCTCAGCAGCAAAAGGTCAGGGGAAAGTGAGGCCGCCATGGAACAGATGAAATGCCCCGGACAGGATACCCGGTACTGGAAGCCCGATGACATCTTCGTGGCGGAATGCCCCAAGTGCGGGGCGGAGATCGAGTTCTTCAAAGATGACACCCGGCGCCGCTGCGCCTGGTGCGGCCACCTCTTCTACAACCCCAAGATCGAGCTGGGCTGCGCCGAATGGTGCCAGTACGCCGAGAAATGCGTGCCGGACCTGGTGAAGGCCAAAAAGGCGGCCCAGACCTTCAAGGAGATTCTCTCGGAACAGGTGAAATCCCACCTGGGGGAGGACTCCAGGGACTGGGCCCTCACCGAGAAGGGCGTCACCCTGGCCCAGGACCTGCTCAAGGCCGAAGGCGGGGACCCCAAGGTGGTGCTGGCCGCGGTCTTGCTGCACCGGGTGGATGGAGCCACGGCCCGGAAATTTCTGGAGGAACTGGAAACGGAGCCGGAGATCATGGAGGCCGCGATGGAACTCATGGGCGCCCAAGGCGAGGAGCGCGACCTGAACCGACAACTCTTCCGAGACACCCTGACCCTACTCCAGGAGCAGCCGGAACCCCGGCCCCCCCTGATTACCCGCACCGCCCAGCGCCTGGCGGCGGAGGGGCGGTGAGGAAAAGAGGGTGGGGGGAGGGGGCTAAGGGCAAAAGCCCTTACCCCCTCCCCCACACCCCCTCCCCCAATCCCTTAAGTTTTTTAGATAATCTGGCCTGGGGAGTCGGAGGCGAAGCCTCCGCCTTCCCAGGCCCTTTTCAGGGGGTTGGGAGGAGAGCTTGAGGGGAGGGCGGGGGAACAAAAGACAGAACCCTCGTAGCTTAAGTTAGTTGCTTTCAGGTTGTGGAAGTCGGGGCCGACGGCCCCGCCTTCCACAACCCTTTTATGGGTTGGGAGGGGGGCTTGGGGGGAGGGCAGGGAGCCTCGCTCCCTGGCCCTCCCCCCAACTTTTTTCAATTTAAGTGGCAGGGCCTGCAGGCCCTGCCACTTAAAAATGTTATAAAATAACCATATGTTTTCATCAGAATTACCTCCTCCGGAAGCGGTCCAGGATATTCTAATCTGGCACCAGGGGGCGTTGGGGGACCTGTTGTTGGCGGGACCGGCCCTGGGCGCGGTGCGGCGCCGCTATCCCCAGGCCCGCCTCACCGCGGTGGGGCACCCGGAGCGTTGGGGGCTGCTCAGCCGGACTCTCGCCGTGGACGCGGTTTGGGACAGTGGCGAGGCCCGGTGGTCTCCCTTATTTAATGATTCACCTCCGTCCCCACAACTGCTTGATAGCCTGGCCCCCTTCCAACTGGCCCTGGTCTTCAGCCACCGGCCGCATAAAGACCTGCTGACCAACCTGAGCCGGGCCGGGATCCCCGGGGTCTTTTGGATCCCTTCGTTTTCCGACTCCGCCCCGGAGCCGGTGGCGGCCTTGCAGGCCCGGCATCTGGCGGCCCTGGGGTTGGAGTATTAGCCCCGGCCTTTTCGCCTGGAGGGGCTGGCAGAAAGGGGTCCGGCTAAGATTCTGGGGGACGGCCCCGGGCTGGCGGTGGCCCCGGGCAGCGGCCACCGTCTGAAGAACTGGCCCCTGGCCCAGTATTACGAAGTTAGTCGAGCCCTGGCCTGGGAACACCGGTTGGAGGTGGTGTGGCTAACGGGACCGGCGGAGGTGGCAATTTTGCCGATTATCCGGGGTCTGGCTGCGGCCCGGGGCAGGTCGTCCTGGCCCACCAGTCTCTGGAACGGTTGGCCTGGGT
>CAWBPT010000024.1:0-136835 GCA_963790655.1 uncultured delta proteobacterium | reverse complement strand
CTCAGGATGCACCGTTCAGTCTCCCCCGGCTGCAGGCCAGGAATCAGTAGCTTGGGGTGGTCAGCTTCATCTCCAGGGGCTTCTTATCCTCACCCTTGAAGCTCTTGTTGTAGCGCTCCATTTCGTTGGCCGCGGCCGTGGGCGCCAGCCCCACGGCGGGGGTAGCGTCCAGGCCCGCCCGGGGGTTGACCAGCTGCTGGGCGATGTTGTTATGCACCGAGCGGCCGTAATCCTGCTCCAGGGTGGTGGGGGCGCACGCCGCGGCCGTCAGCAGCAGCGCCGCGGCCAGAAGTCCTAGGAGAGCCCGGGCTAGGCGCGGGTCGCCGGTCGTTTGTCGGTTTTTGATTTTCATCTCAGCCTCTATCCTGGCCATTGAAGGTTGCATGCGCTTCTCCTACCCTAGTCCACCGTCTGGCGCCCGAACCCCACCGGCAAGGTCCCGGCGGCGGGCGGCGGCGGATCCGTCTTTTTCGGCTGGCCCTGGAGATAGCCCAGGAAGTATTTTTCCACGTCGTTGGGCTCCACATACTTGTCGGTGGGGAGTCTCGCCGCCCCCGCGGCCATGGGCTTCACCAGGTGCGGAATCACCAGGACCACCAGCTCCGTTTCGTTCTTCTGGTAGCTGGAGGAGCGGAACAGGGCCCCCAGGACGGGGACGTCACCCAGAATCGGAAACTTGTTGATCACGTCCCGGTGGTTGTCCTGCAAGAGCCCGGCGATGGCGAAGGTCTGCCCGTCTTTGACCTCCACGTTGGTGGACATGCGCCTGACCTTCAGGCCCGGCACCGAGAACCCCAGGGAGTAAAGGCCACCCCGGAAGTGAAGTCCAGTTCCGAGACCTCGGGGGCCACCCGCATGGAGATCTTGCCGTCATCCAGCACCGTGGGGGTAAAATTGAGCCCCACCCCGAACTTCTTGTATTCGATGGTAATGGTGCTGCCCCCGCCCACACCGCTCTGGGGCACCGGGATGGGAAACTCGCCGCCGGCCAGGAAGGTGGCCTCCTGGCCGCTGGTGGTCACCAGATTGGGCTCCGCCAGCACCCGGCCCAGGCCCTGCTGCTTCAAGACGTCGAAAAACAGGGTCCACAGGGCCCCCGCCCCCTTGAAGCCGGCAATGGCCGTGATGTTGGAGCTCATGGCCTGGTTGAAGGTGGTGCCTGCCAAGGTGCGCACCAGGTTGGAGATGGAGGCCAGGCTGTTGATCTGGCTCACCCCGAACTCGCCGCTCTTGGTCAACACCACCGCGTTGACCCCGATGCGGTCCATGACGTTGCGGTTGATCTCCGCCAGGCGCACTTCCACCATCACCTGCTGCACCCCGCCCACGTGCACCAGGTTCACCACCTTCTCCTTTTTGCCGCCGGCAAAGGGCAGAGCCAGGGCCAGGGCGGTCTCCTGGGCCACCGGCCCCGAGACCTCGCCGGAGAGCACGATGGAGTCCCCCGCGGACTCTACCCCGATCTTCTCTTTGGGCAGGATCTGGTGGAGTTTTTCCTTCAGCAAGGTGACGTCGGCCTCCACCGTCACCGTGGCCGTGGTGAAGCGGCTCTTGCCCCAGATGCTGAGGTTGGTGACCCCCGGGGCCTGGGCGTTGACGTAAACTTCTTTTTCGGAAATGAGGATGATGTCCGCGATATCAGGGTCGGCCATGGAGATGCGGGTGATGGGGAAAGGGGTGCGCAGCACCTTGGAATGCCCCACCCGGAGGCGCAGCACCTGCTTGATCTCCTGGTCCTTCATCCGCTCCAGCAGGTCCGCGGCCTGGGCCGGCAGGGCCCCCCCCAGCACCAGCGCCAACCCCAACAGCAACCACGCTAGCCAGGCTGCCTTGGTCTTCACTACGGGATCCCCCCTTAGGTTGTTCAACTTTCTAAAACTCAACTTAATGTGTGAAAAGTCTTAAGTAATGGTTTTTGCTACCATATTATCTGTAATATATTTGTCAACTAATTTTTTATAATGACTACATGAGACCCATCTAAGCTCCAACTTCACCCATCATGAGATGTTCTATCTTTAAGAATTCAAAAGACATTTCTAACATCGCTAAACAACTGGGGAACTTTTAGTGCCAAAAAGTTCAAGCCTTGGTCCTGCCCGCTATTGCGCTTAAATTCCCCGTCGATAAACAATGGGAGTCAAATCTGCCGGCGGTAGTACACCCAGAGTTCTTCCCCAAAACTCGAACCAGGCTTTTTTGCTTGGGTCCCTCTCTGGATCAGGCCTGGCGGTCGCAGTTAGCCAGAACCGGTTTCAGAACCTGGCTTCACGGTAATATGTCATTCCGAGCGCAGCGAAAATTTATTAATTCTAAATAGATAGGCCATTAGCTACGCTCAGGGTGACAAAAATCCGGTGGAAACAATCTGTAATTTTAGGGGGAAGATCCCACCAATTGTACCAAACGAGCCCTATCGTATCTTCCATGATATCACGAAGTCGCCTTCTTATGGGGGACAGGGCGACGAGCGAGAGAAATTTTATTGTAAGATACGGACAGTCTTCTTTTTTAATAAAGATGAAAAATAAAAAAATTATCATTTTAGAATTCAAATGTAATTTTACTTCTTTTGAAGTCTGCCAATAAAGTTATTGTTTCAAGTTTTCGATAACTTAATTTTTCCGTTTCAGCCAAACCGGTTCCCAAACCTTCATTCCTCCGGCAATTGATTTGGATTAGCAGGTCTATTTTTCCATCAACTCTCTCATGTAGCCCCCGTTCGCCCACAAAAGTATGGACAATAAGGAAAATTTGTGCTATTTTTTATTACTCTAGAAGCTAAGCAAGGTCACGTTGCCGATGGTCCGAAAAATTGCTTTAGCCGGATTCCTGTTGTTGCTCTTTGGTGCACTTGGGGACCAGGGGCGAATTGTGTCCCTGGACGCTCCTCCTATCTCGCCCGCGTCATCTGATATCCAGGCCGCGGTTTCTCACCGCGATACCGGCGCCACCGCGAGCCCGGTATCTTTGCAAGGGCAACAACCTGTCCCGGGAAGCGCCGTCAGGCTTGCACCGGCGGGGCGCCGTTCCGTGGCCAGCCTGGTTAAGATTGAAGAATTGGAACCCGCGGTAAAAAAATATGCCGACCAACACGGCGTGGACGAGGACCTGGTTTGGGCCGTGATGTGCCACGAGTCGGGTTTTAATTCCCGGGCGGTGTCTCCCAAAGGCGCCATGGGGCTGATGCAACTTATGCCGGGGACCGCCTCTTTGATGGGGGTGGACGACCCCTTCGATGTCGAACAAAATATTGCCGGCGGCATTAAGTACCTGGAACTCTGCCTCAACCGCTTCAACCAGGATATCGCCCTGGCCCTGGCCGCTTACAACGCCGGCCCCCAAAATGTCGACAGGTACCAGGGATGTCCCCCATTTCCGGAAACTCGTCAATATGTGGCTGCAGTGTTGCAGACCTACTCCGGTCAGCCGCAATACCGGAGAGCGGGGTTTGTCAGCGCAGCCAATGATGAGGTCGCGGAGCTTCTAAACAAGGTTGGCTTGCCATGGCGGGTTCCCCTGCCACAATGGAAGATCTTTCAACCGCAATTTCACGTAACCCCTCCCCGCTGGAAAGATGGCCGGGCGAATATTGTTTCCTTTGCCCGCTAGCCTCCTTGCCATCTAAGCCATGACCTAAAATCTGATTTCCCCTCTGGATCAACCTCTGTAAAGCTGTTCCCACCCGCCTCGAGGTAAAAATAAACAGATAGAAATCTACCGGTGGTTATGCTATCAATATAGGAGTTACGCAACATTTTGAAATTAGTCACAGAACTCGGAGAAATCATTATGCTCACATCGATAAGGGTCAGCCGCCGAATCCTTGCCTTATGGTTGGGGTTATTTCTAATGGTTCTCTTTCTGGCGTCCTGCAGTTCCATGGAGGAGAAACGGGATAAATTTTTCGCCGAAGGGAAAGAATATTACCAGAAAGGCGACTACATCAAGGCCCGGCTGCAGTTTAAAAATGTGTTGCAGATTGACCCCAAATTTGTGGAGGCCGATTTCTGGCTGGGCAAAACCGAACTCAAGTTGGGAAATGTGCGCACCGCCTATGGAGCCCTGTCCAGGGCCGCGGAACTCAAGCCTGAGCTGACGGAGGCCCAAATCCTCCTTGGCCAATTGCTGCTGGCTGCAAAGCAAATAGACAAGGCTGAAGAAAGATCCAAGCTGGCGCTGAGCCAGGAACCTCAAAACCCCGAGGCCCTGATGCTGGCGGCAGCCCTGGCCCAGGCTCACAACCAATCTGATAAGGCGCTGGAACTTCTTGCCAAAGTTCGCACCTTGAAACCTGATCTGTTCACCGCTTATCTGGCGGCGGCGGCCATTTTGGCCAAGCAGAAACAGCTCGAAGCGGCGGCGGCCATGCTGGAGTCTGGAATAAAAGCCAACCCCAAGTCCATTGAACTGTTACTTGGTCGGGCCAGCCTGGCGGATAGCCAGAAGAATTTTGAGGTGGGTGAATCCTACCTTCTAAAAGCGGTAGAACTCGAACCGAAGAATACCAAGCTGCACACTGAACTGGCTCGACACTACATTCTGGCCGGACAGCTGGATAAGGCGGAAAAGACTCTTAAAGAGAACCTCGCTTTAGAGCCTGACAATGAAAGTCATGCCTTGACCCTGGCCCAGTTCCAATCTAAGTTGGGGCGGCGACTGGAGGCGGAGCAAACCCTAAAGGATTTTATCGCCAAGCATCAGGATAATTATCCGGCCAGATTCGCCCTGGCGGATTTCTATATCACCCGGGGGCAAATGGGTCGCGGGGAAAAAGCTCTCCAGGAGATCATCAAACTGGACCCCAGCGGGCCCAAGGGGATGGAAGCCAAAAACCAGTTGGCCAGAATAAACCTGGCCCTGAACCACATGGATGAAGCCGAGAAGCTGGTGGCCGAGATCCTCAAAGACAACCCCAAGGATATGAAGGCCATCCAGACTGAGGGCCTCATCGCGTTGAACAAGAAAGATGGCCTGAAAGCGGTAAACAACTTCCGAATCATTACTCAGGATAAGCCGCAAGACCCGGAAGGTTGGCTACTGTTGGCCCAGGCCCATATGGTCAACAAAGAACCGGAACAGGCCAAGGATAAGGCCAAGAAGGCTTTGGAGATCAAGCCGGATTACCCGGAAGCCCGGCGGTTCCTCTACAACATCTTTCTTCAGGCCAAAGATTATAACGGGGCCATTCAGACCATCCAGGGATATCTGCGCCTTAATGAAAAAGACACCTACAACCTCATTGCCCTGGCAGACGCTTATTCCATGGCAGGCGATACTGCCAAGGCCCGGAGCACGCTCCAAAAAGTCGTGGATCTCGACCCCAAAAATCCGCAAGGTTTCTTTAACTTGGGCCTCCTGAGCGTAAAGCAGAAAAAAAATGATGAGGCCATAAAATACTTGGAAAAAGCTCTGGCGGCAAACCCCGATTTTATGCCGGCTTTGCAACTCCTGGTGGCCATCTACCAGGATCAAAAGTCCCCTGACAAAGCCCTGGCGGCGGTAAGGCAAACCTTGTCCCACAGCCCCAAGAATCCCCAACTGCACCAGGCGTTGGGTGAGATCCTGTTAGTCCAAAAGCAGCCTAAAGCTGCCGCTGAGGCTTTCGAAGAAGCAATCAACCTCAATCCCAGGCAGTTGGCGACGCTGCGGTTGCTAACCTTCGCTTATCAGCAGCAGTCAGACCCGGATCAAGTTTTGCGCCAACTGGAGCAGAAAGTCGCTGATCCCAAAAGTTCTCCCGTATATCTCCTGGTACTGGCCTCCCTTTATGAGAAACAGCAAAAGGTTGACAAGGCCATTGCCCTCTATAACAGCCTGATCGAACGCGACCTGTTCCCTGCCCTGGCCCGCAACAACCTGGCCTATCTGCTGGCGGAACACCAGCCGACCCCGGAAAACCTGACCCGGGCTTTGAAATTGTCTTCCGAGACCCTGGAGGACAATCCCGACGAAGCGAGTTTTCTGGATACCTCGGGTTGGATCCTTTGCAAGCAAGGCAATTTCGCCAAAGCCAAACCCTTCCTGGAAAAGGCCGCGGCCCAATCCCCGGATCAGCCGTCGTTACGTTATCATTTGGCGTGGTGTGAATCGAAACTGGGAGAGACCAAAGAGGCCCGGGAAAATTTGCAGAAGGCCCTGGCAGCCAAAACTGAATTCTCGGACCGGCAGGAAGCGGAGAAGCTCCTGAAAAGTCTGCCGGCAGAGGGCAAGCCTTAACCTTGACTCAAGGGGCGAGGCAAGACCTCGCCCCCACCAGCGGCCAGTAAATCGGTTAGGGGCGGTTTCCCCCAACCCCCAAGGGGATGCCGCCGTCCCCCCACCGCACGTAATTCCCCTTAAAAGTTGCTTTCCCCGCTAATAACGGGGCGGCGGCGACGCAATCCGCTCCAGGTTCCCTTCCATTCGGTGATAATCAGTTTGCCGGAAGGCAGGCGCCAGGCCCTGACGTCAGACACCCCTTCCGCGAATATCGGCGGCACCGGGAACACTTCCGCCAGATTGGCCTGAATTTCCATTATGCGGGTGCTGGAGACTCCCGATTCCCGCTCGGTGGTGGCTTTGCATTCTTGATAAGTCAACCTTCCTGCACCAGGGTCTCAGTAAGCTCCACGCGGTCAGAGCCACTCTCGGTTACATAAACAACCATCGCCTATCCTCCTCTTTAACCTTACCGGGCCCACCGGGACGCACCGGGCGCGCCTGAGGTGGATTCCCACGCCAGGCCCTGTCACTCCAGGGCTGCGAATTAACCCAAAATTAAGGCCCGCATCGGCGATGTCAATCAACTCCGGCCAGAATCCGGGGAGAGAATGAGAGCGGAGGTTCGTCACCGGGAGGGGCCGAACGGCGGCTGGGTCTTTGGCTGCCGGGCAAAGCCGGCTTAAGATGGTGAGGGTTACCAGACGCCGGTTACCGAAGGGGGGCTAATGCTATTGGTTAAGGGGGTTACACCAGGTCCGGCTGGTAAATGTCGTGGATGCGGACCAACCCCAGGCACCGCCCGGTCTTCAGGTCTAAAACCGGCAGCACCGAAATTTGGGACGGACGGTCCTCCATCACGCGGATGGCTTCCCTGAGGCTGGCGTCAGGCGAGATCGTCATGGGTTTTATCGTCATGCAATCGGCCGCCCGCAAATGACGAATATCGTCATGGGCCAATAAAGCCCGCCGCAAGTCGCCATCCGTCACCAGGCCCAGGAGATTGGATTGCTCGCCAACCACGCAGGCGGCCCCCAGGGGGCGTTCGGTCATGGCAATTATGACCTGGCGCAAGGGGGTGTCCGGCCGGACCCAGGCCACGTCCTCCCCTTTGTGCATCACGTCCGCCACCCGTAACCACAGGTTCCGTCCCAACTGTCCCGCCGGGTGATAGCGGGCAAAATCCTGCTGACTGAACTGCCGGGCATGCATCAGCGACACCGCCAAGGCATCGCCCAGGGCCAGGGCCACCGTGGAGCTGCACGTGGGGGCCAGGTCCAGGGGATCGGCCTCCCGCTCCACCCGGGCGTCCAAGACGAGATCGACCTGACGGGCCAGGGGCGATTTGGGGTGTCCCACTATGGCGATCAAGGGGGAGCGGAACTGCCGCAAGATGGGCACGAGGCGCAGCAGTTCCGCGGTGCTGCCGCTCTTGGAAATCAGGATGCTGGGATCCCCGGGGGTGTAAATCCCCAGATCGCCGTGCACGGCTTCGGCCGCGTGGATAAAGACGGCCGGGGTCCCGGTGCTGGCCAGGGTGGCGGCAATTTTTTGGCCGATGTGGCCGGATTTCCCCACCCCGCTGACCACCACCTTCCCGTCGTGATCCAAAACCAGCTGAACGGCCCGGGCCAGAGCGTGGTCCAGACGCGTCGCCGCCGCGGCAATGGCCTGGGATTCCGCTTGCAAAACCGACCGGGCCACCGTCAGCCATTCCGTTTTGGGATCGGGTGCGCTCATTTCCGCCTGGGTCAATTGATTAAATGTCGGTATCGGGTTTTCTTAGCGCCGGCCGTATATTAGCACACTGGCTGGGCAAAAGTACAAATTTGCTTGCCGGGGCAGAACCGGCTTAGGCAGGAGAGGTACCCGGCCGGGACCGCAAATCTTCAGGTCGTTGTCCCAAATCCTACTGGACGGCTTTAACCTGGGTCCGCATTTTTTCCAGGAGATAGGAAAACGACTTGGTTTTGACCACCTGGGAGAATTCGTTCCTATAATTTTGCAGGATGCTCACCCCGTCCACCATGACGTCATAGAGAATCCATCCCTGGGGGGTGGAATGCATGACATAGGTTACCGGGATGGATTCGTTGGGCCGCACTATGGCGGTATCTACCCGGGCTTTGTCGCCTTCCCGGGACTCCCGGCCGTACTTAATGTTCTCCTGCTTGAGAAAGTTGAGCACCAGCCGGGTGTAGGAGTCCTGGAACAGGTAGCTGAAGGCGTGGATGAATTCCTGCCGTTGCCCGGCGCTTATGCGCCCGTACTCCGGTCCCAGGGAATCCCTGGCCATCAGGGGAAAGTCAAAGCACCCCTCGATGATTTGATGGATGCGGGGGCGCCGGGCCGTTTCCGTCAGAGAGGCATCGCTTTGAATGCCCATGGTTTTATCCAGGATCCCGCGCACATAAGCCGTGGGGGTATCGGCCAGGGCCGGACCGGCCCACCACCACAAAGCCGCCAAAGACAAGCTAATGATCGAGAGCGGTTTTCTCATCGGGTTTCCTCTTTATCATATGTTTGAGCCAACGCCTGGGGGTCAGGTTGGGGCTGAAAAAGGGTTGGCGGCGGCGGTCACTCTCCACCAGGCGCAGAAACGCCGGCAGGATGCTTAAAGACGCCAGCAGCACGCTGAGGCTGCCCACCGTGGCCAGGAGCCCCAGGCTAAAGGTGCCTCGGTGCCCTGAGACCATCAGGCTGCCGAAACCCACGGTGGTGGTCAGGGCCGCCAGGGCCACCCCTTTGGCCGTGCTGGCCGGCAGGGTGATGGCCCGGGCCGATTCCTCCAGTTGCCAGCGCGCCAGGATGATAATACCGAATTCGATCCCTTCGCCCAGAATCAGCGGCAGGAACAGAACGTTGGCCTGATTGAAGGGCAAGCCCAGCACCCACATCAGGCACAAGGTCATGGCGGTTCCCACCACCAGGGGGATCAAAGCCAGCACGGCCATTTTCAGGCTGCGGAACAAAATCACCAGCATCGCCGCGATGGCCAGCAACGCCATGCCTGAGGCCCAGAGGATGGAATTACGGAAACCCAGGGTGAAGACATAGAGCAGCACCGGGTCCCCCACGGCATTGGGGTCGACGCTCCAGAGGCTTCTCACAAACTGCTTGAGGGGCCCGAAATTCCAAATATCCTGGGAAGGGAAGACCCGGAGGAGGTAGGTCCCCTGGGGGCTGATAAAGCGTTCCCGCACTTCCTGGGGCAAGTCCGACAGGGTCATGGGCGGCGACTCCAGGGCGGACTTTTCATAACCCAGGAACAGGTTCCATTTGTCATGGAGATCGGCAAAGAAATGCCGGCCGAAGTCAGCCAACCGGGCCGCAGCCTGGTGATTCTCCCCGGGGTTGAGGAGAGGGATGATCCGGTCGATGAGCCGGTGGGTTTCCGCGATCTGTTCCTTGGTGGCGGCCTTCTCCTGCTCCAGGTTCTTGGCGGCCTCGGCCATCTTGAAATTGATGCGGCTCAAAATGGCCGCCACCTCCCGGGGATCGGAGGCCCCGGCCGGGGTCTGGGGGAAGTGAATGGCGGCCAGGACCGGCTGCATCCCTTCCAGGATATGACGCTTTTCCTTTTGTTGGGAAGGCAAAAAGGAAAGAATAGATTCCACATGGGAGACCGTGGCCAGTTGCTTCAAGGCCTCGCTCCGGTCCTGCAATTCGCTCAGGGATGCGGTGGCCACGGCCCCGTAGGAAGTGGAATACTTGGACTCCTTCAGGAGGTTATTCTCCCAGACCACCGACTCGATATCCTGATTCTGCAGGTGCAAAGGGTTCAAATCGAATTGCACGAAAAACAGGCTTACCGCGCCGACAAGGGTGATGAGTCCTCCCAGAGCCACGATTATCCCCGGGCGCTTCCAGCTCAGGTGCAGAAAGGGGTGAGGCTCCCCCGGGCAATGATGGGGCTTCGAGGGGCATCTTTCGCTGATCACCACCAGGCTTGGGGCCAGCACCAGGGTGGCCACCAGCATTATGAGAACGCCCAGGGTAAGGATCAGGCCCAACTCCGCCAGTCCCTTGAAGCCCACAAAGGCCAGGGGCAAGAAGGAAACCATGGCCGCCAGACCCGCGTAGACAATGCCCGGCAGCGTCTGGCGATAAGCGCAGCTCAGGGTCTCCAGGCTGCAGCGGCGTTCTCTGCCCTCTTCCTCTTCCAGCCGGGAGAACCAATGGATGCCGTAATCGATGGTGAGACCCAGCATCAGGGGGGCGAAGACCAGGGACAGGAGATTTAGATGTCCCACCACCAGAGTGATCATGCCAAAGGTCCAGCAAAGGCCGACAATCAGCAACAGCACTTCCGCGAAAGGGCGCCTCAAGCTGCGAAGAAAAAGGATGAGAAGTCCCAGCTGGCCCGCCAGGGACAGCCAGGTGGCCAGGGTGATGTCTTTCAAAGATGAGCTCATTTCGTCGGCTTGCAGGGCATCGGGGCCCGTGACCCCCACCTTCAGGCCGGGAAATCGGGCCCTTACCTGGTCCACCACCTGCCGCAGCAATGCCAGGTCCTGGCTGGCAGCGGTGTAGTCGCCGGGCTTCGGAGTAACCAAAAACAACAAAAACTTGTCGTCCTCGGTAAAAAAGTAACCTTCTTCGCTCAGGTTGCTCAATTCTTTGGGGAAAAAGGCGGTAAAGGGCGAGACGTCGGACTGCTTCCCTTCCAGACTTTGGTGCAATTGCTTGAGAGTGGCGTTCAGGAGAGAAACATCCGGAAGCTCCTGGGTCTTTTCCTGCAGGAACCCGGTAAAGAGGTGGCCGATCATGGTCTGGGCCATCTGCTCGTTCACCAGCCGGAAGAACGTTGTGACCCCGGGATCGGCTGCCAGCCCTTTCAGGAGGTTTTGCTGCCCCAGAAGGTTGCCCTTGAGTTTGAGAAGGTCCTGGTTCTCCAAATAGAGCAGGGCCCAGGGCTTGAAAACGTCGGGGTTCAGGCGATAGAAGAGGTCGGTAAACCTCTCGGGATAACGGCGCAATTCGGCGGCCAGGGCATCCGCGAACCTGACGGCGCGGTGCTGTTGCGTGCCATTTTCTATCACCACCACCAAGCCGTCCCGGCCCCCGAAAGCCCGGTCCATTTGGTTGCTTAGCTGGATGAGGCGTTTGTTGCTGGCCACCAGGTCGTTGCGGTTGGTGCTGATGGTCAGGTGGTGCAAAGTGTAATAAACCGCCAGTCCGGCCAACAACAAGGCTATGGCGATGGTGGGTCCGGCGCCCAGCTTGAGCCCGCGCATGAACTTGGCGCAACATTGTTGCAGTCTATCTTCTTTAGGCAAAACAGTTCCTTAGATCAGGAGGGAGTATAATGGGAGTTGGGGAAACCCGCGGCAAATGGCAAGATCGCAACCCCACATCACCCGGGCCCGGCAAAGCTCGGTTCCCCCCAGAGCTCCGGATGGCATCCCATCCCTTAATCTTGATATACTAACATAAAGATAGTATCGGGAAAAATAAAGTCCTGCATTATCCTCCCTTTTTCCGATCCTAACCCGGGGCAGGGCGGGGTCATGGCGAACCGGGCCGGGCCCACCTGGTGCCGGGTCCCAACGGCCGCGGCCAATCCACCCGCTTTCGCATTTTGGCCTGGCTGAAAAAACCCGACGTCGGGGCTGTCAATCACCCGGACGGTGATTATATTTTAGACCATGACCCGGCCCGGCGCCGGCGGATCACCTTTTAGATAGGAAAGATGGCAAAACTATCCGCGTCTGACGGCTCGCCTCCGAAGATCCCGGTTTTTCCCGAGTTCCGGCCCTTGAGGCTGGAAGACCGGCAACTATTCCAGGACCTCCTCCGGGATTATCAGCCCGAAACCTCGGAGCTGACCTTCACCAACCTCTTCATCTGGCAGGCCCATTACGGCTATGAATGGTCCCTGGACCGGGACTGGCTCCTGGTAATCAGCCTCTCTCCCGAGCGGGGCGGCTGGGCCCTGCCTCCCCTGGGCCCCTCGCCCCGGCCCGGGATCAGTGGCAAGCTCCTCACCTGGCTGGCGGCACAGAAAGGGTGGCCCACCCCGCGTCTCGAACGGGCTGACCGGCGCCTGGCCGATGAACTGGCGGGGTCTCCCCAATTCACCGTGGAGCCGGTTAGGGACCACTTCGACTACGTCTACCGCTCCGAGGACCTCATCGAGCTTTCCGGAGGGAAGTACCACTCCAAGCGCAACTTCATCAACACCCTGGAGCGGACCCATCAGTGCAGCTATGAGCCCCTGGAAGCAGGGCACCTCAACGCCTGCCGGGAGCTGGCTGCGGCCTGGTGCTCCTTGAAGAGATGCGAGGAAGACTTGAATCTGTTAGGGGAGTGGGAGGCCGTGGGCGCGGCCCTGGCCAATCTGGAGGCGCTGCAGCTCCAGGGCGGGGTGATTCTCATCGACGGCCGGGTGGAGGCCTTTTCCCTGGGGGAACTGCTCAACCGGGAAACCGCGGTGATTCACGTGGAAAAGGCCAACCCCGAGATTCGCGGCCTCTATGCCCTGATCAACCAGCAATTCTGTGAGCACGCCTGGGCCGGAGTCCCTTTCATCAACCGGGAGCAGGACCTGGGGGAACCCGGCCTCAGAAGCGCCAAACTGTCCTATCACCCCCATCGACTCGTAGAGAAATTTCGCCTCCGGCTTATCGGTACTTAACCGAGTCGACCCGCACCATCGCCTTATTTTATGCCTTCGGTTGCTGATAAAACATGTAAGAGGGCGACCCGGCAGGGTCGCCCTCTTAATCGGATTTCTCTCTTTTCAGCTCGCAACCGCCTGACCTCGCTATCTCCATGCGAAATTACCGGGGCCGGCTACTTTTGCTGAAATACTAATGACCCATTAAGTCGAAGAACAGGGGAAACGACCCCAATAGGCCCAGGCCTACCAGGATTAAGGTCACCTTATACATTTTGCCGAAATCCATCGGCTGTTCCTTCCATTTGCTGCCAAGTATTCCCCAGGCGACCAACCAGACAACCACGGCTACGGTGGTTTTGCCGCCCAAGGGGCCGACCGGGTTATAGAAATTTAAAATACCGCCGATGGCCTTGCTGCCCTGGGCCAAACAAATCAGAATCCCATAAACAAAGCACCCAATCCCGGCCGCCAACATAGCCGCGACGACAGAGCCGTTATTTTCCGCTTGCTGATTCATCATGGTAGTTACCTCCGCTCAATGAATTGGGGCCGCTTTATTGATAAAGGCTCCGAAAAGACCGGCGACCGCCGCCGTGAAGAAGGCGATGGAGAAGAGCACGATTACGGCCTTGCGCACCTCATCGTTCTTGGCCAGCCTGGCGCCATATTTAGTCACCATATAGGCCACCGCGGTGGCCAGAATGGGAGCCAGCCAGGCCACATGCTCCTTCCACTCCATCCCAAATTTATGCCATTCCGCCGTCTCAGGTTTGGAAAGCAGGAACGAGCGGGGAAACGCGGTCAGATCGGCTCCCGCCGGGGGTTTCGCCCGATACCAGGGGTAGACGATCCAGGTGCCGGTGATGACTGTGAGCCAGGCCACGATGGCCATAATCCAGGTTCCGGCCATAAGGCGGCGCACCCGTTTGCTGATGCCGGCTTCGGTGGCCCATTCGGAGCCCAGGTTGATCAGCTCGGCCAGGCCGCCGGCATAGGCCAACAAAAAAAGCGAACCCAGCATCATGCCGTGAATTACTGCCCACATTTCTCGTCCTGTGAGTGTCATGATGGCTTTCTCCGCCGCGACACCGGTGAATTCGGGTTAGTTTAGGACCAAGGTCGGTATGGTTGACATTTCCCAACCACCGTTCCCCAGGTCAGGCCTTTGAACCGATTGCATAAAGAAGGGCAGCATAGGGATAAATTTAGTTGATTTCTCCTTTCAAATTTTTAAAATAGGATGCTGGGTTATGTTTAAAAAACTTTTAGTATTTTTGCAAAAAGACTTAAGATAATTTTAAACTTTGTCAATAGATTATGAACAGAATTTTGTCTAGAGTTTTTCGCTGCCACCCAAGATTCGGTGGTGCCAAAATAACCCCCATGTTTACCGTGTATTACACCTTTTAAGTTGACTGTGGTCTGCCGGAGAGTCCGGGCATCGAGAAGAGGCCCACCTCAAAGTTAGCTTCTCTGGCAATTTTTAAAGAAAATTTCGTATCATAGGGGCACGGCGTGCCGTGCCCTTTTGGTTTCCGGGGGCTCCATCTTGCATAGCCAGGGCCGGCGAAGTCTATCCCGCCCCCCTTTTTTTTCCCGAGAATCGGCAATTCTAAGGACCACTGGTGGCTAATATCCCGGTTTATGCGGCCCGCACCAAGATTGAAGCCGCCTCCCTCCTGGTCCTGGCCGCGGCGTTTCTCGCCCTGATCCTGCAGGTCTCCGGCCTCATGGAGCCCTACCGCCTCAAGACCCTGGACCTCTTGTTCCGCCAGGTGCCCCTGCCCCCAGCCTCGCCTCAGGTGGTGGTGGTCACGGTGGATCAGGGAGACCTGGATTTCTTCAAGAACCAGGGGGTCACCTGGCCCTGGCCCCGGCAGCTTTACGCGCCCATCATCGATTATTGCCGCCAAAGCGGCGCCAAGGCAGTGATCTTCGACGTCTTGTTCACTGAGGCCTCCTCCTACGGCGCCGAAGACGATGCCCGCCTGGCCCAGGCCGCCGCCGCGGCCGGCAACGTGACCGTGGCCTTCTTCCTGTCCCGGGAGGAGAAAGCCCCCAATCCCTCGGAGGCGGATCTTCTCCATAAAGCCGGGCTGAACCTCCCCGGCCCCCGGCCCCGGAATCTCCCCGACTACCGTTCCGTGGTCACCCCCATCCCGCCCCTCCTGGAGGCGGCCGGGGCCCTGGGAAACGTGGAGTCCCGCCCCGATGCCGACGGCATTTACCGCCGCGTCCCCCTGGTGCTGCCCTTTAAGGACCGCTGGCTTCCCACCCTGGGCTTTGCGGCGTATTACCGGTTCACCGGCGGCGGCCCCTTAAGCTTTGAGGAAGGCGCCCTGCGCCTGGGGGCCACCCGCCTCCCCCTGGATTCCCAAGGCCTGTTTCTCCTCAAATACCGGGGTCCTAGCCGCAGCCATCAACGCTTTTCCGCGGCCAACGTCATCGCCTCGGAGTCCCGCAGCCGCCATGGCCTCCCACCCATCTACCCTAAGGAGGCCTTTGCCGGCAAATGGGTGTTGGTGGGCTTCACCGCCCCGGGGCTCATGGATCTCAAGGCTGCCCCCGTGGCCGCGGTCTACCCCGGAGTGGAGGTCCATGCCACCCTGCTGGACAACCTGCTCCGAGGGGACTTCCTGGGGACCGTGCCCGGCTGGGCCCTGTGGGCCTGGAGCCTGGTCCTGGCCGCGGTGATGACCCTGGCGGTGCTCTTCTCCCCGGGTCTGGCAGTCACCCTGGGCGCCCTGGCGCTCCTGGCCGTCCTGTACCTGGGCCTCTCCATCCTGGCTTTCTGGGTCGGCTGGTGGGCCGACCCCGTGCTGCCCGGCATCATCCTGGCCCTGAGCTTCGGGCTGGCCACGGCTTACAGCTATGCCACCGAAGGCCGCCAGAAACTTTACATCCGGCGCATGTTCGGCCAATACATGTCGGAGAAGGTCATCAGCCACCTGCTGGAGCACCCGGAAAAGCTGAAACTGGGGGGCGAGCGCCGCCGCGTCACCCTGTTCTTTTCCGACCTGGCGGGATTCACCACCATCTCGGAACGCCTGGAGGCCGAAGCCGTGGTGGCCCTCCTCAACGACTATCTCTCTGACATGACTGAGATCATCCTTGCCGAGGCGGGCACGGTGGATAAGTTTGAGGGGGATGCCATTATGGCCTTCTGGGGCGCGCCCCTGGACCAGGAAGACCAGGCCTTGCTGGCCTGCCGGGCGGCGCTCTCCCAGCGGCAGGCTTTGGGCGAGCTCAACCGCCGGTTCGCCGATCTGGGTCTCCCCCCCTTGGCCATGCGCATCGGCCTGCACACCGGCGAGGCCGTGGTGGGCAACCTGGGCTCCATGAAACGCTTCGACTACACGGTCATCGGCGACACCGTGAACCTGGCCTCCCGGCTTGAAGGTCTCAATAAGTTCTACGGCACCGCCATCATGGCCTCAGAGGCCACCGCGGCCGCCTGCGGCGACGCGGTGGAGTTTCGGGAACTGGACCTGGTGGCGGTGAAAGGCCGGGAGACCCCGGTGAGGGTCTTCGAAGTCCTGGCCCTTAAGGAGGAGCTGACCCCGGAGCTGGCCGCCCGGCGCCGGGAATTCGCCCTGGGGCTGGACCTCTACCGCCAGGGAAATTTCGCCCAGGCCGGGGCGCACTTTGCCGCGGTGCTTGACGCCGCGCCGGCCGACGGTCCCGCCCGGACTTTCCTGAACCGCTGCGAGCAGATGCAGGAAGCCCCGCCGGCGCCGGATTGGGACACGGTCTTCCGCCCCGACGCCAAGTGAGGTTATTCAATGAGTAAATGGGAGCACCCTGGAGGTAAACTTCGTGAGCAAGGAGCAGCCAGTCTTTCCGAGGTCGAACTACTGGCAATCTTGATCTCTCCGGGAGTAAAGGGCAGACCTGCTGAGACTATTGCCGCAGAAATCCTGGAGCGCTTCGGTTCCCTGGAAGGCTTGGCTGATCAACCTCTGGAAAGATTATTGGACATTAAAGGACTTTCCGATGTAAAAATAATCAGATTGGCCGCGGCCTTCGAATTAGCCTTGCGCTTGGCCAGGAAAACAACGCGCCATGACTAAGCAAAGCAAGCTTACCGAAAGAGGGGTACGCATGCCCGACATTCGCGCTGTGCAGCATGACGAGATAATTACTCGTTATCTCCGGGAAATCGAGCCCATTATTTCCGAGTCGGGCCGTTCTCTCCGTTTCGGCATGCTGCTCAATGAGCTTTTTGGATTTGAACCAGGTTTTATTGAAGACTACGTTCAGGGGGTTGAAAAGTATCTCAAGGCCAAACATACAGACCGCATTCTAAAAGGTCGCGCCGACAACCTGTTTGGCAATGTCATCATCGAATTTGAAAGAAGCCTCAAACAGACGCGCTCCGAAGCCGAAGATCAGATACGCCGCTATGTAGCCATCTGCTGGTCTCAGGAACCCCCTGAATCTCGCCTGCCTTATCTTTGCCTGGCAGGCGACGGAGTTCGCTTTGTGGCATATTCACCCACTCTGGAAGATACCGAAAACCTTGAAGTTACTCCTGACCAGATAAATCTACAAATTCTGGAAGAGGTTGATTGGAATAATTTAAAAACAAAAACCGAAGAAATCTTTTTCTGGCTGGACCGTTATTTTCTCCGCCGCGAACTCTATCATCCCACCAGTGAGCGGATGGAAAAGGATTTTGGGGCCAACAGCCACGCTCTGCAAACTGCTACCGCCGCGCTATTGCCTCTGTGGCGGCAGATTAAAGAGCAAAATCCCTTTGCTGTGATTTTCGCGGAATGGGAACGGTATCTCCGCATAGTCTATGGTAGCAAAGTTGCGGGAGACGAACTCTTTATCCGCCATACCTACCTGGCCACCTTAGCCAAATTGATGGCTTGGATGACCATTACCGAAAGCGAAGTCTTGCCGCCGGACGAAAAGATGGTGGAATTGCTGGGCGGCCAGATATTCAAGGACCAGGGTATTGAGAATTTTTTGGAGGAGGATTTCTTCTCCTGGACGGCCCGTCCTGCCGCCGCGGAGAAAGTTATCGGAGTGGTGCGCGGCCTCTATAGCCTTTTGAAAAATTACCGTCTCCGGGAGTTAGCAAAGGAAGGGGAAGATGTCTGGAAATCCCTCTATCAGGAGCTGGTGGACCCGGAGACCCGTCATGACCTGGGAGAATTCTATACTCCCGATTGGCTGGCCCACCGCATGGTCAAGAAGATGCTGGCCGAAAATCCCAAGGCCGCCATGCTGGACCCGGCTTGCGGTTCCGGCACATTCCTGTACCTGGCTATTCGGGAAAAGCGTGAGAGACTAAAAGATTCTTCCGAAACCCTGCTCCATATCCTTGATTCGGTAGTGGGCGCCGACATCCATCCTCTGGCGGTAATTATCGCCAAGACTAACTATATCCTGGCCCTGGGAGACCTGCTTAAAAAGCAGCGCCGGACCATTACTATTCCCATTTATCTGGCAGATACGATCTGGTTGCCCGAGCGTTACATGAAAGGGCCAGAATACCTCATTAACCTTGATGACCAAAAGGTTTATGTGCCGGAAGAGTTGCTGAGCAATATTGCCTTTTACGATCAGGCCATGGAACTGGCCAAAGAGTTTGCCCGGCAACATAAAAGCCAGGCCATCTCGATGGAATTATTCCTAAATTTCCTCAAAGCCCAAAATTTCGCCGCCCATCCCTCCCTGCTTCGGAAGATTTATGAGATTGCCGAGATTTTGAAAGCTTTCATTGATCAAGAGCGGGACACCATCTGGGCCTTTGTGCTGAAAAATCGCTTTAAACCTTTATTTTTCAAAAATAGATTCGATTTCATCATGGGCAACCCCCCCTGGATCGCCTTCCGCAATCTGGAACCGGCGTACCAGGATTTTGTTAAGCGACAGGTGGCCCGGGAATACTGCCTCCTCTCCGGGCGGGGACACCTCATCACCCACCTGGAAGTGGCCGCCCTGTTTCTGGTGCGGGCCGCGGACCTCTATCTTAAAGAAGGCGGAAGCGTCGCCCTGGTCATGCCCCGGAGCGTCTGCACCGCCGAACAGCATGACGGTTTGCGCCGCAACGAATTCCGCTTCCCCGAAGACTCTTTGACCCGACTGTCCTGGACTGGGTTGTGGGACTGCGACCGCGTCGCACCCCTGTTTAAAGTGCCCACCTGCGTCCTCTGGGCCAAGAAAACCGGGGCGGTAGAGGCTATACGGTCCTTCCCCGGCGAAGTCCTCTCCGGTAAGCTCCCCCGGAAAAACGCCTCGTTGGTCGAAGCCGAAGCAAATCTGACCAGTGAGCCCGTCCAATTCTCCCTGTCTCAACGTGGACGGCACTCTTTTTGGGAGTCGGGTGAGGGAAGCACAACGACAAAGTCCAGTTGGTATAAAAGGAAATTTTTTCAGGGCGCCACCATCGTGCCCCGGTCGTTCTGGTTCGTGCGCGTTAAGTCTTCTCGACTGGGGTTCAACCCGGAATGCCCGCCGATAGAGACGGACCCTCGGGCTATCAAAGAGGCCAAAAAGCCCTACCGAGACGTCCGTTTTGAAGGACAAGTAGAAAGCCGTTTTCTTTACGCCACCCTGCTCTCTACCGATCTCTTGCCCTTTGGCCATCTGGATTACCGCTTGGTGGTTTTGCCGATACTGCCTCAAGGAAGAAACTACCGCCTCATTAGCGCATCACAAGCCATCCAAGGAGGGTATGTGCATCTTGCAAAATGGCTTGAAAAAGGAGAGGAACAATGGGAAGGGAGACGTGCAGAAAAGGCCAAATTGATGAGTATTTATGAGAGATTAGACCGATATCATGGTCTAATTAGGCAGAACGCTACAACAAGATATCGAGTAATTTATAATAAATCAGGAACATTTCTAACATCTGCTGTCATCCAAAGTCAGAAAATAGACTTAGCCAATGGATTTTTAGTTGATCACGTTCTATTTTACCTGGAAACGTCTACTTTAAACGAAGCCGATTATTTGTCTGCGATTCTTAATGCCTCCATTATTGATAAGTTAATTAAGCCAATGCAAAGCCGCGGTTTATGGGGACCCCGAGATATACATAAAAAGGTTCTGGAACTTCCCATCCCCAGGTTCAAAAGCGACATCCCAAGTCATCATCGCCTGGCCGAAATAGGCGAACATTGCACCCAAAAGGTGAAGGACTGGCTGGCGGCGGGCGGCCCCGGGCAGGTGAAAAGCATAGGGCGTCTGCGCGGGATGGTCCGAAAGTTTCTTAAAGACGAATTGGCCGAAATAGACGAACTAGTGCAGCAAATCTTAAAATAATTTTTTTAAAATAAGGAGGTTTTGTGAGCAGGCCAGTTACTCGCAAAAAGGCCGCCGGGGTGCTCGCAGCCCTGGGGCTGGCGCTGTTGTTGCTGGGGCCGGGCACCGGTTGGGGAGAAACCCTGGAGGTAGTCCAGCCTAATCAATACCTTTACCCTGATCCCGATTTCGCCGGCGCCCCCATGGGGGCGGTGCCGGAGGGTTCCCGGGTGCAAGTGATCCGCCAGGCCGGGGACTGGTACAAAGTGGATTATCAAGGCATGCAGGGCTGGCTTAACCGCCAGGCCTTCCCGGCCCCCAAGCCCCAGGGTTCCGGGCTCAACCTGCCGGGGCTCCTGTTCGGGGCGCCGGTGAAGCAAACCAGCAGTGACGAAGCCGCCCTGGCCGGCAAGGGCTTCACCCCGGAAATAGAGTCGGGCTACCGCCAGAAGCACCCGGAGCTCAACTTCGCCCAGGTGGACCGGGTGGAGACCTTGAGGGTGAGCCCGGGCAAGCTGGACGCCTTCATCAAGGAAGGAGGGCTGAACCCATGAGAAGCCAGGTGAAATGGTTGGCCCTGCTGGCTGCGGCTTTGTTCCTGGTGGGCGGCTGCGTGGCGGCCTCCGTGCTGCCGGTGGCGTCCATTGCCGCCACGGGAGTAAGCAAAGCGAGCCAGGCCTCCCGGCCCATCAACGACTCTGAAGAATACTATGTGGGACGGGCGGTGGCGGCGCGTATCATCGGTTGCTATCCCCTTTACCAGAATGCCAAGCTCACCGCCTACGTCAATGAGGTGGGCGCCACCGTGGCCCGGAAATCCTCCCGGCCCGAGACCTTCCGGGGCTATCACTTTGCGGTGCTGGACACCACGGAAATCAACGCCTTTGCCTGCCCCGGCGGCACCATCTTCATCACCCGGGGCCTGATCCAGACCTGCAGCACCGAAGACCAGCTGGCCGCGGTTCTGGCCCATGAAGTGGGCCACGTGGCCAACAAGGACGGGGTCAACTCCATCAGCAAGGCCCGCTGGACCGAGGTGTGGACCGCCATGGGCGCCGAGGCCGCCCGGCAGTATGGCGGCGTGGCCGGAAACCTGGTCACCCTCTTTGAGGGCTCCATTGACGACGTCTTCAAGACCATTGCGGTCAACGGTTACAGCCGCACCGCCGAAGAAGCCGCGGACAAAGACGCGGTGGCCACCCTGGGCAAGGCCGGCTACAACCCCCAGGCCCTGTCCCAGATGTTGAATAAGATGCTGGCCAAGGAGAAAGGCACCTCCGGGGGAATTTTCAAGACCCATCCCCCCACCAGCGAGCGCCTGGCCAAGGTGAAGGCCGAGGCCTCCGAGGCTCCGCCCACCAAGGACGAAGCGGCTCGCAGCAAGCGCTTCAAGGAGATGACCGGCTAGTTGCAGCTGCAAGGCCAGGGAGGTTAAGGGCGTGATTTATCACGCCCTTTTTTTGCCGCCGGAAACCCGAGGAGCCGGCTTCCTTCCCGCCACGCCGCGGACTTCAGGATTTTCCCTGCCGGGCCCGCATCATCAGATAGATCATCACTCCGCCCAGACCCTGGGCTACGGTAACCACCCCCAAAACCACTCGGTAGACGCTGCCCAGCGGGTTCCAATCGTGGTGCAGGCCGGCTAGCAGCCAAAACCACCAGGCGTCCCGGTCAGCTCCGCTCAGAGTGCCCAGGGCAATAAACAGACCGGTGACGGCCTGCAACGCCAAAAACCCCACCAGGTAAATGCCGAAGGTCCGGTGAATTTTGCGGAAACTCGCCTCTAGCATGGCTCCCTCCCCTTAATCCCGGAAGATTGAGACGGACTAAACCAAAATTAAGAACTCCCATGGCCCGTAGCAATGTCCCGACCTATTCTTTGGAGCTTTCCCCGCTTCCGGCCCTCCTGTCCGGACGATCCTGCCGGTTGGGGCCTTAAGCGGAAGATTTCCCGGAGCCGGGAGCGGGGTGAGGCTGGCTTTTGGCTTCGGAGTGACTATCTTAGAGGAAACGGTGAATCAATTACGGGCAGGAGGTTCATTATGCCGGAAGAACGGTTTGCCGAGGAACAAGCCGCGGTGTTAGGCCCCAATATCGATAAGCTGCTGACCATGATGGGAGCGGCTCGGGATGCCTTTAACCGCCATAGCCGCACCAGCCTGCAGGAACTCCAGAACCTGGCGGGCAGCGTGGCGCAAGACTTCTCTGCCATCTCCACCCAATTACGGACACTCATAACCCGGAAGCCCGAAGCTGAGCGTTCCGGCCTCACCCGGCTTCTCAGTATTCTCAGCCCCCTGGAAGTTATCGGCCAGAACCTCGGGGGCCTGACCCAGCCCATCGAGAAAAAGATCAAGGACGGGGTGCTTTTCTCCGACAAGGCGGTCACCCAGGTCAACTATCTCTTTGACCAGCACGCGGGCATGGTTCGCTCCATCCTGGATATTGTCAAGACCGACAACGGCTTCCTGAAGAAGTTCGTGCTGCAAGAATCCCGAAAACTGGTGCAGGCCTGCACCGATTTCGCCACGGAGCATGAAGACCGCCTCATCGAGGGCCTTTGTCTGCCTCAGGCGGCCCCAATCTTCCTGGCCGTCCTGGACCGCTTCCGCACCATCGGCGAGCACGAGATGGAAGCAGCCAACCTTCTGGCCCAGAAGCCATAAGAACCCAGGGGGCCCGAACATTACGGGGAGGCTGAAATACTGCCCCGCCTCCCCGTAAGCCTAACAAAAATGTCTTTGTATTGATTGAATTATGACAATAATGTACTAACTGCCGCCAGTTTCTTCCTTAAATAAAGTCCCAGCCAGCCCGGAAGTCTTTAAAAAGCAGCCTGTTCCCCAGGCGCCGGGCCGATACGGAACCAGGCATATTTCTTGCTAAAAATGAAAGTATGGAAACTAACCTCAATGAACTGGAATTAAGAGTTCTTTTTGAGATTAGTCAGACCATGGGCCAGGCCCTAAACCTCCATCAGGCCCTGGTTGGCGTCTTGGATACCCTGGCCGGGTTTCTGGCCGCCAGGCGGGCCGTCATCATCCTGAAAGACGCGGATACCGGCCACCTGCTCACCGCCGCCTCTCGCGGCCTGAACCTCGACGAGAAGCAAAAAGGGGAAGACTCCCCGGACGCAGACTTCGCCGGGCTGGTCTTGCGCACCGCCCACCCGTACGCGGTGACCAATGGCGGCCAGGAGCCCCTGTTCCTGGACCAAAGCAACAACCAGCACCTGGATAAACGGCAGGTCTCGTTCATCGGGACGCCCATCTTGCTGGGGGACTCCCCCCTGGGCGTCCTGGGGGTGGACCGTCTCTTCGGGGAAGAAGTTCCCCTGGCAGAGGACTTCAGATTTCTCGCCACCGTAGCCTCGCTGGTGGCCCAAATCGTCAACCTCAACCTGCAGGTCCGGGCCCGGGAAGAATCCTGGCAGCGCGAAAACTTGTCGCTGAAGGCCGAACTTTCGGAGAAATCCAAGAATCTTTTTATCGTGGGCCAAAGTCCCGCCATCCTGGAACTCCAGCAGGTGATCAAAAAAGTGGCTGCCACCCGGGCCTCCGTCCTGCTGGTGGGTGAATCCGGCACCGGCAAGACCCTCATCGGCCGGGTCATCCACGGTTTGAGCCCCAGGGCCAAGTATCCCTTCTTGAAAATAAACTGTTCCTCTCTGCCGGAGCACTTGCTGGAGTCGGAATTGTTCGGTTTTGAGAAAGATGCCTTTCCCGGGGCCACCAAGGCCAGGCCCGGACGTCTGGAAGAAGCGGACGGCGGCGGCGTTTTTCTGGACGAAGTGGAGGCCCTGGCTCCCGCCTTGCAGGCCAAGCTCCTGAGGTTTTTGCAAGACCGGGAATTTGAGCGCCTGGGCGGGACCCGCACCCGGAAGGTCGACGTCCGCCTCATCGCGGCCACCACCGCCGATCTGGCCGACGCCGTGGCCGCCGGTTCCTTCCGGGAAGATCTCTACTACCTGCTGAGCGCCTTACCCATCCGGGTGCCCCCCCTCCGGGAGAGACGGGACGACATCCCGCTACTCCTCAATCACTTTCTGGACAAGGTCTCCGAGGAATACGGCCGCCGGTTTTATTGCACCCGCAAGGCCCTGGAGGTTCTGACGGAATACAGCTGGCCCGGCAACGTCCGGGAAATGGAAAACCTGGTGGAGCGGGTCTGCCTCATGGTGGAAGGCTCGGAAATCGACCTCAAGGATCTGCCCTCCTACCTGTCCCCCGTCAGCCGAAAGGCGGAAACGGAAGACCAGTCTTTTCTCACCCGCCTGAAAGAGATGGAGAAAAGAGAGATTGTGGCGGCTTTGGAGCGCAACCACTGGATCCAGTCCCAGGCCGCCGTGGACCTGGGCCTGACCCTGAGGCAGATTGGCTACCGGGTCAAGCAGTTCGGCCTGGAAAGGCTCATCAAGGAGCAGCGGGGCCAGGGGCGGTCAGGCTAGGAGCCACCCCGGGGAAAGAAATTTCACCACCAAGAACACCAAGGACACCAAGGACACCAAGAAGTACAAAAATTTAAAAATCCCCCTGAGGCTGTGCCTCAGGGGGATCATTTTTTCCTTGGTGCTCTTGGGGTCTTGGTGGTTATTTTCCTTTACCCAAGAGAATTCAGTTGCAGGGTAATAGGCTTGGTATCGGCGCAGGGGCCGCTGAACTGAATGGGCCCGGGGAAGCGGTAGTGGTCTTCCCTGGCCCACCGGGGCCGCTCCCGCTCCAGGATCTTGAAGGCCGGGGATTCCAGGTCCACCTTCTGCTTGGCGATCACCAGCTCCAGGCGCCCCTTGCGCTCTTCCAGGTGCATGAGCGGCGCCAGCGGTATGCCGATGGGCTGCCAGTCAGTTACCGGCCGGTGCAGGTCCTTGACGGCCGCCATGTAGCCCGTAGCCCCGTTGGCCAACAAACTGTAGGCGGTAAATCCCAGGTTATAAGTATAGTCGCAATCGAACTTGGTGGGGAAGGTGCCCCGGCCGTCATAACCGTAGTAGTGGTTCTGGGTGCGGAAGGTGCCCTTATAAATCCCCTTGGCCCGCTGCTTCCTGAGGTAGGTGGCCACCATCTCCAACAGGATGCGCTCGGTGTTCACCAGGGAAAATTGAAAGTTGCCGTGGCTGTCCCGGGGCAGCATGAGACCCCGCTGGAGCAGCGACGGGAAGCCCAGGAAGACGCGGCTGTCGTAGTCCCGCCAGATGTCGCTGTTGTCGATGAGCTGCACCTGCTCTTCGAAGGAAAGCTTGTGGAAGGATTCCTCTTCCGTGGCCTCCCGGTTGTAAGCCGCAATGATATAGCTGATCTTGATGATCAGGACGTTGACTTCGTGAATGAACTCCAGGATGCCCTCGGGAATCAGGATGGTGCCGTAATTTTTCCCCTGCCCGGCCCGGTCCACCACCACGTCGGCAATGAGGCGCACCACTTGATGGATGGTTAGTTCCCGCTCTTCGATCTCCTCGCCGATGAGGATGACGTTGGGATGGGTCTGGAAGGCGACTTCGAGGGCGATGTGGGAGGCGCTGCGGCCCATGAGGCGGTTGAAATGCCAGTACTTTAGGTCGGACTTGCAGTCGGAATTGAGGTTGCCGATCTCGGTGGCGAAGGCCATGCAGGCCGAGTGGTATCCGAAGGGAATTTGCAGGAGCCCCGGCACCTGCAGGTCGCCGTCGATAGTCTTGGGGATGCCGATGACCTGGGTGCCCACCTCCCGCAGATTCTCCGCCAGGAACGCGGCGTTGGTGTTGGAGTCGTCGCCGCCCACCACCACCAGCCCCGAGAGCTGAAGTTCGGCGCAGGTCTGCCGGCAGCGGTCCATCTTTTCGGCGTTGTCGATCTTGTCCCGCCCGGTTCCCAGCAGGTGGAAGCCGCCGGAATTGCGGTATTGGTCCACCATCTCCCGGGTGATTTCCCGGTGCCGGTTGGTGACGATCCCCTTGGGGCCGGCCAGGAAGCCGAAGAGCCGGCTCTCCGGGTTGGCCCTGGTGGCGGCCTCGAAGACCCCGGCGATGACATTATGCCCTCCGGGAGCCGGGCCCCCGGACAGGACGATGCCGATTCTCCGGGGCGGCTCAGTAAGCGGTGCGGCGGCGGGAACCACCTCCACCAGCCGGTTTTGGCTGACCAAGGGCAGCTCCTCCCGGGCCACCCGGAGCACTTCCAGATCAAAACCCGGTAGCGGCCGGGTGACGCCGGTGCCCGCGGCCAGCCGCGAGCACAAACAGGGCTGATAGGACCGCCGCTCCACCCGGAAGGGGGTTTCGCTGCCCAATAGTTCGTCTATCATTTGCAGATTTTGATTCTGGCCATGGGGCTGGTCGGCCATCCGGTTCTCCTCTGTTCGGAAAAGTTCAAAGTTCAAAGTTCAAGGTTCAAAGTTAGGAGTAAACTCACCATGAACTTTTCATAATTTCGGGTGGTCCGAAGGCTCATGAATTACTGGTCTGCAAGGTTTTCGAGGTTATGCCGGACAGCCGACCTCGGGGGTCCGGTTCCGGCGCCGCCGAGGGCGGCGGCGCTACATCTTCATGATTTACGGATGGGCCAGAGGCCCGTGCGCCTCTCCTTATTTCAACCGCTCTTTCAGTTGCCGCACGTTTTCCGCCAGGGGCCGGCTGTTGAAGATGCCGGAGCCCGAGACGAGGACGTCCGCGCCCGCGGCCACGATCTCGTCGATGGTGTCCAGCTGCACTCCGCCGTCCACCTGGATGAGCACGTCCAACCCCTGCTCGTCGATCATCCGCCGCAGACGCCGGATCTTGGGAAGGACCCCGGGGATGAACCTTTGCCCGGCAAACCCGGGATTCACCGTCATCAACAAGACCATGTCCACGTCCTGGAGGACGTACTCCAGGCAATTCAAGGGGGTATGGGGATTGAGGGTCACCGTGGCCTTGGCGCCCAGCTCCTTGATTTGCTGGATGAGGCGCTCCAGGTGCACCGTGGCTTCCACGTGGATGCCCAGCCAATCCGCCCCCGCCTCCACAAACTCCGGCACATAGAGCTCGGGATTGCTGATCATCAGGTGGACGTCCAGGGGCAACTCGGTGACCCGGCGGATGGCCGCGGTCACCGCGGCGCCGATGGTAATGTTGGGGACGAAGTGGCCGTCCATGACGTCCACGTGGATCCAGTCCACCCCGGCCTGCTCCGCTTCTTTGATCTGCTCGGCCAACCGGCCGAAGTCCGCGGCTAAAATGGAGGCAGAAAGCTTGCGCATGACTTTCCCACTTTCATCTCTAGAGTGAGGAGGAAATATCGCTATTGCCAATAGTAATTTCGTTTTGCCGGGGGACGGCGAGCCGTGCCACCCTATGAGGTTTTGAGGGCACAGTACGCGGTGCCCAATCAAAATTAGTTATCGGAAAAAACTTTTGGTAATCGCTATAAATCTTATGGCCAACTTACCCCGTTTTCCCGATAAAAATCAAGGGGTCCTTGGGGGCAAAGATCATTCCCGGCTTTTCAGGCGAGGAGCGGTCTTCAGTGACGCATCCCCACAGAATCATAAAAAGTTAGGGGCGGTTCGGGAACCGCCCCTACACCCAGAATCGGCTTCTTTCCCATCCCGGACCCTGGCCCTTTTCTAGAACCTATTTCAAAACCTCGAATGAATAATAAATGTCATTCTGAGCATAGCGAAGAATCTAGTCATTTTAAAACCTAGACCCTTCGCTGCGCTCAGGGTGACAGAAAAAAAGGTTCTGAAATAGGTTCTGATCATTTTAACTCCGAGGCCGCCGCCTCGTCCACCAGCCACAGCAGTTCGCCGTTCTGGGGGCGAATAAGTTGGGCCGGCAGACGCCCCGGGGCCTGGGCGCCCTGCAGGACTTCCCGCAGGACCCGGGCCTTGGATGTGCCCGCCACCAGGAAGACCACCGCGGCCGCCCGGTTGATCATGGGGGCGATCAGCGTCACCCGGCAAAGCTCCTGCTCGGGCACGTAAACTGCCGCGACCCAGCGCTCCTGTTCCTCGAGCACCGAGGTATTGGGAAACAATGAGGCGGTGTGGCCGTTTTCGCCCAGGCCCAGAAAGACCAGGTCCAGCCGGGGGGGGCCGCCGCCGAAAAACTCCCGCAGCAAGGCTTCGTAGCTGACCGCGGCCTCTGCCGGCGAAGAGGTGCATTCAATGGGATGTATCTGATTCCCGGGGATGGGCACGCGGTCCAGCCACGCCTCCCGGGCCAGCCGGGCATTGCTCCGGGGGTCATCCGGGGGCACGCAGCGCTCATCCCCCCAGAAAACGTGCACCCGGTCCCAGGGGGCCTGGTCTTGCAAAGGCGGGAGGCCCAGAATCTCGTAAGTGCGCCGGGGGGTGCCGCCTCCCGACAGCGCCACGCTGAACCGGCCCCGGGTGGCCGCGGCCTCTTGCGCCCGCTCCACGAACCAGGCCGCCGCGGCCCGGCTCAGGGCTTCCGGGTCGGGATAGACCCGGATCACGCCTGCTCCATGGTTACCCGGCAAACCGCGATGTCCTCCTGGCACTGCAGGAAAGTGGGCATCACCCAGCTGCGTCCATCCTGGGCGATCAGGGTTTCCGCCGCCTCCGGCCCCCAGGTGCCGCCCTGGTAATTGGGAAAATCCGTGGGCTTTATGGTCTCCCAGACTTTTAGAATGGGAGCGAGGACCTCCCAGGCGGCCTCCGTCTGGTCGGCCCGCATGAACAGGGTGGCGTCTCCCAGCATGACGTCCAGCAGCAAGGTTTCGTAAGCCTCGGGGGGCGCGGTCTTGAAGGCCTCCCGGTAATAGAACTGCATGATTACGGGCGACAGGCGCATGGTGGGCCCCGGGTATTTGGCCTCGAAGCGCAGCAGGATACCTTCCTCCGGCTGGATGGCGATGAGGAGCCGGTTGGGCCGCCAATCCAGCACCGCGGTGGACGGAAAGGTCTGGTGGGGCACCGGCCGGAACTGGATGGCAACCTCGGAGATCTTGGCGGGCAGCCGTTTACCGGTGCGCAGATAAAAAGGCACCCCTTGCCAGCGCCAGTTGTCCACGTAGAGCTTCACCGCGGCAAAGGTTTCGGCGGCGGAGTCAGGCGCCACCCTTTCCTCGGACCGGTAACCGGGGGCGTGCTCGCCGGCGATCCAGCCCCCACCGTACTGGCCCCGCACCGCGAACCGGTGCACCTGGTCCGCCGGGATGGGGCGGATGGCGTGCAGCACGTCCACCTTCTTGTTCCGCACCTCGTTGTCGCTGAAGGACAGGGGGGGCTCCATGGCGATGAGGCACATGATCTGCAGCAGGTGGTTCTGAATCATGTCCCTGAGGGCACCGGCCCGGTCGTAATAGTGGCCCCGGTGGCCCACCCCTTCGCTCTCCGCCACCGTTATCTGAATGTGGTCGATGTAACTGCGGTTCCAGACGGGCTCAAAGAGGGTGTTGGCGAAACGGAAGGCCATGATGTTCTGCACCGTCTCTTTGCCCAGGTAATGGTCGATGCGGTAGATCTGGGATTCATGAAAGATTTCGGTGAGGGTGCGGTTCAGCTCCCGGGCTGAACCAAGGTCATGGCCGAAGGGTTTTTCCACCACAATGCGGGAGCGTTTGCGGTCCTGATTCAGCTTGGCCTTGGCCAGTTCCCGGGCCACCGTCTCGATCATGCCGGGCGGTAGGCTCAGGTAAAAGATGTGGCTGGCCTTGGCGCCCCACTCTTTGTCCTGCTCCGAGAGCTTCTGGGCCAGTTCGTGAAATACCCCCGGCTGGTCCAGGTCCGCAGCCATAAAAGTGAGGTGGTTGGCGAAGTTGTTCCAGTCCCGGTCGTCGGTTTTGCCCTGGCGGGAGAATTTATCCACCCCCTGGCGCAGGTGCTGGCGGAACTCCTTGCCGCTCACCCGGCGGTGCCCCGTGCCGATGATCAAAAACTTCTCCGGCAGCCAGCGGTCCAGAAACAGGCTGTAGAGGGCCGGAATCAGCTTGCGCCAGGACAGGTCGCCGGCGGCCCCGAAGATGATGAAAACGGTGGGTTCCGCTTGGGAGCTGGTTCCCATACCTACCTCCTCAGTCCTTGGTCCATTCGGTATGGAAGCTGCCTGCAGCATCCACCCGTTCGTAGGTGTGCGCCCCAAAAAAGTCCCGCTGGGCCTGGATCAGGTTGGCGGGCAACTGGGCGCTGCGATAGGCGTCATAATAGGCCAGGGCCACCATGAGCCCCGGGGCCGGCAGGCCCAGGTCCGCGGCCACTCCCACCACGTCCCGGAGATCGATTTGCCGGGCCATGAATTCCTGGCCCAGGTGCGGGTCCAGGAGCAGGTTGGTGAGGTCCGGCCGGTTCTTATAGGCGGCGCGGATGTCCTCCAGCAGGGCGGCCCGGATGATGCAGCCCCCCCGCCAGATGCGGGCCACGGCCTCCAGGTCCAGGCCATAGCCGTAAGCCTGGGAGGCCGCCCTCAGCAGGGCCAGGCCCTGGGCGTACGTGACCATCGTGGCGGCCTGGAGGGCGTTCTTGAGCTTATTGATGAACCGCTTCTTATCCCCGCGGAAGGCGATCCGGGGACCTTTAAGGATCTTGGAGGCCTCCTGCCGTTCTTCCTTGCTGCCCGATAAGTCCCGCATCATCACCGCCACGTCGATGTTGGGGGTCCCCACCTGCAGGTCCATGGCGTCCCAGGAGGTCCACATGCCGGTGCCCTTTTGTTTGGCCTGGTCGAGAATCAGGTCGAGGAGCGGCTTGCCGGTGCGGTCATCCAGCCGATCGAAAATTTTGGCGGTAATTTCCAGCAGATAGGAGTTCAGCTCCGACTGGTTCCACTCTTCGTAGATCGCCTTGAGGTCCCCGGGCTTCAGCTTAAGGCCCCGTTTCAGCAGGTCATAGGTCTCGGCGATGAGTTCCATGATGCCGTACTCGATGCCGTTGTGGACCATCTTGACATAGTCCCCCGCGGACCCGGGCCCCAGATAAGTGACACAGGGATAGCCGTCCACCTTGGCCGCGGCGGCTTCCATGATGGGCCGGATGCGTTCGTAACCCGCTTTCGGCCCCCCGGGCATGAGGCTGGGGCCGTGGCGGGCCCCGGCTTCGCCCCCGGAGATGCCCAGGCCCATATAGAGCAAGCCTTTGCCGGAGATCTGCTTGGCGCGCCGGTTGGTATCGGTGAAGTGAGAGTTGCCGCAGTCGATGAGGAGGTCGCCGGATTCCAGGAAAGGCATGATTTCTTTGATCACCGCGTCCACCGGGTCTCCGGCCGCCACCAGCATGAGGACGGCCCGGGGCTTGTTCAAGAGGCCGGCGAACTCTTTAAGGCTGTAACCGGCCCGGATGTCCCGGCCGCCCACCTCTTTTTCCATAAAGTCCCGGGTTTTTTCGGCCGTCCGGTTGTACACGGCCACTGAAAAGCCGTGGTCCGCGATGTTCAGCACGAAGTTCCGGCCCATGGTTCCCAGGCCGATCAAGCCTAGGTCACACCCCTGGTTGGTCATAAGAAATCTCCTGGTGTTCCGTACTCCGCAGGGGTGGGGTCACCCCGCCCTTTCCCCACTTTCTCAGCCCTCCAGCGCCAGCCCCAACGTGGCCAGGGCGGCCTTGGTGGACTCAAAGCCGGTGTGGTGGATGCCTTTAATCCCCATGCCCCGGGCCACTTCCACGAACATGGCCCGGTCATCGAGATAAACCGCCTGCCCCGGTAGCACCTGGGCGCAGTCCAGGGCCAGACGGTAGAGGTCGGCGTCCGGCTTGCGGTAGTGGACAAAGCAGGAAGATATGAAGAAATCCACATACGAGCCCAGGTTGAATTTCTTGATGCGGTACCGGGTGAGTTCCAGCCCTTCGTTGCTCACGGTGGCCACCTTGAGACCATACCTGGCTTTCAGACCCTTGATCAGGTTCGCGGTGGCAGCCATTTCCGGCTTTTGTTCGGACTGGGCGAACATGTAACCCTTGAAATCCTCCCGGGTGAACGGCCGGTCCTCATAAAAGACCAGGCGGGTCAGGTAATCGTCCAGGCTCAGTTTACCTTCCTCGTAGGTGTCAAAGGTCAGATGGTGGCGCTCGTTCATCTCCTCGTAGTCGAGGTTGAAGATCTCCGCGGCTCGGTGGCGCATGTGCCGGTCCCAGCCGTTGGTGAGGAGCACGTTGCCGATGTCCAGGAAGATGGTGCTGAGGTTCATTTGGTCCCTCCCGCCAGGGCCGCTGTCCACGGCTAGCTTGAGCTTGGAGAGCGCCGGGGCCGCGTCGCCCTGAAGATGGATGCGCATCACCCGCCGGCCGTGGCGCCGCAGGGACTCCAGGTCGTGAGGGCCTGGTAAATTTCCTCCAGGTTCTTTCCCTGCCGGGCCAGGGCCCGGATGGCGTCATCGTAATCGTGGCTTCCCCCCATGGCCTTTTCGAAGATAGCCGGGTTGGAAGTCACCCCTTTGAGGCCGTCTTCCTCGATGAGTTGCTGCAGTTCCCCCGAGGAGAGCAGGTTTCGCCGGATATAGTCCAGCCAGATGCTCTGGCCGCAACCGGCCAATTTAAGCAGGGGGTTCTCTTTCATCCCGGTTTCTCCTGTCTTTCCAGGGCCGCTACTTTTTCCAGACGGCGGTTGTAGCGCTCCGTGCCTTTGAAGCGGGCCTTCAAAAATGTCTGGACCAGGTCCCAGGCCAGGGCGTAGCAGGTCACGCGCCCGCCCAGGCACATGATGTTCATGTTGTCGTCCTCCACCCCTTGATGGGCGGAGTAGGGGTCGGTGATCAGGGAGGCCCGCACCCCCGGCACCTTGTTGGCCGCCACGCAGGCTCCTACGCCGCTGCCGCAAATAGCCAGGCCCCGCTCCAGCTCCCCCCGGCCCACCGCCCGGGCCAGGGGCACCACGAAATCGGGGTAATCGTCCCGGGGGGCATATTCATGGGCCCCAAAGTCCACCATCTCATAGCCCAAGGTCTTGAGTTCCTCGGTCAGTTTCTCTTTCAGCTCAAATCCCCCGTGGTCCGCGGCGATGCCCAGTCGCATGGGCTCCTCCTTTGCTAACCGGAGGTTGAAAAAGTGATTTCAGGGGAGGGCCGGGGGATAAAAGCCCCCCGCCCTCCCCTGAAACCCCTCCCAACCCCCGAAAAAGGTTAAAAACGAGGCAGAAGCGGGTTAACGTGCCCCTCCCCTCAAGCTCCTCTCTTTGTGGCAAGCTGAAAGCTGACCGCTGACTGCTACTTCACAACAACTTCTTCACCAGGCGGACGATGGCGCTCTGGGAGATTTCCTCGTAATCCAGGAGCTCTGCCGGCTTGCCGCTTTTGGGTTTCTTCCGCACCGCCAGGGAATAGACGGGGGCCGGGGCGCGGCACAGGGCGCTCAGCACGGCCTCGGCCATGCCCCCTTCCGGATAGTGGTCTTCCACCGTCACCAGGAACTTGGTGGCACCAGCCGCTTCCTTGAGGGTGGCCTCATCCACCGGCTTGATGCTGTAGAGATCAATGACCCGAAGGGCAATCCCGGCTTTTTTCAGTTCCTCGTACGCCTTCAGGGCCTCGAAGACCGTCACCCCGGCGGCGATGACCGTGGCCAGGTCGTTGGCGCTCCGGCGCAGCACCTTGCTGCCGCCGATGACAAACTTCTCGTCGGCGCCGTAAATGACCGGCGTCCCCATGCGGGTGGTGCGGATATAGGCGATGCCCCGGTACTCGGCCATGGCCTCCACCAGTTTTTCGGTGGACACCGCATCGCACGGGTACAGGACCACGCTGTTCAGCACCGCCCGCATCATGGCCAGGTCTTCCAGCCCCATCTGGGAGGGCCCGTCCTCGCCGATGGAGACCCCGGCGTGGGAGCCGGCAAACTTGAGGTTGGCGTCCGAGTACTGGCTCATGCGGATCTGGTCGTAAGCCCGGCTCAAAAACGCCGCAAAGGTGGAGACAAAAGGCAGCTTCCCCCGGCAGGCCAGGCCCAGGGCCGCACCCACCATGTTCTGCTCCGCGATGTACATTTCAAAAAACCGCTGGGGATAGGCTTCTTTGAAGATTTCGGCGTAGGTGGAATTGCTCACCTCTCCGTCCAGACTAACCATCCGGGGATACTGGGGATAGAGCCGTTTCAAGGCATTGCCGTAAGCCTTCCGGGTGGCCACGGCCTGGCCCGGTTCGTATGCGAGCCTGGCCGCGGTTTGCGGCCGCGCTTCCTCGGGCCTGAGGTCTTTAGGTTTGGTGATCTTGCCCCGTACGGCTTGGTCCACCGGGCCCAGCTCCGGCAGGGCCTTGCTGAGCTGCTCCTGGTCCAGGGTCTTGCCGTGCCAGCCGTTCTGGTCCTCCAGGAAAGAGACCCCCTTACCTTTGATGGTCCGGGCGATGATCATCACGGGTTTCCCCGCCACGGTCAGGGCCTTCTCCAAGGCCGGCAGGATTTCGTTGAAATCGTGGCCGTCAATGACCATGGTCTCCCAACCGAAGGCGGCAATGCGCCGCTGGTAGGCCGCCAGGTCGTGGCCGTACATGGTCTCGCCCCGCTGGCCCAGACGGTTGACGTCCAGGATCCCCACCAGGTTGTCCAGTTGGTAATGGGCCGCCAGCTGGAGGGCTTCATATTGGGAGCCCTCGGCCATTTCGCTGTCCCCCAGGAGCACGTAGCTCCGGTAGGGCAGCTTATCCAGGTACTTGGCGTTCAGGGCCAGACCCACCCCGATGGAGAGGCCCTGTCCCAGGGAGCCGGTGGCCGCCTCCACGTAGGGAAAGACCATGGTGGGGTGGCCTTCCAGGGGGGAGCCGAACTGCCGGTAGGTCAGCATGTCCTGCTCCGATAATTTCCCCGCGGCGGCCCACAGGGAATAATAGAGGGGCGAGGCGTGGCCCTTGGAAAAGAGGATGCGGTCATTGTTGGGATGGTGGGGCTGATCCACGTCGTATCTGAAGACGCCGCCGAAAAAGAGGCCCGTCATCAACTCCGTGGCCGACATGGCCGAAGTGGGGTGCCCGGAGCCGGCATGGGTGGTGGCGATGAGGGTATAATAGCGGATCAAAGTGGCTATCTTCTTTAGTTCTTTGATCTTCTCCGGATCAGGCATGGCAACCTCCTCCTGGCAAAATGGCGGGTTATCTGAGGCAGGGGTAATTTGCACCCCTTAACCTTTATGGCAACCTGCAAGCCTGCACCAACGCCGACAGGGCCTGCGAGCGCGAGCCGGGGCCTTGCGCAAACCCTCAAGTCCAGCCTAACTTGTTCTCCGCACGGCTTTGCCAGACCCCACGCGGGCCCGATAAAGGGAGCTATGGCCCATCTGGGCAAAATGGGCGTACTTTATCTCTCGGGCGCCGGAACCCTACGTATTTAACCTAATTACTAAACTTGGTTTTTCAATATGGTCCGTAGGGCTAAAGAGAATCAGTCTTCATGCAAGGGAAAAGTCATGGCGGCTCCGTACCAGCCGATGAGGCTCACCAGCGGGGCCAGAGCGCAGATGAGGGCCAGATAGACCACGCCGGTCCAATGTCCCAGGCGGGCCAAAATTTCCGGGTCCAGCCACCTCCAGACAAAAGCCCCGGCGCCCACCGCCAGCAGGAGGGGCGTGAGAATTAGCTTGATGACCACCGGCCGCAACGGCCGGGCCTGGTAATTGAGCCACCAGGTGAACAGGCCCGTCGCCATGGCCACCGGGGTGAAGAGCACTCCGCCCCCCAGGCAGTGCCAACCCGTCACTTCGAAGGATCTCAGGCCGGTGAGCAAATAGAGCACCGTGAAGACCGTGGTGGAGAGCATGAACACGATGGGAAAGTGGACCACCATGGGATGGGGATGCCGTTTCAAGATCGGCGCCCTTTGGCACACCCGGCCCCAAAACTCCCGGGCCCCGGACGGCGTGTCTCTTTCTTCCGGTTCCGGAACTAGTGCCCCTGCTTCCTCCGGTTTGGTCAAAACGCCCACCTGGGGGTAGCGCTCCAAGACCTCCTCGCCATGGGGAGCGTCCTGGAACTCGGCGGTGAGGTCCCCGCCGGCCCGATGCAGGCCCATGTGCTGGCCGGTTTCCCAGAGGGGGCTGTGGCTGACGTCGTAAACTTTGCCCTCGTGGGCGATATAGACCGGCTGGCCGCCGGCCCCGGCATTTTCCGCCAGTTCTGCCGGCGTGAATTCTTTTGGCTTCTTTTCAGGCAAGTTCTCTTTCCTTTCTCATTTGCGCCCGTTTGCTTTGGTGGCGCAGGCTAAAGCCTGCGGCTACCCCGCGTTCGGGAGGTGGACCCTCTTCCTCCAGGGGAAAGGTCAGCATCCCCCCGAAATAGCTGGTGGCCGTCACCAGGGGCGTCACGGCCAGGATGAGCAGCAGGTAGATGATATTGAACCCCGACAGATCTTGGAGCACCGACGGGTTAAGCCATCTCCAGGCCAACGCCCCCGCGGCCGTGGCCAGTAGGATATAGGAAAGCCTCTTTTCGATGACCACGTTGCGGTGGGATTCCCCCGGGAAGTTCAGCCAGTGGGTGAACAGCCCGGTGAAAATGGTGGGCGGCAGGCACAACACCGCCGCGGCCAGGCAGTAGAACGCGGTGTCGTCGCAGGATCGGTCCCCGGTCGCCAGGTAGATGAGGCTGAAAAACGTCGTGGCCAGCAGGAAGACTATGGGGAAGTGCGCCAGCATGGGATGGGGATGGCGCCTGAAAAAAGGAAACCGGTGGAGCGCCCGGGAGAGCCAGGGCGGCAGCTGCCTTTGGTAAGTCCCTGTCTGTCCAGCCGCCGGAGTTTCTTTAATCAAAATAACGCCTTAAATTCAGAAAATAAAACTTGTCAGGATTATCAACAACATGGAGAGGGGATAGTAGCTGGCCCGGTTGAAGAGGGCCGCGGCCTGGTCCCGGCCCCGGGTCCGGAACAGGCGCCAGGCCGGCAGCATTAGCAGATAAGCGCCCGAGACGGCTGCCAGGACCGGGTAAGGAAACGCCGGCCGGGCCGGAGACACCCCCAACACCGCGGCGCCCAAGACCGTGGCCAGGCTAAGCGTTGCCGCCACGATCAAACCGGCCCGCGCCACCCCGTAATGCACCGGAAGGGTCCGGGCCGCCAGGGCCCGGTCCTGGTCCAGGTCGTGCCAGTCGGCCGGGATATTCTGGCCGCCGATCTCCCAGCAGAAAAGCCAGGCAAACAGCAGCAGCAGGAAGCCGGCCTGGGGGCTCGGGTCCACGGCAAAGATCGCGGCCAGCCCTCCCAGGCTCTTGACCACCCCGCTGATCAGGCCCCGCAGATGGCTCACCCGGAGCAGCAGGCAATAGACGGCTTCCAAGGCGCAGCCCAGGAGGAAGATGAGGGCGCACACCGGGTTTAAGAGATAAGCCCCGGTGAACGCTACCAGGGCCCAGGCGCCGGTCCAGAGGAGGCCTTCCCCCAAGCTCACCTGCCCCTGGGCCATGGGGTGGCGCATGAACAGGGCATCCAGGTAGCCGCCGGCCGTTTCCGGAGGGCTCTGGCGGATTTTTTCCTGATCCACCCGGTAGTCCACCACGTCGTTTAAGGCATAGACCGCAGTGTAGCCGGCAAAGACGGTGACCAGGCCCAGAAGCGTCACCCTGAGGGGCGGCATTGCCCCCAGCCACAGCAGGGCCGCCAGGGCGGGGGTGGCCAGGTCCAGGAGACCGTGGGGCGTCCGGGACAGGGCCAGAAACAGCTTGACCCGGGAAAGCCCGGCGGGCATGGGGGTGGCGGGGGCGTCCACCAGAGTCGCTCCATTTGAAGAAATCGCCAGGACCGACTTTGCCCTCACGGCAAAGCCGCATCCTGGCTTAAAGATAAGGCCACCCCGGATGCTGTCAAGCACGGCCGCCGGGTTACCGGGTTAACCAATGCCGGCGAATTGCCGTCCCGGCAAGCCCTGGAGGGGGCGAGCGGGCCGCCCCCTTTCAGAGGCTCCTACCGGAATTGATTCAAGCTTTTCATTCCCCGCCTCTACCATAATCCTCAGGCCTGGGGCGGCCTCTCCGAAGAGGTTGGGAACCGTTCTCCGCCTTGACAGCCCCACCGGTGGTTCTTAATTTTTTCACATACTCTGCACCTCGGACCCTGGTCCGATTACAGAGATTAACTACCTCAGCAATATTTTTCTTGCAAAGACTAAGGTTATGCAGCCCTTAGCTCCGGCCACGCTTTCACCCTGGGTCCCCGGCCTGTTCAGCCTGGCCCTCTATACCGCCATGGTCCTGGGGGTGCTGGGGATTGTCCTGTTTCTCACCAGTTGGCTGGGGGAGCGGAAAATCGACCCGGAAAAGGCCAGGCCCTATGAATGCGGGGTCATCCCCACCGGCTGGGCCCGGTTCCGCTACCCCGTGCCTTTTTACCTGGTGGCGGTGTTTTTTCTGATTTTCGACGTGGAGGCCGTTTTCATCTTTTCCTGGGCGGTGGCCTGGCAAGACCTGAGCTGGCGCGGCTGGCTGCAAATAACCTTTTTCATCGTCGTGTTGCTGCTCAGCCTCTTTTACCTCTGGGCCAAAGGAGGACTTGATTGGAAGCCCATCGCTTCAACCAGGCCCGCGCCTCCGAAAACCTAGTGCTCAAGAGCGCCGACGCCCTGATCAACTGGTGCCGGGCCTACAGCTTCTGGCCCCTGTTTTTCGGGTTGTCCTGCTGCTTTATTGAAGAGATCACCGCCTGGACCCCGCGGTTTGACATCTCCCGCTTCGGCGCCGAGGTCATCCGGGGCTCGCCCCGGCAGGCGGACCTCCTGATCGTTTCCGGCACCGTCTTCAAAAAGATCGCCCCGGTGGTGCTCCGGCTCTACGAACAGATGCCGGAGCCCAAGTGGGTCATCTCCATGGGGTCGTGCTCCAACTGCGGCGGCATGTATGACTGCTACAGCGTGGTGCAGGGAGTGGATCAGATCCTGCCGGTGGACCTTTACATTCCCGGCTGCCCACCCCGGCCCGAAGCCGTGATGCAGAGCATCGTGCTGCTCCAGGAAAAGGTCCGGTCGGAAAGGCCGACGCGCAAGATTCTACACCTCCCCGGGGGGACCCAGGGCACCCAGAAACCCATCCTGGTGGACGGCCTCACCAAGTCCCGGGAGTCCCGGGGCCCCGGCTATTACGGCACCCCGCCCCGGGGAACTGAGGAAACTCCGCCGCTTTTCTGGGAGGCCCGGGCCGATTTGATGTGGACCCCGCCGCCTCACTGGATCGAGCTGGCGGCGCGGGATCAATCCCTGGCCCAGGTCCTTACGGCAAAATTCGGGGACGCGGTGCAGCCGGCGGAGCACACCAGCGACCTGCTCACCTTCCAGGTGGTGGCCGACCGCCTCAAAGAGGTGCTGCGCTTTCTAAAGACCGAGTCCTCCCCCAAATTTCTGCGTCTGGACGACCTCACCGCGGTGGACGAATCCGCCCGCCGGGAGCGGCAGGAGTACCCGGACTACACCCTGGTCTATCACCTGCTTGTCCTTTGAGCCCGCCTCCCGGGTGCGCCTCAAGGTGCCCCTCATGGGCGCCGATCCGGTTACCCCAAGCGTTACCGACCTCTGGCCCTCGGCCAACTGGTACGAGCGCGAGGTCTACGACATGTTCGGCATCCGCTTTGAGGGCCATCCCCGGCTGTGGCGCCTCCTCATGCCCCACGACTGGGAGGGGCACCCCTTGCGCAAAAGCTATCCGGACCGGGCCACCGATATGCCCCCCTACACCCATCTGGACGCCCAGAGACACCAGCCCCTGGACGGCGGTAAATATCTGGAGGGGCGAACGGGCGAGGACGAGTTCGTCCTGAATGTCGGCCCCCACCACATCAGCACCCACGGCCTCATCCGCTTTATCCTGGCCCTCAGGGGCGAGGAAATCACCGCCCTGGACACGGACATCGGCTATCATCACCGCGCCGTGGAGAAGATCGGAGAGCGCCAATCCTGGCACCAGTTCATCCCCTACACCGACCGGGTGGACTATCTCACCGGGGTGGCCAACAATCTGACCTACCTCCTGGCGCTGGAAACCTTGACCGGCATCAAGGTGCCGGACCGGGCCCAGTTTATCCGGGTGATGCTCACGGAGTTTTTCCGGCTGAGCAATCACCTGGTCTGGTTCTCCACTTACACCCACGACACCGGAGCCATGACCCCCAATTTCTACTGCTTTGCCCAGCGGGAAAAAATCATGGACATCGTGGAGCTCATCACCGGCGGGCGGCTCCATCCCTCCTGGTTCCGCCTGGGCGGAGTGGCCATGGATCTCCCGGAGGGCTGGAAGGAACTGGTGGACGACTTTGTCAAGGTCTTCCCCGGGCGCCTCAAAGAATTGGAAAAACTGATCACCCGCAGCCCCATTTTTGAAGCCCGGACCCGGGGTATCGGGCACCTCTCCCGGCAAGACGCCATGGAATGGGGGGTGACGGGGCCCAACCTCAGGGCCACCGGCCTGGAATGGGACCTCAGGAAAAAGTTCCCTTACTCGGCCTATGAGGCCTTTGACTTCGAGATCCCCACCGCTGAGGACGGCGATGCCTACGCCCGGTACCTGGTGCGGGTGGAGGAAATGCGCCAGAGCGTCAGGATCATCCAGCAGGCCGCGAATCAGATGCCCCCGGGGCGGTATTTAACCGATGACTACCGTTACATCATTCCCCCCAAAGACGAAACCCTGAAGGACATCGAAACCCTCATTCACCACTTCATCAACGTGACCCGGGGGGCCAAGATTCCTCGGGGCGAAGCCCATGCGGCCACCGAGCACCCCCGGGGCGAGCAGGGGGTCTACGCGGTGAGCGACGGCCTCCACATGGCCTACCGCCTGCGCTTTCGGTCTCCCGGCTTTGCCAATGTCCAGACCCTGCCTCTCATGGCCGTGGGCCATATGATCGCCGATTTGATCGCCATCATCGGCTCCATCGACTTCATCCTGCCGGATATTGACCGGTAAGAGCCTATGATTCCACCGGAATTACATGAAGAATTGCAGGCCAGGATCGCCGCAGCCGAGCATCCCCGCGAGCAGGCCATCAATATCATGTACGCGGTGCAGAACCATTACGGCTACCTCACCGACGAAGGGCTTAAGGAGGCCGCGGACATCCTGGGCCTGACCCCCCTGGAGTTGGAAGAGCTGGCCACTTTTTACGACTTCATCTACCGGGAGCCGGTGGGGCGATATGTGATCCACGTCTGCGACGGGGTGGTGTGCTGGATGTTCCACGAGAATTCGGTCTTCGACTATCTGTGCCAAAAATTGGGGGTTTGCGCCGGCGCCGTCACCGCCGACGGCATGTTCACTGTCTTGCCCACCGCCTGTATCGGCTGCTGCGATCACGCCCCCGCCATGCTGATCAACGGCAAATTTTATGGGCCCTTAACCCCGGAAAAGATTGACGAGATCCTGGAACGTTTAAGAAGTGAGGAATGCACCCTGATTGAATGTCGGTAACCTTATGGCTGCTGAGGTCCTCTTTCAAAACCGCCGCCCGGACCGGCCCGCCACCATTGACGAGTACCGTCAGAGCGGCGGGTATGAGGCCTTGCGGGAGGCGCTCACCAAGCGCACCCCGGAAGAAGTGCAGCAACTCGTTCTGGCCTCCGGGCTGCGAGGCCGGGGCGGCGCTGGCTATCCCACCGGGCGCAAATGGGCGGGAATCCCCCCGGGCGCCGGCTTTCCCCGGTATGTGGTGCCCAATACCGATGAAATGGAGCCGGGAACCTTCAAGGACCGGGTGCTGGTCAATATCGACCCCCACCTGGTCATCGAAGGCATCATCTTAGCGGGCTTTGCGGTGCGGGCCGAAACCGGCTTCTTTTTTATCCGGCCCTCGTATGCGATGGACGCGGAACTCATCGAACGAGAGGCGGAAGTGGCCCGGCAGGCCGGTTTCCTGGGCAAAAACCTTCTGGGGAGCGATTTTTCCTTCGACCTCATCGTGCACCGCAGCGCCGGGCGCTACATCTGCGGCGAGGCCACGGCCCAGGTCAACGCCATCATGGGCAACCGGGCCCATCCCATGAAAGATAAGCATATGGCCCAAGAGGGCCTGTGGGATAGACCCACCATTGTCAATAACGTGGAGACCCTGGCCTGCGTGCCCCATATTTTGAGAAAAGGCGCGGACTGGTTCAAAGGTCTGGCCAAGACCAAGACCGGGGCCGGCACCAAGCTCTATTGCGTCAGCGGCAAGGTCAACCAGCCGGGATGCTATGAACTGCCCATCGGGACCCGGCTGAGCGAGATCATCGACGGCCCGGCCGGGGGGATGTTGCCCGGTTCCGAGTTTAAGGCTTGCATGCCCGGGGGCGCGTCCACCGCCTTCCTGCCCCGGAAATATTACGACGTGGAAATGGACTTTGATCCCTTGCGGGAAGTGGGCCACCGGCTCGGCACCGGGGCCATCATGGTCTTTGACCAGAACACCTGCCTGGTAGCCGCCACCTTGAACCTGATTGAATATTTCGCCCGGGAATCCTGCGGCTATTGCACCCCCTGCCGGGAGGGGCTGCCCTACATCCGGGATCTGCTGTGGCGTATCGAGGCCGGAGAGGGCCGGGAAGAATTCATCCCCATGCTGGACCAGATGGCCAACCACATGGCTAAATCCTATTGCGCCTTTGCCCCGGGGGCGGCGGAGCCGGTCCAGGGCTTGTTGCGGTATTTTCAGGATGAAATCCGGGAGCACATCAGCGGGAAGCAATGCCCCTTTAAGGAGGCCTATCAGCCCCACCGGCAACTCTGGTGCCCGCCGGCGTGAAAAATTAACCGCCCAGAGGCCAAAAGTTCAAAGAATTAGGTGTCTTGTGGAAAGAATTTAACTTATGCCCAGGCTGATCATCGACCACCGGGAAATCGAAGTCCCCCAGGGGACCAAGGTCATTGCCGCGGCGGAAAAACTGGGGATTATGATCCCCCGCTTCTGCTACCATCCCGGGCTTGGGTCCTTCGGCGCCTGCCGCATGTGCGCCGTGAAGTTCCTGGAGGGCCCGGTCAAAGGGGTGGAAATGAGCTGCATGACGGAAGCCCAGGACGGCATGGTGGTGTCCACCACCGACCCGGAGGCCGTGGAGTTCCGCAAATACGTCATCGAGTGGCTCATGCTGCACCACCCCCTGGATTGCCCGGTGTGCGACGAAGGCGGCCACTGCCTCCTGCAGGATGAGACGGTGTCCGGCGGCCACGGCCTCCGCCGCTACCTGGGCCCCAAGCGCACTTACTGCGACCAGGATTTGGGGCCCTTCGTCCAACACGAAATGAACCGCTGCATCCAGTGCTGGCGCTGCCGGAATTTCTACCAGGGTTTTGCCGGCTATCGCGATTTTGGGGCCATGCAAATCGCCAACCGCACGTATTTCGGCCGTTTCAGCCACGGCCGCTTGGCCAGCCCCTTTTCCGGCAACCTGATCGACGTTTGCCCCACCGGCGTCCTCACCGACAAGCCCTCCCGGTTCAAGGGGCGGCGGTGGCATTACCAGCGGGGCCCCACCCTGTGCCTCAACTGCTCCCTGGGCTGCAACGCCACCGGCAGCGCCTACTTACGGGAGATGATGCTGCTTTCGGCCCGCTTTAACGACGCGGTGAACGGCTACTTCATCTGCGACCGGGGGCGCTACGGTTTTTCTTACGCCAATTTGCCGGAGCGGCCCCGGAAGGCGCGCCTCGGGGAAAAGGAAGTCCCCTGGGAGGAAGGGGTGGAGGCCGCGGCGGAGAACTTGAGCCAGGTAATCCGCAATTACGGCCCCGGCGCGGTCGCCTGCCTGGGCGGCAGCCGCAGCAGCCTGGAGACCCAGGGACAACTCCTACGCTGCTGCCGCGCCCTGGGCTGGCCAGATCCCGGTTTCTTCGTGAACCCCGCTTGCGCTCGCCGGGTTAAGGCCGCGGTGGCCAGGTTGGATTCCCGCCTGGCAGTGTCCATGCGGGGCATAGAAAGCGCGGATCTGGTCCTGGCGGTGGGCGCCGATCCCGTGAACGAGGCCCCCATGCTGGCCCTGGCCCTGCGCCAGGCCTGGCGCCGGGGCGCCCGGGTGATGGTCCTGGACCCCCGGCCGGTGTTCCTGCCTTTCGAGTTTGAGCACCTGCCGGTAAAGCCCGGGGACCTGGACCTGGCCCTCAGCGTGCTCCTCAAAGGAGCCCTCAACTCGGCAGCGGTTGCCGCCATGCCGGAGAAGGCCAGGAAGTTTTATGAGGCCCTCCCCGGGCAGTATCCCGCCGATGCCGCCCTGACCCAGGGCCTGTCCGAATTTTCGGCCAGGCTGGCCCGGAGCCGGCGGCCCGTCATCATCTGCGGCACCGACATCGTCCCGGAGACCACCCCCGGCCTGGCCGCGGACTCTGCTTTGCTCCTCCAGGCCGCGGGCCGGGAGGCGGGCCTGTTTTACCTGCTGCCCGGCCCCAACGCCTTCGGGGCGGCGCTGATGTCGGGGGTTGCGGGAGAGGGGCTGAGGCGATCCGGTCCAGGCCCTGGAAGGCGGGCAGGTCAAGGCGCTGATTTTGGTGGAGAATGATCCCTTTTGGGATTATCCGGACCAGGCGCGTTTAGCCCGAGCCCTTACCAAGCTGGAGTTCCTCCTGGTGCTGGACTATCTGCCCTCGGCCGCGGCCCGGCGGGCCCACGTGCTTTTGCCCACCCTGACGGTGTTTGAAAAGACCGGCTCCGGTTTCGTGAACCAGGAAGGGCGCCTGCAGTGGGCCCCGCCGGTGCATTTCGGGGGCACCCCCATCGCCCAGATCAGTCCGGAAAAGCACCCGCCCCGGACCTTTCTCAATTACGTCCCCGGCGGCGACCCCCGCACGGCCGGGGAAATCCTGGCGGAGCTGGCCGGGGCCCTGGGCGCGACCATGGCGCCTCCCGGCCCCGATCTCTGGGACTGGCTGGCCCAAAACCGGAATCCCGCCCTGGCCCGGGCGGTGGCCGCGGCCGAACACCCCGAAGGTCTGCGGCTGCTTCCCGCAGAGCAGCCGGAGCGGGATTTTACCGCGGAAGTACCTGGGGACGGCGGTGCCCAGCCCCCGGCAGGCGCATTGGAACTGCTGCTGGTGGATTCGACCTTCGGCACCGAGGAACTGGCCGGCTACTCTGCTTATCTACAGCAGGTGGAGGAAGCCCCGGGGCTCACCATGCATTCCCGGGACGCGGCCCGCCTGGACCTCGTCCCCGGCGGCCTGGTGGCCCTGGACCTGCCTGGCGGAGCCATCGATAGTAGAACTGCGGGTCGCCGATAATATGGCCCCGGGAGTAATGGTGCTTCCCCGGCACCGCCGGCTGGAGTGGCGCAAATTAGAGGGCTGGCCGCGGCTGGTGCCGGAAAGCTCCATTAAGCGGGTTAAGGGGTGATCCCATGACGGTCTGGGTTGCCGGAATCATTCTGCTCCTGGTGAAACTGGTGGTGGTGCTCCTGGGGCTGCTTTTGAGCGCCGCCTACCTGATCTACGTGGAGCGCCGGCTGCTGGGCCGGTTCCAGTTGCGCCTGGGGCCTAACCGGGCCGGGCCCTTCGGCCTGCTGCAACCCATCGCCGACGCGGTGAAATTACTGACCAAGGAAGATTTCATCCCCGCCGGGGCCGACCGGGTAATTTTTCTGTACGCCCCCGCGGTGGTGGCCGCCATGGCGCTGCTGATTTTCGCGGTCATCCCCTTCGCCCGGGGCTGGACCTTTAACGGCCACGAGAGCCCCGGGGTGATTGTGGACCTCAACGTGGGTCTGCTCTACGTCCTGGCCCTGTCCTCCATCAGCGTCTACGGCGTCGCCCTGGGGGGGTGGGCATCGAATTCCAAGTTTTCCCTGCTGGGGGCCATCCGGGGCGCGGCCCAGATGATCAGCTACGAAATCTCCCTGGGGCTCTCCCTGGTCCCCGTGGTCATGCTGGCCGGCTCCTTCAGCCTGGTGGACATCGTCCGGGCCCAGGAGCGCTGCCCCTTTATTTTATTACAACCCCTTGCTTTTCTTATCTTTTTCGTGAGTGCGGTGGCGGAGATGAAGCGCATTCCCTTTGATCTCCCGGAGGCGGAAAACGAGCTGGTGGCCGGCTATCACACGGAATACAGCGGCATGCGCTTCGGCCTCTACTTCCTGGGGGAATATGTCACCATGGTGACCTTGGGGGCCCTGGTGGCCGCCTTCTTCCTGGGGGGCTGGCGGGGGCCTTATTTGCCGCCGCTTTTATGGTTTTTCCTCAAAGTTTTCCTGGTGGTTTTCGCCATCATCTGGATTCGGGCCACCCTGCCCCGGCTGCGCTACGATCAGCTCATGCACCTGGGGTGGAAGATATTGATCCCCCTGGCTTTGGTGAACATCGTCGTCACCGGCGGCGCCATGCTGGCCCTGGGCTACCGGGTTTAACCCCATGAGGAGGTTCATTTTATGATTCATAACCCTGATCCCCCGAAAAGCACGCCTCCCGGGGCGGGTCACAGCAGCTTCGAGCTCATCGACGCCCCCAAGTTTTTTGCCGAGCTTAATCTGGCCCCCGGGGTCACCCTGGCGGATTTGGGTTGCGGCGAAGGCCATTACACCTTTGCCCTGGCCGACGTCATGGGGGCCAAGGGACTGATATATGCCCTGGACCTGTGGCAGCCCGGCATCCAGGCCCTGACGCACCGGGCGGCCGCCGAAGGCCGGCATAATATCAAGGCCATGCTGGTTAACATCAGCCGGCGCCTCCCCCTGCAAGACGAGAGCGTCGATGTGGCTTTGATGGCCACCGTGTTGCACGATCTGCTGGAATTCGACCTGGCGGACGGCGCCCTAAAAGAAGCGGCCCGGGTCGTCAGGCCCAAGGGGACCCTGGCCATCGTGGAATTTAAGAAGATCGAAGGCCCCCCCGGTCCACCCCTCCGGATTCGCCTCACCCCCGAGGAAGTGGAGAAGGTGGTGGCGCCTTATGGTTTTGTAAAAACCCGGGTGGCGGAGGTGGGACCGTATAACTACCTGGTGTTATTCGTTAAGAAAACGGCGCCTTAGTGTTGTGTCCCGGAATTAATCTTACAGAAGTTCGCACCAATTATTCCCCCTCCCCTGGTGGGAGGGGGTTAGGGGGAGGGGGAATTTCATATAGGTTAACTTGCTATAAATACTATAAAAAAATGCCACCCCCACCCTAACCCTCCCCCATCAAGGGGGAGGGAATAAATGGGAGCATTTTTTAAAGGTGCTCGCGGGACACAACATTAGCGACTTCAATGAGAGGCGGTTTGCCAACCGCCTACGAGGCTTTAAAGATGAGCGAGAAACGTCATCTCCTGGGGATAACTCTCCGGGCCTTCGCGGGGCTGTGGGATGCCTTCGCCATCGTGTTGCGCCACCTGTTCCGGCGGCCCATCACGGAAGAGTATCCTGAATACAAGCGGCCGCTGCCGGTGCGGTCCCGGGCCCGCATCATCCTTACCCGGGACCCGGACGGCGACGAGCGCTGCGTTTCCTGCTTTCTGTGCGCCGCGGTCTGCCCCGTAAGCTGCATCTCCATGGAGGGAGCCGAACGGGCAGACGGGCGCCGCTTCGCCCCCTGGTTCCGCATCAATTTCGCCCGCTGCATTTACTGCGGCCTGTGCGAGGAGGCCTGTCCCACCCTGGCCATCCAGCTGACGCCCTTTTATGAGTTTTGCGAAGACGACATTTTGAAGCTGGTGGCGGAAAAGGAAGACCTGCTGGTGGACCACGGCGGCAAAAACCAGGAATACAATTTTTACCGCTACGCCGGGGTGGCCATGGTGGGAGACAAGGGCACTCATATCAATGAGGCCAAGCCGGTGGATCTTAAAAGTAACCTGCCTTAGGCGGGCGAGGGATGAACCCATGAGGCTTTACGCCCTAATCTTCTATACCCTGGCTGCCATAATCGTGGTAGCCACGGCCCTGGCCATCACCCGGCGCAACGTGATGCACGCCGTCGTCTATCTGGTCATTTCCTTCCTGGGTACGGCCTTGCTGTTCTATCTCCTGGGCGCGCCCCTGCTGGCGGCCCTGGAGGTCATCGTTTACGCCGGGGCCATCATGGTCCTGTTCCTGTTCATCGTCATGATGTTGGAAATCGGGCCATCCCCCCAGAGCCCCCGGCGCTATTTCTTACAGTGGCTGCCGGCCTTGGGGCTGGGGACGGTTTGCCTGGTGATTACCGGCCTGTTGCTGCTGGTGAAACCCGGCGCCGGCGCGGTCCTGCCTGCGGCCATGGCTTCCCCCCTGGCTTTCGGCCGCTTCCTGTTTGAGCGCTACTGGTTCGCGGTGGAAATTGCTTCTTACCTGCTGTTCGTGGCTCTGGTGGGGGCCCTGTACCTGGGCCGCTCGGAAAGGACGGGGGGCTGAGCCATGGTCCCCCTGGTTCCTTACAGCCACGTGCTGCTGCTGGCCGCAGTCCTTTTCCTCCTGGGCGCGGTCTGCGCCGTGGCCCGCCGCAACCTGGTGATGATCCTCATCGGGGTGGAAATCATGCTGAACGCCGCGGGCATCGCCTTGATCGGCGCCTCGCTCCGCTGGCAGCAACTGGACGGCCAGGCCCTGGTCCTCTTTATCATGGCGGTGGCCGCCTCGGAAGTGGCGGTGGGGCTGGCCCTGATCGTTTATTCCCATCGCCGCACCGGCACCGTGGACGCCGATGACTACAATCTCATGAAGGGCTGAGGCATGAAGACCGTCCTGCTGCTCCTGCTGCTCTTCCCCCTGGGGGGCGGCGTGATCAACGCTTGCGCGGGCCGGTTTTTACCCCGGCGGCTGGTGGAGGCCCTCGCCTGCGCCGCGGTCCTGGGAGCCATGGTGCTGGCCGCGGTCGCCTTGATCCTGGCCGGCGACCGGGCCCATGACCTCACTTTCTGCCAGTGGTTCGGGGCCGGGGAATTCTCCACGGCCATGAATGTCCACTATGATCCCCTGGCCGCGGTCATGGCCCTGATGGTCACTTTTGTGGCCGGCATCATTCACCTCTATTCCGTGGCCTTTATGCGGGAGGACGCCGATTACGTGCGTTACTTCTGCTACCTGAATCTTTTCGTCTTTGCCATGCTGGTGATCACCGTGGCGGACAGCCTCATCTTCGTCTACCTGGGCTGGGAGGGGGTGGGGTTCTGCTCCTATGCCCTCATCGGCTTCTGGTACCGTGACGAGGCCAACGCCAACGCCGGCCGCAAGGCCTTTATCTGTACCCGTATCGGCGACACCGCCTTCGGCGTGGCCCTGGGCCTATTTTTTGTCCTGTTCCACAATTTCTCCATCACTTACATCAACGGCCACGCCGGGGAGCTCAGCGCCACCCTGGCCACGGCGCTCGCCCTGCTGCTGCTGGGGGCCGCGGTGGGCAAATCGGCCCAGTTGCCCCTGACGGTGTGGCTGCCGGACGCCATGGCCGGCCCCACCCCGGTGTCGGCCCTGATCCACGCCGCCACCATGGTCACCGCCGGCACCTACCTGCTCATGCGGTTGTTCCCGTTGGTACAGCTCTCGCCCACGGCCATGCTGGTCATTGCCGGGGTGGGGTCGGTCACCACCCTCTATGCCGCCGGCGCCGCCCTGGCCCAATGGGATATCAAAAAGATGCTGGCCTACTCCACCATCAGCCAGGTGGGCTACATGTTTCTGGCGGTGGGGGCCGGCGATATCGTGGGCGGCCTCTTCCACCTGGTGTCCCACGCCTTCTTCAAGGCGCTGCTCTTTTTGGCCGCCGGCATCGTCATCCAGGCCCTGGCCGAGGAGCACAACATCTTCCGCATGGGCGACCTGCGCCGCCGCCTGCCCGCGGTCTACTGGCTCTTTCTGGCCGGGGCCGTCTCCTTGAGCGCCTTTCCGCTCCTGGGCGGTTTTTTCAGCAAGGACCGCATCCTTTTGGCCACCTTTATCCATCCGGGAGGCATTTATAAGATTTTCTGGCTACTCGCCAGCGCGGCGGCCTTTCTGACGCCCCTGTACACCTTCCGGGTGTTCTTTGTGGCCTTTCCGGAGCGCCCCGACGGCCGCCGGGCCGCAGAGATCCACCCCACCCCCCGGTTCATGGCCTGGGTGTTGTGGCCCCTGGCGGTGTGCGCCCTGGGCGACGGCCTGCTCAACCTCCCGGGCGGCTACGGCAAGAACTTTCTGGGGCACTATCTGGCCATCGTCCCCGGGGCCCGTCCGGACCTGGGGGCCGCCGTCTCCACGGAGTGGGCCATGGGCCTCACCAGCGCGGCCATCGTCGTGGTCTCCATCGCCCTGGCCTATGGGCTTTATCGCCGCCGCCCGGCCCGGGAACCGGCCCTCCGGGGCTACTGGGGGCTGTTGTTCAGCGGCTTTTACCTGGACCGACTCTATGAACTGATCTTCGTCCGGCCTTATCAAGCTGCGGCCCGGTTCCTGTGGCGGCAGGTCGATGACCGCTATGATGCGGGCCTCGTCCGGGGCGCCAGGACCATCTTCCGGCCTTACCGGGCCCTGGCGCAATTCCTCTGGCTCAAGGTTGACGAATCCATCCTGGATGACGGCGTGGTGCAGGCCGCCGGCGGCCTGGAAACCGTGTCCCGGGGCCTGGGGCGCTGGACCACGGGGAGGCTTTCCACCTATCTGGCCATGCTGCTCCTGGGATTAACCATTTTTTTCGGCGCCCTGGGCCTGAGCTGGTTCTTGTGGTAACGGAGGCATGATCATGCTTCATTTTCCCATACTTTCGGTCATCATCTTCTGGCCCATCTTCGGCAGCTTTGTGGTCCTGGCCGCCTGCCGGCACCCCCGCCTGGTCCGCTGGCTCAGCCTGGGCGTGACTCTGGTGGAGGTGGGCCTGGTGGCCTCGCTGTTTTTCCTGGATCTCAAACCCCAGTCCGGACCCCTGGGCACCTGGCTGCTGCTGGAGGACTACCCCTGGATCCCTTGGCTGGGGGCCCGCTACAGTCTGGGATTGGACGGCATCAGCCTGATGCTGGTGCTGCTCACCGCCTTCATCAACGTCTTCTGCGTGCTCATCTCCTGGGAGGCCATCGATTTCAAGGTGGGGTCTTTCTTTTTCTTCATCCTGTTTTTGGAAGGCACCCTGGCCGGCCTGTTCCTGGCCGCTGATCTGCTGCTGTTTTATCTCTTTTGGGAGATCCAGATCATCCCCATGTTTTTCCTGGTGGGCATCTGGGGCCACCAAAACCGCATCCACGCGGCCATCAAGTTCATCCTCTACACCCTGGCCGGCAGCCTGGTGATGCTCATCGCCCTCATCGCCCTCTACGTCATCCATGGCCACCAGACCGGGATCTACACCTTTTCGGTGTACCAGTTGATGCAACACGGGCCCCTGGGCCACACCACCGAAATTCTGCTGTTCCTCGGCTTTTTATTGGCCTTCGGCATCAAAATTCCCCTCATTCCGGTGCATACCTGGCTGCCCGACACCCACACCGAGGCCCCCACCGCCGGAAGCGTGGACCTGGCGGGACTGCTTCTGAAGACCGGGGTCTATGCCCTGTTCCGTTTTGCCATTCCCCTCTTTCCCAACGCCACCCAGCTTTTTGGGCCGCTGCTGTTGGTCCTGGGAGTGGGCGGGCTCTTCTATGCCGCCTGGATCGCCCTGGCCCAAACCGACCTCAAGCGCCTGGTGGCCTACTCCAGCATCTCCCACATGGCCATGATAGTCATCGGCATCGCCATCTGGAACTCCGTCACCCTGAGCGGCGCCATCCTGCAAATGATCAACCACGGCCTCTCCACTTCGGCCCTGTTCATCATGGTGGGCATGCTGGACGAACGTATTCACTCCCGGGACTTTGCCGTGCTGGGCGGCCTCTGGAGCAAGATGCCGGGGTTCAGCGCCTTTTTCCTGCTGTTTGCCCTGTCCTCCCTGGGCCTGCCGGGCCTCAATAATTTCGTGGGGGAGATGCTGATCCTGGTGGGCACCTTTAAGGCCAAACCGGTGATTGCCATTTTGGGTTTTGCGGGCATCGTCTTTGGGGTGATTTATATCCTCAGGATGGTGCAGGACTCCCTCTTCGGCGAACCCAGGGCCGAGCACCTTCTCTGGGACCTTAACCCCAGAGAAATTGTGATCTTGGGAGTTCTGGCTCTGGCGGTGCTCTTCATCGGCCTGCATCCCGGACCGGTCCTCAAGGTGCTGGACCCCGCGGTGCAGCAAATGCTCCAGGGAACGGCCCAGGTCGCCCTGCTAAGGATGTGACCACGACGAAAAGCGAACTCTAAGATCATCGCGAGAAGCTATTTTAAAACCGCGTCTCGACAATAATTGTCATTCTGAGCGCAGCGAAGAATCTAGTCTTGTTAATTAACTAGACCCTTCGCTGCGCTCAGGGTGACAGAAAAAATAGGTTTGAAATAGGTTACGAGGCCCTGACCAAAGGAAGGAGTGAATGAAATGAAAATCCTGGTGGTTTACTACTCCATGTACGGCCACATCCTTAAGATGGCCAGGGCCGTGGCCGAAGGGGCCCAAGCCGTGGAGGGAGCCGAAGTGATGTTGCGCCGGGTCCTGGACCTGCCTTTCAATGAGAAAAAGCTGCAAGAAAGCGAGCATGCCCGACAGGTATTGGAGCAGCAGCAAGACATCCCCTTCGCCGGCCTGGAAGACCTGCGGGCGGCCGACGGCGTTCTCTTCGGCACCCCCACCCGTTACGGCAATATGTGCTCTCAGATGAAGGCCTTCTTCGACGCCACCGTGGAGTTGTGGGTCAAGGGGGAGCTGGAGGGCAAGCCCGCGGGGGTCTTTGTTTCCACCGCCACCACGCATGGCGGCCAGGAGACCACCGCCTTCACCATGATGGCGCCCCTGTTGCACCTGGGGTTTATCATCGTGGGAGTGCCCTATTCCACGCCGGGCATGCTCCACACCGAAGGCCGGGGCGGCAGCCCTTACAGCGCCACTACCGTGGCCGGATCGCGCAATGAATTGGTCCCCGCCCCGGAGGACCTGGACATCGCCCGGGCCCTGGGCCGCCGGGTGGCCGAAGTGGCTAAGAAGTTGAGAGGTTAGGGAACCAGAAGATGTAGGGCGGACCTGCGGGTCCGCCCTCGGGGCGCACCCCTGGGCGCACCCCTAGTGAAAAACGCCGCATCAGGGTGAGATTAAGCCAATGCCAAAAGTTTTTCCCTTTATGGCACAAAATCCAAGAACCTAAATCCCCCCTAACCCCCCTTTTATAAAGGGGGGAACTTAACGGGATTCCTTAAAAAAGTCCCCCTTTGAAAAAGGGGGATTTAGGGGGATTTAAAAACCGGCAATCGGAAGGAATTTTTGGCAAACGCTCTAAGTCGTCTCCCTTTCCTAAAGGGGATTTAGTTAGGGGATTTTGGTTAACTCTCAATCGGAAAAGTTATGCACACCGACTGGATCGGTCTCTTACCCATCCTGATCCTGGCCGCCGGGGGCACCCTCATTTTCTGCGTCGGGGCCTTCTGGCGGTCGCGGCCCCGGGAACTGCTCTTCGCCCTGGCCCTGCTCACCGCTTTGGGTGCGGCCGCGGTGGCGGCTCTGGTGGCACCCGCGCTCCCCACTTCCGAAGGCATGGTGGACCTGGGGGGCTTTGCCCGGTTCTTCACCTGCCTGCTCCTGGCCATCACCGTGCTCACCCTGCTCTTCATCCGCCAATATAGCGAGAAGCGGGGGTTTGCCGGCGACGAGCTTTACGCCCTGCTGCTGTTCGCCGCCCTGGGGATGGTCCTGGTGGCGGGGGCGGTGAACTGGGTGATCTTTTTCCTGGGCCTGGAGTTGCTTTCCCTGGCCCTCTACGTGCTCATCGCCATCCGCAAAGGGGAGGCCCGCTCCAACGAGGCGGGGCTGAAATATTTCATCATGGGCGCGGTGGCCTCGGGGTTCCTCACCTTCGGCCTCGCCCTGCTCTACGCCATGAGCGGCACCTTGCAGATTATGGAATCCCTGGCCGCGGTGCCCCATTATCCGGAGCACTTGCCCCTAATCATCCTGGCCCTGGCCCTGATCCTTACGGGCATCGGCTTCAAGATTTCCCTGGTGCCCTTTCACCTGTGGACGCCCGACGTCTATGAGGGGGCCCCGGCCCCGGTCACGGCCTTTCTGTCCACCGGCTCCAAGGTGGCCCTGTTCGCGGCGCTCCTCAGGTTTTCCCTGCTGGTGGCCGCCCCGGTGTGGGACTACTGCGTGCCCGCCCTGTGGGTCCTGGCCTGCCTCACCATGGCGGTGGGCAACCTCACCGCCCTGTACCAGACTCGCATCAAGCGCCTGCTGGCTTACTCTTCCGTGGCCCAGATGGGCTATCTCTTCATGACCCTGCTGGCCGTCCGCCAGGGAGGGCTCCCGGCCCTGATGTTTTACCTGGCGGTCTACGCCGCCATGGACCTGGGGGCCTTCGGCCTGGTAGGCAGCTTCTCCGGCCGCGACGCCGACCGGGATGCCCTTACCGACTACCAGGGGCTGGGCCACACCCAGCCCTGGCTCTCCGGCATCCTGGCCGTCTGTCTCGTTTCCCTGGCCGGGCTGCCGCCCACCGCGGGGTTCATGGGAAAATTCGTGCTGTTCCGGGCCGTGCTGGACGCGGGTTACCCGGCCCTGGCGGTCATCGGCATGCTGACCGTCATCATCTCCATCTATTTTTATATGAAGGTGGTGGTCTGCCTTTACCTGCGGCCGCCGGCCCCGGAAATGCCCGTCCCCGGGGCCGACCCCGCCAGCGGCGCCGCGGCGGCGGTGATTTTGCTGGTGATCCTGTGGTTGGGGATCCTCCCTTCGCCCCTGCTGACCTTAATCGCCCGCCTCGCCGCCGCCTTGCCTTCTTGACTTGTCGGGCGCCGATGCACAACTTATAACCTCAGTCTTCAGCCTGCGATTAACCGGCGTCGTCCCCAATAAAACGAGTCGTCGGCAAACCTCTTTTCTGCTTCTGGCAATAAATAAATTCTCACAGGATCTGCAAATGAAAATCTTTAAACCCATCCAGCAGGAATTCCAGGTGAGCTACCGCTATCCGGTGCATTTCACCCGGGAATTGTTTTCCTCTGGAAATCCGTTGTTCGTTGACGTCGTGCGCGCCGACGGCGGCCACTTTCCCCGGAAGGTGCTGGCGGTGGTGGACCGGGGAGCCTACCGGCAGCACCCGCAACTGCTGAAGCAGATCGAGTCTTACTGCCGGGAGCACCGGGAGTACCTGGCCCTGGCCGGGGCTCCCCTCCTGTTCGAGGGCGGCGAAGGCGCCAAGAACGACCCCCTGTACGTCACCATAGTCCAGCAGGCCATCCAGGCCGCCTGCCTTTGCCGCCACTCCTATGTGGCGGCCGTGGGCGGCGGGGCGCTCCTGGATATGGCCGGTTTCGCCGCGGCCACTTCCCACCGGGGCCTGCGGCTTATCCGGGTGCCCACCACCGCCCTGGCCCAGGCCGATGCGGGCATCGGGGTTAAAAACAGCCTCAACGCCTTCGGCAAGAAAAACTTTATCGGCACCTTCGCCCCGCCGGCGGCGGTGCTGAATGACTTCGCCTTTCTGCCCACGTTGAGTCAGCGCGATTGGATCGCCGGCGTGGCCGAAGCCGTCAAAGTGGCCCTGATCAAGGACGCCCCTTTGTTCAATTTCCTGGAAAAGCACGCGGTGGCCCTGGCGGACCGGGACCAGAAGATCATGCAGCAGGTGATTTATCGCACTGCCGCGCTCCACCTGGACCACATCGCCACGGGGGGAGACCCCTTCGAATTCGGCAGTTCCCGGCCCCTGGATTTCGGCCACTGGTCGGCCCACAAACTGGAAGCCCTCACCGGCTACGAGCTGGGGCACGGCGACGCCGTCGCCCTGGGCATGGCCCTGGACGTAACTTACGCCTACCTGGCGGGGCTCCTGGGTAGACCCGGGTGGCAGCGGATTCTCAATACCCTGGCCACCCTGGGCTTTGCCCTGTATACCCCCGAACTGGAGGAGCGGGGTATCCTGGCCGGCCTGGACGAGTTCCGGGAACACCTGGGGGGACGCCTCACCCTGACGCTGGTCTGGGACATCGGGCAATCCCTGGAAGTGCACGACCTGGATGCCAACCTGGTCAGAGCCAGCATCGATCTGCTCCGGAGACAGACCCTGGCCGCGGTTGATCAGTGGCCGGTTGCCAGTAGTCAGTAGTCAGTAGCCAGTAGCCAGTGGTTAGTGGTTAGTTATTCTTTAAATGCTGGTTATTACCGGCTGGCTGGGAATCTTGACTGTGCAGGAAGCCTCATCCGGCGTGTAGCCAGGAATTTGTCCCCTTGCCTTGAGATCTTTCACGGGGTTCAGGTAACTGGGAGAGCCTAATTAAATTATCCTTGCCAACCTCCGATCACTAGAAGCTATTGCAAAACCGCTTTTTTCTGTCACCCTGAGCGTAGCGAAGGGTCTAGGCATTTGAAAAAGCCAGATTCTTCGCTGCGCTCAGAATGACAGTTTCACTTGAAATGGGGTTTTGCAATAGCTTGTAATCACTAATCACTAATCACTAATCACTGACCACTGACCACTGACCACTGAACCCTGACCATGCAAATCGGCCCCCAGGGGTTTTTCCACCTCACTTATTGCACCAAGATTCACCCCGGCCGCGGCTGGCAGGAGCAGTTTGCCCATCTCCGGGCCCAGGTGCCGGGGCTGAAGGCCAGATTGTCCCCGGAGAAGCCCTTTGGCCTGGGCCTGCGCCTGTCCGCCGCGGAGAGCTTGGAGTTGCTGGCCGGGGACCACCTGGCGCGCTTCCAGGCCTTCCTGGCCCGGCACGGTCTCTACGTCTTCACCCTGAACGGCTTTCCCTACGGGGCTCTGGACGAACCTCTGGTCAAGGCCCGGATCTTCGCCCCGGACTGGCGGGATGAGGCCCGTCTCGACTACACCCTGCGCCTCATCGAGATCCTGCGCCGCCTCCTGCCCCCGGGAGTGACCGGCGGCATCTCCACCGTCCCCCTGTCTTACAAGCCCTGGATCAAGGAGGACCAGGCCGGGGCCATGCGCCTGGCAACCGCCAACCTGGCCCGGGTGGCGGCGAAACTGGTGCAGGTGCACGAAGCGGAGGGCCGGCTCATCCACCTGGACCTGGAGCCGGAGCCCGACGGGGAGCTGGAACTGAGCCGGGAAGTGGTGAGCTTCTACCGGGACTGGCTGCTTAAGGAGGGCGCGGCGCAGCTGGCGGGGCACGCCGGGATTTCCCTGTCCCAGGCCCGCGAGCGGCTGCTGGAACATATCCGCATCTGCCTGGACACCTGCCACCTGGCGGTGGAGTTCGAGGAGCCGGAAGCCGTGTTGGCGGCGTTTGCCCAAGAGGGCATCAAAATCGGCAAGGTCCAGATTACTTCGGGGCTGGAGGTCGAGCTGCCCCCGGACCACGAGTCCCGGGCGGCGGCGGCCCGGCAGCTGGCGGCCTTCACCCGGTCCCCTTACTTGCATCAGGTCATCACCCGGGGCGCGGCCGGCGCCCGCTTACAGTTCCGGGACCTGACCGACGCCCTATCCGAGCTGGATTCGAGCCCCCGGGAAACCTGGCGCATCCACTACCACATGCCCCTGTTCGTGGACCGGCACGGGCTTCTGTCCTCCACCCGGGAGGAGACCCGGGCGGTACTCAAACTGCTGCGGGAGAGCGGCTTCAGCCGCCACCTGGAGATCGAGACCTACACCTGGGAGTGGCTCCCCCCGGCCTCAAGCTGGACCTCCAGGAATCCCTGCACCGGGAGTACCTGTGGGTCCTGGAGGCCATGGGCGGGGGGTGACTGTTCAGGAAAAGTTGATTTTGAGAGAGGGGGCCAGGGGCAGTTAGCCCCTGCCCCCTCCCTCAAGCTCCCTCCCCCAACCCCCTAAGGGGCAGAATGGAGGTGAAAAGTGCGCCAGGCGCCCCCTATACTGGGGTCGACCCAATTCATCCCGGGTTGCAGTCAAACAGGAATTTTTGTAGGGGCGGACCTGTGTGTCCGCCCTTACTATTTGATTACCCTCTTTTGGAGCAACCTGGTTTCAATGATGCCCCTCTATAAAGGATAATCTCGCAACACCCGGAACAGCTGCTCCTCCCGGCCGCCGTAGAAGTGATCGGCGCCTTTAATGACGACGATGGTAACCGGCGGCTCAGATGCAGCCATCATTGCCTGCACATCGAGGAGGGGGCCGATTTCATCCCGGTCCCCGGCCACGATGAGCTTGAGGTGCGGCACCTGGGGCAGCCAGGTCATCTCCATGAAGGCCACGGGAGGAGAGATGAGGACGGCTCCGTCCACCGCGAGATCCTGGAGCAGGGCCCGGGCTGCAACATACGCCCCGAAGGAGTATCCCACCAGCAGGTGCGGCCCCGGGGTGCGACTGCGTGAGAAAGTTCAGGGCCGCGACCACGTCCTCCACCTCCTCCAGGCCCTGGCCGTAGGCCCCGGTGCTCCGTCCCACTCCCCGGAAGTTGAAGCGCAGGGTGGCCCAGCCCCGGTTCTCAAAAGCCCGCACCGCGGTCCAGACCACGTTGTTGTCCATGCTGCCGCCGAACAGGGGGTGGGGATGGGTGATGACCACTCCGCCGCCCGTGGTTCCCGGCAAAAACCGGCCTTCCAGGGTGACATTAGGGCCTTGGATGAGAACTTGTTCTTCCATGGAATACCTGTCAGCTTTCAGCTAGTCAGCCATCAGCAAAAACCAAAAATTGAGAAAAGCCAATCAATTATTTCGATAGGCAAACCATGCTTTACCTTTTCTTCCCAAGAACAGCCGGGGGCGGCTGTTCCACATTCCATGCCGGAGGCGGCCGGGGACGGCCGCCCTACCTCTATTTTTGCGGGTTGGGGGAGGGTTTCAGGGAGGATGGTAAGTGGGCCGTCGGCCCCTAGCCACCTCCTTGAATATCTCCCACCAGGCCCGCGAACATCCTGATGACCCGGGCGGCGGCGCCGCTCCCCTGGCAGACCGTTTCGGCAATATCCCGGGGCCCCTGGCAGGTGCCGGCCAGGAAAACCCCCGGCACCGTAGATTCCAGCGGATGAAGCACGGGATGGCGCCCCCGGTAAAAGCCCAGGGCGTCTCTCTCCGGGGCCGGGCCCTCGAACGGCAGGACCTCCCGGGGGGCCTCCAGCCCCACGGCCAGCACCGCCAGGTCCACGGCCAGGCGCTCTCGCCTCCCGGACCGCTGGTCTTCATAGAAGATTACCGGCCCCCCGCCCTCGCCTTCCCTGATTTGCCCGGGGAGTCCCTTAATAAACCGGACCCCGGCTTGCCGGGCCCGCTGGTACAACTCCTCGAAGCCCTTGCCCGAGGTGCGGATGTCGTTATAAAAGATGGTCACTGCCGCTCCCGGCTCATGTTCCAGGGCCAGCATGGCCTGCTTGATGGAGGCGGTGCAGCAAAACCCCGAACAATAGGGCAAAAACCGGCGGTCCCGGGAGCCCACGCACTGGATGAAGGCGACCCGGTGCGCCGGCCGGCCCGCCGGGGTCACCAGGCTCCCCTGGGTGGGACCGGTGGCGCAGACGAGGCGCTCGTATTCCAGGCTGGTCACCACCCCGCTGATGCGGCCATAGCCGTATTCGCTTTTGATGGTGGGGTCGAAGGGCCGGGCCCCGGTGGCCAGGACCATGGCCCCCACCGTGAGCCGCCGGGTGGCGGGCTTATACAGCAGGTTGATGGCCTGGTGTTCGCAGGCCTGGACGCACATCTGGCAGTCGATGCAATATTCCCGCTCGATGGTGGCCCTGAGGGGCACCGCCTGGGCAAAGATGATGCGGATGCACTTCCGGGGTTTGAGGCCCAGATTCCAGCGGCTGGGAACGATTACCGGGCAGACCGTGGCGCAGGTGCCGCAGCCCACGCACTTGCTCATGTTCACGTAGCGGGGCTTGATGACCAGGTCCACCTCAAAATGCCCGGCTTCCCCGGATATGCCTTCGAGAGCGGCGTAATCGAGCAATTCGATGTCCGGGTGCGCCGCCACCTCCACCAGCTTGGGGCCCAGGATGCAGATGGAGCAATCCAGGGTGGGGAAGGTCTTGTCCAGTTGGGCCATGGTGCCGCCGATGGAGAGGGACGTTTCGGCCAGGTAGACCTTGAACCCGGCGTTGGCCAGGTCCAGGGCGGCCTGGCAGCCCCCCACCCCGCCGCCGATGACCAGCACCTCCCGGGAGACGGTCGGCACCCGGCGCTTAGGTGGCGTCGGCGCCTCCAGGGCCATAGTCACCGCGCCCGCCGCGGCCTCCAGGTCGCCATAAGCAAACAGGTCCAGCACTAAGGCCTCGCCGGCCAGTTGCTGGAAAAAGAAGGGGTGGCGCTCCCGCCCGCAGGCGGCCAGGAGCCAGACCCCGGGGTCCGCAGCCACCAGCGCCCGCCCCTGCTCCAGTCCCGCCGGGGTGCACAGGGGCGGGGCCAGGCGGACTTCCAGGCCCTCACGGGACAAATGCGCCGCCAACTCCCGGCCATCCACCGGCAAATCCGGGCAGTTACAAATGAGAACCTTATCCGGCGGCATGAGAACTCCAACCATGACCAACGCGCCAAGGCTTAAAGGAGGTTCTTTTCCAAAGGGGGAAAAGGTTAAAAGGGGAAAAGGGGAAAAGGGAGTGATAAGAAAAACTGGTTCTCATCTGTTAGACTCTTTCAAGGATTTGATCTGGTTGGATAAAAAACGGCTCAATTCTAGGATTGCGGTCAGAAGTTCGTTGTGTCTTTTCTGTTCCAAATAGCCAAGTTCTAAAGATACGCGTAAAAGGCACCTGACTTCCCCGGCGGAGCCTTTGGCGATGTTGAGGAAGTTCAAATACTCCTTTTTGGAGGCGCGTTCGAACCCTTCAGCTATATTGGCGGGAACTGAGAGAGCGGCGCGCCTCATCTGGTCCCGCAAGGCAAAATCCCGGTTTAGCTTGCCCTCGTTGGTAACGAGATAGACTTGCTTGACGATCTCCATACCCTTCTGCCAGACCAGCAGATCTTCAAAGCTCTCTATCTTTTTTCTCTCCATAAGCTCTTTGCTCATTCCTCTCGGATTTAACTGGATACCTTTTCCCCTCTTCCCCTTTTAACCTTTTCCCCCTAAAGTTTTTCCGCCATCTCCTGGATCACCCTTTGAAAGGCCCGGCCTTCCGTGGCCGAGATCCACTCCAGACGCAGGCGCCCGGGGTCGATGCCCTTCTTGGCCAGCTTCGGCCTGAGCTTGTCGATGCGGGCCCGGGCCCGGAGGTTCCCGGCCACATAATGGCAATCCCCGGGGGGGTGGCAGCCCGTCACCAGCACTTGCGCCGCCCCCCGGGCAAAGGCCCGGAGGATGAACTTGGGATGCACCCGCCCGGAGCACATGGTGCGGATGATCCGCACCGCGGCGGGATACTGCAGCCGGGAGACCCCGGCAAAGTCGGCCCCGGCGTAGGAGCACCAGTTGCAGCAAAAGGCCAGGATCTTCTTCTCCGGGCTTTCTGCCAAGGCTTCGTCGATCTGGGACTCGATCATCTCGTCGGTGAAGCCCCGGGCCACCACGGCCCCGCTGGGACAGGCCCCGGCGCAGACGCCGCACCCCTTGCAGGCGGCCTCGATGATCCGGGCTTTCTTGAGCTTCCCTTCCCCCAGAAGCTCCACGGCCTGAAAGGCGCATTCTTTGTAGCAGGTGCCGCACCCGGTGCACTTTTCCGGGTCCACCTCTGCGATCAGGCCGTCCAGGGTGATGGTGTCCCGGGCAAAGAGCGCCAGGATCTTGGCCGCGGCGCCGGAGGCCTGGGTGATGGATTCCGCCAGGTCCTTGGGCCCCTGGCAGGCCCCGGCGAGATAGATGCCGTCCAGCACGGTCTCCAGGGGCCTGAGCTTGGGGTGGGCCTCCAGGAAAAAGCCGTCGCTCCCCACGGGCAGCTTCAGCACCTCCTTCAGGGTGCTGCCGTTCCCTGGAGCCATGCCCACGGCCAGCACCGCCAGGTCCACCCGGTCCTCGGTGGTCGCTCCCAAAAGTTCGTTCTCCGCCCGGATGATAATTCTTCCTGCGGCATCGGCCTTGAGCCGCTCCACCTGCCCCCGGATAAACAGGATGCCGGCCTCCCGGGCCGCGGCATAAAGTTCCTCCCCTTCCTTCTTGGTGGTGCGGATGTCCCGGTAGTAAATGCGGATATTCGCCTGGGGGAGGATGGCCTTCAGTTCCAGGGCCTGCTTCAAGGCGGTGGGGCAGCAGACCCGGGAGCAATAACGGTTGCCTTTCTCTTCCCGGGAACCCACGCACAGGATAAAAGCAATATCCTGGGGTTCCCCCGTCCGGGCCCGTAACCACCCGGCCCTGGGTGGGGCCGCCGGGAGCCAGCAGGCGCTCCAGGGTGACCGAGGTGATGACCCCGGGCAGCGCCGCCCAGGCCTCGTAGCGGCTGCCCCCGGGATCGAAGGGGAGAAAACCCGTGGCCACCACGATGCTGCCCATCCGCAGGTGGTGCTCGGCTTCCTCCGGGGCCGTAAGGTCGATGGCCCCCAGGGGACAGGCCGGGACGCACTCGCCGCAACCGGTGCAGTGCTCCCGGTCCACCACGTACCGCCCCGGGAAGGCCGTGGGGGAAGGCAGGTAAATGGCGGCCCGCCGGCTCAGCCCCTGCTCCAGTTCATCGGGAACCTGCACCGGGCAAACCTGGGCGCACCGGCCGCAGCGGTCGCAAGCCTCGCGCACCGGGGAGAGAGATTGCCGCACCGTAATCTCAAAGTTGCCGAAATGGCCGCGCACCGCGGTTACTTCGCTACCCGTGAGCACCCGGATGCCGGGATGCAGGGCCGCCGCGGCCATCATGGGATTAATGAGGCTCAGAGCGCTCTGTCCCTGGGGAAAGGTGTGGTGCCACCGGTTGGTCATACCCCCCAGCACCGGTTGGCGCTCCACCAGGGTCACGGGGAAGCCGGCGTGGGCGATGTCCAGGGCGGCCCGGAGCCCGGCGGCGCCGCCGCCGATCACCAGGGCCTCCCGATGCAGGGGCACCCGGCGGTCCTTGAGGGGGCGGGCGCCCCGCACCTTGGCCAGCCCCATGCGAATGAGGTCCAGGGCCTTGGCCGCCGCCGCCTCGGGCTCTCCCGCGTGCACCCAGGAGCAGTGCTCCCGCAGGTTGACGATCTCCAGCAGATAAGGGTTAACGCCGCTTTCCTTAAGCAGCCGCCGGAAGGTGGTCTCGTGGAGCTTGGGAGAGCAGGCGGCCAACACCACCCGGTTCAGGGAAAAGTGCTTGATATCCTTTTGTATTTCTTTTTGGCCGGCCTCGGAGCAGGAATAGAGGTGATGGCGGCAAACCAGGACCCCGGGCAAATCCTGGGCTGCCGCGGCCAGGGCTTCAGGATCCAAGACCCCGGCGATGTTGAGGCCGCAGTGGCAAATATAGAGGCCGATGCGTGTCATTTGAGATAGCAGCTTTCAGCCTTCAGCTATCAGCTTAAAGAAAAATTCCAAAGACTTATCTTCTCGTCCCCAAGCGTCCCCCAAGCTAAGCTTGGGAACCAGTATAAAATGGGTTCCTTCCATAACTCCCTCCCCCTTGAGGGGGGAGGGTTGGGGTGGGGGTGATGGTATCTATTTTTCGCTCCCAGTTTTCCCTTCTTACCCCTCCAATAGTTTCGCCACGGCGTGCTCCCAGGCCTGGGAAAATTCCCCCGGCTCCGCCACCACCTCTACCCGGGAAACCGTAATTGCGCCGTAGTCGCAAATATTGCGGCACACCCCGCAATAGCTGCAATCCTCCACTTTCAGGAAGACCCGGTCCCCCTCCCGCACGATGACCTGAATGGGGCACAGCTTGATGCATTGGTCACAGTCCGGCGGGCACTTGCTGTCGTCCAGGGTGAGGGCGCCGCGAAACTGGGGGGTGACCCGGATGGCCTCGTACTCGCAGACCTGTAAACACTGGGCGCACCTGAGACACAGGTCCGGCTCCGCCATGGTTTGGGCGGCCTCATCCAGGACGATGGCCTGGCGGGGGCAGGCTTCCAAGCATTTGCGGCACTGCTTGGGGCAGCCCTCCAGGGCGTTGGCCACCAGTTTGAGCTGGCGGCGGCACCAGTGCTCTTCTCCCTCCGGGAGCGGCGGGCAGGGCTGGAGGCACCGGTCTTTGTCCATCTCGATCTTGGGGAAAAACGGCGCCAGGCCCCGGTGCTCGGCAAAGATCGTCTTGGGTAGGCCGTTATAGCTCAGGGTCACGGCCCCTACCGGGCAGAAGTGGGCGCAGACTTCGCACAGGAGACAGACCCGGGGATCGATGGAGATGTCCAGGTCGTCTTCCCCGGGGATGATGGCCACCGCCTCCCGGGGGCACACCAGGGAGCAAATGTCGCATTTGAGGCAGACCCGCTTGTCCAGGCGCAGCCGCACCTCATCGACGTACATCTTCAACGTCAATTCCAGGTAATCTTTGCTTTCGCGTTTGACTATGGCCGCATTCATGCCGATTTCAGATTATAAGAGTCGGAGCTGATTAAAAATTATTTATCGCGGCGTTTCATAATTGCTATGACATTTAAACCAATGGTTTTTTTACCCCCCCCTTTTCTAAAGGGGGGTAAGGGGGGATTAATTAACCGCTTAATAATCCCCCTAAATCCCCCTTTAAGAAAGGGGGACTTAGAAGACCCAAGCATTCAGTTTGGGCTCGTTTCATACCCTACAATTTATTAATCGCGGCACTAATAAACTCGCCTGGTTCGGGCCGCAGCATATTCCGAAATTTTGGCGGTTTCACCTTATCCCCTCTATTTCTTCTCCGTTTCCAGCTTCTGGTGATAGCGCCGGGCCTTGTCCTTCAGCTGGCGGCGCCCCAGGTTGGTCTTGACGTCGGGGAACTCAGCCAGCAGGAAGTCAAACTTGTCGCAGGGCTCCAGGTCGGGGCACAGGTAGCAATGCTCCAGGCCCCGGGCCAGGGCGCAGGTGCGCACCGGGCAATCCTCCAGGCCCCGCCCCCCCTGGCAGCCCGGGCATTCGGCGTGGGCCAGGAACCAGTCCAGCCCTTTCTTAAATTCCGGCAGGCTGAAGCCCTCCCCCTGGGGAAAACAGTGGAGCCAGACGTTGGCCCGGAAGCGGTCCACGTATTCCTTCAGTTGGGAGACTGTTTGCAAAAAATTGGCGTTCCCCAACTGGCAGTCATCGCACAACCCGCAATAACTCTGTCTCATGGCGCCTTCTCCTGAGCTGTCAGCTTTCTGCCGCCAGCTTTCTGCAAAAAAAGTTGAAAATCAAATTACCGCTACACTAATTATTTTTCCCCGCCTTATTGATGCCGATAGCTGACCGCTGAGAGCTTACAGCTTACCTACCACAGCGCCGCCTCGATCTGGGCCGTCAGTTCCTCCTCCGTGACCCGGCTCATCCGGATGGCCCCCACCGGGCATTCGGCCGCGCAGATGCCGCAGCCCCGGCAAGCCTCCGTTTGCACCTCAGGTTTCCCGGCTCCGTCCACCTGCACGGCCCCGAAAGGACAGACCCCGTGACAGGCCAGGCAGCGGCGGCATTCCCCCGGGATAATCCGTGCCGTCAGTTCGCGGCCCAAGAGTTCGGTCTGGAAGAGAATGCCGGCGGCGCGCTGGGCTGCCGCCTGGGCCTGGGACACGGTCTCTCCCAAACTCTTGGGGTAATGGGCCACCCCGCACAGAAAAACGCCTTCGGCCAGGGCGTCCACCGGGCGCAGCTTTTGATGGGCCTCCTGGAAGAACCCGTCCAGAGTGAGGGGAATACCCAGTTGCCGGGCCACCTGATCGCTTCCCGGCGCGGGCCGGACCCCGGCGCTCAGGATGAGCAGGTCCGCCGCCAGCCCCACCTCCTGCCCCAGCAGCTCGTCCCGGACCCAAACCGCCAGGGGCCGCCGCCGGGCCGCCTCCAGCCGCGGGGGGCTCTCCGGCTCAAAGGGGATGAATCTCACCCCCCGGTCCTTGGCCTGCTGATAAAAGCTTTCCCGGAAGCCGTAGGCCCTAAGATCGCGGTAGAGAATGGCAACGTCCGCCCGGGGGTATCTTGCCTTCAGGAGCAGGGCGTTTTTCAAGGCCTGGGAGCAGCACAGGCGGCTGCAATAAGGATGCTCCGGCTCCCGGGACCCCACGCACTGAATCATCACCACCTGGCGCACCTGGTCCAGTTCGGGGGCGGCGAAGTGAATCTTCTCCTCCAACTCCTGCTGGGTCAGGACCCGGGGGTCCTGGCCGTAGAGATAAAGGCCCTGGGGCTGGAACGCCCGGCCCCCAGTGGCCGCCAGGATGACGCCGTGCTCCAGCCGCCGCTCCCGGGTCCGGTTCAGGGTCTGCTGGCGCACCAGGCTGCGGAACTGGCCGACGTTTCCGGCTACCGTCACCAGGGTCGTCCGGGTCAAGACCTCCACATTGGGATGGCTGCGGACCTGGGACTGGAGTTCCTGGAGGAATTCCTGGGGATCGGGCCCTTCCAGGGTAAAATAGAGCTGCCGGGCCAGGCCCCCCAGGTGCTCGGACCGTTCCACCAGGTAGGTGTGAAACCCTTGCTGGGCCAGGCTCAGGGCCGCACTCATCCCCGCCGCCCCACCCCCCAGGACCAGGGCCCGGGGAATTACGGGAAAGGTTTGGGGCCGCAAAGGCTGGAGGACCCCGGACCGGCGCACCGCCATGGTGAGCACATGTTGGGCCTTCTCCAGGGCCGCGGCCGGCTCCTCCTGGTGCACCCAGGCGCACTGCTCCCGGATGTTGGCCATGGCGAAATAACCGGGATTCAAGTTAGCTGCTGCCACCACCTCCCGGAAAACCGCTTCATGGGTCCGGGGGCTGCAGGCGGCCACCACCACCCGGTTCAGGCCCAAATTCCTGATGGTTTCCGCCATGCGGCGGGTGGATTCCATCCCACAGGCAAAGAGGGCCTCCTCCACGTGGACCACCCCGGGCAGCAGCCGGGCCGCGGCGGCAAGTCGGTCCAGGTCCACGGTTTTGGCGATGTTGGTGCCGCAGTGGCAGAGGAAGACCCCTATCTTCAGGGGCTCGCCCTCGCGGGCTGCGTCCGGCAGCTTGAGTCTGGGGGCCGGGGTCCGGAAGCTTACGGTCAACAATTGGGCCGCAGCCCCGGCCGCGGCCCCGGCGGTGGTGACGGTCTCGGTGATGTCCAGGGGCTCCCGGGCCGCCCCGCAGAGGAAGATCCCGGGGCGGCCGGCGCATCCCGGCATCCAGGGCTCCGCCTTGATGAAGCCGTGCTCATTCAGGTCCACCTGCAGGCGCCGGGCCCAGGCCGGCAGGCCCTCCGAGGCCCTGAGGCCCACTGAGAGCACCGCCAGATCGAAGGGCGCCTCCCGGGGTCGGCCCCGCCCGTCGGCGTATCGCACCAGGACCCCGCCTCCGGGCCGGGGTTGCACCGCCGTCACCCGGGAGCGGACCAGCTGCACCCCCCGGGCCCCGGCCTGTGCCAGGTAGCTTTCGTGCCCCTTGCCCTGGGCCCTGAGATCCATATAGAAGATGGTGGACTCCACCCGCGCGGCGCTGATTTCCCGGGCCACCACGGCCTCTTTGAGGCTGGTGAGGCAACAAAGGGTGGAACAATAGGCCGCCCCCCGGCGCCGGTCCCGGGAACCCACACACTGGATAAAGGCGATGCGCCCGGGCTCGGCCTCATCCGACGGGCGCAAGAGCTTGCCGCCGTGCGGGCCGGTGGCGCTGAGCAGACGTTCAAATTCCAGGCTGGTCACCACGTCGGGGTGGCCATAGCCGGGGAAACTCCGGGCCGAAGCCGGGCGGGACCCGGAAGCCAGGATGAGGGCCCCCACGGAGCAGGTCCGCTCTTCCGGGCGCTGGTCGAAATTGATGGCCGCCGCCGGGCAGACCTCCAGGCAGGCCCGGCAAGGCTTGCCCTCCAAGGCGCGGCAGGCTTCCGGGGCAATGCAGGCAGCCTGGGGCACGGCCTGGGGGAAGGGCACCCGGATGGCTTTGGTCTCAGTGAGCCCCAGATTATAAGGGTCCGGGATTTTCCGGGGACAGACCCGGACGCACTCGCCGCACCCCGAGCACCTGTCCTCTTCCACGTACCGGGGCCGGCGGCTCAGCAGCACCCGGAAGTCTCCGGGGTCGCCCCGGACCTCCAGGACCCGGGTCAGGGAAAGGATCTCGATGCCGGGATGCCGGGCCAGGGCCAGCATCATGGGGGAGAGGATGCACATGGCGCAGTCGTTGGTGGGAAAAGTCTTGTCCAACTGCGCCATGAGGCCTCCCAGGGCGGGGCCTTCTTCCACCAGGGTCACCGGCAGCCCCGCCGCGGCCGCCTCCAGGGCCGCCTGGATGCCGCCGATGCCCCCGCCCACCACCAGGACCCGGGGGCTGGCTACCCGCTCTAATGGCCGGATATAGGCCATCTGGACTCGTTGCTCCTTTTGAAGCGCTCAGCGGTCAGCTATTGGTGTGTCTCAAAATTAAAGTGACAGTGGACAGACAGTATTTTACCCCCCTTTGCTAAAGGGGGGTCAGGGGGGATTTTTATAACCGCTTGAAATCCCCATAAATCCCCCTTTTTCAAAGGGGGACTTAACCGACATAGTCCGGCTCTCCAGATCTGATTTTATGTCCAGCTAGTTATGAACCGCTCCACTATAAACCTTTGGAAATCAGCAATTCTTGGCCGATGGGCAACGTTGGGTCAATCCTGATCCAAGCCTTTGATTATCCGGGCCATGGCGGCTTTAATCTCCGTCTCCTCAGGTCCGGTGAGGATCTGCGAGATGAGCCGCCGCCGGAGTTCTTGCAGCAGCCGCTCCCCCCGGTCCAGGTTGGCCACCCGGGCGGCGCTGATCAGCCCTTCCCGGCGGGCGATATTCCTGAGTCCCTGGATGACGTCCAGGAACCGCACGTCCTGGGGGCACTGGAAGGAACAGTTGGCGCAGCGGGCGCAATACCACAGGGCCGGCGAAGCCAGCAGCGCCCCCCGCATGCCGTAGAGGATCTGCCGGATGATCTGGCTGGGACTGAAGCCGGGCTCAATCTCGCTGACCGGGCAGCTGGCGGTGCAGACCCCGCAGGAAAAGCAGCGCAGCAGATGCTGGCATCCCGGCTCCCGGGACACTTCGTCTTTGAACTGCGGGTCCAGGTTGTGGATGCGGATTTTTTCGCTCATCTCAGTCCGTCTGAAGCCGATACGGCCATACGGTCACCTGCCGCCGGAGGGCGGGCACCTGTTTACCATAGCGTGATGGCGTCCATGGGGCAATGGTCCGCGCACTTGTTGCATTTCTCGGCGGCCTGGACCAGCCGGGTGCAGAGGTCCTGGCGCACCACCACCACGGTGCCGTTGACCACGTGGAAAACGACCTGGTCCCGGGGCCGGGGGCCTTTGCCCAGCCGGGCCTCGGCGCAATTGCCCAGGTGGTATTCGCACATGGCCACGCAAATGCCGCAGCCGTTGCATTTTTCCCCGTCGATCTGCATACCCGGGGCCGTGGCCACCGGCCCCAACAACTCGTGCAACGCCTCGATGAACCCGGCGTAATCGAGTTCATGCAGGACGGGGCAGTCCTCCGGGGCCAGTTCCCGGGCCAGCAGCGCCGCGGCGAAGTCGGCGCAGGTCAGGCCGCATTGGCGACAATCGGTGCCCGGCAAAAATTCGGTTATTTCAATTAATTCTGCCAACGATCTGCCTTCGACCCCGGGCTGAGGAATCTCAAAGCCCCCTTCTTCCATTCAAAATCAGGGTCTTTGCCCCCCTTTTCTAAAGGGGGGTGAGGGGGGATTAAATATGCGCCTAATAATCCCCCTAAATCCCCCTTTAAGAAACGGGATGTTATACTTGACATACCCGCCCGTCGAAAAAGGGGGCAAGATGGATATTAAGGGGAATTTTTTTGACAATACAGCTTCTCCATGGGAGAGTGGTTCATCTTGCTTGTGGAGCCTGTTTGATATGTTACAAAAACATGCAGAAGATTTTATTGAGATTGGACGCTCAATTCAAAGTATTGTAGGGCACATATCGACAGTAGTAGCCCCCAATGATGAATTGACAGAAGAAGAATTACTAATAGTTAAGACCAATCTTGCTACAATTATGGCCCATGCGATAACATTAGAAATGTATGTGTCTTTTGAATTAATACATGAAGCATATAAAAAATATGAATTTTCTTCACCTACATGGAACGAAATAAGTCGAGAAATTGATTTTTTTTCTAAAGCAATTAACGCTGAACTAAAATCAAAGATGTTATTTTTTATTTTGGCCCATAGGGTTCCATATTATAAGGGAGAAAATTTACTAAATGAACAAACTTTAATAGCATTCCCATCAGTTAAATGGGATATGGAAGAAGCAGGGAAATGCTTTGCAACCGAACGTTTTACTGCTGCTGTCCATCACCTCATGCGAGTTGCTGAATATGGCCTTGTAGCTTTTGCTGATTTTTGTGGGGTTCCCGATAAAGAAAGGGCCAATTGGAATAAAGCTCTTAACCAAATTGATAAAGCGATACAAAGCAAAGCGAAAGGAACACCTATTCCCTCTAATCTGGTAAATATGACTAAAGAAGATGAACAATATTATACTGAGTCAGCTTCATGGCTTAGAAACGTAAAAACAGCATACCGGAACCCTGTTTCTCATATACCAAAAGTTTATGATGAGCCAAAGACTCTTGAGTTATTTCATGCTATCAAAAGCCTTATGAATCATTTATCAAAACGGTTTAAGGAAACTCTTTTGGTTCCTTCGCCATAGAAACTCGTTTCTTCTTAACAATTTTTCCAAGTGCCTCTTCAAAGGCTTCTTGGGCATTATCAGTTTGAACCTGCCCTGCTGTCTCGATAAACCGGGCAGATTGCTCTTTGTCATCGGGTGGTGGTTTACTCTTTTTTGCGCTCATCAGATTCCGTTAATTCATTAATGAGTCGTTTGATAAGTGAGCCTCTTACCCACCACGCCGCAAAGAATTTTGTCGGCGCGCTGGCTATCATCAACGCCTCTGGCGATGCGCTTGCTATAGCGGAAATCAAACTCCGCCAGATAACGGTGAAGATGTTGTTTCTTGCAATGCTGATATACGCCCTTCATACCACGTTTGAAGATGGAGAAAAAGCCTTCCACAGTGTTAGTGTGAATGGAGGGGTCGGCAAGGGAAACATATTCACCTTGGCTATGCTGGACGCAACCATGCTCCGAAAAATGCTCATTCAAGTACTTATATTGACCGGCATCGTCGGTCATTACTCTGGCTTCTTTGGCGATATTGTCTTTCAAGATCGGGACAGCGGATTCAGCTTTGAGGCTGTCAATCACGATGCTCCGAGCTTCGCCGGATTCCCGGTCAACAAGGGAAAGAACTTTGCGCTTGTGGGCATATCCACGTCTTTTAGGCACATTTGCTTCATTTCCGATAAAGGTTTCGTCAACTTCAACGGTTCCACCATTGGAACCAAAGGGAGCTAATTCGCCTTCCCGCATGGCTTCACGGATACGATGGCCCATGAACCATGCGGTCTTAAGAGTTACCCCAAGGGTTCTATGAAGCTGATGAGAACTAATGCCTTTCTTGGAAGCGGACATTAGATAGATGGCTTGAAGCCAAAGGCGCATAGGAACGTGGCTATCTTCAAAGATGGTTCCCATCTTGACGGTAAAGGGCTTCCGGCAGGCATAGCACTTATAGGTGCCAATGCGGGTGCTTTTGCCACCCATTTTACCGATACGCTCTTTGCTCCCACATTTAGGGCAAACTGGGCCATCGGGCCATATTCTGGCTTCAACAAAGGCGTAGGCGGCTTCTTCATTGTGAAAGTGAGGGGCGGAGATGATTGAGTTCATGGCCTTTCTCCTTGTTAGATTCAATATATAACAGGAGATTGGGTATGTCAAGTATAAAATTGCGTTAAGAAAGGGGGACTTAAAACTCCAGGCTGCTAGGCTGGGCTCGATTTATGTCATACAATCTTTGAATCGCAACACTAGCCATCCCAAGAACCTAGACCCTTCGGAATGCTCATGGTGACAAGATAACAGGGTGTTGCAAATACCTGCCAATCTCCCCTGGCTAAATCTGCTGCCACTCCACTTTAAGCTCCGGCTGCACCCGGAGGTTTTCCGGGCGCAAGCTCCGGTATTGGCAAAGCTCTTGGAGCAAATCCGTGGCTGCCGCCCCGGTTTGCCGGTAGTAAGTGGCCCGGGGCACCTGGGAGTTCACCAACCGGTAGTCGTCCACCACGAGCTCCCCGGCCTTCAACAGGGTACGGCAGCGGCCGGTCCACTGGCCCTCGGGCGAGAAGTCGTAGATGGCCACGTCGGCCCGGGCCCCGGGGCGCAAATGGCCCCGGTCCTTGAGTCCCAGCAGCCGGGCCGGCAAAGTGCGGGTCGCCCAGACCCACCGGTCCAGCGAATATTGCCGGGAGCCCAGCTCCTCCCTCCAGTCCCGCGGGCGGGCCGCCGGGTCCGCCAGCCAGGAAAACAGCCTGGGGTAGTCTGGCACCGGGGCCGCCCAGATGCCGGCGCCGGAAAAAGCCAGGCGGTCCCCTTCATATTGCAGGGCCAACTTGAGGGCTCGCCGGGCCGCGGCCTCATCCGGCCGGGGTGCAAGGTCGAGGGCCTTAAACCATCCCAGGTCCACCTCAATTCCCGGCGTCCCCGGCGCGGCCCCGCCCCCGGGGTCCATTAATCCCATATCCGCGGTGGCCCCCTTCGCAAGCAGCCGTAAGGCGGCCTCTATGAGCTCATCTTCAACCAGAGCCGGACCCAGGGCCGCCAGATGAAAAAGTTCCGCCTCCGGCAAACCAGCCCGCAAGATGTCCGGGCCGGCTTCCAGGGTCAGGTGGAGTTTCTGGCTGCTGGCCAAATCCGCCAGGATCTCCAGGGCCGCCTCGGTGGCCACGGTGCGGTGGGCATAATACTCTTGCCGGTACCGCACAAAAGGTTCCACCACCCGCAAGTTGAGGGAGCGCGTCTGGTCCAGCAGAAACCGGAGGGTCTCCCCCACCTCGGGTAGTTGCTCCGGGGAGCGGAGCCAGAGGTCCAGGTCCCGGAGATTTACCACCAGGGAAGCGGAGGTGTCCACGATGGGCAAGGCGGCCAGCTGGCAGTGGACATAATTGGCGGTGAACCAGGTTAGGAAAGGCTCATGGACATGGGTATAGCCCAGCCCGGCGTAAGCCTCCCCCAACTCCCGGGGAGAAGGCATCCCCCCGGCGGCGCGCCGGAAGTTGAGGCCGTAGGTGGCCACCTGGCCCCGCAGGTCGATGCCTCCGGCCACCACCACCCTTCCGGCGGCCTTCATGACCTTATCCGTTCTGGCCAGGCGGGGCACGAGGCGGCCGCCTTCAATGAAGAGGTCCCTGACCTCGCCCTGCCAGCCGCAGGACGGGTCATATACGTGCCCCCCGGAAATTTTCAGACGCATCTGGAGCAGGTCCCGTTTATCAATCATTTGAGGAGAGAGCCGGGGGCAATCAGTTCTCTCCGGCCTCCCCTTCCCTGAATCAAACCATCAAGATCCGCCAAGACCTGCCAGTCCGGCGGCAGGGCAGACGGCACCAATTGTCTCAGGACCAGGGGCAAGCCGTCCATGCGGTACGCCGTCTCGGTGGTCTCCACCCCGGCCAAGGCCACCGGAAAGACCACCTGGGCCCTCCCGGTGGTCCGGTTGGCAAAGGGGCTCAACGCCACCAGGGGCACCCGGCGCGCCTGTAGATCCTGGAGCTGGTCTTCCGGCAAGAACCACAAGAGGTCCGCACCGGCCACCACCACGGCGTCCACCTCCTGGAAATCCACCGGACTGGTGTGGATCACCGGGTCGGGCCCGGCGGCGAAATCCGGCGCCCCGGGGCTCCCCAATTCCCGGAGGAGCAGATGGTACAGGCCCGCAGAGTTGAAATCATCGGCCAGGGGAAACAGGCTAAGGCGGGCCCGCCCCTGGAGCACCGCCGCCAGCCGGGCTAACCGGTCATAGAGCTGAGGCCCCCCGTAGCTCACCCCCCGGCCGCAGAAGATGACCCCCCAGTGGGCCCGGCCAAAAAACTCGGCCAGCCTCCGGGTTCCCCTAACCCGCGTCCTGCCCCCCGGGCCGCCGGCCAGGGCGGCGGTCACGCCCTCGATCAGCGCCGCCTCCTCCCCCGGGTCCACCCGGATGAACAGGTGACAGATTTTTGCCATCTCGGTGGCAAAGATATCCACCGCGGCCACCTGGCGGTCTTCCACCCCCCGTTCGGTGAACCGGCCCCGGGCGAAGGCCGCGTAGCGGACCAGGTGCCGGGGGGAGGAGTGCAGGGGATTGGCTCCCCAGTACACCACGGTGTCCGCCTCATCCCGGATCACTTCCAGGGAAGCCCAATGAAGCCCGTATTGCTGCAAACTCCGGTAAAAAGGGGCCTGAAAGGCCAGGTCCGCGGGTTCCAGCCGGGCCCGCAGATTCCGGGCCAGCCTGAAGGCCGCCTCCTGGGCCCAAGACCCGGAGTTGGTGAGGCCGTAGACCACCGGGCGCCGGGCCCGGGTCAGGACCTCCGCCGCCTGCTCCAGGGCCGCCTCGTAGGAGACCGCCTCCAGTCGCCCCCGGCGCCGCACCTGGGGGACGTGCAGCCGGCTCCGGTCTTTTTTGGGATGAAATTTCTTGGTATGGAGAAACCGGCTGACGCCCCAGAGGCAGACGTTGTCCACTTCGACAATCCTGTCACCCTCCAGGGCCACGTCCAGGTCGTCGCAGAGACAGCCGCATCCGGGGCAGACGATGGATTCCCGTTTGATTGCCACTTAGCCTGCACCTAACTTGGTTTAAACGTAGATACTTAAATGTAGTTAATTTTACCATCTCCAGGGAGGGAGTCCATAGCGAATAAATGATTTGAGATATTTCCTGCGGCCATGGCACCGGGATTTCGGGGCGCCGCGTATGCAAAGGTCTTGGGGAAAAGGTAGCCAGGAACCTTGCGGTCTAGAAAATTAGGCAATACAAAGGGAAGAGATGAGAGGCAGGGTTTAACGCCACCTGTACTTGCCCCGTCTGAAACCGGCCTATTTGGCTTTCCGGCCCTTTACCAGGGTCCCCAGACGAGCCACCGCCTCCAGGTAGGCGTCAAAGCCCACCCACAGGATATCATTGTGGTTGGCGCCCGCCACTTGGAGCAAGGTTTTCTCCGGCGAGGGACTGGCGTCATACAGGGCCTGCCCGTCGGTAAAGGGGATTATGTGGTCGTATTCGGCGTGGATGACCAGCAGAGGTTTTTCCCAACGCCTGATTTTGTCTACGTTTCGGAACCCGATCTCTTCGGTGAACCCCAAGGCCTTAAGGTCCACCCCCAGAAGTTCGAGCAGGGGTCCGGCGTAAGCAAAGCCGCTCTCGACGATGAGGCCGTCCAGCCGGTCTGGATGGAGCGCAGCCAGCTCCAGGGCAGAGGCGCTTCCCAAGGAGCGGCCCATGGCCACCAGGGGGCCGGAGAACTCCTGCCTGGTTAACCATTCCAGGGCAAAGGCCAGAATCTCATGACAATCGCGCATCATGGCGGCCACGGTGGGGGTTCCGGTGGACCGGCCGTAGCCGCGATAGTCCACGGGAAAAAAGTTGAGCCCCCGTTGCACGTATAGCGGCCCCAGGTCATCGTAATCCGCCACGATTTCCCCGTTACCGTGAAAGAACAGCAGGGTGGGCTCTTGAGCTCCGGCGGGGTAAAAGCGGCCGCCCACCACTACCCCCGGGTCCACCGGGATGAGGACCTCTTGGGCTGAGGCGGGCGAATTCAAGGGCGCAAATTCGGGGCGGGGGTGAAAGAGGCGCTGGAGGACTTCGGGCACATCCAGGATGGCATAATCCGGAGCCGGGTCAACTGCCATTTTGGCAAGCTCCTCTTTGACAAAAGGTGAAAGGTGATAAACGACTCAGATTTTTGGCCAGGTCGAGAGCCTTATTAAGCCACTGCCACCCTGTTCGGAAAATTGTTATTCCGCTCAACTAGACTGATTCAGATAAAATACGGCAATCAGACAGTCTTTTCAGTCAGTTGCTCCGACGCCCGACCATTCAAGAAAATATCTACCGGGCTTGACAGTTCGGAGGGCAAAGATTGAAGCCGTTTGATAGGCCCGTATCTTTTCCTCAACTTGCTGGCGTTAGTGATATTTTCCACCAAGGCAAGGGCAAACCAGGATTCCTGCGACGGGTATTGGACCCGGGAAACGGTAAGGCAACCCCAAAGCAGCCGGCCATTCTTATGAAGAAAACGCTTATCAGCCTGGTATGAGTCCCGTTTCCCTGCCGCCAATTCCTGGAAAAGGCTCAGACAGGAATCCTCATCCCCGGGATGGTCAAACCGCCATAAAGGCAGTTGATACAGCTCGTCCCGGCGGTATCCCAGCATATCCTCCAGGGAGGGATTGGCTTCCACCAACCTGCCGTTCTGGTCCAGGAGGGCTGCCCCGAGAGGCGCAGTTTCGAAAAGCAAGCGGAAGCGCGCCGCGATTTCCCTCCGGGCTTCCAGGTAGGCCCTGATGGCAGGGTCGGTAACCCCTGGGCTAAGGTATAGGCGGTTACCTATCACGTCGCGCACGGCTCGAAAAAGGTCCTCAAAGGCACGGTCTTTCAAAAGGTAGGCGGAGGCGCCTGCCTGCAGCAGATTTAAGGCGAGGCGTGGGTCGGAAAGGAGGGAAAGGGCGATTACCCTGACGTTGGGAGACTCGCCCAGAATCTGGCGCGTAGGGCCAATGCAGTTCATGCCCATACTCAGGATGACCAACTGGGGGGACAGTTCCCGGGCCAGGCGCACCGCGGTCCGGCCGTCCCCGGCTACTGCCACCACTTCCAGGTCCGGTTCTTGCTTGAGCAGGACCTGGAGATGTTGTCGCATGGGCTCATAATCGTCCACCAGGAGGATCTTGATTTTTGCCTTGGCAGAGGAGACTTCTGTTCTGGGCCGGGGAGTAACCTGGTAATTTTCGGTACGGAGGGTTCTAATCTGCATAAGGCGCCGCGCCTACCAGAGGTATCGGGATAAATTGTTTTAATCAGAGATTACGGGCAGCATTAGCTGCGTTTATCCCAAACTGATGCTCGGAACCCTGGTTCCCTGGTTTATCCTCTCAAACGCCCCTCCTCTCGAAGGCAACCCTTCTCGGATGATTCAATAGATGGAAGCCCTGGTTTTCTAAACCCAAAAAAAAGCCGAGTCGCCTCCTTCCAGGCAACCCGGTTCGAAAAAATCCTGCCTCATGGCTCCCCTCCTGGCGATAGGGGTAGCTAACTTTCCAGATACTTTCTTTATTTCACATTTGAGTGAGAAATGTCAAATAGATTAATACGGCCGCACTCTGCTGGCAGGGGGCACGCCACGCCCTACCACCATTCCCTAGAAGCTAGTACAAAACCTCTTTTTCTTTCATCCTGAACGTAGTGAAGGATCTCAAGTCATTTAAAATACGAGATTCTTCGCTGCGCTCAGAATGACATTTTAAGGTAAGGTCAGGTTTTGAATGGCTTCAAGGCATGCGCGCGGTTGAAAATGGGTGGTGTCGGCCATACTCAGCAAGGCTTTCTGACCAGGACAGTTCGCTAACCAGCTAAAAGTTACGTCAAGGGATGGACCTTAGGGGCGTTTAGTCCGGTCCTGACCCTCCTCCAGCCGGTACTTCACGGCCACGGCTCCCAGTTTAGAGGATTTTTGCAGCAAGGGCAGGCCCGCGCCGTCCGTCGGACGGCAGAAGATTATGGCATCGGCGCCTATGGCCTTAGCCTTGTTCTTGAAGTCTTCCAGCAGAGTGGCATCGTAAGTCTCCGAAGGGTAACGAACGGAGGCTTCCAGCACCGCAAAGGCCTGATAAGGTCTGGAGGGCGGGCTGCTGAGCACTTCCACCGATTGTGTGGGCGGGTACTTGATCCCCATCAGGTGGGCGTAGCCGGACAGGTCAAGTTGTTTGGTCGAAGAACACTGGACCCCCAGGAGATTGGCTTCATTGGCGGCCACAAAGAAGGCTTTGACCTCATCGGAGGGGGACTGCTGCCCGATTCCCGCACAGCCGGCGGTCAGGATCATTGCGGCCAGAGAGATTGCCACCGGAAGATGCCTGGGTCTCATCATATATTTTTAATGCTCCTGTTTCTTCCTGCGATCCCCATGGGAAAAATGCCAAAGTTCAAGATCAATATGCGGAAATCTTTCCCTGACTGAAGCTTACTTCGACCAAATTATAGCAAAGTACCAAAAGAAAGGGGGGATTTTCGGCTACCCGGGGCGGCTCCGTTCTGATAGTCGGAGGTCTGGAAAAAGAAGATATTTGGATAAGCAAGGGACTGGGCTGAGACCTAGAAAATGGGTTCCCCTTTGATAATTTTTCCCGGAACCTGAGTGACCATGGCCCGGGCCCGCTCCGGCCCCACCAGAGTGGACAATTCGTTTAGCGCCTGACTGAGCAGCGGTGGACGGCTGCTGGGATTATGGGCGTCAGTGGCCATCAAGTGGACATATCCCTTTTTTATGAGCTGCCTGGAAGCCCTGGCCACATGCCGCCCGAATCTGCCCGTCAAGCTGCCGGCGGTAAGTTGGGACAGGCATCCCAGGTCAAGCAAACGCCTGAGCCGGTCGGGGGCCTCCTGAATGATCAGGTGCCGCTCGGGGTGAGTGATGATTGGGGTTATGCCTTTTGATTTTATCCTGAAACAGATCTCTTCCGTGGCCGGAGGAATGGCGGTGTCGGGGAGCTCTAGCAACAGATAACGCTTAAGATCGTTGATGGTCAGCAGCAAATCGTCTTCCAAGAGCATTAAGGCTTCTACACTCAGAGGAACATCACAACCGGGAAGAATTTCCAGGGCAATCCCTTCGGCCGCCAATCTTTCCTTGAACCGACCGATCAGGTCCAGGATGGCGCTCTTCTCATTGATTTTTTGAGGATCAACCACCCGGCCCTTGAATAAGTGAGGGGTGGCCACCATCACCCGAATGCCATCAGCCACCGCTTGCCGGGCCATCTGGAGGGCGTCTTCCCAAGTTTGGGCGCCGTCGTCCAAACCTGGCAGGATATGGGAATGAATATCGATCACCGCAAGGCACTCTCAGAGGTCTTCACTTCAGGTTGACCACCGTCCTCATTAACCGGAAACATATCGCGCAGTTTCTGAAAATTGCAAGGAAGAACTCCGAACATAAAAATATCCTATTTGCTTGGAAAGGCAACCTGCCGTCTCCTGAAATAACCTGAAAAAACCAGGGATTTTCTCACTAGCCGGGCCCCCCAAATGGATCACGACTTTGTCGAAATTTCCCTCCCTCCTGCCAGGCGGCCGCGGCTAAACGACCGGGCGCCTGAGAAGCCGGATAAAAAAGGCGGGGAAACCCCGCTTCCCCCCCGCCAATCACCCTGACGCCAAACTATAATCGGTTTGAATGACTTTTGCTGAATTTTATAGATTTATAAATAATTCTAAATCATTGGTTAGGACGAATTTTAAATATTGTAAACTTATTTTCTACCTCTTTAATAAAGAAGGTTCCAACACCAAAAAATAGTTGATTTTTTTTAGAAAATACCCTTTAAATCAATCAAGCAAAAATGCCAAGTAGCATCGGTACTCTAAGATTGGGGAAGAGTACGTTGGCCGTCATGCATCAACGGCATTTGGGGGGGGATGATGCGAGGTAGAGCTAAGAAATCCGGGCAACTGTGCGGGGACGGCAGGAAGTGGCGCCTTGATGTAGGGAAAAGCAACGATCTCAAGTGCCTTAAAATAATAGGAAAGCTTGACAGCCCGGGAATCGGCTGCAAGCTTCGCCACCGTTTTTGCCAGGTCAACATCCTGATTTTTATCCTAGCCACCATCCTTAGTGGCAGCTCGGCGGCCCTGGGCGCCGGCTTTGCCCTGATCCAGCAGGGCACCGCTGCCATGGGCCAGGGCAACGCCTTTGTGGCTGACGCCAGCGACGCGTCGGCCATCTATTACAACCCCGCCGGAATCAACCAGTTAAAAACCGCCACGGTCTATCAGGGTCTTTTTCTCAATTATCCTGACCGGGAATTCGAGGGGGGAGGCTTGGCCTCGGAAACCAACCACCGGCTATACCGCAGCTTAAGCGCGTATATTACCGTTCCGGTGCAAAGTCGAGTATCCGTGGGGATCGGTTTTTTTTCACCCTTCGGTCTGGGCACGGTCTGGCCCCCCACCTGGGCCGGCAGATACATCACTACCTTCTCCAGCCTCAAGACCTATAACCTCAATCCGGCGGTTTCCGTTAAGGTGTTGGATAATTTGTCTCTGGCCGCAGGGTTTGACGTGATGTGGTCCAAGGTGGAACTGAAGAGAAAAGTCCCAGCTCCTTTGCCTGGGTTTCTGGATGGCGAATCTCGCCTCACCGGCGACGGCGAGGGATACGGTTACAATCTCGGGGCCCTGTTCGAGCCGGTGTCGGGGCTGAAGCTGGGAGTATCATATCGCAGCGCCATTTTTATGAACTACCAAGGAGATGCGGCCTTAACTTTCAATCAATTCCCTCTTTCCTTGGGATCCCGGAATACCACCGGTTCGGCTGCTCTGACCTTTCCACCTTCGGTGACCTTTGGGATCAACTGCAGCCGGCTCCAGCCCTTTGGCAAGCCCCTGGGCCTGGAATTCGACACCACCTGGACCGGCTGGTCCAGTTATGAACAGTTTAAAGCTAAATTTGACTTTCCCATTGCCGGGAACACCGGGACAGTGGTACCCAAAAACTGGCACGACGCCTGGGCTTTTCGCTTCGGGGCTAATTATGAAGTCAAGGAAGGGATGAAGCTAAGGGTAGGATACATCTACGACCTGACCCCGGTGCCGGACAGCACCTTCGACCCTCAGGTGCCGGATGCCAACCGGCATATCTTTACGGTGGGGAGTGATCTCAAGGTCTGGAAATTCACCCTGGGGATAGCCTACAACTACATCGTGGCCGAGGGCCGCACCAAGAATAACACCATCACCAACAACTATGTTCCGGCCCCCCAGCAGGCCAACGGACGCTACAACAGCGACGTTCACTCCTTGGGGCTTAGCTGGCAGTTTCAATTCTAACACCTCAGGCTATTTCCCAATGCGAGACCGCCAGCTCATCCAGGGAGCGGTCCACCACTTCGATGCCCAGGCCGGGTCCAGGGAGTTCGTCGGCCAGCCCGGCGGAGTCGAAGGAGACCGATTGGCGCACCGGATCGCGGTTCAAAAGCAACCAGGAGAAGGACCCCTCCGCATATATCAGGTCCGGGTAACACATGGCAAAATGACGACCCGCGGCCGACAAAATGCTGGTCTCGCCCACGTGGCACCCCAACTGGCATAGCACTCCAGCCTTCTGGGCCAGCCGCTTGATCCTGGCGGCCGCCCCCAGCCCGCCGCATTTAGACAGCCGCAGATTGAAGATTTGGCAAGCCCCGTAGTCGATGAGCCGCTGGGCGTCATCTTCGTTGCATAGCGACTCGTCGGCGATGATGGGCAGATCCACCGCGGCGCTGACGGTTTTCATCCCGGCAAAATCTTCTTTGGCCACCGGTTGTTCCACCGCACTGATCTTGTACCGCCTCATCTCCTGGATATGCTCGATGGCCTCGGGTACGGTCCAGGCGGCGTTGGCGTCCACCCGGATATCCACCTCCCAGCCCAGTTTCTCCCGGGCCAGCTTCAGGACCTGCAGATCAGATTTGGTTCCCACTTTGAGTTTCAGAAACTGCATCTTGTTCAACTTGACCAGGTTGAGGAAATGGATCATTTGCTTCTCGGAGGCCATGGGGACCACTACGCTGTAAGTGAGGCGGTCCCGCAGCCTGGGGCCGATAAAATCGGCCACCGGCATATCCCAGGTGCGCCCGGCGGCGTCCAGCACGGCCGTTTCCATGGCGCAGAAGGCTCCCGGGTGCTTTACCCCGGCCGCGTCCCGGTACAAGTCCGCCAGGATTGCCGGGATCTCCCGGGGGGAAGTAAAATCCGTTTTCAAGATGGCCGGGGCCAGCACTTCTTTAAGGAAGGCCAGGCTGCCGGGCATGAGCTCGCCGGTGACGAAGGACCGGGGAATCCCTTCTCCATAGCCGGACACGGCGCCGTCGGTGCTCACCTTGACCACGATATTTTCCGAGCCTTCATGGGTCGCCAGGTTATGCCTGATCGGGGACAGAAATGCCAGCTTCAGGTGCCAGATATCCACTTGCCTGACGATCATGTTCTACCTCAAATTGGGGTTTAATCATCTTACCAAACTTCTTCCATTGATACCACTGTTCAGGGTGAGCGGTAACCGAAGTTTCCAGGACCCTGAGGCATTGCTCGCTCAGCGGCATATTCACCGGAGTAGAGCCGGGCACGGGGACGGGGGTGAGGTTACAGGTATAATGGCGTTTCCCTTCCCGTTTCACCAGGGCACTGATCACCGGGGCCCCGGAACGCTTCTGCAAGAGCTCCAGAGTGCGGTCTGAGGTTAACTTGCAGTTGAGGAAAGAGCTGTCCCAGTTGGGGTCCGGGCGCCATTCGTCGAATTCGTCGCACTCGGTAATGAGGATCCGTCCCTGCTTCAGGGTCTTCATGGCCGCCAGGAGGATGTTGCCCTCATCGGCGTCGATCAAGTTCAGACCGACCCACTCAGCCCGCTGGCTCAGGGTAACCCTGAGGCGGTTGGTCTGGAACCGGCAAATCATGGAAGCTGGATAGCCGTTTACTGCCAGGGCTCCGGGCAGGAACTCCACGGCCCCGTAATGGCCGGTCACCAGGATGACGCCTTTGCCGCCCGCCAGGGCTTCCTCCAGCGCTTCCTGGCCCTGGAAATGAATCCTGGTCCGCAAGAAATCCAGCAGCCGGGGGAAGTTGGAGTAACCCACGAACAGTTTCTCGTGGTAGTGGTCAAAGATCCCCTTGAAGGTCTCCTTGATCTTCCCCTTGAGGACCCGGGTCGGGGTCCGCCCCTGAAAGACCTGGTAGATGGTGCTGCGGATCAGCTTCTGTTCATGCCAATTCAAGAGGTAGTAAAGCCTTCCCAGAGTGCCAATGTACCACCTGGAGATGGAGAAAGGCAGAAACCTGAAGAGAAAGACGTTCAGCTTCAGCTGCAGGAACTTGCTCAAGCTAAGCTTGGAGATCCGCAGAAACCTGGCGAAATTCAGCCTGGGAATCCGGAAGAAATGGCTCAGACTCAGCTTGGGGCTGCGGACCGATTGAGCGTTGGAAATCATGACCTCGCCTCCTAACGTGTTGAAAAGAATTAAACAAAATCTTTTAAAATATTAGCCTGCGGGCTAAGGAACAATAAGGGTTTCCCTGCTTTTGCCTTTCGGAAATCCTAATTTTTAGTTCCGAAATCCCTAACTCCAGGGGGGAAAATGGAGGGGGGGACCCCGCCGATGCCCCATAAGCCAAGTGATTATGGCTAGTTGGACTAGGTGAAGTAACAAGGTTTTGAAAAACATAACCGCCTCCTGGTCGTTGCCATTGAATGAAGCAAAATCTCTTATAATATTAGCCATAAAACCGTGACACCATTAGGGCAACCCTGGTTTTGAATTAGGAAAACCCTAATTCTTCGTTCCGAAATCCCTAATGCTATGGGGGGAAAAGGAGTAAGGGACGGGGTCGCCCCACCGTATAGCAAGTGATTAGCGATAGTTGCGACGGGTCAAGTAACAGGGTTTTTAGAAACATAACCGCCTCCTGGTCATTGCGATTGAATGAAGCAAAATCTTTTACAATATTAGCCATAAAACCGAGGTACAATTAGGGCAAACCTGGTTTTAAGCTGCGGGAGTCCTACTTTGGAGTTACCAAAACCCTATGGGCCCGGAGGAAAATCCCTAGGACGGCACGCCGCCCCTTAAGGACTAGCGGACCTCGTTTGGATTCCCAATTGGGGAAGGGTTTGATTTTGTTGGGTAAGATCCTGGATTAGCGCAGCGGATTTGCGGGGATCGGGGCGGAAAAATCGGGCTAGATAGCACTCCATGGGGCGGGGGTTCTTGGGGGAAAACGACGACTGGGAACCAGAGGCAGAAGGGGATATGATCCGGGTGGCATGTAGGGGCGTTAACTGTCAGCCGGAAAAATCTTTCCTGGCATTGAACCTGATGTAAGTCGTTTATTATTATTGTTATTGACTTTTACAACTTTTCGAATATCATCGTAAGTAGGCGGTAACAGGTCCTACGGGAGAGGTTTCCCTCAAGCATAAAGGCTTTTAAGAAAATTATTTTCGATGGCGAGGAGAACTGCTTAAGTCATAAAAAGGCCGGCACAAGCGGGAACAAGTCTTGTCTGAAATTGTTTTGAGGGGAGAAGCACTAAGCCTCCGGCGGAGTTCATTACTTAATGGAAAAGCATCACAGTTGCCTTAATACCCGGGCCATCATCGAGTACTTCCAGGAAAACCTGCCTGACGAAGTACACGGCTTATTTGAAGGTCTGGGCTCCGAAATGGAGGGGCTGGCCAACCCTCAAGAATTTTTGATGGAAATCAACAATTGGGTGTCCTCAGATGTAGTCACCAAGATGTTTGAAAACGCCAAGAAGTTGTCGAACAATGCGGACATAGCTTTTAAAATCGGATTCGAATCCGCGGCCAGGAAGAAGCTGGGCTATGTCCAGCGCATTATTATGTTCGCCCATAAGAACCCCCGCCGCAGCCTGAGAAGAGTTCAGGCCATCAATGATAAGTTCAACAAGAATAAAACCATCGAGCTGGTGGAAACCAAGGGATACAGCGCCGTCGTCCGTCTGCACTGGTTCAAAGATATCCCCTGTAACATTGATTACTGCTTGTTTAATCAGGGCATCTACACCGGCATCCCCACCATCTGGAACCTGCCGCCGGCTATTCTGGAAGAAACGAAGTGCTTTTTTAAGGGGGACGATTACTGCGAATATCATTTGACCTGGCAGAGAAGGTTTTCCGTCAAAGAGACCTTGCTGAAATTTCTGGTCCCCTGGCGGGCCCTCAATTATACCATTGAGGAACTGGAGCGGGACAAAGAGCTTTTAAAGAAGAAATTTGACGAGATCCACCGTCTAAATATGCAACTGAAGGAAAAGATCGACCAGCTCATCTGCCTGCAAGAAACCAGCACCGCCGCCCTGTCGGTGCTTAACCTGGAGAAACTCCTGCAAGTGACCTTGCGGCTCCTCACCAATTCCGCCAAATTGGACCGGGCCGGCATTCTGCTCCTGGATGAGCAGGCCGAGGTGCTGGAACTCTGCTATGCCGTAGGCATTGATGCCGAGCTCTTCGAGGAGGTCAGGAACTACCGCATTCCCATTGCCAAGGTGGACAACGTCATCGCCCGGGTGGCCATGACCGGCATCCCGGTGGTAATCCAGGATGTCACCCGCAGCAAACTCAACATGAACAATCCCCTGATCCAGCGATTCAAGCCCAAGGCCTTCATCCTGGCGCCCCTCACCGTGCGCGGCAAAGTCATCGGGGTATTGCTGGCCGACCGGGCCCACCAGGATGCCACGATTAGCGACGGGGACCGGGAATTCATCGTCAGTTTTGCCAACCAGATAGCCATTGCTTTGGAGAACGCCATCCTTTACCGGAAGCTGGAGATTTCGGAACGGAAGTACCGGGAACTGGTGGAAAACGCCCACGAAGGCATCTGGATCATTGACGAGAAAGGCACCATCAAATTTGACAACCGGAGAATGAGGGAAATCACCGGCCACGAGAAACTGGTAAACCAGAATATCTTTGATCTGTTCGATTCCTACCATCAGGGATTGCTGGACAATGCCCTGAGCCAGAACAAGAAAAACCAGGTGGCCCAGCAGGAGTTGGAAATAACCCGCAAAGACCGGACCGTGGCGTCAGTGGTGATGAGTTCGGTGCCCCTGTTTGAAAACGGCCAGTTCGTGGGCGCCTTTGCCATGTTCAGCGACATCACGGCGCTCAGGGAGACGGAGAGGCGCTTCCGGAAGGTTTTTGAAGAAGCCGCCATCGGCATGGCGTTGATGGACATGAACGGCAATCTGCTGGACGCCAACCCCGCTCTCCAGAAGATGCTGGGTTACGACAAAGAAGAGCTACAAGGGCTTTCCTATAAGGAATACACCCACCCCAAGGATTTATCCACCAGCGCCAGACTTTTTAAGGAGTTGGCGGAAGGGAAACGCGATGCCTACACCCGGGAGAAACGCTATATCCGCAAAGACGGGCGGTTGCTTTGGGGGCAGGTGACCGTGTCCCTCCTCCGGGGCGCGGGAGGGGAACCCCAATTTACCATCGTCATGACGGAAGACATCACCCAGCGCAAGCAGGCCGAGGAAGAGATCCGCACCTACCAGGGGAAGCTCCAGTCCCTGGCCTCGGAATTGTCCTTAACGGAAGAGCGGGAGCGCCGCCAACTGGCCACGGACCTGCATGACCACATCGGCCAGGCTCTGGCCATTTCCAAGATCAAGTTGGGGGTCCTGCAAAAGTCCGTGACTTCCGAGACCCTGGCCAAGCCCCTGGGCGAAGTCCGGGGGCTTATCGAGGATATGATCCAGAACACCAGGTCCCTGACCTTCGAGCTGAGTCTCCCCATCCTGTACGAACTGGGCTTCGAGTCCGCGGTGGAATGGTTCGCCAAGCACGTGAGGTCGCAACACGGCATCCAGGTGGACGTCCAGAAGGATATGAAACCCATTCCCATGGACGATGAAATCAAGGTGCTGCTCTTCAGGTTTGTGCGGGAATTGATGATGAACGTGGTCAAGCACGCCCAGGCCCGCCACGCCAGGGTGATCATTTCCAGGAGCGGCGGAGAGGTTAACATCAAAGTGGAGGACGACGGGGTGGGGTTCGATTCCAAGTCCCAGGTGCAGGCCATCAGCAGCAATGGAGGGTTCGGCCTTTTCAGTATCCGGGAGCGCCTCCATTACCTCGGGGGGCGCCTGGAGGTGCAATCCACCGACATCCGGGGAACCCGGGTAACCTTGATGGTGCCGCTGAAGCGCTCTCGTAAGGTCCTTGAGGGATAGGGTTATGATAAAAATTATCTTGGCAGATGACCACCAGATTGTGCGCCATGGAGTTCGCAGTCTTTTGGAAGCCGAGCCGGACATGAAGGTCCTGGCCGAAGCGGATAACGGCCGGGATGTGCTGCGACTGGCCAGGGACTTGTCTCCCCAGATCATTATCATGGACATTTCCATGCCCGACTTGAACGGCATCGAAGCCACCCGGCAGATCCTCAGCGAAAATCCCGGAGTCAAGGTAATCGCCCTCTCCATGCACTCCGACAGCCTGTTCATCCTGAATATGCTCAAGGCGGGGGCTTCCGGCTACCTGCTCAAGGATTGCGCCCTGGAAGAACTGGTGAAGGCCATCCGTACGGTGGTGTCCAACAAGACGTATCTCAGTCCCGGGGTTTCCGACATCGTCATCAAGGACTTCGTGTGCAGCTGGACTGATCCCAGCGCCTCGGCTTTCTCCCTGTTGACGGCCCGGGAACGGGAAGTGCTGCAGCTCATGGCCGAAGGCAAGAGCACCAACCAGATCGCCGACTGCCTTTGCGTCAGCGTGAAGACCGTGGAAGCGCACCGCAAGCAGATCATGAACAAGTCGGGAATTAACAGCGTGGCGGAACTAACCAAATACGCCATCCGTCAAGGACTGACCTCCCTGGAGGACTGATGGAAAAATCCTAGAATTGGCAGGTTTTTCCCTCCCTTAAGTTCAGCAGTTCCCTGACCGCAAATTCAGGATTTCCCTCCTTAAAAATGGGGTTTCCCCCAGTGAAATATTTTCCAAATCGGTTAGTCTGAGGGTGCCGGGATTCTCCGGTCAATCCGGACAGATACTCGGGGCTCCGTTATCCGGGGCAAAAAACCTTAAGGGGAATAGGGCCGTGACCATCAAAATCATTTTGGCCGACGACCATCAGATTGTCCGTCAGGGACTCCGCACGCTGTTGACGGCAGAGCCTGACATGAAGATCGTGGGAGAAGCGGACAACGGGCGCGCCGCCCTACGGCTGGTCAATGATCTTACCCCTGAAGTGGTGATCATGGATGTCTCCATGCCCGACTTAAACGGCATCGAAGCCACCCGCCAGATATTGGCCGACCATCCCGGGGTCAAGGTGATCGCCCTGTCCATGCACTCGGACAGCCTGTTTGTGCTGAACATGCTGAAATCCGGAGCTTCCGGCTATCTCCTGAAGGACTGCGCCTTAGAGGAGCTGGTGAAGGCCATCCGCACGGTGGTGCGTCAAAAGACCTACCTGAGCCCCGGGGTGTCGGACATCCTGATTAAAGACTTTGCCAGCACCTGGTCGGACAACAATTCCTCGGCCTTCTCCATCCTGACTACCAGGGAGCGGGAAGTTTTGCAACTCATGGCCGAAGGCAACAGCACCAATCAAATCGCCGACCACCTCTGCGTCAGCGTCAAGACCGTGGAAGCCCACCGCAAGCAGGTTATGAACAAGCTGGGCATCCATAGCGTCGCCGAACTCACCAAGTACGCCATCCGCCAGGGCCTGACCTCCCTGGAAAACTAGCGCCCGGGGGCGGCCTTCGCCCCAAGGGGAGCCGCCCCGGGAAGTCAGCCGTTCGTCCCGCCTATCCATCCCCCGAGCTCGATTTCAGTAGTTTGAGAAAGCAGAATTAGGAAAACCCCGAATGTAGAAAGACCACCACGTGTTATGCATATAACCAGGCGCGTTCGGGGGACGGAGGTCCGGCGAAGGCGCCCACCAACCGTTTGCCGCCAGGTCGGGGCATGGCGGGGCGGAATCAGGTGGAAAGGAGAGGGGACATGGGGACTAAGATATCTGTTTGCCGCAAAGGGGATAATGTCTATCTGAAACTGAGAGGGGACATTTGCCTGCACTCTTCCGAGGAACTGCTGCACGCGGTGAAAAAAATGGTGCTGGCCTCCTTGAAGTTTTCCAGCCCGGGGTCCAAGGTGTCCTGCACCTTTAAGACCCAAGCCAAGGTGAGCTTTGGCAGGGGACTGGCAACAGGGATGTCCTGCTTTTAAAATTAAGGGGACGACTGCGGCGCCACCCACCGCGAAGCCAATGGCCTCCATGGGACTGCTCTCAGAGGCTATTAGCTAATTTTGCTGGGGTGGCCAAGGGCGGCGGGACGGTGGGTTAACGGCTCTGAGAATTAGGCAGTCTCCCCGCCTCAATAACCCACCGGCAACCGATAGAGAATGTCCGCCAGCTCTTCGCCGCTCTTTATGGGTTGATCGCTCTCGCCGTGAAGTTTCAGGCATTCCAGCCACAGCCCGGGCAGCGAGCGCTCGGCGGGCTCCCAGTCCACTTCCAGAGGAAAGAGGGGATTCTCCCGGGTGGCCGCTGCCCAGGCGGTGAAGCTCTCAAAGCGGGGGTCCAGTTTTTGGGCCCGTTCAAAGGCGCTGCCTTTGATATCCTGATTGAAGCCGGTACTCCAGAAAAAGTCGAGGAGCGCGGGCACCGCTTGGGCCAGGGGCACGCCCTCCAGCATCTCGGGGCGGTAGCGCAGGCAGACCCGCTGGCTGCCATAGTGCCCCGGCTCTCCCCGGACGTTGGGGAGGCAGGTGTGATACAGGGGATCTTCCGGGGAGGTCAGGGGAGCGACCCGGAAAAACATCTTCATTTCCTCGAAGCCGTCCCGGCAAAAGGTGAGGACGTAAATAACGTAAGGGAAGGCCAGGCGGTGGGCCTGATAGTCGTCCTCCCCTTTTTTGCCGGAGCTGAGGCGCAGGGTGCGGCACTGGGGGGGATGCTCCACCACCAGGGAGAGCAGGTCCTTCCGGCGGCAGAGCCAGCGGGTGCCGGGCGGGAGCACCGGCAGAGGCGGGGGCATGACCCGGGAGACATAGCGCAGGACGGCATCGAGGGGCGCCCGCCGGGCCACCCGGGTCTGTTCCTGTCCCTGGTCTTCCAGGAGGATGATTTCCTCTCCCGAGACGATAATTTTATCTTTGATGGCTGCGTCTAATCCTTAGCGCCTTTGCGGCATTTGCGTGATTCTTCTCACGCCAAGACGCCAAGTCGCAAAGAAAGGGATTATGGCGGGCAGGGCCCGCCCTACATACAGGGGGCTGGGAGGGGAGTTTGAGGGGAGGGCGGGGGACTCGCGTCCCCGGTCCTCCCCTCAACTCAAACCTCTTCCGCCTCCTCCCCCCGGGCGGCCCAGGCCCAGACCCGCTCCGGCACGAAGCGCCGGGAGGAGCACTGGTTCAGGGCCAGGCGCTCCATGTGGCGCAGGATCTCCATCTGGTGGGGCGGCAGGAAATCGTCGATGACCCGCTGGAAGTCTTCGAGGCGCACCTGCTCCCGGCCCGCCAGGCGGGCCTGCCGGTAGGCCCGGAAGACCAGTTCCTCGATGTCGCCCCCGGTAATCACTTCGGGGTGCCGCTGGTCCAGGTAGCGGGCCACCTCGGTGAAGTCCTGCAAAATCGCAGGGGATGTGGCTGCGCCGGGCCACCACCTGGAAGATGTGGCACTTCTCGGCAAAATCGGGCATAAAGAAGGGGATGCGCTCGCTGGAACGCCCGGAGCGCAGGTCCGCCTTGTCCAGGCGGTCCGGCCGGTTGGTGATCCTGATCCACAAGACCTTGCCCTGGATGGCCGGGTCGCCCACGAATTCGAAGCGCATCTGCCGCAACCGGTTGCTTACCCCGGTGTCGCCCGAGTACTCGTCCCGGCCGTGTTCGCTCTGGTCGGCTTCGTCTTCCACCACCACCACCGGCGTCAGGCTCCTGAGGGTTTGCAGGGCTTTGAAGAAGTTGCGCTCGCTCTCCCCCACCCACTTGGTGCGGGGGTTCAGGAGCTTGACGAAGTTGAAGCCCGCGTCCCGGGCCAGGGCTTCCGCCAGGGCGGTTTTTCCCACCCCCGGCGGGCCCATCATGGTGATGCCCCGGGGCACCAGCTTGTCCTCCCCCGCCTGGATGGCGCGCACTATCTGGGCGAAATAGTCCTTGATGGGCGTGAGGCCCCCGATCTCGTCCAACCCGAAGCGGGGTTCCATGACTTCCACCAGGCCCACCAGTTCCTGGCGCAGCAATTCCTTCTTCTTCCGGCGCACCAGCTCCATGGTCAGGGGCCGGCGGCGGCTCTGGCCCAGCAGGGTGCGCACCACCCGGAGGCTTAAGCCCGCGGCCAGATTGGCCAGTTCCTGGGAAGACAGCGCCAGTTGGTATTTGCCCTGGGAAAGGAGATGATTGATGAAATGGATGCGGCCGTCCCGGGTGGGGGGCGGCACCTCGATGATCTGGGCCCCGTGGCGGCTCAGCAGGAGATTGGGGTTCAGATCCGCCAGGTTGCCGGTGGTCAGGACCACCAGGTGGCCCTGCTCCACCAGGTCCCGCTGGCGGGCCCAGCGCAGCAGGGTGACCAGCGAGGCCCGGTCGGGCTCGCCCATGGAACCCAGGTCCACCGCCGGGACGATGGTCTCGGCATACTCCAGGATCAGGGCCAGGGGCTGACCCAACCCCGGGCGCTGGCAGGAGCCGGTCATGACGCGCTCCGCCAGTTGCAGCACCTCCCGGGGACTCTGGGGCAAAGGCTTGGGTGGGGCTTGCTGTCCCAGCGCCTTTAAGGCCCGGGCCCGGACCCGGGACACGTCTTCCTCGTCCTCGCCCGCCCGCCAGGGCCGGCGGTTCCAGGGCCTGGCGGAAGGCGTTTTCCACCGCCTCGTCCCAGAACTCCAGCCCCAACCCCAGATTGTAAAACACCACGTGGCGTTCCTGGCCCAGCCACTGGGACAGGAAAAGGCGAAACGGCAGGTAGTCGCCGTTAACCCGGGTGTAATCGAAGACCTGGCCATGGAGGATGAATAAAGCGGTTTCCCCCTCGCCCAGGTGCTCGCCAAATTCCTGGGCCCAGGGCGGCAGTTCCTGAAAAGGGCCCATGGTCCCTTCCTCTCCTCACGGCCTCCGGCGCCCGGAAGCTTACGCTCCTTGGCCCACCCTTACTCGGTTACAACAGAGGCTTGATCATCTGGACAAATGTCTCTTTCTTCCGGGTACCCTCGATCTTCTGGACGATGTTGCCCGACTTGTCGATGATGAAGGTGGTGGGCACCACCGCCACGCTGCCATAGGCTTCGCTTACCTTGTCGTTGCCGTTCAGCACCGGGTATTCCAGGCCCAACTGTTTCACCAGGAACCGGATCTGGGTGGGGTCGGAACTGAGGGCTATGCCCAGGGTTTGCAGGCCCTGGCCCTTCAACTCATTGTTAATCTTATTAAGATCCGGCATCTCTTCCCGGCAGGGACCGCAGAAAAAGGTGAAGAAATTGATCAGCACCACTTTGCCCTTGAACTGACTCAAGGAGTAATCCTTGCCCTGGAGCACGTCCTTCAGGGTGAAGTCGGGGGCAGGCTTACCGGCTGCCCAGCCGGCAGAGGCCAGGGCCAGGATGCAGACGATTAACAGCAGCGTCCCGCAGATTGTCCTGAGACTGCAAAACGACTTTTTAGCCATTAAAGCTCTCCTTGCACTGAGGATGAGTACCGCTTGTCAATCGCGAATATATCAAAAGACCCCTGGCCCTGCAATTTGAATTATCTCCGGGGCCGGGTGGGCCGGGTGGGCCGCCGGGGGCCGGGAGCCGCCAGATCCGGGACCCGGCCCCAGGGCAACCGGCTGCGGGGCAGGGATAGCACCAGGGGAGCCACGCCCTGGCGGGACAGCCACTCCGCGGCCTTCTCCAGGTGCTCGGGCGACTCTTTGGAGAGACAGATATTTTCGCCGTAGGCCACCCACCGCAGCCCCGGCGCCGGCGGAGGGGGGGCGGCGGCAGCCCGGGGACAGACCGCCAGGGCCGGGAAATGATAAAGATAGCTCCAGAAGCGGCCGGGAGGAGCGGCACTCAACCAGGTCGCCCAGTCATCCGGCCTCCCCGCCGGCGGCAGGCAAACCCGGGTCACCCCCAACTGCCGGGCCGCCTCCAGGGCCTGGGTGTTACGCACTCCCAGGCTCTGATCGCCGTAAACTTCCCAACCCGCGGCCCGCCCCAGGGCGGCAGCGCCCCAGTCGCCTGCCACCAAGCGGCTGTAGCCCCCTTGTCGCAAGGTTTCCAGAGATTTCTGGTAAAAGGAGAGGGTCGATTCCCTGATGGCCGGGGGAAGCCGCCAGATGAGGCGCCGGGGACCCCAGCGGCGGAGTTCCGGCAAAAACGCGGCATAATTCTCCTGGGTCAGTTCCACCAGGATGGGGTCCCGCCACTCCCGGGCCAGGGCCGAGGCCTCGGGATAACCCCGGGCTTCCAGCCAGAGGAGGCCGCGGCGCAGCAGGGCTCCCGGTACGGGTTTCGGCGGCGCAGGGGCGCTCCGGGCGGAGGATTTGGGGGGCGACTCCCCCGGGGCTAAGTCTTCCGGGGGGTGGCCCTCCCGTAACCGGTCGCCAAAAGCCGCCAGCACCTGACGAGCCGTGGCCAGAAGCCGGGGGCGCTCCGAGGCCGGCGCTTCCCCAACCGTTTGGTAAAGCCCCAACGCCTGGCGCAGGGAGGCGCCATCGAACAGATCGCTGTCGATCTGGACGGACTCCACCCCCAGCTGACACAACCCGGAAAGCGCCTCCAAGGCGGGCATCAGAAGCTCGCCGAGGTTTTCCTGCCTCGAGGAACCGCAGCATAAAGCGCAATCCAGGCCCAGGTATTCTGCCGCCAGACACAAGCCCGAATACCCCTGGCAAAAAGGCGGTAATGCCACCTGCAGGGGCATGGAACTTTGCCGCCGCAGCAAGGCCAGGTCCTTGAGGCTGGTGGGGGCTTGCAGCACCACCCGGCTGAACCCCAGGTTCTCCGCCAGCTTGAGTCCCGGGGAGTTTTGGAACCCCCAGTTTCCCGAGGCCTGGAGCGGTAGTTGGGGGAACCGGCGCCGGGCCTCCCGAGTCAGGCCCGGGTCCCGGAGCACCAGGGCATCAGGGCCCAGGCTGGCGATGGCGCCCAGCAGTTCCACGGCCCGGGGGAAATCCGCTTCGGCCACCAAATGATCCCAGATTAGCTGAAACTGGCATTCCCGGCGCCGGGCCGCGTTCTGCCAAATCCGGATTTCAGACCACCACTCCGGGTCCGGGTCCCGGGGCAGGCGCACCATTACCCCAGCCGCCCCCGCTTCCAGGGCGGCGGCCAGGACTTCCTCATTATGGACCTGGACGATCAATTCCATGATGCCGTGTCCGAGATGAAACCTTTGAAAGAGGATCTCCCGCGTTATTAATAGGAGCGGAAAAGAGATGACCTTCCCCCTCACCCTAACCCTCTCCCCCATTGGGGGAAAGGGGATAAGGGGGGAACTACTTTGATGTCCCTATTAATAACGCCGCGACCTTATCCAGAAGCAAAATGTAGAACCGGTCGCCCTCTGGTGGTTCTTAAGCCGGCGAGGGCGCCGGCTCTACATTTTGCGGCTCCTAAGGCCATTATCGGTTATTCCTACCGGATCAGGACCCTAGAAACGAAATCGCTACACCTCAATTTCTGGGCCGGACCCTTAACTATCCTCCTTGACATTAACCGCCTGTTTCCCTAAAAGTTACTAATCACCTCGAGGAGATGGCCATGAAAGTTCTCGGCATTTTCGGCAGCCCCCGCCGGGGCGGCAACACCGAGATCCTGCTGAAAGCCTTCCTCCAGGGGGCCGCAGCAGCCGGCGCCCAAACGGAGGAGGTGCTTCTCAGGGATCTCAAGATTTCTCCCTGCCTGGAAATATATCATTGTTTTAAGGACGGCACCTGTCCAATTAAAGATGACATGCGAGAGCTTTATGACAAATTGCTGGCGGCCGACGTGGTGGCGCTGGCCAGCCCGGTCTTTTTTTACGGGGTGTCGGCCCAGGCCAAGGCCTTTATCGACCGGACCCAGGCCCTGTGGTCCCGGCGCTATATGCTGAAAAAGGATTTCCCCGGGGGCCACCGCCAGGGCGTCCTTTTAGCCGTGGGCGCCACCAAAGGCCGCCTGCTGTTCGTGGGAGTGCGACTGACGGCCAAGTATTTCTTCGATGCCATCAACGTGCGCTACGCCGCGGAGATCCTGGTACGGGGCGCGGACGAGAAAGGCGCCGTCAACGCACAGCCGGAGGTCCTGGAACGAGCCCGGGACCTGGGCCGCCGCCTGGCCCAGGGGGAAGCCATGGGCCCCATCAAAATGGACCCCCTGGCGGTGTAGAGAAATTGTGGGGGGAGGGCCAGGGACCGACGGTCCCTGCCCTCCCCCCACACCCCCCTCCCAACCCTTTATGGGTGGCCGGGGCAGGCGGGGCGGTGCCCCGACTGCCTCGGCCAACTTGACACACCTTAAGGGATGGGGGGAGGGGGCGTGGGGGAGTTTTTCGTAAGCGTAAGGGCTTTTGCCCTTAGCCCCCTCCCCACATACTCAACCAAAGGAGGTTTTATGGCCATTACTGTGGGTATGAAGAATGAGATGCGGCTCAAGACGGGGCCGGAGCACTCGGCCCAGAAGTTTTATCCCCAGGTGCCCGATGTATTTGGCACCCCCTTTTTAGGGGGGCTGTTCGAGGGAGTGAGCGCCGGTCTCATGGCCCCCCACCTGGCTCCGGGGGAGCAATCGGTGGGCATCTCCATGAACCTGAAGCACACCGCGCCCACGCCCCTGGGCATGGAAGTTCGGGCTGTCACCGAAGTCACCCAGGTGGAGGGGCGCAAAATCACCTTCAAGGTGGAGGGGTTCGACGCCAAAGAAAAGATTGGCGAGGCGGTGCACGAGCGGTTTATAATCAATGCAGAGAAATTCAACCAGCGGGTGGAGGCGAAAAAGAGCTGAGTAGCGCGGCGCTCTCCCTGGATTTTCCTTATGACCTGGTGACCCTGGGCCAGTTCGAGGCCGGCAGCGGTTGGGAGGCCCAGGTCCGCCAGTACGTCCGCAAGAAGTACCGCCAGGACCTGGCCGGACTGGCCGGGTTGGACCCCGGGGCCCTGGCCCCGCTTTTCCGGGGCGAACTGCTGCCGGGCCGCCCATATGCCACCATTAAGTGGGTCATGAGGATTAAGCCCTTCCGCCCCCTGGAAATTTACCTCCTGTTCGATTGCGATCCGGAATTCGGCACCGACCTCAGGGTCTTCTTTGCCCGGAAGAGTCTGGCCGTCCCCACCGAGGACGCTTACGTCTTTGCCTGGGACTACGTGGCGCTGCTGGCCCGTTACGGCCGGGGGCAGTTGACCCTGGAAAACCCCGGCCCCGGTCCGGAGTGGCTCCCCTTTGGGGAGTTCGCCCCGGAAGGCGCCGGGCCCATGAAAGAAGTTTCCCTGGGGGCTCGGGAAGAAATCCTGGAGGTGCTGCCGCCGGAGGTGGCGGAAGTGGCGCTGCGGCGCATGGATTGCGGCACGTTTGTCAATGGGGCCGGGGGCTGGGAGGTGGTCTGGCCCCTGCTGGGGGATCTCAGCTTTCGCTATCGCCGCAGCCGGACGGGAAACGAGATGGCCTTTGACAGCTTTGGAGCCGGGAAATACGGGCCGGAGTTTCTGATGAGTTTTGCCTGGCTCTACCTCAACGCCCTTTTGCGGGAGTGCCGCCAGGTGGACCCGACCCTGCCCCGGCTGTCCCGCTATTTTTGAAGACCATGAAATGCATCCATTGCTGCGACGGCCATATTGCCATGCGCCCCACCTGAACGGGGGTGGAATTGGGCTGCCCGGGATGCGGCCATGTCTATTCGCCCGCAGAAGTAAAGGACTTGCTGACCAAGCTCAGGCAGGCAAGGTCCAGGCCAGTTCCCGCTGAGCGAACCGGCTGCAAAGAAGAGATTTAAGGTCTGGTTGGACCAAAGAATTTGATACAAAGAAGCTGATGGGTTCCTTTCTGAAGCTCGAAGATTTGCTCGCCCCTTTACCCCTGCCTGCCATTATTGCCGTCCTGATGGTTCTGGGACTACAATTCCTGGGAAACAGGATTATTCGCAAGCTTAAAATCGAATCGCCCCAGGCCCTTCAGTTTGCCGCGGCATTCATCCTGGCGGCCGCCCTGGTGGCCGCGGCAGTACATCTGTTAGCCCTGGCCCAGATGGCGCATATCGCGATTCTGAGAGCCATGGCCTGGTTGTTGGCTGGGCTGGGAATATGGCAAGCTGGTTATGCACTGAGATCACTTCCACGCCTCTATGGTCAGATTAAAGCCATTTTCCGAGAACAAAATTTGCTGGGGAAGGTGGCTCTGGGTTTATCAGGAGCAACAGGACTGGGCCTGATGCTGGCAGCTTTTGGCCCTCCCACGGATTCCGACTCGTTGTGTTACCACCTGGGCGTGCCTCTGGACATCCTCCGGCACCATGGTTCCTACCCGAGGGTCGATTGGCTGCATGCCCGGCTGACGGGCCTGGGGGAATCTCTTAATTTGCTGGGGTTGGCGGGGGGCACGGATATATTCGGGGCTTCCCTGCAATTCACCGGGGTGGTGATGGTCCTGGTCGCGGTAACTTCTCTGGCCAGAGACCATCGCGACAAAATCCTGCTAGCCATGTGCGTGCTGGGGTGTCCCGTCCTGGCGTTCCTGGTGCCTAACCAAAAGCCCCAGATGTTGCCCGTGGCCGCGACCACGGTGGCCTTGATTTTAATAGCCCAACGCTTCCAGGCCATTGACCCCGTAACCATAGTTCTGTCATTTGCCTGCGTTTTTTTTGCCATGTCATGCAAATATTCTTTCCTGCTTTCCGGCACGGTGGTGGTGGGAATCGGGATGGTGGCGGCTTACCGTGCCGGGATATTTGGAAAGGCACTGGCAGTATCGCTGCTGGCTTATTTGCTTTTCGTCTTTCCCCTGCATTGGGAGAATTATCTGTTTTACGGGGACCCCATTTCGCCTTTAGCAGAGAGATTTAGGGAGCAGGGCGACCCCATCCTGATTCGATTTGCCTCCTTTCTGCGAGAATGCGCCGGCAAGACCAGGTTGCCCTGGCGCTTGGGATTACTATTTCCCGCTTCCTTGGGAGAATTTACCACGGCAATCGGGCTGGGGCCCCTGGTTTGTTTAGCGGGATTAAGGGCATGCCGGGATCAGGCCATTCCCAGGATTTTGCTCGGCGGCGCCATTCTGGTGGCGGTAGCGGTATTGTCTTTAGGCCAGGTGACCTCCAGGTTTTTGTTAGAACCTTATTTTTGGGCCATTCCCGCCGCGGCATTCGTTGATTGGGGGCTGATAAAAAAAGTTTCCTTCAGGCTGCTGGTTGGCCAGACCCTGATCATGGCGGCAGTGGTTTGGTTTGGCGTGATAACCTTGTTTCCCGGGGCTTGGACCGCAAGTCTTCGGCATAAAACGATGATCAGGTCAGCTGAAGATTATGCGACCACTTCCTGGGTAAACGAAGTCCTGCCCCCAGATTCGGTGGTGCTGGCGGATGGCATTCGGTCCCTGGCCTTGCTGGGGAGGCCCTTCATGAGTGGAGACTACCTGCTGGTTGCCAACTTAGGAGACCCCGGAGACCGGGAGAAAATTTTGGCTACGATGAAATTATATGGGGTAAATGCTATAGTTACCAAATTCCCGTTATCTGAATCGATAAAGCAAAACCTCGGGCCATATTTGGATGGCTGCCTTGCTGGCCCCAAAGAATTTCTCACCGGGAAGAGAAATCCCTGGAATAGAAAAGAAATTCGTCTGGTTATCTACCGGATAATCCTCAATAATATCCCTGCTGGGAGGTTGATGAAACAGGGTGACAGTCAGGAAAAGCCATGAGCGCCCAACTTAAGGACCTGACTCGCCTGAAGCCTGCTCCCCAGGCCAGAGGCGGCCAGGTCAAGGTCAGCTACGGAGTGCACCACCTGGAGGCCGCCATCGCCGGCAAATCGGTGGGCGAAGTGCGCCAGGCTCTCAAGGAGCCCCTGAACATCGACCCCCGGGCCCTGGCCCTGGTCAACGGCCAAGACGTGGCGGCGTCTTATATCTTGAAGGAGGGCGACCAACTGGAGTTCGTCCGCCTGGCCGGGGAAAAGGGGGATCTTTCGGCCATCCGGCCCGTCTGCCGGAGAGCCCTCCCTTTGACAGAAGGCCTCAGAAAAGTTAAGATAATTTGGGGTGCTGCCCTTGCCAAAATTTAGGCAGCATTCACTGGAGACAGATTTATGGCACGGGTAACCATCGAAGACTGCCTGGAACAGGTGCCGACTCGCTTCGGCCTGGTCCACCTGGCGGCCAAACGGGTGCGCCAGATTTATCGCGGGGCCCCGGTCCTGGTCAAAGGGGATAATAAAGAGATTGTCATGGCCTTGCGGGAAATCGCCGCGGCAAAGATCGTCCCCTCCCACCCCTTGAAAGCCTTGCCCGAGCCCGAGTAGCGAACTGGCGAGCTCGCCGGCAAAGATTAGATTACAGGACCCCCATAAATCTTTGGGGGTCCGCTTGCTAAGGGGCACCACGGCAGCCGGTAGGCGGGGGCTGGGGGCAAGAGGTCTTAACCCGGCAAGACCCCGGGACCGGCGCCGCCCCAGCACAGGACCGGCCCCTCGTCGTCGGCAGCCGGGCCCGGCAACCAGACTTCCAGGTCCCATTGCCAGACGGCCGGAAACGGCCAATGTGCCACTACCTCATCTTCCACAAACTCCTGGAGCCCCCGTTTCGCCTCCTCAAGGTCATCCTCACTGGCGGCGGCCGCAAGCATGGCGGCCAGGAGATCCTGGAATTCCTTAAGCCAGGGCGGCCCGCCGGCCTGGCCGATGACCTGCTGCCATTCTGCCGCAGTCCGGCACCCGGGCAGAGGAATCTGCAGCCTTTTGAGGTCGGCCCAATCCGGCCATCCTTTGAGGGTCAGGAAAAGGGACCTGGAAGTGCGCCCCAGTAGCAAGGGGGCCCAGGGCTCTTGGAAGTAAGGGGCCATTACCCGGCGCCAGAGCCGGTAGCGCAGTTGGGCCATCTCCGGGTCCACCGTCTCCCCCACTCCGGGGACCGGCCCGAAGGAGGCGCTTTCCTCCCAGGGCTCCGGCCTCAAAATCTCCTGCAACCAGTCTTGACCCTGATCCACCAGAAGCAATTGGGCGTCCTCATCGGCCTGCATCTTCTCCAACTGCCAGGCCAGGGACCAGGCATCGGGCGAGGGCGGTTCATCCTGGGAGGCGGCCTCCCCATAGCGGCGGATGGCCCGCAGCAAATCCCCCTCTTCTCCCTGTTCCGGTTGAAAATCCCTGAAAGCCTGCCATTGGCGCAGGTCTCCGGGCTTGTAGTGCTTGAGCTCCTGGGGATGCGTCTCAGCCTCCGGGGGTAAAGAAATTCCCTGATAAGGCAGCTGCGGAGGCCAACCCGGTATGACCCCAACCCTCAGGTCCGGGAAATAGACCGGCAAGGTCCAAAACTCCTCCCTCCAGGGCAGGATTACCGGAAAGGCGACAATTTGCCATGCGGACCCCATTAATTTCCTCCGTTAAAAAACCTGGCGAGACCAAGAGACTGGAGGCCCTGCCGCCCGCCAAACCTCCCTGGCTCCTTCGACCTGAAGGGCCGCCGGCCCCCAAAACGGGTGAGAAAAGATTTGACAGGCTCAGATTTCCAACTTAATTATTATCCCAGGAGACTCACAGAAACAAGGGCGAACCCGAGTCTTCCGGAATAAATCATGGAGGTTGAAAAATGGAGCTGCTGGAAGCCCTGAGAACCAGAAAAAGTATCCGGGCCTTTAAGACCGACCCGGTGGGACGCGAGGGAATCACCCGGATCCTGGAAGCCGCCCGCTGGTCCCCTTCCTGGGGCAATACCCAGCCCTGGGAACTGGTGGTGGTGACCGGGGAAAAAGTGAAAAGCCTGACCTCGGACCTGGCGGCGGCTTATGAGGGGAAGACTCCTCCCAACCCGGACGTGCCCATGCCCGCAACGTTCCCGGACGTCTATAAGAACCGCTACATGGCCTGCGCCGCGGGGTTGTTCGGGACTATGGGAGTTGCCCGGGACGACAAGGCGTCCCGCTGGGCCCACATGGTGAAGATGACCCGGGCCTTTGGCGCTCCCGCGATCATCTATGTCATTTTTAATGCGGAACTGGCCGAGCCTTACACCATGTTTGACCTGGGGGCCATCACCCAGAGCCTCTGCCTGGCGGCCCACGGCCTGGGCCTGGGGACCTGCATCGAAGCCCAGCTGGCCCTGTACCCGGACCTCATCCGGCGGCACCTTAATCTGACGCCGGCCCACAAGATCGCGGTGGGTATTGCCCTGGGTTACCCCGACCTCGAGGCCCCGGCCAACGACTTCCGCACCGAGCGGGAGCCGCTGGAAAAGTTCGTGCAGTGGGTGGCATAAGAAAGCGGCAGAGAAAGACCATAAATATTTAACCACAGAGACACCAAGAGCACAGCTTGAAAAAGTAGGGTGGGCAATGCCCACCCGGCTTTTTCTAAAAAATCTTGGTGTCCTCTGTGTCTCTGTGGTTAATTTTTGGTCGCCAGCATTTATATTTCCCCCTAAACATGATAGGGGTGGCCGGCCCTGATAGTCATGGCCCGGTAGAGTTGCTCCAGGAGGACCAGACGGGTAAGCTCGTGGGTCAGGGTGAGGCGGGAAAGGGACAGGCGTTCGTGGGCGTTGGCGATCACCCCGTCGGAGAGGCCCCAATGGCCGCCGATGAGGAAGGCCAGGGGGCGGGAGGCCAATTCCATTCCAGTGAGCCAGGCGGCGAATTCTTCTGAGGAGAATTGCCTGCCCCCAGGCGTCAGGGCTATTTCAAAGGCGCGAGGGGGGACCTTCCCCAGCAAGAAAGTTCCTTCCCTGATTTTAATGAGCTCCGGGGTCAGGCCGTCGCTTTCTTTTTCTTCCCTGATGCTTAGCAAAGTGAGGTTCAGAAAGGGTTGAAGCCTTTTCTGATAGAAGCTGATGCCCTCCTGGATGAACTTTTCCCGGGTTTTTCCCACCATAATAACGAATACATTGAGCATGGAATCAGCAAGGCCCCGGTCTTTGCGATTCGACTTCTTTTGTTTCCAGAAGGAGGAACCGGCTTTTGCCCGAGGCGATGCGTTGGCCGTCGGCCAGGCGGATGATTTCGCCTTCGGCAAGCCGGCGGCTGCCGTTGGTGGTATGGAGCACGCCCCGGACGAGAACCCGTTCCCCCGGCTTCAGGGGCGCATGAAAGCGCACCTCCAGGCTCAGGGTCACCCCCGGGCCGGCGAAACGCCACACCGCGTGGGCCATCATTTCATCCAGCAGGGTGGCCAGGATGCCGCCGTGGATCACCTCGGCCCACCCCTGGAACTCTTTGGCCAGGGTGAGCTCCGTTTCCGCGGACAACAGGTCTTCCAGATAGCGGACCTTTATCTTGAACCCACGGGGGTTGTCCTTGCCGCAGACGAAGCAGTAACCGTCCGCCAGGGGGGTGGTTATGGGTTCCTTGGCAGATTTGTCGTTTCCTGAGGTCATGAGCTTCCTTCTATTTCACCCCCACCCAGACCCTCCCCCCTCAGGGGGAGGGAAATAATACTTAAGGGATTGGGGGTGGGGGTTTGGGGGAGGGGGTAAGGGTCCTTTGACCCTTAGCCCCCTCCCCCAATCTTATTTCTTCGGCGTCAGGCCCAGGAGCGTGGCGATCTGTGCCGCCAGGTCGGACACCTTCTCTTCCGGCAGCGTGGTCCTGGGGGTGAGCAGTTGCGGCCGGTTCCGGTATTCCGGTTTGGGGGTCACCTCGAACTCCGGCGGGAAGGAGTCTTCGAAGTACATCTGCTGGAAGCCGATGAATTTCAAATGGTGGGCGGTGGCGTCCAGGACCGCCACTTCGTCCTTGGGGATGAGCCCCGCGGCCAGGGCGGCCCTAAAGCCCGCCAGTGATTCTCCCCCCTGGGTGCAGGCGATGTGGCCGCAGCGGTTGGCCAGCAGCATGGAGTCCATGATCTCCTGCTCGCGCACCTGGACCACCGCGACGCTGCCGGCTCCGGCCCGCCGGTGGTATTCGTCCACCAAGCGGATGACCCGGGGCATGGACACGGGGTTGCCGATCATGGCGGCCTGGGCCACGCTGGGCTGCACCGTCACCGGGGTAAAGACCCGTTTCGCCGGGTCCGCCTCCAGATAATAGCGGAACACCGGGTCGGCGTGGCGGGATTGCACCCCGACGATGCGGGGCAGGGTGTCGATGATCATCAAGTCTTTAAGGCGCAGGAAGCCCTGCATGATGGCGGTGATGTTGCCGGCGTTGCCGATGGGCACCACCACGGCTTTTTTTGTAAGGCCGTAATCAAACCACTGGGCGATCTCGTAAGCATAGGACTCCTGGCCCCGGATGCGCCAGGGGTTCTTGGAATTCAAGAGGGCCACCCGGTAGTGGTCGGCCAGGTGCTCCACCACCTTCATGCAGTCGTCGAAGACCCCGGGAATCTCCAAGACCTTGGCACCGCTGCCCAGGGGCTGGGCCAGTTGCTGCGGGGTGACCTTGCCGTGGGGCAGCAGCACCGCGGAGGCCACTTTTTCTCCCAGGTAGGCGGCGTAAAGCGCCGCGGAGGCGGAGGTGTCGCCGGTGGAGGCGCAGATGGCCAGCATCTTGCCGGCGCCAGGTTGGCGCACCAGGAAATTGAGATAGCTCAGGGCCGCGGCCATGCCCCGGTCCTTGAAGGAGGCGCTGGGGTTCTGGCCGTCGTTCTTGAAGAAGAAGGCGGCCCCCACTTCGCCCGCCAGCTCGTCATTGGCGGCCACCTGGGGGGTGTGGCCTTCACCCAGGTAGATGATGTCGGCCAGGGGGATGACCGGGGCGATGAGTTCATAGTAGAGAAAAATCCCCTGGAGGGCGGGAACGTTCAACATCTTGCGGTAATCGAAGAGCCGCCGCCAGAAGGCCCCGTTTTTTGTAAGGCGAGATTCGTTCTTGTCTTCCAGCATAAAAAGGCCCCGGCACCGGGGGCAGGTGTAGAGAAGCTCGGCGATGCCGTATTCCTGGCCGCACTCCAGGCAGCGGTAGACCATGTCGCCGGTGGGGGCGGGGATTAAGTGGGGCCGGATGTCTTCGGGGAAGTGTTCCGGTTTCAAAAAACCTCCAAGAAATTAAAAGTCTTCCGATTCGGCTTTAAAAGGTTCAACTCTTCCGTTGTTGCTTCGGTAAAGCGTCGCCAGGTGCATCATGCTCGATAGCAATAATGATAATGGGAAATGTCATTGCTTCTTTGAATTCTTCTTCTATATAACGGATAGCGTCTTTATAGCTCGGGGTTCGATCTGGAAGAAAAGATTGCAGTAGCTCATTTGGCACAACAATCACACCAACATCAATCTCAGCTGATTGAAGACTATTTCTTAAGTGGACAATATCCCTAATAAGCAAGTCGCTTCTTGCCGAAACCTGGACTTCTACCCCAATTCTAGAAAGGATGGTCTCATTGTATCTAGTACGCTTAATCCAATCGATACCTCCTGCTGCTTGCTTATGCCATTCACCTATTTGGGAAAATGCTTCATCCAAAGCTTTCCGGATTACGGCGGCTCCGTTAGCCTCCTTTTCCTCAAGAAGCCTAACTTCCGTTCCGAGTATGATTTCTTGTAATTCAAGAAACAGACCAGTTAAGCCTAAGCGGCAGACCTTATCCTTTGCGCCGTCGTAAAACTTGATTTTTGTTATCTTCATTTTCTTCGAATAACTCCCTATAGTTGAAAATAGTTGTGCTTCGAACCGATAAAGGGAAATTTTCTTCGAGCCTTTGCGCAATATGTTCACAATCGTATAGTTCTATCCCTATCCAGTTCCTTTGATTCTTTTCGGCAGCCTGAAAAGTTGATCCACCACCTCCAAAAGGGTCTAATACTAAATCTCCGGGGTTTGTAGAAATTAGAATAGCTCTTTCCGGTATCATCAATTTAAGCTCATTAACACCAGGACGAACTTTAAATTTCCTATGTCTGTTTGGTGATGTATCTTCCCAAAAATCCGTGAGATTTAAGCCTTCAGGATTTAATTTATTTCGATGTCCGCCATAATCCTTGATTTCGTTTCCGCAATGTCGGCACTCAGGTATCGGGAGACGTACCCGATTAAAGGTCCGTGGCTCTCCTCTGGTATAATATAGAAGTGCATAATGGGCCGGATATAGCTTTCTACCACGACTGTAAGTGCCTTTCATAGTAAGAGCGATCCAGTGTCGAAAAGTCAGCCTTTCATTCATAAAACTTGCGAAATGGATTGCTAATTCAGGCATAGCATATAAAAAGAAAGCACCGCCAGGCTTTAATACCCTTGAGCATTCTTTTATCCATTCGTAACACCAAGAATAATAATCAACTTCTTCGACTTTATCGTTGAATGCATTCTTATAATCCTTTCCAAGATTAAATGGTGGATCAGCAAACACGGAATCAATAGTTTCAGACTTCATAGCCTTGAGTATTTCTAAACAATCTGCACTAAAAAGTACTCCATGTTGCGTCATTAAGTAAGGTACCATAAGTATTCCCCCGTTAACATCTTGCTAATTTGTCAGGTGATACTTCTTCAGCTTGTATTGCAGCAGGCTCTTGGTGATGCCCAGGAGCTCCGCAGCCCGCACCTGCACCTGGCCGCTCCTTTCCAGGGCCCGGCGGATCATCTGCTCCTCGATGTGCTCCAGGGCCTCGGGGAGCGGCGTGTGCAGCGGGACGAAGCGGTCGATGTCCAGCTTGGCTTCGGTGGCGGCCACCGGAGCCAGTTCCCCGGGCAGGTCCTGGGGGGTGATGAGGTTGTCGTGGCAGAGGATGACGGCCCGTTCCATGACGTTTTCCAACTCCCGGACGTTACCCGGCCAGGGATACTGCACCAGGAGCTTCAGGGCCTCCTGGGTGACCCGGATCTTGCCCCGGACGTTTTCGGTGGCGTACTTTTTGATGAAGTGGGCCGCCAGGAGCGGGGTGTCCTCCTGGCGCTGGCGCAGGGGCGGGAGGTGGAGGTGCAAGACGTTGAGCCGGTAGAACAGGTCTTCCCGGAAGCGCCCGGCTTCCACCTCTTCCTTCAGGTCCCGGTTGGAGGCGGCCACCACCCGGACGTCCACCTTGATGGTGCGGTTGCCTCCCACCCGTTCGAACTCCATCTCCTGGAGCACCCGGAGGAGCTTCACCTGAAGGGCCGGGGACATTTCCGCCACTTCGTCCATGAACAGGGTGCCGCCGTCGGAGAGCTCGAAACGGCCCTTGCGCAGGGCCACCGCGTGGGTGAAGGCGCCCCGCTCGTGGCCGAAGAGTTCGGACTCCAGCAGGGTCTCGGTGAGGGCCGCACAGTTTACGGAAATAAAAGACTTCTGGGCCCGGTTGCTGCACTGGTGGATGGCCCGGGCGATGAGCTCCTTGCCGGTGCCGCTCTCGCCGGTGACCAGGACCGTGGCCCGGGATGAAGCCACCCTTTTGACCAGGGCCAGGATCTCCTGCATGGAGCGGCTCTCCCCCACGATGTCGGGGAAGCCGTATTTTTTCTCTAGTTCCTGGGTGAGCAGGCGGTTTTGCAGGATCAGGTGGCGGTGCTCCAGGGCTTTGGCGATGGTGACCAGGATCTCTTCGTTCTTGAAAGGCTTCAGGATATAGTCGAAGGCCCCTTTCTTCATGGCGGTGACCGCTTTTTCCACGGTGCCGAAGGCGGTCATGATGATGACCGGCAGGTCCGGATAGAGCCGGTGGACTTCGTCCAGCAGTTCGATGCCGCTCATCTTGGGCATCTTCATGTCGGTGAGCACCAGGTCCAGGTCGGAGGCCCCGGTGATTTTCAAGGCTTCCAGGCCGCTGGGAGCGGTGACCACTTCATAGCCGGCCTCGCCCAGCAAAGCCTCCATGACGGTGAGATAGTTGCTTTCGTCGTCCACAACCAGGATGGTATCCATAAGAGTCTTGGCTCGCTTTTACCGTGTGTACCGGATTACTTTAAGGGGAGACTGCCGGCGCGGAATTTTCCCAGGCCTAAGCCGCCGGTTTCAGGGGCAGCTCCGGCAGGGTGATGGTAACCGCGGTGCCCTCCCCCAGGGTGCTGTCTATCCTCAAAGTTCCCCGGTGGCTCTCGACGATGCTCTTGACGATGGGCAGTCCCAAGCCACTTCCCTTTTCCTTGGTGGTGAAGAAAGGATTGAGGATTTTTTTCAAATTCTCGGGCTCGATGCCCTCGCCACTATCCCGGAAGGTGATCTCGCCGCCATGGCCGTTAGGGTTGTTCCTGGTTTCCACCGCGAGCCGGCCACCTCCCGGCATGGCCTGGATGGCGTTTAGCAGGAGGTTCAAGAAAGCCTGATGCAGGAGATCAGGATCCAGAGCCAGGACGCGGCCGTTGAGGTGATAGCGGCGCTCCACGGTAATGCCCAGGCGGTTGATCTCCGGGGTCAGGAGCTCCAGGCTGCGGTTCAGAACCCCCTCCAGGTCACAGGGGCGCAGATTGGGGACCCGGGGCCGGGCGAAGTCCAGGAATTCCGTAACCTTTTCATTGAGACGGTTGGACTCTTCCACAATGATCTGGGCCAGACGGTCTTGAGGCTCGTACCGGGCCAGGCGCTCCTGCAAGAGCTCCGCGGTGGAACTGATGATCCCCAGGGGATTGCGCACCTCGTGGGCTACGCCCGCGGTCATTTCTCCCAGGGCGGCCAGGCGCTCCGATTGGTGCAACTGCGCCTCCAGGTTGCGCTGCTCCTCTTGCCGGCGTTCCAGAATCACCCCCGCCTGCTTGACGATTTGCCGGAGCACTAGGAACAGCAGGCCCATGATCACCACCAGGGTGATCAGGATGATGAGCCGGAAGTTGCCGATTTCCGCCAGGTCTCCGGAGATATTTTGGGTGATCTCAAAGACCCCCACCACCGGGCCCGAATGGGGAACCAGCTTCTCCTCCAGGCGAAAGGGGACGTAGGCCTTGAGGTGCTGGTTCTTGTAACTGCTGGGCCAAAAGATGCTCCAGATGGTGCTGTAGCCGGGCATCTCGAAGTAGCTCTCCCCGGCCAGGGCCCTTTTCACCCCCACGACGTCGTCGCATTTCTGCCCCAAGGGCAGGTTTTCGTTGGTGCTGTAAGAAAAGACTCCCTCCTGGTCATACTGGTTGAGCTGCTCCACGTGAAAGCCGTGGATGGTGTTGCGCACCACCAAATCAAGGCGCTTGGACTGCTCCGGGTCCGACAAGGTGATGCGGCCCCCTTGGGCAAAGGCGGTGGGTAGCACAAATTGCTGATAAATCTGGTGGTTCAGGTTAGCCGCCAGCAGCAGGAGGTAGTCTTCGTTTTTCTTCAGGGCCATCTGTTGGGCCCGCAGGGTCAGGAGCACCGTGAGGATGCCGGTGAAAATCACGATGACAATAAAGCCGGGTAGGGAAAAGAACTTCACCAACCCAAAGGTGTCGAGGTCTTTCCCCGGGCGCCACCAGGAAATTTTAAAGTTGAACCGTTTCATGAATAATTCAGGAAATCAGGTATTTCTCCAAAGGGGCTGGGGCCGCGGCGAATTCCCGTTGTCGGGATTCAAACCCCGGCCGTCCCAGGAGCCCGTAAGTTGTCTGTTTGCCGCCTTCCACCCCAGGCTGGTCCAGGGGGTTCACGCCGAAGAGAGATGCTGCGGCCACCGTAGCCACTTCCAGAAGATAAATCAACTGGCCCACGGTAAAAGGGTTGATTTCCGGCAGGCGCAAAGTGAGGTTGGGCCTCCCGGCCTTCATGAGATTGAAGGCGGTGGCCTGCCGTTCCAGGTCCAGGAGTTCGTTCAAGGAGTGACCTCCCAGATAGGCCAGGTCCTCGTAGTCGCCGAAATCCGGAATCTCCAACTGGTGCTGGAACTTCTCCACGTGCAGGAAGGCGATAAGCTTGTCCTGGGGGCCTTCCATATAAAGCTGCAGCTGGGAATGCTGGTCGGTGGCGCCCACGGCGCGCACCGGGGTGGAGCCGGCGTGGACCGGGCGTCCATCCAGGGCGAACTTTTTCCCCAGGGACTCGGCCCAAAGCTGGCAGAACCATTCGGCCATGGCCCCCAGGGTGGTGGCATACGGCATCATCACCAGCATGGGACGCTTCTTTGAGGTGGCAAACAGATAAAACAGGGCGGCCAGGCGGTAGGCCAGGTTGCTCCCCGGCTCAGAAGCTTTCAGACGCTGGTCCATGAACCGGGCGCCGGCCAGGAGTTCCTTGACATTGATACCCACCAGGGACGCAGGCAGCAGCCCGACGGCCGAGAGCACCGAGAAGCGGCCCCCCACGTTGGCGGGGATGCTGAGAGACGGCAGGCGCTCCTCCCGGGCCAGGGCGCGCAAGGGGCCTTTTTCCGGGTCCGTGGTGACGATGAGGCGCTCCCGGGCGTGGTCTTCGCCCACCCGGCTTTTAAGGAGCTGGTAAGCCCAGATGAACTGGGCCATGGTTTCCGCGGTGCTGCCCGATTTGCTGATGACGTTGAAGGCGGTGCGTCTGAGGTCCAGGCCGTCCAGCAAGCCGTAGAAATAATCGGGGTCGATGTTGTCCGCCACCCACAGGGCGGGCCGGTGCTGGCGCCGGGCCATGGGAAACAGGTTGTGTTGGGGGTGCGACAGGGCCTGGTGCAGGGCCCGGGCCCCCAGGGCCGACCCCCCGATGCCTAAGACCACCACGTGCCAGCACCAATCAGTGATGGGCTTGGATAACTTTTTGATCTCCTGGAGGACCTGGTCCTGGTACGGCAGCTCCATGAAACCCAAGGCGCCGCTGGCCCGGCTGGCGGCGATTTCCTGATCCAGGGAGGCAAGGCGCGGGGCCAGGGCTTCCAGGTCCCCTTCCTTGAGGCCGTGCTCTCCCACAAAATCCGCCATGGCGTAATTGTAATCCAGGCTCAGAGCCTGGCTGGCGGCCCATTTGGGGTCTTTATAACGCTCCATAACCCTCTCTTCCGCAATTATGTCCACGCAATTAAGTATATTAACAGAAAATCCAGCCTATAACGAGAGGAGATTCTAAAGAGAACCGCCGGCGGTCTTAAGCCTCCGCCCTTGACAATTTTCCCGCTTCCGCGGTAAGATACTATAATTATATCAGAAAGACCTCGCAGGCGTGACTTGCTCTTTACAACCTGTAAAAAAAATTGACAGGCGCCGTCCCGGGCCGACAGTCGCGCCCCGCCACTCCATATATTTTCCCTTTTTATTTCCTAGGGTTAGCCTATTTGCCCCCTGGACCTCATTATGGAACGGCCATTGCTTATTCATTGGGGAGAAGGTGGCGGGCCCGGAGGCTCGCCCTGGGTTGGGCGGCCGTCTCCGGCCGCCTTTAAACCTTCCTGACTCAGAACCAGAGCGGCGGAAAAGTTCCGTTGATTTCTTATAGCGCGACCTGACGAGGACCGAGAGCAGGCATCTCCATGGAAGCCAAACAATATAAAAAGTTATGGCGGGACATCATCCTGGCCACCCTGGGTTTTTCCGTCATCCCACTTATTATCCTGGGGGGCGTCATCTACCATGAGTTCAGCGTTTCCTACACCGCCAAGATAACGGAGAACATAAAAACCCGGGCAGAGAATCGGTGCAACTCCGTGGACCTTTTCTTGGACGAGCGGGTTTCACAACTTACCGGCCTAGCCAACACTCAGTCTTTGCAGCTATTGAAGAATGAAGAATATTTGCACAAAGTTTTTAATATTATTCAACAGCGTTCCAAGTCTTTTTTGGACCTGGGGGTCATTGATGAGGATGGTAACCATCTCGCGTATGTAGGGCCGTATTATAATATTCTCAAGGCGGCCAATTATAAGAATGAAGACTGGTTTCATGCCGTAATGTCCACAGGAATTTATGTAAGTGATGTATTTTTGGGATTTAGAAAAATCCCCCATTTCATTATTGCAGTATTGGTACGAGAGAAGAATCAAAGTTGGATTCTTCGGGCCACCATAGATTCAGAGATCATTGAGAATTTAGTGCGTCTGGCTTGGAGCGGTAAAAAAGGCGATGCTTTTATTATAAATCGTAATAATATCTTGCAAACAAAGCCGCGTTTTGGGGGAGAAGTCATGGGGCCCCCCAATACCCCTGATTTTTCAGCGACCACTGGCACCGTGGTAGAGGAGATGCCCGTTTACGGGGAAGATTTTCTTTTCGCGGCCAGTCCCATCAAAGCCAAAAAATGGGTGATGGTTATCCAGGAAGATCCCAAAGAGCAGTTCTCCCCTCTGCTCAAGGCCAGGTTCATGACGGTCCTCATCGGGCTGGGCGGGGTCTTGCTCATCACCCTGGGAGCGGTTTTCACTACCCGGTCCATGATGCGGGAACTGGTGCAGATGGACCGCAAGAAAGCGGCCAGTGACGAATTGGCCATCCAGTCCAGCAAGATGGCGGCCCTGGGCAAGATGGCCGCGGGCATCGCCCACGAGATCAATAACCCCCTGGCGGTCATCGGGGAGAAGGCCGGTTGGATCAAAGATCTACTGAAGATGGAGGACGTATCCAAGAGTCCGAATTTACAGGAATTTGCCGATGCGGTGGCCAAGATTGAATATCACATTGTACGGGCCAAAACCGTAACCCACCGCCTGTTGGGCTTCGCCCGGCGCATGGAGCCCGTCTCAGAAGCGGTAATCATCAACACGGTCCTGGATGAAAGCATCGATTTTCTGGAGAACGAGGCCCGTTACCGCAACATTGATATTCAGGTGGACTATTCCCCGGACCTGCCCCATATCACCAGCGATCCGGCCCAGTTGCAGCAGGTTTTTCTTAATATCCTCAACAATGCCATTGACGCCATCGGCAAAGACGGGCAGATTACCATCAAAACCAGGTACCTTAGGAAGAATAACGAGGTGGCCGTAGAAATTTTTGATAACGGCCCGGGAATCCCCAAGGAAGTCATAGACAAAATTTTTGATCCGTTTTTCACCACCAAGGAAGTGGGGAAAGGAACGGGGTTGGGCCTGTCGATTTCTTATAGTATCGTGGAAAAACTGGGCGGCAGGATGATGGTGGCCAGCGATGAGGGCCAGGGCACGACGTTCAGCATCTATTTGCCGGTAAAATGACCTGAGGAGGACAGGCAGACATGGAGAAATTCAAGGTGATGATAGTTGATGACGAGCAGGATTTTCTGGAGACCATTGTCAAGCGCCTGCACGCCCGGGGAATCGAGGTCACCGGCGCCGAGTCCGGCTACAAGGCCTTGGAGTTGATCAATGAAGGCAACTTCGACGTGGTGATTCTGGACGTCAAGATGCCCGGCATGGACGGCATCGAGACCTTGCGCGAAATGAAAAAGAAAAAGCCTCTGACGGAAGTTATCATGCTTACCGGTCACGCCTCGGTGGAGTCGGGCATCCAGGGCATGCAGCTGGGGGCCTTCGACTACGTCATGAAGCCGGTGGCCCTGGACGAGCTGCTGGAAAAGATGCGCCAGGCCTACGAGCGCAAGGTGATCCAGGAAGGAAAGGCTTGAAGAATAGCTATCAGCAGTCAGCTATCGGCTTTCAGCAAAGACCCAGGATCGGCGAAGGCGACCGGATGTAGGTTGGGTGGGCACGGCGCACCGCACGTTTTTGCCAGAACAGCCGGGGGCTGGCGGTGCCACATATTCAAGGCTGCTTGGCGCCTCTGAGGCATGATGGTCAGCCTCGCCGGCTAAGGTGGCGCTTATGCCGCTGAACCTGGGGAGTCTGGCGACCCGGACTTAGGGGCTGAGGCCGATTGCGGGAAATAGGCAGTTTCAATTTTGCCTGCTTGTTATTAGTCTTGTTTTACGCCGCTCGGTAGATGGGTTCCCGGATGACGCCTGCAAAACAGAATTGGCTCCTGGATGAGCGCCTGCTCCAATCCCAGAAGCTGGCCGCCATCGGCCAGCTTTCCGCCGGCATTGCCCATGAAATCAACAATCCCCTGGCCATTATCCGCCAGGAAGCCGAATGGATGCAGCAGGTATTGAAGAAAGCGGAGTCCGTGACGGCTGGGGAAAGGGAGGAACTGCAAGGATCGCTCAACCAGATCGTCCAGCAAGTGGACCGCTGCACCGAAATCATCCGCAATCTTCTGGACTTCGCCCGCAAACGGGAGCCGGTGATTCAGGGGGTGGACGTCAACCGGACTATCGAAGACATGACCATGCTGGTGGAAAAAGAGGCCAAGCACCACAACATCAGGATCGTCAGGGAATATGGCCCGGATTTGCCCGTCGTTTACAGCGACGCGCCCCAGCTGCGGCAGGTGTTCCTGAACCTTTTGACCAACGCCGCCCACGCCATCGGCAAAGACGGCACCATCACCCTCACCACCGGGGCGGCGGCGGACGGCTCCATCCACATCACGATCAGCGACACCGGCAGCGGTATAACGCCGGAGAATTTAAAGAAGATCTTCGACCCGTTTTTCACCACCAAGCCGGAAGGGAAGGGTACCGGGTTGGGGCTGTCCATCTGCCACGGGATCATTCAAAGGCTGGGAGGAGAGATCGGGGTGCAAAGCACCGTGGGCCAGGGCACCACGTTCACCATCGTCCTGCCTCCGAGGCCCGACGTGGAGTCCTTGCTGACATGAGCCCTCCCAGGATATTGCTGGTGGACGACGAAGAGCGGTTCCGGGTGACGCTGGGCAAAATGCTGGTGGCCCAGGAGCTGGAAGTCACCTCGCTCGCCAGCGGTGAGGCGGCCCTGGAAGAACTTAACCGCCGGGCCTACGATGTCGTGTTGTTGGATATCAGGATGCCGGAGATGGACGGCATCGAGACCCTGGCCGCCATAAAGCAGGGGCATCCGGAAATCGAGGTCATCATTCTCACGGGCCACGCCTCCATGGACGCGGCCCTGGAGATCATCAAGCTGGGAGGTTACGACTACCTCCTGAAACCGTGCCCTCTGGAGGAACTGCTGCTGAAGATCGACGGGGCTTACGAGAAAAAGCTGGAGCGGGAAAAGGTCAGGAAAGCGGTCCCGGCGGAAAATAACTAGTTTTTAACCCTCAAAAGTTCTTTAGAAAATAATCTTTAACGGCACCGGCCTCTTCCCGGTGCCGGGGGGGCGGGTTTACCCCCCTCCCTACCCAACCTAGGCCTTAGTCCCCCTCATCCCTGCCCGGAAGGCCAGCGCCGCCAGAATTAAGATGGCGGCGATGATGCCAAAGGGACCCCGGAAGTCCCCCCCGCCCCAGAAGCCGATGAGGAACCCGGCCAACAGCGGCCCCGCGGCGTGGCCCACGTCGAAGATGGTGCCGAAGGTCCCCATGGCCGAACCCAGGTGGTCCTCCCGACAGTAGTCGGCCACCAGGGCCGCCCCCGAAGAAGTCACCACCGCCTCCCCCAGGCCGAAAAGGGCCGCCAAGGCCAAGAGGACGGTAAAATCTCGGAACCAGGGGATGAGGGCAAAGGGCACGGCGCAGACGAAGATCCCCCAGAAAAGCAGCCCCTGCCGGCCGTAACGGTCCGAGAGCCGGCCCATGATGGGTTTGGAGGCGATGGTGGCCACCACCTGCACCCCCCAGAGGAGCCCCGCCTGGAAGGCGCTGAGCCCCGCAATCTTGACCGCATAGATGGGCAGGAAGGCTTCCAGCGCCCCCAGGGAAAGGTTTTGCACCCCCTCCAGGTTGCTGGTGAGAAAGACCCGGCGGTCCAGGAGGATTTCCCGGAGGCCGGTCCTGAACTGCTGCCAAACCGCAGCCAGGGTGCGCCCTTGAGCCGGGGGCGGCTCAGCCAGGCGGCCCCGCAGGGCCCAGACGGCCACGGCCAGGGAGGCGGCGCCCAGGGCCGCCACCATGCCGTAAATAAGGTGAAAGTGGAAGAGTTGCGGGGGATCGGCCCCTGACAACCGGGTCAGCAGGAACCCGCCCAGGGGAGCGCCCAGGAGATTGCCGATGATGGTGACGGAAGAAAACCAGGAGAGCATCTCGCCCCGCCGGACCCCGGCCACGCTGACGATGACCGCCATGGACACCGGGCCGTAAATGGCGGTGGCAAAGCCATGGAAGAAGCGCACCACCACCAGGGCCTGATAGGTGGAGACCAGCAGGTAAGCCAGCGGGATGAAAGCGAAGCAGGCCAGGCCCACGATCAGGGTGCGGGTTTTGCCCAGGATGTCGGAGACCACCCCGGCGGGCATCTTGAAGAAAATGCCGGTGATGGTGGAAATGGCCACGCAAAAACCGATGGCTTCGGGGCCCGCGCCCAGGGAGGCCGCAAACAGGGCCAGCACCGGGGTGCGGGCCAGGGCATAGGAGGCCCGGGCCAGAAAGCCCACAGCGCACAGGCCGTTAAAAATGGACGAAGTGTTATTCATGCCGGGGTGTGAGAGGAATTTGCAGGAAGGTTAATCAGGATTCGCCGGTTTTTAAGGCGGGGGGCCGGCGGGGGCCTTTTCCAGGGCCGCGAAATCCAGGGTGTAGTTCCCTTTCAGGAAATTTTGGGCCACGGCTTCCACGCTGACCTCGCTGGTCATGAGCATGTCCATCTGCCGGGTGAAGTTGAGCAGCCGGCCGATGAGTTCCATTTTCTCCTCAATTACCTGGCTGTCGTATTTTTGCAGCCGGGCGTCCACCCGGTCCCCTTTGACTTCCACGGCAAAACCCAGCCCCAGGAGCACCATGGCGATGGCCCGGACCCGGCGGTTGCGGCGGATGTCGTCGGCCGCGCCCCCTTTGAAGGAGAAAGTGATGTAATTCTTGTTGACGGTCTTGCCGCAGTAGCAGTCGAGAACGCTGTAGTGGTAGCCCACCCGGGAGGAGAAGTTGAGGTATTTGTCGGAAATGATGGCGTAGCTGCGCTCCCCGAAGCGCTCTTCGAGGCTGGGGGTGGCGAGCATCTGCTCCCGCATGACGGAGAACAATCCGGAAAGCTGGATGGGCCGGGGCTCGAGAAGGCGCAAAGCCTCGTGCAGCATGCCCCGCAGGAGGGCCTGCAAGGGCGCCGAAACAATCTGCTCCGGCGTCACCCTGGGGGCGCCTTGGGCCCCGGCGGCCAGGCCGTCTCCCAAATCGATGAGGTAGAGGTCCAGAGGGATGGGGGCATCCAGCTTGACGGCGCCGCCTCCCTTTTCGGAGACCAGGTCGCTGATCTGGAACATCTCGGTGTAGGAGAGTTCGTGCACCAGACGCCCCAGGTCATGGAGAGACCGGCAGTTTTCCGGGGTAAAGTCCGGGGCCTTGGGGTCCAACAGGCGCAGGGGGAGGATGTAGTCGGCCACCTTTCTCAGGGTCTCGTAAACCGGGGTGTCCTTCATGTGGGATTCCCGGGCCTGGCTTCGGGCCAGCAGCTCCGGCACCCTGCCCTGGTAGACCCGACCCGTGTAGGCATCCACCGTGATTTCCACCCCCGGGGGGATGGCCCGGGTGGCGATTTTGGTATCCAGGAGGGTGGGCACCCCGAATTCCCGGGCCAGAGAAGCCATGTGACCGGAGATGCTGCCGGAGTCGGTGACGATGGCCTGGGCCTTGGGCATGGCCAGGACAAATTTGGGGGAGGAATGGGGGGCCACCAGGACGGCGCCGTCGGGAAAGGCGAGCAGGTCCTCATCGGTTAAGATGTGAAAGGCCGGGCCGCAACCCACCCCTGGAAAGGCCGGGGCCCCTCCCGTCAGGAGCAGAGGGACGCCTGGGGCCACCGGGATTTCGGCCAGCCCGGCCTCCGTGGGGGCTTCGAGGCGTAGCGGCCGGCTTTGCAGCACCAGCAGGCGGCCTTCCCGGTCCAGGGCCCACTCCACGTCCTGGGGTCCCCGGTAATGGTCTTCCAGTTTGACGCCGTAACCCGCCAGGGTTTTGACCTGCTCCGGCGTCAGACAAGGCTTATCCTGATTTTCCGGGGGCACCGGGACTTCCCGCAGGCCCTCGTCAGGGTTGGCGACCAGCTGCACCGGCTTCACGGCCACCCTGGACTCCAGGAGGGTCAGTTCCCGGTCTTTGGCCACCCGGTAAGTGTCCGGGGTGATGACCCCGTCCACCGCGTAAGGCCCCAGGCCCCAAACCGCGCTGATGAGGATGCGGTCGTCCATGACGTTGAAGGGGTGGCGGGAATACATCACGCCGCTGGCCACGGAGTCCACCATCTGTAGGCACACTACGCTCATGGCGATGTCTTCGTCCCTGATCCCTTTGTTGAGGCGGTAAGAGATGGCCCGGGGGGTATAGAGGCTGGCCAGGATTTTTTGGTAAGCCGGGAGCAGTTGTTCTCCCGGCACATTCAGGATGGTGAGATACTGCCCGGCGTAAGACAGCTCGCTGTCCTCGCCGATGGCGCTGGATCGCATGGAGACTCTAAGGCTGAAGGCTCCGGCCCCGGGGGGGCGGAGGGCCTCACACATCCCGGCATAGGCCGAGTTAATGGCCTCGATGAGGTCAGGCGGCACCCGGGCCTGGGTTATCAGTTGCTGAATCTCCCGGCTGACCTGGGCCACGGTTTGAGGGTCCCGGGGATCCAGGTCCATCTTACGTTTATTGATTTCATCCACCAGGTCGTTATAGGCCAGGAAATGACTGTAGGCCCGGGTGGTGATGGCGAATCCCGCCGGGATGGGCAAGCCGATGCGGGTCAGGGCCTCTCCCAGGCTGGCATTTTTCCCCCCCACGGCATCCACCATATCCTTGTTGACCCGGGAAAGGGGTAAAATCAGCTCCGTCACCGGGAGTTCTTTTCTTTCCCCCAGTTGCTCCTTAATCCCGGCGTTGATCTTATCCAGCACCCCATAGAGGTACGGATAGCGGTGGCCGGACAAGACATCGAGACTCTTGATCATACGGAAGGCGTGAAACGCGGCCCGGGCCGATTGGGACCGGACGTAAGACATGCCGAAGACCTGACGGCCTTCCAGCTTTTCTTCCAGGTCGGTAATGATATTCAAAAGTTGGGTGTTGGAATCCAGGAGATCCTTGAAGCAGGCATACCGGAAGCGGAAGGCCGCGGTCAGGTCGTCCCTGGAGGGCCCGCGCTTGCGAGTCTTCCACTTTTCATAAAGGTTTCTAAATAGATTAAGGGTCTCTACCATTTGGGACTCAATTCTATCAAGAATTGTACCAGATTGCGTCCTCCCGGGACAGAAGTAATGAGGGGACTCCCCTGAGGCTGGGCCAGGTGGAGGGCAAGGCGAGGCGGCAAGCTTGGCCGGGGCCGCCGCGTGATGCCGCCGGCCCGGTAAGGGCAGGGTTCCGTGGGGGCCCTGGCGGCAACCGATGGCCTTTTACAATCTGTAAAAAATACTGACAGACCCTTCCCCCGGTGATGGCCGAAGACCAGGCCTCACACGTTAATTTATCAAGCATATCAACCTATTGTATTTATGAGGCCGGCCTGGGGTCCCTGGCACGTCCATTGCTTAATTTAAGGGAGGGGTGGTCCAGGTTTACAGCACGGTCGTTGTAAGGGCTTCATTGAATAATTCTTTCAACCACAACGTTTTCACACCTGGACCTCAAGCAGAGCTTAACGTTACGGGTTGCAGTTAAGGTTCGGCTTCGGAAGGATCAAGGCAGGAACGAGGAGGTATTTTATGAAAGTATTGGTGGCGACAGACGGCTCGGAGCATTCCATGAAGGCCGTGCAACAAGGATTAGAACTGGCGGAAAAGCAAGGGGCCCAGGTGACCCTGATGTCGGTGGCCTATTACGTCGCGGACTATCTGGAAGAGATGCCGCCGAACATCCGGGAAAAGCTGGAAGATGAAGCGAAAGGAGCGTTGAAAAAGGCCAAGGCCCTGTTTGAGGCCAAAAACCTGCCGGTGGAGACGGTGTTAGTATCCGGGCTGGTGCCGGCCAACCTCATCATCCAGAAGGCCCAGGAGGGCAAATTTGACCGCATCGTCATCGGCAGCACCGGCCAGAACGCCCTGGATAAGATAGTCATGGGCAGCACCGCCACCAAGGTGGTGGCGCACGCCCCCTGTGAAGTGACCGTGGTCCGCGTAATTTGCTAATTAAGAATCTTCAAGGAGGTTATGGAAAATGCGTAAGCTGTGGGCAAAAATCGTGGGCTCTGGGGTTCTGGCCATCCTGCTGCTGCCGGAGATCGTCGCGGCGGCGGGACCGAAGGCGGCACCCCTGGTGATCGTGGCCGACACCCGGAAGTTTACCGGCTGGGAGGCCTGGTGGACCAATCTATATAACGAGAGTCATATTTATTTCGCTCTCCTTACCATCGTCATTATTCCCTTGGTGGGTCTGATGTTCGGGTTACTAGCCGACGTGGTCATGAACTGGATCGGCTTGGACCTCAAGCACCGGGAACTGGCGGAACATTAAGGTCTTAAGGACAACACGGTTAGGAGGATACTCATGGATTTCTTTTATGTTCTCATGCCCATTGCGGGAGTTACCATATTCTGGCCGGGGCTGATCATTTTAGGGGTGGGGGTAGGCATTATCGGCGGGTTTTTCGGCATGGGGGGCGCCTGGATGGTGACCCCGGGCCTGAATATCCTGGGCTTTCCCATGGCCTTTGCCATCGGCACCGACATCGCCCACATGGCGGGCAAGTCCCTTATCTCCACCATGCGCCACGGCAAATTCGGCAACGTGGATTATAAACTGGGCCTCATCATGCTGGTGGGCACGGTGGTGGGCTTCGAAGTGGGGGCTCAGATGGTCATGTGGCTGGAGCGCATCGGCCAGGTGGATAAATATGTGCGCCTGTTGTACCTGTTGCTGTTGACTCTCATCGCCTGGACGGTCTTTGCCGATGTGGCTAAAAAGAAGAGAAAGGACCGGGAGACGGCGGCGGCGGGTAAGGAAGTGGACAAGCTGTCCACCGGCATTGAATGGCACAAGACCCTGCACAGGATCAAGATTCCCCCGATGGTCACCTTCAAAGCGGCCCAGCTCACCTGCACCGCCTGGCTGCCTATTTTTATCAGCTTTGCCACCGGCTGGCTGGCTGGCATCCTGGGGATCGGCGGCGGTCTGATCCGCATGCCGGCGTTGATTTACTTCATCGGCTGCCCCACCCACGTGGCGGTGGGCACCGACCTCTTCGAAGTCATGATCTCCGGGTTGTACGGCACCGCCACCTACACTTACAAGGGCCGGACCGAACTGGTGGCGGCCATGATCATGCTGTGCGGCGCCGCGGTGGGCGCCCAGATCGGCACCGTAGCCACCAAGTACATCAAAGGCTACGGCATCCGCATCGCCTTCGGCCTGGCCGTCATCGGCTGCGCCCTGTCCATCCTCCTCAAGATGAGTGCCAAGTGGTTTCCCGCCTGGGGAGGCCTCTTTGACGGGAGCGCCACGGTCCTGATTCTGGGCCTAGTGTTAGCCATGTCCCTTTACATCGGGATAAAGATGGTAATCGGGGCCAAGGCAGAGGTCGCGGCCAAGAAGGCTCAGATCTCGGTGGCGAAATAGCAGGTGGGATTGATTATCTGGAAAGGAGATAGCTGATGGGTAAGAAAGTTAGCTGGTGGGCTCTCGTAGCCAGCTTGGCGGCAACCCTGGTGCTGGGCGGTCTCGGCTGCGGCGAATTGGGCAAAGTGGACCAGGGCAGGGTGATCGCCTTTGATAAAGAAAAGGAAACCGTGACTTTTATCAACGATGTCAAACATGACCCCGCCAATCCCGATTACAGCGGGGCGCCTACGACCTTTGCACTCCCCAAGGACCCCATGGATCGGGGCGAAGATCCCAAGGCCGGGAAGCGGATGAAGCTGGACGCCAAGACCCGGGAAATCATTATTTACGATACCGGCACGCAAAGTCTGAAGAAGATCACCTACACCCTCATCGATCAAAAGGAAGGGGTGGCCAAGGATGATCCGCTGGTGAAGGGTAAGAAGTTTCCCCTGGTGGAGAAAGACAAGAAGGCCATCACCATCTATTCCGGCCGGCAGAAGCTCCTGACCACCTTCTCCCTGCCGGAGGAATACTTCGCCCTGCCGGACAACACCTGGGAAGCCGGGGACGAAGTGCGCGTCTACTACAAAGAGCCGGGCAAGGCCTTGAGGTTTATGAACATAACCAGGACGGACATTTTTAAGAAATAAGTTCTCCGTCTGTGCAGGTGCATTCCGAGAGTCGCCCTGGGGTAACGTAAGCACAAACCCAGGGCGATTCTCTTGCTTTGTGGTAATATAAAATAGTTGCCGCCACGACAGGTGGCGGTGGAAGACGCTTGAAACTGGAAACATTTAATGGATTTGGACCAAGTAACTCGACGGCGCGACCTGGCAAGTAAAATCGGGGCGGCCTTCTGCGTAATCGCCTTGCTGGCCCTGGTGGATGGCCTGCTGGTGCATTTCCGGGAACCGGCGAACCTCATCAAGGTGCTGCCGGGAGCAAGCATCCAAATTAACGGGGAACTGACCGACGAGGCCCACAGGGTCCAGGATTTGACCTTTGTGACCAATTCGGACCAACTCACGGTGAATTTCGAGGCGATCCACAAAGGCTATTTCCTGGGTGGAGATATGTGGCGGGGGCGGCTGATCGTTGGCCCGGGCATCGCCCCGGGGGAATACAGCCTGTCAGTTCTTCCCATGAGGACCCTTTCCCCCCGGAAGGCGCCGTCCTTTCGCATCCTGGTCTTCCCGGAGGCCCTCAGCCTCCAGAAGAGCTCCACCTCGCTAATTCGGCAGTGGTTCGGCATCTCGGCCTTCGTCGTGGCGGCCGGCTGCCTGCCGGGAATCGTGATGGCCTTTGGCGTGGTCTTTCTCCTGTCCGGGAAAAGGGACGCGTGGCTGGCCGCCACCGGTAGGGCGGAAGTCTACCGGGTATTGCGGCGGGAGGGCGGCTACGAGATCCGCTTCGGCCTGGGTACCACCCATGGCTTGGGGCCCGGCTCATCGGTAAGCATTATCAATGACCTGGGGCGAACGGTAGGGACGGCGCAGGTGGAGGAAGCCAACCTGACCGACTCCGTAGCCGTGATAACCGGGGACCAGGAAGTCAAAGAAGGTTACCTGGTCTCGGGGCGCAGCCATTGAGGGCGGGCAGCTTTTTTCAGGTTGACGCTCTGAAAGAGCCCCGGCGACGCCCCCCTAGACCTTCTCCAAGGATTAAAATGTAGAACCGCCGCCCTGGGCGGTTCTGGAGCCGGCGAGGGCGCCCGGCTCTAGATCACTAGGGGTACAGGAAGCCGCGCCGGCTTCCCCGTCTCCCGTCGGTAAGGAAGAAGACAGGCTATGTGGAAGGGCCTCAGTCTCCGTGCCCGGATATTCTTGCTGTTGGCCGCGCTGATGATCACCACCCTGGGAGGCGGCCTGGTCACCCTGTGGCACAACAGGGCCATGGATTCCCTGTTGACCTCCCTGGTGGAAAAAAACGTGGCCTCATTCCACGCCGCGGACGAATTGGAGAATGCCCTGTTGCGGCAGAAGGGCTTTCTGACCTACTACTTCCTGGACGGCAATTCCGACTGGCTGGAACAAATGTCGCAGTACCACCGGACTTTCCTGGAATGGCTCCAGAAAGCCCGGAAATCTGCCTACACCGAGGCCATGGAAGAGATCCTCGGGTTGATCGACACGGAATACAACCGCTACGTGGCGGCCCGTCAAGACGTCATCAAACTGTATCAGGAGGGCAAAAAGGAAGAAGGGGAGCAACTCCACTGGGGAGTGCGCCGCCAGTTCACGGCCCTGATCAATCTCTGCGAGCGCTATAAGTTAATCCACGAGTACGCCATCTCCCGGGTGCGAACCGAAAGCCAGGCCCGGGCCCGGTTCCTCAACGCCTTTGCCCTGGTGGCCATGCCCACCGTGGGCGCCTTGGGCATTTTGCTGGCATACGTGTTGATCAAACAGATCCTGAGCCCCATTCGCCGCCTGGCCCTGGTGGCCGCCCCGGCCAACCCCGGCTCCCCCGTGCCCGACGAAGTGAAGGCCCTCAGCCACCGGGTTTACAGCCTCATGGAGGACATGGACCAGGCCCAGAGCGAATTGGAGAAAAGCCAGGAGCACCTGCTCCAGACCGGCAAATGGGCCATGGTGGGCAAATTAGCCGCAGGGGTGGCCCATACCATCCGCAACCCGCTGACCTCCATAAACCTCCGCCTGTACTCGCTAAAGCGCTCTCTGAAGATGTCCAAGCCCCAGAAAGAAGATTTTGACGTAATTTCGGAAGAAATACGCTACATCGACACCATTGTCCGCAATTTCCTGGAGTTTTCCCGGCCCCCCAAGCTGAAGATGCAGCGGATCAGCCCGTCCGAGGTGGTGGATCTGGCCCTGCAGTTGCTGCGGTACCGTCTGGAATCGTATGGAGTGGAAGTCAAGCTGGTCCGGGGCACGAAGCTGCCGGAGATCTGGGCCGACCCCGATCAGCTCAAGGAGGTGTTGGCCAACCTCCTGGTCAACGCCTGCGAGATGATGCCGGGGGGTGGGACCATTACCATTAAGGAAGAAGAAAAAGTGGAGGCGCCCCTGGGGCAGGCGGTGGCCATCCGGGTAAGCGACAGCGGGCCGGGGATTCCGGCCTCCATCCAGGACAAGGTTTTTCAGCCTTTCTTCAGCACCAAGGAAGAAGGCACGGGCCTGGGTCTGAGCATCGCCACCAGGATCATCGAAGATCATGGGGGGCGTCTGGACCTGGAATCTCAGGAAAATGCAGGGGCCACTTTTATCATCACCCTGCCCCTCGAGGAAGGTCAGCATGGGCCACATCTTAATCGTGGATGACGACGCCCAGTTGCGGCAGAGTTTCGAGAAGCTTTTGACCGCGGAGGGCCATACCGTGAGGACCGCCGCCAGCGGGGAGGCGGCCCTGGCTGCGATGCGCTCCAGCCTGCCGGACCTGGTGATCATGGACGTGCGCATGCCGGGGATGAGCGGCCTGGAGGCTTTCAAGGTCATGCACGAAATGGAGCCCAAGCTGCCGGTCATCATCATGACCGCCTTCGGCACCACCGAAACCGCCATCGAGGCCACCAAGTTGGGAGCCTTTGAGTATGTGCTCAAGCCTTTTGAAATTCCCGACATCCTGGCCTTGATCTCCCAGGCCCTGGAGGCGGGGCGGTGCATGCGCTCCCGGGTGGAGCTGAATGTGGCCCCGGATACCACCGCGGCGGACGCCATCATCGGCAAGAGCAAGCCCATGCAGGAAGTGTACAAGGCCATCGGCCGAGTGGCCCCCACCGACGCCACCGTGTTGATCCGGGGGGAGTCGGGCACCGGCAAGGAGCTGGTGGCCCGGGCCATCTACCATCACAGCCTGCGGGCCGTCAAGCCTTTCCTGATCATCAACTGCGTGGCCATACCCGAGACCCTGCTGGAGTCGGAGCTCTTCGGTTATGAAAAGGGGGCCTTTACCGGGGCCGTCAACCGCCGGGTGGGGAAGATCGAGCAGGCCAACGGCGGCACCGTCTTCCTGGATGAAATCGGCGACATGCCTTTCAGCATCCAGGCCAAGATCCTGCGCCTGCTGCAGGAGAAGAGCATCGAACGCCTGGGCGGCCGGGAGCCCATCCCGGTGGACGTGCGCATCATCGCGGCCACCAACCGGGACCTGGAAGCGGCCCTGGCGGAAGGCCGGTTTCGCGAGGATCTCTATTACCGCCTCAAGGTGGTCACCCTGTGGCTGCCCCCCTTAAAGGGACGGACCGGCGATATCCCACTGCTGGCCGAGTACTTCCTGGCCCGCTTTGCCAAGGAAATGGGGGTGGATAACCCGGGGATGACCCCGGAGGCCAAGTCCTTGCTCAGCGGCTATCAATGGCCGGGCAACGTCCGGGAGTTGGCCAATGCCATGCACAAGTCCTTGATCTTCAGCCGGGGCTATCCCATTCACCCGGAAGACATTTCCCGGGCCATGGGCGGCGACACCCTGGTCAAAGAGAACAACGACCATAAGGCCGATGAGATCATCCGCCAATGGGTGCGGCAAACCATCAGTTCCGGGGACGGCAAGGACTTGTTTGACAACTTCATGGATCGTTTTGCCAGTCTGCTCATCAGCGAAGCCCTGGACATCACCGGCGGCAACCGCAGCCGGGCAGCCAAGATCCTGGGCATTTCCCGGCCCACCCTGTTGTCCAAGATCGATAAATATCGCCTGAAGTTTGAGACCTCCATCAAGCAAGAAGGCTCTTGAAGTCTTTTTGAGGAAAGGGGTCGCAATCAAAACAAGGTAATGTAGGGGCGCACCTGCGTGTGCGCCCTCAACCAGGGGCGGACACATAGGTCCGCCCCTACCGGGAAATTACCACTCGACTGAGACTTGGTATGACCAGGGGACGGCTATGGCCAGTTAGTCTCATCCAGGTCTTTTCATCCCTTCTTTAGCGGCCCTGGCAAACAACCTGGTTTTCTCATTTACCTCTCCGGCTTTTACAAACTGTAAAAATTAGCGACAGGTCTCCCTCCCCGGGGCTGGAAGGCGAAGGTGACTGACACCCATATAAGTGCAATTATCTCAGCCGGTTATCTCATTTAAGCCATCAGGGCCGTTTGGCATGGGCGTTGCTCTTCTCTTGAGGGAAGGGATAATTCCGTGGCCAAATCTCCATGCAAGATTTTAATCGCCGACCGCAACCGGCATGTGCGGGAATTTTTGCGCCGGGAGCTGACCGCGGAGGGCTACCTGGTGGAGGTGGCCAGGGATGGCCCGGAATTGCTAAGTAAGATCAACGGGGATGACCCGCCGCACCTGTTGATCCTGGATCTGGAGATTCCCTATCTGGACGAATTGCAGGTCTGGGCTCGGCTCAAGGATTGTCAACCGCCGCTGCCGGTGGTGATCCACACCTTCCTGCCCGAATACCCCACGCACCTGACCGTGCCCCTGGCCGCGGCGTTTCTGGAAAAGAAGGGGGACACGGATCAGTTGAAGTCCGTGGTGGCGGAAGTGATAAGGAAAAACTATCCCAGGGGGGTGGCGGCCGCCAGGAACTTCAAGGGAAATCGGGGCGGTCCCGAATGATATGGCTAACCTGCTCCAGCGGCTGAAGACCTGGTTTTCCCCCGGGGAGCCGGCAACCCCGGTCTCCATGGAAGAGCTGCGGGCCGGGTTCAGGGCCAAGTATCATGCTTTCAAACTCTTGCTGGCGGCCAACAACAACGCCCTGCAGCTGATGACCGACATGGAGGCGGCCCTGCGGGGCAGCCACAGCTTCGGCATGACTTTTGTCCGGTCCCACGCCACCGCGGTTTGCGTCAACGTCTTTTCCATCATCAAGTATCTGAATGAACTGTCCGGCAACCGGTACCAGGCCCTGGAGGGAGTTTTCGCAGGCCTGGAAAAAAAAGTGCATGAGGCTTTGAAGACCAGGCAAGTGCCGGTCATCCAGGAACTGGTCCTGCCTTTGAACCGGGTCCACCGGGAAATGGCCGACGGCGTGGGCAGCAAAATGGCCAACCTGGGGGAGATCAGCAGCCGGCTGCCGGAAATCACGGTGCCCGACGGTTTTGCGGTCACGGCGGCGGCCTACGAGCTGTTTCTCGCCTTTAATGAGCTGCAAGACGAAATCAACCGCCGGCTCCAGGCCCTGGAGCAGGAGGATATCGGGGACGTTTACCGGAAAAGCTCCGAAGTGCAGATGCTCATCATCGGCGCGGAGATGCCCCCGGAGCTGGGAGAGGCCATCTCCCGGGCCCACGGGGAACTGGAAGTCAGGACCGGCGGCCCCCTGAGGGTGTCGCTCCGCTCCAGCGCCATCGGGGAGGATGCCGCGGAGACCTCCTTCGCCGGGCAGTACCGCTCCGAACTCAACGTCAGCCGGGAGAACCTCTTTACCGTCTACAAGGAGATTCTGGCCAGCAAGTATGCCCTGACCGCGGTGAGTTACCGCCTGCACAAGGGCCTGCGGGACGAAGACGTGGCCATGTGCGTGGGTTGCATGGCCATGGTGGATTCGGCCAGCGGCGGGGTCATGTATACCCGGGACCCCACCGACATCCGCCGGGGCGCCATCTTTATCAACGCGGTGCACGGATTGGCCAAATCGGTGGTGGACGGCTCAGTGACCCCCGACCTCTTCGTGGTTTCCCGGGGGGAGGAGCCGGCGATCATCCAGAAGGAGGTCCGGAAAAAGGAACTGAAAACGGTGTGCCTGCCGGAAGAAGGGGTGCTGCTGGAATCGGATGAGAAGGGCGAAACCCCGGCCCTCACTGACGACCAGGCCCTGGCGTTGGCCAGGATCGCCCTGATCCTGGAGGATCACTTTCAGTCCCCCCAGGACATCGAGTGGTGCATCGCCAGGGATGGCCGCATCTTCATCCTGCAAAGCCGGCCTCTCAAGCAGATGGCCGGGGCGGCCTCCCGGGAGGAGGCGGCCGTCTCTGCTCCGGTGGAAAATCCCGTTTTGGTCCGGGGCGGCGACACCGCGGGCCCCGGGGTGGCGGCGGGGCCCGTTTACGTGGTGAAGAACAACCTGGACCTGCTGCAGTTCCCGGACGGCGGGGTCCTGGTCACCTCTTTTCCCCACCCCAGTTGGGCCACCCTGCTTAACCGGGCGGCCGCGCTGGTTACCGACCGGGGCGGCATTACCGGGCATCTGGCCAACGTGGCCCGGGAATTCGGCATCCCGGCCCTGTTCAATACCGGGGAGGCCACGGCGCTTCTTAAGCCCGGCGAGACCGTCACCGTGGATGCCGACGGCCGGGCCGTCTACCAGGGCAGGGCCGAGGCCTTGCTCAAGCTCGCGGTCCCCAAGCAAGGCCTCATGGCCGGCACCCCGGTGGGCGACACCTTGAAAGAGGTCATGGGCTTCATTACGCCCCTCAATCTTACCAACCCGGATGCCCCGGACTTCAATCCCCGGGGGTGCCGCACCCTCCATGACATTACCCGGTTTGCCCACGAGGTTTCGGTCAAGGAGATGTTTGCCTTTGACAAGACCCAGGCTTTCTCCAAGTACTTCATCAAGCGCCTGGTCACCGACGTGGCCTTGCAGTGGTGGGTTCTGAACCTGGAAGACGGCTTCAAGGAGGAGACCCCGGGCAAACAGGTGGAGCTGAGCAACATCGCCTCGACTCCCATGCTGGCCCTGTGGGACGGGATCACCGCGGTCCCCTGGCAAGGCCCGCCCCCGGTGGACACCAAGGGCTTCATGTCCATCGTCATGGGCGCGGCCACCGACCCCAATCTCGCCACCGCCGGGGGCACCATCTTCGGCAACCAGAACTATTTCATGATCTCCCGGGACTTCTGTAACCTGACCAGCCGCCTGGGCTTTCATTTTTCCACGGTGGAGGCCCTGGTGGGAGACAAACCTTTCGAGAACTACATCCGCTTCGCCTTCAAAGGGGGGGCCGCGGACTTCCCCCGCCGGGTGCTGCGAGCCAGGTTCGTGGGGGACATCCTGGAGAGGTACCACTTCAAGGTGGACGTCAAGGAAGACTCCCTCTTCGCCCGCCTGGAGGGGGAAGAGAAGGACTACATGCTCTCCCGCCTGCGCATCCTGGGGTACGTCACCATCCACACCCGGCAGTTGGATATGATTATGCTCAACGACTCCGAGGTGCAGTATTATTCCGAAAAGCTGATCAATGACATTGAAGGGAGAATCCTGGTGGGGCCAAAAAAGGAGGCGGCGGGTTAAGGCAGGGCGGCACCTTAAGGCGCAGGGTGCATAAAAAACTTACACGCAGGCTGATAGATCGAAGGGCGGGGTTATCCCGCCTTTGGTATTTCCAGGCAAATAAGTTGAGACCTCTGCGAAAGTCTCAATTGCTACCCTCTTTAATCAACATGTAGCGTAGGCGCCCTCGCCTGCGGCTAAATTAAGTGTGGACAGCCGAGGGCGGCTATCCCACATGAGACTTTCGCAGAGGTCTCAAGTTGTTTTGGGGAAGTGAAGAAACGGGCCGGTCTCCCCTTGGTTAGCAGGACTTGATTTGTTAAACTGGCAGGGGCATTTTAAAGTAAATTTCTATCAAGGGCGGAGAGACGACTATGGCAAGAGGCAATGAACGCTGGCATATGAGGCTGGCCTTTTCGGTCTGCCTGATTCTGGCTTTAATCCTTGGAACCCTCAGCGCCCAGGCGGAAAGGAGCAATCCCTTGGTCAAACTGGAAACGAGCATGGGTGACATCACTCTGGAGCTGTACCCGGACAAGGCCCCGGCCACGGTGGCTAATTTCCTGGAGTACGTCAAAGCCGGGTCTTATGACGGCACCATTTTCCACCGGGTCATCGACGGGTTCATGATTCAGGGGGGCGGCTTCGACGCCAGCATGAACCAGAAACCCACCCGGGCCCCCGTCAAGAATGAAGCGGACAACGGGCTCACCAACGACGCCTACACCATCGCCATGGCCCGGACCATGGACCCCGATTCGGCCACCGCCCAGTTCTTCATCAACGTGGTGGACAACCGGGCCCTGAACCACACCGGCAAAAACCCCCAGGGTTGGGGCTACGCGGTGTTCGGCAAGGTGGTCAAGGGCAAAGAAGTGGTGGACAAAATCAAGGCCGTGCCCACCGCCAACAAGGGGATGCACCAGAATGTGCCGGTCACGCCGGTCACCATCGTCAAGGCCACGGTGGTGGAAAAGTAGCAGACAGGCTGGATGAGTGCAGGCATCTTAATCCGGGACGCCACCCCGGATGACCTTGAAGCGGCAGAGGAGCTGGTGCAGGTCGCCTACCAGGAGTTCAAGCCGCTGATGCCCGATTTTGCCTGGAGCAGGTGGATGGCCAGCATCAAGGAGGCCATCCACTCCCGGGCGGGCATGCTGCTGGTGGCCGAAGCGGTCGGCAAGATCCAGGGGGTGGTGAAATTTTTTCCCGATGCGGCCCAGGCGGCCATGGGTGAGTGGCCGGCCGGCGCCGCTTTGATCCGGATCCTGGCCGTCTGGCCCGAGGCCCGGGGGCGGGGCTACGGCACCCGGTTGACCGAAGAATGCCTCCGCCGGGCCCGGGCGGGAGGAATTCCCACGATTTTTCTCTACACCGGCACCTTTATGCTGGCGGCCCAGCATATCTACGAAAAATCGGGATTCAAACGCGCCCCGGAGTTTGACCGGGACCCGGGGCCCATCGCCTATCGGTTGGATCTGTAAATTGAGAGGCTTTCCCAGGGAGGGGGCCAGGGGCCGACGGCCCACTTGCAATCCTCCCTGAAACCCTCCCCTCAAATGACTTTCTCGGCTACTCGCCGATGATCTTCACCAGCACCCGTTTGCGGCGGCCGCCGTCGAACTCCCCGTAAAAGATTTGCTCCCAGGGGCCGAAATCCAGTTTGCCCTTAGTGATGGCCACCACCACTTCCCGGCCCATAATCTGCCGCTTCATATGGGCGTCGGCGTTATCTTCGCCGACGTTGTGGCGGTACTGGGAGACCGGGGCATGGGGGGCCAGTTTCTCCAGCCAGGCATCGTAATCGTGATGCAGACCCGATTCATCGTCATTGATGAAGACGCTGGCGGTGATATGCATGGCGTTCGCCAGCAGCAAGCCTTCGGTGATGCCGCTTTCCTTCAGGCACTGCAGGACCCGAGGGGTGATGTTGATGAAGGCCCGCCGGGAAGGCACCTCAAACCAGAGTTCTTGGCGATAGGTTTTCATTGATGACCTCTGGATTATTTTACTTAATTTTTCCCCGGGTCAAAAGCTAGACCGATTTAGCCAAGGGTGGAAGCAAGGCTTATAGAACGGATAGAGGAGCCCCAAAAGAAGGGCCGGGGGGACCCGACCCTTGGCACCAGGGTATTTTAGGGAGATTATTTCTTGGCTTCCGGGCACTTTTCCAGGGTGATGCCCTGCTCCTGGATTTTTTTCATAAATTTCTCCGGGTCTTTCTGGAATTCGGCATCGCAACCCGGGCAGCAGAAGTAGATGCGCTTGCCCTGGTAGTCCACGTAAACCTTCTTGTCGATATTGCCGCCCAAGACCGGGCAGACCGTCTGAGGCTTGGCCTCCTGGCCCCACCCCGGCCCCGCGGCAAAGAGGCCCAGGATCAGGGCCAGGAATAGCATCTTGATGATTTTCATCAGTCCTCCGCAAGTTAACTCAGTGAATTTGAAGATCCGCCTGCTTTACCCTCGCAGCACCGATTCATTGGCACTGGGATAACTGCTTCATATCTATTATTATGGAAATCAAGTCCCTCAGAGTCAAGATGGGGGCGGCCAGGGTGTCATTTTTCGGCCAGGCAGTTTAATATTTGGAACAAATCAAGGACAGAAGGGATAGAAAGATGAACAAAATCAAAGTGGAACGCCATCCCAGCGAGGCGCGGCTAAAGGAGTTGGGGGTAGCCGGCTGGCCCCTCTGGACCAAAGAGGCGTCGGAATTTCCCTGGACTTATGACGAGCCGGAAACCTGCTATTTCCTGGAGGGAGAGGTGACGGTCACCTGCGACGACGGCGACACCGCCAGGCTAGGCCAAGGGGACCTGGTAACTTTCCCCGAGGGCCTGTCCTGCACCTGGAAAATCAGCCAGGACGTGAAAAAGCACTACCGGTTTGGCTGAAAGGTTATCTTATCGGCGACGCCAATCCAGATAGATAAGGCCGCAGCCAACCTGCGGTCGGTCCGACTCGGAGAAGAAAGACTGATGCATTTTCTATTTTATAAATAGAATTTCAGCCTCACTATGGCGATAACGATCAAGACGCAAATGAAAAAGAAGACTCCGCTGACGGAAGTCAAAAAGTATTTTTCTTCCAGACTGATTTTTTTCATCCCCCACCCCAAGCTTAAATTTCTCGAAAAGAGTGCATTTATCGTGCCCGGACCCTCCCCAAGGCCCCGGCCGTGGTTCACGTTGGTCAACTCTCTTCTTAAAGTATACCTATGTAAATCAGGGAATCCAAGATTTTGAGTCTCGCTTTCCCTGAGAGTGACTAAAGTAAATTAGTCCCCGTTAATTGACGTACCCAATAAATCGGCATCAGATCCAAAGGGGATGAAAAAAAGGCGATGGTTGCGTGGCTCTGATTAGGGTTGGCGAGAAGTCAAAAGGAAGGGTCAGGGATGGCCCGGGGGCAGGGCAAGGCCATAATTTGACTCAAGGGGAAGTTAATGCTGGAGTTGCCAGGACTTATGAGATCCGGGTTTACTGGCATACCGAGTTTTCTGACTAGTTGATTTCCGCGACCCCGCGGTTTTTTTGGAAACCCGTCACCCCTTTCCCGGTTTCGCACGAGATCGTTTCGTTTTATGGCTCTTTTGCCCCTCAGCCGGTGATTCCATGGCCAAGGAAGCGGTGGAACCCGCAAAAAATATCAGACCCACCATTAACCCAACCACGGTTAAAAAGGTTCTGGGCATGCCATGCTCCGGTTTTTTTCTCTGTCTCTGGCGGAAGCCAAACTTTCCGTGGAGGTCTCCAATTAATTGTTTCCTTTTTATTACACCTCTGTTTGAAGAGCTATCAGGGGAACTCTTGAATATCGGTAGGGAAAATACTGAATTAAGTAGGCGAGATTCCTAACCCGCTCCTATGAAAAGTTATGAGACTGAGAGTAAGCACTCCCGCATGGGCCTACTTCTCTCCCAAAGCTACTCTTTGGCTTCCGGTTCACCCACCTCCAGCAAACCGGATTTTTTCAAGGCCGCGACGCCCCCCTGCAGGTTCACGGCGTTGGTGCTCATGAGTTCCTTAATATCGCTTAAGTCACCGGAAATGTAATAAGGGATGCCGCAGCCGCCGTAAGAGATATACTCGCCCTGGTCCACCATGGTGACTTCAAAGTTGGGGCGCAGGCGCTTCAGCCGGCAGGCCACCTTGGGGCCCAGGGCCACGGCGCCGATAATAACCACGCGTTTGGGTTGCATCAACACTCCTTGCATTGCAGGGTCAAAAAGAAGGGCGTGATAAATCACGCCCCTATAATTATTCCGGTGAATTTATGGTTTTTCCCGGTCTGTGGGTTTGTGGCCTTCATAAGGCCCATGGGTGATCACGTCCTTACGCCAGAGGCGCTGCATTTTGGTGCCGGCCCGCCGGTGGATGCAGGGGTCGTAGCCGCAGATGGGACATTCCGGTTCGGTACAGGGGTCCGCATGGATGAGGATGTCCGCCCGGCCGCCGAAATGGTCGCTCAAGATTTTTTCCAGCTCCTTGACTTCCCGGTGGCTTTCGTCCAGGAGCAGGTCCCGGGGCAAAATGAGGTGGAAGTCGATGAGGATCCGGTTGCCGGCCCGGCGGGCCCGGAGTTGGTGCACGTCGATCCAGATGTCTTTGCGGTTGCTGGCGATGGTCCCGGAGATCTCCTCCAGCAACGCCGGGTCGGAGGTGTCCATGAGGCCGGCAAAGGCCTGGCGCACCAAGCGGGCGCCGGTGACCAGGATGTTCAGCCCCACCAGGATGGCCACGGCGCCGTCCAGCCAGTTCCAGCCCGTAAACATGACTAGCAGGAGGCCCACCACCACCCCGCCGGTGGTGTAAACGTCGGTGAGCACGTGCTTGCCGTCGGCGATGAGGGTGAGAGAATGGGTGCGCTGGCCCACCATAACCAGGGCCAGGCCCAGGACGAGGTTGACGAGAGCGGCCACCAAAATCAGCAGCATGCCGCTTTGGAGGCTAGGGATTCCCTGGGGATGGAGGAGCCGGGGCCAGGCCTGGTAGAAGATGCCCACGGCCGCGGCGATGATAAGGGCGCCCTCGAAGCCGGCGGAGAAAAATTCAATCTTGCCGTGGCCGTATGGATGTGTAGGGTCCGGGCTCTTGGCGGCGATGATGACGCTGCCCAGGGCAAAGCTGGCGGCCACCACGTTGATGATGGATTCCAGAGCGTCGGAGAGGATGGCGGCGGAGTCCGTCAGCCAGAAGGCCACGAACTTCAGGGCCATCAGCCCCAGGCCAATCACCAGGGAGGCGGAAATGGCGATGAGGCGGTGTTTGAGGTGAGCAGATTCCGGGGTGACCACGGTTTAATTTTATGCAATTAAGTCAAGAGGCTCAATATTCAAATTTACCAATTGATTTTTTTATCGCTTAAACGTACATTATGTACATAAAGGAGATCGCCTTATGACCAAAGTATCTACGGTGGAGGCCAGGGAGCGCTTTTCGGATATCATCAACCGGGCCGCGTTCGGAAAGGAAAGGGTGGTTTTGACCCGCCGGGGGAAAGAGTTGGCAGCAGTGGTGCCCATTGAGGATATGAAATTGTTGGAAGAACTGGAGGACCGCCTGGATGTGGAGGCGGCGCGGCAAGCCCTGAAAGAAGAAGGCACCATCCCCTGGGAAAAGGTCAAGGCCGAGTTGGGGCTTTAAAGGACCGTGGCTTATTCCCTAGAGGTTAAGCCCGCGGCCTTCAGGGCCCTGGCCAGGATGGAAGAAGACGTCCGAAAGCGCCTGGCTCGCAAAATTGAGGGACTGGCCCGCAACCCGAGGCCCTTCGGGGTGGAGAAGTTAAAGGGCCTGGCCGATCTCTACCGGGTACGCGTGGGGGACTATCGCATCCTTTATCAGATTCAAGATGAGGTGCGGCTGGTCTTGATTATTCAAATCGGGCATCGCCGGGAAATCTATAAATAGGATTAGAAAAGCTTATGGTTCGAGAGAGGGCGGTTCTCGCCCTGGCAATTTCTAAGAATTACCTGTCACCCGAGGCTCACCCGAGGCGGAAATGCAAGAGCCCCCAAATCGGGGGCCCTAGTTATCTGAAAAGAGACAGAAGCTTCCTACTCATACGAGGGGCGCAAATGGATAAAGAAGGTTTCCCGCTCAAACTTGCTCAATAAGAGCTTTTCGCCCCCGTCTGCTGCCGCAAAAGTCTTTAAGTCGAACTCCTCTTCCGGGAACCAATCCGTGGTAAAGACCAAGCCGGTCTCCTTCTTCCGGATGGTGAACCGGCATTCCTCCGCCACCTCCAAAGGCCAGGCCAGGTAAGCGGTGAAGCTCAGGGAGTCTTCGGTGGCGGTGATGCTGGCTTTCCTGGAATCCCAGACCTCATATTTGTTTTCGGCAAACCCTGAGAGCCAGTACAGGGTAATGTAAGGCAGCCCCTCAAACATGCCGATGCATTCTTATCCGGCGGTCGGTTTGAACCGGTGATTATTTGCCCAAGAGGGCGAACTGGGCCATTTTGCGGCGCACAAAGGCCAGTTGGCCCTGGAGGGGAATCTCCATGGGGCACAGGTCGTCGCAGGCCATAAGGCCGATACAGCCGAAGACACCTTCGTCGGTGCCCACCACGTCAAAATACTGGGCCCGGGGCCGCTCGTCCCGGGGGTCGATCATGAAACGGGCAATGCGGTTCAAGAAGGCAGCCCCCACGAAGTCGGCCCGCATGTTGGCGGTGGCGCACCCGGCGACGCAGCAGCCGCACTCGATGCAGCGCTCGGCTTCGTAAATCAAAAGGGCCGCAGGGTTGTCCATGCGCTCCTCCAGCCCCTTGGGGTCGAAGACCCGGTCGGTGTGAATCCAGGCCTCGGTGCGGACGTTGAGGTAGCGGAACCAGCAGCCGGAGTCCACCGAGAGGTCGCCCACCAACTTGAAGACGGGTAGCGGCATGAGGGTGATCTTCTCCGGCAGGTCCTGGGTCAGGGTCTTGCAGGCCAGGCCCGGGCGGCCGTTGATGAGCATGGCGCAGGACCCGCAGATGGCGGCCCGGCAGACGAAGTCGAACATCAACGAGGGGTCCAGCTCCTCCCGGATGCGGTTCAGGGCGATGAAAAGACTCATGCCCATGGTCTCTTCGAGCTCAAACTCCTGCATCCGGGGCGGGATCTCCGGCGTCGAGGGATTGTAGCGGAAGATGGAAAAGGTCAAAAGCCGCTCAGCCATGACGAATGATCCTCTAATTGGCTAGATTCTTCGCTGCGCTCAGAATGACGGTTGTCAGTTGGGGGAGGGGGCTAAGGGCTTTTTTGTAAGTGGCCCTTACCCCCTCCCCCAAGCCCCCACCCCCAATCCCTTATGGGTGATTTTATTGGCCGGAAGTCGGGGCCGAAGGCCCCGCCTTCCTGGGCCCCCTTACAGGGTTGGGAGGGGGTGCGGGGGAGGGCAGGGACTTTTGTCCCTGGCCCTCCCCCGCAACACTCTTAATCCCCTGCTATCGGCATTTCGCCGTAGCCCCGGGAGCCCGGGGGCAGTTCGGTGATTTTTACGGGTTCGTATTGCAGGTCGGGCATATCGGCCCCGGGCCGCCAGTAGGCCAGGGTCCGCTTGAGCCAGTTGTCGTCGTCCCGCCGGGGGTAGTCCTCCCGGTAGTGGCTGCCCCGGGATTCGGTGCGCGTGAGGGCTCCGTAAGAGATGCACAGGGCCAGGCGCAGCATGCCGGGCAGCCTGAGGGCGGCCACCAGTTCGGGGTTGGGCCCCAGGCCGCTGGAGCGCAGCCGGACGTGCCCGACCCGCTGGTAAAGGCCCTGGAGAGCGGTCACCGCCTCCTGGAGGTGGTCGCCGGTGCGGAAGATGCCCACGTTGTTCAGCAGGGCGTCCTCCATCTGGTGGCGCAGGACGTAAACGTCTTCATCGCCGTTCTTGCGGCTCCTAAGGTCTGCCAGGCGGCTCTCCTGGGCGCTCACGGCGTCGTCCACCAGGGAGAAGGGAAAGATCAGGGAAGTTTCTTGGGCGTATTGGGCCACCCGTTCGCCCACCACCATGCCGGCCACGATGGTTTCGGCCAGGGAGTTGCCGCCCAGGCGGTTGAAGCCGTGGAGGTCCCAGCAGGCGGCTTCGCCCGCGGCAAAGAGGCCCTGGAGGCCGCTTACCTCACCTTCCCGGTTGGTACGCACCCCGCCCATGGAGTAGTGCTGGGTGGGCCGGACCGGAATGAGGCACTGCACCGCGTCGATGCCCAGGAAGTTTTTGCAGATGGTGGCCACTTCCCTGAGGTTGGTGCAGATGTGCGCTTCGCCCAGGTGGCGGATGTCCAGCCAGAGGTGGGGGCCGTAGGGGCTCTCCACCCCGAAGCCCTGGCGTATGTGGTGCACCATCCAGCGGCTGACCACGTCCCGGGAGGCGATTTCCTGCTTCACCGGCTCGTAGTCGGGCATGAAGCGGTGGAGGTTCTTGTCCAGCAGGTAACCGCCGTCGCCCCGGCAGCCTTCGGTCACCAGGATGCCGGCGGGCACGATGCCGGTGGGATGGAACTGCACCGCCTCCATATTGCCCAGGGGCACCACGCCGGTATCCAGGGCGATGCTCATACCGGTGCCTTCGTTGATCACCGCGTTGGTGGAGACGCCGTACATGCGGCCGTAGCCGCCGGTGGCGATGACCACCGCCTTGGCCAGATAGGGGCGCAGCTTGCCGCTGCGCAAATCCAGGGCCACGGCGCCGTAACAGGTTTCGCCGTTGTGGATGAGGCTAATGGCCTCGGTGCGGTCGTGGACGGTGACCCCGAGCTTCAGGACCACGGAGTCCATGGCGTACTGGAGGACGTGGCCGGTGCCGTCGGCGGCGAAGCAGGTGCGCCACTTGGCGGTGCCGCCAAACTGGCGCTGGGCGATGAGGCCGGCCTTGTCCGGCAGGTCCTCGATTTCCATGCCGTCGGGCAGGGTCCGCTTGCCGGCGACCACCCGGGTCCAGGGCACGCCCCAGTGGGACATCTGGCGCACGGCCACCGGGGCCAGTTCCGTAAAGAGGCGGGCCACGTCCTGGTCGCAACCCCAGTCGGAGCC
>CAWBPT010000023.1:0-41669 GCA_963790655.1 uncultured delta proteobacterium | reverse complement strand
GCCTTCTTTTGGACGGGTTCCAGGACCATCAGGTCGTTGGGGCAGATGTACTGGCAAGCGGTCTTGTCCAGGGCTTTACAGCCGTCACATTTTTCCACGATTACAAAACTCGGCATAACGTCAAACCTCCTCTGTAGGGTTAAGCAGTTATCTTTATCCTGCATAGGAGGCGGCGGAAAACTGTTTCCGCCGCCTCCCAACTTGACGCCTTACTTCTTCGCCGGAATCTCTCCGGTGGCAAAACCGTGAACCTTGACCTCCACTTTCTCGGTGAGGCCCCGGTAGTACTTCCGCAGCACGGTCAGGACTTCGGGGCGGCTGAAGTGATCCGGCACTTCCATGTCTTCGGACAGCATCTTGCGCAGCATGGTGCCGGAAAGCATGAGCCGGTCTTCCTTGCCGTGGCAGCAGGTGCGCATGGAGGCCATGCCGTCGCACTTGTGGCAATAGAAGGTCCAGTCGATGGGCAGCGGTTTCAGCTCCAGGGCGTCCTCGGGGATCTGATGGAAGATCTTCTGGGCGTCGAAGGGGCCGTAGTACTCGCCCACACCGGCGTGGTCGCGGCCGACGATCAGGTGGGAGCAGCCGAAGTTCTGGCGGAACACCGCATGGAACAGGGCTTCCCGGGGACCGGCATAGCGCATATCCAGGGGATAACCGGACTGGATGCTGGTGTCTTTCACGAAATAGTACTGGGTCAGGACGTTGATGGCCTCAGTACGCACTTCCGCCGGGATGTCGCCGGGTTTCAGTTTGCCCAGGAGCTGGTGGATCAGGATGCCGTCACATACCTCGATGGCGATCTTGGCCAGGTACTCGTGGGAGCGGTGCATGGGGTTCCGGAGCTGCAGGGCGGCGATGGTGTTCCAACCCTTGTCTTCAAACATCTTCCGGGTTTCCCAGGGCCGCATGTAGAGGCCGGGATACTGCTTCGGGAAGGGGCCTTCACTCCAGACCTTACAAATGCCCCCCAGGTTGACTGCTTCCTGGGCCATGACCATCTGCACGCCCGGGTGGTCCTTGTCGTCGGTGGTGAAGACCTCTTTGCACTCCCACGTTTTGTCAATTTTGTATTTATCGGTGACCTTCATGGTCCCCATCATCTCTTCGGTCTCTTCGTCCACCAGCAGGACTTCCTGGCCGATCTTGATGGAATCGGCCTTGCCCTGGTTGACGGACATGGTGACGGGGATGGGCCAGAAGGTGCCGTCGGTGAGTTTCAGGTCGCCGACCGAGCCTTTCCAGTCAGCTTGGCCCATGAAGCCTTCCAGGGGGGTGAAGCCGCCGATGCCCATCATGATGAGGTCGGCCGTTTCCCGGGAGGTCAAGGTGACCACGGTGAGTTCCTTAGCCCGCTTCTTTTCTTCAGCCACCTGGGCTGGAGAAAGCAGCAAGGGTTTTAATTTTTTCTCTTTGCCAAGCGGATTTACCAAAGCCATCTAGTTCCCTCCTCGGGCTTTAATATTTGTTAGTCTTTTGGGGCAATTTGGAAAAATGTGAAAAATTTCACATGCCATTCAGATTCTCACATTAATCCATCTCTCAAGCCTTGTCAATAATTTTTTCACGAAGTAATCTTTTTGCCCTCAGGAGTCATTGCCGCCCCGATAATGCGGTGGGTGGCGCCTCCCAGACGTATATGTTTACAGGGTTCCCCAGCTGCGGCCGCCCTCTCGGCCGGCATTTTTGCAGCCCTGTAACCCAGCCCTGAGAGCAAAGCTATCGTATGGTGCGTCTTACGCCCCAAGAGCGGCGTGTAAAACGCGCCCTACGAAATCATTTTCGCAGGGATATTGACAACATAAATGTTTGGACATGGAATCTGCTCATGTCTGTGGTTTACATTTAGAAAATTCTTGGTGGCACAGGCTTCCAGCCTGTGCTGACGCAGGCTAAAGCCTGCGGCTACCTTTTTCTGGTTCATTTGAGCCGATAGTGCACTACTGCCCTGACCCCGCTTTAGGGAAAGGGGGAATAAAAACGGCGTCCAAATAATTCGCCAAATTTAGGCAATGAAGTACTAAGGCAGCAAGCGGTAGACGGCCGTGGGCTCCTGGCGGCCCCGCAGAACCACCGCCTCCTCGGGGACCAGGTTGAACGTCCCCTCCAGTTCCCGGAAGGTGGCCTCGCTGATGAGGGTGTCGGCCTCCAGCTCCTTGGCCAGTTCCTGGAGCCGGGCCGCCACGTTCACCACATCGCCCACCACGGTGAAATCCATGCGCCTATCGGAGCCGATGTTGCCCACGATGGCCTCCCCGGTGTTAATACCGATGCGTACCCCCTGGATGGGGGTGCGCCCCTGCTTCTGCATCTCGGCCAGGTGACGCTGCATGGCCAGGGCGCACTCCACCGCCCGGGTGGCGGCCCGGGGCAACGGCACCGGCACCCCGAAGACGGCCATCAGGGCGTCCCCCACGAACTTGTCCAGGGTGCCCCGGTGCCTGAAGACCAGCTCCACCATCTCGGTGAAGTAGTCGTTCAGCACTTCCACCACCGCTTCCGGGGCCATGGTCTCGGACATGGCGGTAAAGCTGCGGATGTCGGCGAACAGGACCGTCACCGGCTGGCGCCGCCCCCCCAGTTGCAGCAACTCCGGGTTCTTCAGGATCTCTTCCGCCACCTCCGGGCTCACGTAGCGGGAGACCGTAGCCCGGAGCATGTGCTTTTCCTGGTGGAGGCGCAGACGGCTCCGCAGGGTCGCTTCGTGGTGGGCCTCTTCCGCGGCGATCTCCCGCAGAAGGTTTTTCAACTCCGGGTCGTCGGTCTCCTGGGCCAGGGCCAGGTAGCTCTTCCGGGCCTCCAGTTCATGGGCAATGGCCAGTTCCATGGCCTGCAGGATGTCCAGTTCCGCCTTCTCTCGGGACTCTTTGGGAGGCCCTGGTTTCGGTTTCTTGGTTTTCATAAATGCCTCAGTTTTCTGTTTTGAAAAGTTCAAAGTTTTCTTTAAGAAATATTCGTTCACAAGTTCGATAAGTTAAGGATAAAGGCCTCGAGGGAACTTTCCATGATTTATGGGTGATACCATAGATTGCCGTGAAAAAGGTATTCTTCATGTAGGGGCGTGATTTATCACGCCCGCAAGGGCGCAATGAATGGCGCCCCTACAGCAAAAATGCTGATTTTACCTCTAGGAGCGCAACCTGGTATGAGTCAAAGGCTCATGAGCGACTGTTTCCTAATTTTCTATTTTCTGGGAAGAAAATATTCCTCTCGTTCCCAAGCTCCGGAGCAAGAATAATGGCCCCCTCCAAAATGAAAGCGTTGTGTAGGGGGGATTTTAAACCCGCCCCGACAGAAACTTGCACCGTAAACCCTGCGGCTATCTGACCTGTTATTAATTAGGAGCATCAAAGTAGTTCCCCCCTTATCCCCTCTCCCCCAATGGGGGAGAGGGTTAGGGTGAGGGGGAAGGTCATCTATGGTCCGCTCCGGTTAATATCTCTAACATATAATCATCCGCAAACGACAAAATCTGTTTTGCCAGTTTTTTTCACAGAAAACAGGAAACCGAAAACCGAATCAATAAACCACTTCCACCAGATACAGCCCCTGGGGCGGGGCCGTGGGCCCGGTGAGGCGGCGGTCGCCGGAGCGCAGCAACTCCGCCAGCAGTTCCGGGGCCGCTTTTCCCTTGCCGATTTCCACCATGGTGCCCACCAGGCTCCGGACCATGCCCCGGAGAAAGCCGGTGGCGCTGACGCTGAAGCGCAGCCAGCCCCCGGGGTGGGTCTGCCAGCGGGCCGCCAACACCTGGCGCACCGGATTCAGGTTGCCGCTGCCGGAGGCCCTAAAGGCGGAAAAATCGTGCTTCCCCGGTAAAAGCTCCGCCGCCCTGCCCATGGCCTCCAGGTTAAGATTGGCGGACAGAAACCAGCCGTAATGGTGATGCAGGGGTGAGCGCACCGGGCGATTGAGGATGCGGTATTCGTAAGTCTTGTGGCGGGCCGCTTTCCGGGCGTGAAACTCCGGCGGCGCTTCCTCGGCCTGAAGGACCGCAATGTCCCAGGGAAGCATGGAGTTCAAGCCTTCCCGAAAGGCCTTCAGGGGGATGCGGCTCAAGGTGTGAAAGTTGGCCACCTGGCCCAGGGCGTGGACCCCGGCGTCGGTGCGGCCGGAGCCGATGAGCCTCACCTCTTCCCCGGTAAGACGCTGCAGAGAATTTTCCAGGACTTCCTGAATGGAGACCTGGCCCCGCTGGCGCTGCCAGCCGTGATAACGGGTGCCGTCATATTCCAGGAGCAGGCGGAGGTTGCGGGGCATGGGAAAGCTTTCAGCGGTCAGCTATCAGCTTCTATTTTCCTTAGCTTTGACGGTTCCAAGAGAGGGAGTGAAAATGTCCCCCAACAGGTCATTCTGAGGAAGCGAAGCGACCGAAGAATCTCTAATTGCGAGATCCTTCGCTTCGCTCAGGATGACAACGTGTCTTTTTGCAGATGTCTCAAACAGATAAAGAGACGGTTCGGGAGCAACCGCGCGGTGATTCTTAAATGGTTTTATAAGCTGAAAGCTGACTGCTGAAAGCTGAAAGCTATGGCACCTGCGGCACCAGGTCCAATCCCGTGGTCTCCGGAAAGCCCATCATCAGATTGAAATTGTGCACCGCCTGGGAGGCCGCGCCCCGGGCCAGGTTGTCGATGGCCGAAAGGACGATGACCCGGCCCCGCTCCCGGTCCACCTTGATCCCGATGTCGCAGTAGTTGGAGCCCCGGACGTGAATGGTGTTGGGCAGCGACCCCTCCGGGTGGAGGCGGATAAAGGGCTGGCCGTCATAAAAATTCTGGAAGAAATTGAGCAGTTCGGTTTCGGTGTAAGGTCTGACGAGTTGCGCGTACAAGGTGCCCAGGATGCCCCGGCTCATGGGCACCAGGTGGGGAGTGAAGGTGATGGACACCGGCTCTTTGGCCAGTCGGCTCAGCTCCTGCTCCATTTCCGGGTTGTGGCGGTGCTCCGCCACCTTATAGGCCCGGAAGCCGTCGTTGACTTCGCAAAATTGGGTGGCCAGGGAGGTCTGCCGCCCGGCGCCGCTCACCCCGGACTTGCAGTCGGCGATGATGGAGTCGAAGCGGATCAGCTTTTCGTGGACCAGGGGGGCCAGTCCCAGGATGACGCAGGTGGGGTAGCAGCCGGGGTTGCCCACCAGCCGAGCCCGGCCGATGGCGTACCCGTGCAGCTCCGGGAGCCCGTAAACCGCTTCGGCGAGCAACTCCGGGGCCGTATGGGGCTGGTACCACTTCTCATAAACCGCGACGTCCCGGAAGCGGAAATCGGCGCTCAGGTCCACCACTCTACACCCCAAGTCTAAGAAAGGGGGGATCATGCCCATGGCGGCTTGATGGGGCACCGCGGTGAAGACCACTTCGGCCAGGGCCGCGATCATCGAAGGGGTAGGGTCTTGGCTGAAGGAAAGGTCGACAATACCGGCCAGGGCCGGGAAAATCTCAGAGAAAGGCCGGCCCGGGTACTCCAAGGAGGCGAGGGCCGTCAGTTCGCACCCCGGATGCCGCACCAGGACCCTTACCAACTCCAGGCCGGCGTAACCGGAGGCGCCGATGACTGCAACTTTAATCTTTTTCACCGCGCCCGGACTCCTTAGCTTAGATAAACCGATATAAAACGACATAGGGGCGGTGCGCTCACCGCCCCCACAAGATAGGCAATATTTCGCGTAGGGAGTGTATCAGCGCTTGGAGTACTGGCAGCCGCGGCGGGCGCCCCGGAGACCGTACTTCTTCCGCTCTTTGATGCGGGCGTCCCGGGTCAGAAACCCGGCCTTCTTCAGGATGGGTCGCAACTCCGGGTTCATTGCCACCAGGGCCCGGCTGATGGCGTGCTTCACCGCGCCGGCCTGGCCTTCCGGGCCGCCGCCCCGGACGTTTACCAGGATATCGAATTCAGGGCCCATGTTCACCAACTGCAAGGGCTTGCGCACCAGGTTGCGGGTGGTTTCCATGGGAAAGTATTCTTCGAAGTTCCGCTGGTTGATCTTGATCTCGCCGTTGCCGGGCCTGAGGTAGACCCGGGCGATTGCGGACTTCCGTTTACCGGTGGCGTGGATGGTTCCTTGCTCCGCCATCAATCCTCCCAGGGAAGGGGCGCCGGTTGCTGGGCCTGATGGGGATGTTCTCCCCCGGCGTAGACCTTCAGCTTTTTCAGCAGGTGCCTTCCCAAACTGTTTTTCGGCAACATACCCCGCACCGCATGACGCAGCACTTCTTCCGGTTTTTTGGCCAGAAGTTGCCGGGCCGAGGTCTCTTTCAGACCTCCCATGTAGCCGGAATGCCGGTAATAAAACTTGTTGTCCAGTTTTCTGCCGGTCAGATGTACCTGAGCGGCGTTGACCACCACTACGAAATCCCCGGTATCCAGGTGGGGCGTGAAAGTCGGCTTGGTCTTACCCCGCAGCACCATGGCGATGCGGCTGGCCAGGCGCCCCAGCACCTTGCCCTGGGCGTCCACCACGTACCACTGGCGGGGCACTTCCCCTTTATGGGCCGTAAAACTTTTCATAAAAGACGCTCCTGAATCATAACCAGATATTTATAACCGCCAGATCAGGGACTTGTCAAGAGACTTATCTGCCTTTAAAATAATTCCTGGGCGTCAGCCGTCAACCCCTGGTTGCCGCACCTCTTGCGGGCTGCGGGCGCGGCGCCCTTTAACTTGGGAGGGCAGCCGAGCAAAAAAATTTTACCGCCGTCCAGGCGCTATGGGCATATCCCTTGGCGTCTTGGGGTCTTGGCGTGAGCCACCTAGCACGCCAAGGCGCAGAGACGCAACGGTTCTAATTTGCTTTGCTTTGGTCGGAGAATATGGTAGACAATTTTAGAATTTGCCGGTGAGAACTTATGCCATATTGCAGTCAATGCCAATTAATCCACGGAGAAGAGCACCGATTTTGTCAACGCTGCGGGCAGCTGCTAAAAGGCTACCAGAATGCTTCGGCCCGCCCCTGTGCCCGTTGCGGCAGCTTAACTTTTCCGGGACAAAAATTTTGCACCGAATGCGGCCTGCCCCTGCGGGTGGCCCGGGTCGCCCAGGAAGAAGAACCCATGCCAGACCGGCCACCACTCTTTTATCCCCGACGGCCTGAACCGGCGCGACGCCGCGGCGGCCCCCGCCGCTTCGGACGCATCGTTTCTTTCCTCGGCATCATTATTGTGGCCCTGGGAGTGTTGTATGTGTGGCGCAGCTTACCGGTGCGCACTCCAGGGATAGAAAAGGCTCCTACCATCGCCTCGCCCCAGGATGACCTGCGCCGGGAAGTGGAGAAGCTCTCGGAAAAGATCCGTTCCGCCCATCTCAACAAAGACATCAACAAGTGGCTGAGCTGCTATAATTCCACTTACCCCAACCTGGGGCTCCGGGAAAACCAGATGTTGGAGCTGTGGAAGAACTACGACATCAAGGAAGTCTCTTACCGCATTTCCAACGTGCAGGCCCTGGGCGACAAACAGGCCAGCGCCGACCTCGTCTGGAACATCCAGGTTTACGATCACCGCACCCATGATTACACCCTGGTGCGACAAAACTATAAGATCATCCTGGAGAAGGGCCCGGGGGGCTGGAAGATTCGGGACAGCAAGGAAGAGGGGGCCTCTTAAGGTGAAAACCGCGGCAACGGTAAGTCGGCGCCGGCTCTGGATTTTGGGCCTGGGCCTGGCTTTGGTTCTGGCAGGCTGCATGCCCTCGTTTTACGGGCCTTCGGTGCCGCCGCCCGCCCCGCCCCCGCCGCCGGCGCCGCCGCCGCCCCAGGTGAGCCGCCCCATTTTCTACGTAGCGGTGAACCGTCTCAATCTCAGGGCCTGCCCCGGCATGGATTGTCCCAAGATCTCCATGCTGGAGAAGAACGAGGAAGTGGAAAAAGTGGGAGAGGCGGAGGACTGGTCCCAGATCCGGGTTAAACGGGACGGCCGCCTGGGCTGGGTTAACTCCCGCTATCTCTCCGGCGAACCGGGGCCCGCGGCTCCGGAGGTGGCTCCGGCCCCCGTGCCCACGCCCCCCCCGGCCGTGGTGACGCCGCCGCCGCTGCCCGAGAGACCCCCGGGCGTGGTGACGCCGCCGGCGGCGGAAAAGCCCAAGCCGGCGAAGCCGGCGGAGGCCGCCCCGCCCGCCACCAAGAAGAAGGCCGAGGAGGCCAAGCCGGCCAAACCCGCCAAACCACCGGCGGAAGCCGCGGAGCAACCGCCGCGGAAGCCGGCCCCCAAGGAAGAGAAGCCGGCCGCACCCCCGGCCAAGCCCACTCCTCCTCCGGCGGAGAAACCGGCGCCGCCCCCGGAGCCCGCGGAACCCCCGGGCCGCATCCGGATTATGTAGCGGTCAGCTTTCAGCCATCAGCTTAATTCATGTAGGGGCGGTGCAAGACCGCCCCTTATATTTTTATGCAGGGGCGCAATTCATGGCGCCCGAGAACGCCGAAAAAATAAGGCGTGATAAATCACGCCCCTACAGCTCTTTTTCACTACCAGCTTTCCTCCTAAGAAGCAGAAAACCCCAAGCAATATCAAACCATTGATAGAATATCTTTTAGCTGACCGCTGAAAACTGAGAGCTGACCGCTTCCCTACCACTCCAGCAGGGTGGCGCCCCAGGTGGCCCCGGCGCCGAAGCTTATCAGCAGCACCTTGTCCCCTTCCTTGATCCTGCCTTCCTGCAAGGCTTCGTGCAGGGCGAGGGGCACCGAGGCGGCGGAAGTGTTGCCGTACTTGTGGATGTTGACGAAGACCTTGTCCATGGGGACCCGGGCGAATTTGGCCCCGGCCTCCAGGATGCGGTAGTTGCCCTGGTGGATGATGAGGTAATCCAGATCCTCCTTCTCCATCTGGGCCATCTCCATGATGCGGGGGATGGAGATTTTCACCGCGTTCACTGCGAACTTGAAGATCTCCGGCCCGTCCATCTCGAGAAAATGCCGTTTGACGTGGGTCTGGAGCGGCAGGAAGGGGCTGACCTCCCGGTCAAACTCGGTATCGCAGAAAAGCTTCATGTTCAACTGGGAGGCGATGAACGAAGTGATGATGCGGTGCCGCGGGCTGGGGCCGATGACCACCGCGCCGGCCCCGTCCCCGAAGAGGAGGCAGGTGGCCCGGTTGGTCCAATCCGTGAACCGGGAGCAGGCGTCGGAGCCGATGACCAGGGCGTATTTGCCTTCGGGGGCCACCAGGCGCTCCCCCACGTAGAGGGCGTAGTTGAAGCCGCAGCACCCGGCCTGCAGGTCGAAGGCCGCGGCCTGGCCCCCCAGCCCCAGTTCCTCCTGGACCCGGATGGCCCCGGCGGGGAAAAAATGGCCGGGAGTGTTGGTCCCTAAAATGATATAACTTAATTGCTCGGGCGCGATGCCGGCGCCCTCCAGGGCCTGGCGGCCGGCCATGACGGCCATGGTGACGGTATCCTCATCCGGCGCGGCGATGCGACGCTCCCGGACGCCGCTGCGCTCCACAATCCAGGCATCCGTGGTGTCCACCAGTTTCTCCAGGTGCTGGTTGGTCAGGACCGCTTCCGGCACATAAGCGCCGGTTCCCAGGATGCCGATCTGTTTCTTGGTCAATGCTGCCCCCTAGGCGTATTAATAAAATTTTATCCCAGACCGTTAAGAAAGGCAAATTAAATGGCGGCTGGGAATGCCCCGGGCTCGGTGATGGGACAGGATTCATCTGCTCAACCTGGTTACGCATCCGGCTAAGATTGAAACATGGTAAAAATGTGTGAAAAAGCGAGATTCGACTAGATCGCAGCTGCACCAAGTTCCCCAAGGCTGGTCTCGGTGCAATGATGCAGGCTGCCGGCCTTTTTCCAACTTCCGGTAGCTTGACTAATTGCACTTGACTTCAATATGTAGTATCTTAATATATGCGAGGCTACAATATATTGCAATTAATGCCGAACTCTTTAAGTTATTTAAATGGGAGGGAATAAATGTCGTCGCTGCCAGGAGAAGCCAGGGAAATCGCGGGGGAACTCCCTTTATCTCCCAACGCCTTAGTGGTCCTGAAACGCCGTTATCTCAAGAAGGATGATAAGGGCGACGTCGCCGAGGCGGCCCCGGACATGTTCCGCCGGGTGGCCGAGACCATCGCGGAGATCGACCGGGACTACGACCCCCAGGCCGACGTGGCCGCCACCACCAAGAAGTTTTACGAGGTCATGTCGAACCTCGCCTTCATGCCCAACTCCCCCACCCTGATGAACGCCGGGCGGGAGCTGGGCCAGCTCTCCGCCTGCTTCGTGCTCCCCGTGGACGACGACATCGAGTCCATCTTCGACGCGGTGAAACAAACGGCCCTGATCCACAAGTCCGGCGGCGGCACCGGCTTTTCCTTCTCCCGCATCCGCCCCGCCAACGACCCGGTGCTCTCCACCAAGGGCGTGGCTTCCGGCCCCATCTCCTTCATGAACATCTTCGACGTGGCCACCGAGACCATCAAGCAGGGCGGCACCCGCCGGGGCGCCAACATGGGGATCCTCCGGGTGGACCACCCGGATATCGAAAAGTTCGTCACCTGTAAGAACGACACCAAGCGCCTCACCAACTTCAACATCTCCGTGGGCCTCACCGACGAGTTCATGGAGGCGGTGAAGGAAGGCCGGGATTTTAGCCTGGTCAACCCCCGCACCAAACGCACCGTCAAAAAGGTGAACGCTTCCAACCTCTTCGACCTCATCGTCCAGAGCGCCTGGAGCACCGGCGAGCCCGGCATCATCTTCCTGGACGCCCTGAACCGGGGCAACCAGGTGCCCCACCTGGGGGAGATCGAAGCCACCAACCCCTGCGGCGAGCAGCCCCTGTTGCCCTACGAGTCCTGCAACCTGGGGTCCCTGAACCTGGCCCAGGTGGTCAAAGACGGTAAGATCGACTACCCGGCCCTGGGCTCCCTGGTGCGCACCGCGGTGCACTTCCTGGACAACGTCATCGACGCCAACCGCTTCCCCCTGGAGCTCATCAAGGAGCACACCCTCAAGACCCGGAAGATCGGCCTGGGCGTCATGGGCTTCGCCGATCTGCTGGTAAAAATGGGGATTCCCTACAACTCCGACGAGGCGGTGGCCGTGGCCGAACAGGTCATGGCCTTCATCCAGCAGGAATCCCGCCTCGCCTCCGCCTCCCTGGCGGACCGCCGGGGCAACTTCCCCTATTACGCCGGCAGCCGCTACGACGGCAACGGCTTGGGGCGCATGCGCAACGCCACCACCACCACCATCGCCCCCACCGGCACCATCAGCATCATCAGCAACTGCTCCAGCGGCATCGAGCCGCTGTTCGCGGTCTCCTACGTGCGCCGGGTGCTGGAAGGCACGGAACTCATCGAAGTCCACCCCTACTTCGAGGAACTGGCCAAGAGCCGGGGCTTTTACACCCCGGAACTCATGAAGCGCATCGCCGCCACCGGCTCCATCCGGGACCTCAAGGAGGTCCCCAAGGATATTCGCCGGATCTTCGTCACGGCCCACGAGACCTCGCCCCAGTGGCACATCAAACTCCAGGCCGCCTTCCAGAAGTTCACCGACAACGCGGTCTCCAAGACCGTGAACTTCCCCAAGCAGGCGACCCAGGATGACGTGCGTGAGGTCTACCTCATGGCCTTTGACCTGGGCCTCAAGGGGGTCACCATCTACCGGGACGGCAGCCGGGAAGAACAGGTGCTGAGCTTCGGCAAGACCAAGGCCACCATGCAGTACATCACCCCCCGGCCCCGGCCCGAACGCACCGCCGGAGTTACGGAGCTGATCCAAACGGGCTGCGGCAGGCTCTATGTCACCGTGAACCAGGACCAGCTGGGCTTCTGCGAAGTCTTCGCCCAGATGGGCAAAACCGGGGGCTGCGCCTCCTCCCAGATCGAATCCACCGGCCGCCTTATTTCGCTCGCCCTGCGCTCCGGGGTGAAGATCGACGCCATCATCAAACAGATCACCGGCATCCGCTGCCCCAGCCCCAACTGGCAGAACGGCTGCCAGGTGCTCTCCTGCCCCGACGCCATCGCCAAGGTGCTGGCCAGCGTGGCCCAGGTGGACCCGCCCGAAGCCACCATGGCCACCATGGGCTCCTGCCCCGACTGCGGCGGCGCCATCGAACCCGAAGGCGGCTGCTTAGTATGCCGCTCATGTGGTTTTTCAAGATGTAGTTAAAGAATATGAAATCAAGGATGTTTCAAATGGCTAAAAATGAAAAGACTTCGAAAAGGGTTGGAAGCATTGCTTCTGAACTATTGAGAAATCCCAAAACTCCAAAAAAAGTTAAATCGGTTGCCGCATCTGCCTTAACACAAAGGCCAGATAAAAAGAAAAAATAACAAAAGAGGTATCTATACCTAATTTATCTTTATTTTAGTTTATCGGGGGAACTATGCCATTTATTAAAAGATTAAAGTAGACTAAAATGTCAGGAAATATTATGCAAAGCGAACCAGATTTATTTCTTTTATCCTTTTCTGAAGCATTTCGACTTGGGAGAAGTCAAGCTGAACTTGACTTTGTGGATATTCCTTTAAATGCCGATATACCTCTCTTTGTAGATCCTTTTGCTATTTCTCAACGGTTAGATCAATGGTCACAAAAGGCTCATCGAACATTAATAGGCTTCTTCCAAACCATTGTAGAAAGCATTCGCTCTGGTAATGAAGCTCGAGCGAGAAGCCTATTATTACATTTAAGAGAGCCCAATGAAACGCACCTTGGGCTCTCTTCAGGACGCCCTCAGGGGGCAGGAATAGGCCCCCAACAAGCAGAGGAAATATTTGAAGCATTAAGGGTTTCCGAAGCAGTAAAAACAGGATTCTTGTCGTCACTTGAAGAATGCGAACTAATGATTGATGGAATTGGAAGAGATAAAATATCCGATCTAACCACGAACATTATCAGGTCTCATTTGGCAGATTATACTCGTTCTCAATGTCAACTTCATGGAATTCCGACTCAAGAGAAACCTCTTCCCGCATGTTATGATCTCGAATCCAAAAGATGGTCATCCAAGTATTTAGAACTCCCTGTGTGGGAAGGAAAACCTTTACTATTAGTTCCTAAAGCTATTGTTAGGTTCTTTCCTGCATATAATCACCAAAAATATTATAATCATTTTGTCTTAGACTTCCTTCAATTTGAACATCTTAGTGCTAGTTCCAGTCTAGTACATACATTTAGAAATGGAAAACGAAGAGTATATAAGAAAGATTTAAAGCGAGTATATCCTTGCACAAAGGATTTCCTTTATGATTTTTCTCTAAAACATCCTGATGTATTAGAACAATATCGTGAATCACTTAAGCATTTGGAGGATCGTGACGAAAGCAGCGAGTTGGATATTGCAGACGAACCGCTAGTTGCAAATGCCTTAGTTAAGATATTGCAATCTATTCCATCAGGTTCTGAAAATGCAACCGATTACCATAGGCTAATGGTGGGGATGGTTGAATTTCTTTTTTTCCCCAAATTACTGTGTCCAATTAAGGAAAAAGAAATCCATCAAGGCCGGAAGAGAATAGATATTCAGATGGAAAATGGTGCGCATAGTGGAATCTTTTATCGACTCCATGATGTTCATAAGATTCCATGCTCATATATTCCTTTTGAATGTAAAAATTATCAAACAGATGTAGCCAATCCTGAAATAGACCAATTGGCAGGTCGCTTTTCAATTAATCGAGGTAAAATTGGTTTCTTATGTTGCAGACAATTTGAGAACAATAAGTTATTTTTGCAACGTTGCAAAGATACATTTACTGATGACCGTGGATTAATTTTGCCACTTGATGATAAAATAATTTTATCATTGTTGGATTTAATTGAGCATGGCCGCAGACAGGAGATTGATAATATTTTCTCGTTAATGGTAAGACAAATTTGCGGTTCGTAATTTAGGGGCTAATTATGTTAATCCCCCGCCCGCCAACCATAACCTCAAGAAAAAGTGGGCGGTGCCCACCCTACATGGTGGCATAGGCTTTCCAGCCTGTGCTTTTTGTTTGTACCGGCAAGGATGCCGGTGCCACCTGTCTGAGCACCGGCGAGACGCCGGTGCCACCGGCCTCTGCGCTCCCCTCGCACCCCTCGCACCTGCCCCTCCCAACCCCACATAAAAAGGTAGGGGCGGGTTTCAAACCCGCCCCTACGGCCGCTTCCGGGGGTCTTCTCGTAGGGGCGGCCCTACGGGCCGCCCTTTTAAACTTATGGGGGTTGGGGGAGGGGTTTAGGGGAGGGGGTAGGGGCCGTCGGCCCCTACCCCCTCCCCTAAATCATTTTTCCCACCCACCTACCCGCCCAGGTAGCCGGCGGCGATATGGTCGGCGTCCCAGAAGTTGACTTTTCTGATGCGAGGTAGCAGGTTCGGCGCGGATATTTTGATGGAGCTTTTGAGAAGGGCTAGCCGGCGGGAGACCGGTCCCACCAGCAGGGTCCAGAAGGTGAGAATGACCAGGGCCCAGTAGAGGGAGGGCCAGCGTGGGTCCCGCCAGCTCGTCTCCCCGATGACGTCCCAATTTATGCCAAAGAGGGCGTTCTGGATGGCAGTCATGAGGTTGGTATGCTGGTCCGGGGTGCCGACGTACAGCAGGTACAGGGCCATAAACCCGACTTGCGAGCCGCAATAGGCCCAAAGGGGTTTGGTGCCCAGCCAGACGAAGGGCCGGGCCCAAGATGGGTTCCATTTCTGGAGGTCCACCAGCCAGTACAAGACCCCCAGGAACAGGAGGGCGAAGCCCGCGGTATAGAGGACAAAGGAGCTGGTCCAGAGGTTCTTGTTGAGGGGGAAGGTAAGCCCCCAAATCCAGCCGGCGGCGATGCCGATAAAGGCAAACAGGAAAAGTCCCAGGAGTTTTTGGCGCCCGGGGCGCGCACTCTTCAGCCAGTGGCCGGTAAGCCCCCCCAACAGTCCGGTGGCGATGGCCGGCAGGGTTCCCAGCAGGCCCTCGGGGTCCCAGGTTTCCATATGCAGATGGGATGATCCCAAGAGGGCCTGATCGAGGTAGGCGCCCAAGTCTTCGCCCGCTTCCAGGCCGAAGCCGGTTAAGGTCAGGAGGCCCCAGTAGCCGAGCAGTAAGGCGGCGGCCACCAGCGCCTGGGTGCGCCAGCGGGTGTGCAGGGTGAGGAGCGCCACCGCCAGATAGACCAGGGCCAGGCGCTGCAAGACGCCGGGGAGGCGCAGGTTGCCCAGGGAGTAGAAGTAGGCGTCGGTGTCGGCGGGTGGGGAGAGGAATATGGACCAGATGCTCTGAGAGGTGTCGTCCGGGGGGCAGATGGATTGAAAAAGCCAACCGCAGGCGAACCATCCCAGCAGGCCCAGCAAGAAGATGGTCAGGGTGCGGGTGAAGATATGCCGGTACACGGGAAGCAGGCTCCGTCCCGCTTCGGCCCGTTTGCCCAGAGAAAAGACGGTGGCGACGCCGATGATAAACACGAAGAACGGGAAGATGAGGTCGGCCGGGGTGCAACCGTGCCATTGGGCATGGACCACGGAGGCGAACCGGGCTCCGTCGTTGCCGGAACCCTGGTTACTGACGATGATCATCCCGGCGATGGCCAGGCCGCGAAATATATCCAGGGACATCAGGCGCTTGGAAACATCAGGGTTCATGGTGCTGCTCCGCGGGTGAGGCTTTTCCACATCTCTCTATGAGTTACAACCCATTTCAGGCCCGATCTCGGCGCGGCCTCGGCCACAATTCCCATTTTTTACAGGTGGCCAGGGCCGCCATCAGGGCATACTGAAACCCGCCGCCCTGACAGGGGCCCTTGGAGTAGGGGTGAATTTCCACGCAGCCATCGGGTTTGAGGAGGCGCGACCCTCCCCAAAAAGCGCAGGTGCTGCAAAGCTTGGAGGCCCTGGACAGCGAGGTCATGACGATTCCCCTCTTAAGGTCGGATAGTTCCCCGCAAGAAAATTTTATCGCGATTGCCCCAAGTAATTTCTTTTGGTAGGGGCACGCCGAGCCGGGCCATAGGAGGTTCTGGGGGCACCACACCGGCCTGGACCCACGGCCACCATGAGGGTGATCGCTCCGGGGGCGTCAGGCGGTGACTGCAATTTTTCGTACCTCTCGCAAAACCATTCTCGCAATTTGATACCTTATTGAGCATAGGATGTGCCAAAATTCGCTTATCTTATTATCCAATAAATATTTCATGATATTTAGCTAGTTAGAAAATTTGATAGCATCGGAAGAATCTCCATTATACACAAAAAAGTATAATTACACATTATAAGATATACATTATTGCATAAAATAGTTTATAACAATTTGCACCATTGTATATACTTCGGATTATAATTGAGGGTGGTAGCGCCTCCTTACCGTTTAGCAACCGGGACGTCTTAATGGTTGCAGCCAGGTTTTTGCCGGCCCTCCATGAAACCGGGCGGCAGGGAATCCGGGGCCCCTTTTTTCATCTTTGCAAAACCCCATTTTTTGCCGTATAGTGCCTGCCAGGAAACCAGGGGCTTGGTGGAGGCGTAGGCTTCAGGCGACGCCGTTATGCCCCCAAGCAATTAAACCGCCATCAAGAGTCCATGAACCCGAAGGGCTCTCGGCGAATGATGCAAATTTAAGGATGGCGGGCACGGAGGCCCGCCCCACCGGTTTATTTTCATAAAAGAGCCTGCGGCTACCGCGAATTAATCATGGCCGAAACCGAACCCCCAAAAGAGCCCCAGGGCCAAGCCGAGGCGCCGCCGGCCACCCCGCCGTCGCCGGCCCCGGCGCCCTGCGCCCCCTGCCCTCCTGCCGAGGAAAAGACGGGTTTCCCCACCCATTTCGCCCGCCTGTTCTTCGGGTTCATCACCCTGCTGGTGCTCTATTACTCGTATCTGATCATCAAGCCTTACCTCCTGGACATCTTCATGGCCCTGGTGCTCTTTTTCACCGCCCGGCCCCTTTACGTGCTGCTCTGCCGGGGACTCCGGGGCATGAAAATCCTGGCTTCCTTCATCACCTGCCTCATCCTGGCCCTGGTCATCCTGATCCCCCTGTTCACCCTGATGAGCATCATCGCCAACCAGGCCCTGGAGTTCTCCAGCCAGGTGACCAAGGGGATGCAAGGGGGCGAGCTCTGGCCGTGGATCGCGGCCAAGATCGACGTCTTCAAGAGCTACCTGACCCAATTAAACCTGCCTCTGCCACCGGGTGAAATCAACCTGGAGCAGATCGTCAAGACCGTGGTGACCCGGGCCAGCGAATTTGTTTACACCAACGCCATCGGCTTGATCAAGGGCTTCACTTACTTCTTCCTGGACCTGGTGCTGGTGCTGTTCATTGCGTTTTTCATGTTCTTGCAGGGCGATGCCTTTATCGGAGAGATCAAAAAGCTTTCCCCCCTGGACCAGGCCCACAACGAGGAAATCCTGCGGGAGACGGAGGTTACCATCAAGGCCACCCTCTGGGGCACGGTCATCGTGGCTTTCGTTCAGGGCATCCTGGGCGGGGTGGGGTTTTTGATCTTCGGCCTGCCCCAGCCGGCTTTTTGGGGCACGGTGATGATCCCGGCCTCGGTGATCCCGGTGGTGGGGAGCGCCATCATCTGGGGGCCCGCGGCCGTCTATCTCATTTTCGCCGGGCATGTGGGCGCCGGCATCGGCCTGATCGTCTGGGGCGGGGTGGTGGTGAGCGTCATCGACAATATTCTCAAACCCATCTTGATGAAAGGCAGCGGCTCCACCCCCAGCATCTTTATTCTGTTCAGCATCCTGGGGGGCCTCACCTACTTCGGGATGATCGGGTTCATCCTGGGGCCCCTGATTCTCTCTTTTCTCCTATCGCTCCTTAGGATCTACCAGAAGACTATTCTGGGCCAGCCGGGGGCGGCGGTGGCTGGGGTGGCGGAAACCGGCAAGCCCGCTTCCCCGGCGGATGACGGCCCTTGAGCCCGTCTGGGGCGGACACATGGGTCCGCCCCTACAAAAAACTATCCATTTGAATGGAACTCAGTATAAATCCCAAAATAAAAAGGGCGGGGTTCTCAACCCGCCCCTTAATTTTCAGGCAATCGGCTTTCCCGGTCAGCTCGGCAAGGCCAACTCCCGTTTAACCTCGGCAAGGTCCAGCTCCGCCAGGAAGGCCGGAGCCCGGGACTCCAGCTGCTCGATCTCCTGCTGCACCAGCTCTTTTTCCAGGTGCCGGTCCTCGTGGATGAACTGGCAGTATTCCTCGAACAATTCTTTTTTCAGGTCCGGAGAGAAGAGCAGCTCCTTCTTGAATTTTTCTTCCAGGCTCAGGATGCTATCCAGCAGATAAAAGTAAATGGAGCGGGCTTCGGCCAGGCGGCCCGTTTGGGCCAGGCGGTCGGCCCGGGCCTGGGCCCGGCGCAGTTTCTGTTCGGCGTCCACCACGGCGCCGGCCTCATCGGAGATCTCCTCCACCGCCCGGTCGATGGATTCCAGGATATCATCCAGCCCCTGGTCTTCTTCTTTCAGGACCCCCCGCACTTCCGGGGCCCGGTCGGCCAGGTCCATGATGATGTCCACCAGTTCTTTTTTGGAGTACTTCTTCAGCCGCTCCTTGAGTTCTCCCTGATTGAGGAACTTCCCCGGGTCCTCGGTCCAGGCCCGGAGCACCGCCAGCACATGGGAACAAAGCTCACCGCCCTCCGATTGCGGGCAGGAGCAGATATAGGTGAGCTGGTCATCTAGGATTTTCACTTCCACCTGGAAAGGTTGCTCGTCAGAGACCACTCCCCGGAGGCGGTCGGGCAGGCGATAACCGTGCCGCACCTGTTGGTTCTGGACCAGGGTCAGCGCCCGGTTGTTGTTTTCCGGCGTCCCGATCTGGTCCAGAGTCTTGGCGTCCAAGTCTTCAAACCGCATGTTCAGTCCATCAATTCCTTAATTATTTTATTAAAATTTAACACATTACCCGAACTTGGCAACCCATTAATGGGCAAATGAGGGGCTAGAAGATAAATTTTTTTTACAGCCTAGTTCAAAACCTTACGCGGCAAGAGATGTGGTTCTGCCCGCCGTGAAGAAGCTACAGGGTATTTCAAAACCCCAACCGCGCGGTAGATGTCATTCTGAGTGCGGATTTGGAGGCGGCCGGGGACGGCCGCCCTGCCAAAAGCCATTTTAAGATAGGGTGGGCTTCTGTGCCCGCATCCTTAAATTTGCATCCTTCGTCTCAGGGAAGCTAACGGTCGTTCGTTCAGGTTGACGGGAAAATAGGTTTGGAAATGGGTTCTAACCGGCAAAGAACGCCTGGCTTTGCCGGAACAGGCCGTTGAGGAGGTCTTCCAGGTCCCGGCGGTGGAGCTCCAGCGCCGGGCCCCGGTCGGCGGGCCGGACCACCAGCGGTTCTCCCGCCAGCAACACTATGCGGCTGCAAGGCAGGGGCAGCTCGAAGCGGTCCCAGGTCCGGAAGGTAATTTTGCGGCGGGCCGCCACTGCCAGGGGGATGATGGGGGCCCGGGTCTCCCGGGCCAGGTAGAGAATCCCCTTTTGGGCCACCCGGGCCGGACCCCGGGAGCCGTCGGCCGCCAGGCCGCAGCTGTGGCCCCGGCGCACATAGGCGGCCATGCGCTGCAAGGCCTGGACTCCGCCCTTGCGCCTGGACCCGGGGCAGACGATAAAGCCCAACCCCCGGGCCACTTCAGCGATAAACTCCCCGTCCCGGCTGGGGCTGGCCATGACTACCAGGGGGGGCGCCTGGGCATAATAATGGTGGGCGTAATAGAGGGGGATGAGGAGGTGGCAGTGCCAGACGGCGAACAGCACCGGGGTGCCGGTGCGCAGCAGATTTATGGCCGCGGGGCTTCCCACGGCTTCGGCCGAGCAGGTGCGCAGATAAATCTGCATCAGAGTCCGGGCCAGAACCGGGGCCCAGCGTTGCCAGAGGGGATGGTCCAGGCGGAGTCTCATGGGAGTTTCGAGTTTCGAGTTTCGGGTTTGGCGCGGTGCTGAAGAACGGGCATGGGGACCGGCTATTTCCTCGATTCCAGGCGCTCCAGGATCTTGGGAGTGTAGAGGTCGTGCTCCAGCACCTGGGCCGACACCGGGCGGAGCATACTCAGTTTCATCATCAGGAAGTTGAGGCGCCGCATCTGTTTCAACTTTTCGGCCTCATCCTCCATGGAGGCCACTAGATCTTGCAGGGTCACCACCTCTTTGCGCAGTTCCAGCTCCGGCGGCAGGCAGTCGGCGTTTTTCAGGATCTTGTAAGCCATTCGCAGCTCCGGGGGGATGTGACTTTCGTCCTGCAGGTTCAGGGGTTGGCCCCGGCCTTTCAGGTTGTCGAACTCCCCGGCCTCGATGGCCTCCCGGATGCGGTTCTCGGCGATCCTTTCAAAAAAATTCATGCGGCATTCCTGACGATTATCTCTCCCGGCAGGAGAAGTCGGGGCCCTGGCCCCGCCTTCCCCTGCCCTTAAGGGCGGGGTCGTAGGGGAGGGGGTAAGGGCCACTTACGAAAAAGGCCTTAGCCCCCTCCCCTACCCCTCATCCTCCCCCTACCGCCTTTTGCGGGCCCGCTCCATTTCCCGCTGTTGTTCCCGGCGGCGGATGGTCTCCCGTTTATCCACCTGCTTTTTGCCCCGGGCCAGGGCGATTTCCACCTTGGCGTGTTCGTCCTTGAAATAGAGCCTCAAGGGAATCAGGGTGTAGCCCCGTTCCTGCACCTTGCCCAGAAGCCTCCGCAGCTCAAAGTGGTGCAGCAGGAGTTTGCGGGGCCTCTCCGGCTTGTGGCTGTCCAGTGCGGCGTGGGAATAGGGACCGATATGGGCGTTGTACAGGTAGATCTCGCCGTCCCGGAACCGGGCATAGGCGTCGTCGATGCTGGCCTTTCCCTGCCGCAGGGATTTGACTTCCGTCCCCTGCAACACCAGGCCGGCCTCGTAAAGGTCGTCGATGGCGTATTCGAAATAAGCCTTGCGGTTGCGGCAGACGACCTTGATGTTATTTTCTTTCGTCATGTTGCCAGGTTATTGGCCAGGGGGCGGCCGAAGCGAAAAATTTCCGGGAAACGGTCATTCATCTTCCGGTTGACGTAATCGTTGACTTCCTCTTCCGTGGACTTGGACAGGGCCTGCCCGGCGAATTCCGTGGCTTCCTGCAAGGAAGTCAGGCGGATGACGCGTTTGATCACCGGGATGGCCATGGGGTTCATCGAGAACTCTTTCACTCCCAGACCCAGCAGGACCGGAATGTTCAGCGGGTCCCCGGCCATCTCGCCGCAGATGGCCACCGGAATTCCCGCCTTAAGTCCGGCCTGGACCACGTCCCTGATCATGCGCATGACCGCGGGGTGCAGGGGCTGGTACATTTCGGCCACGTGCTTATTAACCCGGTCGATGGCCAGGGCGTACTGGATCAGGTCGTTGGTGCCGATACTGAAAAAATCGGCATACCGGGCCAGCAGTTCCGCCAGGGTCACGGCCGCGGGGACCTCGATCATGGCCCCCACCGGCATCTCGGGGTCGAAGGGAACCTTTGCTTTCCGGAGCTCCGCCTGGACGGACTCCAGGAGCCGGCGGGCCTCCTGTATCTCCCGGGGGCTGGAGATCAGGGGAAACATGACCCTCACCTTGCCGTGGGCCGAGGCCCGGAGGATGGCCTTGAGCTGGGTCCGGAAGATCTTCTGCTCCTTGAGGCAGAAGCGGATGGCTCTGAGGCCCAGGGCCGGGTTCATTTCCGGGGCGTACTCCAGGGGGGAGAGGAACTTGTCGCCCCCGATGTCCAGGGTGCGGATGGTTACCTCCCGGGGGGCCATGGCTGCCACCACTTTCCGGTAGTCCTGGAAAAGCTCCTCTTCGGTGGGCAGTTGGCGCTGGCGCAAATAAAGGAACTCGGTGCGGTACAGCCCGATGCCGTCAGCCCCGTTTTTGAGGGCCAGGGAGACCTCTTCCGGCAGCTCGATGTTGGCCAGCACCCGGTTGGGATGACCGTCCCGGGTGACGGCCGGCATGGCGCTGCCCAGGTCCACTTCCGCTTTAAAGGTCTCAAATTCTTCTTTGGTGGTCCGATAGGTCCGGACCATGTCGTCATCGGGATTAAGAACCACCCGGCCCGTCAGGCCGTTGAGGATGATCAGGTCTCCCGACTCGATCTCCAGGGTGGCGCGGTCCAGCCCCACCACCGCCGGGATTTCCAGGGAATGGGCGATGATGGCGGTGTGGGAGGTCTTGCCGCCTCTTTCCGTCACAAACCCCAGCACCTGGGCCTTGGACATCTGGGTGGTCTCCGTGGGCGACAGGTCCCGGGCCACGATGATCACCGGCTCGTCAAAGGCAAAGAGCCGGCTGCCGCTCCTGCCGGTGAGATGCCCCAGGAGGCGGAGGTAGACCGCCTCCACGTCCTGGATGCGGCCCCGGATGTGTTTGTCCCCGATGCGTTGGAACACTTCCTTGATTTTCAGAAAGGCCTGGTGCAGGGCCCGCTCGGCATTGAGGTTTTGCTCCTGGATGAGGCGCTGGGTCTCCAGGAGGAGCATCCGGTCCCGGAGAATCAGCAGGTGCAGTTCCAGGATGTGGGCATGCTCCTGCAAGTCCGCGGCGATGTCGTTTTTGAGACGGGTCAGTTCCTCTTCCGTCTGGTCCACGGCCCGGCCGAAGCGCTCCAGTTCCTGGGCCACCTCTTTGGGGGAATAGAGGAGGCGGGAAGAAATTTGGGCTCCATGGTTCAGCACCTGGGCCGGGCCCATGACGATGCCGGGGGACGCAGCAATGCCCTGGAAGATGCGGTTTTTACGGGTCATGTTTCTCCAAACTTGTGGGCAAACAGGGCGGCAATAGTGGAGGCCGCCTCCCGGGCCTGGGGGCCCCGGGCCCGGAGCACCAGGCGGGTTCCCTGGGGGCAATCCATGGCCAGGACGGCCAGCAGGTCCCGGGCGTTAACCACCAGGCCGTCTTTTTCCAGGGTAATTTCCGCTTCGAAATGTTGGGCCATGGTGGCGATCTTGGCTACCGGCCGGGCATGCAGGCCCAGACGGTTTTCCACCCAGAGCTCTTTTTCCACTTCCGTCATAATAATTTCAAGTTCTATCCTTATCATTTTATCATGAAAATTCAGGATGAAAACTCATTGGGGCTGCCAATCCCCAGGAATGTCGGTTTTCTTTCCTTTTCGATCCAACGTCGCCATCAAACCAATGGCCCAGGCGTCTCGCCAGTGCAGGCGCAGGCTAAACATTCATGGCCGCCAGCGAACACCCCCAAGGGGATGAAAAATCCCCCCTACCCCCCTTTATTAAAGGGGGGTTTTTAAAAGTCCCCCTTTGAAAAAGGGGGATTTAGGGGGATTTGGAGGTTTTCACAGTTTGGGTTTTCACGGTAAAGCCCTCCCCACTGTGGAAGCAGTGTCTGATACCAAGTCGCGCTCATTGAGGTAAAATCAGCATTTTTGTGGTAGGGACGCAATTTTCATGGCGCCCTTGCGGGCGTGATAAATCACGCCCCTATATTAAAAATACCTTTTTGACGGCAGCTTGGTATAAGTCTGTCGCTGGAGAATACCGGGCTCAGTCCAGGCGGCCCTGGGCCTTCAAGGCCAGGTAGACCTGGTAGACCTGGCGCCGGGGCAGCTTCAGGTCCTCGGCCACCTTAGCCGCCAGGCGGCGCCCCGTGAAGCCGCTCTCCCGGGAGGTCGTAAGGAGGGGGCCTTCCAGGTCGACTTCCGGGGCGGCCTCGGCCCGGGAGCGGGAGGGGGGGCAAGAGAGGACCAGGGCGCATTCGCCCTTGATCTCCGCGTCCCGGAGGCGCGGGGCCACCTCGGAGAGTGGCCCCCGCCAGGTCTCTTCGAATTTTTTGGTAAGTTCGCGCCCCACCAGAACGTCGCGGTCAGGCATGGCCCCGGCCAGTTCCTCCAGGGTTCGCCCCAGGCGCCGGGGGGATTCATAGATGATGACCACCCGGTTTTCGCCGGCCACTTCCTGAAGCAGCCGTATCCTACGCCCTGCCCCCCGGGGCAGAAACCCCAGAAACAGGATATCCCCTTTGAAGCCGGCCATGGACAGGGCCGCCACCCCGGCGGCAGGGCCGGGAATGGCCTCGACTTTAACCCCCGCCTCCCAGGCGAGATTCACCAGGTCGGCCCCGGGGTCGGAGAACCCCGGGGTGCCGGCGTCGCTCACCAGGGCCACGCTCTGGCCTTCCTGCAACCGCCGGATCAACTCGGGCCCACGGCTGGCCTGGTTGTGGGCGTGGTAGCTGATGAGCGGCGTGGTGACGCCGTAGTGGCTCAGGAGCTTGCGGGTGTGGCGGGTGTCTTCCGCGGCAATGAGGTCCACCTCCTTCAGCACCCGGAGGGCCCGGAGAGTGATGTCTTCCAGATTGCCGATGGGCGTGGCGACGATGTAGAGAATTCCCATTTCAGCAACTCATCCCGCAGATGGCAGCAAGATGGTGGGCGATGCCCACCCTACATATCAAAACGCGTCCTGAATAATCTCCACCTGGGGAGAATCGCCGGATAGGGTGACTCCCACCACATCAAAGCGTACCGGCACTTCGCCCAGGCGTTTTTGCTTCAGATAATAATCGGCCAGCCGCCTGAGGCGCGCCTGCTTGGCCGAGTGCACCGCCTCCTGGGGGGCGCCGAAGCGCTCGTTTTTGCGGGTCTTGACCTCAATGAAAACATACGTCTTCCCCTGCCGGGCGATGAGGTCGATCTCACCCAGGGGCGTGGCGTAGTTGCGCTCCAGAATCTTGTAGCCCTGCTTCTTCAAGGCTGCGGCCGCCAGGTCTTCCCCGGCATCGCCTAGTTGCCTCCGTAAATCCTTCATGCCACCACTTTTAGCACAGGCGAGACGCCTGTGCCACTAAGTGCTTATCCGTAATTAAATAGACATTTGATAAATAATATGGCATGTATACCTCATCAATTAATTATCGGAGGTGCACATGCCAAGGTTGCCGTCATGGGCTGTTTCCGATGCTTTTTGGGCGCGTGTGGAGCCTCTCTTGCCGCAACCGGCAAGGGACCCGAATAAACCTTATATCCGTAAACAGGGTGGTGGCAGAAAACCGTTAGATTATCGCAAGGTATTTGAAGGTATTGTCTACGTTCTCCGTACCGGTTGCCAATGGAAGGCCGTCCCCAAAGAAAGATATGGCAGTCCCAGTTCCATCCATGCCTACTTTCGCCTGTGGGAAAAGGCCGGGGTATTTCTCGCCATCTGGCGTGCCGGGTTGGCGGAATACGACGAAATGGAAGGCATATCCTGGTCATGGCAAAGTATTGATAGCGCCTTAACCAAAGCTCCTTTGGCACTGGAGGCGGTTGGGCCGAGTCCGGTGGATAGGGGGAAAAAAAGGAAGCAAACGCCATCTGTTGGTGGAAGGCCATGGCGTCCCTCTGGCCATCGTCGTTACCGGGGCAAATAGGCATGATGTAACTCAATTAGCAATCGTCTTGGATGCCATCGTGATCAAACGACCAACTCCGACACCGGAACAGCCTCAAACCCTTTGCGCCGACAAGGCCTACAAAGGGAAGCCGGCGTATCAAAGCATTGTTGACCGCGATTATATACCTCGCATCTTCAAGCGAGACGAGGAGATCATGGCCCAAAGGACAATTCCTGGTTATCAGGCGCGTCGCTGGGTCGTGGAAGTTTGCAATTCATGGTTCAACCGGTTTCGGAAGATCCTGGTTCGCTATGAAAAAACCCTTTCCAGCTACATCGCATTGCATCATCTGGCAGCGGCCATAATTTGCTGGCGAAAAGTTGGAGTTATTTACGGATAAGCACTAAGTATTGTTTAAGGTAGGGCGACCGTACCCGGCCGCCTTTTGGGTCAGGAAATGAAATGGTGGGCAGTGCCCACCCTACATTGGGTCTGCTTAATGAACACTATGGGAAATCTTTTCTCAATTATCTTATGGGGTTTGGGGGAGTGGGTTTGGGACAGGGGGTAGGGGCCACTTACGAAAAAGCCCCTGGCCCCCTCTCCCAAAATCAATCATTTCTCCCCACCCACTCCTTCACCCCCCGGAAGGTGCGGCGGTGCAGCTCGCAGGGGCCCCAGCAGCGTAAGGCCTCCAGGTGCTCGGCGGTGGCGTAGCCTTTGTGGCGGGCAAAATTGTACTGGGGATAGCGCCGGTGGCAGGCCTCCATGAGAGCGTCCCGGTAGACCTTGGCCAGGATGGAGGCCGCGGAAATGGAGGGGCAGAGGTCGTCGCCCTTGATTACCGGCTGTTGGGGATAGGTCAGTGGCAGGGGCTGGTGGCCGTCCACCAGGATCATTTGGGGGGTGACCTTAAGAGCCCTGATGGCCAGGGCCATGGCCTTAAGGGAGGCGGCCAGGATTCCCAGACGCTCGATTTGCCGGGGACCCTGCTCCCGAACGGCAAAGGCCAGGGCCTGGCCCCGGATCTGCTCATCCAGGGCAACCCGGGCCTCCGGGGTGAGTTGCTTGGAATCCTTCAGACCAGGAAGTTCGAAGCCGGGGGGGAGGATCACCGCCGCGGCCACCACCGGCCCGGCCAGGGGTCCCCGGCCCGCCTCGTCCACCCCGGCGATGAAATTCAGGCCCTGAAAACGCCAAAAAGCCTCCGGGTCAGCAAAGAGGTCGACGCTGCCCGGAGGCCCAAGGTGGCGATCCATGATTAAGATGACATTTAAGTCCGGGATTTTATCCCCCCTTTTCTAAAGGGGGGGAGGGGGGATTTGGTCTAATACCCTGAAATCCCCCTAAATCCCCCTTTTCCACAGGGGGACTTAAGATGCCAGTGATTATAGCTACAGCCCGTAAAAATCAGATTATTGATGAATCGTTACACGCTCAGGCCACGGGGGTCCGCTTTTCCTTAATGCGGGCCGCCTTGCCGGAGCGCTGCCTGAGATAGTAGAGGCGGCTGCGGCGCACCCGGCCCCGGGTGAGGATCACCACCCGGTCGAGGTTGGGGGAGTGCTGGGGAAAGATGCGCTCCACCCCCACTCCGTAGGAAACCTTGCGCACCGTGAAGGTGGCGCCGGTAAGGCCGCCCCGTTTCCGGATGACCACCCCTTTGAACACCTGGATGCGTTCCTTGTCGCCCTCGACGATACGTACGTGCACTTCCACGGTATCCCCGGGGCGAAAATCGGGCAAATCCGCCCGCATCTGCTCCCGGGCCAGTTGATCTATGCGTTCCATAATCCCTCACTTATCCTTTGCCGGCGTCTCCGCCAGTGATCTCAAAAATTCCCGGTCCTCTTGGCTAAGGACCACTTTGGCCAGCAGGTCGGGCCGGTGGTCCAGGGTGCGGCGCAAAGCCTCCTGGCGGCGCCACCGGGCCACGCGGCCGTGGTCGCCCTCCAGCAGGATCTGCGGCACCTCCCGGCCTTCGAAGACCCGGGGCCGGGTGTAATGGGGATACTCCAGGAGGCCCGCCTCGAAGGACTCCTCCTCGGTGGCGCCTTCGCCGCCCAGCACCCCGGGCAAAAGACGCGTCACCGCGTCCACCACGGCCAGGGCCGCAACTTCGCCCCCGGTCAGAATATAATCGCCCATGGAGAGCATTCCGTCAATATAATATCTGATGCGGTCATCCACTCCCTCATAATGACCGCAAATCAGCAGCAGGTGCGAGAGCCCCGCCAGTTCCCGGGCCTGGTCCTGGCTGAAGACCTCCCCCGCCGGGCTCATGAGCAGGACCCGGGTGGCGGGGTCTTCGGCCCGCACGGTGCGGATGGCCTTAACCAGGGGCTCGATTTTCATGACCATGCCGGGGCCGCCGCCAAACGGCCGGTCATCGGCCACTTGATGGCGGTCCTCGGTGTAGTCCCTCAGGTTCAGGAGGCGGACGCCCAACGCCCCCTGGTCCTGAGCCCGCTTCAGCATACTCTGGCTTAAGGGCGAGGCGAAGAACTCGGGAAAGAGCGTCAGGAGATCAATCCGCATAGGTTTCCAACAGTCCCTCGGGCAAGGAAACCTTGATGAATCCCTCGGCGAGATTTATCTCCAGCACCACTTCTGCCACCGCGGGCAGCAAAACCTCCCGCCGGTCAAGCCGCACGGCATAGACATCATGGGCCGGGGTGGGGATGACTTCCTCCAGGTACCCCAGCAGGGCGCCGTCCGCGGCCTCATAAACCGGCAGGCCCAAGACCTGGAACCAGTAATACTCTCCCGGCGGCAGCCGGGGAAACCGCCGGCGGTCCCCTTGAACCGCCTTCCCGGCCAACTGCTCCGCCTGGCTCCTGGTCTCGATGCCTTCGAGCTGGAGCAGGACCTGGTTCTTAAATCTTGCTGCCTCCAGAATTTTATAGTCTTGGCCGCCGATGTTCACCTCTTCCAGTGCGGCAAAGACCTCCGGGTCAGTGGTGGCAGCCCCGGCATCGGCGCGCACCTTCACGGCGCCTCGGATGCCGTGCGCCCCCGAAATCTGTCCCAGGCCGATCAGATGGGTGGGGGATCTAGGTTCCCTACTCAAGGATCTCCAAAACCGCCCGTTTACGAATCTTGGTGGAGGCGGCGCTGAGAATGGTGCGCATGGCTCTGGCCGTGCGCCCTTGCTTGCCGATCACCTTCCCTAGATCTTCTTTGGCCACCTTGAGCTCGATAACTGAGGTCTGCTCCCCTTCGATTTCCTTGACCTGCACCTGTTCGGGATTATCCACGAGGGCTTCCGCGATGAACTTTACCAATTCTTTCATTGTAGCCACCTCTGTCAAGGGATGGGGCGATCAACCTCCCGGGATCCTGGGCCGCGGTCTTGCCTTACTGGGCGGCCGCGGCCGCTTCTCTGGGCCGCTTCAGGAGACTGGCAACGGTGTCGGTGGGAGTGGCGCCGCGGCTCAGCCAGAGCGACAGCAGCTCCTCCTTGACGTTTACCGCCGCCGGTTCCTGGCGCGGATCGTAGGTTCCGATGATTTCCAGGAATCTTCCATCCCGTGGAGACTCACTGTTGGTCACCACTATGCGATAAAATGGGCGCTTCTTGGCGCCGAAACGGGCCAACCGAATTCGTAAGGCCATGAGTGCTGCTTATTCCTCCTGTGTGTGGTTTGGTGGGGGAGGGCCAGGGACCACTGGTCCCTGCCCTCCCCCAAAATCCTTAAAAAAACTTCATGGGGAAGGGAACCTTCCCCTTTTTTCCGCCTTTGGCCACCTGTTTGATCATTTTCTGGGTCATATCGAAGTTCTTCAGCAACCGGTTGACGTCCTGCACCGTGGTGCCGCTCCCTTGGGCGATGCGCCGCCGGCGGCTGCCGTTGATGATCTGGTGGTCGGCCCGCTCTCCGGGGGTCATGGAATTGATGATGGCCTCCACCCTTTTAAACTCCCGGTCGTCCGGTTTCAGGTCCTTGAGGCCCTTGGCCTTGCCCAACCCCGGAATCATGGACAGGAGTTGCTCCATGGAGCCCATCTTCTTGAGCTGGCGCAGCTGCTCCCGAAAGTCGTCCAGGGTGAAGGCCTCCTTGCGGAGCTTCTTTTCCAGGGCCTGGACCTGGTCGACGTCGAAGGCCTCCTGGGCTTTTTCTATAAGGGTGAGAACATCGCCCATCCCTAAAATCCGCGAAGCCAGCCGGTCCGGATGGAAGACCTCCAGGGCGTCCAGCTTTTCCCCCACGCCCAGGAACTTGATGGGCCGCCCCACCACTTCCCGCATGCTCAGGGCCGCGCCGCCCCGGGCGTCGCCCTCCACCTTGGTGAGGATCACCCCGGTGAGGTTCAGGAGGTCGTGAAACTTCTGGCCCACCTGGACCGCGTCCTGCCCGGTCATGGCGTCGGCCACCAGGAGGATCTCCTTGGGAGCCGTTTTTTCCTTGATGGCCTTGAGTTCCGCCATCAGGGGGGCGTCGATGTGCAGTCTCCCGGCGGTGTCCAGGATCACCGTGTCATAGCCCGCGGTGTAGGCCGCTTCCATGGCGGCGGCGGCGATGGCCACCGGGTTCTGCCCGGCATCCGAGGGATGGACGGCCACCTGGAGGTCGGCGCCCAGGCGCTGGAGCTGCTCGATGGCCGCGGGTCGCTGCACGTCCGCGGGCACCAGATACGGCTGGCGCCCCTGGCTTTTGAGGCGCCGGGCCAGTTTGCCCGCGGTGGTGGTCTTACCGCTGCCCTGGAGCCCCACCAGCATGATGGCCACCGGGGGGCGCCCCCCAGGTCCAGGCGGGGGGACTCGCCCCCCAGGAGCCCGGTGAGCTCCTCGTGGACGATCTTCACCACCTGCTGGGCCGGGGTCAGGGACCGCATCACCTCTTCGCCCACCGCCCGCTCCCGGATGCGGTCGATGAAGACCTTGGTCACCTTGTAGTTGACGTCGGCCTCCAACAGGGCCAGGCGCACCTCGCGCAGGGCCTCGCCCACCTGGGCCTCGCTGAGCTTGCCGTGGCCTTTCAGGCGTTTGAAGACCTGGGCCAGTTTGTCGGAGAGTCGGTCAAACATTTAAATACCGTTTTTCGTTTTTGGTTTTTCGTTTTTGGTTAAAAACCTGTCATTCTGATCCGTACCAGCGGCGAACCTAACTGTGTAGGGTGGGCACTGCCCACCATTTTCATCTCGTTCCCAAGCTGAGCTTGGGCCCCAAGTGCGTCCCCAAGTACAACTTGGGGACGAGAAGGGAAAATCCCATATATATTTAGGATATCATAATGAAACAACCGTATTGATGTAGGGTGGGCACGGCCCACCTCTGATTATCTGTTCAATTTGTTGGTGGGCCATGCCCACCCTACATAACTGACCCCTGACCACTGGCCCCTGGCACCTATCCTTTAATCACTCCCAGGGGCTTCAGCTTGGCCACCTTCTTGGCGATGCCGGCGCCGTGGACCACTTCCACCACCCCCTGCACGTCCTTGTAAGCCTCGGAAATCTCCTCGTCGATGGTGGCCCGGCCCGCGCCCCGGACGATGATCCCCCGGGCCGCCAGCTCCTGGATGATGGTGCGTCCCTTGGCCACCTTCTTGGCCTCATGGCGGGACATCCTGCGGCCCGCCCCGTGGCAGGTGCTGCCGAAGGTTTCCGTCAGGGCCTTTTGGGTTCCCACCAAAACAAAAGAATACCGGCCCATGTCGCCGGGGATGAGCACCGGCTGGCCCGTTTCCCGGTAAGCCTCGGGCACTTCCGGGTGGTGGGGCGGGAAGGCCCGGGTCGCGCCTTTGCGGTGCAGGCAGACCTTTTGGCTCCGGCCCTCCACCGTGTGGGTTTCAATCTTGGCGATGTTATGGGCCACGTCGTAGATCAGCTCCAGCCCCAAATCCCTGGGGCCCATTTGCAATACCTGTTCAAAGGACTCCCGCACCCAGTGGGTGATCATCTGGCGGTTGGCGAAGGCGAAATTGGCCGCCCCGGACATGGCCGCCAGGTATTGCTTGCCTTCCGGCGAACTCAAGGGGGCGCAGCAGAGCTGCCGGTCCGGCAGCTCGATGCCGTACTTGGCGGAGGCCTTGAGCATCACCTTGATGTAGTCGTCGCACACCTGGTGGCCCAACCCCCGGGAGCCGGTGTGGACGATGACCGTCGCCTGGTCCCTGAAAAGCCCCAATTTCCGGGCCGTTTCCTCATCAAAGATCTCCACCACGTAGCCCACTTCCACGAAGTGGTTGCCGGAGCCCAGGGTGCCCAACTGGTCCTTGCCCCGGTCCTTGGCGAACTGGGAAATCAGGTCCGGGTCGGCGCCGTCGAGGTGGCCCCCGGCCTCGATGTGCTCCAGGTCCGCGGCGGACCCGAAGCCTTCTTTCACCGCCCAGCGGCAGCCGTCCTTCAGGACCTTGTTCAGGGTGGGGACCGTAAGCTTTAAATCCTTGCGCCGGGACCCCACTCCCGAGGGGATGTTGTTGAACAGGGTGTTCACCAATTCTTCCATGCGGGGCTGGACCTGGTCCCGGGTGAGCCGGGTGCGCAGCAGGCGCACCCCGCAATTGATATCGTAGCCCACCCCGCCGGGGGAGATGATCCCCTCGTCCAGATCGAAAGCCGCCACCCCGCCGATGGCGAAGCCGTAGCCCCAGTGAATGTCGGGCATGGCCAGGGAGGGCCCCACGATGCCCGGGAGCATGGCCACGTTGGCCACCTGCTGCAGGCTCTGATCTTCCTGAATGTCCGGGAGCATCTCCCTGGAGGAAAAGATCAGGCCCCGGGTGCGCATCTTGCCTTCCCGGGGAATCTCCCAGCGGTACTCATCGATCTGCCGCAGCTTCACCATATAATCAGTAGCCAGTTGCCAGTAGCCAGTTGTCAGTTGTCAGTTGTCAGTTGCATTTAAATGACTACTAACTACTGACTACTCATAAATCCAGAATCACCGTGGCCTGCCACCCATGATCCGTGGGAACGATTTCCAGTTGATGGTAAGTGGCGGCCTTAACCGCAGTCTTTTGCGGATGCCGCTCCGGGTCGAAGCGCTCGCCGTAAACCCTGGCCCGGAGACGCTGCGGGGTCAGGGACTGCACCCTAAAAGTCCCGACCCAAAAAAGCGTCCACGTCAAAAAGATAAAGCAGGTGGTTGAGCCAGTCAACCAGCAGGGATTCCCGGTCCGCAGATTCCAGGGTAATTTCCCGGGTCTCGGTGCGTCTTAAAGTTCGGCGGTCGACCATGGTGGAGACCAGGGCTGCCGCCGCATTTTCAAAGAGCTCTTCCAGGGTGGCTCCCCGGATGCGCCAGCCCAGGTCGGCGGTGTGCGACAGTTGCCGGTATTTGGGGCGGCGCGCTTTGGGGGAAGCCTCCTGGCTCATGCGGAAAATTTTCTCAAAATTTTGATTTTACAAAGTTATTTACACCTTCCAGATAATAACTCTGCAACCGTAAGTCAATGAGCCTCTCGCCTTTCCCCACTTCATATGAACCAGGTATCTCGTTGCACAATGACTATGAGCCATTTGGGACCACGATTTTTACCCCCCTTTTCTAAAAGGGGGACTTAAAATACCCAGCATTCAGGTCGGGCACGATCCAGATCAGGCAATTTGGGAATCGCGGCCATCACCGTGTCCCCGGGCGCCGCAGCCAGTTGCCCTCCTCCCGGGCCCCGGCCTCCCCCATCCGGAAGGCCTTGAGGTTGGCATCCAAAAACTTGGGGTTGGTGCGGGTGCGAATCACCTCAAGGACGCTCTCGGCCGGAAAGGGCAGGCAATCCGCCGCGGTAAGCGCCCCCAGGAGCACCATGTTCACCGCCAGGGGGCTCCCCGCCTGGCGGGCCAGGGCCCCGGCGTCAAAGGCCAGCAGGGCCCCCACCTCTTTGGCCAGCAACTCGAACATGGGGCCTACCGGGGGATACTGGACCTTTCCGGTGGCCACCGGGTACGGGGGAATGGCCGCCAGGTTGGCGATGACCAGGGTCTTGGCGTTACAGCGGTCCAGGGCCCGGAAGGTCTCCAGGGCCTCGAAACCCAGGACCACGTCGGCTTCCCCCGGGGAAATCAGGGGGCTCTTGAGATCCCCCAGCACCACGGTGGACACCACGACGCCGCCCCGTTGAGCCATGCCGTGGGTTTCGCTCACCAGGGGCGACAGACCCGCCGCCAGGGCCGCCTCGCCCAGCAGGCGGGACGCCAGCAGGGTCCCCTGGCCGCCCACGCCGGTGAGAAAGATGCGGAGGTTGGCGCCGTTAGGCTTAGCTTCCATCTTCTGATAACCGGAATCCTTAAAATATTTCACCACCAAGAACACCAAGGATTAGCTCCTGGGGTCTCGGCACCCGCCGAGACCCTAAAATCTTTTCTTGGTGCTCTTGGTGTCTTGGTGGTGAATCTTTTTCACCCCGCCTTAACCGGCTTGATGCACTGGCACCACTGGACGCAGAAGGCGCAGCCGGAGCACAGGTCCTCGTCAATGAGCATCTGGCCCGCTCCCGCCGGGCTTGACATACATGGCCGGGCAGCCGAAGTATTCCAGGCAGTGGCGGCAGTCCCCGCATTCGTCCACCACCTGGAAGCGGGCCCGGCGCTTCTTCCCGGTAATCCGGGACTCATAAAGATAACAAGGGGCCTGGGAAATGAGCACCCGCACCCCGGAGGCGCTCACCGCCTCCTTGGTGGCGGCCAGGGCCTCCTTATATTTGAAGGGGTTCACCACCCAGAGGTGCTCCACCCCCAGGGCCTTCACTACCCGGGGAATGGGGACGTGTTCCCCGGGATAACCCGGCGGCACCAGGCTCACCCCGGGATGGGGCTGGGACCCGGTCATGGCGGTGGTGCCGTTGTCCATGATCACCAGCAGGAAATCGTGGCGGTTATGCACCGCGCTGGCCAGGGCCGGCAGCCCGGAGTGGAAAAAGGTGGAATCGCCGATGAAGGCCACCACTTTCCGCCCGGTGGCTTTGGCGATGCCCGCCCCGGTACTGACGGAGGAGCCCATGCAGATGAGGAAGTCGGCCATGGAGAGCGGCGGCAACAGCCCCAGGGTGTAGCAGCCGATATCCGTGGGGAAGATGCCTTCCAGCCCAAGGTCCCGCAGCGCGATCTTGACGGAGTAATACGTGGCCCGGTGGGGGCAGCCGGGGCAGAGGTTGGGGGGCCGGTCCGGCAGGGCTTGCCCCAGGACCTGTTCCGGCGCCTTAGTCACCGGAGGCGCGTAGGGCACCTCGAAATACTGGGCAATTTTCTCTCGCACCAACCCGGGATGATATTCGTACAGCCGGGAAAACAGCCCCTCGCCCTTGCCCCGGATGGGCACCGTCAGGCCCCGGGCCTGGGCGATGGCTTTGATGCCCTCCTCCAGGAAGGGCTCCAGTTCCTCCACCACCAGCACCCGTTCCAAAGGCGCCAGAAAGTCGGCGATGAGGTCCTCCGGCAAGGGGTTGGTGAAGCCCAGCTGCAAAACCCTGACCTGCTCCGCCAAACCCAGCTCCTGAACCGCGTCTGCCACGTAGGCGGCGGACACGCCACTGGTGACGATGCCCCAGGTCCCCCGGCCGCTGACCTGATTGAAGGGGGAAGCCTCGCTCTCGGCCCGGGCCCGGGCTTCTGCCGCCAGCAGCCGGGCGTGCGCCAACCGGGCCACCGCGGGAACCATCACCTTGCTGAAGGGATCCTTGGCGAAAGAACCAGGCCCCGGCCGCGGCGCCAGGGGCCCCAGGACCACCGGCCCCCGGGTGTGGTTCACCCGGGTGGTGGTGCGCAAGAGCACCGGCAGCTTGAGTTCTTCGGAGAGGCTGAACGCCGCCAGCGCCATCTCCTTGGCGGCTGCGGGAGACGCCGGCTCCAGCATGGGCAGCCCCGCCATCTTGGCGTAGTACCGGTTGTCCTGCTCGTTCTGGCTGGAGAAGAGCGACGGGTCGTCGGCGCTGACGATGACCAGGCCGCCTTGCACCCCCACGTAAGCCAGGGTCATGAGGGTGTCGGCGGCCACGTTCAGTCCCACGTGCTTCATGGCGCACAGCGCCCGCCAGCCCGAAGCCGCGGCGCCCGCGGCCACTTCCAGGGCCACCTTCTCGTTCACCGAGTATTCAAAATAGAGGTCCGTCTGCCGGGAGATCTCGTAACACCGGTCGCCGATCTCCGAGGCCGGGGTCCCGGGGTAAGTGGTGACCATGGCCACCCCGGCTTCCAGGGCTCCCCGGACAATGGCCTCGTTACCCAGAAACAGGCGCCTCTCACCCGGTTGTCCCTTAAGTAGTTCCGACATGGAAAATTCCCGGCACAGGAAATTTAATCAAAAAAGTTAATTTATAACATAACTCAATAGCAATCACCATAAGAAAAACCCCGGACCATGGATTTATGCTTGATTAACCGCAGGTTGCAAGACTCGCCCTAACCTCGAGCCGGCATTGGGGGGTGGGTTTCAAGGAGGATGGTCAGGGGGCCGTCGGCCCTTAGCCCCCCGCCTGCAAAGATTTTTGTGTTACAACTAGGCCGTCAAGTAGCGAGTATTGCACTTTGTTGCAAAACTTAATTAAAGGGAAAACAATTAGGTAGCGGGAAGTAAGGGAGGAAGATTATTCCTCAAGAAGGGGCGATACGAAGGTCTGGCCGGCGCGGATGGCCTCGATGGCGGAATAAAGGGCCTGGTCCGCGTCTTCTTTCAGCATGTAGCCGTCCACCCCGGAAGCCAGGGCCTGGCGCAGATATTCCTTACTGCGGTGCATGCTCAGAATCAACACTTTGACGCCGGGGTAATGCTGCTTGATCCGTTCCGCGGCTTCCAGCCCCCGGAGCCGGGGCATGGAGATGTCGAGAATCACCAGGTCGGGGGTGACTTTCTTCATAATTTCCAGGAGCTCCAGGCCGTCGCCGGCTTCCCCGATGACCTTCATCTGGTGGTATTCCTCGATAATCCTTTTGATCCCCTGGCGCACCAAGACATGGTCGTCAGCCAAAACTATCTTATATACGCTCATATAAGTCCCTTAAACGTCCTGGGGGGTCGAAACCGGCTCCTGACCCGGCAGCACGGTTGGAAAGGCAATGGTTCACGGACCGCAGTCCCCCCATGACCTCAAGGCGGCGGGGTTTCCCTTATGCTGGACGAACTGGGAGGAAGGGTATCAAGACACCGCGCCCCGGCTGGGCCTGTGCTCCTCCTGCTGGTGGCATCATTTTCGCCAGGGCAGGCTTTATTTCTCTTCACCGAAGCAATTCCGCCTGAGGCGAAGGGCCCCCATCCGCCAGATTCCCCACCGGCTCTGAAGGTCCATATTCATAATTATTTCCAAGCAACTTTATTGAGTTTTTTTATTAACAATTTTCTTAACCCTAAAGTAACCTTCGGACCCGTGTTTGTGCTAAATAAGCATTATTGGCAGGGATGTCAATTACCATAAATTTTTTCCATAGAGCCATAAGAAGAAAGTCGATATGCAGACAAAGCAGCAGATGTGAGATAGCTCCCGCCATTGAAGACTTGTCATTCGGAGCGAAGCTAAAATCCTTTTTATATTAATAAGTTATATGTCATGCATTTTCTTCAGAGTGTGAAGCCATTCTTCAACCGGCCCGCAATGGATTTCAAAATTACTCATTTCCACAGAATCCCGGCAAAGTGGTGGGGGAAGTTCCTCGCAGCAATCCATGCACCAGGTTGCCGATTGGCGCCAACCTGGTCCTTCTGCCAGGACCCTTTCTGGGAGGGAGCCAGGAGCCGACGACGCCGGGGAATTTTCCGGAAGGGATGGTAAGGGGCCGGCTGCCTCCGGCCCCCCTCAATAAAGAGCTTTAGAGAGCGAAGCCCGGCAGCAAAGGGTTCCCGGGCGGAGCCGGCAACCAGCCAAACCTCTTTATAACCGCCTGATGGCAAAGCGTTTCGCTAAGTGTAACCTCACCCTAGCCCTTCTTGCGGCCTCCCATCCACCAGGGAATATCCGAGGGGGTGCGGCTGGCGGTTTTAAGTTGGGCCAGCTCGGCCCTAAGGCCGGCCAGCTCGCCGGTTAACCGGCTCACCTCGGCAGACAGGCCGGCCAGCTCGGACTTCAACTGGGCCGCCTGGGTATTGGCCTTGGCGGTCTCCTCTTTCAAGGGAGCCACCCAACCCCGCAGTTGCGCCGCCTCGGCCACCGCGGCCCGGAGCCCCGGCTTCCAGCTTTTCCAGGCGCTCTTTGACTTCCGGCGGCAGTTCCTGAGCCCGGCCGAACCTGGGGCCCGAAGGGTCGGGAACCACTGCGTCCAGGGGGCTTTCCTGCCTCACCGCGTCCAGGGGGTTTTCTCCGATGGTGCTGCGCTTTGCCATGTCAGCGACTCCCTTCTTGGCTGATGATCTCGTCGGCCAGGGCCCGATAATCTTGGGCGCCGGCGCTCTTGGGGTCGTACAGGGTGATGGGCTGGCCGAAGGACGGGCATTCCGCCAGTCGGATGTTTTCCCTAATGACCGTCTTATAGACCAGGGGGCCGGACCGCTTCCGCAATTGCTCCACCACCTCCCGGGCGTGGCGGGTGCGGGCGTCCACCCGGCAGGCCAGAATCCCGGAAATTTTCAAGTCAGGGTTGAGGCGGTCTTTGACGACCTCCACCGTCTGAAGCAGGTGGGCCAGGCCGCTCAAGGCCATGACGTGGGCCTCCACGGGCACCAGAAGCTCTTGGGCCGCGGCCAGGGCGTTGACGGTTAGGATCCCCAGGGTAGGAGGGCAGTCCAGGAGAACGTAATCCCAGCGGTCCGGGGGCAGGCGCTCCAGGTTGCGGCGCAGAATGGTTTCCGCCCCCACTTCGCCGGCCAGGATCTTCTCCACTCCCACCAGCCAGGCGGAGGAGGGCACCAGGTCAACCCCGGCAACCCCGCCCTCCTGGACGAAATCCAGCATGTTGCCGTTGTCCGCAAAGACGCCCAGAACGCCCTTGCCGGCGTTCTTGACGCCAAACCAGGCGGTGGCGGAGTGCTGCGGGTCCAGGTCGATGAGCAATACCTTCCGGTTCTTTTCCCCCAGGGCCGCGGCCAGGTTGACGCTGGTGGTGGTCTTGCCGCTGCCGCCTTTCTGGTTGGCGATGGCCAAGGTTCTCATCAATACGTCTCCTCCCCCGTGTACCTATTTGGTGGAGATCAATTCCACCCGGCGCTTGGGGCCGGGCAGCCCCGCCCCCAAGGCGCCTTCGGGGCGAAGTCGCATCCGCCCCCCTTTAGAGGGTTGTTGAAAAACTCCCATAATTGAGAATTTGTCATTCTGAGCGAAGCGAAGAATCTAGTCATATTAATAAGTTCTAGATCCTTCACTTTGTTCAGCATGACATAAAAACCCGTTTTTCAACAGCCTGTTAGGCGAATCAAGTGAAGTCTTAGCAAAAATCCTGTTCCAGGAAGGGGGCCAGGGGCCCGTCCCACCCGAATTTTCAATAAGGCTTTGATCATGTTAATTCCCCCTCCCTTGAGGGGAGGGGGTTAGGGGGAGGGTGAAAATTTCATTAAAACTCATATGTTCTCTTATCAACCCTACCCTGACCCTCCCCCCTCAAGGGGGAGGGAAATGCCGGGCTCGATTTGTCAAGGTATCTTAATGACGCTAACCCAGGGACTGGAAGGGAGGGCGGGGCATCCCTTACCCCCAATTCCCCCAGCCCCCGCCCTAACCAGGTTTGAAAACAGCAAAGCCCGAGCGCTGCCAAAACCCCGGCGGGGGTCCCCCGGACCTTGCGGCTACCGGAACACTCGGGCTTTCCATCTTCTCAGGGAACGGCCTCAAAGGGCGGCCTCCCGGCTTATTTCTTCCGGGTCAACCATGCCACAGGGAGCCGGGAATGTCAATCTGAGGTTTGGGTAAATCTCGGTGGCGGGGAAGGCCGGAGGCTGAGGAGCCGTCAGCCGTCAGCCCTTAAATCAGACCCTGGCCCCCTCTGACGCCCCCTCTGACCGGAGCCACGAAAGAATTGTATTTTTTCCGGGGCCCAAGTAAACTACGAGAAGCCGGAAGCGAGTTCTGCCACAGGCCTGGACTTAACCTGCGGTCACCCGGCAGGGAATGGCGGCGTTGCCTTGGCCGGCGCCATGGCAAGAGAGATAAGGGAATGGAAAAGCACGCCAAAATCTATGTGGCCGGTCACTTGGGACTGGTGGGCAGCGCCATTTTACGGCGCTTGCAAACCGCGGGGTTCACTAATTTGCTGCTCCGCAGCTTTCAGGAGCTGGACCTCAGGGACCAGGACGCGGTGGCCCGGTTTTTGGCCCAGGAAAAACCGGATTACGTCTTCCTGGCCGCGGCCCGGGTGGGCGGCATTTATGCCAATTCCACCTATCCGGCGGACTTCATCTACGATAACTTGATGGTGCAGTGCAACGTCATGCACCACGCCTATCTCCAGGGCGTAAAAAAGCTCCTCTTCCTGGGGAGTTCCTGTATTTACCCCAAGCTCTGCCCCCAGCCCATGCAGGAGGCATATTTATTGGACGGCAAGCTGGAGCCCACCAATGAACCGTACGCGGTGGCCAAGATCGCCGGCATCAGGATGTGCCAGGCCTATAACCGGCAGTTCGGCACCCGATTTATTTCCCTCATGCCCACCAACCTTTACGGCCCCTGGGATAATTTCGATCTGCAAGACTCCCACGTCCTGCCGGCCTTGATCCGCAAGTTTCACGAAGCCAAGGTCAGCGGCGAAACCAGTGTCACCGTCTGGGGCAGCGGCACCCCCCGGCGGGAATTCCTGTTTGTGGACGACCTGGCCGATGCCGCACTGTTTCTGATGGAACGCTATGAGGAAGACGAGATTATCAATGTCGGGGTGGGGGCCGACCAATCCATTGCCGAACTGGCCCGGCTGGTGGGGGAGGTGGTGGGGTTCCGGGGCGAACTCGCCTTCGACCTCAGCAAGCCGGACGGCACCCCCCGGAAACTGTTGGATGTGACCCGGCTCAACCGGTTGGGTTGGCGGGCCCAAACTTCCCTCCGGGAGGGCATAGCGAAGACCTATGCCTGGTTTTTGGAGAGCCCCTGGGCCAGGAAAGCCGCACGATGACCGGTACCTGGGTGGGGGCGGGTTTAAAACCAGCCCTACTATCGTCCTGCCTAGCACTATTATGCTCCGAGGAAACGCCGTTCTCCGGATAACCAAACTTTACCCCAAGGGAATGACATGAACTCGCCCAAGCGTCTCGATTTTATCGACCTGAAAGCTCAACAGCAGCTAATCTATCCGGCGCTCATGCAGCGGATTGAGGGGGTGCTGTCCCACGGCCAGTATATTCTGGGGCCGGAGGTGGCGGAGCTGGAGGCCAGACTGGCCGCCTACGTGGGCGTCAAACATGCGATTTCCTGCTCGTCCGGCACCGACGCCCTGCTGATGCCCCTGATGGCCTATGGGGTGGGGCCCGGGGATGCGGTTTTCACCCCCCCTTTTACTTTTATCGCCACCGCCGAGGTCATCCAGTTGTTGGGAGCCACGCCGGTCTTTGTCGATATCGACCCTCGCACCTTCAACCTCGACCCGGACGCCCTGGCCGACGCCATCGCCAACCTGGGCAAGAACCCGAAAACCGCCGGTCTGAGGCCCAAAGGCATCATTCCGGTGGACCTGTTCGGGCAACCCGCGGATTATGACCGGATCAACGGCCTCGCCAGCCGGCATGGATTGTTTGTGTTGGAAGACGCGGCCCAATCCTTCGGGGCAACCTACCAGGGCAGACGTACCGGGGCGTTGGCCCAGGTGGCGGCCACCTCCTTCTTTCCGGCCAAACCCCTGGGCGCCTACGGCGATGGCGGGGCCGTCTTTACCGACAATGATGAACTGGCGGCAGTCCTGCGCTCCATCAGGGTCCACGGCCAAGGCACTAACCGGTACGAAAATGTGCGCCTCGGGATCAACGGGCGCCTTGATACCCTGCAGGCCGCAGTCCTGCTGGCCAAGCTGGATATCTTCGACCGGGAACTCGCAGCCCGGCAGGAAGTGGCGCAACGTTATAGTGAGGCCCTGAAAGAAGTGGTCCGGGTCCCCTATGTGGCTCCGGACCGGACCTCCGTCTGGGCCCAGTATTCGGTGCTCAGCGAGCACCGGGGAAGCTTATGCAGAAATTAAATGATGCCGGCATCCCCACAGCTATTTACTATCCTCTGCCCCTTCATCTCCAGGGGGCTTTCGCGCATCGGGGCGGCCAGCAGGGGGAGTTTCCGGTGAGCGAAGGCGCCGCGGACAAGATATTCAGCCTGCCGATGCATCCTTACCTTAAAGGCCCGGATCAGGAAAGGATTATCTCCGTTTTGCTGGGTTAGCCGGCCCGGAAATGAGCGAGCCCTGGGAAAAGGCCTAACAGGAAGCGGGTGGGGGCTGACTGCCCTTCCTACCCCCCTCCCCCATTACAATGCACTTGTGAATAAAAATTGACCAAAGGCCCATCCCAGGCGGGGCCATCTTCCTCCGACTTTTCCGCCAAAGCTTTTTTAATACTTTTAATATAATCTCAACATATTGCCCGAGGCCGC
>CAWBPT010000022.1:0-136245 GCA_963790655.1 uncultured delta proteobacterium | reverse complement strand
GCCAGGGTTAGTTAAGGGGAGGGCCGGCGGAAAATAGTGGTCAGTGGCCAGTAGCCAGAGAAAGAAAAACCACTGATCACTGACTACTGCTAACTGGCTACTAAAATCCCCGCCCCCTCCCTCAAGCTCCCTCCCCCAACCCCTTAAGGGAAATATCGGCAAAACCGGACGGATGGCCAAGCTGCGGTTGACATTGAGGGGCCGAGATGATTATCATACGTCATATTTCCAAGCAAAGGAGGCAGTTGTGGCCCATAAATTGTTGATTGCACTGGACAGTTCAGAAGGAGCCTGGCGCGCCGTGGAACATGTGGCCGAAGCCTTCGGCCAAACCCCGGGCGTGCAGGTCACCCTGCTTCATATCCTGTCGGGCCTGCCCCCGGCCTTCTGGGACGACGGCCACATCCTGGGGAACCAGGAGCGGGAAGCCCGGCAGCGGCTGGTGGGCAACTGGCAGAAAGAACAGGAGAAAAATTGGCAGGGCCTGGTAAAGAAAGCCCATGACCGCTTGACGTCCGCCGGCATCCCCAAGAACGCGGTTACCAACAGTTTCAAGCCCAAATACTACGACGTGGCGGAAGACATCCTGAATGAAGCCACCGCCGGCGGCTACCACGCCATCGTCATGGGGCGCCGGGGCTTAGGGATGGCCAAGGCGCTGCTCCTGGGGAGCGTCACCACCAAGGTGGTGCAAAACGCCAAGGACTGCGCGGTCACCATTGTGGCTTAGCGGACCCGGAAACCCTGTGCCACCAATGCTTTGGCGTTCCGAAGATTTTCGCCAGTTCGTCAGCCGGTCAAATCTCCCTCTCCACCCGCCTGCGGGGGGAGAGGGTGGGGGTGAGGGGGGACAGCTTTTCCGCCTGAACCAATTTGCCAGTTTTGGCGATATATCCTAATGATAATCGAAGGTTACCCAAGCAGAGCTTGGGCTAAAAATTGCGTTCCCAAGCAGGAGCTTGGGAACGAGTTATCAAAAAGCAAATCCCTGAAATCCTCGCCGGACCCTACTGATTTGCTATCTAAGATTTATGAAACACCACCCCAACGTCCCTAGCGCTGAAACTGCACCTCGACGTAATTGTCGTTGAGGATGCGGGCCAGGTCGAATTTCTGGGACACCTCCGCCGCGGTGATCATGATGCCCTTGTCCGTCAGTTCCTTGGCGGCCAGCCCCGGCTCGTGGCCGGCGTAGAGGCGCCGCAGCACATTGTGCATAGTGGCGGCAGAGGCGTTGCCCCGGGACGGCACCCCCCGGGGCACGTCGTTGTGGATGCGCTGGAAGAAAAAATCCACCTGGTAGTCCCCGGCCTGGCTGGGAAACCGCACCACCCGTTCCCCTGCCGTCCCTTCGTTCAGGATCTCCTGGGGCACATAACGGTTGAGTATCTGTTCGGTGCGGTTCTGCTGGGCCAGATAGAGGATAGAGACCACGTCGTAATGGTCCAGGGGGCGCTGCTCTTCCTGCTCCACCCGGCTGGTGCCGAATTTGCGGAAACGGTATTCCGGGGCCTTGGGGTGCCGGTTCACCACCATGTCCACCCCGATGGTGCCCACTGAACAGGAGAGGTTGAGTTGAGTCTCGTCTTCAATAGGGACCCCGTAGCTCCGCAACTTGTCCAGGATCAGGCCGTGCCGGTGGTCGCAGAGGAGGCGGCGGATCAGCGCCTGCAACAGGTTGGGGCTGGCCTGGTATTTGGAGGACAGGGCCAGGGAGGAGAGCGTCTCCAGGGTCATTTCTACGTAATAGCCCTCGGTGCTCAAAAGCAGGTTGATCTTCCCCTGCTGGGAGCCCCCGGGACTGTAGCGCCGCCAGATCTCCTTCCAGTCGTATTCCTTTAAGAGACCCAGGACGGTGATCAGATCGTAGGAATCAAGGTCTCGGCCTTCCAGCTCTTCCACCAGACATTTGGCTCGCATGGGGGTGACCTCCCTGCCCTTTTAGGCATCAATATAAGCACGCCGGGGGGCCGGCGCAATCCGGCCGCGGCCTAAAGGTCCTAAGGAGTCATGGGACCGGGCGCCGGATACTCGCCGGCCTCGGGGCCGGTATCTTGCCTTTGGGCCAGGGATGATTAAGTTTTGCTTTAGAAATGCTGCGGAGAAAAATTTCCCTGGGCGGAAAGGAGCAGATAACCTGGGGGAGCGGGGCGCCGCAGGCCACCCGGGTTTCTTCCACCTGGCGACCTGATTGGTTCAAGGGGTACAAAAAGTCGCCGGCGCGGTAGGGGCGGGTTTAAAACCCGCCCCTGCCTGAGCCGTGCCGCACCGGAGGACGGGTCTTACCGGCGCCCCTGAGACTCGCACCTCGGATGGGAGATGAGCCGTGGAATACAAAGTGGGCCAGGCCACCCTGGAGCTGGTGGAGGGGGACCTCACCCGCCAGGATACGGACGCCATCGTCAATGCCGCCAACCCTTCACTCTTAGGCGGGGGCGGCGTGGATGGGGCCATTCACCGGGCCGGGGGGCCCAAGATCCTGGAGGAATGCCGCCAGATCGGGGGGTGCCCCACCGGCGAGGCCCGCCTCACCACCGGCGGCAACCTCCAGGCCAGGTATGTCATCCACACCGTGGGCCCGGTTTACAAAGGCGGCGGCCACCGGGAGCCCGAGCTGCTGGCGTCGTGCTACCGGGAGAGCCTGAAGCTGGCCGCCGCCAAGGGCCTGGCCTCGGTGGCCTTCCCCTCCATCTCCACCGGGGCCTACGGCTACCCCATGGCCGAGGCGGCCCGCATCGCCCTCAAGACCGCCATGGATGGCCTGGCTACCCATCCCCAGATCAAGCTGGTGCGCTTCGTCCTGTTCGGACGCCCGGCCTACGAGGTCTATGAGAAGGCGCTCAAGGAGTTGACGGGCGGCGGCAGACTACAACTGACGGCGCAGGTTCGGTGCCGAAAAGGCACAAAAAAAGCCCCACCCGTAACAGGTGGGGCCTGATTTCTTCAGTTTTAGCGGGCTTCCGGGGACTCGATCCGTCCTTCAATCTCGGCAATATAATTTTCCAGCCATTCCTCGATGAGATAAGCCCGACCCAGTTTCTTATCCCCGCGGGGCAACACCCTCACCGGGGCGCGATCGCCTTTCTTGGTGTAGCAGCACAGTGCCGGGATGGTTTTGCCGAAGTATTCCTTATAGTCGGACCCCCGCACTTCGCCGAAAATGGGGCGATACTCGGAGGCGGGGCCGCTGGATGCCTTGTGGTACTGTTTGAACGGATCCGGGATGTCGGCCATATCGAAGGCCGCGGTCTCCACGCCTTTGGCCTCCAGGCTTTTCAGCAGCTTCAACACGTTGGCGTTGTCGCATTTATATTTATCCGCGGGTGTATGCTTGGTGCTGTAGTAAAATTCAATATAATTTAGTCGCGCCATGTTTTTGCCTCCTCCTGTTCAGGCAGATTTTGTTTGTGCACAGTTTCACTTATGCTATTCTTAGATACCATCTATCTCCAAAATATGTCAAGGATTTTTCTGTCCCAGCCCGGCAGGAGAGCAAAAATGAAACCTAAGCTTCCGGATTAGGACGGCAAAACCTTACCGCAACAGGTCGGGCTTCTCTTACCTTAATTTACCTCATGGCCTGGTGGAAACCGCCGGCCGCCGCATCGGCTATCAGGACGGGGCCGCCTAAGGGGGAACCTGCATTGACGGAAAAGTGGGGAAACTTACCGGACCGGTTGCCGCTGCCGGCAGGCGGGATGATTGCCGCGGTGGTCCAGGACGCGGCTCAAGGCACGGTGCTGATGCTGGTGGATCTGAACCGGGAAGCCCTGGAGCGCCTGGCCGAGACCGGGCGGGTGCATTACTACCACCCCCTGAAGCGCAAGGTGGTGGCCAAAGGCGAGGCTTCGGGGCATTTCCAGGAAGTGGAGGAGATTCGCCTCAATTGCAGCGGCAACCAACTGCTCCTCAGGGTGCGCCCCGCCGGCGGCGCCTGCGAACTGGGCTACCAGTCGTGCTTCTTCCGGCGCCTCAGCCCCCAGGGCTGGGAGACCGCGGACCCTCGAACCTTCGACCCGGCAGAGGTCTACCCCGAGATCGCCTTTTCGCACTGAATGGAAAAATTGAGGGGAGGGCCGGGGGATCAACGATCCCCCGCCCTCCCCTCAAACTCCCCTCCCAGCCCCCTGTAAGGGTAGCCGGGGAAGGCGGGCGGCGCCCGACTTCCCCGGCTTAATAACGTCATAAGGGGTTGGGGGAGGGAGTTTGAGGGAGGGGGTAAGGGCCACTTACGAAAAAGCCCTTAGCCCCCTCCCCCAAATCTCTTCTCACCTAAATCTTAATCAGCCCCGCGGCGGCTTTGGCGGCCATGACGGTGTTTTTCATGAGCATGGTGATGGTCATGGGGCCCACCCCGCCGGGCACCGGGGTGATGCAGGAAGCCTTCTGGGAGACCGCCTCGAAATCCACGTCGCCGGCCAGGATGGCCTTGCCGGTCTTCTCGCTGATGCCGATGCGGTTGACGCCCACGTCGATGACACAAGCGCCTTCCTTAACCCAATCGCCCTGGATGTACTTGGGCACGCCGGCGGCGGCGATGAGGATATCGGCCCGGCGGCAGTGTTCAATAAGCCTGTCCTTGGGGGTGCCGGTATGGACGCAGGTGACGGTGGCGTTGGCCCCGACCTTCTTCTGGATCATGATGGCCACCATGGGTTTGCCCACGATGTTGGAGCGGCCCACCACCACCACTTCCTTGCCCTTGGGGTCGCCGTAGCCCCGGATGATAAGTTCCTGGCAGCCCGCCGGGGTGCAGGGCAGAAAAACATAGTTGCCGATGAGGATGCGGCCCACGTTTATCGGATGGAAGGCGTCCACGTCCTTGTTGGGGTCGATGGCCAACAGGACCTTGTTGGATTCGATGTGCTTGGGGAGCGGCAGCTGCACCAGAATGCCGTGCAGCTTGGGGTCCTTATTGTATTTGTCGATCAAGGCCAGCAGGGCCGCTTCGGTAATATCCGGGGCTTGATTGTCCTGGATGGAATAGAAGCCCAGCTCATGGGAGGTCTTCTGCTTGGCAGTGACGTAGCTTACGGAGCCGGGGTCTTCCCCCACCAGGATGGTGACCAGACCCGGGGTCAAATTATGTTTGGCCTTAAGTTCTGCGACCTCTTGCTTCAACTCTTCCCGTATCTGGGCGGCCACTTCGGCCCCTTTGATCAGTTTCGCAGCCATGTACCCGGCCTCCTTCACTTGTGATTTTTTTCATTAATACCATCAATTTATCCCCAGCGTCAATCTAAAAATTCATTTACCGGCTCATTGTCGCGGGCCCGGACAACCTTTCTTTTTTTAAAAATCCGGGTATAATAAATACTTATAAATTCAGGGAGTGCTTTAGTGGCTTTGATCGTGCAAAAATACGGCGGCACGTCGGTGGCCAATCCGGACCGCATTGCCAACGTGGCCAACCGGGTGGTCAAGGGTTGGCGCGACGGCAACCGCATGGTGGTGGTCTTATCGGCCATGGAGGGCGAGACGGACCGCCTCATCAGGTTGGCGCAGGAACTGGCCGAAGACCCGGACCCCCGGGAGTTGGATGTACTTTTGGCCACCGGCGAGCAAGTGACGGTGTCGTTGTTTTCCATGTTTCTCCGCTCCCAGGGGGTACCGGCCACCTCGCTTTTGAGCCACCAGGCCCGGATCTACACCGACCGGGCTTACGGCCGGGCCCGCATCCTGGGCATCGACACCGCCCGTATTAAAGAAGAATTGAAGAAAAACCGCATCGTCACCGTGGCCGGCTTCCAGGGGGTGGACGAAGTGGGCAACATCACCACCCTGGGCCGGGGGGGCTCCGACACCACCGCGGTGGCCATGGCCGCGTCCCTGAAGGCCGACTTGTGCGAAATCTACACCGACGTGGACGGGGTCTACACCACCGATCCCCGCATCTACCCCAAGGCCAGGAAACTGGAGCGCATCTCGTATGACGAGATGCTGGAGATGGCTTCTATGGGGGCCAAGGTCCTGGAGATCCGCTCCGTGGGTTTTGCCAGGCGCTACGGCGTGCCCCTGGTGGTGCGCAGCAGTTTTTCCGAGGACCCGGGCACCCTGGTGACCGTGGAGGATGAAGAAATGGAAATTGTGCCGGTATCCGGTGTGGCTCTGAGTAGAAATGATGCCCGGGTGACCATTACCCGGGTGCCCGACCGCCCCGGCGTGGCGATGCACCTTTTCCAGCCGGTGGCTAATGCCAACATCGTGGTGGACATGATCATCCAGAACACCAGCATCGAGGGGCACACCGACCTGACTTTTACCGTGCCCAAGGGCGACTTGAAGAAAACCCTGGCGATTGTCGAGCCGGTGGCCGCCGATATCGGGGCCGCCAAAGTATTGAGCGAGGAGAACATCGCCAAGGTCTCCATCGTGGGGGTGGGTATGAAGAACAACGCCGGGGTGGCGGCCCGCATGTTCGAAGCCATGGCCGCGGAAAACATCAACATCCTGATGATCAGCACCTCGGAGATCAAGATTTCCTGCGTCATCGAAGACAAGTACGGCGAACTGGCGGTGCGGGTCCTGCATGACGCCTTCGGACTGGACCAACCGCCGCCTAAGAAGCGGTGAAAATAAATTTGAGGGGAGGGCCGGGAGTTTAGGGGTCAAAAGGTGAAAAGGTGAAAGGGTTAAAAGGGATAAAAAAGATTCAGATCAGATGCTTTCTTCTTTTTCATTTTTCCTTTTCACCTCTTAACCTTTTCCCCTTTTCCCCTGTGCCCCCTTAGCCTTCGGCCCCTCTCCCTCACCAACCACTTTTTGAGCAAAGGACTATTTATGCGCCAGGTGAAAATCTACGACACCACCCTGCGGGACGGCACACAGGCCGAGGACTTCAATCTCTCCCTGGCGGATAAAATCCGCATTGCTCAAAAACTGGCGCAACTGGGTATTCATTACATTGAAGGCGGCTGGCCCGGCTCCAACCCCAAGGACAAGGAGTTTTTCTCGGAGATCCGCAATTACGACTTGAGCCCCAGCCTGCTCACCGCCTTCAGCATGACCCATCACAAGGACACCCGGCCGGAAACCGACACCAATATGTTGGAACTCATCAACAGCCGGGCCCCGGTGGTGACCCTGGTGGGCAAGTCTTCGGTATTCCAGGTAAAGGAAATCCTCCAGACCACCCTGGAGCGCAACCTGGAACTGATCACCAACTCCCTGGCCTATCTCAAGCCCCAGTTGGAGGAGTTATTTTACGACGCCGAGCATTTCTTTGACGGGTTTAAGGAAGACCGTGATTACGCCTTGAAAACTCTGGAAGCGGCGGTAGCTGGCGGCGCCCAATGTCTGGTGCTGTGCGACACCAACGGCGGCACCCTCACTTCGGACCTGGTGGAGATCATCAAAACCGTGAAAAAGCGCTTTCCCAAGGTCCCTCTGGGCATCCACGCCCACAACGACTCCGAGCTGGCGGTGGCCAACAGCATCGCCGCGGTGGAGGCGGGTTGCGACCAGGTACAGGGGACCATCAACGGTGTGGGGGAGCGCTGCGGCAACGCCAATCTCTGCTCCATCATCCCCAACCTGCAGCTCAAGATGGGCCTGAAATGCCTCAGTGACGCCAACCTCAAGCGCCTCAGCGAGCTCTCCCGCTTCGTCTATGAGCTGGCCAACGTGCGCCCCAACCGTTACCAGCCCTACGTGGGCCAGAGCGCCTTCGCCCACAAGGGGGGCATGCACGCCGCCGCGGTGAAGCGCAACCCCCGGGCCTACGAACACGTCAACCCGGAGACGGTGGGCAACACCCGGCACATCCCGGTGTCGGAACTCTCCGGCAAGGGCAATATCATCCTCAAGGCCCGGGACTTCGGCCTGGACCTTTCCGCCAAGGACCCGGTGGTGGCGGAAACCCTCAACCGCATCAAGGAGCTGGAATTCCAGGGCTTTCAATTCGAGGGGGCCGAAGCCTCCCTGGAGTTGATGCTCCGGGCCGCGCTGGGGCAGCGCAAAGAATACTTCCGCCTCCACGGCTTCCGGGTCATCGACCAGAAAGTAGGGGAAGAACTGCCGCCGGTGCCGGAAGTGACCATCCGGGTCCATGTGGGGGGCGAAGAGGTGCACACCGCGGCCGAAGGGAACGGCCCCGTGCACGCCCTGGACCGGGCCTTGCGGAAGGCCCTGGTGCGCTTTTATCCCCGGCTGGCGGAGATGCGCCTGGAGGACTACAAGGTGCGGGTCCTCCCCGGCACCGGCAGCACCGACGCCAAGGTGCGGGTGCTCATCGAGTCCCGGGACAACCACGACCGCTGGGGCACAGTGGGGGTGTCCCCCGACATCATCGAGGCCTCCTGGCAGGCCCTGGTGGATAGTATCAATTACAAGCTCTTTAAGGATGAGCAAGGGAAGCGTTAAAGAAGGGGAAAAAGGCGAAAAGGGGAAGAGGTTTAAATACAGACGAAATCATTTCCATTTATCCTGTTTCTTGACTTTCTTACCTCCTCCCATCCAAGGGCTTTTGGTAGGGCGGCCGTCCCCGGCCGCCTTCAAATCGGAGGCCAAATGGTATTAGTGGCGTTTTCTTTGCCCTTTTCCCCTTTTTCCCTTTTCCCCTTTTCACCCCTTAACCATGCGCTTGCCTTATTTTAGCCGGGCCCAACAAACCGTCATCCTGCTCCTGGGGGCGGCGCTCTTGTTTTTATGGGCCTGGCGGGCGAATTTTTTCCTGGCCCCCTCCCCTCCCCCGGCAAAAAATCTGGAGATGGCCTTGGTAGAAGTTACCGGGGCTGCGGCCCATCCAGGGGTCTACAAGTTTGACCACCCCCCTACCCTGCCGGAACTCTGGCGCCGGGCCGGGGTGTCGTCGCCGGTGCCGCCGGGCGACGTCCAGCTGGACTCCGGAACCCGGGTTGAAGTAGCTAAGGAGGGAGGGTACAAACTGGGGCGCATGGCCGGCGAGACCCTCCTGACCCTGGGCCTGGCCCTGGACCTTAATACCGCCACCGCCGAGGACCTGGACGCCTTGCCCGGCATCGGCCCGGTGCTGGCCAAAAGGATCATCGATTATCGCCAGAGCCACGGCCCCTTTAAGAAAATCGACGACCTCATGGAAGTCTCCGGCATCGGCCCGAAAAAGCTGGAGAAGCTAAAACCATATGTCGTTATCAATGGTCAGGGGCCTGCGGCCCCCGACCAATAAAATAATATTTGGGGGGAGGGCAGGGAACTCTTTCGTAAGTGTTCCCTGCCCCCCCCAAGCCCCCCACCCAAACCTTTAAGGGGCCTGGGAAGACGGGGCCGACGGCCCCGACTTCCCAGGCCAATTTCTACCCCCATAAGGGATTGGGGGTGGGGCTTGGGGAGGGGGTAAGGGCTGGTGGCACAGGCGTCTCGCCTGTGGAAGGCCCTTAGTCCCCTCCCCAAAATTCATACACAAAATGCTTATCCTCGGAATCGAAACTTCCTGCGATGAGACTGCCGCGGCGGTGGTGGCGGACGGCCGCCGGGTGCTCTCCTCCGTGGTGGCCACCCAGTTCGAGCTGCACGCCGCTTATGGCGGGGTGGTGCCGGAGTTGGCGGCTCGGCGGCATCTGGAAAATATTTTGCCGGTGATCCGGGGGGCCCTGGACCAGGCCGGCGTTACCCTTAAAGACCTGGACGGCCTGGCCGTGACCCAGGGCCCCGGCCTCATCGGCGCCCTGGTCATCGGCATGGCCGCGGCCAAGGCGTTGGCCTTCACCCTGGGGAAACCCCTGGCCGGGGTGCATCACCTTAAGGCCCACATCCTGGCCGCGTTCCTGACGGAGACCCCGCCCCCCTTCCCGTTCGTGGCCCTGGTGGTCTCCGGCGGCCACACCAATCTCTACCTGGTGCGCTCCTTTCTGGAGATGGAGTTGCTGGGTAAGAGCCGGGACGACGCCGCGGGGGAGGCCTTCGACAAAGTGGCCAAGCTCATGGAGTTGGGCTACCCGGGAGGGGTGAAGATCGAGGCCCTGGCCGCGGCCGGCGACCCGGAGGCTTTTCATCTTCCCCGGCCCCGCATCATGGAGGAGCCTCTCACCTTTTCCTTCAGCGGCCTCAAGACCGCGGTGGCCCATCAGCTGAAAAAGGAGCCCACCATTCTAAAAGACGCCGCGGCCAGCGCCAATCTCGCCGCCAGTTTCCAGGAGGCGGTGGTGGACTCCCTCACCAACCGGGCCTGGCTGGCCCTGGAAGCCACCCAATGCCGCCGCCTGGTGGTCTCCGGCGGGGTGGCGGCTAACGGCAGGTTGCGCCTCGCTTTGCAGGAACGGGCCGGGGCCGACGGCAGCCAGCTATTTCTGCCGCCTTCGGAGCTATGTGGCGACAACGCCGCCATGGTGGCAGCCCTGGGTTACCACCTGCTCATGGCCGGGGAGCGCCTGGACCTGGCTGCGGACGTCTTTTCCCGGGGGTAAAAGCATCTTTGCCCGCAATATATTTTTCCAGATCTCGCTATTCCGTTACAATTTAGGCAGATTCCTTGATAAAATTACCTCTGGCCCGGTGGCGTCCGTAATTATTCGGATTAAGTGAAAGAGGTAGTCGCAGGCTTCAGCCTGCTGCAGCACAGGCTGGAAGCCTGTGCCACTAAAGATTTCTTTAGAGACTATTGCAATACCTCGGTTACTACGAAATTGTCATTCTGAGCGTAGCGAAGAATCTAGTCATTTCAGGAGCATAGACCCTTCGGTACGCTCAGGGTGACAGCAAAAAATAGGTTTTGCAATAGCTTCTAGGAAAGGGAAATCCCGGCCACCGCCGCGGGGTATTGGAATAGCAATGTTCAAGGAGCCTTCGGGAGAGCGCTTCGCCCTGTTGACTGATCTCTACCAGTTGACCATGGCGGCCTGCTATTTCGATCAGCGGATGGCGGACGAGGCCACCTTTAGCCTCTTCATCCGCAAGTACCCGGAGCACCGGGGCTATTTCGTCGCCGCGGGCCTGAAAGAGGCCTTGCGGTATCTGGAAACCCTGCGCTTTACCGAAGAAGACCTGGCGTATCTGGACTCCACCGGCCTGTTTCAGACGAAATTTCTGGATTACCTCAAGGGGGTGCGGTTCACCGGCGAAGTCCACGCCCTCCCCGAGGGCAGCCTCTTCTTCAAAGACGAGCCCATCCTGGAGGTGAGCGCCCCCATCCTGGAGGCGCAACTGGCGGAAACCTTCATCATCAATGCGGTGAGCCTCCAGACCCTGATTGCCACCAAGGCCTCCCGCTCGGTGCACGCGGCCCGGGGCCGGCCCCTGGTGGATTTTTCTCTGCGGCGCACCCAGGGAACCGACGCCGGTCTTAAGGTGGCCCGGGCCAGTTACCTGGCCGGCTTCCTGGGGACCAGCAACGTCCTGGCGGGCCAGCTTTACGGCATCCCCATCTTCGGCACCATGGCCCACTCCTACATCACCAGCTTCGTCCGGGAAATCGACGCCTTCCGGGTCTTTTCCCGGGTCTTCCCGAAGAGCACCACCCTGCTCATCGACACCTACGACAATATCGCCGGGGCCCAGAACGCGGTCAAGGTGGCCAAGGAGATGGAAGCCCGGGGGGCGCGCCTGGAGTTCGTCCGCCTGGACAGCGGCGACATGGCGGCCATCAGCAAGGATGTGCGCCGGATCCTGGACGAAAACGGCCTCACCTATGTGCGCATCCTGGCCAGCGGCAGCTTCGATGAGTTTAAGATCGCCCGGCTACTGGCGGAGGGCGCCCAAATCGACAGCTTCGCGGTGGGCACCAAGATGGGGGTCTCCGCCGACGCCCCCTACTTCGACATCGCCTACAAGCTGGTGAAATACGCCGGCCGCCCGGTGATGAAACTCTCCACCGGCAAAGTCACCCTGGTGGATAAGAAACAGGTCTGGCGCCATTTTGACGCGGAAGGCCTATTGAGCCGGGACGTCATCGCCCTCAGGGACGAAGAGGTGGCCGGGGCCGCGCCGCTGCTCCAGCCGGTGATGCGGGACGGCAAAATCCTCAAGCCTCTGCCCGACCTTCAGGCGGCCCGCGGGTACTTTCAAGGAGCAGTTCGCCCTGCTGCCCGAGCCGTACCAGGACTTGCAGGAACCGGCCCCCTACCCGGTGGACCTGAGCCCCGGGCTCCGGGACTTGCAGGCCCGGGTGGAGCAGCAAATCCAGCCACATTAACCGGGAGAACGTTAAATTCACATGGGAATTACCGAGTCACTGTGCTATTACAACACCCTGTTCATTAATCAGTGCAGCTACCTGGGCGTCTTCGTCTTGATGGCCCTGGAGAGCATGATTGCTCCCATCCCCAGCGAACTGGTGATGCCCTTTGCCGGCTTCCTGATCTTCAGCGGCCATTTTGACCCCCTGGCGGTGATGGTGGCCAGCAGCCTGGGCTCCCTGGTGGGCTCGCTGCTCTCCTACGGCATGGGGATGCTGGGGGAGCCGGTGGTGCTGCGTTACGGCCGCTACCTGCTGCTCAACCCCCACCACCTGGAGTGGACCAAGAAATTTTTTGACCGTCACGGCGGCAAGACCATCTTCATCGCCCGCTTCATCCCGGTGGTGCGCCATCTCATCTCCATCCCCGCGGGGCTGGCCCGCATGTCCCTAGTGCCCTTTATCTTTTATACCGCGGTGGGAGCCACCTTATGGAACGGCTTCCTCACTTATCTGGGGGTGCGCCTCAAAGAGAACTGGCGTATTGTCCAGCAATACACGCACATCCTGGACTACCTGGTGGTGGCGGCTCTCCTGGCCGCGGTGGGGTATTTCGTTTGGAAAATCAAGGCCTCGCGCAAGCCGGCGTGATAGTATTGCGTTTCAGAAAAACCTTTAAAAAGAAATGCCTCTTATTCCCTCCCCCTTGATGGGGGAGGGTTAGGGTGGGGGTGACAAAAGGAAGAGGAAATATAAAGCCTTATCCTCCCCTCCCCCTAATCCCCTCCCACCAGTGGGGATAGAGTTGCGTGGCCCCAGATTGCCGAAGTTAAGGCGGTGAAACCAAGGCCGGGTAAATTTCCCCGAAAATGTGTCGTTGATACCACCGCGGGCTTTAGAAATTCTCGCTATCTTCAGAAAAGAATAGACAAACCACGGATAAAAGCCAATAATATGGGGCGATTTTCCAAGATATATATCCGGCGGGTAGGCTTTTTCACATGGTAAGGCCAGGCGCAGTCTCAGGGGGGCAGGACCCAGGCCCGGAAGAGGCCGGGCTGATCAACCCGGTGCGGGAAAGGGGCGAACCGTTAGTAGCGGCGAGGGCCATCCTCACTTTTACCCGCCCGGACTATCAGGCGCTGTGCCGCCTGGCGCAAGCCGCCTCGCCGCCCCGCCATATCTGGGACTGCGCCGTGCGTCAGGGTCACTGGCGGGACCATTCCCTGACCATCGTCGCCCCCGCGCCGGGCGCGCCTTACGCGGCCATGGTCCTGGAAAAACTCATCGCCCTGGGGGCCCGCATGGTCCTGGCTCTGGCCTGGTGCGGCTCCCTGCAGCCCCACGTCGGCATCGGAAGCCTGGTGCTGCCCGACCGCGCCCTGGGGGGGGACGGCACTTCCAGGCATTACAGCCCCCGGCCGGAGGTGGAGCCGGACCCGGTTCTCTATGATTTGCTCAAGCGCCGGTTGGAGGCCGGCAGCACCCCGTGGCACTCGGGCTCCATCCTGACCACCGATGCCTTGTACCGGGAAACGGCCGGCCTGGTTAAATATTACCGCTCCCGGGGCGTCCTGGGGATAGACCTGGAACTGGCGGCCTTGTTCGCGGTGGGCCGCTACCGGCGACTCCCGGTGGCCGGCCTGGCTGTGGTATCGGACGAACTGGCCTCGCTCACCTGGCGCCCCGGACACCGCTCCCCCAGGTTCCGGCAAGCCCGGGAGGCGGCCATGCAGGCGGTGCTGGACGCCGCGGCCGGGTGGGACGGTGACCATGCTTGAAGGCGGGCTGCTGGCCGTGGACGTGGGCGGCGGCACCCAGGATTTGATCATCTGGGAGCCGGGGGCGCCCGTGGAGAATGCGGTAAAAATGGTCCTGCCGGCCCCCACCCAGATCCTGGCCCGGCGCCTGAGCGCTCTTACCGCCCAGGGGCGCCCCGTCTTCCTGGGCGGCCGGCTCATGGGGGGCGGGGCGTTGACCCAGGCGGTGCGGCGCCACCTGGCCGCGGGTCTGCCCGTTTACGCCACCCAACCGGCGGCCCTGAGCCTGAGCGACCGCCTGGAGGTGGTGCAGCAGTGGGGCGTAACCCTGGCCGCCGAACCTCCCGCCGGGACCGCCACCGTCACTCTGGGGGATGTGGACGTGGAGACCCTGCAGCGCACCCTGGCGGCCTATGAGGTGCCCTTTCCCAGCCGCTTCGCCGTGGCGGTGCAGGACCACGGTTTCCACCCCGAAGGGAGCAACCGCCGTTTCCGCTTTCAATTCTGGGAAGATTTTTTGGCCCGGGGCGGGAGCCTGGGGGATCTGGCCTTTCGGCAGCCGCCGCCGTTTTTTACCAGGATGCTGGCGGTGGCCGAAACCCTGCCCGGCACACTGCTGATGGATACCTGCGCCGCCGGAGTCCGGGGGGCGCTGTTGGATCCCCAGGCCCGGGACCGCCTGGACCAGGGCCTCATGGTGGTCAACCTGGGCAATGCCCATACCTTCGCGGCCCTGGTCCGGGGGGCGCGGCTCTACGGGATTTATGAACACCACACCGGGTTATTGGACCGGGCCAAGCTTTTCTCTCATCTGGCCCGTTTCAAGGAGGGTGACCTCAGCAACGAGGAGGTCTTCGCCGATCAGGGGCATGGCTGCGCTTACGGCCCGGACCACCTCCGGGACCCGGCTTTTGATTTTACGGTAATCACAGGGCCTCGGCGGCGTCTGGCCCAGGGCTGGCCCGGGGTCTTCGCGGCGCCTTTCGGGGACATGATGCTCACCGGCTGTTTTGGCCTGATAGCCGCTTATCTGGAAATTGAAAAGCTTCCCATCCAGGTCGCGGAGCTTTAAGGAGGCTCTCATTAAATTTCCCATGAAACACTTGCCCCGGTTTGTGGTATGGTAAGGGTGAGCTTCCCCGCCTCCAGGGGCAGTGGGACCCCCCCTTTACGGGAGGTTCTTATTCATCGGGCTTGGACGAGGCAATACCGGTTGACCCCACCAGGAGAGGACTGATATGGAGATCAGATTTTGGGGAACCAGGGGATCGATCCCGGCTCCCGGCGCCAATACTCTGGAGTTCGGCGGCAACACCTCCTGCGTTGAAGTGATCCTGGCCTCAGGACGCCGGGTGGTTATCGACGGGGGCACGGGGTTTCGCCTCCTGGGCCAACATCTCCTGGATAACCACCTGCCCTGCCAGCTCCATCTGCTTCTGACCCACGGGCACTGGGACCACCTCCTGGGGATCCCCTTTTTCACCCCCATCTACCAGGAAACCTCGGAACTTCTGGTGGATGGCTGGCCGCCTGCCTTTCAAGCCATGACCCGGGTGTTCGACAGTCACATGGGGGACGGCTTCTTCCCGGTGGCGTTTGATCATCTCAAGGCCCGCATCGATTATCTCAACCGCCTGGCCCATGGCCCCCTGAACCTGGACGGGGTCAACATCGACACCATTACCCTCAACCACCCTCAGGGGGGCTACGGCTTTCGCTTCCGGGAAGGCCAGCATACCATGGTGTTCATCACCGACAATGAACTGGGGGGGCTCAAGGGGAGCCGCGTTCCGGAATTCGCCGAGTTTGCGGCGGATTGCGATCTGCTGATTCACGATGCCCAATATCTGCCGGCGGATTTTCCGGAGCGCCGCGGCTGGGGCCACTCCACTTATGAAGAGGCGGTGGACCTGGCCGTCCAGGCCAGGGCTCACAACCTGCTCCTGACCCATCATGACCCGACCCGCAGCGACGCCGAAGTGGAAAAGATCATCGATCTGTCCCGGCAGCTGGCGGCCGGCAAAAAATATCCCCATTATATCGACGGCGCCCGGGAAGGGGCCTGCTACCGGCTGCCCTAGTGTCGTGTCCTTTCCGGCCGCCATTACCGGAGGCCGATGTAGGAGCGGTTCGCAGAACGCTCTTACGAAAATCTCCCCCCAAAGGGGGATTATTTTTGTAAGGTATATCCGGGACGCAACCCTGGCAGGATGCCAAAAAAGTGTTTATCAGAGGAAGGCCGGGGGACTTTTTCGTAAGAGCCCCCGCCCTTTCCTAACAACCCTCCCATCCCCCTAGAATGTTTAAGAAAAAGCATAGGTGGGAAAACCTCCCTGGTTGGTAACGGGAACCCGCGTTTTAATTTCTTAAATTTGACTGCCTTCCAACTCGCAGGAAAACGGCAGGTCATACCTGAATAGGATAGGGCGTGGACGGATTTTGGCTGTCCCTGGGTCTGATATTTGTGGCGGAACTGGGGGATAAAACCCAATTGGTGGCCCTCACCCTGGCCACCCGCTTCAAAGCCGCGGTGGTCCTGGCCGGGGTCTGCGTGGCAACTTTGCTGGTGCACGCCTTTTCGGTGGTTTTAGGCGATTTGACCGGTAAGATTCTGCCCCACGAGTGGATCGTGCTGCTCTCGGGCTTGGCCTTTCTGGCTTTTGGACTGTGGACCTGGCGGGGCGACCGGTTGGATGGCGAAGACGGCAAGGTCGGACGGATTACCTCCCCCTTTCTCATTGTGGCCGTGACCTTTTTCCTGGCCGAATTGGGAGACAAGACCATGCTGGGGACCGTCACCCTGGCCACCCGGTATTCGCCCATCCAGGTCTGGCTGGGGTCTACCCTGGGCATGGTCCTTTCCGACGCCCTGGCCATCTGGGTGGGTCAGGCGTTGGGTCAGCGGTTGCCGGAAAAAGCCGTCCGCCTGGGAGCCGCGGGGATCTTTTTCGCGGTGGGGTTTTTCTATTTAATCCAGGCAGCCAGGGACTTGGGACTGCTGTAGGAAGCTGCCTCAGCCGTCCGGCTTCCATAAAGGGGGCGGCACGCCGTGCCCCTACGGACCCACGAAATTTTGGCGCCATTTTAAAAACCGCCGTCCCCCTTTCCTTCCGGCGATGATTTTAGTAAACTAAGCCAACCGATTGCCATTATTAAGATTTTCTTTGAGGCGGGGGCGTTGGGGATAACACCGGCAAACCGGAATTTTATGGAGCAGCTCGAACCACAGCCGGACCGGGGCCGCAACCTGGTGCTCATCGGTTACCGGGCCACCGGCAAGACCTCGGTGGGAGCCCGGCTGGCCCGGATACTTAAGCGTCCTTTCGTGGACCTGGACCAGGTGTTGGTGGCCGAAGCCGGGAAATCGGTGGCCGAAATTGTGGCCCAAGGAGGCTGGGAAGAGTTCCGGCGCCGGGAAAAGGCCTTGGTGGCCCGCTACCGCCAGGCCCGGGGCGAGGTGTTGGCCACCGGCGGCGGGGTGGTCCTGGACCCGGAAAACGTTCAGGCCTTGCAGGAAAACGGCATCATCATCTGGCTCACGGCCGACCCGGCCACCATCCAGGGCCGCCTGGCCGGGGATCAGGGCGGCGACACCGGCCGCCCCAGCCTCACGGGCACCGACCCGGTCCAAGAGGTGGCGGCGGTGCTGGCAGCCCGGCGCCCCCTTTACCGGGACGCGGCCCGGATCACCATCGACACCCAGGATCTGTCGGTTTCCCAGGTGGTGGACCGGATTCTGGCAGCCCTGCAGGCTGAGGAGGCGCACCATGGCGGGTAACACCTTCGGCCAGGTCTTTAAAGTGACCACCTGGGGCGAGTCCCACGGCCCGGCCCTGGGCGCGGTCATCGACGGCTGCCCGCCCCGGCTGCCCCTCTGCGCCGCCGACGTGGAAGGGGAGCTGGCCCGGCGGCGCCCCGGGGTCCAGGCCCACGCTTCGGCGCGCCGGGAGCCCGATAAAGTGGAGATTCTCTCCGGGGTCTTCGAGGGCCGCACCACCGGCACCCCCATCAGCCTCATGGTCTTCAACCGGGACGTCAGGAGCCGGGACTATGACGCCCTGCGGGAGCTCTTCCGGCCCGGGCACGGAGATATCACTTTTCAGGCCAAATACGGTATCCGGGACCACCGGGGCGGCGGCCGGGCCAGCGCCCGGGAAACCGTGGCCCGGGTGGCCGCGGGCGCGGTGGCTAAGATTCTTCTGGACCAGAGCGGCATTAAGGTGCTGGCCTACACCGTGGAGCTGGGCGGGGTGCCGGCCCGCCTGGCGGATGAAACCAGCATCTGGGACAACCCTTTTTGCTGCCCGGACCCGGATGCCGTGCCGGCCATGGAGGCCCGGGTTCAGGAAGTGAGAGCCGGGAAGGATTCCCTGGGCGGGGTGGTGGAAGTCCGGGTGCGGGGCTGCCCCCCGGGCCTGGGGGAGCCGGTGTTCGACAAGTTGGACGCGGCCCTGGCCCAGGCGGTGATGTCCGTGGGCGCGGTGAAGGGGGTGGAGATCGGGACCGGTTTTGCGGCCGCCCGCATGTTGGGCTCGGAACACAACGACCCCATCGTCCCCGGGGGCTTCGCCACCAATAACGCCGGGGGCATCCTGGCGGGCATCTCCAACGGCGACGACATCGTGGTGCGGGCCGCGGTGAAACCCATCCCTTCCATCGCCCGGGAGCAGCAGACCGTGGACCTGGCGGGACAACCCCGGACCCTGACCATTGCCGGACGCCACGACCTCAGCGCCATCCCCCGCATCGTTCCCGTCATCCAGGCCATGGTGCGCCTCACCCTGGCGGACTTTCTCCTGCGCCAGAGGGCCATCGCATGAGCTTGAAGGAATTAAAGGAAAAGGATTTTGGGGAAGGGGGCCAGGGGCCTACCGCCCCCGGCCATCCCCTCAAAACTCCTCAGCATGATCCTCCGGTCGTGGCCCTCATCGGCGGCCAGGGGCAGATGGGCCGCTGGTTCCAACGCTTTTTCGAGAGCCAGGGGCTCCAGGTCCTGGTGGCCGATCTGGACACCCCCCAGACCCCCCAGGAAGTGGCGGCGCTGGCAGATGTGGTGATCATCTCCGTGCCCATCCCCAGCGTGAAGCAGGTGGTCCGGGAAGTGGCCGGACACCTGCGCGACGGGGCGGCCCTCATGGACCTGACTTCGGTGAAGCAGGGTCCCATGAAGGTCATGCTGGCCAGCTTCAAAGGCGAAGTGGTGGGGACCCACCCCCTCTTCGGCCCCGGCGAAGACAGTATCGCCGGCCGGACCATGGTGCTCTGTCCCGGCCGGGGGGAACACTGGTTCAACTGGCTCAAGGGCTTGCTGGAAAACGCCGGCGCCCGGGTGAAAGTCGCCACCGCCGCGGAGCACGACCGTCTCATGGCCGTGGTCCAGGGCCTGTCTCACTTTACCCTCATCGCCCTGGGGATGGCCATCCGGGAACTGGGGGTGCCGGCCAAAGACCTGGAGGATTTCGCCACCCCCACCTTCGCCACCCTGCATCACCTCACCCGGCATCTCCTGAGCCAGGACGCGGCCATGTACGCCTGCATCCAACTGCATAATCCCGCCAACCGGGTGGCCCTGCGGGCCCTGGAAGACGCGGTGGCCGACATCCTCTACTTCATTCAGCGCCAGAACGCCGACGGCCTGGTACGCCTCATCGCCAGCGCCAAAGAAGGATTCCTGGCAGAAGCACGGGCCGGGGAGGAAGAGGCCTGAAACCCGTACCTTGGCGCCTTGGCGTCTTGGCATCAAAATTAAGGCTCACGCCAAGACGCCAACAGAAATGAGAGATAGTCATGCTGGATCTCAAGTTCGTGCGGGATCACTTGGAAAGAGTCGAACAGGCCCTGAAGAACCGGGGACTCTCCCAGGTCTCCCTGGAGGAATTCCGCGGTCGGGATGCGGAGCGCCGCCGCCTGCTCACCCAGGTGGAGTCCTTGCGCCATGAACGCAACACCCTGTCCCAAGAGGTGGGGCAATTGATGAAGGCCGGGCAGAAGGCGGCAGCCGAGCCCCTGATGCTCAGGGTGGCGGTAATCAACGAGGACATCAAGGCCCTGGAAGTCAGGGCGGCGGAGCACGACGCCTGGGTGCGGGACTTTTTGCTGACCCTGCCCAACCTGCCCCACGGGACCGTGCCCCTGGGGGCCGGGAGCGACGACAACCCGGTGGCCCACACCTGGGGCGAGCCGCCCAGCTTCGCCTTTAACCCAAAGCCCCACTGGGAGATCGGCGAGGCCCTCGGCATCCTGGATTTCGAACGGGCCGCCAAGATCGCCGGGGCCCGCTTCGCCCTGCTGAAAGGCGCCGGCGCCCTGATGGAAAGGGCCCTCATCAATTTCATGCTGGACCTGCACACCCGCAAACACGGCTACCGGGAGGTCCTGCCGCCCTTCATCGCCAACCGGGCCTCCATGACGGGCACCGGCCAGCTCCCCAAGTTCGCCGAGGACCTGTTCAAGCTGGAAGGCTGGGACTACTTTCTGGTGCCCACCGCGGAGGTGCCGGTGACCAACATTCACCGGGACGAAATCCTCCGGGAAGAAGACCTGCCTATTTGTTACACCGCCTACACTCCCTGCTTCCGGTCCGAAGCGGGCTCCTACGGCAAGGACGTCCGGGGGCTGATCCGTCAGCACCAGTTCAACAAAGTGGAGCTGGTGAAATTTACCACCCCCGAAAAATCTTATGACGAGCTGGAGAGCTTGCTGAAAGACGCGGAGGAGGTGCTGCAGGAGTTGGGACTCCCATACCGTGTGGTGATGCTGTGCACCGGGGACCTGGGCTTTGCCGCGGCCAAAACCTATGACATCGAGGTCTGGCTCCCGGGCCAAAACCTCTACCGGGAAATCTCGTCGTGCAGCAATTTCGAAGACTACCAGGCCCGCCGGGCCAACATCCGCTTCCGGCGCACCGGGGGCAAGGGCACGGAGCTGGTGCACACCCTGAACGGTTCGGGTCTGGCGGTGGGGCGCACCCTGGTGGCCATCTTAGAGAACTGCCAGCAGGAGGACGGCGGGGTGGTGGTGCCCCAGGCATTAAGAAGTTATATGGGTGGAATGGAGATAATAGCGGTTAAGTAGTTTTCTGTTTTCTGTTTTCTGTGAAAAGCGGATGTTACCTAAGGCTGCCGGAGAGGGCTTTAATCATTTTTCTTATGGTATCCATGCTGACCGACAGCCTATCCATATCCGCCGAATCCAGGTATCCTATCTCCTTTGCAATTATCACTTGTGTTTCCAGTTCTGCCAGGGAACCCAAAGCAATTGAAAGAAATTGCTTGAATTCCTTGAAGGAGTTCCGGCCCTGGCCTTCAGCAATATTGGAAGGAACGGAAACTGCCGCTCTCCGCACCTGACTCGTCAGCCCATAAAGCTCTGCCGGCGGAAATTTCTCGGTCGCTTGGTAGATATCTTTAACAAATTCAATTGCCAGCTTCCAGACATCCAGATCCCGGTATGATCGGGATTTCCCAGCCCTCCCCGCCATTTACTATTCCCTTCAAATATGCAAACAGATAAAATTTTGAAAACAGAAAACAGAAAACCGTATTTAATCGCTGCTTTTCGCCTTTACCTTATCATTGGCCTTGAAGGGCCCGCCGCTCACCGGCAGGGCCACGGCGCCGCTCTTACCCAGCAGTTCCGTTACCTTCAATTCCCCCTGGGGGGTGTCCGCGGTGTAGCCCAGGACCGTATGGGTCTGGGGGTTGACCACCTCCTTGCCCGGGGCCACCACCCGCAGGCGGTCACCCACCTTCAGGCCGGCGTTCTCACCCAGGTTCAGGTAGACCTTGCCTTCCTTGATGAATTCCACCCGGCCGAACCAGGGCAGATTGAGCAGCTCCCCGGCCACCCGCAAGGAGTTTTGCTGGGCGAATTTGGTGACGGTCTCGGGCTTCAAGCCCCCGGCTTCCGCGGGGGAGACCACGGCCTGTTCCTTAGTGCCGTTGAAGGTGTCATAGACTTGCAGGGCCAGGGCCCCGGGGGAGCCGCTCTCCGGCGGCAGGATGCCGGTGAGGACGATTCCCTGCACCCCCAGGTAGTCGCCCAAGACCTTGATATTGGGGGCGAGTTGGAGTTTGCCGGTCATCCCGGCCTTGTTCATAGCCTCCCGGATCTGGTCCTGGCTGCTCACCTTGATATCTTTCTGCCGGCCCAGGGAATCCCCCAGGGCCACCGCCAGGGTCCGGTTCAGCCCTTCATAGTTCCGGGGGGTATCCAGGTCGGGGATCACCGCCACCGCCCGGCCCATATAGGGGACCTTCTCTCCTCGGGACTGAGACATAAAGCCGCCCAGGCCCTGTTCCCGGAGGATGCGGTCCACTTCCGCCTTGACCATTTCCTGGAGTTTATCCGGGGGTATGCCCTTGCCCTGGGCCTTGGCCTTCTCTTTGCCCACCGCCTTGGCTATGAGGTCGATCATGCGCTGCTGCATGCCTACGAACTCCGTACCCTTTTCCACGTAGATATATTCCGGCTGTTGCGGATAGGAGAGCCAGTAAGGATTCTTGCTGCGCACGTAGGGCTTGCCGTCGATCATCACCGTCTCTTGTTGGGACTCGGGCGGCACGGTTTCGCCGGCCATTTCCTCATCCTCATCGGAACCCCAACCCACCCACTTCTTGGCGGTGGCGCAGCCGTTAAAGAGCAGCATAGCAGATATTATCAACAGAACCGCCAGCCAGATCTTTCTTTGCATTATCTAATAACTCCCTATAGTTTTTAGTTTTTGGTTTTTAGTTTTTGGTTTTGGGAAGACCGTTAGGTCAGGCTAAGAGATAATTTCTTCAGCATTTTCATAATTATTTCAAGGGCATTTAAAATAGGAGCCAATTCTTCGGATGATAAGTAATTTATCTTATTGGCAATAATCAACTGAGTCTCCAGTTCCGCCGACGACCCCAGGGCAATTGATAAGAACTGTCTGAATTCCTTTGACGAATTTCTGAATTGACCTTCGGCGATATTGGAGGGAATCGACACTGCGGCCCTTCTAATTTGTTGGGTTAATCCGTAGTTCTCGGAGGCGGGGAACTTGGAGGTTATCTTATAAATATCTTCTACAAAGGTAATAGACAATTTCCAGACTTCCAGGTCCTTATATGAGCGCGACTTTCTGGTTCCCTGCATCCTTTTAACCAAAAACCAAAAACTAAAAACTAAAAACTAAAAACCGTATTTAACAAAAAAGCCCACAGGGATATTACCCCGTGGGCTTTGGTTAGTCAACCGCTTTTGAGGTTAGAAGTAGAAGAACCCGACGAACTCCACCCGGTGGGCTTCGCCGAAATCCTTGATGTTCGTGCTGGCAGTGGCCGGAAGTCCAACCCCAGCTGCCACGTTGGTATTAGTGGAATTACGCGCCTGGAACCAATCGGTCCGGCCATAGGAGTACTGCAAGCCGAACTTGACGGCCTGGATGGGCCGGTACCACAGGGTCAGATTCATCTCATACCAAGCCTTCCAGGTGTCGGCGTTGAAGGCGACTTCCCTGCCCCCCGTCGTACCCGCATTCCAACTGGCTTGGGACTGGGACACGCCGAAGGCCTTGCTCATGGAATAGGCCAGGTTGAGGAACCACTGGTTGGTGAAGTAGTACTGGCCCTGGACATAGCCGCCCCAGCGCCGCAGCAAGTCGAAATCGTAAGCGTTGACCCCTGCCCAATTACTGTCATACTTCCACAGGTTGGAGCCGTTGGCCACCATCCCGAAGGCTTCCAGGCCCTGGCCGACAAAATAGTTCGCCAGGATGGAAGCGGTCCCGGCCACATTGGCGCTGGTGGTGGGAATCACCGGGATGAACAGCACGCCGTTCAACATCCAGGGACTAACGTACGTTTGGTTAACATACGGACCAGTCCCGAGAACTGATCCCACGGCAGTGTACCCATTTTGCCCAAGAGTAATGGGTGTTCCGCCTATTAATCCCGACCGGATTACATTGCGCTGCCAGCCCGCTACGACCTGGGCGGTGAAGGGGGTGGGCTTGCCGTAATAAGCAGCCTTGCCCCACAAGTCCTGCTGGAACATGATCTTGCCCTGGACCTGGGGGGTCTCCGACGTCTCGCCGCTGTTGGAAACGCCGGCAGCGGAATAAGGGTTGTTAGTAGCAATAACGTTACCCCCACCCGAAATCGCATTGGGCTCGCCGATCAAGCCCGCCACGGTCCAGGCGCCCGCAAAGGTCTGGGTCAGGCGAATCTGGCCCAACCGGGCGGTGGGGATGCCGGTCCCCATGAAGGGGCCGTCCTGCGCCACTTCCGGCCACCATTCGCAGAGCATGGACCAATATAGACCCATCAGCATCTCGGTCTCGGGCCAGTTCAAGCGGAACATGGCGTGGCGCAGCCGCGGGGTGTAGGCCTGGGAAGAAGTAGATCCAACCCCCAGGGTACTCGCCACGGGGGCAGCCGTCCCAGGAGCCAAGGCTCCGGTTTCAGCCGCGTCAAAGTCCATTTCAATGAAGCCGGTGGTGGTGGCGCCCCACAGCTTGGGCCCCTTGATGGTGAAGTTGAAGCGGGAGCCCTGGGCCGTGAATTTCAGGCGGCCGTGCTGGAAGTCAGGGTTATTGTCCCGGCCAATGGCGGTGTTCATGTTTTTGCCTTCCTGGGTGGAATCCCAGAAAGAATCCAACTTGATGAAACCGCCCAGAGAAAACTCGGTGGCGGCCAGGGCAGCCGATGGGACTGCCAAGGCCAATACTACGAGGATAAGTATAGTTTTTTTCATCATTCCCCCCTTTGGTTGGAAAGTGGTAACCAATTTCTCCTTTCCTTGTTTCTTCTAACTAGTGATTTTCTCTCGGTTTTACCCCACCTCCTTTTAGCTACCGGTTTTACCCGACGCCATATTAGAATGGGCCATAGCGTTTGTCAATAAAAAAAACGTTTTTCGTTTTTGGTTTTTCGTTTTTAGTGGTCTTGGCGTCTTGGCGCCCTGGCGAGCGCATATCTCACGCTAAGCAGACTTTTGAAAAACTCCCATAATTGAGAATTTGTCATTCTGAGCGAAGCGAAGAATCTAGTCATATTAATAATTTCTAGATCCTTACACTTCGTTCAGGATGACATAAAAACCCGTTTTTCAACAGCCTGTTAGACGCCAAGGCGCCAAGAACGCAAGGTTTGAAGAATTTTAACTAAAAACCAAAAACGAAAAACCGTCTTTAAAAGGGGCCGTAAAAAGGGTCCCAGAGGAAGGCCAGCATCCCGGCCAGGATCATGTTGCCTTCCACCAGGGACTCCAGCATCAGGCTCGATTCCATCAACCCCCGGCGGTACAGGGTGAGGTAGCCCAGGGCATAAAGGCCGCAGAGGCTCAGGGCGTACCCCAGGGAGGGGATGACTCCCACCCAGGCGGCGGTAAGCAGCATGGCGACGAAGAGCAGGGAACAGACGGTCAAGATGTTCAGGGTGCGCTCCTTGCCCAGGGCGATGGCCAGGGTTTCCTTGCCCACTACCCGGTCCCCTTCGATGGCCATGATCTCGAAGAGGCCGGAGCGGATGAAGATCATGCCCGCCACGAAAAAGAAGGCGATGGCGGTGGCCCCGGAGCTCTCCTGGTCGGAGCAGACCACCGGAATGAGGGCGGCCAGCACCCCCCAGGCCACCGCGGTAAACAGGGTCTTGGAACCGGGGATCTCCTTGAGGGTGGAAACGAGGGTCACCCGGGCCATGCGGTCCGGAATGATCTTGAAATTGTAAAGCAGGCCGATGCCGCTCATGGTGAAGATGAAGATGAAAGGCAGCCACCCCAGATAGGCGCCCAGGGCCAGGGCCAGGAGGGCCGAAATGGCCCCGGTGCTCAGGAGGAACTGCCGGTGCCGCCCGTAGAACATGGATTGCACCGGGTCGTTGAGCTTGGAGGCCTTGTCGGTGAAGTGGTTGAGGAGGTGCATGGCGTAGACGTAAAAGAAGGCCACGAAGAAGTAAGTGAATTGGGGCTCCACCTGCTGGAGCAGGGAAGAGGTGTAGCTCAGGGACCCCGCGCCGGTGGCCACGTAGAGATTGGACTTCAGGGAAAACCGCCAGGCGCGGTAGAGATAGTTGGTCCAGGAGCCGGGGCGGAAGGCCCAGGCGTGTTTCAGGGTGTTCACCACGTTGCCGATAAGCCAGTGGGGGGTGGAGGCCCCGGCGGTGACCCCCACGGTGGAATAGCGGCTCATCTCCTCCAGGTCCAGCTCCTGCTCGGTCTCCACGTGGTAAGTGGGGATGCCGGTGGCCCGGGAGATCTCCACCAGCCGCTGGGTGTTGCCGCTGTTGCGGCCCCCCACCACCACCAGGGCCTCGGCCTGCCGGGACAGGTCCTGCACCTCGGCCTGCCGGGAGGCGGTGGCGTCGCAAATGGTCTTGAAGATGCGGGCCTGGGGAAAACGGGCCTGGACCTCGGAGACCCGGGCGGCGAACTGGGCCTCGCTCTGGGTGGTCTGGGCCACCACGATGAGGTCCTCAAGCTCCGGCAGGGCCGCCACGTCCTGGGCCCGGCCGATGACAAAGCCCCGGCCCTCGGTGTGGCCCATGAGGCCCGCCACTTCCGGGTGGTCGGCGTCGCCCACGATGAGGGTGGCGCACCCTTTGGCCGCCCAGCGCCGGATGATGGCCTGGACCTTGGCCACCCGGGGGCAGGTGGCGTCAATGATGCGCACCCCCTCCGCTTCCAGGGCGAGGCGCTCCTGGGGGGGGATGCCGTGGGCCCGGATCACCACCAGGCCCTCGGGAACCGCCCCTCCCGGCTTGAGCACCGTGATGCCCCGTTCCCGCAACAGATCCAGCACCTGGGGGTTATGGATCAGAGGTCCGTAGGTGTAGATCTTGCTCTGGTTCTCGTTGATGGCTTTCAGAACCATCTCCAAGGCCCGTTTCACCCCGATGCAAAACCCCGCGGTGCGGGCCAGCACAACTTTCACCGAATGCTACCTCCCGCCACTTCCATCCCCTTAAGGCGCTCTTTCAAAATCCGGCCCATGGCCCGCGCCACCATTTGACTGCCGGCGTCTTCCAGGTGAATCCCGTCGGGCTCATACATAGGCTCAGTCCTGGCGCATAAGACGTTTCTGAAGTCGATAAAAAAGGGTTTGTCCTTTAGTCGGGCCGCCAGGGCGTCATAGGTCACTTCAAAATTATGCCGCAAAGCGGAGAGGCTCGCTGCCACCAGATGTTCCCCGTCTCTGACTTCCGGCGCCACCCGGCCGTTCTCCACCCACCAGCAGGGCTGCCAGAACAGCAGAAATTTGGCCCCAAAGGCCCCGGCCACCTTCTGGATGTAATCGTACCTTTTTTCGGTTAAGTCCACCATTTGCCGAAGTACCGGGGAGTCCGCCGCGATGGGCAACAGACCCTGCCTAATCTTATCATAAAATTCTCTGGTAAAGGAGGCATATAGGGCCGCGTTCAGGGGTTTGAACAACCCGAAGAGGCTTTGGTGGTAGCTTTCCACCATACCGCGCAGGCGCCGGTAGCCGTGGTGGGCATAAGGAGTGCGGTTCTGGGCGAAATAGGCGCAATCGTTGGCCCCGTCATAAAAGACGATGACCTGAGGGAGGGCCGGACTTTCTATCAGCATCTTTTGCAGATACTTGGTTTCCATCAGGGAATTGAAGCTGGGCTCGCCGAAATTGACCAGGTAGGCGGGGACCTTGGGCTCCTCCCGGTTGAGAATCTGTGCCAGAAAGCTGGGGATGGTCTTGTCGTCATGGGGGTTGGGCCCGTTCATGGTGGAGCCCCCGAAGAGCCAGATAATTCTGCAATCTCCCGGATCTGCCGCGGTCGGGTTGTGGGTCGTGGGCCGGGGGCCGTCGTACCGCACAAACAGGGCGTAGGGATCGTAGCGGATGGGGTCGCCGTCCCTGAATTGCCCGTAAATCCAGTAATTACTGACGTTAATGACCAGGAAACTGCAGAGCTCCACCAGGACGATGGCGGCAACGCCCCACTTCAAGCAGGTAACAACGCCTCGGAAGAGCCTTTTCATCCCGGTTACCTCATTTTGAGGAAATAATAATAATTTTAATAAATTTTAAGCATCCCCCAGCCGGCAGGCAAGGTGCCCCAAAGACCGGGAGCTTGCAGGGAGGGGGGCTCGTAGGTGGGCTCCTGGGAGACCATTTGACCCCGGCCCGGCCTTATGTTAGTTTTCCTGGGGAAACTTAGCTGTTTCCAGGGCCTTGCCTGGGAAAGTAAGTTCCAAGGTTTAGGAACAAGCTGAGACCCTCTGCGAAAGTCCATATGGAGGATTGCCGCCCTCGTCTATCCATATGTCATCTGGGCGTCGCAGGCGAGGGCGCCTAGTGTCTGTCCCTGCCCTCTTAAATGTTGGGTTCTTTAAGTCCCCCTTTCCTAAAGGGGGGTAAAAAATCACTGGTTTGAATGTCACAATAATTAAGGAACACCAAAATAGTGCCATGTCACAGATATATCCTGACAGTTTTGTAGAGGCGCACCTGCGTGTGCGCCCTCATCGGGCGGACACATGGGTCCGCCCCTACGGAAGAGACCCAAGGTAAGTCATGCTCAGCTTCCTGGCCCTGTTGGGCGCCACCGTGATGCTCCGGCCCTACGTCTTTATTTTCCTGCTGGCTTACCTGCTGCTCGCCTCCTGGCACCTGGGCCTGGGCCGGGCCGCGGCCTTCCTGGTCCTGGGATATCTCATCTCCCTGGCCGCGGAATTCAGCTCCATCCACTTCGGCTTCCCCTTCGGCGAGTATCTTTACATCCCCGCCACGGTGGACCGGGAACTTTGGGTGGCCGGGGTTCCCTTCATGGATTCCCTCTCTTACGTCTTTCTGGCCTATGCCTCCTATACCGTGGCCCTGGCGGCCCTGGACCCCGGCCCCGGGCCGGGGTCCCGTTTCCACCTGTATGAGGACGCGGCCCTGGCGGGATCGCCCCGGACCTTGATCCTGGGGGCGGTCTTGATGGTCACCCTGGACATCGTCATCGACCCCCTGGCCCTCAGGGGGTACCGCTGGTTTCTGGGGCAGATCTACGGCTACCCTGAAGGCGGGGCCTATTTCGGTATCACCCTGAGCAATTTTGGGGGTTGGTTCCTGGTGGCCCTGGTCCTGATCCGGGTGCTCCAACGGCTGGCGGCTGTGGCGCCTGCGTCTGCCTTCTGGGGTTGGGGGCGGCGGCGCTTGCCGTTCCAGGAGTTGTGGGGACCGGCTCTTTACCTGGGGATCCTGGGATTCAACCTGACCATGACCTTCCTCATCGGAGAGGCCACCTTGGGATGGGTGGGGGTCTTTATCTACTTACCCTTCTTGACCTGGCTGGTCTTGAAGCTCCTGCCCGGGGGCCGCCAGTAAGGGGAGCAGCACCGCCAGGGCCCGGGCCAGCTTAGCCGCGGCCAGGGCGCTGCGGCGCCAGAGCCTGATCAGGGTCGTTATTCTCCGGGGATCTTCCGCCAGCCAGGCCAGGGCCGCCTTGAGGCTCACATCCCGGCCGGCCTGGACGATGAAGTCGGGGATTTCCTCCCCCGCCCCGTCCGACACGGCCCGCAGCCCCAGGAAAGCAAGCCCCTCTGAGGCCGCTACCCCGGCCAAAATTGCGGTCTCCAGGTCCAGGACCGGATGCTTTAGGGCCAGCAACGGCTCCCCCAGGTGCTGTTTGGGGATGATAACGGGCGTGGTTACCAGGCTGCCGGCGGTGGCCGCCACCCCGGCCTCATGGAGAGCGGCCAGCAGCTCCGGCAGTGGCCGGGGTGGAGCCGGGGCCGGGGCCGGGCTCAGAAAGGCGCGTCGGGGATCGTACTGCCAAATGGACCCTCCCAGGACCAGGGCCCCGGGGGCCAGCTCCGGGGTCAGGGCGCCGCCGAAACCCAGGGAGATGAGGATCTCCGGACGCGCCCCGGCCAGGAAAGCTCTGGCCGCCTCCCGCACCGGGGCCGGGTCCATACCGGTGAGGGCCAGCAGGCCCTCAACCGGGCCGGCGGCAAACTCCCAGCAGGGCAGCCCCAGGCCCCGCCGGGGACGGGCTTGCACCCGGCGCAAAAAAGGCCGCACTTCCCATATCAGTGCGGCCAGTAAAGCAATGCGGCAGGGCCGGGCGGCCACGGGCCCCCAAGCCATCAGGATTTGGGCACCGGCCAGTGGTTCCGGTTGGGCGGCTCCGGGGGATACAGCTCCGCCTGGGGGGCCGCGGTGCCCACCTGCTTGGGTTTGCGCCAGCGCCGCCCCTGGACCAGGAGATTGCCGTTCTTATGGAGCACGGTGCGGTCATCCAGGATGATCAGGCCGTGCTTCTCGGAAATGTCGGTGTAATACTGGTACTTCAGGTGCTTCTGGTTGAGACGGTACTTGAAGAACAGGAAAAACAGCATGTAGATGACGACGATGACCCCCAGGCCGGCCAGGACATAGCTCAGGAACAGAAAGGTGTTGTAGCCCAGGGAACCCAGCCAGGCCATGATGTGGTTCATATTGTACAGGGCGAAGATGGTCACCAGCAGCAGAAACAGGATGCTGAGATAGGGCAGGCGCCGAATCTGGCTGATGACCGCCTCCATCTGGTTGGCCGGCTCCTCGCCTGCCGGGGCCGCGCTCTCCCCTTCCTCGCCCAGGAAGTAATTGAAACCCGTAATGATGACCCCCATGAGAAAAGTGAAGACAATGGGGAAGGCAAAGGCCACGAAGACATACTCCCGCCAGGGAAAAGCGGTTTGCACCCGGTGGTATTTATCGTCGGAAGCCCACAGGACCACGACGATGAAGATGACAATCTCCAGGATCCCGATGAGCTTGAGATAATCGAAGAAGAGTTTCTTCCGATCGGCTTTGGTAAAATAATTGGCAATCTTTGACATGAGCTAACGCCCCCTGGGGCAGTTCTTCGTAGTCTTACAAAATAACAATTAAAGGGGCGGCGGTCAATCCCTTTTCTCCAACCTCAGCCGGCCCAGGCTTCCCCACCGCGGCCGCCGCATCTTTTCAACTCCGGTGCCGAAACGTTCTGTGGCCAGGTCCGGCAGCCTGGAAGGTATTGCAAAACCGCTTTTTTATCATCCTGAGCGCCGCCCAGGATCTCAACTTGCTGAAAACCCGAGATTCTTCGCTACGCTCAGAATGACATTTCTTTCCAACAGGGGGTTTTGCAATAGTTTCTAGGTTTCGCCGGTCCCGTAGGGGGGGTTAAACCCGCCCCTACCGACCATTTTCATGCTTCATACCAAGTCAAGACCTCTGCGAAAGTCTCAATTGCTACCCTCTTTATTCTACATGTAGCGTAGGCGCCCTCGCCTGCGGCTAAATTAAGTGTGGACAGCCGAGGGCGGCTATCCCACATGAGACTTTCGCAGAGGTCTCAAGTCGCGCTCTCAGAGGTAAAATCAGCCTTGCTGTTGTAGGGGCGCAATTCATTGCGCCCCTGAGGGGTGATAAATCACGCCCCTACCTTAAAAATACCTTTTTGACGGCAACTTGAGACCTCTGCGAAAGTCCATTAAAAAATAGTTTTAATATAACGAAAAAATCAGTTCAACATATTGAAATAACGTGTTAATCTGCGATTAAAGTCAGATATTGGAGGTCGCAGATGCTGGGGAAAAAATCGGGGCAGATGGGCTTTGGGGACATGGAGGCCACGGGTCGGGTGCCTGAAGGCCACTTTCTGAAGAAGATCGACGGCCAGATTGACTGGCGGCCCTTCGAGAAGGTTATGGAACCTCTCTATCATCCCAACCTGGGGCGACCCAGCCATCCGCCCCTGGTAATGTTCAAGGCCCTGCTTTTGCAGCAGTGGTACGGCTTGTCCGATCCCGGCTTGGAAGAAGCCATCTGCGACCGCTTGTCGTTTCAGCGGTTTTTGGGTCTGTCGCTTACAGACCCGGTTCCGGATGAAACCAGGATTTGCCGGTTCCGCAATATGCTGGCCCAGGCGGGGTTGGGAGAACGCTTGTTTGCCTTGCTGGAGGAGCAGCTCCATGCCAAGGGGATGATCGTGCGGCGGGGTTCCTTGATTGACGCCACTTTGATCAAAGCCCAGCCCCACCCGCCGCGCCGGGGCGAGCCCAGCCCCGACCCCGAGGCGGATTGGACCCGCCGGGGCAAGGACGGGCACTTTGGCTACAAAGTCCACCTCAGCGTGGATCAAGGGAGCGGCCTGCTCCGGCGTCTGGCTCTGACCCCGGCCAGCGTCTCCGAGTCGCACCTGTTTGAGGAGATGGTCAGCGGCGATGAAGCCGCGGTGTTTGCCGATGGGGCCTATGCCAAAGATGCTCGCAAGAAGGCCTTGCGACGCCGAGGGGTGTTCTGCGGTATCATCAATCGGCCCTGGCGTTATCGGGCCATAACAGCGCAGCAAAAGAAGCGGAATAAATTCTTTTCCCGGGTGCGCCGGGCGGTAGAGCGGGTCATCGGCACCCTGAAGTGCCGCTATGGGCTGGAACGATGTCGTTATCTCGGTCGGGTGCGCAACCGAAATCATTTCTGGCTGGTAGGGATCAGCTACAACCTGAAAAAGATGCTGGTGCTGCAAGGGGCAACCTGAAACTCCTTTATGCGGCGGTGTGCCTGAGGGATTAAAGAAAGCCTGAAAAGGCCCTCGGGCACCTACCACAAGACCCCTGTGTTTGGGCTCAAAAAGGCTCATCGCTTTCCTTAAGCAGCAAAAATGCCATGCATCACATCAACCATTTACAAAACTTTCTTTAGCAGAGGTCTCAACTTGGTATCACGGGTACGCCCAAGGCTCATGAGCAACTGCCCGAAAAGTTTAGGCCGCGTTGATAGAGAACAAACGTGGATTGGTGCGTAAGAGGCAGCCGACGCTCCTCAACTAGGGTGCGTTTTACGCACCAAAATGAGTCCTGGGGCCTGCTGTCGCCATGGGAATAAGCCTGGGTGGGGGAGAATTGCCGGGTGGAGTTCTTGGCCGGGGGGGGTCCGGAGTTCTGTGCCAGGTTTGGTCCAGCCGGGCGCCCCGGTCCTGGCCGGGACCTGTTTCCCGGCCTCCGGCTGGAAACTGGAAGATGAGGGGTGCTGCCCTCTTTACTTTTCCTGGGCAAAAAAAACTCCGGGGTCTCCTGGCCCCCGGAGTTTTCTTTCTTTAGTCTAACGTCCCACCTTGATGACGTTCTGGGCTTGCAAGCCTTTGGCCCCCTGAACTACCTCAAACTCCACCTCCTGGTCTTCCTGAAGGGTGCGGAACCCCTCCCCCTGGATGGCGGTGTGATGCACGAACACATCGGTGCCGTCCTCCTGGGAAATAAAACCATAGCCCTTCGCATCATTGAACCACTTAACTTTGCCCTTTACTCTCATGCTTAAAGCAACCTCCAAAGGATTATGAAACCGTTAACCGCTCCCGAAGCCGGAAGATGACACCGGCCAGATAAATAAAAACCGGAACAGCGACATTACGCCGGTCCGGTTGTTCAGGGTGACAAGTCCTGTCTTCCCTTCTGGCGTTCCCTCCGCCATTATCTAGTTATGAGCTGCCGTAATGTCAAGTTTTAAAGACCAACATTCGTTCTATGCCGGAAATTTTCAAGTTACAGCCGGTTAATTGACCGCACCCTGCGGTCTCTCCACGCCCTGCCCTCAACCTGCATAAGGGCGACCTGGGGTAGCCTCCCGGGAACCACGCTTCGCAGTCGACAAAAAAATGGGGAGAAGCCCTGCTTCTCCCCTATCTGAAAGGAGTGCCTGGAAAAGCGGGGAGGGGGCCGCAGCCTACCCTCCCCATACTACCCCCTCACTCCTACTCTCCTGGTTAATGGTTGGGCAGTGAGACCACAAAAGTGGAGCCGTCGGCATTGGGTTCATACCACATATCACCGCCCTGGCTGGTGACGATGTCACGGCTGAGATAGAGGCCGAGCCCCAGGCCGACGCTGTCTCCTCCGGCCCGGCGCAGCCGGGGGGAGAGGTTGGAGAACAACATGGACTGCAGTTCTTCGGAAACGGGCTCACCGCTGTTATAGACGTTCAGGCGGCAACTGTCTCCCTTCTTCTCCCAATCGACCACGACGGCGCCTCCCGGCTCGCCGTGGCTGATGGCATTGTTAAGGAGATTGCGGAACACACTTTTCAGCCACAGTTTGCTGCCCTTCACCGGGATGGCCCCGGGGTGAAAGGCCAGGCGGTTTTCCAGGGTCACATGGCGATCCCGGATTTCTTCCGCCAGTTCCTCCAGCACCGGGTTCACGACGTCGCGGCTTAGATCCAGCATTTCCCGTTCCAGTTCCCCCTGAACGGTTTTGCTGAAAGCCTTGTCCACGAACTCTTCGGTGAGGTGGATCAATTTGTCGACCCGGGTGGAAATCTCCCGGACCTTGGCCTGGGCGGTGCGACCCACCTGGCCGTAAGTCCCGCGCCCCAAGAGCTTCAGGGAGGCCGCGGTGGAAACCAGGGAACCCCGTATGTCATGGAACATGGCCATCAAGCGGTTCAACACTTTTTCATTCACCGAGCCCTCGAACTGAGCGGACGCCGACACGGCGGTAAGGTCCACCACCTCCAGGCTTTCCAGGCAGTTGCTGACCCGCCGCCACAATTCGGTGGGACTCACCGGCATCAAGATATAATCATCCAGGTCAATCTGATAGGCCTCCAGGGGGAAAGTCACCTCATGGTTGCCGCTGACTACCATGACCTTGATTTCCGGGTTCAACCTTTTGGCCCGCTTCAGGACGTCCAGATTGTCCAGTTCCTCCATGGAGAGTTTGGCGATGATCAGATCGTAATTCTTTTTAACCAGAGCCTCCAGGGCCGCTTCCGGGCTTCCCGAGGCCCTGACGGAGAAGCCTTTGTATTCCAAAACCCAACCGATGGTCCGAAAGAGATGAGAGCCGTCACCCAGCAACAAGATTTCGAATTTGGCCATGAGCTTCTCTCCTGATCCCCCACTGTGAGTTGTACGCGATACCCGCTGGAAAAAGTAAGGTGACCTTTATGCTGGTCAATAAACTTAAATTCGAGTTACTCGTCAATCCGCGAAAATACCCATTTAGCCATAGGTAAAACTACCTAGATGTGGCTTGATCAAGTAGCGTCCAGTTTCTCCTCTCGCCGACAGTTGCGATACAAGACTTTTCTTCCCGGAACTGGGCCGGCAGGTAAAATTTTCCGGCCCGGATCGCCTCAATCGCCTCCAAAAGTTCCGCGGCGGCGTATTGCTTAGATAACAGCCCATCGGCCCCGGCACTCCTGGCTTGGGTCAGATACTCTTCTTCGTGGTCCATTACCATGATCAGGACCTTTACGTCGGGGTGTTTCAGCTTCAGCAGCTGAGTTGCTTCCATGGCCCGGAGATGGGGCATGTGAATGTCCAGTATGACCAGATCGGGGGACGCTTTTTCCAGAAATTGGAAGAGTGCGGCGCCGTCTCCCACTTCTGCCACAATTTCCAGGCCGGCCACCCTTTCTATGAGTTTCCTCAACTCATGCCTGAACAGGATGTAGTCGTCGGCCAGTAATATGTTATATGGGCCGGCCATATTCTTTGCCCCTGCATAACGCTGCGCCATATGTCCCTCTTTATAAAAAGAATGTTCCACCACCCCGTCTTTCCAGCCTAGCGCCGCGCCCGGACGTTATCCGGGCAGCCTTGATTTGGCCCGCGGCGGGGACGGCCAAAGGCCGCTTACCTGGGAAACAGGGTAACAAGGGACCTGGGCAAAGAAAACTGGCAAAAGTACCTAATCGGCCATGGGTAAAACTACCTAAATTGTATCGGACGGATCGGCCCCGAGGCTAAATTCAGGGCCAATCGTTCCGGCTTTGGACCACCGGTGGGCGCGGGAAGCCATGAAGCAGAAAAATCGCCGTCAAGAAGGTATTTTTAATGTAGGGGCGTGATTTATCACGCCCTCAAGGGCGCCATGAATTGCGCCCCTACAACAAAAATGCTGATTTTACCTCTATAAGCGCGATTTGGTATGAGGAGGGGTTTAATGCCGAGTCGAAATCAAACCAGTGGCACAGGCGTCTCGCCTGTGCAGGCGTAGGCTAAACATTCATGGCCGCCATCGAACACCCCCAGGGATGAAAAATCCCCCCTCCCCTTTATTAAAGGTTTTAAAAGTCCCCCTTTGAAAAAGGGGGATTTAGGGGGATTTGGAGGGTTTCACAGTTTGGGTTTTCACAGTAAAGCCTGCGCCAACAAAAACTAGCCCTTAGATCGCAACTCGGCATAATACGGTTTTCGGTACGGTAAAATAATTCGGGACTGTCAATAAGTTACAGGTTGAGTTTGTCGGATTTGGACGAGAAATGGGATAAACCGGGCCGGCTGCTGAAGTTGTCCCCCGAGGGGAAGAGGAAGTAAGGAGAAAAACTAAGGGCCTCCCAAGGCCTCAGGAGACCCGAAAATGCGAGAGCTAATTTTAAAATGGCTTCCGGATTTCGGTTTGCTCAGAATGACGAGTTTCAGCCGCTCCAGGTGGTGAAATAGCCTTCAGGCGCCGGTTAATAACCGGTGGGGCCGGCGAAACTCAAGGGTTGGCGGCTTCGGTGTACCCTTTCTGGATGGCGTATTTTACCAGGTCGGCGGTCTTTTTGATGTTCAGCTTCCGCATGATATTGGCCCGGTGGTGCTGCACGGTCCTGCTGCTGATGAACAACAGCCCTCCTATCTCCCGGCTCGATTTCCCTTCGGCGATGAGCTTGATGATCTCTCTTTCCCGGATGGTCAAGGACTCCCTGGAGGTCGCGGACCTGCCCACGGGTACGGCCTTCTCCGCAAAGAGCTCGGCCAGCTGATGGGAGAGCAGGGGCGAGAGGTAGGTCCCACCCTTGCGCAAGGTCTCGATGGCGGAAATCAGTTCGCTGTCGGCGTCTTCTTTCAGCAGATAGCCCTCGGCGCCGGCGGAAAAGGCATGCATGAGGTATTCCCGGTCTTTGTGCATCGTCAGCATCAGCACTTTGACCCCGGGATCGATTATTTTGATCTCCCGGGCCGCCTCCAATCCCCGGAGGTTCGGCATGGAGATGTCCAGGACGATGAGATCGGGATTGGTCTTTTTCACCAGCTCCAAAAGTTCGAACCCGTCGCTGGCCTCCCCCACCACTTCCACGTCTGCGATGCCCTGGATGATCCTCCTGACGCCCCGGCGAAACATCACATGATCGTCGGCCAACAAGATGCTGAACGGTTTCGCCATCAGGTCCTCCACCCCTGGGTTGTCACTTTTGGTTTCCGGAAGCAGGTCTTTAATCCGGGGATAGGTTCTCTTTTAATCGATTTACGGGAATATTGCAAGTAATTCTGGTACCTGCCCCTTTCCGGCTGTGGATTTCCAGGAAGCCGCCCAGCATCCGGGCCCGCTCGTCCAGGGCGGCTAAACCCAATCCCCGGCCGGTGGCATCCCGGCCCAAGACTTCGCCCACGTCGAATCCCTTGCCGTTATCCTCCAGAATCAAGGAGACCAGCCCGTGGTTTTCCCTGATCCACAGGGAGACTTCACTGGCCTGGGCGTGCTTGGAGATGTTGGTGAGGCACTCTTGAAAGATTCGGTAGATGATAATCTGGGCCTCGGCCGGAAAAAGCTCGTTCAATTCGGCAATTTCAAAAGAATGGCTGACCTGATAGTGTTTGCTCACCCCGTCAATGAGGTACAGCAAGGCGGAAGTCAGCCCCAGGTCTTCCAGGATGGCGGGACTCAGGTCCCGGGAGAGGCGGCGAACGTTGTCGATGACCCCGTCCAGATACTGGAGTAGTCCGGCGCAATCTTCTTGCAACTGCTCCTGGCCTTCCACCAAATTTCTTTGGATGGCCCGGGTCTGGAGCTTCAGGACCGTCAGGCTCTGCCCCAACTCGTCGTGGAGCTCCATGGAAATCCTTTTGCGCTCCCTTTCCTGGGCGGTGAGAAGCTGGTTGGTCAGGAAGCGCAGCCGCTGCTCCGATTCTTTCAGGGCCGCCTCCGATTCCTTGCTCGGGGTGATGTCAAAGAAAACCCCGCTGACGTATTCGACTCTTCCGGCCGAATTGCAGATTATCTGGCCCCGGTCCTGGATCCACAACAACCGGCCGTCCTTCCTTCTCACCCGGTATTCCCGCAGGAAGGACCTGGTGGTTTTAAGGCCCCTCAGGAAGGCCTCCTTGAAATACTCCCGGTCCTGGGGCGCCACCAGGTCGGTCCATCTCAGGCGCCGGGAATCGAATTCCGCCCGGGGGTAGCCGGTAAGGACTTCCACCTTATCGTCGATGAAATCCACCGCGCCGTCGAAGTAGCCCCGATAGACCACGGCCGGCAGGCTTTTTACCAGCAAGCGGTAGCGCTGCTCGCTCTCCCGCAGGGCTTCCTCGGCCCGGAGGCGCTCCCGGCGCGCCGCAGCTTCCCGCAAGGCCCGTTCCACCGCGGGTCCCAGCCGACCCAGGTGGTCTTTCAGGACGTAATCCGTGGCCCCTTGCTTCAGGCTGTCAATGGCCACCTCTTCACCCATGGCGCCGGAGACAAAGATAAAAAGCGCCTCCGGGCACTTTTCCCGGGCCAGGGCCAGGGCGCCCAGGCCGTCGAAATCCGGCAGGTGAAAGTCCGACAGGATGAGCTCGGGCCGGAATTCCTCCAGGGCCCGGATGAACCCCGCCTTGTCTTCGGCGCGTCTCAGGGTAAAGGCAATCTTGGCCTGACGGAGTTCATAGGCCATCAGTTCGGCGTCGGTGGCCACGTCCTCCAGGATCAAGATGCGCAAGGCCCGGTTCATATCCTCTCCCCCAGGTGCGGGCTGGGCGGCCCCGGGAAACGGCGGTTCGAGTAATCGCACCGCCCTCGGCAGGCTAGGGTAAGATTTCCGTAATTAACATTTATTACCCCCTTTCCTAAAGGGGGGTAAGGCAAGCGCCCGACCAGAATTGCAAGCAGCCCCAGAATCTCTGTTAGTCTTGGGACTGACAATATTTTACTAAAAATAATCATTGAAAGGAAAGCACTAAAGAGGGAGACTTGGCTAAAATTTTGTGAAGGTTCGGTTATAGGAAAAAAATAACTCCGATTTGAAGGACTGGTTTCAGTGAAAGGAACGGGGCGCAGAAAAACTCCATATCTCCGCCGGACGGGCCGTCAAAGCCGGAGAAGGGTGGAACTGAAAGGAGACGGCGGGGGCTTAAGTAGCGGCCCGGGACTAAAGAGCCTTGAAACTCAGGCCTCTTCCCCGAGAAAAAGGCCCGGGGCCTGAAGGGGGTTGGGCCGGGCTGAAGGTGGCGCTTTCCCGCCCGGGCCCGGAGAGAACATCCGGCAGCTATTCCGCCCGGCCTTTTTGGCCAGGTACATGGCGAGGTCGGCGTGTTGCACCAGGGTATCTTGATCCTGGCCGTGGTCCGGGTAAAGGGCGACCCCGATGGAGGCCGTGGCCCGCACCTCCAGGCCCTGGCAGGCAAAAGGGGCGCCAAAGGCTTCCAGGACTTTGCGGGCCACTTGCGCCGCATCCTTTCTCCGGGCAATCTCCGGGCAGATGAGGATAAACTCGTCTCCTCCCACCCGGGCCACGGTGTCGCTTTGCCGGACCAAGCCGATAAGCCGCTGGGCCACCCCCTGCAGGAGCGCGTCGCCGACCCGGTGGCCGAGCCGGTCGTTTATGTCTTTGAAGCGGTCCAGGTCCAGCATCATCACCGCCACCTGTTGGCGGTGGCGCTTGGCCTGGGCCATGGCCATGGCAAGACGGTCGCTGAACAGGGACCGGTTGGGCAGCCCGGTGAGCTGGTCGTGGTATGCCAGGTGCCGGTTGCGCTCCTCCGCCAGCCGGCGTTCGGTGATGTCCTGGATTATGGTCATCTTGGAGAGCTTGCCGGCGTGGCGAATCGGGGTGCTGCTTAAGGCATACCAACGATTTTCCCGGGGACAGAAAGTTTCCCGGTAAACCGCCTCTCCTTTAAAGACCCGGTCTCTGATGCACCAGGGGCAGATATCCTGCAGCTGGTGCAGCGCCTGATAACACTTCTGCCCCGCCGCGTCCCCACCCAGGCGATCAATGAAACGCCGGTTCAAGAACTCCAGTTCGTAATCCCCCGAACTTATATAAATAAAGCCGTCAAAAGCTTCCACCATGGCCCGGTATTTGGCTCCGGGCTTCCTGTCCCTCGGCGTCGAGTCAGCCCCCGGCTTAGATCGCGGAGAACCCGGGAAGGGCGCAGGGGGCGGCAGGGACGGGAGGAAAGAGGGGCTGGCTTCTCCTGGAGTAATTTCCTCTATTTTCACCTCCCTGGCTCCTCCATGGTCAACGATAACGAAGGGGAGCGCGGCATCGGAAAATTCCTGCGGTTTCCTGCCCTTGCCGGCGAGCCCCCCGCCTCAAAGTCAAGCATCGGCCAAAAGCTGAAGTTACTTAACCGTTTTTTCCACTAACCGGTGAATAAAGCCCGCATTGAGGCGACGAGGTTCCCGGCCCATCTTCTTGCCAAAATCCGCCGGCAATCCGGCTTTATGGCGACAAAATATGTTATACTTTTTACGTCTAGAAAGAACCGAGTTCGGATATGGATCCCCTGGCCATGAGCGACGCGGCAGCCCCTGAAATTCCCCGGCGCAAAAGGCTCCTGGTCACCGGCGTCGTCCAGGGCGTCGGTTTCCGGCCTTTTGTTTACCGGCTGGCGAAACTTCACGGCCTGGCCGGCTGGGTGTGCAACACCTCCACCTGTGTGGAAATCGAAGTGGAAGGAGCCCCCGGCTCCCTGGACGCCTTTATCCAGCAGTTGCGAACCGGCGCTCCCCCCCTGGCCCGGGTGGAGTCGGTGGCGGCCCTGGAGGCCGAACCGGCCGGCCAGGAGGGCTTTGCCATCCTGGAAAGCCGGCGCCTCGGCGCCACCGAAGCCATGATCCCCGCGGACGTCTCCACCTGCGACGAGTGCTTCCGTGAGGTGGCCGACCCCCGGGACCGGCGATACGGCTATCCCTTCACCAACTGCACCAATTGCGGCCCCCGCTTCACTATCATCCGCCAGGTGCCCTACGACCGCCCCCACACCACCATGGCCGCCTTTGAGATGTGCCCCCGCTGCCGGGCCGAATATGTTGATCCCGAAGACCGCCGCTTTCACGCCGAGCCCACCGCCTGCCCCGTTTGCGGCCCTAAGGTGTGGCTGGAAGGGCCGGAGGGAGACGGCGGCTATGTGGGAAAAAATCTGGCGGCCTTGAAGGCCGCCGGCACCCTGCTGCTGGCAGGCCAGATCGTGGCGGTGAAAGGCCTGGGGGGATTTCACCTGGCCGCGGACGCCCGCCATGAGGAGGCGGTGATGACTTTGCGCCGCCGCAAAGGCCGGGTGGCCAAGCCTTTTGCCGTCATGGTGCCGGATCTGGCCGAAGCCGAAAAGTTGTGCCGGCTGGGCGACCTGGAAAGGCAGCTCCTCCTCTCCCGGGAGCGGCCCATCGTCCTGGCCCCCAGGCGGGAAGCTAGCGGCATCTCCCCCCAGGTGGCCCCCGGCAACCGCTACCTGGGCCTGCTGCTGCCGTATACGCCGCTGCACCAACTGCTGTTTGCCTACGGGCCGTCGGCCCTGGTGATGACCAGCGGCAACCTCAGCGAAGAGCCCCTGGCCTTCCGCAACGATGAGGCCAGGGAGAAACTGCGCCGGCTGGCCGACGTTTTTCTCCTGCACGACCGGGACATCCAGGTGCCCTGCGACGACTCGGTGGTCCGGCCCGTGGGCCCAAGCACGGTAATTCCCCTCCGCCGGGCCCGGGGCTTCGTCCCCCATCCCGTGCCCCTGCCCGTGGACTCGGTTGCCGTCCTGGGAGTGGGGGGGAGCAGAAAAACACCTTTTGCCTGGCCGAGGGCGGCACCGCCTTCCTCAGCCAGCATATCGGCGACCTGGACACCGTGGAAACCTTCGATTACTACCAACTGGCCATCGCCCATTTCAAGGAATTGTGCCGCAAGGACCCGGCCATCGTGGCTTACGACCTCCACCCCCATTATTTCAGCACCCGCTACGCCCTGGATTTGCCCGGCGTGAGGCGCATCGGGGTGCAGCACCATCACGCCCACATCGCCGCCTGCCTGGCGGAAAACCTGCGCACCGGCCCCTGTATCGGGGTGGCGCTGGACGGCACCGGCTTCGGGGAGGACCACACGGTTTGGGGGGGCGAACTCCTGGTGGCGGATCTCACCGGCTTCACCCGGGCCGGCCATCTGGCGGGCGTCCGCCTGCCGGGAGGGGAAGCCGCGGTGCGGGACCCCCGCCGTATGGCCGCGGCTTACCTGCACGGAATTTATGGGGAAAATTTTGCCGAGGCCGCCCGCCGCCTGGGGATGGAGTTCACCCCCCTGGAACTGGGGATTCTCCGGAGCCAATTGGCCGGGGGCGTCAATTCGCCCCTGACCACCAGCGCCGGCCGCCTCTTCGACGCGGTGGCCGGGGCCCTGAACGTCTGCCGCCACCGCACTTACGAAGGCCAGCCCGCGGCGGAGCTGGAAATGGCCGCCGACGACACCGAAGACGCCTTCTATCCCGCCACCATCCAGGAGGAGCAGGCGACTCTGGTGCTGGATACCTTTGCCATCTTCCGCCGGGTGGTGGAGGATCACTGGCAAGGGGTGGAAACCCCGAAGATCGCGGCCCGCTTCCACAATTCCCTGGTGCGGCTGCTGGCCGCGGCCTGCGAAATGGTCCGGGAGCAGACGGGGCTCGAAACCGTGGCCCTGTCCGGGGGCGTCTTTCAAAACGCCCTGATGCTCCTCCATCTGCAGGAGCGCCTGGAAAAACGGGGCTTCGAGGTGCTCACCCACCACCTGACGCCACCCAACGACGGCTCCATTTCCCTGGGCCAGGTGGCCGTGGCCGCGGCGACGCTGCGGCGGGAGGGAGGAGGATAGATTTTGGGAGAGGGAGCCAGGGGCCGACGGCCACTTACAATCCCTCTCCCAAACCCTCTCCCCCAAGCCCCATAAGTGCCCGGGTAAGGCGGACCTTCGGTCCGACTTCCCCGGCCGCAATAAAGAGCGGTTATGGTGGGCGCTTCCACCCCACATTTATGCACCTTCGCCTCTGTTTTAGCTGAAAGCTGACCGCTGATAGCTATTTTCTGATAAACCTGCTAAACAGGATAAATTATGTGCCTTGCCATACCCATGCGTATCGTTAAAATAGACGGCTTCTCGGCCGTGGCCGAAGTGGACGGCGTCTCCCGCCAGGTGCGCCTCGATCTCCTGCCCGAGGTCGTCCTGGGCGACTACGTCCTCATCCACGCGGGGCTGGCCATCGCCCGGGTGGAGGCGGAACACGCGGAGGAGACCCTGTCCCTCCTCCGGAGCCTGGCCGATGAAGTATATTGACGAATTCCGCAACAAAGACCTGGTGCAGGACCTGGCCCGGCGCCTGGCGGCGGCGGCTCCTGGCCCCGCCACCATCATGGAGGTCTGCGGTACCCACACTATGGCTGCGGCCCGCTTCGGCCTGAAGTCCCTCCTGCCCCCCGGGGTGCAGCTGGTTTCCGGGCCGGGCTGCCCGGTGTGCGTCACCGCGGCTTACGACCTGGACGCCTTCCTGGCCCTGGGAGCCAGACCCGGCACGGTGCTCACCTCCTTCGGCGACATGCTCCGGGTCCCTGGTTCGCACGGTTCCCTGGAAGCCCTGCGGGCCCAGGGCGCCGCGGTGCGGGTGGTCTACTCCCCCCTGGACGCGGTGGAACTGGCGAAAACAAACCCGGAAAAAGAGGTGGTTTTCTTCGGGGTGGGGTTCGAAACCACCATGCCCGCCACCGCCGTGGCCATCAAAGCCGCCGCCGACTACCGCCTGGACAATTTTTCCGTCCTCTGCGTCCACAAGACCATGCCCGCGGCCCTGAGAGCCCTGCTGGCCAGCGGCGAGGTCCGGGTTTCGGGGCTGCTGTGCCCCGGCCATGTCACCACCATCATCGGCGCCGAGGCCTACGATTTTATCCCCCGGGAGTTCGCCATCCCCTGCGCCGTGACCGGCTTTGAACCCGTGGACATGCTGTTGGGAATCGAATCCATCCTGCGGCAAATCAGCACCGGCGCGGCCTCGGTGGAAAACGTCTACACCCGGGCCGTCCAGGTTCAGCCCAACCCCCGGGCCCGGGAACTGCTGGACGAAGTCTTCGTGGCCGCTAACGCCGACTGGCGCGGCCTGGGGCTGATTCCCGGCAGCGGCGCCGCCATCCGGGCGAAATACGCCCGGTTCGACGCCCGGGCCCGGTTCCCCGAGATCTGGGAAAACCTGGCGCCAGTGCCGCCCTCCGCCTGCCGCTGCGGCGAAGTGCTGCGCGGGGTCCTGCGCCCGGTGCAGTGCCAGCTTTTCGCTAAAGCCTGCTCCCCGAGCCAACCCGTGGGCCCCTGCATGGTCTCCAGCGAAGGCGCCTGCGCCGCGGCCTACCGGTACGAGCGGGCGGGATGATTGGGTTTCCTGTTTCCTGTTTTCTGTTTTCTGTTTTCTGTTTGGTCTTCGGTATGAAGGCAGAGGGTCCACCCATAATTTAGGTTAGTCATCTATCCAGAAGTGTTTAGAACCATGGGAATTCGACTTCCTTCTTTTCCCGATACGCTTGAAGCTTCACTGTTAGACTCGGGCATTCTTATTTCTGCTCTTTCCAATCGCGGTCTTTTTACAGAAAACAGAAAACAGGAAACAGGAAACAGATGAAGCGCATCCTTCTAAGTCACGGCGCCGGCGGGCGGGAGATGACCGCGCTCATCCAGGAGGTTTTCCTGGCCCGGTACGGTTCCCCGGACCTGGTCGGTGATGACAGCGCCACCCTGGTCCTGGGGGCCCAGCAGTTGGCCTTCACCACGGACTCCTTCGTGGTGGACCCCCTGTTTTTCCCCGGCGGCGACATCGGCCGCCTGGCGGTGGCGGGCACGGTGAACGACCTCCTCACCGCCGCGGCCCGGCCCCTGTTCCTGTCCGCCTCCTTCATCCTGGAAGAGGGGCTTGACCTTGCCGTCCTGGAGGCTGTGGCCCAATCCATGCGGGGCGCCGCGGAGGAGGGCGGAGTGGCCATTGTCACCGGCGACACCAAGGTGGTGCCCAAGGGCTCCGCGGACAAGGTCTTCATCACCACCGCGGGGCTGGGTCTGGTCTTGCGTCCCGGGGTGTCGGGCGCCGCGGCGTTACCCGGAGATAAAATCATCCTCACCGGTTCGGTGGGAGACCACGGCACCGCGGTGATGCTGGCCCGGGAGAAGCTCCTGGACGGGGAAGCCATCGCCAGCGACGCCGCGCCCCTGACGGATCTGGTCTTGCCCTTGCTGGACCAGGGCTGCCAGGTTCACGCCATGCGCGACCCCACCCGGGGCGGCATCGCCTCGTCGCTCAATGAAATCGCCCGCCAATCCCAGGTGTCCATGGAAATCGAGGAGGCCCTCATCCCGGTGAAACCCGCGGTGGCCGCGGCCTGCGAGGCCCTGGGCCTGGATGTCTTCAAGGTGGCCAACGAAGGGAAGATGCTCATCATCGTCTCCCCCGAGGACGCCTCCAGGGCCCTGGCCCTGGTCAGAGAGAGCCGCTACGGCGGAGAGGCCGCCATCATCGGGACCGTGGGTAGCGGCCCCCCGGGCCGGGTGCAGGTGCGCACCGTCATCGGCACCGCCCGCATCCTGGACCCGCCCTCGGGCGACCTGCTGCCCCGGATCTGTTAGGAAGGAGTATTTTGGGGGGAGGGCCAGGGGCCGACGGCCCCTGCCCTCCCCCCAAACCCCCCTCCCAACCCCATAAGGGGGCCTTGGGAAGGCGGGCCAAAGGCCCGACTTCCCAAGGCTATAAAAAGTTAGGGCGACCCGGCGGGTCGCCTTTTTATCTTGAAACAAAGCCGGGGAAGGCGGGGCCGTTGGCCCCGCCTTCCCCGGCTTAAACATAAGGGATTGGGGGTGGGGGTTTGGGGGAGGGGGGAAGGGCCGTGGGCCCTTCGCCCCCTCCCCCAACCTTCAACTCCCTTACCTTGCTTTCTCCAAAACTTCGTCCCGGGGCCGGCGCTTCAACAGGCCGCCCATCTTCTTCTGGAAGGATTCCATGTAGAGGTAGAAGACCGGGGTGATATAGAGGGTCAGGAGTTGGGAGATCAGGAGGCCGCCCACCACCGAAATGCCCAGGGGCCGGCGGGCCTCGGACCCGGCGCCGAAGCCCAGGGCGATGGGCAGCGCCCCCATGAGGGCCGCCATGGTGGTCATCATGATGGGCCGGAAGCGGATCAGGGCCCCGGCATAGATGGCTTCCTGGGGACTCTTGCCTTCAGTCCGCTGGGCCTCCAGGGCGAAGTCGATCATCATGATGGCGTTCTTCTTAACGATGCCCACCAGCATGATCACCCCCACAAAGGCATAGATATTCAGGTCCATGCCGAAAATCATCAAAGCCAGCAACGCCCCCACGCCCGCCGAGGGCAGCCCCGACAGGATGGTCAGGGGGTGGATAAAGCTCTCGTAGAGGATACCCAGGATCATGTAGATGACCAGGATGCACATGATCAGGAGCATCCACAGGCCCTGGGTGGACGCCTGAAAGGCCTGGGCGGCGCCCTGGAAATTGGTGGAAATGGTGGCCGGCAGCAGCTGCCGGGCTATCTTTTCCACCGTGGCCACGGCGTCACCCAGGGCCGTGCCCGGCTTCAGGTTGAAGGAGATGGTCACCCCGGGGAGCTGCCCCACATGGTTGATGGTCAGGGGCCCCAGGCTCTTGCTCAGGGTGGCCAGGACGTCCAGGGGCACCAGCTGGCCGCCGGAGGACCGGACATAGAGCCATTGCAGGGCCGCGGGGTCCATCTGGTATTTGGGCTCCAGTTCCATGATGACCTGGTATTCGTTGTTGGGGGCGTAAATCGTGGAAATCTGCCGGGAGCCGTAGGCATAGTACAGGGCGTCTTCGATCTGCTGGGCGCTGACCGCCAGGGTGGCCGCCTTGTCCCGGTCGATGACCACGTTCACCTGGGGGTTTTTGATCTGCAAATCGCTGTTGACATCCAGCAGTCCCGGCAGGTTCCGCATCTTGTCTTGGAGCAGGGGGGCGTACTTGTAGAGTTCTCCAATATCCGGGCTCTGTAGGGTGAACTGGTACAGGCCCTTGGTCAGCATGCCGCCGATGCGAATGGTGGGCAGAATCTGGGGGTAGACCCGGATTCCCGGGATGGTGGCCAACTGGGGCCGCAGTTGCTGCATGATTTCTTCCGCCGGCGGACGCTGGCTGCGGGGAATCAGGCGGATAAATAAGCGGCCGGTATTGCCGGCCACATTGGGGCCCCCGGCCCCGATGGAGGAAAAAAAGTTTTTCACATAAGGGTTCTGCCCCACCAGGGCCATCACCCTCTTTTGCTCCCGCATCATGGCTTCGAAAGAGATGCCCTCGGCCGCCTCGGTGAAGGCGAAGATGGTCCCCTGGTCCTCATTGGGCAGGAAGCCCTTGGGAATGGCCCAAAACAATATCCGCCGTCACCAGGAGGAGCAGCCCCGAAACGATCATGGTGCTCCGGCGGTGCCGCAGGACCCATTGGAGGGTCCAGTCATAGGTATGCAGCATGCCGTCGAAAAACCGCTCGGTGACGGCGTAGAGGCGCCCGTGCCGCTCCTCCTTCGGGGGCCGGAGAAAGCGGCTGCACAGCATGGGGGTGAGGGTCAGGGAGACCAGGCCCGATACCAGGATGGCCGCCATGATGGTCACCGCAAATTCGTGGAGCAGCCTGCCTAAGATGCCGCCCATGAAAAACACCGGGATAAAGACCGCGGCCAGGGACAGGGTCATGGAGAGGATGGTGAAGCCGATCTCCCGGGAGCCCGTCAGGGCCGCCTGGAAAGGCTGCTCCCCCATCTCCAGGTGGCGCACGATATTTTCCAGCACCACGATGGCGTCGTCCACCACAAAGCCCACCGACAGGATCAGGGCCATCAAGGAGAGGTTGTCCAGGCTGTAGCCCAGGAGATACATGACCGAGAAGGTGCCCACGATGGACATGGGCAGGGCCAGAGAAGGGATGATGGTGGCGGAGAGATTGCGCAGGAAGAGAAAGATCACCAGGATTACCAGTGCCAGGGCCAACATCAGGGTGAACTGGACGTCGTCCACCGATTCCCGGATGGTGACGGAGCGGTCGTACAGGGTGACGATGTTTACCGAGGCGGGAATCTGTCTCCTCAGGGTGGGCAGCAGGTTGTTGATGGAATCCACCACCTCGATGGTGTTGGTCCCCGGCTGGCGCTGGATGGCCAGGACGATGGCCCGGTCGTTTTTATACCAGGAGGCGATCTTGTCGTTTTCCACGCTGTTGAGCACCCGGCCCAGTTCCTCCAGGCGCACGGGCTTGCCGCCCCGGTAAGCCACGATGAGGGGCCGGTACTGCGGCGCGGTGATGAGCTGGCCGGTGGCCTGCACCGTGAAGGCCTGGTGGGTGCCGTACAGGGTCCCGGTGGGGATATTGACGTTGGCGTTCTTCACCGCGTCCCCCACCTCGTTGATACCCAGACCCCGGCTGGCCAGGCCTTTGGGGTCCAACTGGATGCGCACCGCATACTTTTGCGACCCGAAGACCTGAACCTGGGCCACCCCGTTCACCATGGAGATGCGTTGGGCCATGAGGGTTTCGCCGTATTCATCCACGGTGGACAGGGGCAGGGTATCCGAGTACAAGGCCAGGTAAAGGACGGGCTGGTCGGCGGGATTGACCTTCTGATAGGTGGGCGGCGTGGGCAACTCCGGGGGCAGCTGGGCCGCCGCCTTGGCAATGGCCGCCTGGACATCCTGCCCGGCGGCGTCAATGCTCCGGCTCAGAGAAAACTGCAGGGTGATCTGGCTGAGCCCCAGGGCATTGGTGGAACTCATGGAATCGAGACCGGCGATGGTGGAAAACTGCCGCTCCAGGGGGGTGGCCACCGCGGAGGCCATGGTCTCCGGGGAGGCCCCGGGGAGGGTGGTGGTCACCAGGATGGTGGGAAAATCCACGTTGGGCAGATCGCTGACCGGCAGGTAGCGATAGCTCATGACCCCGAAGATCAGGATGGACAGCATGACCAGGGTGGTCATGACCGGCCGCCGGATGAAGAGCTCGGTAAAGTGCATAGCGCTGCTCGCGGCCGGTTAGAGCCCGCTCTTGATTTCCACTTTGGCGCCTTTCACCAGGCGGATCTGGCCGTCGGTCACCACCCGTTCCCCGGCCTGCAAGCCCTTCTTGACGATCACGTCGCCATCCAGGCCCCGTTCCGTTTCCACGGCACGGGTCTCCACCGTCAGGTCAGGCTGCACCACCCAGACGAACTGGCCTTCCTGGCCGGACTGAATGGCCTGGGAGGGGACCAGGATGGCGTGGGGTTCATGGGTTAACTTCACCACCACGTTGACAAACAGGCCGGGCCAGAGCTTTTTGTCGGAGTTGTCAAAGGTCGCCTTGCACTGGATGGTGCCGGTGGTCAGGTCCACCGTATTGTTGATAAAAGTCAGCACCCCGGTCTCGGGGTGCTCCGGGTCCATGGGCATAATGGCGTCAACCTTGACTTGCTCCTGAGCCATGAACTTCTTGAGGGTCGGCAAATTTCTTTCCGGCACCGAAAAAGTCACATAGATGGGCTGAATCTGGTTGATGACCAGCATGGCCGTATCGGCGTTCTCTTTGATCATGTTTCCCTGGTTGGCCAGCAGGCTGCCGGTGCGGCCGGTGATGGGGGCCTTGATATAGCAATAGCTGAGATTGAGTTTGGCGTTTTGCACCGCCACCTGATCGGCGTTGACCGTGGCTCCCAGGGATTCCGCCGTGGCCTTGGCCTGGTCGTAATCCTGTTGGCTGACAAATTGTTTCTGGATCAACTCCGCATAACGTTTAAGGTCGCTCTGGGCCTTGCCGGCCAGGGCCTTATCTCTTTCCAGGTTGGCTTCGGCCTGTTTCAGGGCCGTCTCATAGGGGCGGGGATCGATGACGAAGAGCAGGTCGCCTTCTTTAACGTCCTGTCCTTCCTTAAAATTGACCCGGAGCAACTGGCCGGCCAGGCGGGACTTGATGCCCACGGTGGCATAAGGTTCCACGTTGCCGATGTTGCGGATCTCCACCGGCACCGACCGCTCCGTCACCGTGGCCACCAGCACCGGCACCGTGGCCGGCGGCGGGGCCTTTTTCTCCCCGGAGCAGGCCGCCACCGCCAGGAGGAGGGTCAGCAGGAAGACTAAGGAGGCTCTGGCAAGGGATTCAAGCCCGGGAAAGGCCAAGGATTTCTCTAAACCGGATAAAGGTTTCAATTTTTCTTGACAACCGATCTGCTGGATTATTTCGAGCCATACAGAATGATCTTCTCAGGCCCCGCACCCCCGGGGCGCAAGCCGCGCCCCGACGTAAAATTATAATAAGTTTTGCTTCTTAAATCCAGGAGAATAAATCTGCCTCGGGCTTCTGCTCCTGCCCTTTTTAAGCCACGTGCCGCTGGAAGCGGGCCACCGCCAGGCCCAGCATGGTCACCCCCAAGGCGGTCATGGACAGCATCTCCGGCCACAGCAAGGCCACCCCGGCGCCTTTGAGAAAAATGCCCTGGACCACCGTAACAAAATACATCAGCGGGTTGAGCTTGGTGAGATACTGAAAGAACTGGGGCATGTTGGCGATGGGAAAGATCAGGCCCGACAGGAGAATGGCGGGGGTCAGAAACAGGTTGCCGGCCATCATCGCCTGCTGCTGGGTGCTGGCGATGGTGGAAATGAGCAGTCCCAGACCCACGGAGTTAAAGAGGAAGCAGATGGTCCCCAGGAGCAGCACCAGGATATGGCCCCGAAACGGCACCTCGAACCACAAAATACCCACCAGGGTAACCAGGACGACGTCCGCCAGGGAAATGAGGACAAAGGGGATGGTCTTGCCCAACAGCAGCTCCAGGGGCCGGATGGGGGTGACCAGGATCTGCTCCATGGTGCCGATCTCCTTCTCCCGCACCACCGACAAAGCCGTGAGCATGAGAGAAAGGAGCAGCACCACCATGGCGATGACCCCCGGCACCATGGAATAGCGGCTGATGAGGTTGGCGTTGAACCAGGCTCGCGGTTCCAGGGTCAGCGGATTGATGTCATAACCCTGCCATTTGAGCCCCTGGCGCTGCAACCGGCCCTTGAACTGCTCCTGGTTATAATCCCCGATCACCGTGGCGGCGTAGCGGTTGACAATGAGCGCGGCGTTGGAGTCCGTGGCGTCCAGGATCACCTGCAGCTGGCCGCTCTGGCCTCGGCGCAGTTTGTCGGCGAAATCCCATTGAAACCACACCACCATGGTGATGTCGCCGTTATCGATGCGGCTGAGCAACTCCTGTTCGCTCTGGACAAAATACTTGACCCTGAACCAGTCGGTGGATTGAAACCGGTGGATCAGGTCCCGGCTCTCCATGGAGTGGCTTTCATCGAAAATGGCCATGGCCACGTGCTTGATGTCAAAGTTGACCACATAGCCATAGGTGATGAGCTGCACCAGGGGCGGCACGATGAGGAAGAACCGCAGTTTCCGGTCACGCCAGACCTGAATGAATTCCTTGAGAATGATATGCCAGATACGCCGGAACATAGTGGTCAGTTGTCAGTGGTCAGTGGTCAGTTTTTAGTTTCGAGTTTTGAGTTTTGAGTATATTGCTAATCGCTTTTAGACCATCACTATCGCGTTTTTTACTGGCCACTGATTACTGACCACTGGCCACTATCCTCACCTGATCTTCTTCTCAAACTTCCTAATGGCCATCCCCACGAAAAAAGTGGCCGCCCCAGCCAGCATCAAGGCGCTGGGCCATAGCACCTTCAGGCCGATGCCCTTCAGGTAAATGCCCTTGGAGATGGTCACCAGGTACCGGGCCGGCACGATATAGGACAACAGCTGCAAAGGCAAGGGCATGAGATAAATGGAAAAAACAAAGCCGGAGAGCAGGAAGGAGGGCAAAAAGCTCATGAGCATGGCCATCTGAAAGGCCTGGAGCTGGTTTTCCGCGGATACCGAGATTAAGAGTCCCATCCCCAGCGTGGCGATGAGGAAGATGGCTGACATGCCGGTGAGCAGCAGACCGCTGCCCCTGAGAGGCACGGCAAAGAGAATTTTCCCCAGAGCCATGACGATGAGCATGTCGAACATGCCGATAATGAAGTAAGGTCCCAGTTTGCCCAGCAGCAGCTCCGTCTTCTTCAGGGGCGTGGCCATCAGGCCCTCCATGCTGCCCCGCTCCCGCTCCCGCACCACCGTCAGGGACGTGAGCAGCGCCCCCACCACCGTCATGATGACCGCGATCAAGCCGGGCACGATGTAATTGCGCGACTCCAGGTCTTCGTTAAACCAGAAACGGGTTTGGACATCCACCGGCGGGTCGACGCGGCCCGGGCCCTTGGTCTCCAGGCGTTGGCTCAGGAGTTTCTGGTTATAAGCCGTGGCCACGGCCTGGACATACCCCAGGACGATGTTGGCCGTATTGGAGTCGGTGCCGTCCACCAGGACCTGGACCACGGCGCTTTTACCGGTTTGGTACGACCGGCTGAAGTCAAAAGGGATCATCACGCCCGCCTGGATTTTTCGGTCGGTGATCAGGTCACTCAGCTCCCGGTAGCTTTGCACGAAGCGCTCCAGGCGAAAATATTCGGTGCCCCGGAAGCGGTTGACAAAATCCTGGCTCAACTGGCTCTGTTCCTGGTCATAAATCGCCAGGCTGACGTTCTTGATGTCGAAGGTCAGGGCATACCCATAGAGCAGCATGAGGATGACCGGCAGGAGAATGACCTCAAGGAGACTGATGGGGTCCCGGCGGACGTGGATGATCTCTTTCCGAAAAATCGCCCAGGTGCGCCTAGGGTCCATAGTTATAGCTCTCAGCTTTCAGCGGTCAGCAATTGGTTTTGGGTTTTCTGTTTTCTGTTTTCTGGCATCAGGGGGTTCTAAAAACTCCGTATTTCTTTAAGCTGATAGCTGAAAGCTGACTGCTGACTGCTGACAGCTTCTTTACGCCTCCCCCGCCCGCTGCACCAGCGAGATAAAGGCGTCCTCCAGGCTGGGCGGCACCCGTTCGATGCCTCCAAAAGCAATATCATGGGCGGCCAGGGTTTCTTTGATCCCCGCTTCCGTCTCCGCGGGTTGCAAGGTGGCGACGTGGAGGCCGTCGCCGAAGACCGCGGCCTCGGCCACCTGGGGCAGCTTCTTGATCAACTCCAGGGCTCCGTCCAGGTTATCGGGGAAGACCGCCAGGATGGCTTCCCGCACCTCCCCCTTCAACTGGCTGGGAGTGCCCTGGGCGATGATGCACCCCTGGTAGATGAGCACCAGCCGGTCGCAGAATTCGGCTTCCTCCATGTAGTGGGTGGTCACCAGGATGGTCCGGCCCACCTCCGCCATGGCGTAGATCAGGTCCCAGAAGTTGCGTCGGGAGATGGGGTCCACCCCGCTGGTGGCCTCGTCCAGAAAGAGGATGGAGGGTTGGTGGATAATGGCCGAGGCCAGGGCCAGGCGCTGCTTCAGGCCCAGGGGCAGGTTGCGGGTCAACTGGTGGCGCCGTTCTTCCAGATCCACCTCGGCGAGCACCTCGGTAAGGCGCGCCTTCAGGCTGGCGGCCGGCAGGCCGTAAACGCCCCCGAAAAAGTTCAGGTTTTCCTCCGCGGTGAGGTCCTCGTAGAGGGAGAAGCGCTGGGACATGTAGCCGATGTGGCTCTTGATCTGCTCGTTTTCCTTAATAATGTCGAAGCCGCCCACGGTGCCCTGCCCGCTGGTGGGGAGGAGCAGGCCGTTCAGCATGCGGATGGTGGTGGATTTGCCGGCGCCGTTGGGCCCCAAAAAGCCGAAGATCTCCCCCCGGCGCACCTCAAAGCTGATGTTATCCACCGCCTTGAAGTCCCCGAAATGGCGGGAGAGATTCTGGACGACTATGGCCGGTTCGGTTTGCATCTGTGCAACGATCTCTGGCAAAGCGGGCCCGCCTACCTAAAGATTATGGTGGGCGGTGCCCACCCTACATATTTGCGCAGGCTAAAGCCTGCGGCTACAACTACTCCTCTGGCGGAGGACAAGGAGATCTCACCCAATTTTTTGCCGCCACCCCCACCCTTTTCCCCTTTTCCCTTTTCGCCCCTCATTCCTCCTGCCGGCGCACGATCTGGACGAAGAGGTCTTCCAGGTTGGGGGAGGCCGGCTCAATGGCAATCCCGGTCAAACCGGCTCCTTCCAGGGCTGCCTTCAACGGCGCCGTGGCCGCGGCCGCCTTGGCCACCGTCACCATCAGCCGGTCCCCCATGGCCAGGGACTGGAGCACCAGGGGATGGCCGCTCAGGACTTTCCTGGCGGTCCACAGGTTGGAGGCCCGGGCCTCCAGCAGCTCCCCTGCGAAGGAGCGTTTGATGGCCTTGGGAGTGTCCACCACCAGGAGTTTCCCCTGGTGCATCAGCCCCACCCGGTTGGCCCTTTCCGCCTCGTCCATGTAGGCGGTGGACAGGAAGATAGTGAGACCGGCGCTCAGCAGCCGGTGGAGAATCTCCCAGAACTCCCGCCGGGAAATGGGGTCCACCCCGAAGGTGGGCTCATCCAGAAACAGGAGCCGGGGGGTGTGGATGAGGGCGCAGGCCAGGCCCAGCTTCTGGCGCATGCCCCCGGAAAGGTTGCCGGCCAGCCTGCCGGTGAAGGGCGTGAGGTTGGAGAAGCCCAGCAATTCCGGCAGGCGGCGGTCCCGCTCCGCCTTGGGCACCCGGTAAATGTCGGCGTAAAACGCCATGTTTTCGGCCACGGTGAGATCGTCGTACAGGCCGAAGCGCTGGGGCATGTAGCCGATTTGCTCCTTGAGGAGCTCGGAGTCCTTAACCGTGTCGAACCCCAGCACCTGGGCCTGGCCCGCGTCCGGGTCCATGATCCCCACCAGCAGGCGCATGACGGTGGTTTTGCCCGCGGCGTCGGGGCCCACCAGGGCAAAGGCCTCCCCCGGGGCCACCTCCAGGGTGAAATGGTCCACCGCCGTCAGGGAGCCGAACCGCTTGGTCAGCCCCTGGGCTCGGATGGCCGGGCTAGTGCTGCGGCTCGTCGGGCTTGCTGTCAAGAAAGATTACCGCTTCTGCGGGCATACCCGGCTTGAGGTCGTAATTCAGGTTCCGGGCCCGGATCTTGGTGCGGTAGACCAGGGTCACCCTCTCTTTGTAAGTCTCCACCGTCTTGGGGGTGAACTCGGCCTTGGAGTTGATGAAAGAGACCCAGGCGGGGTACTTTTTGCCCGGGTAGGCGTCGCTGGTGATTTCGGCCTTCATGCCGAACTTGACCTTGGCCAGATCGGTTTCCGGGATGTAGCCTTCGAAATAGATGTTGTCCATGTCCCCCAGGGTGAGCACCGGGGCCCCCACCGCCGCGGTCATGCCCGGCTCCATGGGGCGCACCAGCACCACCCCGGTGACGGGAGAGTTGATGGTGGCGTAACCCAACCGGGTGAGGGCCAGTTCCAGGCTCGCTTCAGCCTCCTTGAATTGGCCCCGGGCCTGGTCGATGTCCTCCTGGCGAAAGCCTTCCCGGCGCAGGCTGTATTGTTCCAGGGCGCTCTTGTGGGCCTCCTTGGCCATGAGGTAGTCGGCCAGGAACTTGTCCCTGGTAATGGCGGGCACCACCTTACGTTTGAGGAGATTCTCATAGCGCTCGTAGTCAATCTTCTTGTTATCCAGGTCCGCCTTGGTCTTGCCCACCTGGGCTTCGGCCTCCTTGATCTCCTGGGGGCGGTAGCCCGCCTCCATCTTGGTCAGGTTGGCGGTGGTGGCGGCCAGGCTGGCGGTGGCCCGGTCCACTTCATCCTTCAGGTCCTTGGCCTCCAGGCCCGCCACCTTCTGGCCATTGTTGATCCAGTCGCCCTCCTGAAAGAAGATGTACTCGATAATGCCGGACACCTTGAAGGACAGGTCCGTTTCGGTGGCCTCCATATGCCCCTGAAGCCGCAGGCGGTTGTCCGGGTTCCGGTGCTCCCGTAAGTACACCCAGTAGCCCAGACCGCCCAGAATAACCGCCAGAGCTACGACGCCGAGGATAACCGGCCGTTTTGCTGTCATTGGTGCGCCACTCCCACCCGGAGAAATCCCATCCATGGTCCTCCCCTGCCGGAATCGAAGATTATTCTACCGGGAAAATACCGTCAAGGCAAAAGTATACTGCAAAGCCGGGGAAAAAGCAGGCCCAAGGGTCCATGGGATAATCCATAAGAGCAGTAATCTTAAACGGAACTTCCCAGGTTATTAAGCAAAAATTCCATCGGACGGGCCTGACCCGGCGGTTTTTAATCTTTCGGGCCTGACCTACGGCTTGCCGCGCCGGGTAAGTTCGGATTTCGTAATTTGTTCAACTGGCTGAACAAAGTCATTCACCGAGAACAACTTGCTTAACTTATTTGAATTATTATGATTATCACTATTTTAGGCCATTATCCTCTAATTGTGTTCATGATGGTGAACATTGTCCGTGACCGGGTAACCCATATATTTCATAATATTATCAATAAGTTATATCGTTGGCACAATAACTGCTTTAACCATGGCAAGCAGTAAGCATTACGGATTCAAGCAAAGGCGGTATAAATTCACGAGTCTAAAGGGGGATAATTTCAAGGCTGGCGATGCATTAACACTGCTACCCTTTTGGAACCAGGATTGAGGTTGTTTCTCTCAGCATCTTAACCCCTTTTAACTAAGGGACGATCTTTCAAATTTTAAGTTTTAAGGAGAATATCCATGAAGGCAGTAAAAGTATTATTGGCGTTGTCCCTGGTAGCGGTCCTCTCCCTGCCGGGCCTGGCTTTGGCCGATGGCGTGTTTATTCCGGATACCACCCTGGTTGACCCTTACCGGTGGAATGCAGAATCAACCTATCCCGGCTGGACAACCTGGACCGACATCATTGGCACCCCCACCGCCGATTGGGATTTAAAAGGTGTGAACATTGCCTATACTGCCGACAAGGTGCAGATGACGATTTACACCAATTATGCCCAAGCAGGGATTGATGGAGCGGGACAGGCCGATATCGCCCTGGGGAAAAACGGTAACTTCAACCTCGGCATCAAGATGAGCGGCACGGGCTTGGGCGATATTTACTCGGTGACCTCCTGGACGAAGCCTGGGGATAATCCGCCGCTGGCGTGGAGCGACGGCAACTGGATTTATTCCGGGAAATACGACCAGGGCGCTCCTAAAGATCCGCTTAGTGTTGATTGCCGACGGGACGGTCATCGGCAAAGCCACACGTTGCCTGGGACTCGGGGGGTGCCACCTCAACTTATGCCATCAATGTGGAATTTGACCGCAGTTTCGTGGGAGACTATTTCGACTTCCAATTGGGAAATGGCACCTGCGCCAACGACTGGATGGCCGGCGAGACCGGCGTCGAGTCCCCATTCCCCCCTCAGTTCTCCTGATGGGCAGCGGCTTGCTGGGCCTGGGCCTGCTGGGCCGCCGGAAGGTTACCCAAGTTTAAAGCCTGAAAAGACGGCTTCGTTAAAAAGCCCCCGCCTGACCCGCGGGGGCTTTTTTTCGCCCAACCGGTAACCATGAGGCCCGCCTGGAGCCGGTTGGCCTCCTCCATGATGCCTTCGTCGGGCCTGCCGCGGTGGATGTCCACCGTGGCTGCCAGGCCCCCCTTTTCCGCCAACCAATCCGCCGGCTGCAATTTACCTGCCGTAGTACCCGGTGATACTGGCCTGGGCCAGGATCTTGCCTGCCAGGGCCTCTTGGAACGCGGCCAGGGTGGGGTTCTTACCCAGGTCGAGCTTGGGGGCGCTGAGGGCGTAAACCGTGATGACATAAGGATGGTCGCCGGTGCCCCTGGGGGGCTGGGGGCCGCCGTAGCCCGGATCCCCGAAGGAGTTCTTGAGCTCTACCGCCCCCGGAGGCATCCTCTTCCCGGAGGCGCCTTCGGCCAGGGTGTTGGCGGCGGCGGGAAGGTCGATGACCAGCCAGTGCACCCAGTTGCGGGCCACCGGGTGCGGGTCCACCATGGCCAGGGCGAAGGATTGGGTCCCCGCGGGCGGGTTCGCCCAGGTCAGGGGGATGGAGAGGTTCCGGCCCCCGGCCCCGGGCATGACGTATTGCATCGGAATCTTGTCTCCGTCTTTGAAGGCGCTGGATGAAAGCTTCATAGTCTCACCTCCTGAGCTGTCAGCCGTGATCATGGTGATCATGGCCAGGATAGCCCCTGCCAGAAACCCCAGAAGCCATGATTTATTCATGCCCATTACCTCACGCCGGTTGGTTTAAGGGAAGAGCTCCCGCCCAGAGCGCCAAGACCCCAAAGTTTTCTCGGGGGCGCCGGGCCCACCCCATCTCAGGCCTTGCGGACCTTGGTGTCCTTGGTGCCCTGGTGGCGCAGAATTTTCACGCAGGTGAAGTATCCCGGCCGGCTCACCCCTCTTCCAGCCGCCGCTTGATGTACTCGGTCCACTGGCTCTCGGGGTCCAGGGCCAGGTATTGCCGCCAGTGTTTCTTGGCCCCCTTGGTGTCCCCCATGGCCTCCAGGACCATGGCCAGGTTGAAGTGGGCGTCGGGAAACCCCGGGTCCTCCTGGATGGCCTTCTGATAAAACACGATGGCCCCGGACATTTCCCCCCGGCTTTCCAGGAGATTGGCCAGGTTGTAGTTGGCCTCCACGTGATCCGGATTAATCCCCAGGGCCTGGAGATAGTAGGAGGCGGCCTCGGTCTCCGAACCCGTCAGGTAAAGGATGTTCCCCAGGTTCACCATGGCGTCCACGTGATCGGGCACCGCCGCCAGGATGGTCTCATACTTCTGGCGGGCCGGGACCAGGTTTCCTGCCTCCTCATCTTTCAGGGCCTGGAAAAACATCTCTTCGTACAACTCCCCGGGGATAGTCAGGGGACTGCGCTGCCGTCCGGAAAAATCCATCAGCAACTGGCCTTCGGGAGTAAACCGCCGCCGGTTCTTGCCCAGAACGATCTGGTCTTTGATAAGGGAGATCCTTACTTCCGCCAGGGGTTGCTTGAGACCTGGTATGAGCTGCTGCAATTTTTCCACGCATTTTTTGATTTTTCCCAGGGAGACGCCCTGGCGCCTGAGTTCCAACACCGTCCGGAATGCCACCAGGCCCTGGAAGTCATAGAAGAGCCTGCCCCTGGACTTTTCCTGGGGCGGAATCAGACCCTGGCGGTCCCAGTAGCGGATGCGGCTCTTGGAGATGCCGATGAGTCTGGAGACTTCCCGGTGATCGTAGAGCTTTTTCACTGTGCCAACCCGATGAACGCCGGCGCCCGGAAATGGCCCCGGGGCGTTTCCTCCTGGAAGGTCACTTCACACTGCAGCTCCGGCTTGACCCAGGTGATCCCTTTGATCCGGGGGAGGTCGGGAACCGGCGGGGCCTCTTGCTCCAGTTCCCGGAGCTTGCGGGAAATTGCCTCCAGGTCCGCGACCGTAAAGCCGCTGCCCACCATGCCCCGGAACTTCCATCCCTGGGGCTCCCGACTCGCCAGGGCCAGGGACCCGAAGTAGGGCCGGCGCCCGCCCCGGCCCGGGGCATACCCCACGATGTGGCAGGTCATCACCCCCCGGGGCTTGATCTTCAGCCAGTGGCGGGACCTCTGCCCCACCAGGTAAGGGCTGGACCCGGCTTTGCCCATGACGCCTTCCAGCCCCTGGGCCACCGCCTCTTTAAAGAACGCCTGGCCGTGCTCCCGGATAAACTTGGATTCCACTACCTGATCGGATTCCCGCAAAATTTCCTGCAGAATCTGCTTGCGCTCCATTAACGGCACGTTCAGATATTTTTCCCCGTTCAGGAACAGGAGATCAAAGACGATATAGGTGATGGGGAGGCGCCGGACGGCCAGCTCGATCTTCATGGCGTCGGACAACTGCTCCCGCTGCTGCAGCTTGCGGAAATCCGCCCGGCCTTGGGTGAGGGCCACCAGTTCCCCGTCTAAAATGGCATTCCGGGCCTTAAACTGCCGGTAAATCTGCGCCAGGTCCGGGTACCGGGCGGTGATGTCCTGCAGCCGGCGGTTTTGCAACCGGATTTTCCGGTCCCGGATGAACAGGAGGCAGCGGGTGCCGTCCCACTTGATTTCAAAGATATGGTTGGGGGAGTCAAAAGGCTTGGAACTATACGCCAGCATGGGAGCGATCTTGGCGTCCAGCATTTAGGCCTTTTGCCGTTCCCGCAGCTCCCCCGGGACCCGCCGCCCGACCCGGGCCATCTCCTTCCTGGGGGCCTTGCCGGTCTCCTCCACGCTCTTTTTGAGAGCCTCCATGAGGTTGATGACCTTTTCCCGCTCCACCCTGGGCTCCACCTTGATCTCCTTGCCTTCGGCCTTGGCCCGGATGATCTGGAGCAAGGTCTGGGTGTACTCGTCCCGGTACTGCTCCGGCATGAAGTCGCCGCTGAGGTGGGCGATGATAGTCTTGGCCATGGCCAGGTTGTCCTCGCTCACCCGGATCCCGGACAAATCCCCGGCTTCCTCGATCTCCTTAACGCTGCGGATCTCCTCCGGATAGCGCAGGGCGAAAGCGATGAACGCCCCCTGATCAGGGCGGAGGTTGTACAGGTACTCCCGGTGGCGCATGACTACCTTGGCCACCGCGGTGCGGTGGTTCTCGGTCATGGCCCGGTGAAAAATGGCGAAGGCCTCGGCTCCCGCCTGGCCGTCCGGGGCCAGGTAATAGGCATCGGTATAGTAGATGGGGCTGATCTGGTGTTCCTCGATGAATTTAATGATCTCGATGGTGTCGGTGGACTCTTTCCGGGCCTGGGCGAAGTCCTCCTCCGTCAAGACCACGTGCAGGTCCTTGCCGTACTGATAGCCTTTTACGATCTCGTCGCTCGTCAGGGTCCGGCGGCAAACGGGGCAGACGTTTTCCTGCCGGATCTGGCTGCCGCATTTATCGTGGTAGAGGTGAAATTGCAGAGGTCTCTTGGTGGTGGCGGGATACAGTTTGACGGGAATGGTTACCAGGCTGCATTTCAAGTAGCCTTTCCAGATGGCCCTCATGGTCGCCTCCGAAAGTCGCCGCCTAATAATGCAGTTTAAAGATAGGTATGGATTTCGTTCGCAGGCAAGGCTAGAATGCCCTCCGGAACAGAAACCTCATTGCATTTTAGCAAAATTTTGTCAAGAAATTATCCTGAACCTCCCTGGCGCAGCAGATCAAGAGGCATAACCGGGGCCTGGGACCCGGATTTTAGACTAAGTGCTTATCCGTAATTAAATAGACATTTGATAAATAATATGGCATGTATACCTCATCAATTAATTATCGGAGGTGCACATGCCAAGGTTGCCGTCATGGGCTGTTTCCGATGCTTTTTGGGCGCGTGTGGAGCCTCTCTTGCCGCAACCGGCAAGGGACCCGAATAAACCTTATATCCGTAAACAGGGTGGTGGCAGAAAACCGTTAGATTATCGCAAGGTATTTGAAGGTATTGTCTACGTTCTCCGTACCGGTTGCCAATGGAAGGCCGTCCCCAAAGAAAGATATGGCAGTCCCAGTTCCATCCATGCCTACTTTCGCCTGTGGGAAAAGGCCGGGGTATTTCTCGCCATCTGGCGTGCCGGGTTGGCGGAATACGACGAAATGGAAGGCATATCCTGGTCATGGCAAAGTATTGATAGCGCCTTAACCAAAGCTCCTTTGGCACTGGAGGCGGTTGGGCCGAGTCCGGTGGATAGGGGGAAAAAAAGGAAGCAAACGCCATCTGTTGGTGGAAGGCCATGGCGTCCCTCTGGCCATCGTCGTTACCGGGGCAAATAGGCATGATGTAACTCAATTAGCAATCGTCTTGGATGCCATCGTGATCAAACGACCAACTCCGACACCGGAACAGCCTCAAACCCTTTGCGCCGACAAGGCCTACAAAGGGAAGCCGGCGTATCAAAGCATTGTTGACCGCGATTATATACCTCGCATCTTCAAGCGAGACGAGGAGATCATGGCCCAAAGGACAATCCCTGGTTATCAGGCGCGTCGCTGGGTCGTGGAAGTTTGCAATTCATGGTTCAACCGGTTTCGGAAGATCCTGGTTCGCTATGAAAAAACCCTTTCCAGCTACATCGCATTGCATCATCTGGCAGCGGCCATAATTTGCTGGCGAAAAGTTGGAGTTATTTACGGATAAGCACTAAGTTGAGGTCAAGAGAGCAGCCTGGTCATGCTGGGCGCCGCGCAGCATCTAGTGCCGCGCTTTATAAATTGTGATGGCCAAAACTTGCCCATACACCCTCTCCATCAAAGTTTAATATCATCTGACATGCTCTCTTTTTTGAGTTTTGCAGTGATGGGCCCCCCACCAAGCCACATTTCATTATTCAGATCATATCTGTAGGTAATTGATATCTCTAAGAAGTTTCTTATTTGGCAAGATATAGGGAGGTTTCAATTCATGACTTAGTCGCCGGATCTTTGCGCGCCTGATTGGTCCCCAGGTTTCCTAAGCTCACATTTGTTGCCCTACTGATGGTACTTATCCTTTAAGATGCGTTTGGCCACCACGAAGGTACCTTCATAATATGGTTGACGCAGGTCGGTTACGATCACTCCATGACGGCGGTTAGAGGCATGAATCATCTTTGCGTCACCCAAATAGATGCCAACATGTCCAATATTCCGCCCGGCGCGGCTAAAAAAGAGCAGGTCCGCGGGAATCAGTTTGGTGAAATCCATACGGCGGGCAGCTACCTTTCCTACCTGGGCCTGCTCGGCGCTGGAACGGGGCAAATCAACATTGAATTTTTTGTAAATATGTTGCACGAATCCTGAGCAATCTGTGGCACAGCTGGTCCGCAAAGAACCGCCCCGCCTATAGGGCGTATTTAGGTAAGAACCAGCCTTGGTTAGGAGTCGGTCCGAGAGATCATTAGAATTAAGCTGGTTATGACCGCGCGCTGAGAGTGGCAACAAGTTATGCAATTGCAAGTTGGAGCGTGGCAGGAGAGACAACGGTTGGGGATGGGCTAGAGGTTTCACGAAGAACCGTTCCTCCAGAGGAAAGATCTTCATGAGTGGTGGCGTTTCTGGGATGACGAAGCTCTTGAAACATGCCGCTGGGGGATTAGTTTTAAGAGCGTTTGCGACCAGGCCCTGAGCAGAGGTCACCTCCTCCGAGTTGTTGATCCTTTGGGGAGGAATTGTCTGGGCCAGATGAGGTGATAAGCTAATGGCCAGAGCTAAAACCGTGCCGAAAATTACCCGGGTCGCCATTCTGGAATCTTCCTTTGTTTCGGGGGTGGTGAGGTGTGCTAGCAGTTGGCTAGTAGTTCATCCATGGGACCAAAAAGGAGGTGAATGGCCGCGGCTTGCCCTAAGGCGCAAAAACTACTTCTGGGGGTAAAGCCCAGGAGAAAGTCCAGCCCCAGTGGAATCTTTTAAACATGCCTCCTAGAAGGAGAGCATAACCTTCCATGGGGCCATTCGGGGCAGCTTAGGATTTCTCCTCGCGTGGCCGCCTTGGAGCTTGTGCAGGGATGGATTAAACCAAAGCCTTTATCAAGCGGGAGCCAACCTCTCCTATCCCAACTTCCGAGGGCGTTCTTTCCAGGAGGTGTAGCCGAGCATCGAAGCGCAAAAGACTCGGAGACCTCGCCTGATTATCTTGCCCTTTCTCTCTGCGGGTGGTGGAGTACCCTTAGTTGGCTGCAGAAAACTTGTTGTCGCACATCAGGCTCCCTTTGGGGAGCGAGAAGAGAAGTAGGGGACCGGCTCTCAAAGTGGAGGGGGAAAGTTTACTTTAACTTATGTGTAAACAAGTTTATACATAAAATAAAATTTGTCAATAAAAAAGTGGCTGCCCGGTCCATCTCAGGTGGGATTCATGATGTACTCTGCCTTTTTATGAAACTTAGGCAGGAAAAACTTCTAAGGCGCCGCTAAGTATTTATCCAGATTGCAGATACATCTCATTATCTTAGGCCGACAGAGGTTTGGATTCTGCAATAGTTCATTGATTTACGAGTCCTTTTAAGTTATAATATTATTTACATAATTTATGGGGGGCGTACATGGACAATATATTACATGGTATCAAGAAAAAGGCTAAAATTTTAAAAAGAATTCTACTCGGATATGCATTTATTATCTTTGCTATGGCGTCCGTGCTTTTATATTTTTATTTTCATTAGTTTCCTCTACACGCCCACTCACAAACGCCAAAAGCAGATATATACTCTTAACGAAATCCATTACACCAGCAAGAATTAAATTTAGATAGTTCAACCTGTAATTAATTGTAGTTTTCGATGTCAGAAGATGGATAAACTCGAAGAAAAGCCGGTGGCGCAAGTTACTGATATATTGACCTAAATATAGTTAAGGCCATCCAGTGAGTCAGGATTAGAACTGAAAAGTTCCAAGCCAAACTTAAGGGGGCAAGGTAAAGGGAGTGATTGCTATCTGAGACCTCTGCTAAAGAAAGTTTTGTAAATGGTTGATGTGATGCATGGCATTTTTGCTGCTTAAGGAAAGCGATGAGCCTTTTTGAGCCCAAACACAGGGGTCTTGTGGTAGGTGCCCGAGGGCCTTTTCAGGCTTTCTTTAATCCCTCAGGCACACCGCCGCATAAAGGAGTTTCAGGTTGCCCCTTGCAGCACCAGCATCTTTTTCAGGTTGTAGCTGATCCCTACCAGCCAGAAATGATTTCGGTTGCGCACCCGACCGAGATAACGACATCGTTCCAGCCCATAGCGGCACTTCAGGGTGCCGATGACCCGCTCTACCGCCCGGCGCACCCGGGAAAAGAATTTATTCCGCTTCTTTTGCTGCGCTGTTATGGCCCGATAACGCCAGGGCCGATTGATGATACCGCAGAACACCCCTCGGCGTCGCAAGGCCTTCTTGCGAGCATCTTTGGCATAGGCCCCATCGGCAAACACCGCGGCTTCATCGCCGCTGACCATCTCCTCAAACAGGTGCGACTCGGAGACGCTGGCCGGGGTCAGAGCCAGACGCCGGAGCAGGCCGCTCCCTTGATCCACGCTGAGGTGGACTTTGTAGCCAAAGTGCCCGTCCTTGCCCCGGCGGGTCCAATCCGCCTCGGGGTCGGGGCTGGGCTCGCCCCGGCGCGGCGGGTGGGGCTGGGCTTTGATCAAAGTGGCGTCAATCAAGGAACCCCGCCGCACGATCATCCCCTTGGCATGGAGCTGCTCCTCCAGCAAGGCAAACAAGCGTTCTCCCAACCCCGCCTGGGCCAGCATATTGCGGAACCGGCAAATCCTGGTTTCATCCGGAACCGGGTCTGTAAGCGACAGACCCAAAAACCGCTGAAACGACAAGCGGTCGCAGATGGCTTCTTCCAAGCCGGGATCGGACAAGCCGTACCACTGCTGCAAAAGCAGGGCCTTGAACATTACCAGGGGCGGATGGCTGGGTCGCCCCAGGTTGGGATGATAGAGAGGTTCCATAACCTTCTCGAAGGGCCGCCAGTCAATCTGGCCGTCGATCTTCTTCAGAAAGTGGCCTTCAGGCACCCGACCCGTGGCCTCCATGTCCCCAAAGCCCATCTGCCCCGATTTTTTCCCCAGCATCTGCGACCTCCAATATCTGACTTTAATCGCAGATTAACACGTTATTTCAATATGTTGAACTGATTTTTTCGTTATATTAAAACTATTTTTTAATGGACTTTCGCAGAGGTCTCTATCTGCTATGACCAGAAACTTATCAAAGCTCCAAAAACTTCCCATATCCAGGACATACCTACAATTTCCCCCACTCCACCGATAACTCCAATTCGTGGCAAGCTATACGGTCGCCGAGAGCCTATCAGGAAAAAGTTCTTCGATCTTTCCCTTAAAAAATAAACCAGCTCACTGTTCGGGTGAGGTGGGCTACACTTAGGGCCAGACCAGGGAGCCGGCCAGTGCGCCGAAGCTCCAGGCCCCTAATTTTGAGGAGCAGTTTCATTTTGTTTCTCAGTGCGCCCCCGTAAGGGTTGCCTGGGAAAACCTCACAACAGCGTTGGTGAGGTTGGAGGCGGCGAGCATGGATGAGTTACCGGAAGGTCCTCCCAGGCTTCCATAGAAACGGACCATAATCCACACTATTTCAAACGTGGATCAATATAGGCCGGTCCGCCACACTCCGGCAGGTAGCAGGTTATGTCCTTAAATTCACATTGGTTTTTTCGGCATACCGGGCATGACTCCGGCGGCACACCGGCATGGATGGTGAAGTTGCAGCTCTTGCATTTCCAGTAGGCACGCGGTTCTGCTTGGCCCATGATTTCCACCTCCCGATCTTAGTATAGTCAATTTATATATATCATTTTTATATAGTCAAGCAAAAATATTTCGAACTGGGCCCGTCTGTTAAGGCACTCTCGGCTTGAACCTCCAGAAGATTCCTACCTTTGGAGTGCAAAGCAGGCATCCGCTGAGGGCGAGGTTCTCATAGTTACAGCTTCTTATGAATAAGGTTTGGAGCTTTCAGGATAACTGGCAGGACTGGTCTGAGGCATCTTTATCTGATCGCCCAATCGGGTCTTGCAATCATAAGTAACTTCCGCTTTCCAGCTCTCAGCCTCAAATAATCAGGCAAAGGCCGCCTTGATTTCCGAAGTCAGCTGGTCCTCCCGGTGATGCAGCAGCTCGATGGCCCCCATGGGGCACTCACTGGTGCACAGGCCGCAGCCCAGGCACTTGGCCGGGTCGATGTAGGCCGCCTCCGCCGGTTCCCCCACCACGGGCACGCCGTAAGGACAGACCCGCACGCAGGTGAGGCACCGGGCGCAGCGGTTCCGGATCACCCGGGCGATGGAGCCCCCCACCAGCATCTCTTCCTGGGCCAGGATGCCCATGGCCCGGGCCGCCGCCCCCTGGGCCTGGGCCACGGCTTCGTCCGCGTACTTGGGGCTATGGGCCAGGCCGCACAGGAAGATGCCGTGGGTGGCAAAATCCAGGGGCCTGAGCTTCAGATGGGCCTCCAGGAAGAAGCCGTCCACGTCGAAGGGCAGCTTGAAAACCTGGGCCAACTCCTGGCTGCCCGGGTTGGGGCGCACCGCAGCAGAGAGCACCAGGAAATCCGCGGCCAGGGTGAGGGGGGCCTGCAGGTTCTGGTCGTAAACCGAGATCGACAGTCCCTGGCCCGCGGGCGCCACTTCCGGCTTGCGGTCCGCCTCAAAGCGGCAGAACTGCACCCCCGCCTCCCGGGCCTGCTTATAAAAAAGCTCCTTGAACCCATAGGTGCGCATATCCCGGAAGAGCACGAAGACCTGGGCCTGGGGGCGCAGCTCCTTGAGCTTCAGAGCGTTTTTCACCGCGGCGCCGCAGCACAGGCGGCTGCAGTACTGATGCTCCGGCTCCCGGCAGCCCACGCACTGGATCATCACCACCCGGGGCGCCTGGGGCAGGGACTCGGGGTCGCCCGCCAGCCGGGCTTCCAACTCCAGCTGGGTGAGGACCCCCTCGTGCTGGCCGTAGAGGTATTCCGTGGGCTTATACTCGGAGCCCCCCGTGGCGATGACCACCGCGCCATACTCGATCTCCTGCCGCCCCCGGGGGCCCTCCATGGTGCTCTTAAACCGCCCCACGTGGCCGGAAAAATCCAGCACCCGGCTGCCGGTCAGCACCTGGATGCCGGGGTGGTGCTCCATTTCATGGATGAGGTTGGCCAGGTATGGCTGCATCTGGTGGCCCTCCAAGGTGTAGTGCAGCCTCCGGGCCATGCCTCCCAGTTGCTCCCCCTTTTCCACCAGGTAAGTTTGGAAACCCGCATCGGCGATGGCCAGGGCCGCGGTCATGCCAGCCAGCCCGCCCCCCACCACCAGGGCCTGGCGGGTCACCTTGAAGGGGATTTCCTCCAGGGGCTCCAGGAAAGCCGCCCGGGACACCCCCATCGTCAGCAAATCCTTGGCCTTGGCCGTGGCCTTCTCCGGCTCCTGCTGGTGCACCCAGGCGTTCTGGTCCCTGATGTTGACCATGCGGAAGAGATACTTGTTGAGGCCCGCCTGGCGCAGGTTCTCCCGGAAAAGCCCCTCATGGGTCCGGGGGCTGCAGGCCGCCACCACCACCCGGTTGAGGTTTTGGGCCTCGATGATCTTGCGCATGTTATCCAGGGAATCGGTGGCGCAGGTGAAGGTGAAATGGTCGGCGTAAACCACCCCGGGCAGGCTCCGGGCATATTCCGCCAGGGCCTCCACGTCCACCACGCTGGCGATGTTGTGGCCGCAGTGACAGACAAAGACCCCGATGCGGGGCGGCTCCAGGGAGACATCCTTCTCCGGAGGATAGGAAGTGGCAGTAATCTTGCTGCCCCGGGCATCTTTGAGCAGGTTGAAGGCCGCCGCGGCCGCCGCGGAGGCCTGGCTTACCGTCTCGGGGATGTCCTTGGGGGCTTGAAAGGCGCCGCAGGCAAAGATTCCCGGCCGGTCGGTGGCCACCAGCTCCAGGGGCGGGTTCTGGGCGAAGCCCCACCGGTTGGTGGCAATGCCGCAGGTGGCGGCCAGATCCTTGGCCGCGGCATGGGGGATGAGGCCCACGGAAAGGACCACCAGGTCGAATTCCTCGGCCTGGACACGGCCTGCCTCGTCCACGTAGGTGATTTCCAGGTTTTCGCTGCCGGGGTCTTGGGTCACCCGGGAGACCATGGACCTGAGATAGCGGACGCCGTGGACCTCCCGGGCCCGCTCGTAGTAGCGGTCAAAGCCCTTGCCCTGAGCCCTGAGATCCAGGAAGAAGACGGTGGCCGTAACCTCGGGGTCGTGTTCTCTGGCGATAATGGCCTGCTTGGTGGCCTGCATGCAACAGATGTAGGAACAGTACTCCCGGCCTACGCTTGCGTCCCGGGAGCCGACGCACTGGATCCAGGCGATCTTTTTGGGTGCGGCGTTGTCGCTGGGCCGCTTCACGTGGCCGCCGCACGGCCCCGTGGCGGACAGCAGGCGCTCGAATTCGAGGGAAGTCACCACGTTGGGGTACCGGTCGTAGCCGTATTCCGGCTTCTCCCCGGCGTCAAAAGGCCGGAAACCCGGGGCCAGGATGACGGCCCCCACCTCCACTTCCAGGTCCCGGTCCTCCTGATCCAGGTCCACCGCGCCCGAGGGACAAAACTTTTCGCAGGCCCGGCAGGTGCATTTGTCGAAATAGATACAGTGGATCTTGTCGATGGCGTATTTCAGGGGCACGGCCTGGGGATACCGCATAAAGGCCGCCTTGCGCCAGCCCAACCCCACGTTGAAATCGTCTTTGACTTTCCGGGGGCACTTCTGGGCGCAGAGCCCGCAGGCGGTGCATTTTTCGGGATCGATGTAGCGGGCGCGCTGCCGCACCTTGACGGTGAAGCGACCCGGTGAGCCGCTGAGGCTCAACATTTCCGCCGGGGCCATGATCTCGATGTTGCGGTGGTTGGCGCAGTCCACCAGTTTGGGGGAGATGATGCACATGGAGCAGTCGTTGGTGGGGAAGGTTTTGTCCAACTGGGGCATGACCCCGCCGATGGCCGGCTCCTTTTCCACCAAGTAGACATAAAACCCGGCTTCGGCCAGGTCCAGGGAAGCCTGGATGCCGGCGATGCCGCCCCCCACCACCATAATGGCGCCGATTTTCTCTGTAGGCATAATTTTAAACCTATTTTTTGAGGAGCGGACTGGGGGATTTTTTGTCAGTGCGTCCCCCACCCTCCTCCCCCAAAATCCTTCCTAAATCAACCCCTGCTTCTCCAGCAGCGGCCGCGGGTCCGCCAGGTGGCGGGCCAGCCATTTCTGCACCTCCGGGTGTCCCAGGGCCAGGCCCATGAGTTCCGTAAAATAAAGGATCGGCAGGTAGTAGTCCTGGCCGGACTTCCGGGAGATGCGCTCCTGGGAGAGGTCCAGGTTGGCCTGGCACATCTGGCAGGAGACCACGAAACACTCGGCCCCGGCCTTTAAGGCCCGGTCGTACAGGCGCTCAACCAAGGTGTCGATGAGATCGGGCCGCGCCACGGCCAATCCGGCGCCGCAGCAGTCGGTCTTGTAGGACCAATCTAGGGGGCTGGCCCCCAGGACCCCCAGAAGCTTCTCCATATTTTGGGGGTTTTCGTAATCCGCCTTGCCGGTCACTGCCGGGGGCCGGGCCACCAGGCAGCCGTAATAGCCCACGGCCTTGAGACCCGTCAGCGGCTTCACCATCTTCTGGGCCAGTTTGCTCAGAAGGTCCTCCTGGGTGAAATAGTCCAGCAGGTCCCAGATTTTGAGGCCGCCCTGGTACGAGACGCCCAGCCTGCCCCCTTTGGGGCCCCGGCCGCCCAGGGCCTTGTCCGCGGCCTTGAGGCGGTTGAAACACAGGGCACAGGGCACCACCACATCCAGGCCCGCGGCCTCCGCCAGGGCCAGGTTGCGGGCCGGCAGGGTCAGGGCCAGATGGCTGTCGATGCTGTGGGCGGCGCTGGCCCCGCAGCAGTTCCAATCCTCGATCTCAGCCAGGCCCAGGTCCAGCATGGGGGCCACCGCGGCAATGGAGGCGGCGTAGTCCAGGGCCGTGCCCTCCAGGGAACATCCGGGATAGTAAGATACCTTCATGATTTTCCCAGCCCCGAGCCTAGAAAGATTTTTTCGATTTCCGCTTTGCCTTTAAGGGCCGGGGACCCGGCCAGGCGCAGGCGCCCCCGCTTCAGGAGCTTCAAGCCTAACTTGACGTTGCCCATGAGTTCGCCCAGGTCGGGACGACGCCAGAGCTTGAATAGAGTGAAGCGCCGCACCAGCTGGGCCTCGTCCACCCGGCCACCGCGGTCCCGGACGGTCTCAAGGAACAACCGGTGAAACGCCGCCACCTCCGGCTGGGGCACCTTCTGACCCTGCCTCAGGGCCTCCTCCTTGAGCCAGTCCATGACCCCGGCGATGTCCACCCCGTTGGGGCAGCGGGTGGTGCAGGTCTCGCAGGAAGAGCAGACCCAGATGGTGCGGCAGGACAGTAAGCGCTCTTCCTGCCCCAAGAGCGCCAGCCGGATTACCTGGTCGGGGAGCAGGTCCATGGCGAAGGTGAGGGGGCAACCGGCGGAGCATTTCTTACATTGGTAGCAAGAAGCCACCCCCAGCTCCGTCTCCCCGCCCAGACGCTCCAGCAAACTGAAAGCAGGCTCATACGAGGGCTGCAAGACATTTTTGGCGCTCATATTTTTATCCCGCCGCGGGGGGCTCGACTTGGCTGATTTTCACCAGGTCCGCCAATGATGATCTGCTCCAAATGCTTCAAGGACACGTCCTGACGTTTGGCGTTGTCACCCAAGTGGATGGGCCCCTCGTTGTAATGTTGGGCCATATCCAACATGAGACGGGTGCCGTAGCGACTGCGGGTGGAAAGCTTCATACTCATCCTCCTGAGACTGCCGTCATTTTCTTGCCTCACACCGGAGAGAAGGAGCGCAATTTCCCCACCGCTGGCAGCAACTCCTCCAGGGCCTAGTCCACTTCTTCTCCCCGGTTGGTGAGGTTCATGGTGCAGACGATGGACCCCTGCGCCACATCAGGCGAGATCCCGATGGCACAGAAGGCCGGGAAGACTTTGAGGGCTTTGTTGGCGCCGGCCGACCCCGTATTGACATAAATTTTCTGAGTTTAAATATAGAGACCAGGGCCTCGCCCTTCAATACCCTCGACGCAAAAATGGCCGTAGCGTCGGCCTTACAATCCTTCCGGAACCTTATTATCGCCACTCCATTTCTATTTATATATATTAACTAAATATACAACAAAAGGGAAAAACTAGCTTGTCATGTAAGCCTGTAAAAAATATATTTATGGCCGGTTTTCCTGGAAAATGCGTAGATATTCAATCTGCCTCGCCATCAGCCAACCACTCCAGCTTTACCCGCCACCAAAATGTCCAAGGTATTTCGTTGCCAGGCCGCGGGTCGGCTTTCTTTAAGGCCCGGCGCTTCCTATCGAATCGGAGCACTTTGAGGCAGGCCTTTGAGGCAGGCCGAAGTGCTCGCGAGAAAGGCGTCTCTTTGGAGGATCACGCCCATGAAAGAAAGTTATTGTGGTTTATGTGATACTTGTCAGCTGGATAGTCCGGATTTTTTGGAAGCACTTACTAAAGTAAGGAACTATGTCGAACAATTCCCCATGTAGTGGTGGAAACATTATTTTCCCGGTGATGAACGTTTTTCTTTTCCTGAAGTTATTAAGGGCCTTGACTGGTTCCTCAGCCAGCCTGAATGCCTTGGATGCAAAAGGGTGGTGGTTTAAAAGAATGCCCCATCCGCCACTGTGCCAACCAGCGGGAATTTGCTCACTTTTCTGAATGCCCAGAGGTGGAAACCTGTGACCGGTGCAATGCCATTATCCAAGGATATCCTGGTCGTAGGATTTACTTACATCGTTACCTGCTCAAAATGGGGTTATGATGGGCCTGGCAAAAAAGTTCAGAATAAATATTGGCTGATATATAAACGAATAACAGATAACTGCTATATCTGCGCGGTCTCAACCAAAATAATAGATATTCGATATGGTTATCATAACTGCATTTCAGATCATGCCACTTTTTGAATTTTACCCCCATCAGATTTAATCTGATCTCGATTTGATGATTGTCATCTTAACTCTTGGTCATTACATATAAATATGGTATGAAACGAGCCCAAACTGCATGCTTGGGTCTTCTAAGTTCCCCTTACTTAAAGGGGGATTTAGGGGATTATTAAGCGTTTAAATAATCCCCCCTTACCCCCCTTTAGAAAAGGTGGGTAAAAAAACCATGGTTTTACATGTCCTAGTAATTATGCAACGCCACGCGGGGGCCTGGGCAGGCAGCCCCGGTTAGCGCTCTCAAACCCGAACCACCCGTCGCCACCGCGTCTCAAAAAGCCATGTCCGGGGCCCAGATCTCACACACCTTGCCCACCAGGTCCACTCCGGGTTTCAAGGCCTTTTTCCCCGGCTCCCAACCGGCGGGGGTGGCCTCCCCGGTCTCCCGCACATACTGGCAGGCCCTGATCTGCCGAATCATTTCCGCCACGTTGCGGCCCACCGCCGGCGCCAGGATCTCCATGGCCTGGAGGACGCCATCGGGGTCGATGAGGAAGCGGCCCCGGATATCCACCCCGTCCTCCTCGACATAAACCCCGTACTGCTCGCCGATGCGGCCGCCGGGATCGGACAGCATGGGATAGGGCAGGCCCCCGGGGATGATCTGGGAGAGCTCGCCTTCCTGCCAGACCTTGTGGGTGTAAGGGCTGTCCACGCTGATGGCCAGGATCTCCGACCCCAGGGATTTGATTTCCTCGTACTTGGCGGCAACTGCCGTCAACTCCGTGGGTCAGACAAAAGTGAAATCTCCGGGGTAGAAATAGAGCATGACCCACTGCCCTTTATAATCCGACAGCTTGATGGTCTTGATTTCCCCGTCGTAGTAACCCTTGGTCTCGAAATCAGGAGCCGGCTTTCCTACTCGAACCGTCATCTCCACATCCTCCTTAGCGAGAGAAATCTGCAGCGGCGTCCTTTAAGTAATCATAAAAAAGGCCGCGTCAACCCCCGAGGGGCCTAGGGTTGGGGCAGGAGAGCCCGGGGAGGGCTAAAAGAGCGGCAAGCCGGAGTGACTCTGATTGCAAGAAAGGTTTTAAGTACCCCTTTCTTAAAGGGGGATATAGCAGGCTGTTGAAAAACGGATTTTTCTGTCATCCTGAACGAAGTGAAGGATCTAGAACTTGTTAAATATAACTAGATTCTTCGCTTCGCTCAGAATAACAAATTCTCAATTATGGGAGTCTTTCAATCGCCTGATAGTGTTGTGTCCCGAAAATATCTTACCAAAGTCCATCAATTATGCCCCCTCCCCTGGTGGGAGGGGTTTAGGGGGAGGGGGAAGTTGATTCCGGTTAACATACCTTAATCACTTATTATTCATGCCGCCCCCACCCTAACCCTCCCCCATCAAAGGGGAGGGAATAAAAGCGAGCACTTTTGCAATGTACTTGCGGGACACGATACTAGGCGAATTTCGGAGGATTTGCCGCAAGTCTTGCTAACATCCCCCTACCCCCTGAACCGGGTCCCTAAATCCATTTCTTTCTCCTGAAAACCACCAGCATGGAGATGACCACCAGGCCCATAAAGGCCAGGACCGCAAAATAGCCGTAGTGCCACTCCAGCTCCGGCATATATTTAAAATTCATGCCGTACAGCCCTACAATGAAAGTGAGGGGCATGAAGATGGTGGCGATGATGGTCAAGACCTTCATCACTTGGTTCAGCCGGTTGCTGACACTGGAGAGATAAATGTCCAGCATCCCGGAAAGAATGTCCCGGTAGGTCTCCACTGTTTCGATGGCGATGATGGTGTGGTCATAGACATCCTTAAGGTATACGGTGGTGGCGTCCTGGATGAGGGGGGACTCCCGCCGCTCCAGCCGGGCGATAACCTCCCGCAGGGGCCACAAGGACTTGCGCAGGATGATCATGTCGTTTTTGAAGCGGTGGACCTCGCGCAGGGTCCGGGGGGTGGCCTGGCTCACCACCTCGTCTTCCAGGACTCCGATACGTTCCTCTAAGGCATCCAGCACCACAAAGTAGTGGTCCACGATGAGGTCGATGAGGGAGTAAGCCAGGAAATCGGCGCCGGTCTTGCGCAGGCGCCCTTTGGCCGCCACTAACCGGTCCCGCACGGGGCCAAAAAGGTTGCCGTCGCCTTCTTGAAAGGAGAGGACATAGTTGGGGCCCAGGATGAGGCTTATCTGGTTCACGGCCATTTCCTCGGTCTGGCTGCCCTGGCGGATGGTTTTTAACACTATGTAGAGGTAGTCATCGTAGTCCTCGATCTTGGGGCGTTGATCTACGTTCAGGATGTCTTCCAGGACCAGGGGGTGCAGGTGGAAGCACTCCCCCAGTTTTTCCAGGTTGGCCACCTGGGAGATGCCGCTGACGTTGATCCAGGTCACCGAGGGCTTCTCCTTGAGCAAGATGCATTCATCCCAGCGGGCCAGCTCTCTTTCTTCGTAGTTTTTCTCGTCGTAGTCGATTACCGTGATTTTGGCGGCTTCATGGACCCGGTCGCCGGTGTATACGAGAGTCCCGGGGGGGAGACCCTCCTTCTTGCTTCTTCTTCTCAGGATACGGGGCATCTGCAACTTCCTTTCCAAAGATTCCTGGGCCGTTAATAGGCTGATCGGCTGCTGATCACTTGGGGCGAACCCTCATGACCGGGGGGCGCCACGAAGGCTAAACATTCATGGCCGTCATCGACCACCCCAAGGGGATGAAAAATCCCCCCTACCCCCCTTTATTAGAGGGGGGTTTAGGGGGATTTGGGTTTTCACAGTTTGGGTTTTCACGCTAAAGCCATGGAACAGCCGCCCCCGGGGCAGTGCCCACCCTATATCGGGAGCCGCGTCCACCCAGTTCATGGTCCCTACTGAAAGCTGACTGCTGACAGCTATTTCAGCCAAAGAACGGCTTAACTGCCGGCTCCCTGTTTCACCTGGGCCTCCAGTTCGGCCAGGCGTTTTTTCAGTTCCTTGTCCCTTTGGAACCGGACCGTCACGTCCCGGAGGATGGCGGCGGTGCCCAGGATTTCCCCCGGATCATTGCGGATCAAGACCAGGGTGAATTCCAGGGAAAGGCGGGCGCCGTCCTTCCTCAGACCGGGCACCGCCAGCACCTCCCGGGCGTATCTGGTGGCGCCGGCCTGCATCACCCGGCGGTAGCCTTCGGCGTGCCGGGCCCGGAGATTCTCCGGGATAATCAAATCCAGGGGTTGCCCCAGGGCTTCTGCCGGGGCGTAACCGAACATCTCCGCGGCGCCCGCGTTCCAGAGGCGGATCAGCCCCGCCCGGTCCGCAAAGATGACGGCGTCCCGGCTTTCCTCCACGATGCGGCGGCAGAGCCATTCTTGAGAGCAAGAAAGCATATTATACCAATAGTGTCGCAGGGATTTTGCATCTTAATAACTCGTTCCCAAGCTCCTGCTTGGGAACGCAATTTCTAGCCCAAGCTCCGCTTGGGCTCACCTGCGATTATCCTAGGATATGTCGCCCAAACTCCCAACTTTGTTCGGGCGGGAAAGATTTCCCCGCTCACCCCAACCCTCTCCCCCCGCAAGCGGGTGGAGAGGGAGATTTAACCGGCCGGCGCACTGGCAAAAATCTTCGGAACGCCAAAGAATTGGTGGCACAGGCGTCTCGCCTGTGCGGCGCAGGCTAAAGCCTGCGGCTACCTCTTTTGACATTCCAAGGCGGCGCGGCCTCTGCAAAATACTGCATGACACGAAATATTATACTTATACCGGTAAAAAATTAATAAATGAAAATTTCTGCGCCCGCGGGTTCAACCAGTCGAAATTACCGGATTCCCGCGCCGGAACGCCGGCCCGAGTCTCCGGAACCGCCGCATTTCATTGCTTTTTCCCCCGTAGTGTTATAATTTGAAACCATTGCGGGGAGGGCCGGGGGAAATGTGGCACCGGCGCCCGGGGTATCTTGGGCCCGGGCCCGGCCAACTGCCCCCCCTACTCCTCTTCCCGGCCCCAATGGGGTTGGGGGAGGGTTTCGGGTGGACTGTAAGTGGGCCGGCGACCTCCAAGGTGGCGCTTCATAATTGCTATGATATTTAAAACCATGGTTTTTTTATCCCCCCTTTTCTAAAGGGGGGTAAGGGGGGATTAATTGACCGCTTAATAATCCCCCTAAATCCCCCTTTAAGAAAGGGGGACTTAAAAGACCCAAGAATTGAGTTTCTCCTGTCAGACAATTTATGAATCCAGGCACTTGGCCTTCCTGAAAACCATTTGCGGTGAGCTATGGAGAGGAATCGCCCCATCTTCGAAAAGGTTTTAATGGCCACGGATCTGTCCGCCGCCTGGGACGAGATCGTGGCCTGCGGCGGGGAGATGCGTCACCTGGGGTGTTCCCTGGTGATCCTGACCCACGTCATCACCCCCAATTTTTTCAGCCGCCTCCCCGGAGGAATTGCAACAGAAAGCCGAACCCCGCCTGGCCCAACAACGGCGGCAGTTGGAAGCCCAGGGGCTGGAGGTGCGGGTGGAGACCCCCGTGGGCCTGCCCGGTTCCTCCCTGAACGACGCGGCCCGGAAACACGACGCCTCCCTGGTGATCATCGGCTCCCACGGCAAATCCCGCTGGCGGGAAGGGGTGCTGGGGTCCTTCTCCAGTGCGGTCTGCCACAACACCCAGTTCCCCACCCTGGTGCTGCCGGTGCAGGTGCCGGAGGGCGGGGAAACGGCCTCCTGCTTCTGGCATTGCACCGCGCTCCTGCGCCACCTGCTGCTGCCCACGGATTTCTCCGCCCCCGCGGCCCAAGCCTTGTGTTACGTGGAACTCCTGGTGCCCCGGGGCGTGGACCGGGTTACCCTGATGCATGCCCTGCAAGTCCCGCCCCTGGAATTTTACGAGCCCGGTTTGCCGGAGCGGGTGGAGGCTGCGGCCCGCAATTCCCTGGAGATCCTGCAGGGCCGCCTGGAGGCGGCGGGGGTGCCCCGGGTTGACGCCCGGCTGGCCGCCGGCCACCCCATCTCGGTCATCCTGGAGATGCTGGCGGCCGAAGAAATCTCGTTGATCGTGCTGGGCACCCAGGGCAAGGGGTTCATTGCCGAAATCTTTCTGGGCAGCGTGGCCCACAACATCACCCGGGTGGCCCCCTGCCCCATACTGCTCATTCCGCCCCTGCACCGGGAAAACGCCGGATGACCCGAAGGAGGGTTCCATGAAAACAGGCTGCCGCCGGACCATGGTCGCGCTCATCCTGGGGGCGTTGCTGCTGACCCCCATCCTGCCGGCCCGGGCTCAGGCGCCGGGGCCCCCCAGGACCCTGCCGGAGATTTTGGAGTTCGACCGCAAGTTCTGCCCGGTGTGCCGGGAAGCGCAGTTGATCATCCGGGAAGTCAAGGACCGGTACCCCGGACAATTTGCGGTGCGCCGCGTTTACATAGATGAGCACGGCCCCATGTTTCGCCATTACCGGGTGGACATCGTCCCCACCCAGGTCTTTTTGGACGCCGACGGCCGGCAGGTCTTCCGGCACGAAGGGGTGTTCGCCCGGGAGAAGCTGATCCAGAAGCTCAGGGAACTCAAGTTCGTCCAGGACGGGGGGAAGTAGTTGCCAGTTACCAGTGGTCAGTGGTTAGTGGTTAGTGGTTAGTTTTTGGCTTAAGTGTCATGCTTCAAAAATTATGTGGCAATTATTTTGTCCGGACCTACCAAAATCTGTTTTAAAGTCCCCCTTTTCTAAAGGGGGATTTAGGGGGATTATCAGAGGCTTATATAATCCCCCCTGCCCCCCTTTAAAAAAGGGGGGTAAAATACTGGCCTTTATTTGGGCTTTTTCCTTAAAAAGAAAAATGTTTTGTAATAGCTGTATTGCAGGCCGGACTCTTCTATACGCCGACCTTGCTTTCCTCAGCCTCTCGGCTGAAAGCTGACCGCTGCTAGCTGTTTTTATCCCATGAGCGACAAAATCACCCAGGTGCGCATCGGCAAGAACCTGGTGGGCCTCCGGGGCCTGGCCGAGGTCTTTGCCGCGGTTAAGTCCGGGGACTGGGAAACGGCGGAGCAGGCCCAGGAGGAGATCTGCCGCCGGGTGGCTGCCCAAAACTATATTCCCGCCGCCTCCCGGGAAGAATACCGCCGGGCCCTGTGGCGGGAATTCCGCCGCCTGCAAGGGGAGGATCTGGAGCCGGAGGCCCCGGCGGGGCTGGAAATCAAGGTCCTGGGCCTGGGCTGCGCCGGCTGCCAGCAGTTCTATCGGCAGGTGATGGAGATCCTGGCCGCCCGGGGCCTGGCGGCCGAACTTCAATACATCACCGATCCCGGGCTGTTGCAGGATTACGGCATCCGGACCTTCCCCGCCCTGATCATCAACGGCCGGGTGGTGGTGGCCGGCCGCATCCCGCCGCCGGCGGAGCTGGAAAAGCTCCTGATGGCCGCCGCCAAGCCTTGAACCGCAGGTGAGGCCTGAAATCCAAATGTAATCCAAACCTCATCCGGGCGCCGGCGTGGGCGCCTACGCTACATTTTCATTAGCCAGGGCGACAAGAGAGATTTTCCCGGAGGTCTCAACTAGCCAGGGGCGGCGGTGCCATAATTGCAGCGCCAGGACTGGAGGCGGCCGGAGACGGCCGCGCTACAAACTTTTGCGGGTGGGACGGGCCTCGAGGCCCGCCACCTTCATAATTTGGGGGAAGGGAAGAGATTTTTAGGGGCAGGCCGGGGTTCCTGACCAAAAAATCCCCCGGCTCCCCCGGCTCCCCCGGCCCTCCCCTAAACGCACTGGTGCAGCAACCGGTCAGGCCTTATCCGGGTGAATCGTCACCACCGGACAGGAGGCGCCCTGCACCACTCTGTCCGCCACGCTGCCAAAGATGGCCCGCTCCAGGCCTTTGCGGCCATGGGCCCCCATGATGATCAGGTCGATCTTTTCCTTTTTGGCAAATTCCAGGATCTTCTCCGCGGGGGAGCCCATCTCCACCCGGCCCTCCACCTTGGCTAACTTCTGGAAGTGCTCTTGGATCACGGCCTGCATCTTCTTGTTGGCGGCGGCCAGGGCCTCTTGCTGAAAGCTCTGGATGTTGCCGTGGGGCACATAGAAGGTGGAATAACTCGACAGATCCTGCGTCACAAACAGGACATAGACGGCGGCGTCAAACTTACCCGCAAAGGTGGAGACCCAGGGCAACAAGGGTTCGAAATTTGAGGCAAAGTCCATGGGAAAGAGAATTTTTTTGACCTGCTTCATCTAGCTGAGCCTCCCTTGGCTAATTTGCTTAGAGATTGTGAAATTTAGTGTAAACTAATAAATGACCCCCCGGTTGTCAAGTCAAAAAGCCGAACCGAACGGCGATCCCGAAGTTAGGCCGGCAAAGGACCGCCCCTGAAGGGACGCGAAAATCCCCGCAAAAAAAACCCTTGCCAATTCTTTTTTTGGTTATTATATTTCCCCAGCGTAGCCTCTGCCCTTTAGAGCGGCAGAATCTTTCCATGAATGGGGTGAGAACCATCGGCGAGATGCGTTTTAGTCGGGACCATATCTGGGTTCGCATGGATGACGACAACCAGGCCACCATCGGCCTGACCGATTACCTCCAGGAAAAGCTGGGGGAGATCTATGGCCTGCGCCTCCCGGAAGAAGGGGAAGACTTCGTCAAAGACGAACACTTCAGCGTGGTGGAGGCCAAAAACGGCCGCCGGGAGCTGAAAGCCCCGGTCTCCGGCGAGGTGGTCGAAATCAATTACGAGGCCGTGGAGGTCCCGGAGATCGTCAACGAAGATCCCCTGTCCGAAGGCTGGCTGGTCAAGGTGGAATTGACCTCCGGCCTGGAGTTTGACGACCTCTTCACCGAAGAAGAATACGAAGAGCACCTGAGCGAAGAAGAAGATCTGGAAGAAGACTGAATCGCCATCCGGCTATTCCAGTTTCAGCCTTCCTCCCGCGGTTAAATCCAGGCACCCCCATCCCCCGTCCGGGACGGGGGGTTACAGCGCGACGCATCCATGGTTAAATCTCCAGCCACAACCCCGCCAAAATCCTGGCTCTGGGAGTCGTTGACCTCCATCCGCCTCACCGTTTTTCTGCTCCTGATTCTGGCCGCGGTGGCGGTAGTGGGCACCGTGGTGCCCCAGGACCAGCCGTTGGACCAGTACCTCGAGCATTACGGCGAGGGCCTGGGAGGCGTCCTCTACGGCTGGGGCTTGGCCCGCATCTACTACAGCCCCTGGTTCCTGCTGCCCGTGGGACTGCTGGCGATAAATATCCTGGCCTGCGTGGTGCAGGGCCTGCCCCGGGCCATCCGGCGCTCCTTTCAACCCTTCACCCCGGAGGCGGCCCTGACTCTACCGGAACGAGGCCAGTTTAGCTGGCCCGCCGGGGTCGACCCTGACGCCCGCATCCGCACCCTGCTCCGGGAAGAGCTGGGCGGGGGCGTCCGTAAAGAGACCCTGCCGGACCGGGAAATCTATCTGGTCCGGCGCGGCCGCTTACGCCCCCTGGGGCCTTATCTGGTGCACCTGGCCATCCTGCTCATCCTGGCCGGGGGGCTCATCGGCAAGTTCTGGGGCATCGAAGGCACGCTGCCCCTGGACCAGGGCGAAGCGGCCCGGACTTTTGAGGTGGGCCGCCTGGAGCGGCCCCTCAACTTCCAGGTGCGGCTGGATAAGTTCCAGGTGCAGTTTTATGAAAAGGAGGGCGGCACTCCTAAGGAATTCCGTTCCGATCTCACCTTCCTTAAAGACGGCCGGGAGGCGGCCCGGGCCACTTGCCGGGTAAACGAGCCCGTGACCTTCGGCGGCTTGACTTTTTACCAGGCCTCCTACGGCGCCAGTCCGGAAGGTCCGGTGCGCTTTAAAGTGCGCCAGGGGGACCGGGAGCAAAGCGTGGAGCTTCCCCTGCGCCAGATGGTGGAGTTGCCCGGGGGAGGCGCCCAGGTCATGCTGGTGCGGGTGGACGGCAACCTGCAAGGTTACGGGCCCGCGGCCCAGTTGGCCTTTAAGGGCGGCGCCGGTCATCCCCTGATCTTCTGGGTTCTCAAAGACCATCCCGAGTTGGGGGAACAGCCGGACCAGTACCGGTTCACCGCGGAAGCCATCCCCTTCCGGTACTATTCAATCTTTCAGGTGAAGAGCGACCCGGGCGTCTGGTGGGTCTACGCCGGCTTTATCCTGGTTTTTCCGGGGTTCTACCTGGCCTTCTTCCGGCCGGCGGCCCGCTGGGCCGTGGTCCTGGAAGAAGAGGCCCAAGGTGGGTGGCAGGTGCGCCTCCTGGGGGCCAGTCCCCGCCACCGGGAAGAATTCGCCGCCTCTCTGGAGCGGCTGTTGGCAGGATTTGAAAAGGGAACGCCGCCATGATCCACCAAATTCTAGGCGCGGTGATGCTGATTTATCTGGGGGTGGCCATCCTCTTTCTGATGGCCGAGCTTTGGCACTCCCCCCGCCTCCAGCATGCGGCGCAGCTGCTTCTCTGGGCCGGACTGGGCGCCCATACCGCGGCCCTGCTGGGACGGTGGGCGGGATCTTACCAGCTGGCGGTAATGAACTCCCAGCCGGCGGTTTTTACCGATAACCTCCGGCTGCTCATCTTACACGTCCCGCTGTCCAACTTCTACGAATCCCTGGTCTTTTTCGCCTGGACCCTGCCGGCCCTGGGGCTTTTCTCCTTCCGGCGCTACTTCAAGGGGTATCTGGGGGCCGTGTTGTCCACCATTGCCTGCCTGCTCCTGGCTTACGCCTCCTTCGGCGGGGTGGACAGCCGCATCAAACCCCTGATGCCGGCCTTGAAGAGCAACTGGCTCCTCATCCACGTGGTCACCGCCTTTTTAGGCTATGCCGCCTTCGCCCTGGCCTTCGGCACCGCCGTCCTCTACCTGGTGCAGGAGCGCCGGCCCCGGGCGGCGCTGCCCCCCCAGTCCCAATTGGACCGCCTCCTTTACCGGGCCACGGTGCTGGGGTTTCTGCTGCTGACCCTGGGAATCCTGACCGGCGCGGTGTGGGCCGAATCGGCCTGGGGCCGCTACTGGAGCTGGGACCCCAAGGAGACCTGGTCCTTGATCACCTGGCTGGTCTACGCCACTTTGCTGCACGCCCGCCTGCTCAAGGGCTGGCAGGGGCGGCGCATCGCCTGGCTGGCGGTGGTGGGGTTCATGGCGGTGTTATTCACCTATTTCGGGGTGAGCTTTCTCCTCACCGGCCTCCACTCCTATCTCACCTGAAAATAGAATCTGGCGGATGGCGGGAAAAAAAGCACCGGGCGCCTTCGGCGCGCCTGTGCCCGGCGTGGCCTGCCATTATCTTTGCTTAGTCTAACAAAAAGAGCCTTTCGTCTCGGGGACGAGACGAAAGGCTCTGATGGTTTTAACGCCGGCAGCCCCTCAGCGCCGACTACTCAGGCAGGCACTTTCTTCGGCTTGCAGAGCAATTCCTCGGACGGGGCCAGGCGGCCGCACTGATCGCAGACGTACTTCAGGTCCTCCATCTTGCCTTTGCAGTAATGTTTGACGTGGGGCTCACGTTTCCCGCAGTAGGCGCAAGTCCCCATCTCCTCCGCGGGGTTGCACAGGTGCCCGGGCTCCTCCGCCAGGGCGCCGCAGGTGGCGCAGGTATAGACTTTTTTTGCCATAAATCCTCCTCGGATAATCAAGCTATTTGGCAAAAAATAAGTTTCGAATGAGCGTTGTCAATGAGGGTGGCAGGATTTCTAGCAAGGGCGGGGAAGGCGCGGGGCTCAGAAAGAACCTCTGACGGCGCCAGGAGACTTTATTTGTAATGGTCAAGATTTGACCAGACAACCTCTCCATCAAGGCATAATATCATCGGACAAAAAAGGATTCTGGAAATCCCCCCACAAAAGGTCAATTTCGCTATTCAGATCATATCCGGATTTTTCGCTTATTTGAGGATAATTGTCTAACCTGGCAAGTTATGCGGCGGTCCCATCTTAGAGCGAAACCACGAATAGAAGACTGGCTTGGATTCTAACCGGATACCTCACCACCTCGGCTTTCTTGACTTCGCACCTAGGAGCAATCGATAAGGAACCAATACGAAATCGACTTCACAGCCGCTCCCCTTTTTGCCTGCCACCCCCATGACCAAGAATTAATTGCAAAAACCCTCTACTTGAAATTGGCCATATCTGTATCTTCTTTTGGCATACCTATAAGTCTCTCTCATGGAACCATATCATTCAGCAATGATTCATCGGGTTGCAATGATTCATCGGGTTGCTCTTCTTCCCATTCCTTGGGTCCCCCTGGTTCTGCATCAACCAGCAGCAGCGACCAGAATGAACCTATCCCCCGGGCACGAGCAGAGAATTTGGTCACGAAGGCGTTCTGAAACCCGGCGTTGCCCGGCCAGGTCTGCACCGGATTTCTCAGCGGAAAATCGGCAGAGAAGGTAAGGCCTGTCAGGACTACGTTGCTGGCGGAATCGACGGCCAGTCCGTAGGCGCGATCACTGTCTCTCCCGCCGAGGTAGGTGGAGTAGCCCAGGGTGGTGCCGCCTGAGTCGATTTGCATAAAGATGGCGTCATAGCTGCCCTGGTTCGCCGTTAAAAAGGCGTAAGGGGTGTATGGAAACTCCTGGGGTGAGTTCAGGTCGTAAGGCACGTATGCCTGGCCCGGGGCAGAGGTCTCCCCGGCGACATAGACTGTTCCCAGCGAATCGACCCCCACGCTGGTGCAGAAGCTGCCCCACTGTCCGATTGCCGATCCGCCTCCCAAGAAGGTGGAGTAGGCGAGGGAGGCGTCGCCACTCAAGGAAGGATCGATCTTCACCAGGTAGGGCTCATCTCCAGAGACGCCCGCCTGGAGATAGGGAGCGCTGTTGAAGATGGTGGGGCTTATGGTCATGGGAAATTCGGCCGACTGCGTCCGGCCCGTGGCCACGATGAGCCCCTCTGAATCCAGGGTGACGCCGTAGGTGTCATCCCGGGCGACGTTCGTGTCCGCCCCCAGGTAGGTGGAGTAGATCATCGTATACAGAGAAGACAGGGATCCGGGCTGGCTTGATTCGATCTGGGACACAAAGCCGTTGCTCAAAAAGCCAGGCGGCGGGGCATGGCCACGGTAGGCATTGGCGGTGGTGGGGAAGTCTGAAGAGTGGGTAAAGCCGACCACGGTGATGCGACTGCCGGAGGCATCAACCGCGACGCAATGCCCTTGGTCATTGTGGGACCCTCCCAGAAAGCTGGAGTAAACCAGGGAGGCCCCGCCGCTCTTGGAGGGGTCGATGATGGACAGGAAGGCGTCCTGCATACCGGCAAGATCGGGCTGGAGGGCGTTGACTGTCACCGGAAATTTTTTCGCGCCAGCCCCGCCAGCGGAATCGGTAAAGCCGGTGACATAGACCAGACCAGCCGCATCCACCGCGACGATGTTGCCGGGGGCGCTATCATCGGCAAAGGTGGAGGGCGCCGGCGGTCCCTCCACTCCGCTACCGCCCAGGTAGGTCGAATACTTCAGATTGCCGTTGGCGTCAAAGACGGACACGAAGTAATCCGACTGGCCGTTGTTTTTCGGCTGAAAAGCCGAAATGGTGGTGGGAAACGGCCCCAGGGCATCCGAAGTGGTGAGGCCGGCCACCGCCACTCCCCCATCCGGCATGACAGCTATGCCGGCGCCCTTGCTTTGTTTGTTGCCCCCCAGGTAGGTGCACCAGAGCAGATTGCCCACCGGGTCCAACTTCGCCACGAACGCCGACGTCGCACTGTCTGGCGCCGGGGCCGGTTGGAAGGCGTTCTTCACAGGCAGGTCGTAGACCTCGGCGGCGCCGGTCACATAGGTATTCCCCTGTGCGTCACTGGCGGCGCCCTGGGCGAAGGTAATCGGGTTGCCGCCGGGTATACAGGGGATCGATCCTCCCAAATAGGTGGAGAAGATCAGTTGCGAAGACCGCCGGGACGCCGACAAAGAGGCCGGCGCATGGGCACATGATGAATAACCGACGCTGAGAATTGCCAGGATCACCAGCATCAGACAAGCGACACGGCTACGAATAACTCGCCGAATCATACAGGATTGGACTCCTTTTTCGGACAAAGGGATTTTCGCAGCAACCGAACCATTCTGAACAAAGTATCCCTCCCCCGGTCGAGCCGGAACCGAACCGCTACCAAACACCTGTCCGTGACGGTCATCGCTCAGGTTTGCCACTTGCAACCGGCTCCTATGGCCAATAGAGGCTTTGTCTACCCACCCTTCCCAGATATTAATCAGAAGATTATGCAGCAGCCTGGACCACCGATGTCCAAAAATGCTTTTTGGAACCACCCGGCCCGGGAAAAATCCCCCAGAGATTCTGTTATTGAAGCCGAATCTTCTCATTGTCGGCATGATAGCACAAGCTATTCTTGATAAAATACTTTTTCCCTGATTTTTGGGCATACCTAGTCTCTCGGCGCCCTGACATTATCTGGCTGGAAGCATAAGGGCTCCAGGCCAGTGCCGCCCGGTAATGGTGGCTTCAGGGGAAAAGCCGAGGCCACATGCATTACAAGACACGGTAAGCAACCCCGGCCCCATTTGATTAAGGAATTGGCTGGAAAGGCTGTCGCAGAGTGTTGCTCACTGCTATTTATCCACCCTTATAAAATCCATTAAAGTGGGTTGATATGGATATCTTAGCTCTATCTAAGACTCTGGCGACATTTAAAGTTTTAGTCCCAAGTGTCAGGTCTAATCTGATCTCGGTTTGATGATTGTCTGCTCAAATCTTGACCATTACACTTTAATTACCCTTATTGCGCCAACAGGGTGAGGCTCCCGGCGGCCGCGTCCAGCCGGGCCCGGGCCCCCAGGGGGAGCGTATAGTTGTCGGGCTGGTGGCCCACCGGGAGATTCATGAGAACCGGAACCCTAAGCGGCGCCAGGGCCGCGGCCAGCATTTCCGCCAGCCCTTCCCGGGAGCCGCAGTTGGTGAAGGCCCCCAGGACCACCCCCGCCACCTCCTCCAGGACCCCGGAGAGCAGCAGCTGGTGGAGCATGCGGTCCAGGCGGTAGAGGGCTTCGTTGTGATCCTCCAGGAACAGCAGATACCCCTTGAATTGCGGGGCAAAGGGGGTGCCCACCAAGTGGCACAGGGTGGTGAGGTTGCCGCCGGCCAGGGGGCCGGCCGCCACCCCCGCCCCCCGGGGTGCAGGACCTCCAGGCCCTCGTAATGGACGGCCTGGGGCCCCGGGGCCGTGAGCCAGCGGTGGAAGTCCTGCCGGGCCCCGGGGGTGAGGTCCGTAAGGTGCGCCACCGTGGGTCCGTGGAAGGTCACCAGGCCCAGTTGCCGGTGCAGGGCCCAGAGGAGATTGGTGAGGTCGCTGAAGCCGAAGAGCCTTTTAGGCGCGGCCGCATAGCCGCGCCAGGTTAAGGTGCGGCAGGATCTTCAGCGACCCGTAGCCGCCCCGGACCCCGATAATGGCCTTCACTTCCGGGTCCAGCCAGAGTTCCTCCAGGCGCCGGGCGCACCGCAGGTCCGTGGCCGCCCCCCAGGCCCGGGTCTCGAAGACCTCGGGCCCGCCGCGCACCTTAAAGCCCCAGTCCTCAAGGAACTTGACGCCGGCCTGCCAGTGGGCCCGGCTGACGGGGCTGGCCGGGGCCGCCACCGCCACCACCTCCCCGGGCTGCACCGGGGGCGGCCAGTGAAAGGATGTGACGGGGTCGGATGCAGCTTGCTTATCCTTGGTCATGCGGTTTGGACCTTTGAAAGGTTGGGAAATCCCTTGCTGCTCAAGGACGATCCGACATGCCCTTACGGCAGCCATTTGGATTTTGATCGTGCGTAGCCCACCAGAGGTAGGCGCGTTGCCACCCGACGATAGCTCGTTGAAAATTCACCTGTAGGGGCGGTTCGCGAACCGCCCTTACAATCCGGGTGTCATTGGGGACCTGAGGGTACGCCCCTCTGCAAGAACTTTTTTCCGGTATTGGCCCAAGAATTCATCTTTCAACCACGTCAAGCCTTCTTCTCCAGATCTTATAACAAATAATTTCTATGTATGTTCTAAGAAATTGAAATATAATACAAGGTAACTTGAAGAAAGCCCTGACTTTTTTTGAGGCGGCCAGCCCTTGCGAACTTTGAGCCCTGCGCCTTCCCGCCTGCCGGTGTGGGCCGCGGTGGCCCTGGGGCTGATCTTTGCCCTGGCGGTCTATTTCCGCCTCTCGGACCTGGGGGGCCGGAACTTGTGGACCGACGAGGCCTGGGTGGCCCTGGCGGCTTTGAAATCCACCCCGGCCGAGGCCCTGGCCGCGGGGCAGTCCACCCCGCCCCTGTATCTTCTCAGCGTGTGGGCCGCGGTTAAGGTCTGGGGCGCCAGCGAAGCGGTGCTGCGCGCCGTGTCCTTCCTGTTCGGGGTGGGGACCCTGGTGCTCTTCTGGCGCCTCGCCCGGCCCCTGGTGTCGCTGCCGGTCTCCCTGCTGGCCCTGGCCGCGGTGGGCTTCTCCCCGGTACTGGTCTATTACGCCAAGGAACTGAAGCAATACAGCGGCGACGCCTTTTTTGCGGTGCTGATCTTTTACCTGGCGGAGCGCCTGCGGGCCCGGCCCGGAGAGAGCGGCTGGGCGGCCCTGGCCCTGGCTGGAACCCTGGGCCTGGGATTCTCCCATTCCCTGGTCTTTGTCCTGCCCGTGGCCGGGGCGGTGCTGTGGTCGACCCTGCCGCGCCAGCGGGGCCGGGTGGTCCTGCTGGGCAGCATCTGGGCCCTGGCCTTCGGGGCCTACTATTTTTGGTTTTTCCGGCGGGCCCTGGACCCGGAACTGCTGGCCTACTGGACCGAGATTGCGGCCTTCCCCGATTTATCCGGGGTAACGGGTTTGGTCCTCTGGCTGGGGCGGGCCCTGTACGAGTATTTCTGGTATTTCCTGGGGGAGTGGGGGCTTTATTGGGGGCCGCCCCTGCTGGCGGTGGGCATCTTGGATCTAGTGGACCGGCGCCGGGGCCGGGTTCTGGCCTATCTCCTGGGGCCCCTTCTCCTGACCTTCGCCGCCGCCGCCCTGCACCGCTACCCCTTTATGGCCCGCTGCGGCGGCAACCGGCTGCTGCTGTTCAGCGCCCCCTTTCTCTACCTGGTGGCGGCCGCCGGCGTCGGCGCCGTCTTCTCCTGGCTGTGGCAGAAACGCCAGCGGGTCCTGGCGGCGGCGCTGGCCGGGGTGCTCCTAATCTCCCTCCATCTCCCGGAGAACTTCCGGGAAAACCTGCACCCCCTCAACAACCGGGAGGAAGTCCAGCCCCTGACGGGGGTCCTGGAGGGCCAGCTCCAGCCCGGCGACCTCATCTACATCTACTACTTCACCATCCAGCCCTTCAAGTATTATTACCGGGGGCCGGCCGCCCAGCTCTGCCTGGGCCAATCTTGCGTGGAAACGAACCTGGAAGCCGCCAAAGAGGGGCCGCCGCGGCGCATCTGGCTCATTGCCTCCCATATTGAGGGCGAGGAGCCCATGCGCCGGTTCGCCGGGCAGCTGTTGGGGCCCGACTGGCGGGAGACGTATTGCCTCACCCGGGCGGGTGCCGTCCTCTTCCGGTTCGAACCGGGGAAGGAATCCCTGGCCGCGCAGTCCGCGGGCCCGCCAGAGCCTGCTCAATGCGACTCTCCAACTCCCTCACCCGATAAGGCTTATTGATGAGGCCCAGGGCGCCCTCGGCCTCGAGGCGGGCGGCTTCGGTGGACGCCAGGAAACCCGAGGCCACCAGCACCCGCACCCGCCCGTCCAGGGCCTTGAGGGCCCGAAGCAGCTGGCAGCCGTCCTGCCCCGGCAGATAATAGTCCATAATCACCAGGTCCGCGCCCCCCAGCTTCCGGTAGGTTTCCAGGGCCTCGGGGCCGTCCCCCGCCGCGGCCACCCGGTAGCCCAGGTGTTCCAGGAGTTCCTGCCCCAGAGAGCGGATCAGGGGGTCATCGTCCACCAGCAGAATGGTGACCGGCGATTTTCTGGTCATGCAGTTCCGAGTTCCGAGTTTTTAGTTGCTAAGATTAATCTTCGGCATCCCCCTTGATTTGCTTAAACTCCCCCACCCGAAACCGGATATCCCGCACCTTCCCGGCGCCCAGGGCCCGGTCCAGTTCCTGGAGGATCCTGGGCCTGAGGAACTGGAGCTCCTGGGCCCAGGCACTCCCGCTCACCTCCACCCAAAGTTCTTTGCGGCGCAGGTCCAGGAGCCGGGTTTGAGCCACGAGCTTCGCCGGCAGCACCGCCTCCCAGACCCGGCGGATCTCCTGGCGCAGCTTCAGGGCCTCCAGGTCCGCGGGAGTGAGAAACCCCCGGAGGACTTCCTTGACGGCCGTGGGGCGGGATTGTGAGGGGCGCTTGGCCATGGAAAAAAACCGTTTTTCGTTTTTGGTTTTTCGTTTTTGGTAAAAAAACCATCCCATAAGGGGTTGGGGGAGGGAGTTTGAGGGAGGGGGCAGGGGAATCCCTTACAAAAAATTCCCCCGGCCCTCCCCTCAATATTATTTCTCCATCTTCTCCCGGGCCCGGGCGAAGCCGGCGGCTGCGGCCTCGATGGTGGCTTCGGGCACGCAGAAGGCCAGGCGAAAATACCCCGGCCGCCCAAAACCCCGGCCCGGCACCGCCAGAATGTTTTCTTCCTTGAGGCGGGCCACACAGGCCAGGTCGTCCCCCCCGGGAGCCCGGGGAAAGAGGTAAAAAGCCCCCTGGGGCTTGATGAACTCATAGCCGGCCCAGGTCAGGACCTCGGAGAACCGGTCCCGGCGCCGGGCGTAGGGAGCCAGATCCACGGAGACCTCGGTGAGGGAGGTCACCACCCGCTGCATCAGGGCCGGGGCGTTGACGAACCCCAGGATGCGGTTGGCCAGCACCATGCCGGCGTGCAATTCCCCCCGGCCTGCGGCCCGGGGGCTCACCGCGGCGTAGCCCAGCCGTTCGCCGGGGATGGAGAGGTCCTTGGAAAAAGACGTGGCCAGCAGGGTATCGGGGTAGGCCTGGAAGACGCTGGGCAAAATGAGATGGTCATAAACCAGGCGCCGGTAGGGCTCATCGGCCACCAGGTAGACGGGCCGGCCCCGGCGCCCCGCATGGTGGGTGAGCAGCCGCCCCAACTCTTTCAAGGCGACGGCCTCGTAAACCTGGCCCGTGGGGTTGTTGGGGGAGTTGACGATGAGGGCCCGGGTCCGGGGGCCCAAGGCCCGCTCCACGGCCTTCAGGTCCAGCTGAAACTCCGCGTCGGTCTCCACCACCCGGGCCACGCCACCGTGGTTGTCGGCGTAGAAGAGGTACTCCGGGAAGTAGGGGGCCAGGACCAGCACTTCGTCGCCAGGGTCCAGCAAGACCTTGAGAATGACGTTGAGGGCGCCGGCGGCGCCGCAGGTGAGCACCAGGTCATCGGTTTTGAAGTCCAGGTGGTGCACCCGGCTCAGGTGCGCCGCCAGGGCCTGGCGGGTAGGCAGCAGCCCGGCGTTGGGCATGTAGGAATGGAGGCCGGTGCGGGGGTCCTGAACCGTGGCCAGCAACTCGGCCTTAAACTCGGCCGGTGGCTCCAGGTCCGGGTTTCCCAGGGTGAAGTCGTAGACCTGGTCCGGCCCCAGCCTGGCTTTCAGTTCCGCCCCCTCCTCGAACATGCGGCGGATCCAGGAGGAGCTCTCCATGGCGGTTTTGAGGCGCGCGGCAATAGGCATGATAATGGCTTCTCGTTTTTAGTTTTTGGTTTTTAGTTTTTGGTTTTTGGTTTCTATAACCTATTTCAAAACCGACTTTCACCTGTCACCCTGAGCGAAGCGAAGGGTCTAGGTGCTCGGAATAACTAGATTCTTCGCTGCGCTCAGAATGACATTCTACTGTCAAACCAGGTTTTGAAATAGCTTCTAGTGTTGGGTTTCGTAAATAGTATGATGGCAAATCATATACAAACCTAAGCTCTAGGAGTCTTAAAGTCCCCCTTTGAAAAAGGGGGATTTAGGGGGATTTTCGGTAGTTATTAAAAAATCTCCCCTCCCCCAAGCAGGCTTCAGCAACCTTCCTTTATTTTTAAACGAAAAACCAAAAACGAAAAACGAAAAACCGTCTTCTAAGACTTTTCTTCCACCTGATAGCCTGCCTGGCGCAAGGCCTCCAGCACCGCCTCGCCGTGCTCCGGCCCCCGGATCTCCAGGTTGATTTCCACCCGGGTGTAATCCAGGGGCAGTTCCCGGGCCAGCCGGTCGTGGAACAGGTGCAGGATGTTGGCCCCCTGCTCGCCGATGAGCGCCGTGAGGCGCCCCAGGGACCCGGGGCGGTCGCTCAGGGCCACCCGCAGGTTCAGGAGGCGGCGGCTCGCCAGTAAGGCCCGGGGCACCACCCTTTCCAGCAGGGGGATGTCGATGTTGCCGCCGCTCACCACCAGGACCACCTGTTTCCCCAGGTCGCGCCCCTTCAGCGGGCCCAGATACGCCGCGGTGGCCACCGCGCCGGCGCCTTCGGCCAGCACCTTTTTCCCTTCCAGCAGGAACAGCAAGGCCTGGATGATTTCGTCTTCCTGCACCAGGATCAGGTCGCTCAAGTAATCCCGCAGCAACGGGAAGGGGTGGCTTCCGGTCAGGGGCACGTTGATGCCGTCGGCCAGGGTGGCCCGGCAGGGCACCGGCGTGGGCTGGCCGTGCTTCAGGGCCGCGGCCAGGGAGGGCACCTGAGAGGTCTGCACCCCGATGACCTGGATTTCGGGCCGGCGCGCTTTCAGGGCCAGGGCCACGCCCGCGGCCAGGCCCCCGCCCCCCACCGGCAGCACCACGGTGTCGACCCCGGGGAGATCGTCCAGGATCTCCAGTCCCAGGGTCCCCTGGCCGGCCATGACTTCGGGGTCGTCGTAAGGGTGGATGAAGATGTAGCCCTGGGCCGCCAGGGCCCGGGCCTGCTCCAGGGCCTGGGCCAGGTCCTGGCCGTGGAGGATCACCTCAGCGCCGTAGCCCCGGCAGGCCTCCTGCTTGGAGATGGAGGCCCCCTGGGGCATGACGATGGCGGCGGGCAGCCCCAGGTGCGAGGCGGCAAAGGCCACCCCCTGGCCGTGGTTGCCGGCGGAGGCGGCCACCACCCGGTCCCCTTCCCGGCGCTCCTTCAGCAGGGTGAGGCGGTTGAGGGCGCCCCGCAGCTTGAAGGAGCCGGTGGTCTGGAGGTTTTCCAGCTTCAGGAACACCTCGCGGCCGGAACCCCGGCTCAGGGTGTGGGAATAGATCAGGGGGGTGGGGAGAACCACCCCAAGCTGGCGCCCGCGGGCCGCGTCAATGTCTCGCAGAGTGATGGCCATTGCCGATAGGGCCACTCCTGAACCAATGATTGCCGGGGCGGGATAACCCCGCCCCTAGGGGATGAGCCCTCAAATTCTGATCATTCTTCTCAGCGGCCCCCAGGTCCTAAGCGCCCGAACCTGACGGAATCGATGATCCCCTGTAAGACCGCCCGGTGCTGGCTGAACTGGCGGGGATCGGAGTGGGCGATGAAGCTGTAATAGTAGTTGTCCTTGTCATAGCACTGCCACTGGATGCGCTGGAAACCGCCCGAGCCCTTGGTGGGGGATTCGATGGTCTCCCAGCCCATGATGCCCTGAGGGCCGGCCTGGTCCCGACGCTTCACCAGGATGTACTTGCCGATGCTCTTCTCTTCCATGGCCTGCTTATAAGAGGCGTCCACCGAGGCCTTCCGGGGGAAGCTGGGCACCATCTGGGTAAAGTGAAAGGTGAAGCCGCAGGTGGTGCCGGGGAGCATGAAGGTGCCGCCCTCCCCGGCGGGGTCCCCCGACCCTTCTTGCCGCCAGCCCGCCGGGATGGTGTAGGAAAAGGGCCGGACCCGGTTCTGGTAAGTCATGGGCGCCCGAGAACCCGCACCGCCGGTGGCCTCATCCGCCACATTGTGAGGCGCGTCCTTAGCCGCTGGGGCCGGCTCCGGGGCCTTTTTCGCCCCCTTGGCCGCATCCACGCCCTGCTGGATCAGGCCCCACTGGGCCAGGAGATCCGGCGGGCCAATCAACAGCAGAGAGAATCCCAGGAGCACCGACGACGCCAAGTACCGCTACCGTTTTCCGCATGAACGTCCTCCTTTTTTTGAGACAGGGGGTGAGCTGTTTTCGGGTTCCGCAAAACTAGTGAAGCGCTGCATAATTACTGCGACCTTTAAAAGCACGCCTTCTACCCCTCTTTTCTAGGGGGGTAAGAGGGGATTTTCTAATAACTATCTGAAATCCCCCTAACAGGCTGTTGAAAAACGAGTTTTCATGTCATCCTGAACGAAGTGAAGGATCTAGAACTTATTAATATAAATAGACCCTTCGCTTTCGCTCAGGGTGACAGAGAAAATGGGTTTTAAAATGGCTTGTAGTTCTGAACGCTAAGTCGCCTGGGCCTTGCGCCAACCCGCGGCCTTGAGTCCGGCCACGTGGGCCACCCACTGCGCCTTCAGGGTCTTAAGGTACAGGGCCAGGTCTTGCTCGATTAAGGGCGCCAGCCGCTGATGCAGCCGGTGGTTCACCTCCTCGTCCCCGGGGGCCAGCCCCTGCCAACTCAGATACCCCTGGTCAAACAGGAACTCCGGGGTGGCCGCGGCCTTCACCCCCCGCAGGCTGAAGTAGCTCTGGGCCTGCTCCACATCGTACTCCAAGACCCAGCCGCAGTCCTCCAGCATGGTGGCCGCATCCCAGCCCGCCTGGTGGCGGCACTCCGGGCAATAAAGCTCCACCAGGATCTCCGGTGGCAGCAGGTTGTCCCGGAAGAGGAGAAACGTCGCATTGCGGCCGCACCGGCAATAGCGGCGCTGGTTCAGGCACATGGCTCCATCCTTTAAACCTTGCCGATTGCCGTCATAATTACTATGTTTCGACTGTTATGACAATAACCTTAATTGCGTGAACTCCGGGAGGAAGGGGGCGCCCCGCGGTTTTTTCCGGACCGGTTGATCAGGGAGTTGCAAGACATGGAGAAATTTGCCGACTTGCTGGGCCGCCTGGGAGGCCGGTTTGCCGGGGAGCTGGGCATCGACCTCAAGGCCGGCCCGGGGGAGCGGCAAAAATGGTTCCTGGCGGCCATCCTTTACGGGGCCCGCATCTCCGGGACGCTGGCAGCCCGCACCTATCGGGTCTTTGCGGCCCGGGGCCTCTATGCGCCGGAGGCCATCCTGGCCCAGGGCTGGGACAACCTGGTGGCCCTGCTGGACGAAGGGGGCTACGCCCGCTACGACTTACAAGACCGCCACCAAGCTCCTCAAGGTGATGGAGTCGTTGCAGGAGAAGTACCAGGGCGACCTGGAGCGCCTCCAGGCCGCGGCCGCGGACGGTGACGACCTGGAGGCCCGCCTCCAGGCCCTGGCGCCGGGCATCGGCCCCGGCACCGCGAACATCTTCCTCCGGGAGCTGCGGGGCATCTGGGCCAAGGCCACGCCCCCCCTGAGCCCCCTGGCCCAGCAGGCCGCCGAGGCTCTCGGGCTGCTGCCGCCGGGCCTCTCAGGCCGGGAGGCCCTTAAGGTCTTGGAGAAGGAGTGGCAGGCCCATCCGGTGGCGGGCTCTGACTTCGCCGACCTGGAGGCGGCCCTGGTGCGCCGGGGACTGGAGCTGCGGCGAAAATCGGGCGGGGCTGCCTGAGGCCGGGCCACACCACCATTTTGTGGAACTTTTCGCCCCAGAGGGAAAGAGACCTTTGCTTGGAAAAGCTCCTGAGTAGATGTAAGACACCCGCCCTCGGGTGTCCACGCACAGGCTGGAAAGCGTGTGCCACCGGCCTTTCATTATTTTGATAGAATTGAAGATTTATAAGCGACTGTTCTAAAATTAATGGGCGAGATTAATAATGGTGGCACCGGCGTCTCGCCGATGCTGTAGGGGCGGGTTTAAAACCCGCCCCTACGATGGTCATTTTTGTGGTCCGGGTGAGCCAAGGTTCATGAGCTACTACGAAATCTAATGTCGGCTAGCCCGGCTGTCCATATTTAGAAATGTAGGGTGCGTTTTACGCACCATTAAACGTTTTTTTCCGCGACTCGGCCTAAAACTCTGCGAAAACCGTTGCGCATGAACCTTTGGCTCGCCCGTGATACCAAGTTGCCGTCAAAAAGGTATTTTTCATGTAGGGGCGTGATTTATCACGCCCCGCAAGGGCGCAATGAATTGCGCCCCTACAGCCCGGGCGAGACGCCTGTACCACCAATTTATTGAGACTTTTCAAGGCAGTCATTTATAAGCCTTTGGCCCACCCATAAATTATGCAAAGTTCAGGATGGGCATACTCCTAACTTTGAACCTTGAACTTTGAACTTTTCAGGGCAGTGGGAGAGTTAGTCAGAACACCCTAACGACCTAGAAATCGTAGTTAAAGAACACGTCGGCCCCGGAGTTGCGGGTCCCCAACTGCGATTCGGCGCTGAAGTTCTTGTTGATCTTGTAGTCGATCACCACCTGGCGTTCGTATTGCCCCCGTTCCTCGTTAAAATTGCGCTGATAGGAGACGGAAACCTTCTGGGTGATCTTCTTTTCCACGCCCAAAACCGCCTTGCCCGCGGTGGCGCCGCTCTTCATGGCGACCCCGGAGCCCAGGAAGGGGATGCTGCTCCCCAGGAGCTCGCTCATCTTCTTCGAGGTAATGCCGCCCAGACCCCCCAGGGTCTGGGCTCCCAGGGCATAATACTGCTCTTTGGAGAGACCGGCGGTGGGAGCCCCGAAGACCAGGTAGGAGAGGACGTCCGACGGGGGCAGGGGCGGCTGGCTTTCCAGGCGGATTTGGGGGTTGGTCACGCTGCCGGTCACCGTCAGCACCAGGGTGATGTCCTCCATCTCGTGGAGGGCTTTGCCGTCCACGGTTATGGGTTCGCCGGGGACGCCGGGCAACCTCATGACGGCCCGTTCCACCTTAAACTCCCTTTCCTGCATGTCCACCGTGCCCTTGAGGGCGCGAATCTCTCCGGCAAATACCAGTTTCTGTCCCGGCTTTTTGAGGGCCCTGAGCTTTCCGGTCATTTCCACCTGCCCGACGGGGTCCTTCAGCCAGACGTCCCCCGAGGATTCGACGGTCACATCCACCCGCAGGTTCCGATAGATGGCCGGGGCGGAGACGGCCTCCTGGGGCTTGGCTTCCTGGTGCACCAGGACAATGTCCGGGTCCTGGGGCGAGCGGAAGAAAGTGGGCCGGAACTGGGCCTTGGGCACCACCAGGCGCCCGGTGGCCACCAGGGCGTTGAAGGGGCCGGAGAGGTCCACACTGCCGTTGCTCCAGATCTGGTTGCCACCCCGGTTCAGCAGCAGGAAGTTATCCAACTGGGCCCTGAGCCGGACCCCGGTGGGTCCCCCCAATTCCAGGTCGCCGGCCAGGCGCAGGGTGCCTTCGCTGATCAGGGTGATCCCCGGAATCACCACCTTGTCGCCCAGGAGGCGGATTTCGCCGGCCGCCAGCAGGTAGGAGGTGCCGGTCTGCTGCAAGTGCACCCGGCCCTCGCCCCAGCGGATATAGCCCGAAATCTGCGGCTGGTGCGGGTCGCCCCGCATCTCCACCAGGAGGTCCAACGAACTCCGGGCCTCCTGGATTTCTTTGCTGAGGCAGGCCACCATGCAGAGGTCGGCCTTGTCGCTGTGGACCCGGAGGTAGAGGTCACGGTGGCCCAGGGCGAATTTTAGCGGGATGAGGCTGAGGTTGACCGGCACCGTCCCCTTCCAGGTCAGGCGGGACCGCTGCAGGGCTTCCTCCAGATAACCGTCCACTTGCAGGCGCTCACCCTCATAATTCAGAGTGGTGGTCAGGGTTTGAATGGGAATGGTCTGGATCTTCCCCCCCGCCAGGGACAGGTTGCCGTTGATTATGGGAGCCCCGGGGGTGCCGGCCAGGGTCAGTTTGCCGTTGATCTTCCCCTGGGCGGGCAGGCCCAGCGGGCGCAACAATTTGGCTTCCAGGTTCTGGACCGTCAGGCTCCCCGAAACTTCCTGCCCCCGAGCCAGGCCCTGAACCGTAACCAGGCCGCCGTCCACCTGAAAGGCGGCCGGAGAGATCTCCCATCCGGGTAGCAGACGCAGTTGGAAAGGGGCGCGGTTCTTGACGGTTAAGGTCTGATCCTGCCAGGAGACCTGGTTGACCAGGACCGCTAGGGGACGCTCCCGGAGGTCCGCCGTGCCGGCCAGGGTGAGCTGGGGAGGTTGGGGCGAGGTGGCGGCCAACTTAAAGCCCCAGCGGCCCGCTTCTCCCTGGGCCGACAGGTTGACCTGAGAGAAGGCGCCGGCTGGGGAGCGGAGTTGGTTTCCCCGAAGCTGGATGGTCCCCGACTGGGGGGGCAAGCCCGTGAAGTTGGCGCTAAAGGCGGCGGTCTCCAGGTTGAGGCCCTGAAAGGAGAGCTGCGTTCCCCGGGCCGTGAGGCTCACCCGGGGTGCCTTCCAGGTCCCCTGGACCGCGCCTTCGGCCTGGAGATGGGCGAAGGCTACGGGGCTGGACACGGGCAGCCCCCGGGAGCCGGAAACTGCCGCGGTGAATCTTACATCCAGCCCCTGGGCGCTGAGGTCGCCCCGCAGGGTGGCCGCCAGCGCCGCCAGGCGCATACTGGCCTCGGAGACCCGGAGCTTTCCCGCCTCCAGGGCGAACCGGCTCTGGAGCCCCTCCAGGGGTTGCCCGGCCAGGCGGCCCCGGGCCGTAAGCGCCCCCGCCAGCTGGGCCTGGGCCGGAGCGTAGCCGGGTGGCAGGCGAAATTTGCCGGCAAAAGTGCCGGTGAGGACGGTGCCCTGGTATTTGGCCCCCCCCAGCAGCGCCGGCTGAAATTCCGCCATCTTCAGGGTCAGGTCCCCGGAGGCGCCCGGGCCGGCGCCCCCCGCCGGCAGCAGACGGCCCCGGGAATCAAGGGTCAGGGCCCCGAAATTGCCCTCCGCCAGGGCGTGCAGGTCCTGGCTTTGGGCGTTGCCGCTGAGAGTCAGCTCCAGGCGTTTGACCTTGACCTCGCGATACTGGAAAGGCTCCAGGTTAAGTTCGGCCCGCACCTCTTCCGGATTCCAGGGCAGCCCCTGGCCTTTGAGGCTGAGGTGGGCGTTCACCGGGCTCAGCCCCTGGATCTTCCGGGCCTCCAGGCCCTCGATTTCTTGGAGCTGGGCCGTGGCCAGACCCTTAAGGTTCAGGTCCAGCTCAAAAGCCCCGGGTTTAACCCCGGCCAGGAGCCGGCCCTGCAGGTCAAATTGGGCCTCTCCCACCCCGCCCGCCCCGGTCAACTCCATCCCCTGGGGGGTGCTGCCGAAACTGAATTTTCCCGCCAGGTCCCAGGGGGCGGGCCACCGGGACCAGAACTCGTGGACCTTCTCTCCCTTAAGCGGCCCCAGCCGACCCGTCAGTTTGCAGGAGAGGTCCTTGAGGGGCTCGCAGATTTCGCCCTTCAGAGACAACACCTCCTGACCCGCCAGGGTGAGGGCCAGGTGGTCGATGCGGGCCAGACCCGGGCCATAGGTGAGGCGGGTGTTGAGCCCGGCCCGCCCCCAGGGGGTGGTAAGCCCCAGGTCGGCTTCCTTGAGGTCGATATTTTGCTGGGGTGTGCCCAGCTTATAGACGTTGAGCGCGGCCTTGAGGTCCAGCTCGGAGTAACGCCGGGTCACACCGTCCCGGGTGATCTCTACGGCCCCCTGCTCCACCACGAGGCTGGTAAGATCCACCTGCCGCAGGAAAAACCCCATCATCCCCCCAGGCCCTGGGGACGGAGGCCCCGGCGCCGGGGGTGGGGCCAGGCGGCTGAAGTTCCAGCGGCCGTCTTCCTCAACCAGGTAGAAGTGGGGCTGGACCAGGGCCACCCGGGCGACCACGGGATAGAGCGCCGGGATGGTCTCCAGCGAGAGCCGCAGTTCCAACCGGTCCGCCCGGAGTATCACCCGGCCCTGGGGCCCGGTGAGGACCACGTCTTTATAGGTGAAGCCCGTCAGGGGGTTTCCCGAGACCTCTTGGGCCGTGATCTTGCCGTTGATCTTGCTTTGCACCAGGTCCAGGAATTGGGACCCCCCCCAGTTCCGGAAGGCGTCCGGCAGGATGCCGCAAAGGCCCCGGCCCCCCAGGGCCAGGAGCAGGGCGACGGTTAAGACGATGACCCTAAAACGCCTCGGCATTGGCATGGCCCCTTATCCCGTGTTTCCCTTGCATTAACCTTGAACCCTGAACTTTGAACTTTTCCAAACAGAATTTTCCTTCCGCCAATATTTTACCAAAAACCCCAAAACCCAAAACGGTATTAAAAGCCGTAGCCGATGCTAAAGTGGAACTGATAGCCCCGGTCATTATCGATGGGGTTTACCGGAAAAGCCACGTCCACCCCTATGGGCCCGATGGGCGACAGGTACCGTAAACCTACTCCGGGGGAATACTTTAACTGGCCCAAGTCAATGTTCCTGGCGTTAAAATATACATTGCCGGCGTCCATGAAAACCACCCCGCCGATTTTCTTACCGTAAATGGGCAGGGGCAGGGGAAAGCGACCCTCAAGGTTGGCTTCAAGTACCGCGTCCCCCCCGATGGGGTCGTTGGTGGCGTTGCGGGGCCCCAGGAAATCCAGCTTGTAGCCCCGGACACTGTTGGCCCCGCCGCTAAAAAACCGCTTCTGGATGGGGATCTGGAAAGTACTCTGCATGGGCTGGATGATGCCGAACTTGACCCGGCCCGCCAGCACAAAGCCGGAGTCGCCCAAGGCGCGATACTCTTTGGCCTCCACCACCGACTGGGCGTACTGCAACCCGGAGCCCAGGAAGGTGGGGGCCACTTCGTTGCTGAGGTTGAATATACCTCCCTTGGTGGGCTCGATGTGGTTGTCCACCGTGTCCCGGCGCAGGCCGAACAACACAAAGGAGGACCGGTAGAGTTTCTCCGGCTCCGTGCCCTGAAGGCGGATCAGGGTTTCTATCGGGATGCCGAAGGGCCGGGAAAACTCCAGCCCGTGGCCGAAATAGTAGCGCAAATCCCAGCCCAGGTCGTGTTCCAGCCGGGCCTGGGTGAAATAAGCCTGGTCGGTGAACCCAGGAAGGTCCCGGCGCCGGGCGCCGCTCTGGTGCACGAAGTCGTAGTCGCTTCCCCATGCCACCGGGTTGGTAAAGGTTTCGGTGACCAGATAACCCAGGCTGGAGTAGCGGCTGTCCAGGTCCAGGAGCCGGCCGCCGCCCCACAGGTTGCGGTAGCGCAGCCCCAGGCGGGCCCGCACCTGCTCTTCATCCCCGTAACCCAAACCCACCCTGACGGACCGTTTCTTCTTTTCCTCCACCTGGATGGAGATGGGGATGTCTGGCTGGCTGGCAGGCACTATATCCGGGGTGAGCACCACGCTCTTGAACAGGTCGGTTTCGTAGAGCTTGCGCTGGGTCTTGAACAGTTCATCCTGGGAGAAAATCTCCCCCTCTTTAAAAGTCAGCCTGGCCAGGATAGCCTTGACCGGAGTTTCCAGCTTTTCCGCGTCCGGAATCCGGGCGACGCCGAAGTAGGACAGGGGGCCGGATTCCACCGTGAGGCGGACTGCCGCGGTGTTCTTCTCTTCGTCCAGCATTACCTGGCCCGACACCTTGACCCGGGGATAGCCGTGGTTGGGCAGATAGTTGAGATAGAGATTTTTCAAGGCGTCGTAGGCTTTTTCCGTGAAGCGGTCTTCCGGCTCCAAAGGCCATTTGCTCTCAAGCTCGGACAGGTCCGGGCCGGGGCCCTTGATTTCCACGTCCAGCTGGGTGACCTTGACCCAGGGCCCTTCCTCGATGATCAGGAGGAGGTCGGCGGCGTCCCCGGGCAGGTACTGGATCTCAGCGGTGATTTTGGCGTGGTAAAAACCCTGGCGGCGAAAGAACCTGGTCAGGCGTTCCACGTCATAGTCCAGGTCCACCGGGCGAAAGGTGGGGGCTTTTTTCCAGGGCGGCCAAAACGACGGCTGCTGGATGGACAACTCTTTCTTCAGCTCCGTCAGGTTCACGGTCTTGGCGCCCTCGATGCGCAGGGAGTGCAGGGTCAGGGGCTTGGTTCCCGCCGCCGGGGGGGGGCTGGCGGCTCGGCCGCCCGACCCGGTGCCGTGGCCCCCGCCAGGAGCACGGCCAGGATCAGGGTTGAGAACCATCGGCTCAAGAATGTCGCCACCTGCATGGGCCGGATACGCGCTCCGAATTCGTGTGATTGGAATTTGGGGGAGCGGGCCAGGGGAATTTTTGCCAGGGATTCCCCCGAACTCCCCTCAAACTCCCCTCCCAAGCTCCTATATGGGGTTGGAGGAGAGGGTTTGGGAGAGGGATTGTAAGCGGCCCTCTGCCCCTGGCCCCCTCTCCCAAATTCCTTTCTGCCACAGTCTCATTTCGCCCCTCGACCCCGGGGCGGTCGCCGCAGCTCCGGGAAGAGTTGGGGCTGTCGCACTTGCCGCCGGGGTGGGGCCGCCGCGGGGCGACTCAGGGTCTCCGGGGGCAGGGCTTGAACCAGCGGGGAGAGCTGGGTCCGGCGTTTCCTGCCCCAAACGGTGCGCTCCCGGGACCGGGTGAGAAAGACCTGCCGGGAGGCCCGGGTCAGGCCCACGTAGAACAGGCGCCGCTCTTCCTCCGGGTCCACGAGGTAGTCCCCTTCCGGCTCCCAGGGAATGAGGCCGGTCTCGCAGCCGGCGATAAAAACGTAAGGAAACTCCAGCCCCTTGGCCGCGTGGAGGGTGAGGAGTTTCACCCGTTCCGCGGCCAGGTCCAGGCCGTCCCAGTCGGGCCCCACCCCTTCCCGGGCTTGCTGGCAGGGGATGCCGGCCTCGGTGAGGCGGCGCTCCAGCTCCGGCCCCAGGGCGTGCAGACGGTAGAGCACCGCCACGTCCTTAAAGGAGGCCTGGTCCTTGCCGCCCGGATGCCGCAGGTTGGCGTCTTCCAGGGCATAGTGGGTCAGCCCGCCCACCAATTTTTCGATCTCTTTGGCGATGGCCCGGGCTTCGGCCTCTTCGCTGGCGGCCTCCAGGAGCATTAGGGGCTCGGCACCGGCCTGGTGGGTGAGCAGGGCGCCGGCTGAGCCTCCCGTCCTGAACCGGGAGGCGGCCTGAAGCACGGGGTCCGGCAGACGGTAGGTCTCGGTGAAGCGCCGGGCCGCGGCGCCCGGCCAATCGGTAAGGAACCGGGAGAAGTACTGGGGCCGGGCGCCCCGGAAACCGTAAATGGCCTGGTCCGGGTCCCCGATGACCATGATCTCCGCCCGGGGGCCCGCCAGGCAGCGGAACAGGCGGTATTGGGCTTCATTCAGGTCCTGGTACTCGTCCACCAGCAGGTGGCGGAACCTGGCCCGGTAAGCCCCTTGCAAGGCCGGCTCCCGGGCCAGAAGCAGGGCGGGCCGGGCGATGAGATCCTCGTAGTCCCACAAGCCCTGCTTTTCCAGGGCGGCCTCGTAGTCGCGGAAGGCCGCCGGATATGGCGGCTCCGAGGCGCCCTCCACCTCTGCCGGGTATTGGAGGGCCTGCTTCCAGGAGGTGATCTGCCGCTCCAGGGCGGCAAAGGGCAATTGGCGGCGCCGGGCGATCTCTTTGATCAAGGCCCGCCGGTGCCCCTCGTCCGCCACTTCCGGGCCGCCGCCTGCCTGCTCCAGGAGGATCTGGTGGCCCAGGGCGTGAAAAGTCTTGACCGTAAGCCGCTCTAACCCCGGAAAGCCCGGGAGCAGCCGGTGGACCCTCTCGGCCATCTCGCCGGCGGCCTGGCGGGTAAAGGTGACGGCCAGGACCTCCTCCGGGGCCGCGCCCCGGCGGGCCAGCAGATAGGCCAGGCGGTGGGTGAGGGCCCGGGTCTTGCCGGTGCCGGGGCCTGCGGCGACCAGCAGCGGGGAGCCCTGATGCAGCACCGCCTCCCGCTGGGCCTGGTTTAGCGGCGCCAGGAGCGGATCCTCAACTACCCGTTTTTCGTTTGTCGTTTTTCGTTTTTGGTGAGCCGGTTCAGGTTGGGAGCCGGCGGCGTTCATCCCTGCCAGCAGAGGAGGCAGGTTGCCCTTATCCGCAGCCGCCGGGGCCGGCGGGGCCGCGGCCAGGCTGAAAAAGGCGCCTTGTCCCTGCAGCCGACGGCGTTCCTCCGGGGTAAAGAGGCGAATCTCCCCATAGGCCCCGTCGTAGCCCCCGGCAATATGGGCCTCGCCCCGGCGCATCTTGTCGATGCCATGGGCCAGGAGCTCCCCCCCTTCCCGGGCCCATTCCGCCAGGGACGCCCGGCGCAGGATCGTGAGCTCCGGTCCCATTTTTTCCAGCAACCGGAAGTAGCGGCTCTGAACCTTCTTACTGGCGGCCGAGCCCACCTCCAGGACCTCCTTGAGGATCTCGGGGAGCGCGATGAGGGACTCGAAGGGTTTGGCTTCGGGAGGCCGGGCCCCCGCCGGGCGGTCCGCCAGGTCCAGAACCCGGTGCATCACCCCATAGGTCATGGCCTTGCCGCACTTGGGGCAGAGCCCGCCCAGGGCTTCGGCTTCTTCCGGGGACAGTCTCAAGTTGCAATTCCGGTGGCCGTCCAGGTGGTACTTGCCCTCCTGGGGAAAAAACTCCAGGGTGCCCGCAAAACCTTCCTTGGTGCTGAGGGCCCGGGCCAGTTCGGGGTAGAAGGGCGGCACCCGGAAGATATTGGCCTCCCGTCCCAGCTTTTGGGGGGAGTGGGCGTCGGAGTTGGAGACCAAAAGGAAGCGGTCCAGGGCCGAGACCCGCCAGTTCATGGCCGGGTCGGAAGACAGACCGGTTTCCAGGGCATGGATGTGATCCAGCCCCTCCTCAAAGCACTCCTCCAGGGAATCGTAGCCGCTCCGGCTCCCCAACACGGAAAACCAGGGGGTCCAGATGTGGGCCGGGATCACCATCCCCTGGGGGTCGGCCTCCATCACCAGTTCCAGCACGTATTTCGCATCCAGACCCAGGATGGGCCGGCCATCGGAGGAGATGTTGCCCAGCCGGCCCAGGCGCTGGGAAAACTTTTGGGCGGCCTCCAGGCCGGAGAGCAGCAGCAAAAGGTGTACTTTGCGGACCTTGCCGGCTTTTTTGTAGATGGTGCTCACTTCGCCGGTGATCAAGAAATGCACCCTGGGGGTCTCCTGCCAGCGGTCGCCCCGAAAGTCCAGGGGCAGGGCCAGGTCCGGTTTGAGCCCGTAGGTCCCCTCCCCCACCGGCTCCAGCTTGGCGGCCAATTCCTTGAGCCACTCCGGATGGGTGCAGTCGCCGGTGCCCACCACCCGCACCCCTTTATAGCGGCCCCAGAGATCCAGATGCTCGAGGTCCGCTTCCCGGCCGGTGGCGATGGAAAAATGGGAGTGAATATGCAGGTCGGCAATGACTTCCATGGTCCTTCACCTTACCACAAATCCCCGGCAAGGGCTAAACTTTCACCCTCCTGGTTTATAAGACCCGGGAAAGTGACGGGCGTTAAGCCGGCGCCAGGACGAGGCAGAAAACCGCCGCCCAAAAGGAGCCTGAACCGGATTTAGAAATAGCGCCGTGAGGGGAATTTTATTTGCGTCTATTTCCAAAGCCGTCCACTGGACTCCGGGAAAATGATGATTATTTATTGAACCATAAAGCGGCTTCCGCCTCGTCTTCTTTTTATCTAGTTCTCTCTCAGATTCCGACCTCCTGGCCGAAGCAGGCATTCGAGCAATGTCAACCGGGCAGATCCAGACCGCGGGAACCGGCGGGGCCATGGCCCGTTGCTCCCCGTTGGGGCTAAGGAGAGGCATGGAAAAGATCACCGCTGAGACCCTGAAAGGCTGGTTAGAGGACCCCGACGTTTTCGTAATCGATCTCCGGAATCAGGCGGATTGGGAAGATAGTAACACCAAGATCCGGCACGCCCACCGGTTTGACCCCTTCAAAGTGGCGAACTGGTCCAAGACCCTGCCCAGGGATAAAAATCTGGTCCTCTACTGAACCTGACCCTATGAGGGTACCAGCCTCCGGGTGGGGCTGGCCTTGGAAAAGATTGGCTTTTCTCAGGTCTACGTCTTGAGGGGCGGCTGGCAGGCTTGGGAGGGGGAAGAATACCCCACGGCGCCCAAAGGCCCGGCCTGACGCAGGGTGGTCCAACCACGGTTTCCCCGGCCCCGGACCCCACCGGACCACCCTGACGGGGATAACTTGCGGCGCCCGGGCGGCGCCAACCATAAGGGGAGATTTCCATGGAACCAGAACCCAAAGGGAGGTTGCCCCAATGAAAACCATCGACAAGGAGACCTTGAGGCACTGGCTGGGGACGCCGAAGCTTTACCTCATCGATGTGCGATCCCCCAAGGCCTTTGACCAGAGCATCGCCAAGATCGAGCAAGCGCACCGCATCGATCCCGCCACACTGCCTAAACTGGCCCCGGACCTCCCCAAGGACCGGAAATTAGTCTTGTATTGCGAGGATGGCAAAACCGAGTGCCCCAACGTGGCCCGGCAGCTGCGCAAACTTGGGTTCAAGGAGGTCTTTGTGCTGAAGGGCGGCTGGCAGACCTGGTACGGTAAGGAATATCCTGCGGTCCCCAAGGAACTGGATTACTGACGGGACCTCCCTCTGACGCAAGGCTGGCGTCCGACCAGGGCCGGAGCCCAGTCTGAGGATTTCTCCGGCCTGCCTTTGGAGGCCTCACGGTGAGGGACCCCGGGGCCGGCTCAATCTTAAAATGATAAAGATCCGGGAAGGAAGGGAGGAAAAATCTCAAAATGATATTTCCGCCCTTCTGGTCCCTTTAAATGACCTCGCCGCACAGGAGAGATCATGAGCACTAAGGCCTGGATGGTTTTACTAGTGTTGCTGGCCCTGCTGGCGGCTCCGGGCGCCGCCCCGGCGGCCAAGAGTGAGGCAATATCTATTGACCAAGACACCCTCAGAGGCCTGCTGGGGGCCCCTGACCTGTTGATCCTCGACGTGCGCCAAGGCGGCGATTGGGATAAGAGCGACCAGAAGATCCGGGGAGCGGTGCGGCAAGACCCCCAACGGGTGGAGACTTGGGGACCCCAATTGCCCCGGGACAAAAAGATCGTCCTCTACTGCGCCTGACCCCACGAAGGCACCAGCGCCCGGGTGGCGCAGCAACTGGCGGAGATGGGCCTTCCCGGCGCCATGGTCCTCAAGGGCGGTTGGAACGCCTGGCTGGCCATGGGTTACCCCATGGAGCCGAAATGAGACTATTGTCCGATTTGCGGATTTCGAGGCCGGGGGTTGGGGGCGGCGGCAGGTCTGCTTCTCTGGTTATATGTAAACTTATCTGTACAACAATTTCATTTTTTGGACATACCTGAATGCCTGAAAAGCCTGTCAGGGCGCGGCAGGAACGATCATTACGGGGCCGCGGGCGCACCCGTAAAGCCTGAAAATGACCCCGTAGGGAGGGCTTAAACCCGCCCCTCTGGTGGCTGCGGGAAGCCGGCGCCATTATGGAAGGCTTTCCCTGGGGCGCTTTACCTATCTTTCTGGGTGATTATTTGCCACGCGTTAGTTATGGAAAAGGGATACCGGCAAGTTAAATGAAATATTTCACGAGCCTTGCCACAAAAAAAGCCTCTCCCCCAGAGGCTTTTTTGCACCTAGACTCTTGCCCGGATCCTACTAAGAAGCCTTGGTCTTGGTATCAGTCCAGGTTGCCGGCGGCGACACCTCCTCGAAGTACGGCTGAAAGACGTCTTCATCCAGGCGCAGCATCAAGCCGCCGCATTGGGCGCACAGGGCCGTGTGGTCGTCCAGGCCGGCCACCCGCTGGTCGCGCCCTCCACAGTCCACACATTGGTATTCGTAAATCGGCATAATGTTCTCCCCCTTCGCCCTAATTATATGCAATAATTATACCGAATAACAACTAATTTTTCTTTATATATAATCAGTTAATTTCTAAGAACAATTCGTCAATTCTTCATGGGGCCGAAAATCTCTTTACTTTCATTTCTTGCCGTTTGATAAAACCGGATGAAACTTTTTGTTCACCGTGGCTGGGAATTTTGCCCCAATGCCCAAAACAAAGGCTAATATACCTGAAATGACCGGGGGAGCATAAATGTCCATATTGCGGGAGAAACGACGCACCAAGATCGTTTGCACCCTGGGGCCGTCCTGCGCCGGGGAGGTGCTGCCCCGGCTGGTGGATGCCGGCATGAATGTGGCCCGCCTGAACTTCTCCCACGGCACCCGGGAAGAGCACGGCCAGTGGATCCGGCGCCTCCGGGAGATCTCCGCGGGGGGCCACGCCCCGGTGGCCATCCTGCAGGACCTGGCCGGCCCCAAAATCCGCATCGGCGAAGTCCCCGGCGGCCAAATGGAGTTGACCGAGGGGCAGGAATTCTTCTTAAGCGTCGCCCCCCTTGCCGCCCCCCTTGAGGAAGCCCGCCCCGGGACCACCGTCGCCTTTCCCGAGATCATCCGGGACACCCCGGTGGGGGTTCCCATCTTCCTGGCCGACGGCTCCATAGAGCTTAAGGTGGAAGCCAAAACCGACCGGACCCTGGACTGCCGGGTGGCGGTGGGGGGAACCTTGCGCTCCCACGTGGGGGTAAATTTCCCCAGGCACTCCCTAAAGCTGCCGGCCTTCACCGCCAAAGACCGGGAGGACCTAAGGTTCGGCCTCGAGCACGGCGTGGACTTCGTGGCCCTGTCTTACGTGCGCTCGGCCCGGGACGTGCTGGCGGCCCGGGAGTTCATGGACAGCCTGGGGGCCAGCGTCCCCATCATCGCCAAGATCGAAAAGCACGAAGCCCTGGACCACCTCCAGGAGATCCTGAGCGCGGCGGACGGCCTCATGGTGGCCCGGGGAGACCTGGGGGTGGAGATTCCCCTGGAGATGGTGCCCATGGTGCAAAAAGAGATCATCGCCGCGGCCAACGCCGCGGCCAAGCCGGTGATCACCGCCACCCAAATGCTCCTGTCCATGGTGACCCACTCCCGGCCCAGCCGGGCGGAAGCCACCGACGTGGCCAACGCCATCCTGGACGGCACCGACGCGGTGATGCTTTCCGAGGAGACCGCGGCCGGCCGCTATCCGGTGGAGGCCGTCAAGTTTCTGGACCGGGTGAGCCGGGCCACGGAGGAGAGTTTCCCCCACCTGGCCTGGCTCAGGTCCCGGGCCCCGGCGGGGCCCCAGGAAATCTCCGAAGCCATCAGTTATGCGGCCTGCGAAATGGCCCTGGACCTTACGGCTGCGGCCATCCTGGCCAGCACCGATTCCGGCTCTACCGCCCGCCTCATCAGCCGTCTCAGGCCCCGCACCCCCATCGTGGCAGTGACCCCCAGGCCGGAGACCCTGCGGCGCCTCAGCCTCTCCTGGGGGGTGTTTCCGCTGCTGGCCCCCCATCTTAAGGACACGGACCACATGCTCCGGGTGGTGGAAGAGCAGGCGGTGCGGGCCGGGATCCTCCAGGGCGGGGACCGGGTCATCATAACCGCCGGCACTCCCATCGGCGTCCGGGGCGCCACTAACCTCATTAAGGCGGATGTAATCAAATAGCGGTCAGCGATCAGCTTTCAGCAAAGACTGAGGATCGTGGCAGGCAACCCGGTTTAGGGGGCTCTGCCCACCGCACCTTGTTTCAAGAACCGCCGGGAGGGCGCCGGGGGGGCGGGGGGCGGTTCCATAGCTCATGCCATTCGTAATCAATCCAGTGGCACAGGCGTCTCGCCTGTGCGGGCGCAGGATAGACATTCATGGCCGCCATTGAACGCCCCCAAGGGGAGGCAAAATCCCCCCTACCCCCCTTTATTAAAGGGGGGTTTTTAAAAGTCCCCCTTTGAAAAGGGGGATTTAGGGGGATTTGGGTTTTCACAGTTTGGGTTTTCACGTTAAAGCCCGCGGCTACCAAAGATAACTTTTTGCAGGCAACTCTCGGTATCCAATGCTTATGAGCGTCCCCTAGCGGAGGGTCTTATCGGAGGCGGCCGGAGACGGCCGCCCTACCAAAATAAAATCTTTTCCATGGTGGGGCGGGCCTCCGTGCCCGCCATCCTTAGATTTTCTGTTCCGTGGCCGCGTTTGTGGGGGTCACTGATCTCCATGGCTTAAGGCGATGTAGGGGCGGGTTTTAAACCCGCCCCTGCGGGAAGGAAACTTATTTTGCGGTCCGCAATATCTTCCGGATAAAGTTTTCGTGAGTTGCCCCATTCCGGTTGGCCATTGACCCGGGGTTCCCGGCTTCTTATTTTAATCAAGCAAGGCGTTCCCGAAGCTCGCCATACTTAATCCATTTTAATAAAGGCCACTAACCCGGAGGCAACCATGGCTGAACCGTTAGGATATTTTACCTTCGTGCTCCATTCCCATCTCCCCTACGTCATCGGACACGGCCGCTGGCCCCACGGCATGGACTGGCTCAACGAAGCCGCGGCCGAATCCTATATCCCCTTGCTCCAGGTCTTCAGGCGTCTGGCCTCTGAAGGGCAAACTTCCGGGGTGACCCTGGGGATCACCCCCATCCTGGCGGAGATGCTGGCCGCCGCCACCTTTAAAGAGGAGTTCAAGGACTATCTGGATAATAAAATCCAGGCGGCCGGGGAGGACCTGGAGACCTTCCAAAAGCTGGGGGACGACCACTTCGCCTCCCTGGCCAAGATGTGGGAGGACCATTACCGGGAGCTGCGCCGGGCCTTCAGCGAGGACTTCCAGGAGGACCTCCTGGCGGAGTGCCGGCGCTTGATGGATGCCGGCGTCATCGAGGTCATCACTTCGGCCGCCACCCACGGCTATCTCCCCCTGTTGGGCCGGGATACCGCAGTGCAGGCCCAGGTGAAGCAGGGGGTGGCCGCCCACCGGCGCCATTTCGGGCGGGACCCCCAGGGGTTCTGGCTGCCGGAATGCGCCTACCGCCCCCGCTATAAATGGGTGCCGCCCCTGGCCGATGTGGCCGACGCGCCGCCGGTGCTGCGCAAGGGGGTGGAGGAGTTTTTGTCCGAAAACGGCCTCAGCTATTTCTTCATCGACTCCCACCTCCTGAAGGGCGGACGGGCCATCGGCGTCTACAAAGACCGCTTCGAAGCCCTGGAGCGCCTCTGGGAGCGCTTTGCCTCCCAGTTTCAGGAGCGGCCCGAGGAAGAGGATAAATCGCCCTACCAGGTCTACCTGGTGAGCTCCGCCCCGGAGACCAAGCGGCCGGTGGCGGCCTTCACCCGGGACCCCAAGACCGGGCTCCAGGTGTGGAGCGGCGAATGGGGCTACCCCGGTGACGGCAACTACCTGGATTTCCACAAGAAGCGCTTCCCAGGAGGGCTCCGGTACTGGAAGGTGACCAGCGCCAAGGCCGACCTGGCGGACAAGGAGCCCTATTACCCCCAGTGGGTGCCGGCCCGCCTCAACGAACAGGCGGACCATTTCGTCTCCCTGGTCACGGACATCCTCACCGAGTTCCGCCAGCAGCATGGCCGGCCGGGCACGGTGGTAGCCCCTTACGACACCGAGCTCATCGGCCACTGGTGGTTCGAGGGCCCGGAGTGGGTCTACCAGGTGCTGCGCCGCTTCCACCAGCACACCCAGGTGAGCCTGAGCCCCGGCGCCGCCATCCTGCAGGCGGCGGCCCCCCGGGCCGTCATTTCGCTCCCCGAGGGCTCCTGGGGCGAAGGGGGCTATCACTGGATCTGGCTCAACGAGATGAACGACTGGACCTGGCGCCACATCTACCCGGCGGAGCAGGAGATGGAGGAGTTGGCCGGGCTTTGGGCCGCTGATCCGGACCCCCGGCTCCAGGACCTGCTCAAGCAGTGCGGCCGGTCGCTCTTTCTGCTGGAGTCCTCGGACTGGCAGTTCCTCATCAGCACCTTCAGCGCCCGGGATTACGCGGAACTGCGGCTGGTGGTGCACCAGGACGATTTCCGACGCCTGGCGGCCATGACCCGGCGCTACGCCGCCGACCGGGACCTGCCGCCGGAAGACTGGAACTTTCTGCAATTCTGCCGGGAGCGGGACGACATCTTCCCGGACATCGACCCCCGGTGGTGGGCCCGCCTGGAGTACCCGCCCCGGGAGACGGAGTGAGCGGCCGAGAGGTGGAAAGTTAGTTGCGGGAAGGGGCCAGGGGCCGTCGGCCCCTGCCCCCTCCCTCAAACTCCCTCCCCCAACCCCTTATGGGGATGCGGTAAGGACACCAGGCTTTTCCTTGGGGCAACCGAAAACCTTAGCTCTCAGTTCTTAAAGTCCCCCTGGGAAAAAGGGGGATTTAGGGGGATTTTCCAGCGGTTATGATAAAAGCCCCCCTGCCCCCCTTTAGGAAAGGGGGGCAGAAACCGTGGTTTTAAATGTCATAGGATTGCGAAACGCCACACTGGTCGCCGGAACTTCTGTCCTCTCCAAAAGTGGCTCATTTGCCACAGATTGCTGGAAGTTGTGGTTTTTATGCCACAACCGCGGCCGAGCCGGAGTCCGTCTTCCTCACCTGGTCTAGAGAAAATCAAATATTTTAAGCGGTTACCGTTTCGGTCGGCCGACCTCCCAATCCCCTAAACCCTGGTATAAGGATTGCACTACGGTGGGTGGGAGACAACTATGCTGTGGCAAAAAACTCTGGCGCAACCTCTTAGTTTTAGCGGGATCGGCCTCCATACGGCCCGAGAGGTGCGCGTCACCATTCAGCCGGCCGGCGCCAATCACGGCCTGCGGTTTGTCCGGGCGGACCTGCCCGGCAAGCCGGAGATCCTGGCCCACTACAGCCGGGTGGTGGACACCACCCGGGCCACCACCCTGGGAGAGGGCGGCTACACCCTGTCCACGGTGGAACATCTCCTGGCCGCCATGCGGGGCCTGGGGGTGGACAATGCCAGGATCCAGGTGGAGGGGCCGGAGTTGCCCATTATGGACGGGAGCGCCGCGCCTTTCTCCAGCCTCCTGAGCGCCGCGGGGCTCCGGGACTTGCCCCGGACCCGGTCCTACGTCCTCATCAGAAAGCCGGTGGAACTCAGGCAAGGCGACCAGTGGATACGGGTAATTCCCGGCGAGCCCAGCATCACTTACACCATCGACTTCAATCACCCGCTGATCCGACGCCAGCGCTACAGCGTCCCCATGCACTCCGAGAACTTCTGCTCCGAGATTGCGCCGGCCCGGACCTTCGGGTTTCTCAAGGAAGTCCAGTTCCTCCAGACCCGGGGCCTGGCCCTGGGGGGGTCGCTGGATAACGCCGTGGTGCTGGATGACACCGGCGTTTTGAATCCGGGCGGCTTTCGGTTTCCGGAAGAGTGCGTGCGCCACAAGATCCTGGACGCGGTGGGGGACCTGGCCCTGCTGGGACTGCCCCTGCTGGGACGCCTGGAAGTGGGCCGGGGGAGCCACGAATTGCACTGCGCTTTCCTGCAATTCCTGATGCGCCAAGAAATGGCCTGGCGGGTCTGGGCGCCCACGCCCCAGCCCCGGAAGAGCCAGCCTTCCTGGCTGCAAACGCCGCTCTGGGAAGGGGTGGGCGCTCCCGCCTAACAGAACTTTTGCCTTCGGTTTGCCACCGGGCAGGTCCAAGGACCTGCCCTTTGTTGTTGGCCGCCGGGAGCGGCAGGGGTTATCGGGGCCTCTACTACCATTTTCGCTTGCCAGCGCTTACGGATAATTTCCGGTGCCCGTTTAGGGAGCCGAACTTCTGTCAAAGAAGTTGAACACCAAAAATTATTAAATGAGAAGAAAATAGCTGAGGGAAACATCTAAGGACAATGATATTAGCCGGTTGCCGATTATGGCATAAAGATTGCTTAAGTTTCTAGAGATTATGCCGATTATATGACTAGGCCCTAAAGGAAGGATTCATGAAACTCTTCAGGTTGAGCACCATCTTTACGCTTTTCATGCTCACGGGAGCCCTGGATTTTCTGATCAGCGCCGTACCCCTGATGGTCACGGTGTGGGTGTTTGCCTCCGGCCTCCTGGCCCTCACGGGAATTGCCCGGCGCCTGGAAAGGGACAGAGACCTGGGCCTGGTCAGGGTCTCCTTGACCAAGTAATCAAGTAACCGAACGTGAACCTTAGAGGCAGGGGCAATCAACCCCTGCCTTTTTTTTGGCCAAGGGCCGCCGGACAGACCTTTCTCCTGTTACGAAAAGTTCAAAGTTCAAGGTTCAAGGTTCAAAGTTAAGGTTCAAAGTTCAAAGTTAGGGGCATGCCCATCATGAACTTTTCATAATTTACGGGTGGGCCAAAGGCCCATGAATGACTGCTCTGAAAGTATTCTAAGACCAGCGCCAAATGTAGCGCCGGCGCCCTTGCCGGCGCCTGAACCGCCGAGGGCGGCGGTGCTACATTTTCATGGTTTTTGGGGTTCCGCAGGAATATGAATGACTGGTCCCCAAGCAAAGCTTGAGAACGAGATAAGCCATCAAGATTCGTGCTGGACGCTGAAGGCGTTCAACGACTGGAAACTATTGCAAAACAATTTTTGCTGTCACCCTGAGCGCAGCGAAGGGTCTAGATTTTTAAATAACTAGATTCTTCGCTGCGCTCAGAATGACATTCTCCGATGAGCCGGGTTTTGAAATAGCTTCTGGCTTTTTTAGGTGGGGCGCCCGCCTCCGGCCGCCTGGGGAATTGGCGGGCACGGCAGCCCTACCCACCTTTGATGCCTTATTGGTGAGCCTAAGGCTCATGAACAACCGCTCTAACCAACCACTTCCCCCACCACCGCCTCACCCCGAAGGCGGCGAAATCGCACCCTGAGGCGGCGGTTGCGTAGCGCCGGCTCCCCCGGCAAGACCACCCGCAGGTAGTTGTCGCTCAGGCCCTGAAGCCAGCCCCTTGGGGAGGCCGGCCCTTCCACCAGCACTTCCCGCGTCTCCCCCAATTGGGCTTCCAGAAACTGCGATTTTTTCAGCCGTCCCAGGTCCCGTATGACCCGGGCCCGCTCCCGAATCTCCCCGGCGGGCACCGGCGTCAGGTGCGCCGCCGCGGTGCCGGGCCGGGGGGAGAAAGGAAAGACGTGGAGATAAGTCACGGGGAGCGCCGCCACCAGGGCCCGGGTGGCCTCGAAGTCGGCGGCGGTCTCCCCCGGAAACCCCACCAGGACGTCCAGACCCAGTCCCGCCTCCGGGAAAAGCCGATGGATTTCCCGGACCAGGTCAACGAAATTCTCCGGCGTGTAAGGGCGGGCCATGGCGGCCAAAACCTTGGGGGCGCCGCTCTGCAAGGGCAGGTGAAAGTGGGGGCAAAACTCTCGCCAGCCGGCCAGTTCTTGGAGAAGCTTCCCCGGTCACCTCCTGGGGCTCCAGGGAGCTGAGACGCACCCGGAAGGGCCAGGGCCGTTCCTGCAGCCGCCGCACCAGGGCCGCCAGATCCATGGGGGGGACCAGATCCCGGCCGTATTGGCCCAGGTCCACCCCGGTGAGCACCACCTCCTGGTAGCCCAGGTCCGCCAGTTCTTGCAAAGAAGCCACCACCGAGGCCGCCGCCAGGCTGCGGCGGGGCCCCCGCACCTGGGGAACGATGCAGTAACTGCACCGGTGGCTGCAGCCTTCCTGGATTTTCAACCAGGCCCGGGTGTGTCCGGGAGAAAGGCGAACCGGCCAGGGATGGAAAACCGCGGCAGGGGAAAAAGAGGCCACCAGACAGCGCCGCCCTTCAGCAGGGCCTCCCACGTCGGACGCCGGGCTGGGGGAAATTAGCCCCGCCCCCGCCTCCCCCGGCGCCCCCGCCGCCCCCGCCCTGGGTGGGAAGGGGCTAAGGGGAAGGGGATTAATATTTTCACCCCCACCCCCACCCTCCCCCCTCCAGGGGGAGGGAGAATTGCCTATTGGCGTAAGGGAGGGAGAATCGGCAGGGGAAGGAGCATTGGCGGCCCTGGTGGAAGGAAAGGGAAGAGCCGCGGCCCCCATAGCCGGATGCCGTGGATAGTCAACCAATATTTCGGCCAGGCGACCTTTTTCCTGGTTGCCCAATACGGCCTGCACCCCCGGCAGCGCGGCCAGCTCGGCGGGGGCCCGCTGGGCATAACAGCCGGTGACCCAGATGGCGGCGCCGGGATAGTCCCGGGCCAGGCGGCGGATGGCCTGGCGGGCCTGCTGGTCGGCCCGGGCCGTGACGGTGCAGGTGTTCACCAGGATCAGGTCCGGGGCTGCCCCCGGGGACGCGGCCCCCCACCCCAAAGCAGCCAACTCCTGGGCCAGCCCCCCGGTGTCCACCTGGTTCACCTTGCAGCCGAACGTAACAATGCGGAAAAGCCGGTTTTCTGTTTTCGGTTTTCGGTTTTCGGTTGCCATTATATTAACGGGAGCGGAAACCAGATTACTTCACCCCCACCCCTGCCCTCCCCCCTCAAGGGGGAGGAGGCTAAAGGAAGGTGGGGGAAGGGCCAGGGACCACAGGTCCCTGCCCTCCCCCCACACCCCCCTCCCAACCCGTGAAAGTTGGCAGGGCAAGGCGGGGCCTTTGGCCCCGACTTTCCCTGCCAATTGAAACACCCATAAGGGTTTGGGGGAGGGGCGTGGGGGGGGCGTGGGGGGGTAAGGGCTCGCGCCCTTAGCCCCCTCCCCACCGTACTCACTTAATCCTCTCCTCGATCCAGCCGCCGCCCAGGACCCGGTCGTCCTGGTAGAAGACCACGGCCTGGCCCGGGGCCACGGCGGCTTGGGGTGATTCGAAAATTACTTGAACCTCGCCGGGACTAAGGGGCGTCAGGCGGGCCGGGACTCCGGGGTGGCGGTAGCGGATCACCGCCCGGGCCGCCAGGCCGTCCCAGGGCGGATCGATGAGCCAGTTGACCTGGCGGGCGAGCAAGCCGGCGGAGAACAGTTCCGCCTTGCTTCCTACCACCACCCGGTTGGTTTCCGGGTGGATTGCCACCACGTAGTAGGGTTCCCGGGCCGGCAGCCCCAGACCCCGGCGCTGGCCCACGGTATAGCGCTCCAGACTCTGATGCCGGCCCAGCACCCTGCCGCCGGTATCCACCAGCTCCCCAGGAGTCCCGGGGCGCCCCAGGCGGGCGGCGATAAACTCCTGGTGGTGGCCCTGGGGTATGAAGCAGAGCTCCACGCTTTCCCGGCAGTTGGGACCGGCCGGCAAGCCCATTTCCTCAAACTGCCGCCGCACCTCCACCTTGGTCAGTTCTCCCAGGGGAAACATCAGGTGGGGCAGGACTTCCCGGGGGAGGCGGGACAGGAAATAGGACTGGTCCTTGCGGCGGTCCAGGCCGCGGTAGAGCCCCAGGCCGCCGCCAGGACTGTGAAGCAGCCGGGCATAGTGGCCGGTGGCCAGATACGCGGCGCCCGCCTCCCGGGCCCGTTCCCACAGGCGCCCGAACTTGATGACCGCGTTGCACTGGACGCAGGGATTGGGGGTGCGGCCCCGGGAATACTCCCGGATAAAATAATCCAGCACCCCCCGGGCAAAGTCATCTTCCAGGTCCAATTCGCTGATCCGGATGCCCAGGCGCCGGCCCAGGGCCTCCAGGTGGTCGGGGTGGGGCGCCCAAGGAGAGAGGCGCAGGTGCACCCCCCAAACGGCAAAACCCTGCCTGAGGAGCAGGGCGGCGGCCACGCTGCTGTCCACCCCGCCGCTCAGGGCCACGGCCACCCGGTTGTTGTGGTTAAAATTGTCTAACATTTGTTTAACATTCGCAAAAGAAATTCCAAATTATCGACAAGTTGCTTTTTATATATAATTTATTGATATGTTAGGGAATACTAATTTGGAACCACAGGGCGGGAGTAATTCAGTTCCAGAAACCGAACATCAAGGTACTTCAGCTAAGGGGGCTGGAAGGGCTGGAGGCGAAGGAGAGGCCATTGAGAAACTGCAGGGCGACCCCGCAAGACGGGTTGGCCGGATCCGGGGGCTCCAGGCGCACTACTTCGCCTTTGGCCCACAGGTGCGAGGTGTCCGGATAATCCAGGAAGGGCAAGGGCGCGGCGATGGTGAGGGAGACGATCTGACCGGGTTTAAAGGAAATGCTGGGGTCCGTGTGGAAAAAGCCGCCGGAAAGGCTGATATCTCGGAGAACGCCTTTACCCTGCTGGACTTCCCCGGTCTCGGGCGAATGGATACAATACTCAACCGAGAGGGGGATAACCAGGCGGTTATAGCGTCTTCTTTCTGCCCACGAGACCATAAAGGGGTTCCGGCACCAGGGTTAAGTCAGGGAAAATCCAGTATTTTCTTATTGCACAGCATGTGCCATCAGTCAAGCTTTTTGTGCTCCAGATATTCCTTGACGGTTCCGGTCCTATTTTTTATCATACCAACATCCCAAAAAAATTAACAAAACCGCCGACCCAAAAAGACCGCCTCATGTCTCACATTGTAGCCATCATCAACCAGAAGGGGGGGACCGGGAAGACCACCACCGCGGTCAACCTGGGGGCCTCCCTGGCTTATCAAGGCTTCCGCACCCTCATCGTGGACCTGGATCCCCAGGGTCATACCACCGTGGGTATCGGTCTCGATCCGGACTCCCTCACCGATTCCATGGCCGATGTCATGACGGTTCCCAAGAAAAAGATCAGCGAAGTGGCGGCGCCCACCTACATCCTGGGCCTGGATGTGGCCCCCGCCCACATCCATCTGGCCCAGGCTGCAGAGCAGGTTTACACCAGGGTATTCCGGGAGGCCATCCTGGCCCAGTCCCTACAGGGGGCGGATTATGACTTCATCCTCATCGATTGCCCCCCGTCCCTGGGAGTGCTCACCACCAATTCTTTGTACGCCTGCGACTTCATCATCATCCCGTGCCAGATCTCCCGCTATTCCCTGGATGGCCTGGCGGACCTGCTGAACACCATCGAAGCCGTGAAGAATCTGTCCCTGGAAGACCTCTATCAGGGGGACCTCTATCGCATCCTGCTCACCATGTTCGACAAACGCAACCGGGTCACCAACGATTACATCCTGGAGCAGCTCAAACCTTACCGGGAGAAGACCTTCGACACCATGATCATGAAGAACGAGGCCCTGAACCAGTCCCAGATAGCCCAGAAAGCGATCTTCGACTACGAGCCCAGGAGTTCCGGGTCTCAGGATTATTTGCAACTCACCCTCGAGTTTTTGGAAATATGGCGAAAAAGAAACAGCTTGCCGGCAAGAAGACCAAGCTTGCAAAGCTGCCTCTAACCCAGGTATTGGCCGGGCAGGCGGAGGAGGCGTCCCCTTGGGGCCCGCCTGCGGCCCCCCTTGCCGCCCTTGCGCCCCTTGCGCCCCTTGCGCCCCCTGCGGCCCCGGAGCAGCCCGCGGCCCGACAGCTCCCTTTTTCCTGGGAGGAGGCCCAGGAAGGGGCCGCCGGTCCTTTGGCCGCGGCCTACCTGCACCTGGTCCAGGAACTGGCGGCCCTCCGGTCCCAGTTGCAACCGGGGGCAGCCAGGGGGACCGGCAGTAATCCTGGTTCCTTGCCGCCCCAGGTGCCTCCGCCCCGGCAGATTCTGGGAGCCTTGCGCCTGGCCCGGACGGGCCTCCAGGACCTGCACCGGCTGCTCTCCACATCTTAGCTATTCCGGCACCTCTTCCGCAGTCCCCTGCCCTTCCCAACGCCAAGCCTGGGTACCGGCGCCCATACCGGGCGTAGAACTCTGTTCCGAAAAGTTCAAGGTTCAAGGTTCAAAGTTCAAGGTTCAAAGTTAGGAGTATGCCCATCATGAACTTTTCATAATTTACGGGTGGGCCGACGGCTCATGAATGACTGCGGTCAGGAAAGGGCGCAAGTTCGGCAAACTACGGTATCTTGAGTTCAACCGGGTTCCCGGGCAGGGGGGAAAGCTCGCCGCAGCTGGACGACATTTCCCGAACTTCTTCCCTGATGGTCAACTTGGAGAGGAGGGCCATAAAGACTATGCCGACTAACACGCCCATCAGCAGCCCGGCATAAAAGGCGATCATTCCCATTTTCCCAGACCTCCCAAAATGTTTCTTACAGAAAGGCGGTTACGGCGATGGATATCAGCATGCCCACGACCAGGCCCGCATAGAAAGCCATGATAGCCATCCGGTTCCCTCCCGGCTCGGTTAAATATTAAAAATTCGCCCCCCTAAAATACAATCGGTAAAGATGCCCATTTTCTCTAGGCAAAAATGCCTAAAAAAATCACCGCGGCAAACTTTTTCAAAACCGACGGCGCCACCCGGGCCGAGGGCTGAACCTTAGTCAAGGGCGGCGAAGCCCTCCGCCCTCCGCCCTCCGCCATCGGAGACTATAACCTAATTTTAAAACCTCCTTTTTCAGAAAATGTCATTCTGAGCGAAGCGAAGAATCTAGTAATTCAAAATACCTAGACCCTTAGCTGTGCTCAGGTGACAGGTGAAAGTCGGTTCTGGAATAGGTTATAAAATCATCACCGGTTAGGAAAGGCCGCAGCGGGCATCAGGAGCAACAAGGCGGCCCCGGCGTGCAGCGCGGCCAGGAGATACAGGGCCGGCAGCAGGCCCCACACCGGCAGAATCACCAGGCTGACCCCCAGGGCGCCCAGGGTGGCGCCCAGGAGGTCCGCGGCGTAGAGATAGCCCCCGGCCGGGCCGGCCCCCGGCCCCTCCTGGGCCCACAGGGCGGCGGCCAGGGCGAAGATGCCGCCGCCGGCGAATCCCCCGGCGGCCAGGATCAGGGCGTAAGCCGCCTGGACCAGATAATCCGGCCAGGGGTAGGCAAAGCCGCAGGCCAGCCACCCGGAGAGCAGCGCGGCCAGGGCCGCCATAAGGCCCTGCAAGGCGGCCACCAGCCGCAATTCACCCCCCTGCCCGGTCCCCTGCCCTCCTCCCGGCGCGCCCGCCTGGCCGGCCGCCCGGCGGGCTCCCATCGCCCCTCCCATCGCCCCTCCGGCCGCTCCCCCCGCCGCCATGCCCACCATGAAGGCGGCGATGAGCAGCCCCAAATGCCGGTAGAGATAGCCGAACCTGATCTGGTAGAGGATGAGGACCACGATTTCCAGGACCATGGCCCCCAGGCCCATGACGGTCACCTGGTAAAGATACCGGGTGGTCCGCCCCCTCCGCCCCTTGCGCCCCTTGCGCCCCTTCCGCCCCCTCCGCCCCCGCAGCAGGAGGCCCGGGAGCAGGAACCCCGCGGCCAGGGCGGACCAGATTATATACGGGGGCAGGCCCTTCAGGGAGAGCAAAACCCGGTTGGCGGGCAGGCCTTCCTGCACTGCGCTCAGCACCAGGTCATAGAAATAGCAGCCGGGCTTCAGGTCGGTATTTACCTCCACGGGCAGCCGGTCCAGGATCTGCCGCAGGTATTCCCGGCGGGGCCGGGACAGGTCGCTGAGCAGGTAATACTCCCGGACGTATTTAAGCTCCAGCCGGCGCTCTTTGAGCCGCGCCACCAGGGTCTCGGGGTCCGAGACCAGGGTTCCGGAAGCCGCGGCGGCCAGGAACCGGGCCCGCTCTCCCGGGAAGACCAGGACCTCCGGGAAGACCCGGTCCAGGGTGTGATAAGTCATGGCGAGATACGCGGCCCTTAATGGGTGGAGACTGGTTTCCGCCCCGGTGAGGGCGAAACTGAAGACTCCTCCGGGGGCGAGCCTGTGGGCCGCGATCTGAAAAAACTCCCGGCTGTAGAAGCGGTTCAACTGGGCGTTTTTGGGCTCCGGCAGGGCCATGAGGATGACGTCATAGCGGCTGGTGGTGGTGTGCAAGAAGAAGCGGGCGTCCTGGTAGATAATCCGCACCCGGGGCTCCTGAGCCCCAGAGTCGGCCTCCGGCAAGAGACTCAGGGCCAGGCGCACCAGCTTCGGGTCCAGCTCCACGTAGTCCACCCGGGTGACGCCGGCGGTCTTAAGAATCTCGGGCACCAAACCGGGACCGCCCCCCAGGAGCAGGACCCGGCGGGGGTGGGGGTGCTCCAACATGCCGAACTGCACCTGGTGCTCGGCCGTCAGGGGGTCCGGGTAAGTGAACTGCCACTCCCGGTTGGCAAAGAAGCTCACCTGCTCCGCCTCCCGGGTGGCGGCAAGCCTGGCGTAGGGACTCTCCGTGGTGGCAATTACCTGGCGGCCAGGCCACTGCCAGCTCTGGCTCCAGGTCTCCAGGCGGGGCAGGAAAAGGCCGGCCGCGGCCAGCAAGAGCAGCGCGACCCCGGCGGTGAGTTTGGCCGCCCGAGCCGGGGGGCGCTCCGGAGGGCGGACAAATACCCAAGGGCTCAGGGCCAGCAGGAATCCCACCGCCAGGCTGAGCCCCAGGCTGGAGAAGCGGCCCAGAAGGAAAAGCTGCAGAACCAGGACCCCCAGGGCCGCGCCCAGGGTCTCCAGATAGTAGACCCGCCCCGGAGCCCCCCCGGGGCCCCCCCGGTGGCCCCCTCGGGGGTCAGGGTGGCCAGGACCCGGCAGGCGCAGGGGAAGAAATAGCCGGAGACCAGTCCGAAGGGGGCCAGCACCGCCGGAAACAGCCAGAGAGCGGTGGCCAGAGGCAGGGATTGGCCCCAGGGGAGGAGGCCCACCGCGGGCAGGGCTCGGATCAGGAGGACGGTGGCCGGCAGCAGCAGCCCCAACAGGACCAGGAGCCCGCCCAAGCGGGCCGGAGCCATCTCCTGCCGACTGACCCCATTTTCCATTCGACCAGCATAATCTTGTAGGGGCGGGCCGGGGGGGCCGCCCTCCTCGCCCTCCTCGCCCCCCTTGGGCGCACCCCTGGGTGCGCCCCTGCCCAAAGATGGCCTAAGCCACCACCCCCCCAGCAGGCTTCCCAGGCCGGTCCACAGCAGCCAGCCCCAGAGCCCCAGGGCCAGCTTCAGCTCGCTGCCCTGGGCCAGGACCAGGAGCTCCCGCAGCACCAGGACCTGGGAGACCATGGTCCCGGCCCCGTAGGCCAGGATGGCCCCTTGGGGTCGCGTCAGCCGGAAGAAATTCAGATTAGTTATCTTATTAAGCGGAGAGTCAGTTATGAGGGAAAGGCCTTCCTCTATAGAAATATTTAACGGCGTATGCGGATGTCAGATGTATAGCAGGTATCAAACCGAATTCACCGGCCCGTTTTATTTTGGTTACCAAGTACAACCCGGGAACGAGGGTAACGCAATTCTTAATCCTTTTTAATTTTTTATTTATTAGGATGCCAACCTGCACCTTGCTGAATTAGTTCGTTTGTCCAAGCGAGCAATAAGCACAAACCGAGATTCTCAACGCCCCATTTTCTACGTTCATTACCGGCATAGCCACCATAAATTTGATACATTTGTTCATGGTAATATTCGACAAAATTTGCATAAGGCCCTTCGGCACCATATAGGCTAAAGTCTGAATCACCTTTTGTAGATTCTGCAAGAAATGGAATGATGCTCTTTTGCTCAATTGCCTTATGTGCATCTTCAATTGTGATATATGCATATTTACCAGAATCAATGAGATGGTTTAGCTCAAGTATAAGCAACGTAAGCGCACTTAATTTAATTCTGGGCAATTCCCAAATAGATTCGACCTGTTTTAAAATAGCTTTCGCCAAAGAAGAGTATTCTAAAGCATCTTCTTTTTTAATTTTTATATCCGATATATGGGCAGTTTGATTTCTTAAAGATTGTAACTCTCGTATTGCTCTGGCAGTTGATGGAATCAAGGCACCTGTATACTCTAGATAAGCTATAGGTCTTTGTAAGGGGTTTTTAAATTTCGTTTCATGGGATGCTAATTCTTCAACTTTCTTTCTTGCAGCTAACTCCAGCTCTTTCCATGATTCAATAATTGCGGATGATGGAGAAATTTCTATTAACTTATATATGTCTGTTTTTTCTCCAATTTGGTTTTGAATGGCAATACCCGCCTCCTTAACCTCTTCTTTTAATTGATTTAACCCCTTATGAAATTTGACCTCAAAATCTTTATATTTAATGTTTTCTACAAAAAGGATCATGGACTTAATCGGCTTTCGTAATATTATGACTATAATAAGTACAATACTTGGCCAAATAATTATATCAAACAATTTTATTATTTGATCCATGGAAGAAATAATTTCTTTCAATATTGTAATATTTGATACATTTTTTTTAGAAGCTTAGCAATGATTATACAGTCTATATAAAAAGGTGAATACAGACAGTTTCGTTCTATATAAGAAGCTCCTGAGTTTTCTTATTGGTTTGTTAAACACATTCCATATCAAATCATTGAACGGTTTCGGCCCTCGATCCATCCCCGTTTGATAAATTATATCCCAACTTCATTCAATATTATAGCGCTTCAGCTTTTCCCGCAGGGTCTTGCGGTCGATGCCCAGGGCCCGGGCCGCTTCGCTCTTGTGCCCGTCGAAGCGCTGCAAGGTGTGCAGGATGTGGTCCCGCTCCAGGTCTTTGAGGGACACCGCCGAAGATTCGCCGGAAGGCTGGAGGATGGTGCCCGCGAAGGCCAGATCGGCGGGCTCGAGATAAGGGCCGGTGCTCAGCACCAGCAGACGCTCCATGGTGTTTTCCAGCTCCCGCACGTTGCCGGGCCAGTCATGGCGCCCCAGGAGGTCCAGGGCCTCAGGAGAAATCCCCCGGATGTTTTTCCGCAGCCGGGCGTTGTATTTGTCCAAAAAGTGCTGCACCAAGAGGGGTATGTCGCTTTTGCGCTCCCTTAAAGGGGGCATCTGGAGCAGGACCACGTTAAGGCGGTAGAAGAGGTCCTCCCGAAAGGTACCGTCCTTGATGGCCTTGGCCAGGTCCTTGTTGGTGGCCGCGATGATGCGCACGTCCACGGTGATCACCCGGTGGCTGCCCACCTTGGAGATCTTGCGCTCTTCCACCGCCCGGAGCAGCTTGGCCTGCACTTCGAGGCCGATATTGCTGATTTCGTCAAAGAACAGGGTGCCGTTCTGGGCCAGCTCGAACTTGCCGATCTTGTTGGCGTCGGCGCCGGTAAACGACCCCTTGACGTGGCCGAAGAGCTCGCTTTCAAAGAGGGTCTCCACCAGGGTGCCGCAGTCCACGGTAATGAAGGGACGCCGGGCCCGGGAGCTCAGCTGGTGGATCTTGCGGGCCACCAGCCCCTTGCCGGTGCCGGACTCCCCGGTAATGAGCACGGTGGAGTCGGTGGGGGCCACCCGGGCGATCATGTCCATGATGCGGGCCATGGGCTCGCTCTCATAGACCACCTCGCCCTTGTCGTCTTTGACCTTCAATTCCTGGCGCAGGTAGAGATTTTCCAGATCCAGGCGCCGCTTCTCCAGGGCCCGGGTCACCAGGTTCCGGAGGTCGTCGGGCACGAAGGGCTTGGAAAGGAAATGGAAGGCCCCGGCCTTGATGGATTCCACCGCGGACTGGATGGTGCCGTAGCCGGTGATAATGATCACTTCTACGTCCGGGTCCAGGGCCCGGAGCTTCTTCAGGGCCTCCAGGCCGTCCATATCGGGCATCACCAGATCCAGCAGGATGGCGTCGAAAGACATGCGTTCCAGCAGGGCCAGGCCCTGGCGGGCGCTGGCGGCCAGCTCCACCTGGTAGCCCTGGCGGGAGAGGATCTGGTAGCAGGCATCCCTAAGGGCCTTGTCGTCATCTATCACCAACATTTGGGCCGGGGCGTCGGTCATGCGGCGTAAATTCCCTTTTCAATTCAACTGATTGTTAGTTCGTGAATTTTTGCACTTATTCTATTAAAAGGCCGTCCCGGCTGTCAAGGGAAAGAAAGGGCAGGCGGCGGCCCTCGAGCTTTGAGTTTTGAGTTTCGAGTTTTTGGTTTTTAGTTTTTGGTTTTTGGTTTTTTGGTTTTGGTGGGTCTTTGGGTCTTGGGTTGTTTTTTAAGGATTCAATACAGGCTATTTCAAAACCCAGGTTGGGCGGGATGCCATTGACAACGAACCATCATGCCCCCGGCTACTGCCAACTGGCAACTGGCAACTGGCTACTGACTACTGGCTACCTGCCCCCCTCCCCCACCGGCCCGTTTTGTGGTAAAAGGGGCGGCAAGGAAGGCGCCGTGGGTCTGAAGCTTTTCATTCCCTGTTTCATCGATCAAGGCGCGCCGCAGATCGGGGCCGCCACCGTGGAACTGCTGCACCGCCTGCGGGTCCCCTGGGAATACCCGGAGGATCAGACCTGCTGCGGCCGCGGCGGCGCCTTCCAGGTGCAGCATGCGGATCTCGCCCGGGAGATGGGGGAAACCTACCTGGAGGCGGTTAGGCAACCGGCGCTGATGGAGTGGTGTCACTGGATTACAGTTGCCTCATGCACCTCAGAGGCGTAGCCGCCGGCCGGGCCTGGAATCTCCGGTTTTTCCATCTGGCGGAGATTCTGGTTAATGATGGCATTAAGTGAGTTCCACCTTTATTCCCACTCCCCCAGTGGGGGAGAGGGTTAGGGTGAGGGGGAAGGTATGCGCTTTTCGGTTCTCATTCTTTAAACCCCCTTTTCTCAAAGGGGTTTAAGAAGATTATCCAGGATTATTTATAATCCCCCCTACCCCCCTTTGGAAAAGAGGGGTAAAGATATGGGAATTGGGAGAAAAAATTCATGAACCAACCTGCGGGGCCTGACCCTCATTCTTGGGGCCAACTCCTCATGGTGGGGATTCCCGGCCCGCGGCTGGATGCGGTGGCCCGGGAGCTGGTACGGGACCTGAAGGTGGGGGGCATTATCCTGTTCGCCCGCAATATCGAAACCCCGGAGCAGGTCTGGGAGCTGACTCGGGACCTGCAGCGGGAGGCCCTGGCGGCCGGAGGCCCGCCCCTGCTCATGGCGGTGGACCAGGAAGGGGGCCGGGTGCAGCGCCTGCGGGCCCCCTTCACCCTCATTCCCCCGGCCCGGGAACTGGGAAGCACCTGCAGCCCCGCCCAGGTGGAGGATTTGTCCCGGAAGGTGGCCCGGGAACTGGCCCTGGTGGGGGTCAATGTCAACCTGGCGCCGGTGCTGGATGTGCCGCGCTCGCCGGACTGCCCCATGTGGGAGCGGTCCTACTCTTCCGAGCCTACCCGGGTGGCGGAGTTCGGGGCCGCGGCCATCAAGGGGTATCTCAGCGGCGGGGTGCTGCCGGTGGCCAAGCATTTTCCCGGCCTGGGAGACACCCTGGCCGACAGCCACGAAGTGCTGCCCCTGGCCCAATCGCCGGACCCGCACCGAGAACTGGACCTGCTTCCTTTCCGGGAGGCCGTGGCCACCGGGGTCCCCCTGGTCATGACCGCGCACCTGAGCGTGCCCGCCTGGGACGCCTCCCGCCCCGCCACCCTGTCGCCGTTGGCCCTGAAGCAGTGGCTGCGCCGGAACCTCGGGTTCAAAGGGGTGATCATCACCGACGACCTGGAGATGGGGGGCATCACCACCCGGCTCTCCGTGGCGGCGGGGGCCCGGGAAGCCCTGGCCGCGGGGGCCGACCTGCTGCTCATCTGCAACAATTGGGGGGCGGCCGGGGACGCGGCCCGCCTGCTGGCCGGAGACCCGAACCTGGCGCCCCGGGGGCGGGAGGCGGCAGAGCGCTTGGACCGCCTGAGGCGATCCGTGAAATCGCCGACGGCCGAGCTTCAGGAAGTCAAGGAGTATTTCGGTGCTATCAGGTAGGGGCCGACCCGTCGGGACGTCCCGATTAATGGGAGTGGAGGTGTGGGGGAATTTTTTGTAAGGGTAAGGGCTTTTTCTGAGGTCCGGCTTCGAATAACTTTAGTTTTGCAAAAATAATCTTACGATTCTTAATTCTTCATAAGAAAATTGTTCGCCGATAATCCCGCGGACAGGGGATAAATTCATCCCTCCGGATTTTTGAAAAGCGGATTTGATTTTTTCGAAACGATCATCTGAAGGTTTTAGATAAGCAAGGTCAATTTCTTCTCCGGCTGCGATCAGCCTTTCCAGATGAGATATCACCGTACCGACTGAAATGCCTCGCAAATTGGCAATTTCCTCAATCGGCATTTTCTGAAGAACCAGTTTTTTCGTTTCCTGCCAGGTCGAACCCGCGCGGCTTATACGACGCTGCCTTGCTGATTTTCGCCGGGGAATATTTTTCTCTCCCTGATTATCTTCCCTGGCATAAATTTGAATCAACCGCGTGAATATTTCTCCATATTGTTTGAGTTTTTCGGCCCCTACGCCGTTGATTCGGGAAAAATTTTCTGCCGTTTGTGGAAGATACGCCGCCATTTGCCGCAGAGCCAAATCGCCAAAGACGACAAAAGGCGGGACATTTTTCTCGTCGGCTAGCCTTTTTCGCAAGGCTCGCAATTTTTCAAAAAGGTTAGGGTCATAATCAAGATCGTCTGTTTTTCTTGGGGCCGGCAACCCATCTTTAAGCTTGGGCAGAAAACTGTTGGCGGTGTTTGATATGTTCTTTGCCGGCAGCGGTCAGGTGAAGCGTTGGATACATTCCCCTTTCTTTTCCCAGGAGTTTGAGGGCTACTAGATGGCCGATAGCGCGCAGCAAATCGTCTCTTGAGAAATCATTCACAATTCCATAAACCGATACTTTTTGGTGCCCGCGTTCTTCTATTTGCTGGTTTTTTGCTCCCAACAGGACATCGGCGATATAGCCGGCGCCGAATCGCTCTCCCGTGCGGATGACCGCCGAGATAATTTTCTGGGAAATTATCGTCGCATCAAATTTCTCCTCCTCTGTCGCGTTCAAACAGATGTCGCATCCCTCGCAATTCTCTTTTTCGCACGGTTCGCCAAAATACGACAGAAGATAGGAGCGGCGGCACGACAGCAGCTCGCAGAACTCAACCAGCTGATCCAGTTTTTGATAGGCATTCTCTCTCTCCCGCTCATCCTCGATTTGTTTTAGGAAATATTTATGTTTGATGGTGTCGCCGTAAGAATAAAAAAGAATGCACTCGGCGGGCAGACCGTCGCGTCCGGCTCGCCCCGTTTCTTGGTAATAACCCTCGATTGATTTCGGAAGATGATAATGAATGACCAGGCGCACATCTGGTTTGTCTATTCCCATCCCAAAAGCGATGGTTGCCACCATAATCTGCGCTTCATCCCGAACATATTTTTCCTGATTGATCCGGCGTTCCTCGTTGGCAAGACCGGCGTGGTAGACCAAAGCGCCAAAGCCTTCCTCCTGTAGATCGGCGGCCAAATTTTCGGTGTCTTTTCGGGAAAAACAATAAATAATCGCCGACTTCCCTGCGTTTTTTTTTAAAATTCCCACCAGAGAGTCAAAAGAATTATTTCTCGGAAAAACGGTGTAAGTCAAGTTCGGCCGATTGAAGCTGGAAATGAATATTTTCGCCCGGTGCAGCGACAGCTGGGCAATTATATCTTCTCTCACTTGTTGGGTGGCAGTCGCGGTCAGCGCCATCACCGGAACGTCGGGAAAAATATTTTTAAACATCTTAAGATTTCGATAGTCGGGACGAAAATCATGCCCCCATTCGCTGATGCAATGCGCTTCGTCAATAGCAATCAAGCCGATCTCGATTCCGGCCAAAAAATTTTTGAAACCGGCATTGGCCAGCCTCTCGGGAGCGGCGTAGATAATTTTCACCTTTCCCTTTCGGGCGTCAGTCTGAACCCTTTCGATGGCGGCATTACTCATAGTACTGTTAATGAATTCGGCCGGAATTCCGTTGGCCCGCAAAGCGTCGACCTGATCTTTCATCAGAGCGATAAGAGGAGAAATAACCAAAGTCAATCCCGGCAATTTAAGCGCCGGCAATTGATAGCAAAGCGACTTTCCTCCCCCGGTTGGCATCAGGACAAAGGTATCTTTTCCAAGTAGTACTTGCTCGATCACCTCCTCCTGCAAGGGACGAAAGCGGTCAAAGCCGAAATGCGTTCTAAGTAAATCCAACATAAAGATATTTTAATCGTTTTTCCCAGGAAATTAAAAAAAAGGCGGAGTTTTCCGCCTTTTTATTAACTTCGTGGTGGACCCGAGGAGACTCGAATTCTTCACTTCCGCTGTGCCAAAGCGGCGCTCTCCCTGATGAACTGAGGGGCGTGGCCTTAACCGGTTCCCCAAAAAAATAAAATGGCCGGGAGGGGGAGCCCGGCCATTTATGGAGAAAGGAGAAAAATGGTATAGGGTATTTTCGGGGGTAACCTATATTTGAAAGATGCACAAACGGTGCCAACCGCCCCCCACCGGCTGAGAGCCTTAAGGGACGCGGCGTCTGGGTCGCGTTCCCCAAAATTTCCGCCCCGGGTTGGTATAATTATTTGTACGGAATCGGTCCCGGGAAGCCAAAATTAATGCGACAATCTTACCACGGGGCAAGGATATTAATGCTAAGGGCCCTGGCCAAAATTTTAAACCGGCTTAGGGCAAAGTTAGCAAGTTAATCTAACTATCTGATAGCTCCCCAGTTTTATCTTTCCCCTCCGTATAACTTTCTTGACCGGCCAAAAGGCCGGCGGCCGCGGTCATCACCTCTTCCGGGGGCAGGTCCCGGAGGCACCGGGCCTCAACGCAGGGGATCTCCCGGCCCCGGGCGCAGGGGGCCCGGAGGCAGGGTCCCGTCAGGATGCGCGCATTTTCCGCCAGGGGGGCCCAGACCCCGGGGTCGGTGGGGCCGAACAGGGCCAGCACGCTCCCGGCGCCCGCGGCCGCCGCCAGGTGGGTCAGGCCGCTGTCGTTTCCCAGATAAAGGCGGCAGCGCCCCAATACCCAGGCCAACCGTTCCAGAGACTGGTGGGCCAGGACGACCTGCCCCTGGGCCGCAGCCAGACCCCGGATAATCGGCAAAATTGCCACCTCCGCCGGTCCCGTTAGCCACACCACCTCCAACCGGTGTTCCCAGGCCAGGGCTCGACTAACTTCGTAATACTGGGCCAGGGGCCAGTTCTTCAGACGGTGGCCGCTGCCCGGGGCCACCGCCAGCCAGGGGCCGTCCCCCAGAATCTTAGCCGGACCCCTTTCTGCCAGCCCCTCCAGGCGAAAAGGCCGGGGCTGATACTCCAACCCCAGGGCCGCCAGATGCCGGGCCTGCAAGGCCGCCACCGGCTCCGGGGCGGAGTCGGAAAACGAAGGGATCCAAAAGACCCCGGGGATCCCGGCCCGGCTCAGGTTGGTCAGCAGGTCTTTATGCGGCCGGTGGCTGAAGACCAGGGCCAGTTGGAAGGGGGCCAGGCTATCAAGCAGTTGTGGGGACGGAGGTGAATCATTAAATAAGGGAGACCACCGGGCCTCGCCACTGTCCCAGACCGCGTCCACGGCGAGAGTCCGGCTGAGCAGCCCCCAACGCTCCGGGTGCCCCACCGCGGTGAGGCGGGCCTGGGGATAGCGGCGCCGCACCGCGCCCAGGGCCGGTCCCGCCAACAACAGGTCCCCCAACGCCCCCTGGTGCCAGATGAGAATATCCTGGACCGCCTCCGGAGGAGGTAATTCTGATGAAAACATATGGATATTTTATAACATTTTTAAGTGGCAGGGCCTGCAGGCCCTGCCACTTAAATTGAAAAAAGTTGGGGGGAGGGCCAGGGAGCGAGGCTCCCTGCCCTCCCCCAAGCCCCCTCCCAACCCATAAAAGGGTTGTGGAAGGCGGGGCCGTCGGCCCCGACTTCCACAACCTGAAAGCAACTAACTTAAGCTACGAGGGTTCTGTCTTTTGTTCCCCCGCCCTCCCCTCAAGCTCCCCTCCCAACCCCCTGAAAAGGGCCTGGGAAGGCGGAGGCTTCGCCTCCGACTCCCCAGGCCAGATTATCTAAAAAACTTAAGGGATTGGGGGAGGGGGTGTGGGGGAGGGGGTAAGGGCCGTTGGCCCTTAGCCCCCTCCCCCACCCTCTTTTCCTCACCGCCCCTCCGCCGCCAGGCGCTGGGCGGTGCGGGTAATCAGGGGGGGCCGGGGTTCCGGCTTCTCCTGGAGCAGGGTCAGGGTGTCTCGGAAGAGTTGTCGGTTCAGGTCGCGCTCCTCGCCTTGGCCGCCCATGAGGTCCATCGCGGCCTCCATGATCTCCGGCTCCGTTTCCAGTTCCTCCAGAAATTTCCGGGCCGTGGCTCCATCCACCCGGTGCAGCAAGACCGCGGCCAGCACCACCTTGGGGTCCCCGCCTTCGGCCTTGAGCAGGTCCTGGGCCAGGGTGACGCCCTTCTCGGTGAGGGCCCAGTCCCGGGAGTCCTCCCCCAGGTGGGATTTCACCTGTTCCGAGAGAATCTCCTTGAAGGTCTGGGCCGCCTTCTTGGCCTTCACCAGGTCCGGCACGCATTTCTCGGCGTACTGGCACCATTCGGCGCAGCCCAGCTCGATCTTGGGGTTGTAGAAGAGGTGGCCGCACCAGGCGCAGCGGCGCCGGGTGTCGTCTTTGAAGAACTCGATCTCCGCCCCGCACTTGGGGCATTCCGCCACGAAGATGTCATCGGGCTTCCAGTACCGGGTATCCTGTCCGGGGCATTTCATCTGTTCCATGGCGGCCTCACTTTCCCCTGACCTTTTGCTGCTGCAGGAACTGATCCCCCGGGTCCCCAGGGTGCAGATGGTGACCGGCGGGGTCTTGCCGGCGGCCTCCAGGGCCTGGCGCACCACCTGCACCAGCCCGAAGCAGCAGGGCACTTCCATATTGACGATGGTGATCTCCTGGATATCGTTTTCCTTGAGGATGGCGGTGAGTTTGGCCACGTATTCCTCCAGGTTGTCGAACTTGGGACAGCCGCAGACCAGCGCCTTGCCTTGAAGATACCGGGCGTGAAAGTCCCCGGCGGCGAAGGGGGCGCAGTCCGCCGCCACCAGCAGCGAGGCCCCTTTCAGGAAGGGGGCCTTGGGGGCCACCAGCCGGAGTTTTACCGGCCAGTGGCCCAGGGCCGAGCCCCCGGCCGCGGGCGCGGCCGCCGGGCGGTCAAATTGGCGCATGCGGCTGCCGGGGCAGACAAAGGCCTCGGGCTCAGCCGGCGCGGGCTCTGGCGCCGGATGAGGAGCGGGATGAGGCGCTTCGGCCCCCGGAGCCGGCCCCACGAATTCTGCCGCTTCCCGCTCTTCGATGGTGAGCGCCCCCTGGGGGCATTCCCCCAGGCAGGCCCCCAGGCCGTCGCAAAACTTATCCGCCAGCAACTGGGCCTTGCCGTCCACGATCTGGATGGCCCCTTCGGCGCAAGACGGCACGCACATGCCGCAGCCGTCGCATTTTTCCTGGTCAATCCGGATAATCTGGCGCTTTCCCATGGATAGATTCCTTAAATCAAGTTTTGAGTTTCGAGTTTTGAGTTTTAAGTTAAAAGAGCTTGTTCCAAATGGCTTAAGCTTTCCCTCTCAGCTTAATTATATTCTAATCATTTAAACTGTCAGTCCCATGACTTAAGTCAACCGGATGGCGGTTTTAGAAAAATTGTCGAAAAAAAATTAGGGCCGGATCGGCAGGGACCGGTGGGTAAGCGCTCACTCTACATTTTATGTCTTTAGCCAGTGTGGGGTTTCAGAAATAGCTTTAGTAAATTAGGAGCTTAAAATTCCCCCTCCCCTGGTGGGAGGGGGTTAGGGGGAGGGGGAATAAGACTCCGTTTTATTGATGGTTTTACCACCCCCACCCTAACCCTCCCCTATCAAGGGGGAGGGAACAAGAGACTTTTCTTTTTTAAGATTTTCGTAAGACCTGATACTGGTTGATGTCTTGGGTGAAAGCTTAGGGCTTACCGCTAACGGCTATGCCACAAAATAGTTGCGGCAGGCCCGGTCCAGGTTCTCCCGGCTGAGAGTCGGCTCCAGCCGGTTAAAGCGGCAATAGTCCAGGATCTGCTCCACCAGGTCCCGGGGCTGGCAGGTGGCCAGGGGGCGCTTACCGCGCTCATAGTGCTCCTTGATCAGATAAGCCACCGCCTCCCGGTCAAACTCCACCCCATACTGCCGGCACACCATTCGGAAGATTTCGCCGTATTGCTCCCGGGTCACGTGGCTCACCTTCACCTTGGAACGGATGCGCCTGAGGAAGGCGTCGTCCACCAGGGTGCCGGGCTCCAGGTTGGTGGCGAAGACGATGAACTGGTCGAAGGGGATGGTGAATTTCTGTCCGGTGTGGAGGCGCAGGAAATCCTGGTGGTTCTCCAGGGGGAAGATCCAGCGGTTGAGCAATTCCTGGGGGGTGATCTGCTGGCGCCCGAAGTCGTCCACGATGAACGTGCCGTTATTGGCCTTCAATTGCAAGGGAGCCTCATAATATTTCAGGGCGGGGTTAAAGGCCAGGTCCAGCATAGCCAACGTCAGTTCGCCCCCCACCAAGACCCTGGGCCGCCGGCAGCGCACCCAGCGGCGGTCGTGCCGCTCCGGACCCGGGGGGGAAGGTTCCTCCAGGGTTTGATGGGAGATCTCATCAAAGACCCGGATGACGTTGCCTTCCACGAAGATGGCATAGGGCACCAGGATGGCGTCGTCCCAGATTTCCCCCAGCCTGAGGGCGATGGTGGTCTTGCCGTTGCCCGGGGGCCCATAGAGAAACAGGGGTTTGCCGCTCACCAGGGCCGGGCCCAATTGGGCCAGCATCTCCGGGGCCAGGACCAGGCCGGCAAAGACCTGATCCAGGCGTTCCGGCGTCACCCGGGCGGCCTTGATGGACTGGGATTGCACCTGGCGCCGGTAGTCCGGCAGGGTGACCGGCGCCGGGCCCACGTAGGCGTCATACTCCAGTAGCTGGGCGGCCCGCCGTTTCCCCGTCTCCGTCAGGGCCTGGCGCTGGGAGAGGTTGACGGGGGTAACCTTAAGCCGCAGGGAGTCGGCTCCCCGGGCTTCTACGTACCTTTCCCGCCGCAAATACTCCAGGATCTGGCTCAGGATGCTGGGCGGCAGTTTCAGCCGTTCGCTCAGGTCCCCCAGCTGAAAGACGTCCAGGTAGAAGGCGTGTTTTAACGTGAGGTTGGCCAGGAAGATCTCGGGCAAGCCCAGGTCCTCCAGGGATTGGGGCAGGGGCCGCAATTCCGTTGCCGTTTGGGGGTCAGGGGGCATCAATGGTCCGCCTTGAGCGCTTCACTTGGCGGGGAATTCGACCGGCCGGGAACAAAACTTTAATATGCGGCGGTTTAAGAGGATTTGGCGGGAGGGGGCCAGGGGCTTTTTAGCTTTCAGCTTTCAGCGGTCAGCTTTCAGCAAAAACAGAAATTATCAGGATTGCCTGGAAATCCAATTTAAGGCTGACTGCTGATAGCTGACAGCTCTACCCCCCGGCCCCCCCCTCACCCTGAAAGCTTGAAACGCCGCAATCTTAAAGTTTCAAGGAGGGTTGCCGATAAGCCCGTCAAAGTTTTCGAGCCACCGAAAGGGCAAACTCCTCCGAAAGGGGAGGACGCAAAGTCACCGGCCTACAGCCTTCGGGCCAGGGTAGCGGGATTGCCGAAGTGGCCGGCAGGGATGTCCCCGCATCCTTGGTGAGACCGGCCCCCCTTGGTGCGCTGCGAGGCTAATCCTGGAAAGGGGGTGGTTAACAAAGATTCCTTCCTTAAAGCACCTCACGCCACACCAACAAGATCTCACCATAGGAGAAGGAAACCATGAAAGATCTGCTTGCCAAAGCTCATGCTTTTATCCGTGACGAGGACGGCGCCAGTGCGGTGGAATACGGCCTGTTGATCGCCGGCATCGCGGTGGCGGTCATGGCCACGATCTACACCATCGGCACCAATTTGAACGCCAAGTTCAACTCGGTGGCGTCCCAGCTCTCTCCTAATTAACCAGGCCGTTCACGCCCCAGCTACCTTGGGAGCCAGGCGCCGTTCCCTGGCGCCGGCCCTGAGAAAAAGGAGAAGACCATGAAAAATCTGCTTGCCAAAGCTCACGCCTTTATCCGTGACGAGGAAGGCGCCAGTGCGGTGGAATACGGTCTGTTGATCGCCGGCATCGCGGTGGCGGTCATGGGCGCCATCTACACCATCGGCACCAACTTGAATACCAAGTTCAACTCGGTGGCCAGCCAGTTGAAGTAGGGCCCCGGTTGACCTTACCCTCGGTAATTTTAACCGCCGCCAGGCGGCAGGAACCGGGGTCCCCGGAGTCGATGCTGCCCGGCATCCGGCGCCCGGGACCCCGGGCCTGGAGGCCGGGGCTCGGCCCCCAGGGCTCTCCGGGGGCGGCAGCAGTGGAATTTGCGCTGGTGCTGCCCCTGTTTCTCGTCCTGTTGTTCGGCGTGGTGGAGTTCGGGCTCATCATCTACGCCAAAGGCATCATCACCCAGGCCAGCCGGGAAGGCGCCAGGTACGGCGTGGTTTATTGCCTGACCCCCAAGACCAAGGCGGACATCGAAGCCTACGTGCAGAATTATCTGCAAAACGCCGGCTTCTCCGGCGCCACCGTCACCGCCACTTTAGGAAACACTCTGAGCGTCAGAGTGGATTATCCGTACCGGTTCATGGTCCTGCCGGATTTTATTGCCGGGCTGGCCGGCGACCTCAACCTGTCCGCGGATACCGCCATGAACATGGAGTAACCTGAAGATGCGCCGTTTCCCTCCCTGGATGTGGCTGGTGTTGATGGGGGCGTTCGCCACCGCGGCCGGCCTGGCCTGGCTCAAGGGCCGCTCCCAGCCGCCCCCGGTGCTGGCGGCCTCGGCCCTGGTGGTGGTGGCCAAAAAAGACCTCGGCCCGGCGACCAGGCTGTCCCCGGAGGTGCTCCGGGTGGAGGAATGGCGCCAGGAAAACCTTCCCAAGGGTTCCTTTGCCCGGGTGGAGATGCTGGCAGGGCGGGTCACCGCTTACCCCTTGATGGAGGGGGAGCCCATCCTGGAAAAAAAATTGGCCCCCGCCGGGACTGCCGTGGGGCTCACGGCTCTGTTGCCTCCCCATAAGCGGGCCATGACCGTCAAGGTGGACGAGGCCTCCGGGGTGGCCGGCTTCGTGGCCCCGGACAACCGGGTGGACGTGGTGGTGACCGTGGATAAGGAGGGCTTCGGCAAGAATCCCATGTCCAAGGTGATATTTCAAAATCTGAAAGTTCTGGGCATCGGCCAGCGCATCGACAACCGTCCCGGAGACAAGCCCCAGGTGGTGCCCACGGTTACCCTGGAGGTGACCCCGGAAGAAGGGGAGCGTCTGGCCCTGGCCGCCCAGGAGGGGCGCATCTCCCTGGTGCTGCGGGGCCAGGGCGACGCCCAGATCGTGGAAACCCAGGGTGCCCTTGCCAGCCGCATGTTCGGGAGCCTGGGCCGCAATGGTGCAGCCCCGGCCGCCCCCCGGCCGACGCACCGCTCCGTGGAGGTGATCCGGGGTTTGCAGCGGGAACCCGCGGCTTTCTGAAGGCGCCCTGATCAGTAAACCGGATAAGCAGAGGATTGGCTAGAACCTATTTCAAAACCTCCTTCAATCAGAAAATGTCATTCTGAGCGGAGGGAAGAATCTCGTATTTTTAACCGGTGCGCCCGTATGGCATAAGGTATTGGTGGCACAGGCTTTCCAGCCTGTGCCAGGACACCCGGGGGCGGGTGTCCCACATTTTCTGCTGAATTTTTTAAACAGTGGCTCATGGGCCTTTGGCCCACCCGTAAAGCATGAAAATAGTCGGTGAGGGCGGGTGTTAATCCCCCCTGCGGGACTGGCGAACCTGGGTTGCCGAGCCTTGCTAAAGAACTTTTCAGGGCCGAGGTCTCATATTCGTAGGCGAGCACCTTCATTCAGGCGAGCAGGCAAAGGAGACCGCCAT
>CAWBPT010000021.1:0-92512 GCA_963790655.1 uncultured delta proteobacterium | reverse complement strand
CCACCTGGGAGGCGGGGTCGGCGGGGAGGCCGTCCGTCTTCGCTTTGATGGAGTCCAGCAAGGCGTCCAGACCGGCGATGGCCGTCCGAACAGCGCGTCCTTATCTGCGGTGGCCTCGGCCCGGGTGGGCGGGTCGTAGGCGGCCAGGGCATCGGCGGCATGGCCCTGAACATTGGCCTCTTTGGCCACAGTTGCATCCTGAGCTACCGTGGCATCTTTAGCCAGGGGCAGAACCGCCGCGTCCAGTTCAGCTTTGGTAGGAGGGTCGTAGGCGTTGAGGGCGTTGGCCACGTGGGTTTCGACGTTGGCCTCATTGGCCGGCGAGGCCGGGAGATTATCGGTTTTCGCCTTAATTGCCGCGATGCCGGCGTTATCCGGGGCGGTGTAGCCCGCCACGGCCAGGCGGGTGTTAACCTGCGTGTTAGAGGCGGGGTCTGCCGGGAGGTTGTCGGTCTTGGCCTGCACCGCCGCCACCGTGGTTTCGTTGGCGGGGCTGGCCGGAAGGGCATCGGTCTTGGCCTTGATGGCAGCGATATGCGCACCGGCAAAAGCCGTACTGTCTGAAAGGATGTCGCTTGGGGCCAGGTCGTGCAGGGCATCCAGGGTCTGCTTGGCGCCGGAGATGGTGAAGCCGGCTTTGTCCGTCAATGACCGGGTGGCGTTGGTCCAGATGTCGGCCATCAAGGTCCCGAAGGAGGTCAAGGATCGGGAGCCGTAACCCCAGATGTCGGCCACCAGAGTCCCGAACGAGGTCAGGGTCCGGGTCGCCTGGCTCCAAACTGAGTCCGGGATGGCGTTCACCGCGGTAAGGCTGGCCGGGTCGGCGGGGAGGTTGTCCGTCTTAGCCTTGACCGCCGCCAAGTTGCCCCCGGCCTCCGGCGCCCGGGTGCTGACCGCGGCATCCAGGTAAGCCGCATTGGTGGCGTTCAGTAAAGTGGGGTAGGCCAGCACCGGTCTAATCTCGATATTAGCGGTGGTGCTCTTGGCGGTAATCACCACCAGATCGGCGTTGGTTTCGGCCTGGGTCAGGGTGAACAAGTAGATGCCCGGATGGTTGGTGGCATCCAATTCCGTAGGGTCGGGGGTGCCCAAAGCGGCGCTGGCCCCGCCATCCTTACTGATTTGCCCGGTAATATGGCTGGCATCCCCGGTCTTGGCAGCTCCGGCCCCGGCATCCCAGGCGAAAACGGCCAGCTTTTGCCCCGTCACGTTCTTATACATGGGTAAACTCCCAGGCCGCTGCAGGCTGGCCCACCGGCTTTAGGGCTACTTCCAGGTCCAGCTTGCGGTCCAGTGCGATGATATCCTGGTAGTCCGCCTTGCCGGGGGCAGTAATGGTTAGGATATGGGGGCCATAGTCCTGCAAGGTGTCGCCCGTGGCTGCAGTATAGTAGCCCCGGCTGACCGCAAAGTAGTAGTTCGCCCCGTCTTTAATTTTCCCCCCCTCTACTGTAGTAGTATTAATAACTACAGTCCCATCAGCTTGCTTAAGAATAACTGTGGCACCATCTATCCCCACTCCGGCGCTATCAGTTACATGGAGAGAGAGACGGTGTGCCCGGATAACCTTCATAGGGGCGGGGGATAAACTGAACCTCCAGGCGGGGGTGACACAATCCAGTAGCGTGACAACTGCGGTGGAGTTCATGCCCATAACTAACACATGGGTGCGGGTAATGACTGAATGGTTAAATCGGGAACAGTAAAATCTAACGTGGCGTAAGTTATTAATCCTTGACTTGGCTTACCGGCGGTGAACTGGCTGATACTTGTACAGTCCTGGAGCGCCTCACCGCCGCTAACACCACTATAAGTATTAAAAACCTGCCCATTTTTAACATTACAAGGAGCTATCCGGTTTATTAGCACACAATTACGGATATAAACCGCCCCCGATGTACTACCACGTTCAGTGATATAGCCGGTGTTTGAACCTGACAATGGCCCACGCACCGCACAGTTGTCCAGGTAGAGTGTTCCGGCTATGTCAAAGATGTAGCCACTGTAATCATAAGCAAAGCTGATTAAGACCCCCCGGTAGCTGGCGGGGGCCGTGGCCACTTGGCCGAATCGGGCGATGGAGGCAGCCTCCACCGCAATCTTCCGAGCATTAGTAGTGCAAATTAGACTATTGGTATATTCGGCCAGGGTAGCAGCATTAGAACCATCCCCCACAGTCAGGTAGCAGTCCATGATATAGGTGAGGGCGTTGAGCGCCCAAATAACTCCCCACTGGGCCTGGGTTACCGTGACCGTGCCTACTCCGTCACTGAAACCGGTACAGGAGAAGCTGGTGATAGTCCGAAACCTCTTGGTGGAGACATAGGTGCCGTTGCCCGCAGCCACGCTGATGGACTCAGTCTGGGCCGTTCCCCAAGCATCCGTCCCTGTGAGGTCCAGGGTACAACCTGCTCCTGCATTGGTGCCTGCCAGAACAAAGGTAATCGGCAGGGCCAGCTTCTCGGCAGGCTTAATCTGGTAGGTCAGGGTTATCCCCAGAGCCGGGGGCGTAGCTGCCTTCAAGGTTAGGGAGTTTGCTCTATCGGCAGTAGCCAGATTGGCTAGGGCAAACGTCCCGGACCCCGAGACAGTTATCTTATTGGCTGCCGGGTCGTAAGAGTAGGTTAAGGCCATTCAGTTACCCTTGGGGTGGCACCCAATTAAGAAGTGGATATTGGCGTCGGCCTGGATGCCGGCCAGACAATCGCTCATGTACTTATGAGCCTTTTGCAAGGCTGCTCGAGAGTCCTGGGCCAGGCCGTCCAGGACCCGGCGTCAATCAAGGCGTCATCCACCCTGCCCCGGTCCGCGCCTTGGTTCTTTCCCCTCCCGGGCAGGTTTGCCGCGGCGGGAAGCGGCACCGAGGAGACCGGCAACCAAGCGTCCCTCTCATTTAACAGATTGGCCCGGCTTACTCCAGAACGCCTGGGACGGGCGTCACAGCTAAAGGTTGCATCAGAAGGGCGGGGGGCCTGGGAGCGACACCGTCGGAGGTGGGAAAAGGATGGAGAAAATTATCCGGCACCGCAACCTCACCCAGGTCTGGGGGTATAATTATGTGGTAGACTAAGGCAAAGGGGGGAAAAGTTAGGGGGCGAAGCGACCGAAGAATCTCCAACTAGGAGATTCCTCGCTGGCCCAAAGCTCATAGGGCTCAGGCTCGCCGTGCCCTTACAAAAAGAAATTACTTGGGGTAACCGCGATAAGTCTCAAATCAAAGGACTCGCAGCCATATTCAGGTTAGACGAATTTCGGGCCGGCCAGTACGGCATCTCCTTTTCCTGTGGCGACGAGCTCCCGGCCGTGTGCTTTTCCTGTGTGTATCTTTGCAATGAAGAATCGTTGGGCTGCCTGTGCGATTCCCCGTTCTACTACTTTTGCGCCTTCAGCTGGCCCGACAAGCTAACCCAGACCGAGCCGCCTTGCCTGACCGGGTCAGACCGGTAGCTCCCCTCATGTTCCGCCGTCCGGCGGGCGACGGCAGCGCCGGTCAAAATTGGCAGATGATAATGCTTGTCAGATCAAGTCCGGACCACTACAGTAAATCCCCAGGGGGCGTATCCGGCTCTCAAACCCTCAAGGAAGAAGAACTACATGGCGAAAACTAAAGGGACCGTCCCAGCCCGGCCAGTGCGGCATGACCTCTCCTTGCTCACCGACGACGATCTCTACCTCTTCAATGAAGGGAATCAATACCGTCTCTACCACAAACTGGGGGCCCATCTGATCCGGGAGAAGGGAGAGCAAGGGACCTATTTTGCCGTGTGGGCTCCGGATGCGAAACAGGTCTCCGTAACCGGGGATTTCAACCAGTGGCACAAGACGAGCCACCCCTTGCGGCAGCGAGCCCAGTCCGGACTCTGGGAAGGCTTGGTCCCCGGGTTGGGCAAAGGCTCGCTGTACAAGTATCACATCGTCTCGCGCTACGGCGGCTACCGGGTTGACAAAGCGGACCCCTTTGCCTTTTTTCTCGAAGGCCCGCCTCGCACCGCCTCCATCGTGTGGGACCTGGATTATGCCTGGGAAGACCAGGAGTGGATGGCCCGGCGCCACCGGCACAACGCCCTGGATAAGCCCATGAGCGTCTACGAGGTGCATCTGGGTTCCTGGCGCCGGGTGCCCGAGGAAGGCAACCGGTATCTAAGCTACCGGGAACTGGCTCCCTTATTGGCGGAATACGTGCTGCAGACGGGCTTTACCCACGTGGAGTTCCTGCCGGTCATGGAGCATCCCTTTTACGGCTCCTGGGGCTACCAGACCACCGGCTATTTCGCCCCCACCAGCCGCTTCGGGTCCCCCCAGGATTTCATGTATCTCATCGACTACCTGCACCGGCACGGCATCGGGGTCTTCCTGGACTGGGTGCCGTCCCACTTTCCCGCGGACGAACACGGTCCCGGCTTCTTCGACGGCACCCACCTTTACGAACATGCCGACCCCCGCCGGGGCTTTCATCCCGACTGGAAGAGCGCCATCTTCAATTACGGCAGGAACGAAGTGCGGAGCTTCCTGCTCAGCAGCGCCCTGTTCTGGCTGGACCAATACCACGCCGACGGCCTCCGGGTGGACGCGGTGGCCTCCATGCTTTACCTGGATTATTCCCGGCGGGAGGGAGAGTGGCTCCCCAACCGCTACGGCGGCCGGGAGGACCTGGAAGCCATCTCATTTCTGCGCCAGTTCAACCAGGTGGTCTACCAGAATTACCCCGACGTCCAGACCATGGCCGAGGAATCCACCGACTGGCCCATGGTCTCCCGGCCTTTGTACGTGGGCGGCCTGGGCTTCGGGCTGAAGTGGGACATGGGCTGGATGCACGACACCCTGAAATACCTGGGCATCGACCCCGTTTTCCGGAAATACCACCACAACACCCTGACCTTTCGGATGCTGTACGCCTTCCACGAGAACTTCCTGCTGCCCCTGTCCCACGACGAAGTGGTTTACGGCAAGGGGTCGCTCTTGGGCAAGATGCCGGGGGATTACTGGCAGAAGTTCGCCAACCTGCGCCTGCTGTTGGGATACATGTACGGCCAGCCGGGCAAGAAGCTGCTCTTCATGGGCGGGGAGTTCGGCCAGTGGTCCGAATGGTACCACGAGGCCTCCCTGGAGTGGCACCTGCTGGATTACCCCATGCACGCCGCCCTGCAGCGCTGGGTGGCGGACCTGAACCGCACTTACCGGCAGGAGCCGGCGCTCTATACCCAGGATTTCACCCCCGCGGGTTTCCAATGGATAGACTGCAACGACGTGGAGCAGAGCGTCATCAGCTTCCTCCGCCAGGGGGCGAACCCCGGGGACGTGGTCCTGGTGGGGTGCAACTTCACCCCGGTGCCCCGGCACCATTACCGGGTGGGGGTGCCCCGGGAAGGCTTCTGGAAGGAGATCCTGAACAGCGACGCCGCCGACTACGGCGGCAGCGGCTTGGGGAACCTGGGGGGCCTGGAGGCCGCAGCCGTGCCCTGCCACGGGCGGCCTTATTCCCTCCACCTCACCTTGCCGCCTCTCGGGGCGGTGTTTTTCAAGTGGGAAGGAAGCGCCGAGGGAAAGGTGGACAAGAAATCATAATTATTTTAGTAACTTGAATCATATCAAAATATTTTCTTGGTTAATAACCTAGTGATAACTATCAGTAATCGGCACCGCTCTTTACCTCGTCCGCTGAATTTTCCCCTGGATTAAACCCGATCAGGCTTTTCGCTCTTCGGGGCTGCCTGCAGCATCTCGTGCTGATACCTGTCAGGGCCAGGCCAGTGATCCCAGCCTCAGAGGCCGCCTGGACAGATGCGCGGCCTCTGAGAAGTTGCCCAATATTTTCGCTGGTTCTATCCCAACATTTCTTTGGCCTGGCGCATGAGCGCGGCGATGGCCAAACCTTGGGGGCAGGCCTGCTCAGCCTGGGAGAAGTCCACCTCGGTCAACCGCTGCCGAATTTCCGGGGGTAGCCCGGCAAAGGTCTGCCGGGCCAGCTCCGGCTCGCCGTAGTACCGGTGGTACATGAGGCAGCGCATGACCTCGTTCACGGGTACGGCCCCGCCCACGGCCGCCTGGCAGATACTGCCGCAGCCGGCGCAGTAGTCGGCCTTGGTCTCCAGGGCATACCGGCGCAAGGCTTCAAACTCCTCCCGGGCCAGTTTGGCCTGGTCCCGGGCCGCGGCGACGTTGGCCGAGAGGATGGTCAAGCTGGGCATCTGGGAGCAAATACTGGCGATATTGGGGTTTTCCCAGATGACCTTGAGTTTGGCCTGCTTGTCGGTGAAGCCCCGCTTCAGGAAGCGTTCGACCATTTCCAGCTTGGCCTCGCCGCCGATCTCATGCTTCCCCGGCCTGCCGGCCATAGACTTCATGGACACCAACCCGACTCCGGACTTGACGCAGGCGCTCACGGCTTCTTGCATCTTGGGGGCGTTCATGACCTGGAAGTTGTAAGTGAACATCACCGCATCGATCCAGTCCAGCTTGGCCGCGCCTGAGAGACAGTCCTCCATGTTGGTATGGGTGCTGAAGCCGAAGGCTTTAATCTTACCGGCCTTCTTCATCTCCGCGGCCCAATCCTTGATGGCCGGGGTCAGGTCGCCGATGCCGGTGAGGCTGTGGATGAAGAAGAGATCCGCATACGGCGTCTGCAGCCTTTTCAGACACTTATCCAAGCGCTCGGTGAAATTGCCGCCCTTGGCCTGCAGCTTGGTGACCAGGAAGATCTCCTTGCGGGCCTCGGGATTGCGGGCGAAGAAGCGGCCCATCCCCTCCTCGCTCAGGCCGTTGCCGTAAGACTCGGCCGTGTCCCAGTAGGTGACGCCCCATTTCAGGGCCTGCTTGAGGAGCAGTTGGTTGTTGATGGTGTCGAACATGCCGCCCAGGTTAAGGATGGACACCTCCACCCCGGTCTTCCCCAGCTTACGTTTGGGCGTGGCCGTGGCCTGGCTGGCGCCGGCCGGTGGCTCCGGAGCGGCCATAGTCCCCACTGTTCCGGTCCCAAGCGCCAGGCCGGCAAACCCCACGGTCTTGACGAAATCCCGGCGCGTAAAGCCTGTACCTTCAGTCTTCCTGCTCATGGTAGTCACCTCATAGGCTTATGATTCACAGATTGTTCAATACAAATTGACCCAAACCACATTTCGGGTTTTTTAAGTCCCCCTTTTTTAAAGGGGGATTTAGGGGGATTATGAAGCGCTCATTTAATCCCCCCTTACCCCCCTTAGAAAAGTGGGGATAAATTTGCGTGTCATATTAATAAGGGAGCCCCACGCCAGCGGCCCCAGTCAAACCCTAAATGAGCAGGCGCCCCGGGCGGGAACGGGATTCGTTCTCACTGTATACCCGGATGGCGCGCCGACCCGAAACCGGGCATTCATGCTCGCACATGCCGCAGCCGTTACACCTGGCCGCGTCCACAAAAGGACGTGACAATCGCACCACGATATCCACCCGCCCCCCGGCGGCCGGGAGGCCCGCCCCGGCCACAGGGTTCTCCAGGGTCAGCCGGGTGCCGGCGAAACCGGTGATGCGCCGCAGCGCGGCCTCGGGCTCCCCGGTGGGACGCAGGTAGTAGTCGCCGCTGGCCAGGTTCACCCCGGTGGGGATGGCGGCGTCCAACTCCACCCCTTGCCCCTGAATCCTGGCCGGTACGGCCTGGCCGTCCCGGATGGTCTCGAAAACGGTGCGGGTGAAGATGGCCTTGGGGCTCACGGGGCACAATTCATGACAGACCAGGCAGGGCCGGTCCATGGCCCAGGGCAGGCAGCGGCCTCGGTCCACAAAGGCCGTGCCCATGCGGATGGGCCCCTGACCAGCGAACTCGCCCAGGCCCTGCTTCTCCTCGAGGCTTAAGGGGCGGATGGCCGCAGTGGGGCAGACCTGGCCGCAGGCGATGCAGTTGGGCAGGCAGCCGCTCACGCCGATGCGGTAGTTGACCGCCGGGCTCCACAACCCCTGCACCCCGGCCTCCAGCAGCGCCGGCTGGATGATGTTGGTCGGGCAGATGCGCATGCATTGGCCGCACCGGAGGCAGCGGGCCAGGAAGCGCTCCTCGTCCAGGGCCCCGGGGGGCCGGATGAGGCTGGGGTCGCGGCCCGCCCCGGCCAGCCCGCCGACGCCCCACATAGAGGCCAGGAGCAGCCCGCCCCCGGCCACGATCAGGCCGCGCCGGGACAGATCCGGCAACTCCACCTCACCGGCCGCCGAGGCCTTAGCAGCAAAGGTGACCCGGCCGGCCGGGCAGCGGTCCAGGCAGTTCATGCATAGCACGCACTCGCCGCCGATGATGGTTCCCGAGGGCCGGCAGGCCCCTTCGCAGTATTCCTCACAGATGCGGCAATCGCCGCACTTATCCGTGGTCTTGCCGATGCGCCAGGGGGTGAACCGGCTCAATAGGCCGAAAAGCGCTCCCAGGGGGCAGGCGAAGCGGCAGAAAAACCGGGGCAACACCAGATTCAAGCCCACCACCCCCAGGAACACCACCCCTAACAGCCAGGCTGAAGTGTAAAAGCGCGGCGCGGCGCTGAGCACGCCCAGGCGGTTATCGGCCAGGGGGGCCAGGGCCAGGTTGACGCTGCGGGATACCAGAGGCAGCGGGTCAAAGATCCCGGTCTGCACCGACCCCATGAGGGCCAGGGCCAGCAGGCAGACCAGGAGGTAGAATTTCCAGGCCTGCGGCTGGCGGTGGCGATTGGCCTCCACCCGGCTCGCCAGGCTATGTCCCAGACGCCCCAGCCAGCCGGTAAACTGGTTGATCGTGCCCAGGGGGCAGGCAAAACCGCAAAAGAACCGGCCCACGAACAGGGTCAGAACGGTGGCGACCAGGGCCCAGGTGAGGGTCGCATAGAGCGTGCCGGTGGCCAGCACGGTGGCCAGAGCGGTGAGGGGGTCCAGGTCCAGGATCCAGTTGATGGGCCAGCCGCGCAACTGCCACCAATTCGCACCCAGGGTGGCCGTGATGCAGAACCACAGGAAGAGCGCCAGGAAGAAGATTTGGCTGAGGCGGCGGACGGTGACGATGCGCATGAGGGGACCTTTAAAAAGTCAGTTTGAGGGAGGGGACCAGGGGCCAATGGCCCCTGCCCCCTCCCTCAAGCTCCCTCCCCCAACCCCTTACTGTGGTTAATATGGCTGGAAAGTCGGGGCCATATGGCCCCGACTTTCCAGCCCCTTAAAGGGGGTTGAGAGGGGAGTTTGAGGGGAGGGCGGGGGAGCCTCGCTCCCCCGGTCCTCCCCTCAAAAAACCATTTCCTGCATTCTTAAACCTTAGTATCCAAGACCACCGGGTTGAGCCGGTGATAGTCGGCCTGGCCCGCGCCGGCTTTCTCAGCCATCAGAATGTAGGGCACGTCGGCGAGGGTGCGCCCCAAAAGTTCCACGCCCACGGCGTCGGCGGCCACCGGGTCGGTGGAGACCACCAGGGTGCCGGTGTCCTTCAGATCGGACAGGGAGCCGCCGGTGGGGCCGTTGGTCATCATGCTCACCGTGCCGTCCAGGACGCACAGGGTGGGCTTGAGCAACTGCGCCAGCTCGGTGATGATGCCGTTGATGTCCTGGTGAAAGACATTGCGCCGCCCCCCCAGAAAACCATAGAAATTCTTGAGGGTCATGGAGGCTCCGGCCCGTTGGTGATCCTTGACCGGGCTCACCACCATGACCTTGGTCACTCCCGGGAAGACCCCGGCCATGACCGGCCAATCCTGGAGGAGCTTGCCCCCGGGCAGACTGACGGGAGCAAATAGCGCGGCCCGGGGTGCGATGATCCGGGCCCCGGCGGTCCGGGCCGCATTGGCCAGCCCGCTGATCTCAAAGCAGCTGTCGGGATTGTTGATGGGGTTGTCCGTAACCAGCACCTGGGCCGCCCCGGCCTTGAAACAGAGGCCGGCCACGGCGGCGAGAAGGTCCGGGTGGGTGGTGGCCCCCAAGGAGGCCGGGGTGGCAAAGGCGGCGTTGACCTTGACGAGGACCCGGTCGCCCTTCTGGATGAAGGACTCCATCCCTCCCAAGGCTTTAATCCCCCGCTCGACCATCACCGCCCGGTCCGTGCCCCGGACGATGGCCATTTTTCCCATCCCCGAGGCCAGGGCGCGGAGGGAGTAATCCCCCAAACCGGTCAACGCCTTCTGTCCCTCGGACGGGGCCGGGCCTTTCGAGTCATACAGGGCCAGGCCCAGGCCACCGGCGGCCAGGGCCAGGGCCGAGGCGTAGCCCACCCGCTTGAGAAAATCCCGGCGGTTCAACTCGCCGGTTGGTATCCGTTTTTCATCCGTGGGTTGATTCACGGCTTCCCCTTGAGCGCGGTGCGCACGTTGGCGGCGAGTTCCAGAGCGGCTGCCGGCGAAGACGCGTCATGCACCCCGGCCAGAGTCCGCCCCTGAACCAAGACCATTTCGAACGAGTCTTCCAGGCCGAGCACGTCGATATCCCCCGGTGGGCCCGGAGTCTGGATTTTTCGGTAACCGTTGGCGGCCAAAAAATCCAGGTAACGCCGCGCCTCGGCCTGGGCCTGCTCCGGGGTGTCGCGCCTGGCGATAAACGCCGTGGCCTTCCCGGACTTCAGGCTATATTCCCCGGTGAGGACATTATTGAAACCCTCCAAGCCAAAGGCGTCGGTGGCGCTCAGGCGCACGGTGTCCTTAGCCAGGCCTTCCTGGGGAAAGAGCGCGGCTTCGTCCTTGGCTTCGCCCTGGGAGGGCAATTTGGCTAAAAGCGCGGTGGCGTAACTCTCCAGGGAACTCTGCAAAGTCTCCGAAGCCCGGTCCGCCACGATCTCCACGTAAAACCGCGCCTGGGTGAAGAACAGGGCGTTGGCGGTGGCATAGGCGTTGGCGGTCAGGGGGATACTGGGGGAGCCCGGCCGGCGTTGACCGCTCAACACGGCATAGGCATTTTGGGGTGAACCCATATCGTAGAGATAAACATCCACATGCGTGGCGCCCGATTCGCCCAAACTGAACATGCGGCAAGACATTTCCTTGAACCCCGCGGACAGATAGAGCTCGGCCTTGCCATCAATTTTATCGGAAAGATTATCCGGGTTATAGCTCTCAACGGGCGCCAAGGGGGTGAATCCGGAGACCTCGGGGAGGAGCGCCGCCGTGGCCGCCGCGGTCGGGCCGGAGGCGGCCTGGGTCCGGCCTTGTAAAGGGGCGCGCAGGGCCACGCGCACCGCGGGGTTGAAATGGGCCTGCCGGACCAGCAACCCGACGATGATCAAACCCAGTAAGACCAGAATGCCGTAACCGGCCAGCTTCTGGGCGGCGCCTACCTTAGCCTTTCCCCGTGCCATATATCTTCCGCCGCGGCCAGCTTACTTGGAGATCTTTTGCTGCCGGTTCAGATCATAGATCGGGGCAAACTTGAGATCCACCCGCAGGACTTCTTCCGGAGATTTGGCCACGAGTTCCCCATCCTTCTGGATGAAGCGCAATTCGGCGCCGACCCCGCAGTCCGCCTGGCAGGCCTGGTCCAGCTTGGATTTGGTCGAGCCATACTGCGGCTCTGCCTTGCTCTTGTGGAATTTTTCCCGCCACTCGATCCATTGCTGGGGGGTCAAGCCGCTCTGGTCGATGAAGACATAATAGACCACCTTATCCGGGCAGTCCTCCTCCAGGTAGACGGTATACTCCGCGGGCGTATCGGGGCTGCCCGACCCTGCCAGGCGATTTTGGGCGCCCGCCTCGATGAGCCAGGCCGTGGGGCATTTGCGGGAGGCGACAAAGGCCTTTACTGTCCCGAAAATGAACCCCGGGTTCATCTCGTCGGCCACGAAATTTCCGGCCAGAAACTTCTCAGGCGGGGTGAAGGCGGTCAGGCCGTTGGCTTGCCGCAGCGACGTGGCCTTGGGGCTCGCCGCCCAGGCCTGGGAGCCATTGCCCACCAGGAACAGAAACCCCAAGAATACTGAAAGTAGACGGATCATAACCCCTCCTTCCTGACCGCGCCATGCGCAAGGTAAGGACCACGCATCTAAAGGAAGATGCCCCAGGTTGAGCCCAATTTCTGCGGGGCGATGCCGGCGCGCCCCTCGACGAAATCGCCACACCCGGCAAGTCTTGACCTGCCCGACCAACCCACAAAGCAGGGGCCAGGGCAACACGAGTCTGCCATGCGGCGCGGTCCAGGCAGCATCAGTTGGACCAGCCATGAGGAAAATCCTTAACATTATTTTATCTACATTTTGCCCCAAAATTTCAAGAGCGCCAGTGCAATCAATTAATATTTTTTGCGGACTCGGTGGACGTGAACCTGCTCACGGCGATTTCGGCCGGTTTAGAGAAAGGAAAAGAGATTCCTGTGGCTAACTCCTAAAAAGGTTGCTTTGGGATGGGAAAGCCCTAGCGATTATCTTGGCAATATATGCAAATTTGGAGAAGTTGGGATATTGTGCTCATAAATTAATGACGCTATTTTAAAAAGACTTCCAGTCTCTACCTACTTATCTCCTCTTGAGCAACTTCTGCAGTTCCGGCCACGGCCGGGCGTTCAGGACGTCCTCGGCCTCCAGCCAGCCCCGGCGGGCCTGGCCGATGCCAAAGCGGATGAAGTCCAGGTCCCTGGTGCTGTGGGCGTCAGTGGAGATGGCCACCTTGACCCCCAGGTCCTTGGCCAGCTTGCAATGGATGTCGGCCAGGTCCAGGCGGTCGGGCTGGGAATCCAGCTCCATGTAGCAGCCCCGCTCCCGGGCGGCTTTCATCAAGCGCTCCATGTCCACGTCGTAAGGGTCCCGCTTAAAGATGAGCCGGCCGGAGGGATGGGCCAGGATGTTGAAATAGGGGTTGTCCATGGCCCGGATAATCCGCTGGGTCTGTTTTTCCAGGGATAAATTGAAGTGGTAGTGCACGGCGCAGACCGTCAGATCCAATTCCTTAAGGATCTCATCCGGCAGGTCCAGGGAGCCGTCCTCCAGGATGTCCAGCTCGATGGCTTTTAAGAGGATGATGCCGCGGAGCTTCTCATTGAGGCGGTCAATTTCCTTGATCTCCCTGGCCAGGTTCAGGGCGTCGTGGCCGTGGGCCATGGAGACTCTTTTCGAGTGGTTGGTGATGGCCAGGTACTCGTAGCCGTGGTCTTTGGCGGCCTGGGCCATTTCCTCCAAGGTGTTGCGGCCGTCGGTGGCCTTGGTGTGGGCATGGAGATCGCCCCGGAGGTGGGCGAGGGTGATGAGCCGGGGCAGCCTGCCGGCCTGGGCGGCCTCGATCTCCCCCCAATCCTCCCGCAGCTCCGGCTCGATGAAAGGGAGGTCCACCAGGCCGTAAACCTCGTCCTCGGTGGCGCCGGCGAGTCGCGCCTCCCCCCGGAACACCCCGTATTCGTTGATCTTCAGGCCCAGTTTGACCCCCAGGTGGCGGATGGCGATATTGTGGGCCTTGGAGCCGGTGAAGTAGTGCAAGGCCGCCCCGTAGCTCTCCCGGGGCACCACCCTGAGGTCCACGTGGATTCCCGAGCGCAGCACCACCGAGGACTTGGTGTCCCCTTGGGCCACCACCCTGGTCACGTCTTCGTAGGCCACAAAGGCGTCCATCACCCTCAAGGGCTCCTCGCAGGCCACCAGGAGGTCCAGATCTCCCACCGTTTCCTTCCGCCGGCGGTAACTGCCCGCCACCATGGCCTCTGCCACTCCCGGCACCTTCTTCAGATAGTGTTCCAGGGAAGCGGCTATGGGCTCTACGGTGATAAGTTTGAAGCGCTTCTCGGTTTTGGTGATCTGGTCGAGGCCCGCCAGGATCATCTTTTGGATCTGGTCGCCGAAACCTTTCAGCTCCTTGATCCTGCCGCTTAAGGCGGCCTCTTTCAACTCTTCCGGGCTGGTGATGCCCAGTTTCTGGTGCAGGATGGCGATGCGTTTGGGCCCCAGGCCTTCCAGCTTCATCAGCTCAATCAGAGCCGGGGGAAATTGCCCTTCCAGTTCCTTCAACTGGGCCAGGCTCCCGGTTCTCACAATCTCATCGATCTTCCCGGCCAGGTCCTTGCCGATCCCCGGGAACTGGGTCAAATCTTCGCCGCGCCCGGCCAGGTCCGCCAGGCTTTGGGACATGCTCAGCACCAGGCGGGCGGCGTTGCGGTAGGCCCGCACCCGAAAGGGATTGGCGCCCTGGATATCCAGCAGGTCCGCCATCTGGTTGAAGATCTCGGCAATGTCGCTGTTGTGGATGGGCATGGTTCACCCCGGTAAAATATAAGCGTGGCGATTAAGCTGATTAAAAAGGTAGCTTCAGATACCAGCCAGCGCAATGGGGTGCCTTAATTTTAACAAAGGATGATAGGAAGTTGCGGGGGCAGTATCTGAGGAGATGGAGGTCTTGTCGATAAGATAGCGTAGGGTGCGCATTGCGCACCCTACGCCTGAGGGGTCAGCTCATCACCCACCCCGGACGATGCGCAGGGCCTCCCGGATCATCTGGTTGGTGTAGCCCCACTCGTTGTCGTACCAGCTCATGATCTTCACCAGGTCGCCGTCCACCACCTGGGTCATGCTGGGGTCGAAGATGGAGGCGTGGGGGTTGGCGATGATGTCCGAGGAGACGATGGGGTCTGCGGCATACTCCAGGATGTCTTTATAGCGGGAGCTCTGGGCTTCTTCTTTGAAGATGCGGTTGATCTCCTCCACCGAGGTGGGCCGTTCGGTAACGAAGACCAGATCGGCCAGCGAACCGGACGGCACCGGACAGCGCACCGCCACGCCGTCAAATTTTCCCTTGTACTGGGGCAGGGTGTTGGTGGTGGCCTTGGCCGCTCCCGTGGAGGTGGGCACCAGGTTGGCGGCCCCGGCCCGGCCCCGGCGCAGCGCTTTGGCGTTGGGGCCGTCCACGATGGCCTGGGAGGAGGTGTAGGCATGGATCGTGGTCATGGCGGCCTTCTTGATGCCGACTCTACGCCCCATGATCTCCACCACCGGGGTGATGCAGTTGGTGGTGCAGGAGGCGCAGGAGATCATGCGATCGCCTTCCCCCGGCCGGGTGACGCCGTGCACGATGCAGCAGACGTCGGCGCCTTTGGGGGGGGCCGAGAGGATGGCGTACCGGGCTCCGGCGGCAATGTGCTTGCCCAAACCCTCCGCCTGGGTAAAGAGGCCGGTGCATTCAAAGACGATCTCCACCCCCAGGGCTTTCCAGGGAAGCCCAGCCGGGTCCCTCTCGCTCAAATATTTGATGGTCTTGCCGGCTATTTCCAGGGCGTTGCCGCTCATCTTCACCCGATGCTTATAGCGTCCGTAAACGGTGTCATAATTCAATAAATAGACCAGGTTATCCAGGGACATGAGGTCATTGACGGCCACCAGCTCCAGGTCGGGCTGCTCCATAATGATCTTCAACGCGGCCCGGCCAATCCGTCCCATGCCGTTGATCGCCACTTTAGCCATAGCTTAACTCCTTTCCAAATTCGTGATCCGGTCTCACGCCCATTATGTCCCTATCCTTACGGTAATGCAACCCGGCAATCGCCCCCCTCACTTTTCCTCTTCCCGGGGGGCCCGGATGGTCAGCACCGGGCACGGGGCCAGGCGCACCACCCCCTCGGCCACGGAGCCGAAGACCAGATGCCGCCAGCCGGTGAGCCCATGGGTGGCGATGACGATGAGGTCCGCGTACTCTTCCCCGGCGAAGCGAACAATTTCCTGGGCGGGTTCCCCGGTTACCACGGTTGCCAAGGTGCGCACCTTGGGGGAAACCTTCTGGGCCACCGCCTCCTTCAAGGCATCTTCGGTGGATATGGCCAATTCTTGCTGGTAGAGGGCCTCGCCAAAGCTGGTGGAAACCGGGGGATCCGGATAAGGATATTGCCCCGGCACGGGCGGAATCACGTGGATGACCAGAAGCTCGGCAGCAAAGTGCAAAGCCAGCTCCCCCGCGTCTTTCAGCGCCAGGTAAGAGGGTTCGCTGAAGTCCGTGGGGCACAGGATTTTCTTAAAGGGCAGCAAGGTTTTTTCCTCCAGGGTGATATGGGTGGCTCTTTCAAAAGGCGGTCGAGTGGATTTGGCCTCTAACCCTTCCCGGTAAGGTAATTTTAATCACCTTGAGCCAACCTGCAAGTTCTGCGGCGATAAACTTGGGGATTGCTGGTCTGGCATCAATTCGCTTAAAAAGCAACATCCTTTCCTCCCGGCGCTTGCCAGCCGTCAACCGGAGCACTAGCTTCTAGGGCAACAAACCTCGGGTTGGTGGAGTGAAAGGGGGTAAAAATGAAGACCGAAGCCACGGTCGCCAGGGTAGGCGATCTTAAAGACGGCGACATGAAAGAAGTAATGGTGGGTGAAACCAGGGTGCTGCTCACCCGGGTCAAAGGAAAATTCCACGCCATCGGCAACGTCTGCACCCATTACGGCGGGTATCTGCACGAAGGGTGCCTGTCCGGCGCCGGGGTGTACTGCCCCTGGCACCAGTCCCGGTTCAACGTGATCAGCGGCGACCTGGAAGAACCTCCCGCCCTGGATGCGGTGCCCCGCTTTGAGGTCCGGGTGGAGGGCGACCAGGTCATCGTCACGGTGCCGGAGGAGGCGGAGGGGGCCCAGGACCGGCGGGTGCCCGCCATGGTCGGGCACAATCCCGTCGCGGACCCGCGCACCTTCGTCATCCTGGGGGCCGGGGCCGCGGGTAATATGGCCGCCCAGACCCTGCGGGAAGACGGCTTCCAGGGGCGGATCATCATGCTCACCGCGGAGAACACTCTCCCCTATGACCGCCCCAATTTGAGCAAGGCTTACCTGTACGGCGACGCCTCGGTGGATTCCCTGCCCTGGAGACCGGAGCAGTTTTACCGGGACCATAACATCGAGATCTTCTTCGGCCAGCGGGTGACCGCGGTGGACCCCACCGCTAAAGCCTTAGAGTTTGCCACGGGGGACAGGATGGCTTACGACTCCCTGCTCCTGGCCACCGGCGGGGTGGCCCGGGCGCTGGACCTCCCCGGCGGCGATCTGGGCAACGTCTTCACCCTCAGGACTATCGAAGACGCCATCCGCATCATCGCCGCGGCCGGCAAAGCCTCCCGGGCCGTGGTGGTGGGCGCCAGCTTCATCGGTATGGAAATGGCCTACAGCCTGGCCAAACGGGGCCTCAAGGTCACCGTGGCCGCCCCGGGGTCGGTGCCGTTTAAGCGCCAATTGGGCCCGGAGATCGGCGGGGTACTGCAAAAAATCTTCGAAGAACACGGCGTCTCTTTCCGCCTGGGGGCCCGGGTGACCGCCTTGAAAGGGGAACAGCAGGTCAAGGCCGTGGTCCTGGAGGGCGGCGAGGAGCTGCCCGCGGACCTGGTGGTGGCGGGTATCGGCGTCCAGCCGGCCACCGATTTCCTCAAGGGGGTGCCCTTGAATCCCGACGGCAGCGTCTCCGTGGACGCCCACCTTCAGGTGGCCGACGGTTTGTACGCCGCCGGGGACATCGCCCGGTTTCCCGACTGGCGCACCGGGGAGGCCATCCGCATCGAACACTGGCGCCTGGCCCAGCAGCACGGACGAACGGCCGCCCACAACATGGCCGGCCAACCGGTGGAATTCCGCGGGGTGCCGTTCTTCTGGAGCGAACTCTTCGAGGCCATGCCCCAATACGTGGGCTATGCCAGCGACTGGGACGAGGTCATCGTGCACGGCGACCTGGCCGCCAGGAATTTCGTGGCTTTTTACGTGAAGGGCAATAAGGTCGCGGCGGCCTGCGGCCTGGAACACGGGGCCCAGATGGCCGCCATTGCGGAGCTCATGCGTCTGGGGAAGATGCCTGCCCCGGAGGAGGTGCGCACCAACCCGAGCCTGGACCCCTTAGCTTTGGTCAGGGAGTTGCAGAAGTAATAACCGCTATTTCAAAACCGACCTTCATCTGTCACCCTGAGCGAAGCGAAGGGTCTATGTATTCGAAATAACTATATTCTTCGCTGCGCTCAGATGACATTCTGCTGTCAAACCAGGTTTTGAAATGAATTATAGTGTTTCTCAGAAAGTTGTTATTGCGGCAGGGGCGACCCAACGGGTCGCCCCGCCCGGCAAACCCAGCCTGCGGCTGGGTATTGAGGGGAGGGGGCAGAGGCCACTTACGAAAAAGCCCCTGTCCCCCTCCCTCAAAAACCAGTCTACATCAAATCCGCAATCTTCCGGGACAGGGCGTCGATGCGGTAGGGTTTCTGAATGAAGCCCTGGGCCCCCTGGGCCAGAATCTCCTGGGCCTCGCCGTCGATGCTGTAGCCGCTGGACAGCAAGACCTTCACCTTAGGATTGATCTCTTTGATCTTCAAGTAGGTTTCCCTGCCGCCCATGCCGGGCATGATCATGTCCAGGATCACCAGATTGATGCGCTCCAGGTGGGTTTGATAAACTTTTAGGGCCCGGGACCCGTTTTCGGCCAGCAAGATTTCGTATCCCAACTGCTCGAGAATTCTTTTTCCCACCGACCTGATGCTGTCCTCATCATCCACCAGGAGGATGGTGCCGCTGCCTCTGATGAAGCGGTAGCTCGCCCCCTTTTCGGCCACCGCCGGCTTGTCGGTGACGGGAAGATAGAGATGAAAGGTGGTGCCCACCCCTTTCCGGCTCTCCACTTTAATGATGCCCCTATGGTTTTTGATAATGGCGTAAACGGTGGCCAGACCCAGGCCCGTCCCCTGTCCCATTTCCTTGGTGCTGAAGAAGGGCTCGAAAATTCGAGCCATCGTGGCTTCATCCATGCCGGCGCCGGGGTCGGCCACCGCCAGGTGGACATAGGAACCGGCCGGCCGGCCGTAGGGCTGGCAAAAGCCCTCCGGCAGCGACACCCCCCGGGTGGACAAGACAATTTCCCCCTTCCCCGCCATGGCCTGCCAGGCATTGACCAACAGGTTCAGCACCATCTGCTCCATCTGACCCTGATCCGCTTCCACCGCGGGCAAACCGGGTGCCAGGTTTTTCGAGATGGTAATGTCGCTGCGGGTGCGGGTGAAGAGCCCGGCGATCTTGTCCAGGAGCGGGTTGACCTCAATGGGATGGGGGGAGAACTTGCCGCCCCGTCCGAAGGAAAGCAGCTGCTTGGTAAGGTCGGAGCCCTTGAGGACCTCCCGCTCGATCTGCTTCAGGTCTTCATAGCTGGGATCGCCGGGGTCGCGGCCCACCAGGATCAAGCCGGTGAGCCCCATGACGTTCATCAGGATGTTGTTGAAGTTGTGGGCGATGCCGCCGGCCAGGGTGCCGATGGCCTCCATTTTCTGCTGCTGCAGGATCTGCTTCTCCATCTCTTTCTTGTCGCTGACGTCGTTGAACATGGCGAAGGCGCCCAGGAACCGGCCGTGTTCCATCAGCGGCACGGAACTCATGCTCACCGCCACCTGGCCCCGCCGGGGCGAGGAGATCTCCAGCTCTTTCTGGACTACTTCCCCTTCCCGGTTTCTGGTCAAAACCCCTTGCAGCAACTTGAAGTTATTTCGGTCCCAAAATTCCGACAGGTGTCGGCCTTCCAGCTCTTCCTCCCCGGTGATCTCCAGCATTCTGCGGTTGGCAAATCTTATGACCCCGTCATCTTCGATGATCCAGATGCCTTCATGGGCATTTTCCACCAGTCCCCGGTACTGGCGCTCGGAACGCTCCAACCGGCGGTAGAGCATGGCATTCTCCAGGGCAATGGCCAACTGGTTGGCGAAAGAAACCACAAACTCTTTATCCGATTCGGTGATGGTGGCCCCTTGCCAGGCCCGGTCGGCCAGAAGCACGCCGATGGTCCTGCCGTGCGCCACGAGGGGCGCCAGGATGCAGGCCTTGGGGTTAAGCACCCGGAACAGGGGATCGGTGGGATCGAAACCGCCGGCCTCCATGGGGAGAGACCGCCGGCGTGCCCCCCATGGCCACCCGGGCGATGAGGTTCTCTTCCTGCCCCCAGGGAATCCGATAACCGTTGATTAGGTCTCGAAGTTCCGGTTCGAAGCCCGCGTTGTACCGGGGCGCCGCGGTGCGCTCCTGGTCGTCCACCAGGAAGACGCAAGACCGGTCCAGCCTGGTGAATTTGATGAGCAGATACATGCTGACTTTTAGGAGCTCTTCCAGATTAAGCGAAGAGAGGGCCGCGGTGCCGGACTGCTGCAGGCAGAGGAGATGATCGATTTTCTCCTTTAATTGGATATTCAACTTATGAATCTCATTAAATTTTTTCTTTAACAACTCCTTATCCTGTTCCAGTTCGTTGATGGTGGTCTTGAGCAAGGACCAGGGCATGGACCAGCGGAGAAACGCCTCTTTGAGCCGCGGCTTTCTCTGCCACTTGAAGTGGTATTCACAATAATCGTCGCCATTGAAAAAACATTTGGTTTCCCCTACTTGGGCCGGCGGCAGGTCCCAGATGGTGGGGATGCCGGAGTAAATCCCCTGGTTGAACAGGCAGAAGTCGATGATGCCGGGAACCTCTTTGAACCAGCGCAGGCGGACGACGGCGCGGTCCCGGTCGGCTGCCACCACTTCGATGGTCTTGTTGCGGTTGAATTTGTCGTTGATGGCCTGGACCCTTCTTAAGGTGCGGCGCGGGTTTTTGTAAGCGAACAGGATGATCCGCTGGACATAACCCAACTTCTTCCGGGCCACGGACTGAAACCCGATGTCAAAGGCGATGCGGTCGTTATTGGTGATGGCCCGGGCGTTGGCGAACATCTGGATAACCACCTGGCTGGAAACCCAGTTGTTGATTTCCATTAAAAATTCTTTGGGGTTGGCCAGGGAATCGATCTCAGGGCCCAGGCCCTCCAGCAGCCGGGGGACGTTATCCGGGCAACTTTCCTGAAAATATTCGATGATGGCCCGGGTATTGAGGCAGCTATGGTGCTTTTGCATGGCAGCCGAAGATTAGGAAAAAGCCGATGGCGGTAAGTCGGGGCAGTTGGCGGTCTCTTTCAGCAAGAGTCCTCCCTCCGAGAATGGTCATGGTTCAGGTCTCTGAGCCCCCTACAGGGATTTCGGCAACTTTGGCCGGGAGGTTGAAAAAATCGTCATCCCTCCCGCGTCGGGGCCCCAAACCCGCGGGAGACAAAAAATTTTCCTAAAAGACTTGCATTAAAATATGAGGATATTATAATATACACATTAATTAATAAGTCCGGTCCTCCGGGGGGCTTACCAAAGGCTGGGGGGATAGAGCGGCAAAAATATCCGCCTGGCTGTAAGAGAATTTTTGACAAAAAAATCAGAAACCGGCTGATTATCGGACCATCCAAGCGGCTGATAAACTAAAGGAAAATTGCTCTCCTCGAGGCCGGCGGCTGGCCCCGGTTTCTTTAGAGCGTCTAATTGGCTATACTTAATCAAAGGGCACTAAAATAAGAAATTGCAAGATATCAATATGTTAGACGAACCGACCCTCCATCCGGGACCTGCGACGGCCCTGCAGGAGCGCCTGGCCAAGGCGCTTCCCGTTTCCGTGTCCGCTTGTTTTCAATGTAAGAAATGCTCCAGCGGCTGCCCCTTGACCTTCGCCATGGACCTGCTGCCCGACCAGGTGATCCGCCTGGCCCTCCTGGGCCTGGAAGAGGAGCTTCTGAGGTGCCGCACCATCTGGGTCTGCTCCTCCTGCGAGACCTGCACCACCCGCTGCCCCAACGAAATCGATATCGCCGGCATCATGGACTGGCTGAAGGAAGAGGCCCTGAAGCACGGGGTTGCATCCCAGCCCGGGGTGGCCCGCTTCCACCAGAGTTTCCTGGAAACGGTGCAAAGGTGCGGCGGGCGCCTGTCGGAGCCGCTGCTTCTGGGCCTCTATCAGCTGAAAGGCGGCGCCACCCTGGAAAAGATCAAGTCCGGTGCCCTCCTGGGCGAGCTGCGCCTGGGCTGGAAACTGGCCCGCCGGGGCCGCCTGGTCCCCAGGCTCCCCCGACGGCTTAAGGGGGCCGGGGAAATTAAAGAGATTTTTGCCAAAGCCAAAAAACGGGGCTAACCGTGAAAGTTACCTATTATCCGGGATGTTCTTTGGAGGGCACGGCCATTGACTACGCCGCCTCCATCAGTGGGGTGGCCGGGCTTCTGGACCTGACGCTCTCAGAGCTGGAGGACTGGAACTGCTGCGGCGCCAGCGCGGCCCACAGCGTCAACCACCAGCTCTCCCTGGCCCTGCCGGCCCGCAACCTGGCCCTGGCCGAAAGCGCCGGCCAGGACGTGGTGGTGCCCTGCGCCCTGTGCTTTAACCGCCTCAAAGCCGCGGACCGGGCCCTGAAGGGGCCGGAGAGCGAGCACCTGGGCATCCCCTATAAAGGGGACCTGAAGATTTGGGACCTCCTGGATTACCTCTCCCAAGAGCCCTTCCTGGCGGCCCTGGGCCGGAAAGTGGTGCGGCCCCTCACCGATCTAAAGGCCGTGGGCTATTACGGCTGCCTGGCGGCCCGGCCGCCGGCGGTTACCGGTAAAGCCGATTTTGAGAATCCCCGGAATATGGAGCGGCTCCTCACGGTCCTGGGAGCCAGCCCCCTTGACTGGTCCTACAAGACCGACTGCTGCGGCGCCGGTCTGGCCGTGGCCCGGCCCGACCTCATCGACACCCTGGTGGAGCGCCTGTACCAGCGGGCCCTGCAGGCCGGGGCGGAGTGCCTCGTGGTCTCCTGCCAGATGTGCCAGGCCAACCTGGATATGCCCCAGGAACGCATCTCGAAAAAGTCCGGCCAGGACTACTACCTGCCGGTGCTTTATTTCACCGAACTCATAGGCCTGGCCCTGGGACACCCGGACGTGAAGAAATGGCTGCGGGGCCACCTGACGGACCCCCTACCGCTGTTAGAGCGGAAGGGATTGATTTAGGATATTGGGAGAGGGGGCCAGGGGCCGACGGCCCCGCCCCCTCTCCCAAACCCTCTCCCCCAACCCCCATAAAGGGGGTTGGGAGGGGAGCTTGAGGGGAGGGTGGGGGACTCGCGTCCCCCAGCCCTCCCCTCAAAAAGGTTTCTATTATGGCTAACGACAAAATCGGCGCGGTGATGGTGGTGGGGGGCGGCATCGCCGGGATGCAGGCCTCTCTGGACGCCGCGGCCGCGGGTTTCAAAGTCTATCTGGTGGAGCGGGACATCTCCATCGGCGGGGTCATGGCCCAGCTGGACAAGACCTTCCCCACCAACGATTGTTCCACCTGTCTCATTTCGCCCAAGCTCATCGAGGTGGCCCGGCACCCGGACATCGAAATCCTCACCCAGGCCGAAGTGGAGAAGTTGGAAGGCGACGCGGGCCGGTTCACCGTCACCTTGAAGCGGGAACCCCGCTACGTCGACGCCTCGAAGTGCAACGCCTGCGGCGCCTGCTCCGAGGCCTGCCCGGTGAGCCTGCCCTCCAGCTTCGACGAAGGTTTGGGCAAACGCCGGGCCGCGTTCCGCCACTTTCCCCAGGCGGTGCCTTCCACCTTTGCCATCAAGAAGCTGGACCGGGCCCCCTGCGTCCGGGCCTGCCCCGCCAATCTCAGCGCCCAGGGCTACGTGCAGCTGGTCAAAGCGGGTAAATACGAAGAGTCCCTAAAGTTGATCATGGACCGGCTGCCCTTGCCCGGCACCATCGGCCGCATCTGCCCCCACCCCTGCGAGTCCGACTGCCGCCGCCGGGAAGTGGATGAGCCCGTGGCCATCTGCTCGCTCAAGCGGTTCGTGGCGGACCAGGCCGATTGGGAGACGCTGCCGGTGCCCGAGATCCCCCAGCGAACCGAGGCCATGGCCATCGTGGGCGCCGGGCCTGCGGGCTTGAGCTGCGCCTACCATCTGGTCCTTAACGGCTACCGGGTGGTCATTTTTGAGGCGGCGGCGGAAGCCGGCGGCTGGTTGCGCTACGGCATCCCGGAATACCGCCTGCCCCGGGAAGTGCTCCGGCGGGAAGTGGATTATCTGAAGCGCCTGGGGGTGGAAATTCGTTTCAACTCGCCCATCGGCGGCGACACCGCCATCAATGATTTGCTGACCCGGGACGGCTTCGCCGCGGTCTTCATCGGGGTGGGGGCCCAGGATTCCGTACGCCTGCCGGTGCCGGGGGCCGAAGCCGCCGGCGTCCTGTGGGGGGTGGAGTACCTCAAGGAAGTGAACTCCGGAGGCGCCTCCCCCACCCAGGGCAAGAAAGTTCTGGTGGTGGGCGGCGGCAACGTGGCCATGGACGTGGCCCGGGTGGCCCGGCGGCAAGGCGCCGCCCGGGTGACCGTGGTCGCCCTGGAGTCGCCGGAAGAGCTGCCCGCCTCCCCCTGGGAAGTGGAGGAGGCCAAGGCAGAAGGCATTGAAATCGTGCACCGCTGGGGCGTCAAGCAAATTCTGGCCCGGGACGGCAAAGTCACGGGCCTCGAGCTAAAGGCGGTGGCGCGGGTCTTTGATGCTGATGGCCGGTTTGCGCCCGCCTATTTTGAGGACCGCCTCAGCAGCCGGGAAGCCGACGTGGTCATCATGGCCGTGGGCCAGAAGGCCAATCTGAAGTTCATCACCGACGCCGACGGTATCGCTCTCACCGCCCGAGGCCTGATTGCCGCGGACCCGGAGACCCTGGCCACCAGCCGGGAGGGGGTCTTCGCCGGGGGCGACGTGGTGACCGGGCCCTGGATCGCCATCGGCGCGGTGGCCGCCGGCCGGGAAGCCGCGGTCTCCATTGACCGGTATCTCAACGGCGTGGACCTGAAGGCGGACCGGGAGCGGCCTTTGCCCCCCGTCAAGGAGGGCGACTGGACCCCCATCCCGCCCGATCTGCCCAAGGAAAGCCGGGCAGAGATGCCGGAGTTGCCCCGGGCAGAGTGGGGGGATAATTTTAAGGAGCTCAACCTGGGCCTCACCGAGGACCAGGCCGTGGCGGAGGCGGCCCGCTGCCTCAACTGCGGGGGTTGCTCCGAGTGCCTGCAGTGTGTGGAGGCCTGTAAGGCCGGCGCCATCGACCACGCCCAAAAGCCCCGGACCGAGACCCTGGAGGTGGGCGCAGTTATCCTGGCCCCGGGGTTCCGGCCTTTTGACGCCGCCACCAAGGCGGAGTACGGCTACGGCCGCTATCCCAACGTCATCACTTCTCTGGAATTCGAGCGGACGCTCTCGGCCACCGGGCCCTTCGGCGGCCACGTGCAGCGCCCCAGCGACGGCCGGGAGCCGCAAAAAATCGCCTGGATCCAGTGCGTGGGCTCCCGGGACGCGTCCATCGGCCGGGAATATTGCTCTTACGTGTGCTGCATGTACGCGGCCAAGCAAGCCATCATCGCCCGGGAGCACGACCACCGCATTGAGCCCACCATCTTTTTCATCGACTTCCGGGCCCAGGGCAAGGGTTTCGACCGCTACTACGAGCGGGCCCGGGACGAGCATGGGGTGCGCCTCATCCGGGCCATGATCTCCCGGGTGGCCCAGGACCCCCAAACTCACAATTTGGAGCTGAACTACGTCGACGAAGATGGGGGCCTCCGGACGGAGGAATTCGACTTGGTGGTGCTCTCCGTGGGCTTGAGCCCGCATCCCGCCACCCGGAAACTGGCCCAGGTGTGCAACATCAAAACCAATAAATGGGGCTTCGTGGAGTCCCCGCCTTTCAGGGTGGTGGAAACCAGCCGGGAAGGGATTTACACCTGCGGGGTCTTCCAGGCCCCCAAGGATATTCCGGAGACCGTGGGCCAGGCCTCCGCGGCCGCGGGGGCGGCCGCCACTTTGTTGAGTGAGGCCAAGGGCACCCTGCTCACCCAGGCGACCTATCCCGAAGAACGGCAGGTAGCCGTGGAGGCGCCCCGCATCGGGGTCTTCGTGTGCCACTGCGGCATCAACATCGCCGGGGTGGTGGACGTGGCCCGGGTGTCCGAATACGCCCGGAGCCTCCCCGGGGTCGTCTACGCCGACCATTACACCTTTACCTGCGCCACCGACTCCCTGGAGAAGATGCGGGAAGTCATCGAGGAACAGAACCTCAACCGGATAGTGGTGGCCTCCTGCAGCCCCCGGACTCACGAAGGACTGTTCCAGGACAACCTGCGCAAGGCCGGCCTCAACAAGTACCTGTTCGAAATGGCCAACATCCGGGACCAGGACTCCTGGGTGCACCAGGGGAACCCGGAGCTGGCGACCAAGAAAGCCAACGAGCTGGTACACATGGCGGTGGCCCGGGCCGCGATGCTGGAGCCCTTGACCGAAATGCCGGTCCCGGTGAAGCAGCGGGCCCTGGTGGTGGGTGGCGGCCTGGCCGGTCTGGTGGCGGCTCTGACCATCGCCGACGCCGGCTACCGGGTCTACTTGCCGGACATCCAGGAGCGCTTCGGGGGCAGCCTGGCCCACAAGATGCGCTACACCCTGGAAGGCCACGAGATCCAGCCTTACATGCAGGAGCTGGTGCACCGGGTGGAGGAGCACCCCAACATCCGCTGGTGGCCCAACGCCCGCATGACCAGTTTCTCCGGGCACGTGGGCAATTTCCGCAGCAAACTGGAGTCTCCCCAGGATAAGTGGGAGATCCACTACGGCGCCGCGGTCATCGCCACCGGGGCCCAGGAATACAAGCCCCAGGAGTACCTGTACGGCGAACATCCCGGGGTCCTGACCCAGGTGGAGTTTGAAAACCTGCTGCTGGATAAGCCCGAGGAGATAGCAGCCGAGCCCACGGTGGTGATGATCCAGTGCGTGGGGTCGCGCTCGCCGGAGCATCCTTACTGTAGCCGGGTGTGCTGCGGCGAAGCCATCAAAAATGCCTTGAGAATCAAGGAGATGCGGCCCAAAGCCAAAGTTTTCATCCTCTACCGGGACATCCGCACCTACGGTTTGAAGGAGATTTACTACAAGAAGGCTCGGGACCTGGGGGTGCAGTTCGTGCGCTTTGAGCCGGAGCGCCAACCTGAAGTGGTTGCGGCAGGGGATAAGGTGCGGGTATCGGTCTTCGACCAGAACCTCAGGCGCACCCTGAATTTTGCCGCGGACCACCTGGTGCTTTCCGCGGCCATCCGGCCGCACCAGGCGTCGAAGGAGATCGCCGAGCTCTTCAAATTGCCTTTCGACGCCGACGGCTTCTTCATGGAGGCCCACCTGAAGCTCAGGCCCCTGGATTTCGCCGGAAGCGGCATCTTCCTCTGCGGATTGGCCCACAGCCCCAAGTATATCGAGGAGTCCATCGCTCAGGCCCAGGGGGCGGCGGCCCGGGCCCTGGGGGTCCTGGCCCAGGAAGAGATGTACGTGGGCGGCGCGGTGGCCTGCGTCGATCCCCAAAAGTGCGTCATCTGCCTCACCTGCATGCGCACCTGCCCTTACGGGGTGCCCCGGGTGGACCAGGCCGAAGGCGTCGTCACCATCGACCCCGCGGCCTGCCAGGGTTGTGGCAACTGCGCCAGCGCCTGTCCCCGCAAGGCCATCGAAGTGATGCACCACCGGGACAATCAGTTCGTCGCCAAGATCTGCGCCCTTGAGGCGGAGGAGGCTGACGACGAGGCGGCGAGTTAAGGAAGCTGTCAGCTATCAGCGGTCAGCTTGTAGGGGCGGTTCGCGAACCGCCCCTACGGAAAATTCCCTCTGACCCCTTTTAAGAAAGGGGACTTTAATCAGGTGCCGTTTAAAGGAAATTGGAGAATTTAATGGAATACTTACCCAAAATTCTGGCTTTTGTCTGCACCTACTGCACTTACACTGCGGCGGATATGGCGGGCTCGGCCCGGATGCAGTATCCGGCCGGCGTGCGCATCGTCAAGTACCTGTGCACCGGGCGCATCGACATCATGCACCTCCTGAAGGGATTTGAAGCCGGGGCCGACGCCATCCTGGTGGGTGGGTGAGAGGCCGGCAGCTGCCATTTCCTGGAAGGAAATCTAAGAGCCAGAGAACGAATCGAGTACACCCAGCAGATGCTGGACGAGATCGGCCTGGGCCGGGGCCGCTTGGAGATGTTTGAGATCGCGGCCTCGGACGCCCCCAAATGGGTGGCCGCGGTCAAGGAGATGACCGAGCGGGTCCGGGAACTGGGCCCCAATCCCTTACGGCGGGGCCACACCCTCCATCCCAAGGCGGTGGAGCAATTGGAAGAAATGGTGCAATCATGATTATCGCGGAACGGAAACCCTTTGCCGAAATCAAGGCCATGGTGGCCCCGTACAAGAAGATCCTCATCGTGGGCTGCGGCACCTGTGTGGCGGTGTGCCTGGCCGGCGGCGAGAAAGAGGTGGGGCTGCTGGCTTCCCAGTTGAAGCTGGCCCTGGGCCTGGAGGACAAGCGGCTGGAAATCGGGGAAATCACCGTGGAGCGCCAGTGCGACCTGGAGTTCCTGCGCCCCTTGTGCGATTTCACCGCGGACTATGAGGCCATCGTCTCCATGGCTTGCGGGGCCGGGGTGCAGTTTCTCAAGCAATTATGCTACATTCAGCCCATTTTCCCGGGGGTCGACACCCGTTTTATCGGGGTGAACAACGAGGTGGGCTACTACACCGAGCGTTGCCGGGCCTGCAGCAGCTGCTACCTGGGCGTTACCGGCGGCATCTGCCCGGTGACCATGTGCCCCAAGGGGCTCCTCAACGGACCGTGCGGCGGCACAGTAAACGGCCGCTGCGAAGTGGACCCGGAAAACGAGTGCGCCTGGAGCAACATCCACCATCGTCTGGAGCTGGAGGGGCGCCTGGATAAGATGCGGGAGATCCTGCCCCTGCACGCCCATGACCGCACCACCACTCCGGGCAAAGTGATCCACCCGGCTTACAAGAGGAGATACGGCGCCCATGAGTAAGCTGCGGGAGGCTCTCGAGGCCGGGAAATTCGTCCTGGTGGCGGAACTCAAGCCCCCCAAGGGGGTGGCAGTGGACGAAATGTTGGCCCCGGTCAAGGGGCTGAACGGCAAGGTGGTGGCCTTCAGTGTGCCGGATAACGAGCACGCCCGCATGGGCCTTACGCCCCTGGCCGCGGGCCGGGCGGTGCAGGACGCCGGGGGTGAGCCCCTGCTGCATCTGACCTGCCGGGACCGCAACCGCCTGGCGCTGCAAAGCGACTTCCTGGGTCTCGCGGCACTGGGGATGGAAAATGTCCTGGTGGTGAGCGGCGATTACGTCACGTTGGGGGACCACCCCCAGGCCAAGCCGGTGTACGACGCGGACTCGGTGCAGCTGCTGCAGATCGCCCGCGGGCTCATGGAGGGGCACGACAGCGCCGGCCTGCCGCTCAAGGGCAACCCCGCCTATTATTTGGGCGCGGTGGTGATTCCCGAGGCCGAGCCCATGGCCCCCCAGCTCATCAAGTTTGAGAAAAAAGTGGCCGCAGGGGCCCAATTTTTCATCACCGCGCCGATCTTCGACCTGGAGAAATTTCGCCGCTTCCGGGAGATGCTGCCGTCCCACCCGGTAAAAATCCTGGCCTCGGTGAAGGTCCTGAGCGCCGAGGAAGTGGCCCAAGCCGCTTCGGGCCAGTGGCGTAAGGTCTATTCCGTGCCTCAGAACCTGCTGGATGGCTTAACCGGGAAAGAACCGGAGGAGGTCATGGCCATCGGGGCGGAAACCGCAGGCTACCTGGTAAAGCGGATCAAAGAGGAAAAGCTGGCGGACGGGGTTTACCTCAAGGCCAAGGGGCGGGAAGATTTGTTTGCCAAGATCCTGGAAGCCGCGGGGATTTAATATGAGACTGATGGAAAAGGAATTTGGGAGAGGGGGCCAGGGACGGATAGCCCCTGCCCCCTCTCACAAACCCTCTCCCCCAACCCCAGATAGCGGGTGGGAGGGGAGTTTTTTCTGGCTCACAAGCTTCCGCTTGGGAACGAGTATGCGGCAGGCAATTGGTTAACGAAAACTCATGAATAACCCAGAGAAATATTCAGCCGTGGTCTTAGGCGGCGGCATCGCCGGCATCAGCACGGCGCTGGAATTGGCCCGCCTGGGGCTCACCGTGGCCCTGGTGGAAAAAACCCCCTTCTTCGGAGGCCGGGCGGCCCGGTTGTGCTGTAAGGCCACGGAAGAGTGCCAGAAGTGCGGCGCCTGCCTGGTGGTAGACCGCCTCAAGGCCCTCTTTCAGGAACCCGGCATCACCCTTTATTCCCACACCGAGCTGGAAGAGTGTTCCAGGGATAATGGCGGATTTCGGGTGACCCTGAAGCAGCAGCCCCAGGTGATCGCCCCCGGGCGCTGCGTGGACTGCGGCCTCTGTCTGGAAGAATGCCCCGCGGCCTCCCAGGGGGCGCTTATCAAGACTACGGTCACTCAGAATCACCCCCGCTATGCGGTGGTGCCGGAGCATTGTCTCCATTTTCAGGACGGCTCCTGCCAGGTGTGCCAGCAAATTTGCCCGCCCACGGCCCGTGCCATCGACCTGGGGCAGGCAGAGAAGGTCTTCGAAGTTTCGGCCGGTGCGGTCATTGTGGCCACAGGCTACCAGCCGGCGGACCCCAGCTGCCGGCCCCACTATGGCTATGGTCATTTACCCCATATCATCACCGGCCTGGAACTGGAAGAGCGGCTGCGCCGCAACGGCGCGGGGTTGCTGCGGCCGGACGGGCGGCTGGCTCAAAGTGTTGCCTTCATCCAGTGCGTCGGCAGCCGGGACCAGGACCGCCCTTACTGCTCCCAGGTCTGCTGTGCCTACACCTTGAGGCTGGCTCGCCTCTTGAAGTATCGGCTGCCCCAAGCCGTGGTGGCCACTTTTTACATGGACCTGCAAAACGTGGGGCGCAACTCCGATGAATTTCACCAGCAAGCGCGCCGCGAAATCAAGGAACTGCGGGCTTTGCCCGGAGATCTCAGAGCCACCGGGGACGGGGCCGTGGCCCTGCGCTACCTGGAGGAGGAGACCGGCAGCGCGGTGGAAGCCGCCTTCGACCTGGTGGTGCTGTCTGTGGGCATCAACCCGGGGAAAGACAACGTGCCGCTGGCCTCCCGGTTGGGGTTGGACCTGACCCCTGAAGGTTTTTTCAAAGCCGCGGACTCCCGGCATCGCTCTTTAACCCCCCAAGCAGAGCTCTTTCTGGCGGGCACCGCGGAAGGCCCCCGGGACATCGCCGGGTGCCTTACCCAGGCTCAGGCCACCGCCCGGCAGGTGAGCCAATACCTGAAGAACCATGAAGATTAACCCACGCGAACTGGACATTATCCTGGCCCACGGACCGGAGCTCACCGCCGGGGGGCTGGACTATTATAAACTGGGCCTCTGGGCCGCCGGACTGCCCAACAGCCGCATCCTGGCCCTGGCCCCCATGCTTGACGCCCCCGAACTGGAAGCGCGCCTCAAGGCCTTCCTACACCAGGGGGCGAAAAACCCCATCTTGCTGGCGGCCCTAGACCCGCAGCACCGGGCCCGGACCATCATCCGGGTGCTGCTGGACGAATTCGCCCTCAACCCGGAGCTCCTCACGGTGCTGGACCTGCAGGAGGCCATGGGCTATCCGGACCCCCGGGCCTGCAGCCTCAAAGCCCATAACCTTATCCGGCTGGCCGCCTCCATGGTCACCCGGGCCCAGCCCATCACCAGCCAGGAACTAAAGGTTTCCCCCCAGGTGCTGGTTTGGGGGGACTCCTACGCGGCGCTGAAGGCGGCCGCCGACCTGGCGCACCTGGGTTATCAGGTTTTCCATGCCATCCCTGAAGCTTTGCCGGGGCCGGTAATCCCCTGCGGCAAGTCCACCCAGGTCCCCACCCAGGATCTGGAAAACCTGGGCCGGGAGGTGCAGTCCCTCGCTGCGGTCCATCTTATCCCCGGGGCTGAGATCGTCGAAGTGCAGGGAAGCGCCGGGGATTTCCTGGTCAAGCTACGCACCCCCCAGGGGCTGCGGCAGGAAAAGGTGGGCGCCTTGATTTTGGCCCCGGAGATGCTGCTAGCGGCCATACCCCAGTTCGGCGAGACGATCTCCCACCCCCGGGTGCTCCACCATACCCGACTGGAAGTCCTGCTGGCCTCCCCGGGGGAAGCGGAGAAATTGTTGGACCCGTCGGCCGACCGCCTGCGGGTGGCCCTGGTGGGCGGTGACAGCAATCCCTTGGCCCTGCGCCGGGCCCTGGGTTCTGTGTCGCACCTGCTGGCCTGGGACAACTGCCAGGTTTTCCTGTTTATCAGGGACGCCAAGGTGGGGGCCCCGGACATGGAAGCCATCCTGGAGGAGGCCCAGGGTGCTGGGCTCATCGTGTTCAAACTCCCGCAACTGCCGGCCCTGTCCCTGGACGGCGAGCTGCCCCGCCTGACTTTTTACGATCCGGTGATGCATCAGGAAGAAACCATCCCCTGTGACCTGGTGATCCTGGACGAGGCGCAGCAGCCTGCTCCCGGCAACGCCTCCCTGGCGGAGATTCTGCGCCTGTTCCCCGGACCGGCTGGATTTCTCCAGGCGGACAACGTCCGTAACCTGCCGGTGATCACCAACCGCCGAGGCATCTATGTGGCGGGCCCGGGGCGGGGGGCCGTGGACCTGGACCAGGCTTTTTTCGAAGCCGACGCCGCGGTCTCCGAAGTACATCAACTCCTGGGCGCCGGCCTGGCCCAGGCCCCCAAGGGGCGGGCGGTCATCGACCGGGGCCGCTGCGTCCTTTGCCTCACCTGTCACCGCCTCTGCCCCCATGGGGCGGTTACCTGGGACAACCGGGCCATCATCAACGAACTGGCCTGCCAGGGCTGCGGCGTGTGCGCCTCCCAGTGCCCCAACGAAGCCATTCAGATCCACAACTTTTCCGACGACCAGGTAATTGCGGCCATGAACACCCTGGACCCCCGCCTCACTCCGAAGATCGTGGCCTTCATGTGTAAGAATTCCGCCTGGGAGGCTTATCACGCGGCTTTGAAAATGGATCAGGCGGTTCTGCCCCTGGGGTTTACGCCCTTGAGAATGCCCTGCGCCGGCAAGATCGACATCGACTACCTCATCCGCGCCTTTACTATGGGGGCCGATGGGGTCCTGGTGCTGGCCTGCCATCCGGACAACTGTAAGTCCCAGCAGGGAAACGAACATGCCCTGTGGCGGGTGGAGCGGGCCCGGGCCATGCTGGCCGAAACTGGCGTGGACCCCCGGCGGCTGGTCTTCCAAACCCTGGCCGCCAACTCCCCCCGGGGGTTTCTGACCGCGGTGGACCAGTTGATTATGAACCTGGAGACGCTGAAGGCGGCCTGAATTCCCAGGGGATTTCACCATAGAGACCCGGAGAGCCCGGAGAACATAACCATTCCTCTTTGCCTTGGCGGTATGTGCCGCCAAGGCAAATTTTTTTCTCTGCGCCCCTCGTGACTCTAGGGCAAATGATTTCCCCTTAGCATCACTGCAACTCATAGTTCCCCCTTCTTGACAACACTTCTGGGGGCATTACCTTGAAGTAAAAGGCCTGGGCGGCCTTTTCCCCATGAAAATCAGGACTTACCCTTGACCAACGTCTCTCTCAACCTAGCCCCGGCGCCCCCTTCCGTTTGGACCTGCTCAGCCAGCTGGCGGAAGAAGGACACGTCAGGGGTTAGGGGGGAAGGGTCAGGAATATATGGAGCGGCACTGCCCGCCGTGCCATGGCACAGGCTGGAAGCCTGTGCCATCAAAAACTAAAAAACGGAAAACCTTTTGCGTTTGGAGAAATCCCAATTCCTCGTCTACACTATCGGGCACTCCACCCGCCCCTTGGAGGATTTTGTCCGGCTCTTGCGCAATTTTTCCGTGGCCCTGGTGGCCGACGTCCGCACGGTGCCCCGCTCCCGGCACAACCCCCAGTTCAACCGGGAGACCCTCCCCGGAGACCTGCAGGCGGTGGGGATCGGCTACGTCCACCTGCCGGCGCTGGGCGGACTCAGAAAGACGCGGGCCGACTCTCCCAACCGGGGCTGGCGCAGCCCGGCTTTTCGTGGCTTTGCCGATTACATGCAGACGCCGGAGTTTGAGGCCAGTTTATCGGAGCTGCTGGACCTGGCCCGGGAGAGGCGCTCCGCGGTAATGTGCGCCGAAGCCGTGCCCTGGCGCTGCCACCGTTCCCTCATCGCCGACGCCCTCACCGTGCGGGGGGTCCGGGTGGAACACCTCATGGGCCCCGACAAGGCTCAGCCCCACCGCCTTACCCCCTTCGCCCGGGTGGAGGGCAGCCGCCTCAGCTATCCGGCGGAAGAGCTTCCCCTGTTGTAGGGGCGGTGCGCGAACCGCCCCTACGGGAGCAAATTTTTAAGTCAATATTATTACTCAGACCAGCAAAGGTATTTCATTCACCCCCACCCCAACCCTCCCCCCTCAAGGGGGAGGGAGTAAAAGGAAGGGACTTCTTTAATGCTCTTATTAATGAGTTAGGAAGGCAATAATCAGACTGAGCTTATTTCTGTTTATAGGGATAGCTTAACTTAGCAATCCGACTGACTTTCATGGGCAGGTACCAGATTTCCATGCCCCAGGTAGCCCGAATTGATAGAATAAAAACATCCTTAATCCACTAGGTTGGAGGCAGATGCACGCTCAGGATAAGCAAGACCCGGGTAGCGGCCCCGAAGTGGCTTACTTCGGCTATCACCGGGTTTCCGCGGCGGAAAAAGGCAAATTAGTCCACCAGCACTTTGATACGGTGGCCCCAAAATACGACCTGATGAACACCCTGTTGAGCTTCGGGCTCCACCACCTGTGGAAGTGGACCGCGGTGAGGCTGATGGGCTTAAAGCCCGGGGACCGGGTCCTCGACGTCTGCGGCGGCACCGCGGACCTGGCCCTGCTGGCGGCCAGAGCCGTGGGTGAGTCCGGCCGGGTCATCGTCTATGACATCAACCGGGCCATGATGGAGGCGGGCCTCCCCAAAGTAATTTACTCCAGCCTGGCTCCCCGCATCAGGTTCCTCCAGGGCGACGCCGAGCGGCTCTCCTGCCCGGACGCCAGCTTCGACGCGGCCATGGTGGGGTTCGGCATCCGGAACCTGACCCACCCGGAGGCGGGCTTCCAAGAGATGCACCGGGTATTAAAGCCCGGCGGCCGGCTGATGTGCCTGGAATTCTCCCAGCCGGTGACCCCGTGGTTCAAATGGCTCTATGATTTTTATTCATTTCATCTCATGCCGGCGCTGGGGAAGATCATGGTGGGGTCGTGGCAGGCTTACACCTATCTGCCCGAATCCATCCGCATGTTCTCCCGGCCCGAGGAGGTGAGTGGGGTGCTGGCCGGCCTGGGGTTCAAACAGATCACCTACCGGCGTCTCACCAACGGCATCGCGGTAATTCACCTGGCGGTCAAGGCATGAAGCTCAACTGGGCTGAGCGGCTCATCGTCAACAACCCGGTGCGGGTCCTGATCCAGCGCCTGATTATCCGTTGGATCAAGAGCCAGGGGGTGGTGGCCTCCCAGGCCCGGGTCCTGGAGGTGGGCTGCGGCCGGGGGGCGGGCGCCTGCCTCATCCTGGAAGAATTTCACCCCAGCCTGCTGCACGCCCTGGACCTGGACCACCGGATGATCCGGAGTGCCGGGGCCTATCTCCGACCCCAGCAGCGAGAACAGATCTCCCTGCTGGTGGGGGACGCCCTCACCCTTCCCTACCGCAGCGGGGTCCTGGACGCGGTCTTCGGCTTCGGGGTGCTGCACCACCTGCCGGACTGGCGGGCCGGGCTCGCGGAAATCGCCCGGGTCCTGAAGACAAGGGGGCGTCGTATTTTCTGGAAGAATTCTATCCCCCCCTTTACCAGAATTTCCTGGCCAAACGCCTCTTCTTCCACCCCGAAGACGACCGCTTTTACAGCGCCGACCTGCACCGGGCCCTGCAAGAGTGCGGCCTCTCCCTGGCCCAGTGCCTGGAGCACAAGCAGTTGGGCATTTTGGCGGTGGTTACCAAGAATCGATAATTTGAGGTATGCGGTGTAGGGGCGGTTCTCGAACCGCCCTCAGGAGCTGATCTCAGGGCGCCCCCTGGCCGCCGCAGGCAGGCGGACCAGCTTTTCCTTTTATCCACTAGCCGTTGTCCTTTGGTCTAGTTTGCCGAATTTTTGGGTGGGGGAAAGCCGCGTTCTATCAGGGGTATGCTTATGAAAACTAGACAACTCACGGGATTTTGTCCAGTTTATTGTCGCTATCTTCGTTGGGATTACCCCTATTAGTCTTTTTGTCGATCCCTAAGTTGTCTCGCCTTGAGTCTTTTCCTTTTCGTGGCTAGGCCAATACCTTTTGCGGAGTTGTTGGTGAACTTTGCAGATGCTCCAGGGTTTAATCTCCTCTGAGGTGCTTGCCTTCCCAGATTTTTGAAGGGCAACGGTATGTGCACCAACATGAAAGGAATCATTAATAAACAATAGCTGCGGTAAGATGCTAGCTATACGTTCAGCATCATTGTCTTGGCTATGCTTCGTTGACCAAGAAAAGTGGGCTGCAACCTTATCACGAAAGGTTAAAACTTCAGGAATCACCTTTTTTACATATTGCAGCGGAATCAAGCGGGACTTTTCTTGGCGGTATGCGATTGCGCCAACAAGTCGCACATATTGGCAAGCTGAGATAGCATACCAATGGAATGCACATGTCAAAAGAGTTTGAGGAATTTGATTTAATTCAGGAATATTGCCGAAACCCATAACCTGTAAGTTGTCCTGCGGGTTTAATTGCTGCTTAACCACTTCGTCACAATGTGCTGCCCGCTGATATAAAAATTCCAGGCCGTTTTGCAGGCAAATAAGAGCATAATATTCATTATACGGCTCCTGAAAGACCTCTCCAGGAACTATAATGTTGTCAATATGATCTAAAACGGTGGAGAGTACATCGCTCATGGTTTCTCCCTCCATTCAATTTCAGCAAGCGGCGTAGATAATGGTCTGCTCACTAACTTGACAAATTAGCACGTTTTGTCCAGTTATAATAGATGATAATCCGGCCTAGGGCCGCCGTATCTCCCGGTGGGGGGAAGTTGCCTGATAGCTGCCTGGGCCTTACTTGAGGAGCTCCGCCACTTCCTTCGGGGCGCGGGCGATAACGGCCAGAAAAGCGCGCCCCTATGGTTCGTGGCCTCATAGGGGCGGTTCGAGAACCGGCCCTGCATCGTTCCTATTCCCCGTAGCCACCCCCGGTCTTGCCGCGGAACACCAAATACTGGTAGCCGTTGTAGATCAGCATTACCGGCAGCAGGGCCCCCACCACCACGGTCATGACCGTCAGGGTCAAGACCGGGGCTGCGGCGGTGGCGGCGTCCACCGTCGGCGGGATGACATAGGGGTGGAGGCTGGCAGCCAGGGCGAACAAAGCCAGGGCGAAAATCAGCAGGCTCCAATAAAACGGCGCCGTCTCCTTGAGTTTCAACAGGCTCAGGATTAGCATGACCAGGCACAGGCCCGCCAGGGCCATGGGAAACGTGGTGAGCCAGCAGCCCGGCCAGACCAACCACTTCCGCGCCAGAAACGGGTGTTTGAAGACGGCCCACAGCCCCACGCCCATGGCCAGCAAACCGAGCGACCAGGCCCCCACCTGGGCGTAGCGGTAGCTGTCCTGCTGGATTTCACCTGCGGTTTTCATCACCAGGTAGGCGGCCCCCAGGAGCAGGTAGCCGGACACCAGGGCCAGGGCCACCAAGGCGGCCAGGGGATTGAGCCAGTCCCAGACGGAGCCCGCAAAGTGACCGGCCTCGATTTTAAAGCCGCTCAAGAACCCACCCAGGACAAAGCCCTGGGCCAGGGCCGCCACCAGGCTCCCCCAGCCGAAGGCCAGGCTCCACCGGCCCTGGCGGCGGGCCTCCTGCCGGAACTCCAAAGAGACCCCCCGGAAGATGAGGCCGAAGAGCATGATAATAATGGGGATATAGAGAGCCGAAAGAATCAAGCTGTAGGCCAGGGGGAAGGCCCCGAACAGCAGCCCCCCCAGCACCACCAGCCAGGTGAGGTTGGCGTGCCACACCGGGCCGATGCTCCCCATTAAAACGGCGCGTCGGTTTTCCTGCCTCATAAAGAGGGAGATGATGCCCACCCCCAGATCAAAGCCGTCCAGGACCACGGCCAGGAACAGGATAAAGCCCAGCAGGGCAAACCAGACATCCGGGAGAATCGTTTCCACGTCAGGCTCCCTCGGAGCGGGAATCCCCCGGCGCCGCCGGGCTGACCGCCGGCTGCTGCCCCGGTAAGGGGCTGGTCAGGTCAGGACCTCTGGCGATGATACGCCAGGCGAAGACCATTAGGGCGGTAAACAGCAGGGTATAGATCACGAAATAGCCCGCCAGGGAAGTTCCCACGGTGGCGGCGGGCAGCGGGGAGGCGCCGTCTGCGGTGCGCAGGATGCCGTAAATGACCCAGGGCTGGCGCCCCACTTCCCGGGTGAGCCAGCCCGTTTCGATGGCCACGAATCCCAGGGGGATGGCGGCCACCCAGGCGGAAAGGAGCCACTTTTGCTGGCCGATGCGCTCAGGCGTCAGCGCCCCTTGCCGCCAGCCCCACCCGGTCCAGAGCATCAGGAAGGCCAGCAGGAAGCCGATGCCCGCCATGACCCGGAAGGAAAAAAAGGTAATGGCTACGGGTGGCTGATCTTCCCGGGGAAAATCCCGCAGGCCCTTTACCTGTCCCGTTAGGGTGTGGGTGATGAGGAGGCTCAGGCCGTCAGGAAGGTTGCCCAAGACCCAGCCATTATCCTGTTTGGCCTGATCGGGCCAAGCCAGGAGCTTTAAGGGGGCGCCCTGCCCCGGGGCATTGGTTTGCCAGTGGGATTCGATGGCGGCCAATTTGGAGGGCTGGGTGCGGGCCACGCTGCGCCCGGAGGCGTCCCCCAGCCAGATCTGCAAAGGCGCGATGAGGACAGCCGCCACCAGGGCCACCTTGAGGGACCGGGTGTAAAACTCCACGTGCTTATGCTGCAGAATCTGCCAGGCGCTAACCCCGCCCACCAGGAACAGGGTGGCCTCCAGGCAGGCCACCCACATATGGGACACCCCATAGGGCATGTCGGGATTGAAGAGGCCGCCCCAGAAGCTGGTGGAAATATAGCGGACCCCGTCCCAATAGCCTCCCGCCGGGGTTTGCATCCAGGAATTGGCCACCATAATCCAGAAGGCGGAGGACGAGGCCCCCAGGGCCACCATGCAGGTGGCGAAAAAGTGCATGGTGCGGCGGACGCGGTTCCAGCCGAACAGCATGATTCCCAGGAACCCGGCCTCCACCATGAAGGCCAGCACGGTTTCGAAGCCCAGCATGTTGCCGAAGAAACCGTGGGTGGCCGCGGCAAAGGGCCCCCAGTTGGTGCCGAACTGAAACTCCAGGGGCAAGCCGCTCATGGCCCCTACCGCGAAGTTGAGGAGAAAGAGTCTGCCCCAGAAGCGGGTATGGCGGTAGTAGATCTCCTCGCCGGTCTTGAGCCACAGACCCTCCAGCACCACCAGCAGGGCGCTGAGGCCGACGGACAGGGCGGCCCAGGTGATGTGAAACATGGTGGTCAGGGCGAACTGGTACCGGGAGAGCTGGACGTGATCGAACCAGGAATCCATAGGGCGGTTTTCTGTTTTCTGTTTTCTGTAAAAACAATCTTACGATTTTTAAGAAAAGATAGGCACTAGCCGGCGGGGCGTCCAGAGGGGGGAAGAAGGGTTTTGGGTTTTAGGTTTTGGGTTCTGGTTAAAGGTTTTAGGCTTCGGCTTCCATCGTTCTATAGACAACTTGGGACGAGCAATTCATGTTCCTGCGGAACAGCCAAAACCATGAAAATGTGGAACAGCCGCCCCCGGCTGTTCATTCGCCGGCGAGGGCACCGGCGCTACATTGACCTGATTCTGGAAAACTTTCAGAGCAGAAAAAGGATGGCGGGCCATGAGGCCCGCCCTACCATAGATTAAGATTTATCTTTGGTCGGGCGGCCTCCCCTGCCGCTTGCGCCCATCCACGTCTTTGCTGAAAGCTGAAAGCCGACCGCTGACTGCTGCTAATACTCCACATCGAGGTCGGAGGCAGAATCATATCCTTCGGTGAGATCCGCGGCTTGGCGGACCACGTCGCCGGGGAACCGGCGCAGGTCGGCGTGGAAAAAATGATACTGAGGCAGATAGCGCAGGACCAGCTCGGCCACCGCCATGGCCTGGAGGCGGTCCCGGGCTCGTTTGGCCTCCTCCCGCTCAGGCAGCTCGCTGAGCCAGAGCCGGTGCAGGGCGAAGGCTCGCGGGTCGGGAACCACCATGACGGCCGGGGAGCCGTCCCGGCCGATGACCACCTGGGAAAACCTGGGAGAGGCAACCAGATAGTGAAGGTTGGCGGCTTCGGCCGGCAGCGCCTCACCCCGGTCGCTCCTTAACCCGGGTCCCTGCTGCCAGGGCCGCAAAACCTTTACCAGATAGCCGCGGCGGTTCACCGCCCGCAACCCCTGGCCGTCCGCGAGGATTTCAAAAGAGCGGTCTGCCTTCCTTAGCAGGGAGAGGAAATGGGCGCCGGCAGGATCGGCATCGCCGGCCAGGGTGAGGCTGCGGCGTGCACCGGCAAAGAGGTCCAGGGTTTGGGGACCGGCCAGAAAAACCCCGGCCGCGAATTCGTAAGCATGGATGGCGCTAGCGCCAATCACGGTGAGATTCTCTTTAAATAAATCGTGCTGTCCCAGGAGCCCCAGGATCTTCACCGCCAGCCGGGGGACCCGCTGGAGCAAAGCGGCCCGGCAGAACCTGGCCTGCTCCGCCAGCTGCAGCCGCCGGTCCCGCAGGCGCTGGGTCGCCTCCTGCCTGGCTTGCACGAATGCAGCCCAGAGCTCTTCCGTCTGCGGCGAGCGGGGCCCCAGACTCCTGCCGTGGCCCAGGCGGTCGAAGTATTGGTAAAGGTAGTCCCGGCCCTTGATCCTCTTCCAGTGCCGGCCTCCCCGGAAGGGGCGGATCTGCCCCAGGGCTTCCAGGAAGGCCTCATAAGTTTGCACCGCGGCCGCATAGATGTGGCGCTGGCCGTCGCTGAATTCTTTAAAAGCATAACTGCCTTCCATGGTTATCCTTCATATCACTAATTCATAGGTTTTGCAGGATAATTTTAAAGTTAAATTGAATTTTAATTTTTTATGATTATAATTTTTCAGGTATAATAAGCTATCTAGTCTGTCTTCAAGGAGAATCCGCTTATGAGACCCAGCACCGAGATCGACACCCTGCGCCAGCAGCTCCCCTATCACAAACTGCGCAAGGCGAAAAAGGCCAACGTCCTGCCCATCGACTGGCAGACCGAATGGGAGCGCTTCGATGTAGAGGAGCTCTTCACCCTGGATCTGGCTTCCATCCCGGAAAAACTGCTGGACAACATGCGAAAACGGCAGGAAGTCTTGATGGACGGCAACCAGGCCGCCCTGTCGGTGCTCACCCGGGTAGTGGACGGTCTCTGCGGCTATCCCATCACCCCTTCCACCCCCATTGCCGAAAACTTCGCCCGCTACGCGGCCAACGGGCAGAAAAACCTCTTCGGCACCGAGCTCATGTATTTTCAGCCCTCGGACGAGCTCTCGGCCATCGCCGCGGTGGAAGCCATGGCTTGCCAGGGGGGGCGCTACGTGGACAACACCTCTTCCCAGGGGCTGTTGCTGAAGACCAAGAACCTCTTCTCCGTGGCCGGCAAAAGACTGCCGGTGGTCATGACCGTCATGTCCCGGGAAGTCAACAAGGGGTCCCTCTCCATCCACTGCGGCCACACCGATTTCTACGCGGTGCGCAATGCCGGCTGGGCCCAGCTGGTTTCCGAGGACAACCAGGAGATGCACGAGCTGTTGCCCATCGCCTTCAAGGTCTCGGAGCTCCGGGAAGTGATGCTGCCCACCATGGTCATCGGCGACGGCTTCATCAAGAGTCACGCCCTCGAAAACATCCGGGCGCTCTCCGACGCCTTCCTGGAATATTTTATCGGTCCTCCCAACCGGCTCTACCAACCCAACTTCGAGCACGGGACGCTCACCGGCACCTTCACGGACACGGACCTCACCATGGAAGGGCAGGTGGCCCAGGACCTGGCTTACCGCTTCTTCAAGCGGGGCTTCGTCATCGCCATGAACACCATGAACAAGATCCTGGGCACCAACCTCAAGGTGTTGGAGTGCTACCGCACCGAGGACGCGGAGATGGTGGTGGTCATCCTGGGGTCCGCCGCGGGCGTGGTCAAGGACGTGGTGGATTACTACCGGGACGTGAAAGGTTACAAGATCGGGGTGGTGCGGCCGGTGCTGTTCAACCCGCCCTGTTACGAAGAACTGGCTTACGGCATGCGCAAGGCCAAGGTGATCTCCGTTTTGGAGCGCACCGGCACCACCCACAACCAGCTCCTGCTGGCGGACGTGCAGGCGGCCCTGCAGATTTCTCTCCGGGCCGGACGGGAAGGCAAGAAGGAGCACCGCATCTACGGCCGGAATGACATGCCCACCCTGTTCCACGGGGTTTACGGGCTGGGCAGCAAAGATTTCAACAAGTACGACGCCGCCGCGGTGGTGGAAAACATGCTGTCGTTTTACGAAAAGAAGCGGCGTTTCTTCCGGGACTTTTACGTGGGCATCGAAGGCCCCCTGACCCTGAGGCCGGCGCCCTTGCCCGGGTATCTCGAGCGGGAAATGGGCATGACTTTCATCGGGGTGGGGGCCGAAGGCGTCAAGACGGCTCTGGAGTCCTCGGCCCTGATCTACGCCCAGGACATCGGCACCGGGCGCAAGTTTATCCAGTCCGGGGCCCGCTACGGCGCGGCCCGCAAGGGCGCCCCGGTTTTCATGAATCTGCGCATCTCGAGCCAACCCATCCGCAACTCCTCGGAGCTCACCGAACGTGACGTCCTGGCCTTCTTCAACGAGAAGTTCTTGAGCGACCAGATCCTGCGGGAATACGTGGGAGGGTTGAAGGAGAACGGCCTCCTGGTCATCAACACTCCCAAGAGCTGCTATGACCTCATGGCCACCTTCTCGGCCCAGGTGCAGTCGCTGATCAAGTACCGGCAAATCAAGCTCGTGACCATAGACGGCACCAAGGCGGCCTTGAAGCATCTGAACAAGAACTTGCCGGGGGCCGCCTTCCTGGGGCTTATCAACAAGGAAATGGGCATCCTGCCGGAAAGGGAATTCGAGCAGAGGTTCAAGAAGATCCTGGAAAAGAAGCTGGGGACCAAGAAGAAGGAGATGCTGGACGCCAACATCTCCCTGCTCAAGTACGGGGCGGACCTGGCTTCCGGGCACGTCTCCGAACGGACCACCCGGGCTCTGGAGGTGGGCCCCGCCTACGCCCCGCCGCTGCCGGAAAACTTCGGCCAGGGGCCCCGCATCTCCGGGCTGCCGGTGGTCCTGGCGGAAAAGGACCGCCTGGGCACCATCAAGCCGGTGAACCTGGTGAAAAACTACCAGGAGGTCTTTTACCAAAACATGGTGAAGCCGGTGCTGGAAGGCAAAAAGGTCCCCTGGGACCATTTTCTGCCCATTGTGCCCGCGGGGACCAGCCGTTACCGGGACGTGAGCTACATCGGCACCCAGCTCCCGGTCTATGACCCCGCCAAGTGCATCGCTTGCGGCCTGTGCACCGCGTCCTGCCCCGACTCGGCACTCATCTCCACCGTCACCGACCGGCCGGTGGATGAGGCGGCCCGCTACTTCAAGAAATTCAAGACCGCCCCCAAGGGAATTCCCTGGGAACGGTGCGCCCTGAATATCAATGCGGACCCCGCCGCCTGCAAAGGTTGCGGCGTTTGCGCCCAGGTCTGCCCCACCGACGCCCTGAAGATGGCGCCCAAAACCGACGTCAAGGATGAGGACTTCCTCCCCGAGGCTTGCCGGGAGTGGGACGACACCATCAACCTGGCCCCCTACGTGGGGCAGATGTCCTTAAACCACCAGGTGCTCTTTGTCTTCTCCAAGCTCTACCCCGGCAAGCACACCCTGTGCCCGGGGTGCAGCGAAGGGATCATCAACCTGCTCACCTTCTTCGCGGCGGAATCCCTGCGCAACCATCCCCAGGGCATCGCCACCTTTTACCAGGGAATCAAGATCCTCTCGGATAGGAACAAGCGGGCCATCGAGCACATGCTGGACCAAGGCTTCAACATCTACGCCATTAACGCCACGGGCTGCGATCAGGTCTCGGAACTGGTGAACCCCTTCAACACCCGGATTTACCCTTCAGGGCACTACGGCTTCGGCACCGCTTCGGCCGCGGCCCTGGGGGCCAAGTTCAGCCTGGACCAGTCCTATCAGAACCGCTTCAACAGTGTGCTCACCAAGATCGTGGTCTTCGCGGGGGACGGCGCCATCTACGACATCGGCAACGGGCCCTTCAACCACGCCCTGGGGGAAAACTACGACATCACCTGGGTCATTTTCAACAACGAAGGCTACATGAACACCGGGATGCAGAAGTCCGGGGCCACCCGTTTCGGGACCGACCGCTCCACCTCCCCCATCGGCAGGAAGTACGCCGGCAAAACCACCCTGCACCGCCGGATCATCAGCCAGGCCATGGCCATCTCCCACGTTTACGCCGCCAAGCTCACTATCGACAACCCCTTCTACGCCATCAAGATCCTCAAGGAAGCCATCGCCTACAACGGCCCCTCCCTGGTGGAGTTCTTCTCCGCCTGCCCCACGGGCCATGTGACCAGCGACTGGGCCGGGCCGATGATCTCCCGGATGATGGTGGAGTCCCGGAAATGGCAGGTGGCGGTGCGGCGGCCTTTCCAGCGTATCGACATCTCGGGCAATCCGGCCCCCGACCTGATCTATCCCAAGGAGGGCAAATCCTTCAAGCGGGGCATCAAGCGGGACCCCGCCACCTTTTACGACGTGGTGTCCATGCTGGGCCAGTACAACCAGCACATCAAGACCGTGAACAGTGGCGACATCCCGGAGATCGTCCGGGTTAACGAAACCGTGAGCCTCTTCAGGTGGCTGCGGAACCAGTATATGGCCGGCTATCGGGATTCCATGCCCTCCGAGGAAGAGGTGGAACGCATCGTGGAAGAGCGGTACCGGTTGTAAGCCGAGAGATAAATTTCAGGGAGGGGGGCTAGGGGCCGACGGTCCCTACCCCCTCCCTGAAAACCTACCCCCCAACCCCCATAAGGGTGGATTAACCCGGGCCTGCGGCCCGGACTTAATCCACCTTTTTAATTTTGTGGCAGCCGCAGGCCTTAGCCTACCCTAGCCACGACAGAACGGTGGGAGCCGCAAGATTTTCGGTTATAATTAGGCATAATCTTGTGGGGCAGGCCTCCGTGCCGGCCCGATTCATGACGGGAATTAATGGGTCAGCTCAAAACCGGCTACTGATTTGGCGATTAACCAACATATTATGATAAATTTCAACGACCTGGACATCGAATACCGCTTCAGCCCCCGGCGGAAAAGCATCGGCCTCATGGTCACCGCCCAGGGGAGATTGGTGGTCAGCGCCCCGGTGGGGACCTCCCGGGCCAACCTCCAGCGGGCCCTGGATACGCACCGGGCCTGGATCGAAGCCAAAGTGGCAGAGCGCCGGGAGGCCTGGGCCAGGCTTAAGAAAGGGACGGCCTTCTTTCTGGGCCAGTCTTACCGCCTCACCGCGGCCCCCACCGCCGGGGACGCGGTGGAACTGGGCTCTAAAAAGATCCGGGTGCGGCCGGGAGGGACGGGCTCGGACCTGTGGACTCCGCTCCAGTCCTGGTACCGGGGGCAGGCAGAGCTCTTACTCACGAAGCGGGTGCGCCATTACGGAGTCGAGATGGGGCTGGCGGCGCGCGATTTAGAGCTGCGGGACTGGAGGCGGCGCTGGGGCGAATGCCACCCGGACGGGAAGCTCAGGTTCAACTGGCGGCTCATCATGCTGCCGGCAGAAATCATCGACTACGTGGTGGTGCATGAACTGGCGCACCTCAGAGCCCCCGGCCATAACCCCCGTTTCTGGCGCCTGGTGGGGCAGGTGGTGCCGGACTACGCCTCCCGCCGCCGCTGGCTCAACCGCTACGGCACGCCGTTTCTCCTTTGGCAGGCATGATGGTCATTTACCTGGTCGACCCCGGAGCAGGGCTCCCTGGGCGCCGGACCGGTTGATTTCGCTTTTGCCATTGTTTGCACCCCTCAGGAAAGCATCGACAAATGGTGAAAAATCTATTAAATAGAGGAGCATGAGCGAGGGAGACGTTGCCAACGTCATAAAACTGAACCAGTCCGGGCCTGGCGCCGCGGCGTGGAGCAAAAGATCGACGACATTGCCAAAGTCCGGGTGGGGGTTTTTGTGCGCCTGGGAAGGCTGCGCCGGCTGGTCAAGGCCTTTGATTACATCGACCGGAATGAAGATTGCCAGAATGTCCTGATCTTCCGTTTCTACACCCACGATGACCCCAACATCGACTTGAGCATCCATAAGAACCTGGGGGTGATTCGGGAACTCTACCCAGAGATGAGAATCGAATACCAGGCCCGCAAGGGGAGGTTCAATCCGGGGAGCGTGGAGAACTTGTCCCAGGAACTGGAGGTGTCCAAGAACTTCATGTTCATGGGCTCCCTCACCGAGAAACAACTCTTCTCCGTCCAGGACCTGGGCGGCGTGCGGGTTATTTTTTGAAGTGTTGGTTGGGGGAGGGGGCCAGGGGCCCACGGCCCCTGCCCCCTTCCCCGACCCCTTACAGGGGGGTGGGAGAGGAGTTTGAGGGGAGGGCGGGGGAATTGCTTTCCCCCGGCCCTCCCCCTCAAAAGTCCAGGAGAGACGGCCATGCACGAACATGCGTCGGCGCGGCAGGCGTTGGAGAATATGATCAGGGGTGGCGATCTGGAAGGTTTGCTGCGCCAGGCCGAGACCATCCACGGGCATCGCTGTCCCATGTTGGCCCTGGGGGTCAAGGCGGGGCAGTATGCCATGAACTACCTGGGAGCCGAGAACACCGGCATGGAGGAAGTGGTGGCCATCGTGGAGTGCAACAACTGCTTCACCGACGGCATCCAGGTGGTCACCGGCTGCACCTTCGGCAACAACGCCCTCATCTTCAAGGACCTGGGCAAGACCGCGGTGACTGTGGCCCGGCGCCGGGACGGAGCCGCGGTGCGCCTGTGGGTGCGGCCCGATTTCCGGGAGCGGCTGTTTACCCGCTATCCGGCCGTGGGGCCGTTGTTCGATAAAGTGGTGATGCAAAGGATAGGGACCCCCGAAGACCACCACCGCTTCCGGCACCTGTGGGAGGCCGTGGCCCGGCGGGAGCTCACCGAAGTTCCCCTGGAGGAGCAGGCTCTGATCCAGAAAAAGACCATCACCCTGCCGGCTTATGCCCGGATGTTTGCCACCGAGACCTGCGCGGTCTGCGGCGAAGGGGTGATGGAGCCCCGGCTGCAGATCAAGAATGGGCAAAAAGTCTGTCTGACCTGCGCCGGGGAGGATTATTACCTGCTCACCGGCCAGGGCGTGGGCCGAGGGCGGGAGTTATAGTCCGCTTCCCCCAGGCAGTCGATTTTATCAGCCGGAGAGAATATAATCAGGAACCCCGCTCTAAGAAGCTTATCTTTCCTTCTCGTTTGTCCCACCGGCCTGAGGCGGCGGGGATGATGGGGGCGCCTTAATCCGAGTAGGCCCACGATGAAAAACCGGGATGTAATGAAGCTCTGCCGGACCCTCTTCCTGGCGCTGTTGTTCCTCCCGGCGCCGGCCTGGCCGGCGGAGTTCGCCGCCCAGATGGTGATCAAGGACGGCGACAAGATCATGCCGGGGAAGATCTACGTGCAGGACGGCAAGATGCGCCAGGAATTCAGCGACGAAAGCGGCCAAAGCATCACCATCGTGCGCCCGGACCAGAAGGTGGTCTGGGTGGTCATCCCCAAGGATAGGACTTATGTGGAATTGCCCCTGAAGGCCCACCTTCCCGGGCAGTTCATCCAGATGCCTCCGGACGCCGTCCAGAAGCGCCTGTTGGGAAAGGAGACCGTGAACGGCTACGAGGCGGAGAAATACCAGGTGGCGGTCAGGACCGCGGAAGGGCTGGAGTACCAGACCGTCTGGGTGGCTCCCAAATTGGGCACGCCCCTGAAGATGGTCTGCGACCGGAGAAAGTTCGGCATCGAATACCGCAGCATCCGGGAAGGCAAGCAGGAAGACCGCCTGTTCGCGCCGCCTCCGGGCTACAAGAAGGCGACCTCCTCCCAGGAATTCAACCTCGATTATTAACCGCCGGGCGGCCGGGGCCTTAGTGCTCCACTGCGACTTTATGAGCCAGAATCACCAGGAAGCCAAGACCCGGCATGGAGGCGCCTTCTTGAGATCTAGCGCATAAAGATTGAATGATGGCGGAGCTGGGCCGTGAAAGCAATCAAAGTTAAATAAAGCTGATATAAAAAGGGATTATATGAATAATAATCTCAGTAATAAGCCTTTGAAACGTAGGATCATTGGCTGGATAATCTTTATTTTTGCAATTTGCTTTTTAATTTTGATTTTACTATCTATATACAAAGTTTTCATTGGGTTGCCTAAAGAAATCTTAGCCCCAATAATTGCAGCTTTAGGAGCTATTTTAGTTGCAATTACTTCATCATTTATAACAAAAATTTGGGAACGCAGAAAAATAATTGAGCAAGAACAACTAAGACAGAAAATTCAACTTTATGATGAATTCATATCATTTTGGGTCAAAGATTTATTAACATGGAAATCAGAAGGTCCGAAAATAATACAAGATAAATCTAATAAATTTTTTATTAATTTTATACCTAAATTAATTATTTGGGGATCAGATAAATTCATAAAGGATTATTATGATTTTTTAATGGTTTTTACATCTCCTTCAGAGGAAAGTCCAATCGCTATTTTTCAGAAAATGCTTATCTATGAGAAATTGCTTTACTCAATTAGACTAGAGTTAGGATATAAGAACCAGGGTTTAAAAGAAACTGATTTATTATCATTATTTATAACTGATATAAGGAAAATGTTTTCTAAATAAAAAGAAGACTATTAAAATCACGCCGCCCTGAGCGCCTCCAGGAGGGGCAGGCGGGCGGCTTTCAAGGCCGGCAGCAGGCCCCCGACAAGACCCATGCCCACCCCGAAGAGAAGGCTCTTCACCAGGATGCCCGGGGTGAGGGCGAACTTGAAGGAGATCTCGGCAAAGCTGGACCAGTTGATGGTGGACAGCGTAATGAAATTGAGCAGGGAGGCCGGAACCAGGCCCAGGACCCACCCCAGGAACCCCAGGAGCATGGATTCGAGCAAGAACGCGGCCAGGACGTGATGGCGCTTGAACCCCAGGGCCCGGAGGGTGCCGATTTCGGACACCCGGGCCCCCACCTGGGCGTACATGGTGACCATGGCCCCCAGGATGGCCCCCAGGCTGAAGATGCTGGTGAGCACCAGGCCCAGCAGCCGGATGAAGGTAGCCAGGCGCCGGGACTGGGCTTCGTAGAACTCCACTTCCCGCAGCACCTGCACGGGCAGGCGGGGGTCGCTCTCCAGGCGGGCCTTGAGCGGGGCGAAGTCCCGAGGGTCCCGCAGGCGCAGGATCACCGACGAAAAGGTGGTGCGCCGGAAGGCCTGGAGAATTTGGTCCACGTCCCCCCAGATCTCCGAACTGAAGCCGGTGTTGCCCGCCTCCATGACCCCCACCACCCGCCACTGGCGCATGGCGAAGCGCAGGGTCTCACCCAGGCCGGCGCCTTGAAAGCGCCGGGCGATCTGGGCCCCGGCCACGAGTTCCGTGGAGCCGGGCCGGGGAAAACGCCCGGTTGAGAGCCTGACCTCCCGGCGCAACTCCGGGGAAATGGGCTGCACCCCCCTAATGATAACGTTGGCCATCTTGCCGTCCGCTCGCTTGGGGAGGTTGACCAGGACAATGGCCTCGTCGGCCACCAGGCGGCGGCCGTCCTGATCCAGGGCCACTTCCGGTTGGGTGCCCACGATGCCGGCCTGGGTGCGGTCCACCGCACTTTGCACCTCGGATTCGGAGCCGGCCCGCAGCACCACTACGTTGTCATAAGAGCCGGTGGCTACCAGGGTGCGGCGCAGGCCCTCGGACAGCATGAGCACCGCGGCAAAGACGAAGACCACCAGGGCCATGCCCAGGGCGGTGAGCAAGGTGGTGAGCCGCCGGGCCAGCAGGTTGCGATAGCTGTAAGATAGAGGGATCGGCATGGTCAGTAGCCAGTAGCCAGTAGCCAGTAGTCAGTTTCGAGTTTCGAGTTTTTAGTTTTTAGTTTTTAGTTTTTAGTTTTTAGTTTTTGGCCTTTGGTTTTTGGCCTTTGGTTTTTGGCCTTTGGTTTTTGGCCTTTGGTTTTTGGCCTTTGGTTTTTGGTTTTTGGCCTTTGGTTTTTGGTTTTTGGCCTTTGGTTTTTGGTTTCAGGTTTCAGGTTTCAGGTTTCAGATTTAAAAGGTTTTTATGTTTGGTAGCACAGGCTTTCCAGCCTGTGATTATCACCGCCGTGCCACTATTTTCAGCCATGTAGGGCGCGCCTGGCGCGCCGCAGTTGGTGCGTAGGACGCACCCTACGGATTCTTCAGTTTCCCCTTCACTTCTGTTGAACGTACCTGTTCCTCAATATCCTGAAGAAACCCAAGCTCGTGGGCTTGAAACAGTAAGGCGACTTTCTCTTTGCCGTGGTGTAGACATATCGAGTCAAGGTATCTTGGCCTTAGGCTTCCTATGAAGAGTTGGAAGTATAGCCCGCAAATTATAAATGCGTGTCTATGATAACCTCCATCTCGTAGCGTGGCAGGGAAAGAAACAATGTTGTGACGTGGGGTTGGAGCATTAGCGGGCTGGAAGAGTATTGCCATTATCAGCCGGGCGTTTTTGGGGAACGATGCGGAACCATACAGGTAACTGCGCAGCTCCTCCTGATAGCGTTGACCTTGCCGCGGCTTCCCGGTATCGCGCCGCTGCGCAACGTACGCTCGCCACACGACACTGCTGGCAAAATAGACAATCTTTTCCGTATTCAGGCTTTCAATAGAGACATATCCCAAACCTATTGAACTGTCTGCAGGTGTTGTCGAGATTCCTAACATATTGAGAGGTACCGGTTCACCGTCAGCTCCATATGCTAATTTGGCAACGTATTTCTCCGCGCGGCCCATCTTTTGCTCGCAGCGGACGCACAGCATGTTCTCGGTGATCTGCTTTGATATTTGAACCGCTTGTCCATCTGTAATTACTACCGGATTAGGGTTACTGGAGGAATCTCTTGCCCGTAACCTTTTGCTGGCCCATTTCGGAATAATGTGACTTTCCTGGAGTTCAACATCAGGTGTATGACAGAGTCGGCAATTGCCTAAGATAGGAGCCATAGCTCTATTCCCCTTCGTTCCCAAGCTCCTGCTCTGGAACCAGATGAACCTCCCTATTTACATTATGATGGAACGTTTTAATGGCATAGTATCATTTCTAAAAACTCGAAACTCGAAACTTATATTCACCCTACCTTCCGTAACGCCTCGGCGATGCTCACCCGGGCGGCCCGCCAGGCGGGGAAGACGGCGGCCAGGAGGCCCACGGCCAGGGCCACGGCCAGGCCCAGGCCCAGGGTGTCACGGGTGAGGGGGAAGACCCGGAAGTATTGCCCCAGGTTAGCCTTCATGACCTGGACCGCGGGAAAGGTCAATAACAGCCCCGTCAAGCCCCCGGCCGTGGCCACCGCGGTCCAAAAATGGTTTTGGGGACCTCTCTCCCCGAGTTTAACCCCGAAAAGGTTCCTTTTCTTCAAAACAACCTGGCTTCAATTCTGCCCATATTACTGCCATGCCAGCATACCGGCAAGCGGGCTTTTCTCTCCTGAGGCCTCCAGATCCTCAATGGCTAACTGAATAGCCACTTCCACTATCAGGGACTTGGTTATCTTAGCCCTGCCCTCTGGCCTGGCCATCTCTCTCAGCTTGAGCCTGGCTTCCTCCAGTGAGTCCAGAACCTCTTTAGTGAGATAAAAGGTGGCCTTGACTGACGGCCTACTGTCAGGCTTTTTTACTGGTTTACTAGTAGGGATCATTAGCAGACTCCTCCGCAAGGTCTTTGCACTATCCTCTTTCGTGCCTGGTAGCTCGAGGGGTTTTGAATGATGAGCGCATCTCTATAAGGGAGCTTACATATATCTATCTTCTCAGGCTATAACAAGCATACCAACACCTCTCCTGAAGGGTTGATTGCAGTAGATCGGCAGATTTTTCGGTAGATTTGAGGTATACTTATCAAAAGATTCGGGTCGGCAGTTCTCTTCAGCCCTCCCTAAGCCCCAACTTGTGTGGGGAAATGTGCCTAGGGAAGAGCGCCGCAGGATTACGTTCAAGGCGCCGCTACCAACTATCCCAGGCTTTTATCTCACCCGGGCAATCCAAGGCAGCTTAAAGTCCTAAGGAACAATGCTGGCACAGCCGGTTGACTTCTTTGCGAGAATGGTGCAAGGCCGTAGGCAAGGGCGAAAGCTCCTGTTGCTGTTAGACTACGATGGCACCTTGGTAGAGATTGCCCCCCGCCCCGAGTTAGCCTGCCCTACCCCTGGGCTCTTGCGACTACTGGCCCGCCTCATTAATCGGCTCGATTATGCAGTGGTGGTGGTCTCCGGGCGGCCTCTGCAAAATTTACTTAAATTATTGGCCATACCTGGACTTAATTATCTTGGCTCCCATGGAGGAGAAGGCCTGATTGCCGGAAAGCCCTTGAATTTAATCAGCGGGGAATCTGCCTCACCAGAGATTTCCGAGTGGAAAAAACAGTTGTCCGGACTTTTGGAGCATTTTACCGGCTGGTGGCTAGAAGACAAACCCCAGGGTTTTGTCCTCCATTACCGGCAAGTCTCTCCAGGGCAGGAAGATCAACTCTTAAAGATTATAGAAACCTGGAAGGCACGTGTAGTTGAGTCTGGGTCCTACCAGGTTCTTCCAGGGAAAAAGGTGATGGAGGTCCTGCCCTACGGAGTAAACAAGGGTGAGGCGATTCAGAAGATCTTGCAATCTTCTGATTTCATTGGATACTTTCCTTTGTATATAGGGGATGATACTACCGATGAGAGTGTTTTTGCAGTGATTCAGGAACAAGGTCTATCTTTCAAAGTGGGAGACGAAGAGCAGCCTACCAAGGCCAGCCATTTTCTAAAGAACCCAGCGCAGGTGCGGGATTTTTTGGCCCTGCTCGCAACCCAGGGGGAGGAGAAACCGTGAAAATTAGTTTAGATCAGCCGGCTGAAAATCCTTTTTGGTTCCGGGAATATTTTCTCATGCCCATGCCCATCGGGAAAAAGGCGGTTAATCTCCGGGAGTTGCTTCAGGCCCTCCGCGAGCTGGACGAATCGGTCCTCTACTATCATATCTTTCAGTCCCGCCTGGCCATCACCCAATCGGCGGAAGAATATCCCAACGAGTTTGCCCGGTGGGCCGCCAACGACTTACAAGACGCCAAGCTGGCCGAGAAGCTCAGCTCCTTTGACCCCTTTGACTATGAAAATCTGACCCAGTTACGCCAGTCCGTGGTGGATATTCTGGAGGAGTATCTCTGGGATATCCAATATATCCCCTGGGCTCGGTACGGGTTTGAGTTCCATTTCTGTGAGGCCTCCACCGTGGTGATGAACTCCCATATTTGCGCTCATAACCTACCGGAGTTCTGTGAGAGCCTGCGTAAAGTGGGTTTGGATTCCTTCTTTTATCATTTTTTTGAAGCCCGCTGGCGTTTGGGGGTGCGTAATGTCGACGACTTTTCCTATTGGATCGAGACCAACTTCGGTCTGCCGGAGTTGGTCGCCGCCATCCGGGGCATAGATATTTACTTCTATAGCTTGAGAGAAATCCGGGACACCCTTTTAGGGTTGATTCATCAACATTTGGGAGAACTCTGTGATCGGACTCAATGATTATGCCCCCATCGTGGGCCAGGAAGTGATCGATCAGCTCCAGCGTTTGGCGGCGTGCCTGGGGCCCCGGCGATTTGTCCACATCAACTCCACCCGTTCCGGGGGCGGGGTGGCAGAAATTCTCGACCGGGCCGTCCCCTTACTGGAACAGTTAGGGCTGGATGTCAAATGGGAAGTGATCCATGGAGATCAGGAGTTCTTTGAGATCACCAAGGCGATGCATAATGCCCTGCAAGGCTACAAGGTACTTCTCTCCCCCGACATGCTGGATCATTACCGGGAGGTTAATCGGGAGAACGCCCGCAAGTTTACCTGGGAATCAGATTTTGTCCTGGTGCATGACCCTCAGCCCGCCTATCTGATTAATTTTCTCCGTCCCCAGGCCAAACATTGGATCTGGCGCTGCCACATCGATGCCTCCCGGCCAGAGCGCCGGGTCTGGAAATTCCTGCAGGAGATCGTCAGCCAATATGAGGCCTCGGTGTTCTCCATGTCCCAGTTCGCCCAGAATCTGCCTCACCCCCAGTATCTCATCCGCCCCTCCATCGACCCCTTGAGCGAAAAGAACCGGGACCTGAGCACCGTGGAAGTCCAGGAAGTTTTAGACCGCCTGGGCATCGAACGGGATAAGCCCATCATCCTGCAGGTTTCCCGCTTTGATTCCTTTAAGGATCCCGTGGGAGTAATCCAGGCCTTTCGCATGGTGCGGCGCCATACCCCCTGTAAGCTGGTTCTGGCTGGCGGGGAAGCCATCGATGATCCAGAAGGGCCCCGCATTTTTGCCGAGGTCATGGAGGCCGCCAAAGATGAGCCGGATATCCAGATCCTCCTCTTGCCGCCGGACGCCCACCATGAAGTCAATGCCCTGCAGCGGGCCGCAGACATCATTGTCCAGAAATCCACCCGGGAGGGCTTCGGCCTCACCGTCACTGAAGCCATGTGGAAGGGCAAACCGGTTATCGGCGGCGCGGTGGGCGGTATTGTGCTGCAGCTTCGGGACTATAATACCGGGTTTCTGGTCCATTCCCCGGAGGGCTGCGCCTTTCGTATCCGCTATCTCCTGCACCGGCCGGAAATGGCCCGGCGCCTGGGCAAGATGGCCCGAGAATTCGTCCGCCATCATTTTCTCATCACCCGCAAGATCCGGGACTACCTTACCCTGATGATTTTACGGGAAAATCCGACCGAGAGGATTATGGAATTGTAGCCTATAGCCAGTCCCCAATTTGCCACCCAAAGGGAGGGGCAGATGACGTGGAGCAAAGATAGCTTAAAGGATTTGGTTCAGAAAAAGTTTAGCGACTACCAGTTCATCCTGGTGTCCAACCGCGAACCCTATATGCATATCTACCGGGGCGGGGAGGTGGAGGTCATTATGCCCGCCAGTGGGATGGCCATCGCCCTGGATTCCTTGATGCAGACCACCGGCGGCACCTGGGTGGCCAGTGGCACTGGCGAAGCCGACCAGGAGGCCGTGGTGGGGCAGGATGCCATCATGGTGCCCCCCAAAAACCCCAAATATAAGTTGCGGCGGCTCTGGTTGACCCGGGAGGAAGAAAAGGGCTTTTATTATGGCTTCTCCAATGAGGCCCTCTGGCCCTTGTGTCACGTCTGCTATGCGCGCCCCCAATTTTCCCCCGCCCAATGGGAGATCTATCGTCAGGTCAACCGGAAGTTTGCCGACGTCATTCTGGACGAATTGGGGGATAGGCGGACCATTGTCTTCATCCAGGATTACCATTTCGCCTTGCTGCCCCAGATGCTCAAAGAAGCCAACCCTCACCTGATTGTCTGCCAATTTTGGCACATCCCCTGGCCTAGTTTCGAAGTCTTCCGCATCTGCCCCTGGGGCACTGAAATCCTGGAAGGCCTGCTGGGCAATGACTTACTAGGGTTTCACTTGCAATATCACTGTAATAACTTTTTCGATACAGTGGAACGGCTCTTGGAGGCTCGGGTGGACTACGAAAAATACGCTATCTTCCGCCAGAACAAAGAGACCCGGGTGCGACCTTTTCCCATCAGCATCGACTTTGAGCGCTTCGAGAATTTTGCCGCTTCCGAGGATACCCAAGCCCAGATTGCGCAGCTACGCCACCGTTTCAACCTCAACGGGCTGAAAGTAGGTCTAGGAGTCGACCGGCTCGACTATACCAAGGGCATCCCCGAACGTCTGGAAGCCGTCAATATCTTTTTCCAGAAGTATCCCCAGTACCAGGGGCATTTCACCTTTATCCAGCTAGGGCCGGTATCCCGGTTAAATATCCCTCAGTATAAGCAGCTCAACGCCCTGGTGGATTCCCTGGAGGTGGAGATCAACAGCCGATACGCCTGGGGCCGCTGGAAGCCTGTCATCGTGGTCAAGGCCCACCTTTCCCAGGAAGAGATCGTCCCCTATTACTGCCTGGCGGATGTCATGGTGGTCAGCTCCCTCCACGACGGCATGAATCTGGTTGCCAAGGAATACGTCGCCAGCCGGGTGAACGGCGATGGCGCTCTGCTCCTCAGCCCCTTTACCGGCGCGGCCCGAGAATTGGGCTGGGCCTATAGCATCAACCCCTTTAATCCAGAGGAGATCGCTGACAACATCTATAAAGCCCTGGAGGACCCGCCCGAAGAAAAAGCCGCCCGCATGGCCTCCATGCGCCACTGGGTCCGGGAACACAATATCTTTTCCTGGGCCGCCGGGATTCTCGAGGACCTGATTACGGGGATAGGTCAAGAATAAAATTCTGCTAGGCGAACTGACCGGCCAGACAATCGGGTTTTTGGATGGGCCCATTGAGGCGCCAGATCAAAGGAGAGGTGAGATGGAGGAAGCCAAAGAGGAAATAGCCCAAGCAAAAGAGGAACTTCTGGAAGCCAAAGCCAAACTCAAAGAATTAAGCGCTAAACTAATGGAACTCTCGGAGGTGATGGAAAAAATAGAAGAGGCGCAGGGCAGACTGCAAAAAGTAGAAGAAAAACTCTTTCTCGAAAGTTTCGGCAAAAAATCGTCTTTCGACCGCATCGATAATGACAAACAGTAGAAGGGCTCGAAGGCAGCGTGACCCTGGGCCAGGCATTCACTATCATTAATCCTGGATCGCGTTGGAAGAAGAGGGTTCCAGGGGGCCTTCCGCTAACTTGCCCTGGAGCGCCGCGCCAAGCAAGGATTGCGCCGCGGAAACCTCTATCTTCTGGTCCTGGATGATCGCCGTGGCCTTTTCCCGCACCACCTTCCTCATGTTGAAGAGATCCTCTCCCATGGCACAGGTCACGATGTACTCTACGAATCTGGTCGGGTTTTGCCTCCACATCCCGATCATCTGGGTCCAGAACTGACGCCGGTATGACGGGCGGACCCCTTGCCACCAGAGGATTTTGAAAAACGCCTTGATTTCGATTAATATCCTGCGCCAAGTCATTCCTTGGTGGGGGACGCGGTCCTTGGGCAAGGTGGCCCCGGCGGCGACCGCCGGGGCCCGGCGAGCCGGTCGCATGGCCAGATGATAGCGGTAGGCCCTCGCCAGATAACGGGAAGGTTCGTACAGATAGTCCCAGGCATCGGCGTATTCCTGCATGATCTCGGCTTCCGGTCGATCAGGCTCATAGTTCAAGGCCGAGAAGGTCCCCGCGTCATCTCCCACATCCCGGCGCAGCCGGCCTTCTTTCTCCAATCGATGCCACAGGCTGGTATGCGGCGCGGCCTGCAGGACCCCAAGCATCGCCACCGGTATGGCAGTCTCTTCCAAGAACGCGCAGATCCGTTCGCCAGCCCCTTTCGTTTCCCCGTCCAGGCCGATGATGAAACTGCCTATGACCCCCATGCCATTCTGCTTGATGTTGCGGAGCGATTCTACGAGGGGATTCTTGATGTTGTGATATTTGTGGCTGGTTTGCAGCACCTTCTCATCCGGGGACTCGATCCCGATAAAGACTTTATCCAGGTTGGCCGCGGTCATGAGGTCGATCATCTCCAGATCTTGCCCAAGATTCACCGATGCCTGGGTCAAGAAGCTGAAGGGTTCACCCTGACTCCTCAACCAGGGGGTGAGTTCTTGCAGGAAGGCCCGGGCGTGCTTCTTACTGCCGATGAAGTTGTCATCGCAAATGAACACGGATCCCCGGGCCCCGAGCCGGTGGAGGGTCTCCAGTTCGGCGATGACCTGCTTCGGGGTCTTGTAACGGGGTATGCGTCCGAAAAGGTTCACCACATCGCAAAATTCGCAGTCAAACGGGCATCCCCGGGAAGTCTGAATCGTAAAGGCTGCGTAATCGTTCAGCCGCAACAGATCAAACCGCGGGATCGGCGAGGTCGTCAGGTCCGGCTTCTCGCTATTTTCGATGATCCCGGTCTTGCCGTGTCGCATCGCCTCCAGAAGCAAGGGAATCGTATTCTCGCCCTCGCCCCGCACCACAAAATCACATCCCGCCGCCAGGACTGCCTCAGGGAGTGAAGTGGGGTGTGGTCCCCCGGCTACGACGGTTTTGCCGCGGCGCTTGGCTTCTCTCACTAGGGCCAACAAGCCCGCCCTTTGAATGTACATGGCTGATATCAAGATCAGATCGGCCCACTGCCAATCTTGCTCGGTCAGGCTTCTGGTGTTGAGATCGGCCAGACGCAGTTCCCATTCTGAGGGCAGCAAGGCTGCCACCGTAAGCAACCCCAACGGGGGATTAACCGTTTTGTTACCCCGGAGCCGGCAAGATTTCTGGAAACTCCAAAAGGAAAGGGGAAATTCGGGACATACCAACAAAGCCCGCATCGCTTAAAAACTCCTCATTAATCGATAGTAGGCGGCACCAGGCGATGGCTGCCTTAACCAGGTGATCTGAATTATTTTTCGAACTTCGCAACCATCGTCTTTGCGAAAGTAAACCCACTCATGAGAAGCATGATAACATAAAAATTTCCCAAAACCTCTCTCCGCCGCTTTTGGACGCCAGAGAAGATCAGTCCAGATCTGACTTCCAGCCTAAGAACCCAGAATAGCAGCGACTGATAATGATGAAAAAAGAAAGGCGAGGAAAAATGAACCTATTACGTCGCATGGAGGCATCGACGCTGCCCTCAACCCTATTATCTGGTGGAGCCGGTATTTTGCTATGTAAAGTGATAAGATAGCGAATAACTTGCCCTTATCTGCTAGCTAACTAAGCTAAAAAGGTTCACCCCACCTTTCGCAGCGCTTCGGCGATGCTCAGCCGGGAGGCCCGCCAGGCCGGCGCCACCGCGGCCAGGAGGCCCACGGCCAGGGCCACGGCCAGGCCCAGGCCCAGGGTGTCACGGGTCAGGGGGAAGACCCGGAAGTATTGCCCCAGGTTAGCCTTCATGACCTGGACCGCGGGAAAGGTCAATAACAACCCCGTCAAGCCCCCGGCCGCGGCCAGCAGCAGGGACTCGCCGAAGATAAGGCCCGCCAGGTGCCGGGCCTTGAAGCCCATGGTCTTGAGTATGGCATACTCCCCCTGGCGTTCCCGGGCGCTCATGGCCATGGTGTTGGCCAGCACTACCAGGATCACCCCGATGACCACCCAGGAGACCACCCGGATGGCCAGGAGGATGGCCTCGGTCATGGAAACGAAGCCCAGGTAGAAGGCCTTTTCCGTCTCGGTGATGGTTTCGGCCAGGGAGTTCTGGAACATGGCGTCCACCGCGGCCGCCACCTGGGGGGCCTCCTCCGGTCGAGTAACTCTTATGGTAAACCAACTCACCTGGTCGGCCCGGCTGTCGCCGGTTTTCTTCAGGCTCTCATTCAGGTATTCCCAATGAAAGTAGAACCGGCCTTCGTCGGTGGTGGACTCCGCCCCGGTATAAATGGCCCGCAGGATGAACCGCCATTCCCCGGGATAGATGTTGCCCTTGAGGATGATGGAGTCCCCCAGCCGCCAGCCGTAGCGGCTGGCCAAGGCCCGGCCCGCGGCGCAGCCCCGGCGGTCCTTAAAAAAGGCGAGCTTCTGGTCCTCGGGCATGATGAATTCGGGATAGACCTCAAAATACTGGCGCAACGGGTCCACGGCGAAGACGGGGAAGAACTGCTTTTCGTCCTTATAGATGCCCCCGAACCAGTTGCCGTAAACCACGGCCTGCACCTGGGGCAGGCCCTGGATTTTGGGGAGATAGGCCATGGGCAGGGGGTAGATTAGGGAGATGGCGTTGCGGGTCACCAGGCGGGTAGGCGAGGCGCCCTCCACCCCGGCATACCAGGCGGCCACCATGGTGCGCAGCAGGGCGAAGGCCAGCACCGCCACCGCCATCCCCATGATCGTGAGGGCGGCCCGCAAGGGATGCCGGATGGTGTTGCGCCAGGTGAGTTTGAGCATCAGTGGTCAGTGGTCAGTTGCCAGTGGTCAGTGGTCAGTGGTCAGTGGTCAGTTTTTAGTTTTTAGTTTTTTGCGGTGGCACCGGCTTTCCAGCCTGTGCTCAAATCCTCACCTTTTCCCCTTCCCCTCTTCCCCTTTTAACCTTTTCCCCTTTTCACCCCTAATCCATAGCCGCCAGGATTTCCAGGGCCAGCAGTCCCGTCTGGATGAGCCGCTTCTCGGCCCGGGCCCTGAGCCGGGGGCCGGCAAAGGTGCCGTGGAGGCGGTTGGCAAAGACGGCGCAAGCGCCGCCGGCCCGGAGGTTCAGGGTGGATACCGCGGCCAGGGTCAGGTACACGGACATCTCCATCTCCAGGTTGAGGACGCCGGCCCGGCTCAGATGCTCCACTTTTCGGGGGTCCAGGAGGGGGAAACCGGGGGCCGGCCGGCCCTGGCCGGCGTAGAAATCGGAGCTGGTGCAGGTCACGCCCACGTGATAGCGGCACCTTGAGGGCCGCGGCCGCCTCCTGCAAGACCGCCAGGACCGCCGGGTGGGCCCGGGCCTCCAGGTCCGCCGGGGCGTAATGGCCGGTGGTGTCTTCGTCCCGCAAGGCCTGGGCGGTAATCACCAGGTCGCCCAGGTTGATGTCGCCTTGCAGGGCGCCGGCGCTGCCCAGGCGGATGAAGGTGGCGGGCGCCACGCACTGGGCCGCCTCCACCACTGCGATGGCGCTGGCGGCGGCGCCGATGCCGGTGGCCATGACGGACACCGGAATATTTTTATAAGTGCCGGTATAAGTGACGAATTCCCGGTTCCGGCGCCGGACATCTTCATCGAAGCGCCGGGCGATTTCCTGGGTCCGGGCCGGGTCGCCGCAGGTCAGGATATAGGGGGCCAGTTCGCCGGGGAGACAGTCGATGTGGTAGAAGCGGCCTTTAGAATTACTGGGAATAGAGCTTGCGATATTCAAATTCCTTCGACTTTCTAAAAGTATTCACTTATTCTGATTGTTTTTTTGAGAAATTTAGGAAAATACAGTTGCCAATAGATCATCACGGTTATGTACGATATGGTTACACGCTATTTCAATCATTGCGTTCACAATAGCATCTTTTGAATCACCAGCGTTACGAAAGTCAGTGCGAATACCGATAATCTTCATACCTATAGATTTAATGCCATAAAAATATCCAATTTCCCATGCAGTACCATCATCAACTTGCGTTCCATCAAGTAAGGCAACCACCATATCAGTTTTATCTAATGCTTCTTTGCATCGTTTAAATATCTCAAAACGAGCCTCACTTCCTAAGGATTCTATTTCCGATAGCGTAATGAGTTCGTATGGCCAAATTATTTCAATATCTTTGTATAGTTCTGCCGCTTTCTCTATCAGAAGTCGTTTTGTTTTAATATGCCAGTCACGTTCAGCTTCTGAAAATAATGGGCCTGCTAAGTATAGTGTATACATAACGTACCTACCCTTCAGGTTTAGTTTTTTGATATGGTTACGTAATTTTATTCAATTCATGATAAACAGAAAATATATAGACAATATACGCATATTGCAAATAATAATGCGATAATAGCTGAAATACAATAAATACTATATATACAACATAATAGGAAGAATAATGCAATAATTATATGAATTCGTGGCAGCCATTTGCCATGGGAATATATTGATTTGCCATCATCTATCTCATCTGCCTCCTCTCGTAGAAATATTCCGATTTGCCTTTCTGTTGGCTGGAATTTCATGGAGCCTGATAATTTTCGCCTTTTTGGCCAATTGATAATACACTTACAATCTTTGAACAAAACTTCTCTCTCTAAACAAAGAAGCACATCTTCCGCGATATGAACTAGTTCTTCGTTTCGTCTATCAATGAAAATAAATATAATTGCGATAGAGACACCAAGAAAGGCAACAAAAATTGATAGGAAATAATAGTTGTTATTGAAAAGCAACACATATGCATTTGCCAGAACACCAGAAAATAATATAAAGAAATTAAACATTGTGGTTCTTTGTTTCGCATGAAAATCAAAATATTTCCATGCGTAATCGAATCGAATCTCCATGAGTTTCCATTGATATTCTATTTTATCTTGTTCAGTTATAGCATCGATATCGGGAATATCCATTTTAAGCATCTCCATCATTTATCGATTTGTCGTCTATAATTTTTATTTATAATAACACGAAACTGTAAGAAATTAAAACCTATATGACTTGAATATCGTATTTTTAGTCAGTGCTGTCCGGTTAACTGATTAAAAAAAGTCCGAAAACTCCCGGAATCTGTTAGAATGGGTTTGTCCATAACTCATTAAACAGAAAGGAGATTTCGGACTATGGCCCATTGTAACACAATCTTTCAGCAGATGCTTAAACTTATTCCGAGACATCATTTTGCCAGGTTGGAGCAGGAACACGGCACCGGCCGCCAAGCCAGGTCCTTCACGCGTTGGAACCAACTGGTGCATTTAGTCTTTATCCAATTAACTGCTCGGGCCAGCCTGCGGGATGGCGTGGCCAGCCTGAAAGCCAGGTTCAAGAACCTCTACCATCTGGGGGCGCGGCCCGTGGCCCGCTCCACCTTTGCCGACGCCAATAACCGGCGGCCAGCCTCATTTTTCGAAGCCTTATTCTACGTGATGTATCGGCGTTGTCAGCCCCTGGCCCCCAAGCATAAGTTCAAGTTCAAAAACAAACTCTACAGCCTGGACGCCACCGTGGTGAGCCTCTGCCTTTCCCTGTTTCCCTGGGCCTCTTTCCGCCGCACCAAGGCTGGCCTCAAGCTGCACACCCTGCTGGACCATGACGGCTATCTGCCGGCCTTTGTCGCCGTTTCCCCGGCCCGGGAGCCTGAAATCAAGAAGGCCCGTTCCCTGCGTCTCCCCAAGGGCTCCATTGTGGTGGAAGACCTGGGCTACACCGATTACGCCTGGTACGCCCACCTCACCACCCAGAAAATCTTCTTCGTCACCCGCCAGAAGCGCAATGCCGCGTACGAGGTGCTGGAGCGCCACAGCGTCAATAAATCTCAGGGCTTACTCTCCGACCAGACCATCCGGCTCACCGGGGTGAAAGCCCTGGAATGCCATGCTCCCTTGCGACGCATCGCTTACCGGGATCCTGCCAGCTGCAAGCGTTACGTGTTTTTAACCAATCACTTCAAGCTCTCGGCCAAAACCATCGCTGATATCTATAAGGAGCGCTGGCAAATCGAGATTTTCTTCCGCTGGATCAAACAGAACCTGAGAATCAAGGCCTTTATGGGCAACTCGGAAAACGCGGTCCTGAGCCAAATCTTTGCTGCGCTCATTGTCTATCTGCTGCTTTGTTATCTCAAGTTCTTGTGCAACCTCGATATTACTTTGCAAAACTTGATGCGATTATTACAACTCAATCTCTTCAGAACTTGTGCCTTTAAGGACCTCTTAGAGCCGCCTTCGGCATCAACCGATATAATTAGCTATTCTAAACAGTTAACCTTAGCTCTGGCCTAGCCGGACAGAAATGATTTTTAGTCTCACATCAAAGAACTTGGCGAGGCCTTGGGCCCGGGCCGGGTCGCCGCAGGTAAAGATATAGGGCGCCAAGTCCCCGGGGCCGCAATCCAGATGATAAAACCGGCCTTGGGCGTTTCGGGGGAGGGTGACATCGCGGTTCATGGAAATTGACCCTGGCCTTAAATCCCCCTAAATCCCCCTTTTTCAAAGGGGGACTTTCAAGGAATTCCGCTAAGTTCCCCCCTTTGGAAAAGGGGGGACAGGGGGGATTTAAGAATTATGGTGGGCAGTGCCCACCCTACACCTGAAAAGTTCACAGTTCACAGTTCAAGGTTCCTGCGCCGCCGAGGGCGGCGGCGCTACATTCTCAGGATTTATGGGTGAGCGAGGCGCTCTCCAGTCAACCTTTTTTGCCCCGGTTATTATCGTTGAGCAACTGCCCCTTGATCAGCCGCCGGACGTGGGAGGCATGGGCTGCGGCTTCCGGGTCGTGGGTGACAATGATGATGGTCTTCTGAAATTCCTGGTTGAGCCGGCTCAACAGGTCCATGATTTCGTGGGCCGACTGCTTATCCAGGTCCCCGGTGGGCTCGTCCGCGGCGATGAGGGTGGGGTCCGTCACCAGGGCCCGGGCGATGGCCACCCGTTGTTGCTGGCCGCCGGAAAGCTGCGCCGGGTAGTGGTGCATCCGGTCGCTCAGCCCCACCAATTCCAGCACCAGGTCCACATGTTCCCGCCGCTCCCGGCGGGACAGCCGGGTGAGGAGCAGGGGCAGTTCCACGTTTTCGAACCCGGTGAGCACCGGGATGAGGTGGTAGAATTGGAACACGAAGCCCACGTGGCCGGCCCGCCAATCGGCCAGTTCGGCCTCCGTGAGCCCCATCAGGTCGACGCCGTGGACGCTGAGATGCCCGGAATCGGGACGGTCCAGCCCGGCGATCAGATTGAGCAGGGTGGTCTTGCCGGAGCCCGACGGCCCCATGAGGGCCAGGAATTCGCCGGCCCTGATGTTGAGGGAGATGTCCTCCAGGACCGGCAGGACCTGGCTGCCCCGCCGGTAGGATTTATACAGGTGGGCGATCTCCACTACCGGTGGGGGCGTAGTACTTGATTGCATAATTAAACAGATTACCTGGTAGTCATTTTTCCTCCCCCCTTTTTAAAGGGGGGTTAGGGGGGATTTCTATAAGGTTCTGAAAATCCCCCTAAATCCCCCTTTTTCAAAGGGGGACTTTATGAATTCCTGGGATTTAAGGGTGCTCCTTATTGATCGTGCCCAATCTAGCCACCAAGTCCCAGTCGTTTAGGGTTCCCTCATGATTCCTTTACTTTCACCCGGGAGCCGTCCTTCAGGGTCTCCGGGGGTTTGAGCACTACCCGGTCCCCTTCCTTGAGGCCGCTCTCTATTTCCACCAGCTCCCCCATGGCCGGACCCGGTTGCACCCGGACCATTTTGGCCCGGGCCCCGTCCACCACAAAGGCGAAAGTTTGTCCATCCCGGGTGACCAGCGCGGCTTTGGGGACCGTGAGGCGGGGGCTGCGCTCCTGGGGCGACAGCGGCTGGGAAAGGAAGGCCACCTTGGCGCTCATCTCCGGCAGGACGCGGTCATCCGACTCCAGAAATTTAACCTTGGTGAGGACGGTGGCCTTGGTGCGGTCCGCGGTGGGGACGATCATATGCACCTGGCCCGGGAAACGCCGGTCCGGAATGGCGTCCAGGGAGATTTCGCCAGGCTGCCCCAGGCGGACCTTGTCCAGGTTGGACTCCGCCACGTCCACCTCCACCATGAGGGAGTCCAGATCCGCCATGGTCACCACCGCGGCCCGGGCATTGGCCGCGGCGCCGAAGGGAGCCACCACTTCGCCCACGTCGGCGTATTTGGTAGTCACCACCCCGTCGAAGGGACTGCGGATATAGGTATATTCCAGGGCTGCCTGGGTATTGGCCAGGTTGGCCTGGGCCACCCGGATGTGGGCCTGGGCGCTGGCCACCCCGGCCTTGGCCTTGTCACGCGGGCCACCGCGGTGTCATAATCCTGGCGGGCCACCAGGTCTTTCTCCACCAGGGTCTTGTAGCGCTGGTATTGGAGCCGGGCGTCCACCAGCTCCGCCTGGGCCGTCCCCAGGTTGGCCTGGGCCTCTTTGACCGAGGCCTCGGCCTGGTTCCGGGACGCCACCAGGTCTTCGTTTTCTAGCGATGCCAGGATCGCTCCCTTCTTCACCCGGCTGCCTTCCTCCACCCCCAGGTAGACCAGGCGGCCGGTGCTTTTGGAAGAGACCGCGGCCTTGCGCTGGGCCACCACGTAGCCGCTGGCGTTCAAGACGGTGTAGGCCTGAGCCGGGTAAAGCCGGGAAACCACCGTGACGGTCACTTCCTGGGCCGGCTGCAGGGGTCCCCAAAGGTAGAGCAGGGCCAGCGCCAGCAGCACGGCGCCCGCCAAAGCCGCAATGAGGCGGGCCTTGGGAGCGCCGCCGGGGGGCCGCTCTTCCTGCCGTTGTATCCGCATCCGGTCCAGGTCTGGAAGCAAAGGTGGGGTTCCTGAGGCAAAATTTAGGCCTCCCGCTCCAGAAAGAACGGCAGGCCCTTTGTAGTTTACCACAAATCCGCAGGAAAGTGGCAATTCCCCGATATGGCGGCTCAGACGTTGGTCAGCCCCGCCGCGGTGACGGTCACATACCGGTACGGAGAACCGATCCCGGCGTCTTGCGAAGCCAGCTTCTCCATGCCGGCCTTGGCCACCTCCGCCACCTGGGCGAGGGGGGCCCGCTGCTGCACCAACTGGTGCAACTTAAATTCCAGGCCCAGGCGCCGGGGCAGGGTGAAGACATCGGTCACCCGGTTGTATTCGATCTTGGGCGGCTTGGGGCGGTCCCAGATGATAAAGAGCCGGGCCGGGTTGTCCTTGGTCTTGAGGTCGTATCCGGCCAGCAGCAGGTACATGTTGACCACCGGGTCCGGGGGCACGGTTTCGCACAGCTTGCGCAGCATTTCATCATACTTCCCGGTGAAGAAGGGAATGGCCGCGTCCATGAGGCCGTTGAGGTCGGTTAGGCCTTCACTCCGGGCGAAGCTGGCGAACTCCTTGCAGATATCCTGGGCCTCCCAGTTCCCGGCGGAAGCCAAAACGGCATGGGAAGTTACCGGGACCAGGCGGTCCACGGTGATGAACCGTTCCTCGCCGCCGGGTTCGAAGAACTCAGCCCGGCTGTCGGTGCCTACCAGGACGCCTTCCGCCGTCGCACAAGCTATCAACTGTCCCATAAGATCCTCCTTGGCTCGTAGCAGCGGGTGCTTGATGGCCATAAGATAATACCGGCGCCGGGCTTGGCAAGGTGCGACTGAGGAGTTTCTGGCGGGGATGCCGGTGGAAAATAAGCCGGCGATTTAAAGAAAAGCGGCAAGGCGGCGCCGAATCGAGCAGATGCTTGGTCCGCGCTCCGGGTAAAGGACGGTTGCTTTAATGGACGGTCCGGGGCTTGTCTCCGGGCATGCGGCAAAGGGTAAGGTGCGGCCGCTCCCTCCTGGGCTCGGGTTCCGGTTGGCTTAGGTCCTTCAAGGCCGCCAGGGATTCCCGCAAGTTATACAATTCCTGCAACAGGGCGTCCAGGGCCAGGGTCAGAGCCTCCCGGTGATGGCCCAGTTCCAGGAGTTGCCTGGCTTGCTTCATCTGCAAGAAGATCGAATCCGGCCCAGGTTTTTCCTTCATGGCGCAGCCCTCATTTAAGGCAAAGTCGGGCCAGGGTTGGGGGGACCCCAAACTTGCTCCAAAATCTCCAGGCCCGCTGCAGGGGGGTAGCCGACCTGAGGTAACCGAACTAGATAGATTGATTTTGAAGAAGGTCGAGGGGACTGGGAAGTCAGCCCTGGCCCAACTATAGTCAAGCAAGGCTCATACCAAATCTCATCAATTAATTATTGCCGTTATATTTCCATAAGTTATCTTCTTAAAAATGTCAGTTTTGCCGGAGATGCCGTGCAGATAAATGAACATGATGATGACGAAATTAAACAAAACCGGAGATTTTGCCCGTTAAAAAGACTGAGCCCCGAAGGACCTACCCTAAGTTTGCAAACCGCCTGGGAATGTGGTAGGTTTTGCCATATGGTTACCAATAGTTAAGGGACTCCAAAGGATCAGACATGACCGAACCCGAAACCCTCATCGGGGCCACCGATGCGGAAATGGAACAGCGAATCAGCCCCCTGGTCAACGACATCTTTGAACGCTTCAACCAGGAACAAATCTCGCCGTCGGAGGCCGGGATGGTGATCCTGGCGCTCGTCTACCGGCTCCTGGAGGTCTTGGAAGAGGCGCCGGAGGCCCGCCGCTTCTTTATTCTCACCTTGATCAACGTGATCAACAATTTCCTGGCCGAAGAAGTGGAGGGCCAGGACTAGGGAAAAGACCATGACGCGCCGGAGCCCCCCGGCCCGGCGCCTGGAATCAAGAATATGCAAGGAAAGGCAAGCAGCATCCTGGAATTGATCGGCCGCACTCCCCTGGTGCGCCTCAACCGGCTTAATCCCAACCCCCAGGTGGAGATTTACGTCAAGCTGGAGTATTTCAACCCCGGGGGCTCCGTCAAGGACCGGCCGGCCCACGCCATGATCGAAGCCGCGGAAGCCGCCGGCGAGCTGTCCCCGGAAAAGACCATCCTCGAGGCCACCAGCGGCAACACCGGTATCGGGTTGGCCCTGGTCTGCGCCGTCAAGGGCTACCGCCTGCTGCTGGCCATGCCCGAGTCCGCCTCCCTGGAGCGCAAGCGCATCCTCAAGGCCATGGGCGCCGAACTCCTGCTCACTCCCGCCCACCTGGGCACCGACGGCGCCATCGAGGAAGTCTACCGCCTGGCCCGGGAAAACCCGGAGAAATACTACCTGGCAGACCAGTTCAACAATCCCTTCAATCCGGATTCCCATCGGTCCACCGCCCGGGAGATCTGGGAGCAGACGGAAGGGAAGGTCACCATGGTGGTGTCCACCATGGGAACCTGCGGCACCCTCATGGGCCTCAGCCGCTTCATGAAGGAATTCAACCCCGCCATCCGGGTGGTGGGGGTGGAACCCTACCTGGGCCACGCCATCCAGGGTCTGAAAAACCTGAAAGAGTCTTACGTGCCCGGGATTTTCGAGAAAGGGCGGGCCGATGAGATCGTCAACATCGAAGACGAGGAGGCCTACGAGACGGCCAGGAGGCTGGCCCGCCAGGAGGGACTCTTTCTGGGGATGAGCTCCGGCGCCGCGGTGGCCGTGGCGGCCCGCCAGGCCCGGGAGCTGGAGAGCGGCCTCATCGTGGCCATCGCCCCGGACAGCGGCGAGCGCTACCTTTCCACCCAGCTGTTTGTGGAGAAGGAGGCCCCCACCCTCCGGTTTTATAATACCCTGGCCCGGGCCAAGGAAGCCTTTGAGCCCCGGCGGCCGGGAGAGGCCGCCATTTTTGCCGACGGCCCGGCCCTGCACGCCAATCTCTCCCTGGGGGTGGCCCGCCGCCTGGCGGTGGCCGACTTCCTCAACCGTTACCTGTCTTTCCGGGGCCTCAAGGTGACCCAGGTGGTGAGCCTCATCGACCTGGACGACCGGGCCCTGGCCGGCGCCGCCGCGGCCGGCCAGGATCTGAAGGACTTCACCGAGCATTTCCGCCAGGAATTCTTCCAGGATCTCAAAGCGCTGCGCATCCGGGAAGGGGTGCACTACCCCCTGGCCTCGGACCATTTCGAGGACATGCTGAGCCTCACCCGCCGGCTGCTGGAGAAGGGGTTCGCTTACGAAAAGCTGAGGTCCGTCTATTTCGACATCTCCCGGTTCAAGGACTACGGGCGGCTCTCCGGGGTCGACCTGGGCAAGATCAGGGTGGGCAAAACCGTGGATCTGGACGAATACGCCAAGGATAATCCCCGGGATTTCACCCTGCTCAAACGCGCCAAGCTGGCGGAGCTGAAAAAGGGCCTCTACTACTCCACCCCCTGGGGCAAGGTGCGCCCCAGCTGGCACCTGGAATGCGCCGCCATGGCCTTGAAATATCCCGGGGAAACCGTGGATTTTCACGTGGGCGGGGTTGAATCCCTCTTCCCCCATGACGAAAATGAAAACGCCCTGTTCGCCGCGGCCACGGGGAAGCCCCTGGCCCGGGCCTGGCTCCACTGCGAGCGGGTCCTCAAGGACGGCCGGCCCCTGAAAGATGAGGCCGCGGTGACGGTGCGCGGCCTTTCAACCCTGGGGTTCAAGGGGGCGGAAATCCGCTACTTCCTCCTCACCACCCATTACCGCAAGCCCCTGGCCGTGAGCTCCGCCAACCTCAAAGCCGCGGCCACTTCCCGGGCCCGCCTGAACCATTTTCTGGAGCGCCTGACCCTGGTGACCGGAGAGGACCAGGTCGCCCCCGCGGTGGTGGAGGAACGCCTTTTCCAGCTAAAAAAGGAGTTCGTTGCCGCCCTGGACGACGACCTCAATATTTCCCGGGTCCTGTCGGCCCTGTTCGCCCTGGTGGGGGATTTCAACGGCGACATTGACCGGGGCAAACTGGGGCATAAAGCCGCAGCAGCCATCCTCACCCGTTTCCAGGAGCTGGACGAAGTGCTGGGGGTGATGAACCTGCCCCCGGCCCCGGCGGCCCCCGATGCCGAGATTGACACCTTAATGGCCGCCCGGGAAGAAGCGCGGAAAGGCCGGGATTGGGCCGGCGCGGACCGGATCAGGGACGAACTGGCCTCCCGGGGCATCGACCTCACCGACACCCCCGCCGGCCCCCGCTGGCGGCGGCGGTAAGGGGAATGGGAGGGAGAAAGGAGATGTGGGGGAGGGGTAAGGGCCGAGGGCCCTTACCCCTCCCCCACACCCCCTCCCCAATCCCTTAAGGGGCCGGGGCAGGGGGCTAGCGCCCACTGCCCCGGCCAGATGCCTTTTGCTGGTGGGGCGGGCCTCCGTGCGCCTCCCGCCTTCCTTTTGTGGGAGAACAGCCATGAACCACGAATACTTCTGGCACTGGTCCTTCTGGTGGTTCCCCATGTTTATGCCCATCTTCTGGATCATCGTCATCGCCGTGGTCCTCTACCTGATCTTTGGGCGGGGGAGGACCCGAAGGCCCTGGGTGCCCGGCCGCGGCTTTGAGGACGACACCGCCCTGGACATCCTGAAAAAGCGCTACGCCAAAGGGGAAATCAGCAAAGATGAATTCGAGCGGATGAAGCGGGATATCCTGAGTTGACGAATGGCAGTGAAATGAAACCGAGGGGCTGGCATTGAGACTGATCGCCCCGGGGGATGGTCGGGACGAGAGGATTTGAACCTCCGACCCCAGCGTCCCGAACGCTGTGCTCTACCAGGCTGAGCCACGTCCCGACTCTTTAAATTTATCCAAAAGGCGCGGCCAGGGCAAGAGAAAATCGGGATTAATGACGATTACCTCTATATGGTCAGGAGACCCACCGGCAATCTTCCTGCTTTGTCCCTGCCCCTACAATCTTAGAGATAGCCAATCATAACCCCCAGGTCCGGTTGACAACCCCGGGCTTTTTAATTACCCTGAGACGTAAACTTACATTAAATGAGGCCGGGCATGAGGAAAGACCCCAATCAAGAATTTCTCGCCAAATTAAAGGCAGTGGTCCACGGCCCTGATGCAGACTTACTCATTGAGTTTGTGGATTTGCTGTATCACCGCCAAGAGGAGTACGATTCTGAACCCCTGACGGAAACAGACTGGGCCGCCATCCGGGAAGGGAAAGAAGCCATTAAACGCGGGGAATTCATTACCCTGGAGGAATTGGAGAGAGAGCTCGGTTTATGAGCTACAGTCTCCAGATCGAAAAACAGGCAGCCAAAGTTATCAAGTCGTTGGATAAGCAAACGGTCAAACGTATCCATGCCAGGCTGAAGGAACTGGCCCAAGACCCATTCGATGCACGGATATCCAGCCTGATTGAAATGGGCCAGGGGGAGCGGAAATCACGGGTGGGAAACTGGCGCATCTTTTTTGAAGTGGATGAGGCAAAGAGGACCATTTCCGTCATTGGCGTGAGACCCCGCAGCCACGCCTACCGAAAAATTTGAGCTATCCTTGCCCCAAACACACAACTCCCTTATGAAACATTCTTGGTGGGTTCGGTTTATCAGGCTTTTCTGCTTTATCCTAATCTTAATCGCCGGAGCCGGCTGCAAACCCCCGGAGGCGGAAAAAACCTACGGCGGCCCCGACACCGGCCCGGCCTACGGCGACCTGTTCATCGACGCCTCCATCGGCGACGCCAGCACCTTGCTGCCGCCCCTGGCCTCGGACTCCGCCTCCCATACCATCATCGGCCTGGTTTACAACGGCCTGGTGAAGTATGACGGCGACCTCAACCTGGTGGGAGACCTGGCCCAGAGCTGGGAAATCTCCCCCGACGGCCTCACCATCACCTTCAAGCTGCGCCGGGGGGTCAAGTGGCAGGACGGCGCCCCCTTTACCGCCCAGGACGTGCTGTTCACCTACCAGGTGATGGTGGACCCCAAGACCCCCACCGCCTACTCCGGGGATTACCTCCAGGTGAAAAAGGCCGAGGCGCCGGACGACTACACCTTTCGGGTCACTTACGGCCAACCCTTCGCCCCGGCCCTGGGCACCTGGGGCCTGTCCATCATGCCCCGGCATCTGCTGGCGGGGAAAGACATCACCCAGTCCCCCCTGGGCCGCCATCCCATCGGCACCGGCCCGTACAAATTCAAGGAGTGGCGGACCGGCGACAAGATCACCCTCACCTATAACCCGGACTATTTCGCGGGGCGGCCTTATCTCAACGGCTACATATACCTGGTGAAACAGGACCTGGCCACCATGTTCCTGGAGCTGAAGTCCGGCAACATCGACCGCATGGGCCTCACTCCCCTGCAGTACACCCGCCAGACGGAGTACCCCAAGTTTGCCCGCCTGTACAACAAGTACCGGTACATCCCGTTTTCTTACGTCTACCTGGGGTACAACCAGGAGGACCAAAAGTTTGCCGACCGGCGGGTGCGCCAGGCCCTGACCTACGCCATCAACAAGAAGGAGATCATCGAGGGGGTGCTCATGGGTCTGGGCGAGGAATCCTATGGCCCCTACAAGCCCGGCACCTGGTACTACAATCCTGACGTGGAGAAGTTTTCCTACGATCCGGAGAAGGCCAAAGCCCTGCTGGCCGAAGCGGGCTGGCAGCCCGATGCGGAGGGCATCCTGGCCAAAGACGGGCGGCCCTTCGAGTTCACCATCCTCACCAACCAGGGCAACGACATCCGGGTGCGCACCGCGGAGATCATCCAGCGCCGCCTCCGGGAGATCGGCATCCGGGTGAAGATCCGCACGGTGGAGTGGGCCGCGTTCGTCAAGGAATTCATTGAAAAGGGGCGCTTCGACGCGGTGCTCTTGGGTTGGAACACCGGCCTGGACCCGGACCAGTACGACATCTGGCACTCCTCCAAGACCAAGCCCGGGGAGCTGAATTTTATCCACTACAAGAACCCCGAGGTGGACGCCCTGCTGGAAGAGGGCCGCCACACCTTCGACCGGGAAAAACGGCGCCAGGCCTACTTCCAGCTCCAGGAGATCATCGCCCGAGGACCAGCCCTACACCTTCCTCTTCGTCCCTGACGCCCTCCCCGCCATCAGCAAGCGCTTCCGGGGGATCAAGCCGGCCCCCGCGGGCATCGACTACAATTTCGCCAAATGGTACGTGCCCAAGGCGGAACAGAAATATACCATGACCCCGGACTGAAACGAAGTACTACAGATGGGATGAAAAGGATCTAATTTAGAGATCGAGGTGATGTAAAAGTCATTAAAGGAATTTTAGGGCGCTTTTAAATGAGGACGGTGCGCTTGAAAGTCGGAGACCGGCGGCGCCGCAGGAGGGGGGGGTAACTGTTTCATTTTTCAAGGTGGGCGGAATGGATATCAGGCCGGAGGTTATGACCTGGATTCCTGGGGCTGTGCTTCCAACGGCGGCTCCTGGCGTCCCCTTTCCGCAAGCAGAGTCCCGTTTCCCGTGACTGAGGAAGGCAGGGGGCCGATCTCGGTGCTGCTCGGCCCAACCGTAGTGGCACCGGTGGCCCCCCCTCCCATAGAAGTGGCAAAGAGAGAGCCACTTTGGGGCTTCCGGCTCAGCGTGCCGGAAGCGAGCTGATTCATAAACATTTGCCGATCTGCCGCACCGATTTTAAAGGGAAGAGTGGGAGGCAAGCCCCGCTGGACCGTAGTGCCCTCCATGGCTTTTAGCTCCACGCTCCCCGGGACTTCGGCAAAGATGCTGCTGATCCGGCTAAGACCCTGAAAATTTAAAAAGACAGAGGAATTGGGGCTTAAGCGAATACCCACCTCGGTGCCGCGGATCCCCAGGGACCACGGTATGGGTTTTAACGATAAAATCCGTGGTCTCCACGTTGAGGATCTTTGAGACTGCGACCAGGGCCAGGCCTTGGAACATCTGGAGCACCGCATTGCGTTTGCCCCCGGCTCCATCGAACAGATACTCTTCGATGGCAATGCGGCTCTCCGGGGAAATGGTCAGGGTGCTGTGGTCCAAGAAAGTTATCTGGGCCTTGGACCCCGACTTGGTGCGGAGCACGTCTCCCGGTTCCACCCCCTCGCCCACCTTGACCGGGTGGGCCGGCAACTCTCCTCCTTTCAACAGGTCCACCCCTCCTTCCACCATGGTAAGCTGGCCGACTGCCTTCGCCTGGGCTCTCAAGGGAAGCGCCAACCCCAGAAGCACTACCAGGATGATGACCGTCAGGGATGGGCGAGCTCTCATGGCCTTGTTCTCTCTTGGTAAGGGGTGATGAATCAACACAACCACTAGTGGCGGCTGGTGTTAGCCGTCTTGTAAGCGCCAGGTTATATGAACTTCCTCCACCCCAAGAGAACCATGGGAACCAGACCGCTGGCCAGCAGCAAGGCAGCGGGTGGGATGGGCACTGCGGAACGATCATAGTTCGCTCCCTGAGGAAAGGGCGCTTCTGACCAGCAAGAATCGGTTTCAAATTCGTGCCCGCCACTGCCATCATAGGAAAATCTGTAGGCCTCATCGAGTTTGCCGCACACTCCACCGACCCAGGCATACCAATCCATCTCAAAAGGCACAGTTTCATCCGTCGTCCAGCTGCAAAAGAAACCGTTCAGGTAATTGGTCGCGGGGCCTTGAGCCATGGTGTAATGAGGATTAATGACTTGCCCACTCCAGCCCAGATCGTCGAAGTTAGCAAAACCGCCGGCAAACTCGGTAGCAGTGGGGGCTATCAAAAACCCTTCTATGGTGTCAACGTTGGAGGCGAAGGACCAGGTAAGGTTGACACTCCAGGCCCAAGCCATGCCAGGCCTGGAGATGACCGTCACCAGCGCCAACATGAATATCAACTTAATTAGCGGTTTCTTCATAGGTCTTACCTGTATCCAGGCGGTTTTTTGGCTATGGCAGCCAACGCCAGGCCATGGCTGACTTTACCCAATTTATGTCGTGGATCTAAAGTTACTATTCTTTCTTTTTCGCCAACCCAGCCCCCAGGCCCAGGAGGCCGGAGCCCAAGAGGAGCAGGGTGGAGGGTAGAGGAAGGCCGGGGGTATCAATGATAGTGCCCCCGCCGAAGAGGATGCCCTCACCCGCCAGGACTTGATGGGGCTGATCGCTTAAATAGGTGTAGAGGTGCAGCCCGTATAGATTCAAAGTAGTCCCGGGATCGACTCCCAGAGCATCAACATAGAGAGCTTCGTTAGAGGACCGGTGACCGTTATCTATGGAATCGGTCAGATAGGCATAGGTCCCGGAGCCGGCCAGGCTCAACTTCACCAGGTCAAAGTTGTAGTTGTTCACGTTTTTATCGCCCGGCAAACCCGCCAACCCGGTGTCCGCCCCGCCGACTTCCAGGGCCTGGAAGGTCCCACCGCCGGTCAACATCAGGGCCGTACCGGACCCCCAGTTCCACCTGGAGATATCCGTTTGGGCGAAGGAGAACTGGCCCCTCAGGTCCACGGTCTGGTTGTTGCCCACGACCAAGCCGGCGTTGTTGCTCATGAAAAAGTTACCGGCCTGCAGATTCTTCCAGACCTGGAGGGTGGCGTTGTTAGTAACTGAGACCGCCCCGCGGCCAGTAGTCAGCCCCGAAGAGGCGCAAGGTGGCGTTATTGGCCACCAGGCTGCCCCGGTTTTCCAGGGGCGCGTCAATGGTGCCGCCGCCCTGGATGGTATGCCCGCTTCATTAATGAATCGCCCGGCTCCCCAGGCATTGAGGTGGTTTTCCTGGTTCCCGCCCAGGACCACGCTCCCTGTGCCCGTCAGGGTGGATCACTGTCTTTGGCAGTGAGCCAGGTGCCGCTGCCGGTGGAGTTCAGGGTGATGGTGCTGTTGTTGGTGATGGTGCTGTTGTTGGTGATGTGGGAGTTTCCGACAAAAACAGGCTGTCCCCGTTGTTGATGGCCACCTGGGCGCTCGGGGCAATGGTGAGGCCGGTCTGCAGGGAGCCGCCCTTGCCGTAGGCCGAGCCCACGGCCAGGGTGGTGTTGGTCAAGGCGCCGCCGCCACCGATCTCAAAGGCGCCGCCGCTCACCGCGCTGAGCTGGCCGCCGCTCACCAGGCCCCGGATATCCAGGATGTTGCCGCTGCCGTTGGCGGTGAGGGCGCCGCCCAACTCATTGGTGAGGGCGCCGAAGGTCCTCAGGGTCTGGTTGTCGGCCAGGATGCTACCCCGGTTGAGGATCGGCGCCTCGATGGTGCCGCCGCCCTGGATGGTGTGCCCCGCCTCATTGATGACTCGCCCGACTCCCCAGGCATTGAGGCGGTTTTCCAGGTTCCCGCCCAGGACCACGCTCCCCGTGCCCGTCAGGGTGGCATCGCTGTCTTTGACGGTGAGCCAGGTGCCGTTGCCGGTGGAGTTCAGGGCGATGGCCCCGTTATTGGTGATGGTAGGCGCCTCCAGCAGGTCCAGGGAATCTCCATTGTTGACGGCCACCTGGGCGCCCGGGGCGATGGTGGCGCCGGTCTTCAGGGCGCCGCCCTTGCCGTAGGCCGTGCCCGCGGCCAGGGTGGTGTTGGTCAAAGCGCCGCCGCCGCCGATCTCAAAGGCGCCGCCGCTCACCGCACTCAGCTGGCCGCCGCTCACCAGGCCCCGGATATCCAGGATGTTGCCGCTGCCGCTGGCGGTGGAGCCCCAACTCATTGGTGATGGCGCCGAAAGTCCGCAGGGTCAGGTTGTCGGCCAGGATGCTCCCCGGTTGAGGACCGGCGCCTCGATGGTGCCGCCGCCCCGGATGGTGTGCCCCGCCTCATTGATGACTCGCCCGGCTCCCCAGGCATTGAGGTGGTTTTCCAGGTTCCCCCCAGCCACGCTCCCCGTGCCCGTCAGGGTGGCATCGCTGTCTTTGACGGTGAGCCAGGTGGCGTTGCCGGTGGAGTTCAGGGCGATGGCCCCGTTATTGGTGATGGTTGGCGCCTCCAGCAGGTCCAGGGAATCTCCATTGTTGACGGCCACCTGGGCACTCGGGGCGATGGTGAGGCCGGTCTTCAGGGCGCCGCCCTTGCCGTAGGCCGTGCCCACGGCCAGGGTGGTGTTGGTCAAGGCCCCGCCGCCGCCGATCTCAATGGCGCCGCCGCTCACCGTGCTGAGCTGGCCGCCGCTCACCAGGCCCCGGATATCCAGGACGTTGCCGCTGCCGCTGGCGGTGGGGGCCCCCCCAACTCATTAGTGATGGCGCCGTAGGTCCGCAGGGTCTGGTTGTCGGCCAGGATGCTGCCCCGGTTGAGGACCGGCGCCTCGATGGTGCCGCCGCCCTGGATGGTGTGCCCCGCCTCATTGATGACTCGCCCGGCTCCCCAGGCATTGAGGTGGTTTTCCGGTTCCGCCCAGCACCACGCTCCCGTGCCCGTCAGGGTGGCATCGCTGTCTTTGACGGTGAGCCAGGTGGCGTTGCCGGTGGAGTTCAGGGCGATGGCCCCGTTATTGGTGATGGTGGCGCCTCCAGCAGGTCCAGGGAATCCCCATTGTTGACGGCCACCTGGGCGCCCGGGGCGATGGTGAGGCCGACCGTCTTCGGGCGCCGCCCTTGCCGTAGGCCTCTACCACGGCCAGGGTGGTGTTGGTCAAGGCGCCGCCGCCGCCGATCTCAAAGGCGCCGCCGCTCACCACGCTGAGCTGGCCGCCGCTCACCAGACCCCGGATATCCAGGACATTGCCGCTGCCGCTGGCGGTGAGGACCCCGCTACCTCATTGGTGAGGGCGCCGAAAATCCTCAAGATCTGGTTATCTGGCCAGGATGCTTCCCCGGTTGAGGACCGGCACGTCGATGGTGCCGCCGCCCCGGATGGTATGCCCCGCCTCATTGATGACTTGCACTCCCCAGGCATTGAGGTGGTTTTCCAGGTTGCCGCCCAGCACCAGGCTGCCCGTACCCGTCAGGGTGGCATTGCCGCCCTTGGCGGTGAGCCAGGTGCCGTTGCCGGTGGAGTTCAGGGTGATGGTGCCATAATTGTAAACGGTGGGGTTGACACCTTCAAAAGGTAGGAGACTCAAGGTAGAGCTGTCGTTAAAGGTCAAACTGTCCAGGGCGTCCACCTGCAGGCGGCTGACGTTGGCCCCCATGTCCAGGTAGACCTGGACGTTGCCGCCGGTGTGGGTGATCCAGGCGGTGTGGGAGTCGTTATTGGGCGGCCCCGCCGGGGACCAGTTGTCGGGTGCGCTCCAATTGCCGCTCAGGACCCCGGTGTTCCAGGTGTAGTCTATGGTGGCCGCCGGCGCCTCCCAGGGAAGGGCCATGATCCCGACAAGCAATAGGCCCAAGAGAAGATAACCCTTTCGCTGAAACATAAGACTCCCTCCTTACCCCGCGGGACTTTATTCCAAAGTTACATCGTCGATATAGGTCCGTTGTTGATCGCCCCAGCCGTCCAACCTCTGGGCGAAGTAGATCCTGATTTTTTGGCCCCGGTAGGCGGAAATATCTGCCTTCTGTTCTCGCCAACCGTCGCCGCCGTCCGCCGTCTGGGTGGTCCAATAGGGACCAAAGTCTACCCCCGGCTTGCCGGCATGGTTTAAGAATAGAAATCAGGGTAGCCCCGTTGGTATCCTGGATGGCCGCATCAAACCAATCCCAATTGGCGGTGTCGTAGGTTTCCATCCACCAGTAGAACTTCAAGTAGGTAGCCCCCGGCGGCACCACAAAATCCTGATAGGCCCATTCATACCCGTAGGGCTCTGCAGGTACGGATCCTGACCATGGTAGGCCGTGTCCCAGCGCCCCAGGGCCGCGGCCTTATTGCCCCCATGGGTGTGGGCCCCGGAAACAATCCGATAATTATAGTCGCCGCCGGTCACCCCGCCGGTGAAGCCGGTTTCAAAGTCCCCATTGACTAGGCCCCCTTCCACGAAGGCGAAATTATCCCACTCACGAGAGGCAGTTACCATTTGCAGGACTGCAAATGGTGATTCCGGGTCCCTTTTGTTCGGGATGTTGACATATGACTGGGTCGCGGTAAGAGGAACGGTGTTGATATCCGCCGGCAACATGGGATCGATGAGTTCCTGAAACTTGGCAACATTAAACCCCCGGTCAACCTCGTCGCTCCACCCGAAGGCCACCTTGGCCCCTTTGGCCTTCAGGGCGTTCCACAGGGAGTTGTCTTGCAGGCTCTGACAGGCCCCCAGATAAAAGAAGGAATTGGGCATGGCCCCGCAACGGGCTTCGATGAAGGAGGGAAAAATCACAAATCTGCCGGAACCATCGATCCCCAATCTTCCGGAACTAAGGTCAACTTCCCAGGCTGCCTTATTGGCATTATTTGCCGGAGTCCCCACCACGAGAATAACCTGGTTATAAGGAACATCCGCACTGGGGTCCTGCCAATATCCGCCATGGGTCTGGATTACGACGGTGCCATAATTCCCCCAGCCGGTCACACAACTTAGGGAAGCATAGGCATCCGGCGTAACGACCGCCGGATAGGGGACAAATCGCATCCAGGACGGGAAGGTAAATTGGAGCAGGGCATGGTCGGCAATTTGATTCTGCGGGCCATTCAGACCGTGCGGCAGATCGATAGGAGAACTATAACCCGGGGCAAAGATTAACAAATTTTTGCTGCCCGGGCTTCGCACGTCGGGCGGCAGGGTCCCGGCGGCGTAGAGGGGAGACGGATTAAACAGGAAAGGCTTGATAAGATATCCAAACAGGGATTTCAACCAGGGGGCCGGGGCGGTTCAGGAGGTGTTAACCGCAGGGTGCCGCCACCGCCATCCGTGACCACGCTGGGATCAGTCAGAGATACGTGCCCCCGGATTTTGCCCGGCGTAGATAATGGAAAGATCGCTGCCGGAGAGATGGGCCATGGTAATATCCGGGTTGTTCAGGGCGTCCTGGTAGGTCAGTTGCCTGGCCGTGTCCAGGTCGTATTCCTGAAGGTAATTGGCGAAATTCCGGGCCAGGGTCTGGACGGCATTATTGGCATCCGCAAACAGTTGATCGGGGATAGGTTCCTAGACGTTGATTGCCATAACCGGGCTTAAGTAGCGGTTTCGGACTCCCTGGTAGGCTGCCGAAACCACGACATAAAGTTGTGCCCGGCTCGTCTGGCTGAGCGAAAATTCCCCGGTAAAGATGGTGTCCGCGGCCGCTCGTCGCCGTGGGTGCCGTCGTCATACATCTGGGTCAGGAGGGCCAGAGGCTGCCCGGTGGCCGTAGTACTGTAGACCTTGACCGAGGAGATGTATTGATTTCCGGAGCCGATTTCCGCGGTGACTTTCACCGTGACGGGACTGTCGGCGGTGAGCATTTCGTTGGGCGTCACCTGGGCGTTGAATACCCCACGGTCCGCCAAGGCCGGACCCGCCAGAGAAACCAGGGCCAAAGCTAAGATTAGAATCAAACTTATCTTTTTGGTGCGGTTCATCTTATTACCCCCTGGTTCAGGTAAGTGTGCCTCTATCCTGAAGTTTTTGAGGTTGTTAGGAAAAAGTCGGTTATGCCGCTTTGCCGACCTCCTGAGTCGTTGCCGGCGGCAAGTATCCCTTAAGGCATCGAGACTCGGGCCGGCGCCTCAGAGTAATAGAGGAGAATGGCTGGCTTGACCCTTGCCTTCTTTTAGCCGGCGGCCCGAAATCAGCAGCGCCAGGCCGATGGTCAGCAACAGCAGAGAGGAAGGAGTCGGCACCTGATTCATTTATAGTTGAAATCATCCATAATGAAAGTATTGGGCGTTTGCCCGGCAATAACCAGAGAGCCAACCTGGGTAAAATTCAGAAGGATGACCTCGGTACTACCCAAATTGGAGGTACCGGGGGTAATATAAGTACCGATGGGCGAGCCGTTGCTATCAAAGGCGCTGAAGGATAATTGGGAGCCATAGGTAAAATTTGCCAAGAGGTTATTAGTAGGACTATCAAAGGTTATGGTGATGGGAGCGTTATTGTCGCCGATGGCCATCGAACCGCTGCTGGGGGATAGTCAATTTCATTGAGAGAAAAACCCGCGGTCAGCGAAATGGCATTTAGGAGATGTACCCCCCAGGCCGAATAAGCATCATTCACTGGGGTCAAATCGGGCAAGCCTTCAAAATTGAGGACGACTGCGCCCGCCGGGACGGTTAACCAAAGGACCAAGAGGCAAGAAAGGCCCAGAATAATTTTTTCATCCTTATCCCTCCTTATCCGTAGGGAGCCTTACGCCAGGTAATCAGCCGGATATTCCGGTTGCATTCTGCTCGAGCAAAGGTTCCTTTGACTGTACCCTGCCCCCCCCTGCCATCCGGGGCGGGAGGGAGGAGTCCCGCCCCGTCCGGTAAGGGGTGGAGATGGTGAAAAATACTTCAAATCAGCAACCAAAAGGGTAGCAGTATCCCAGTACCAAGCCCCAGAATGAGTCAACCTGCCAGTTACGTTTACCTACCTCCTTAGAATCCTTATTCAAGTAATCTTAACGACTTGTGGTCCTTAGTATCCTTTTCCCTTAAGGTTTCACCCCCACTCTCTTCCACCTCAGCGGAAATTCTGCCATGGCTCTGCTCGTATTGGCTGATGGCATCCTGGAGAATTCCCACCAAGGACTTGGCGTAAGCGGGGCTGGTGACAATTCGGGTGTGGATTCTGGCTTCCGGCTCCCGAAATAAAGCTGGCCGAGATCCAAGACGAACTCGAAAGCATTGTGACCGATCTCGAAGTAGTTGGCATATCGTCCTTCAAGAATGTCACCATGGCCCGGACCCTTTGCTCTGTGCCGCATTATTACCTCGACTGGTCGTTCTAACTTCAAAATGACCAAGAATTTACGGGGGTTAAAAAGACGGGGGACCGCCAGTCACGGAGAGGCCCCCCTAATTGTAAGGTTACCGCCTCGCTCCATTCATTCTCCTTTCTGCATGGGCATCTGCAGCCGCGGTTGGCTGTTTGCTTCCTGCGCCTTATCCCTGTCATCTCCAAAGACGCAGCTAGAAGGTTAATTTCTCGCTTCGCCGGTCCCGCCACCGATTCCCGCAACACATGGTCAGGATAACCTTCCAGGGAACCGGCTCCCTGCGCCGTTTTGCCATGTGGCTTTCTGTCCTATTACCCCGAATAGCCTTGAGCGAGGAAAGTTCAAAAAGTCGGTAGAGTTCATATGACCCCTCCAGTGGCGCAGCCCAAGAAACTCCGAAGACAACGGCTAATGGGCCCTGATGCTTGACCGGGTGGTTTTACGGTCTTATTATGCATCGGCAATGCCAAGCCCACCAGAAGCGGTTTGTTTTCAACTATATGGATTTATTGTTAATTTTCCATGAACCGCGATTCCCAACTTCTTTCTAGGGAAGTGTGACGTGCTTGTGTGTCAGGTGTGTGTCAGCTGGGGATGGGTCAGAGGCTGAAAAAGGGGGCAAACTGCAGAGAAGAAGACCGGGCGGGTTTCCGGAGAAAGGCTCTCTGGTAACCGGGGGGTTACACCGCGAGGCACACAAGGTCAATGCTTTCTCCCACCTTTGAAGCGCAAGCTACTTTCAAGTTCCTTGAAACATTGTTAAAATTATCTATAATCCAACTTCTTTCTAGCGGGGAACCAATACCACTTTGGTGCCAGGTGGGTGTCAGACTGAGATGTTCAGAGACTGAAAACCGGGTCAAAATGGAGAGAAAGGGACGGGCGTGTCCCGGAGAGAGGCCGGCTGGTAACCGGTGGTTACACCGCCGGCACGGTATCAATGCTTGGTTCCCACCTGTGATGACGTTATCTCATATTTTTCTATTTTCCGGTACAGCGTCATCCGGGACATTTCAATTTCTCCGCGGCCTGGCTCTTGTTCCAGTTGGTGGCCAGGAGCGCCGTCAGCACCTTCTCCCGTTCCCCTTGGGGCAGTTCCAGATTTTCTTGGAGCCGCCGGAAGGATTCGGGGGGTTCAAGAGAGACGCGCCCGGCAGGGAGGTTGATGAACATAGCCTCCACCAGATTCTTTAGCTCCCGGATGTTTCCCGGCCAGGAATAGCCCAGCAGGAGTTCCATGACCTCAGCGGTGAAGCCCTCCACCTGGCGGTCGTAGCGCCGGTTCATTTCCTGGATGTAGTGGTGCAGCAGCAAGGGGATGTCAGCCTGGCGCTCCCGAAGAGGCGGCAGGTGGACCCTTGCCACATTGAGGCGGTAAAAGAGGTCGTTCCGCAGAGTTCCTTGCTCCACCGCGCGCTCCAGGTCCAGATTGGTGGCAGCCACGATCCTGATGTTTAAGGGGATTTGTTTTTTGCCGCCCAGGCTGATAAATTTCCCGATTATCTAAAAGCTCGCAGAATCTTGGCCTGCATATAAGAGCTCATTTCAAAGATCTCGTCCAGGAAGACGGTCCCCCCCTCAGCCAATCTCAGTTTCCCAGGATAAGAGGAGGAAGCCCCGGTGAAGGCTCCCCGCTCATAACCGAAGAGCTCGCTCTCCAAGAGATTTTCCGGCAGCGCCGCGCAGTTGATGCAGATCAGGGGCTTCTCTCGCCTGGAGCTGTGCCGATGAATGAGTTCAGCTACCCTTTCCTTGCCGGTACCTGTCTCCCCGGTGATGAGCACATTGCAGTCGGTGGCGGCGGCCCTGACCAGGTATTCTTTGATCTTGCGTATGCCGGGGGTTTCCCCGATAAGGCCGGTCCCGGCTTCGGGTTCCTGGGACGCGGGTTTATCCAACCTCCCCATGGCAGCCGGGAGAGTGGCGACCGATGCTGGCCAGCAACTCTCGTACGAAAGCGGCTGCCTGAAGTAATCGTTGACCCCGACTTGGAGGGCGGCGATGGCCTTGGCCTCAGAGCTTTCCTCCACAATTAAAATTACCGGGGTTTGGGGGCTCCATTGGCGTAATCGTCTGGCAACCTCCAGGCTCCCACCAGCCCCATTCGGTAGGAGCCGGTGATGATGAGATCCGGTTTGGTTTCGTGGAAGAGCTGTAACGGATCGGTGTCCCGGGAGGGGATTATCACCTCATAGCCCCGCTGCCCCAAGGTCTTCTGTAAATCTTGCGTGAGGTTCCTTTTCCTTGCCATTAGTAAGATTACTGGCCTCTTCATGGTTGGATCCTTCTAATTTTGACCCAGTTACCACCTGGGATGCGCGAAGCCTTAAAACGGCAGAGGGCGGACCATCAATACCGCATCTAAGATAACCCCGTCCTGGCGACTGAAATAATCCTTTAGGTTGGTTTTAACTTCAAAACCGGCGGTCCTGTAAAGATTGATTACCCCTTTATGCTCCGCAACCACCTCGGCTTGGAGCCATTCCAAATCCTCATCTAAGGCGAAGTCTACTAATTCTCCCAGCATTATCGAGCCTAAACCCAGCCCCCTGACCGGCTCGGACACGAACAGGCGAATTACCCCAACCTGCCTGGCGGAATCCTCATCCAGATGCAAGCTGGCGCTGGCTATGAATCGGTGGGCTTGACGATCCACCGCTATCAGTGGCAGGTTTTTGCGGTAATTGATGCGGTCCGACCAATCATTGGATGCATGCCGGTCCTTACTATCCCGGTTCGGGAAAATGAGACAGCTGTCAGGAATTTCCTGGAGCAGCTCGATATAACTTTCCTGGTCCCCCCCATTGAGAAAGCGCAGCAATACCTCTTTGCCATTTTCTAAGATGACAAATTTGCGATGGAAGATAGGGTTTGCCATGGAAGCCCGTTTGGCCCCCGCTTGCTTCACTAGTTCAGTTTACCGGAAATCGCCCCGAGCTTGCTTTTCGGGAAAGGCCCGACTAGCCGTCGCTACGGATCCTTGGCAGTATGGAGACTTAACTCACCAGCTAAGTGGGAGCGCTTTTAGCATGGCGGGGGTTACAAAAAGGTTACAAAAAGAGGATCTTTCAGAAGCTGGAGCAGGATAATATTTCCGGGACTGTTAAGGGATCGATAGAAATTTGGTGAGGTCTAGGAGTGGGGGGATTATCCATTAGTTTTTCTGGCAAGGTACCCCTTAATTGTAAAATCGAGATTAGATTAAATCTGACACTGGGGGCAAAATTTAAAAAAACGGCATGATCTGAAATGCAGTTATGATAAAGATATTGAATATCTATTATTTTGCTTAAGACCGCGCAGATATAGCAGATATTTTATCGGAGATTTCTCAGTCGAGGGGCATGAGGATTTCGTGGCCATGGAGTGAAAGGAAGGGGGAGGGTGAACGACACGGCTCAGAGGCGTGATTTATTGCTTCGTACTGCAGCCGCTTGTTGGGTACTGCCTATACTCAGGCATAAAATTGCAAAACTGAATGCTTTCAGCAGCTTGCCGATGATAAACTCGGACTACCTGACGTAGGGCCTTTTGCGCTGATGGACTGCCCATGCCAAGTATCTCGCGGCCGATGCGAGATCAGGAAACAAGGTGGCGCGATTAATACCCACAAGGTCAAGTTGTTCCCGCAATGATTCGCGCGCTTCCTTGGGTATACGAATCTTAAGCGTTTTGGTATCCTTCTTTTTGCCCGTTTTGTGGTTTAAAATAATTTTTGTTTTGTCCCTAAGGTTTACATGCAGCTGCCAATCATATTTCTTGCCCCGGGGTTCACACATGAAGACGCTTCCCTGTGCCCTTATGCGTTCGTCGATATGCTCTGGGACAAATGCGGTATCCACAAAATTGGCTATAGGTGGGTCACTGCCTTCCTCTGCGAACTCCAATGGGTGACAGCCAGACATCCCCTTTTTTCCAAACTTGCCAGACCTTCAGCCGGTTTGGGACCTCGATGCACCAAACAGCGCTATCCTGTTCCTCAAATTGACCCTGTGTTGTTTTCCGCCGCATCACAGGTTCTTCCACTGCAAAGAACAATGCGACGAGCACGTTCGTAGTAAAATCGAGGAAGCGGGTCGGTAGCCCATAGTGTTGGGCGATAGATAACTGTCTCCATTCCTGCGATTGCCCGGGTATTACTCTTTTCGTCCTCGGACACAGTGCAAATTAAGTCAGGACGGTACGCATAAAGATAACGGGAAAAATCGTGAAAGAGTCTATGCTCGAGACTGTGGGCTTCTGACTTCGGCAGGTGCTCAGTCAGTAATTGTTTTTCAACTTCGCTCGGGTTATCGCCCCTGCGGTTCTCCGGCTGGACGTGGGGATCCCTAAACAATTTGGCCATAAGAATCCAGTTGAAATCTTTATGCCCTCTGTAGACCGCACGTTCTCCAACATTCCACGTATCTCTCCAGCCTTCTACGACCCCAAGAAAATCCGTAAGCTTTTGCGTTTCAAGATTTCCTTCTTCAGCAGCCATGAATCACTCCGTTCACCAAGGTCCAGCTTCTTTACGGATAGCAATGTCCGCCGCCCAACAATAAATAGATTGAGCCGCATAAGATGCGGAGATTCTGTTTCCTGCCCGTATAAGACACCATTGCATCGCGTCTTCTGATGAACATATTACCATCAGATTTCATTGAAGAAAAATTTTCTCTGAATTTGGGGCATCCCAAGCATAGAGACTTACTTGCCAAAACCAGAAACTTCTCAAAAATTCCAAATAATTACCGATATGATCTGTATAACGAAATGCGCTTTTAGTGGGGGAGATTCCAGAATCCTTTTTTGTCCGATGATATTATGCCTTGACGGAGAGGTTGCTTGGTCAAGTCTTGAGCATTACCCTTTAATCAGGTGATCACTTAGGCTCGGTGCGACCCGCCTCCTCCAGGATTTTTCTATAGATGGCGTCGTGACCTGATCGGGTTTCACGTTCAACTCCTTTTGCAGGGCCTTCTGGCAATCTTCATAAACCCTTAGGGCGGCGCTGCTCATGCCCCGGTTGCCATAGAGAATCATCAGCCGCTGATAGGCCTGCTCCAAAGCAGGATCAGTGTGAATGAGCCTTTTATAACCATCGATGGCCGCCATAGAGGCCCCTTGCTTTTCATGGAGAGCCGCCAGACGAGATAAACTGTCGATATATTTCGCCGCAGTTCCTCGCGTTTCATCTCCGCCCACGGGACATAAGGCTCCTCCGCCAGGAAGTCTCCACCATAAAGCTCGAGGGCTTGCTTATAGGAGCTCAATGCTTCCTTGACATTCTCCTGCCCCTTCCTGTTCCTCTCCCTGGCGTCCCTTATAAGAGACAAGAATTCATCGATATCCACCCAGCATAGTTCCTGGTCCAGGCAGAGCTGATTAGCCTTAAGGTGGACATAAGAAGAGCCGAAGTTCTGATCCATGGCGGGCTCCAAGGCCTTGCGCAAGCGGTACAGATTGACCTTGAAGCCCCTTTCGGCCGTCTGCCGGGGTGGTCTCCGGCCACAGGTCTTCCAAGAGGCGCTCCTTTATGCACCCCGGTGTCCCCATGGGCAATGATAGCCTTCAAGAGAAGTTGGGGCTGGCTCCCTCCCATTCCTTCTCTTCCATGAGAGGTGGTCGCCCGCCACACCTGGAAGCCCCCCAGGGTCTTGATGCGCAGCCGGGGCACTCCGGCCCGGTGAATGGCCCGCCCCAGGTCCCGGGCCCTTTGGGCAATTTTCGGATTCGGCATGATCAAAGAGTCTCGCAAGTTCCGGCCCGGCCTGGGAAGCCAGGCAGGTAGTGAGGAGGTGGGCAGTGTAATCCTCGACCCCCTGGATCTCCAGTTCCAGGGCCAGAATGCAAGCTTGCAACTGATCCGTCCGGCTCAGATATAAGTAGTGATAAAATCTTCCTGCCGCGGCAATCTGGAAGCCGGCCTGCAAGTGCTTTGCCGTTTCCTCCACCTGGCCTTGCCGCCATTTCAACAGGGCCATGGCCAGGTGGGCCTCTCTCATCAGGTATATGAGCAGAGACTCCGGTGAAGTGATCCAGGGCCTCCTGGAGGTTCTTCTCCGCCGGCCCGTTTTCTTGCAGGTGAGAGGCAACCACCCCCATCAAGATATCGAGCATGCGCATTTGATAGACGGCCTTGGTCTCATCCGCGGCTAAAATGTGCCGGGAGCGCTCCAGTATTTCCTTGGCCCTCTGGGGGGGGTCCCCTTTATAGTAATAATTCATCCCCAAAAGGAATAGGGAGACTCCATGTATGTACATATTGCCGATGGACGAGGTCAGGTGCAGCAATCGCTGGCCGACTTCTTCGGCTGCCGCATATTCCTCCAGATAGGTCTTCAATAACTGATCGTATAGCAGGGCCAGCGAGTACAGATAAGTTAGCCCATAGGTCTCGGATTTCTCTTTGGCCTCATGCACCAGCGGTCCGGCTTTTTCCAGCTCTCCCCGGATTATGCAGTACTGGGCCGATAATATGTGATACAGGACTTGAATTTCGGTTGGATAGGTAAAATTACCCAACAATTTTTCAATCTTGTGATCAATCTCCTTCGCCAACGAGAACTCCCCTAAGTATGACAGGTTCGAAAAAGCATGCATCAGGGCATTGAACTGCAGAGGAAGATCCCCAAATTCTCTGGCCAGCAGGTAGGCATTCTGGCAGGCCCAGAAGCCCTTGCGGGGATTGCCGAATTTAAAGGGGTAGACAAAACCCAACTGGAACCAGAGGGTCGCCCTTTCAAAGGGCAGCGATTCAGCCACCCGAGGCTTGCAATAGGTCTTCGCTCTGCGCCAGCAAAGTATCAATGGAGATCGGCACCCTGCCCCGAAAAATCGAGGCTTCGATGAGATAGGCCAGGGAAAGGAGAGACCCCCTGACGTCTCCTTGCTGTTGGAAAAGGCTGAGGGCTGTCTGGAGGGCAAGGATATATTCATTCCCCCCGGTAAAACGGTTGGTGGCGTAAAGATAAAAGAGAAGCCAGGGATTTCCCTGGATTAAGTTTGGCGGGAGGCTTTGCAGCCATTGGCAGAGATCTCCGGTCCTGCCCTTTTGTAAGAGATCGACCCCGATTTGCTCAATTACTGACACTGCCTGGGGATAAGCCCTGGCCTGCAAGTAATATTTTACCGCGTCTTCCAGTTCCCCCCTTTGCTCAAACAGGGAGCCGGCCCGAAAGTATGCCGCCAGCTGCTGTTCTGGTCTCACCACGGTTTGAAATTTGGTCTGGAGAAAATCTCGGAATAACTGATGATATCTGAATAACCAGCCTCTGCGCTTATCGTAAATCGATTGGACAAAAAGATTTCTTTTGGCGAGATCTTCCAGGATCTCCTGGGCATTTTCTATCCCCATAAAATCCCTGATAAAAGCTGGCTCGACGGTATCGAAGATAGACGAAGTAATGAGAAACTCCTGACCTTGACTGGGCAAAGATGAAAAAACCTTTTCGCCGAAATACTGAAAGATTTCTCCTTTGAATTTTTCGGTGAGATCCTCTAAATATTCCGCCCTGGAATTTTCCGGCACTTGCTCCAGGTAATCGCAGAGTAAAACCAAGCCGCCGATCCAGCCCTCGGTAAGCTGATGGATCCGCCTGAGCAAATCAGGACCACAAGGGCATTTGCGGATGGTTCGGACAAATTTGCCGGTTTCCTCCAGGGTAAAGGCCAGTTCCTCGCTGGTCAAGACGCAGGCCTCTTGCCTGATCTTGAGAGCCTGGATCTCCAGAGGCGGCATTTCCCGGGAGAGCATAATGAGGTGGATGTGGGGTGGCACTTCTTCAACCAGGACCTGGAGAAGCCTATAGGTAAGCGCATCAGTAAAGAGGCGGTCCAGACCGTCGAAGATCACTTGCAGCGGCATCGAAATCAATTCTAAGAGAACTGAGATCCACTCCCGATAAAGCGGCATCTCGTCCCGCGGCGCCTCGATCATGGAAGGATATAAAAGGATGGGAGAAAGATCGATGTCCTTCGCCACCCGTTGCAGAGAGTGGACCAGTAAATAGAAAAAATTCACCGGGTCGGAGTCCTCAGGGCCCAGGTTAATCTAGGCCGAGGGAATCTGGGAGGCCTTTACATAAGAGACCGCCAGGGTCGATTTTCCCTGGGCTGCCTGACCCAGGATGAGAATAAGCTTTTTATCCCGGTTCTGTATCAGCCGCTCGATCAGACGTGGCCGGTCCAGGATATGAGGAACACTGGGAGGAGTAATCTTGGAGATGCTAACGGCGGGTTTCATATTTGCCTGCAACCAGACAAAAAACCTCCATGAGGCTGAAGCACCCAGGAGGCCCGGCGGGAGTACCTTCCGAAAAGCCTAAACCTGTATCATGAGCGGCAGGTTGAAGATTTTGACCATAGCCAGTTAGCGCACGGAGACAGACCAGAAACTGGTTTTTCCTGCCAATAAATCTAAATTAATGGAGAAATATTTTGGGTCAAATCGTTTAGATAACGCAGAAGATTAACTTGACTTAGTCCGTTTAGCCTAAAAGTTTATCAAAGGGCCATAAATCCTTAAAATATAGGGCAAGCCTATTAATAAGACCAATATATTGATAAAGGGCTGGACCATGCGAGGTTGGCTTATGCTGATGGTTAAAACCTATACTTATTTTCGACACAAATGTCAACTAAATAGATTCCGGCCAACTTGCCAGTCCGGCCCAATAATTTATTTCATTTCTGAGCCTGGGCCGGGTCTGTCTGGGCTGCATAAAAGGGTTTGGGGGCGAACAATTGCCCGGGGGGATGCTTATCCCCGCCATCAGATACTGACCCTTTGTCATTTTAATATTTATTAGAGGATTTTACGATATTCTTACCTCAACGGGCTAACAGGTTGTTGAAAAACCCTGGTAATCGTGTTTGGTTGTCGTGGTGCTAAAATGCCCGGCCTCAAACCTCAGGAGAAATAGTTGACCTGACTACGATGTATGTTTATATTATGTAGAATTACTTTGAAGCACATGTTCTGGAAATGGCAGTCTGTAAACCGTCCAGGCAAATTAGCAAGTGGCATAAGTAATTTATAATATTAATAATTATATTATAATTTCAACACGGCCCACCCTCGGCAACGTCCCCATCGTCTAGCCTGGTCCAGGACACCGGCCTTTCACGCCGGCGACACCGGTTCAAATCCGGTTGGGGACGCCACTTGAAATAAATGGGTTAGGTCACAATGACCTAACCCATCTTTTTTAATTCCCCACACTATTCCCCACAGGTGTTTCTAAATGGGGGTAAACGGGGTCAGGATGTTCTTGGAGCGAGCCGCATTGCGCCAGGGGCCAACCGGCCCCGTTGGTTATGCGGAGGCCAGGCCTTGAATGGAGCCCATTATGCCTAACTGATGCCCCGCCCCCGCGTCCACCATGCACCAACTGCTCGTCGCGGTCCCACCACCGGCGCCGCCGCCGACCTGAAGGATTTTCGGCCCTGAAAACCAAACCCCCGGGATCGCCTAAGTCCCCCCTGGCATTTTAAGGGTGGTACGGAGATTTCCCCAAAAATCTTTTCATACCGGATTTAGATTAGAAGGGAAGACCTATCTGGGACCCCATGGTGAACTCATCCCACCCTCAAAAAACTTGACCTCAAACTGATCGGGATGGCGCCGCCCCCCCTATCTTATGGGACCCGCCCTAAAATTTTCAAGAGCAAAATAGCCGGCCATGAATCTGAAAAAAACTGACCACCCTACCTCTGAACCCACCCCTAAAAAGCTTCGTACGGTTCGATAAGGGGATGCCACCAATCTCTGAAAAATAACCATGAGAGGAATATCATAATATTCTCGTTAGGTTGTAATGGAATGATAGATAGCAGCTATCCACAGTTCTGGTAAACTACCGGCCCTGGCCAGAGCCATCTTCGTCTGGCGCAGGCTCCCGCTAATCTGCTCCGGCGGATGACGCTTCCTGCTCCTCTCCCTCACCTCTCAAACATAACTTGGATCAGTTTTTAGAGGGCAGGTCAGCGGCGCTCTCTGCTTTTTTGTCCAAAAATCCAACCGGTGGCAAAAGTCAAAAAGGTGCCGATCAACAACAGCCAGGTCCATCCCAGCGGGAAGATGTTCTTCTCGGAAAGAATCAACAGCACCAGCATGCCCAGGGCGGCAAGAGTCATGGCGACGACATTGACTCGGTTGCAGCGCCTTTTGGTCAGAAGACCGAGGAGAAACACTCCCAGTAAAGAGCCGTAGGTGACCCCGCCGATTTTAAAGGCGAGCCAGAGGAATTTGTCAAAATGGCTGAAAAAGTAGGCGATGAACGCCAGGATAATGCCGAAAATAACCACGCAAACTCTGGAAACTAACAGATAGTGGCGTTCAGTTCCCGACTTAAAAATCACCGGACGATAGATGTCCGTGACAAATGAAGAAGTCAGGGAACCTAAAGGCGAGTCAATGCTCGCCATGCACAATCGCCGCGAGCATCAGCCCTCGCATGAAGGGGGGCATGGTCTGCTCGATAAAATGGGGAAAAATTTTGTCCAATTCGGCCGGCAGCGGCATCCCGGGATGCTGAGCATAGAAGGCATAGAGGCAGGCGCCGATAAACAGGAAGATGATCATCACCAGAAAACTGCCGATGGGGGTCAGCAGCATGGTTTTCTGGCTTTCTTTTCTCGTTGCCACGGTCAGCAGTCTCTGCATGGTCTCCTGATCGGTCCCAAAGGCCGCCATCGAGCCAAAAAACCCGTTCAAAGTCGCCAGCACCAAGAGATTGGGATCCGTGAGCAGGCTCTTCAGGAAGGCCGGCAGTCCGGATTCCGCCAGAGCCGGTCCCCAGTTGAAGATTTTCAGTTTTCCGGCCGCCGGCAATGGTAACTACGGCAGCGGCGCCGCCGTCAATTTGAGTGAGCAGGAAACCGATGGCCACCACTCCCGCCAGCGTGAAGGTCAGGGCTTGCACCACATTGGTCCAAATTACCGCCTTTATGCCGCCCCAGGCGATATAGAGAATGCAGATGACCGAAAAAAGCAGGATAGTCGGCAGGATAGAC
>CAWBPT010000020.1:0-109961 GCA_963790655.1 uncultured delta proteobacterium | reverse complement strand
GACTATCATATCAACATCTTTTACAGCGACGAAGACGGCGGTTATATCGCGGATATTCCCGACCTGGATTCCTGCTCTGCCTTTGGGGACACCCCGGAGCAGGCCCTGGCTGAGGTGGAGCAAGCCAAGCAAGCCTGGCTCGACGCGGCCCGCCAGGCCGGCAAACCCATCCCGCCCCCGCGCTATCGCCCCATTATTTACCAGGTGGCCCGTTAGAGATCTGGATTAGCCGCAGATTGACGCCGATTGACGCCGACAATTTCTTTTCCATTGGCGTTCATCGGCGGCTCATTTTTTCCTTTTCGCCTTTTTCCCCGTCATTTTTCCCACCCGTGCTGGCCCCTTGGTCCCCTTCCTGATAACCTGTCCCCGATGCTTTGACCGAAAACCTAAAACATAAAACAGGAAAATGCCTTCAAATGAATAAGCGTTGCACTGTCTGCAATCATGCCGAGCGCCCGGAGATCGACCGCGAGCTCATCCGGGGGGTGCCCTACCGCGCCCTGGCCGAGAAGTTCGGTCTCAGCCCCTCGGCCATCCGCCGCCACACCCGACATCTGGCCGGCCAACTGGAACTGCGGCGTTGCCGGCAGGACCAGGCCAATATCACCGCTCTCCTGGACCGCCTGGACCTCCTCAACGTCCGCCTGGACCGCCTTTTCAACTCCGCCGCCGAGCAACACTCCCTCTTCGTCGCCCTGGGCGCCGTCCGGGAGTCCCTGCGCCTGGTCTCCCTGCAGGAGCGCTTCCGCCGCGGCCTGGACGACCGGCCCTAATGAGAACTAATAGCGCATTAACCATGCTGCCATTCTCAGGGAGCGCCGCGACCGCAGCATCTCAACACCCCAGGACCTTTATGATAATACCCCGGTGGGGCGGGCGTCCCTGCCCGCCAAGCGACCCTGGCGGCCCGGGATGGTCCCCCCGCCCTGGATAACCGCCGGGGGCGGCGGTTCTACCCTTGAAACTGGAAACTGGCCACTGACCACTGACCACTGGCCACTATCTTCCCACAGACTCTGTACCGCTGCACCGGCGGCTCTCCGCCGAAATCTTACGCATCTTCAGCGCCTTACCCCCGACGCGCCCCCGCTCTCGCCGCGGCGCCTTAGCGGCACAAAGTCGCTTAATTAGAGCCCATGCGACTCCAGCTTGTTGCTCTGACCACTGACCACTGGCTACTGAACACTGGCTACTGGCTACTGGCTTAACAAGACCCCTTGATTTTCCTGGGAAAAGATGTATAATAATGTCCGCTGGGGGGAATTCTACCGGGCCAGGGAGGCGGAGAACATGGGAAAGAACCTGTTAATCTTCATCTTGGCGGGTGCGTTGCTGGGCTGCACCACTTTCGGGCGGGACTTCAACTATTCTGCCATCGACAAAATCGAGCCGGGCCAGACCACGGAGACTGAGGTGGTCGCCATGTTGGGCGCGCCCCAATGCAAAAAGACTCTGGATAACGGCATCCAGGTCTATGAATATGCCTATGGCAAGCACTACCCCGTGCCGCAGTATACTGATTATGATTACGTGCAAGTCCAGTTTTATAACGGGATAGTGATAAACAAGTTGCCCAGACTGGCAGTCATAGATTAGGGGCGGCCCGGCTACGGCCGGTGCAAGCGTCCCACCTTAAAAAGAGCGGTGGCGGTCCCCCAGGCGCCGGGGAACCGCCACCGTTTTTCGTCTGCCCGCTCGCAAGTCATGGGGGGAGCAAGAGGGGCAGATGAAACCTGGTTATGCTGCCGTAGGGGCAGGATTTAGCGACTTTCCGGTATGTTATGGCAGATGGCCGGCTTTTCAATCAGGGAGTTCCCGATTTTGGGGTTACGTATAGCCGGTTTTTAGTCCGGGGATTCCCGCTGCACCCATCCAGGCCAGGGCCCAGGGGACGGGAAACCGTCCAAGACGGCGAAGCCGGGCCCTTAGGGATGATTGGCGCTGGCCTCGGCGCAGTGCTGGTCATACAGGGCCAGATGATGGTGGATGATCTCCGGAATGGGCAGGTGGTAGGGGCAGCGTGCGGCGCATTCCCCGCATTCCTGGCACAGCCGCACCGACTTCATGAACTTGGCGGCAAAACCCGCGGCCTTGGCCGCCCCCATGCGGTGGGCCACGATGCCGTAAAGCATGGCCGGGGTGATCATCACCCCCTGGGGGCAGGGCTGGCAGTACTCGCAGCGCCGGCAGAATTTATCTCCCAATTCCTCCCGGTAGCGCGCCATTTCGGCCAGGTCGGCCGCGGTGACCTCGTGGGCCGTTTCAAAGAAGTCCACCACTTCATCCACCCGGGCCACCGAGTCCCAGCCGGGAAGGCCAATGACGTCGGGGAATTGCCGCAGGAACTTAAAGGCTAGCCGGGCGTTGTCCACCAGCCCGCCGCAGAAGGGCTTCATGGCCAACAGGCCCAGGCGCCGCTCCCGGGCCAAGGGGTGCAACTCGGTGGCGGCCGCCGGTTCGATAAAGTTGAAGGGAAACTGGATCACGGAGAACAGGCCGCTCTGCACCAGGCGCCCGGCCATCTCCAGGTTATGGGAGGTGACCCCCAGGTGGCGGATTTTGCCGGCCTCCTGAGCTCGCCGGGCCCCTTCCAGCGCCCCGCCGGGGCCGGTGATGGCCTGGTAATCGGTCTCCTGGGACACCTGGTGCAACTGGAACAGGTCCAGGTAATCGGTGCGCAGCAGCCTAAGGCTCTGCGCCAGGTCCGCCTCCAGCCCCGGGCGGTCGCGCTTCATACTCTTGGTGGCCAGGACCACCTGGTGGCGCCAGCCCTCTAAGGCCCGTCCCATCTTGTCCTCGCTGTCCAGGTAGACGTTGGCGGTATCGTAGAAGGTGATCCCCCGGTCGAAGGCCCTTCTCAGTACCTGCACCGCGTCCCGCCTGGACAGCCGGATAATGGGGATGCCGCCAAACCCCACCTCCGAGATTTTAAGCCCCGTAGCACCCAACTCCAGATAGCGCATAACCCGCCGTTCCTCCCGCCGCCCGTTTCCCCGGGGCAGCCTGCTTTCTCCCCCCTGTCTCCCTGGGGGGCCGAACTTTAGGCAATCAAACGATCGCAAGATCATTATAACTTATTCATCGCCTCTGCCATTGGTGAATCCCCATCCTCTTCTCCGCCAGAGGTCCCGTTCGTGCTGCCCCGAAAAGCAGCGGGGGAAGGCAAGCTGTTGCTTGACCTTCCCCCGGTAATTGGCGCCGGCCGCCAGGATTCGCCCGGGATGCCTGCCCGGGCGCCCGCCGTCTTAGCGTCTGGACAACGAGCCGCTCCCCTTATTGGAGATCCAGATCTTAGTTCCGTCAAAGGCCAGACCAGTGGGCGCCGTCCCGGTGGGGTAAGTGCCCAGCAGGGTCGCGTTCACGGCCCCGAGCTTGGTGACCGTGTTGCTGCCCTGGTTGGCCACCCAGAGATTGGTGCCATCAAAGACCAGCGCCACCGGGGTCGTGCCCACCGTGATGGGCCCCGCGAGGGTGCTATCCGAGGCCTTGATCCGGTAGAGACCGTTATCGCAGGCCACCCATATGTAGGCCCCATCAAAGGCCAAGGCCGCGGGGTTGGCACCCACCGTAATGGGCGCCGAGATTGAGCCGCCGGTGATCTTGAGGACGCCGGCGCTGGTGGCTACCCACAGCGAGGCGCCGTCGAAGGCCAGGGCCTGGGGAGCTACACCCAAGGGCACGGTGGCCACCGGCTCCAAGCCGGCGGCATGGATTTTAGTCAGGGTGGTGGCGCCCGAGTTGGCCACCCACATGTAGGTGCCGTCATAGGCCATGGCAGTGGGTTTGGAACCCACCGGAATCGGGCTACCCACATATACCGTGCTAAAGTTCTGGGAGATATCCACCTTTCTGACGTCCCAGGTGGCCCCGGCGGAAGTTTCGATGGCCAGCCACATATAGGTGCCATCGAAGGCCAGCGCTCTGGGATGGGCGGTTGGCGTGCTCGGAGTGGTCAAGTCGAGGTACGCCAGCTTCTGGCTGTCCTGAGCCCGGTACTTGACCACGGCATCATTCCCGGGCAAGGCCACCCACACATAGGCCCCGTCAAAAGCCAGGTTGGCGGGGTTTCCCGCCGGATCTATCACGATATCCTGAGCCGCCAGGTTCCCCTGGTACCAGCGCAGCGTGGCCACCTGCAGGGGATTATAGTTCCCCGGCCCTGGCGGTCCCTGAGGCCCGGTGTCGCCTTGAGCTCCCTGCAACCCGGCCGGGCCCATGGGACCGGTGGAACCGGCTGGCCCGGTGAGTCCAATGGGGCCAATGGGGCCAGTCTGACCAATGGGGCCGGTGAGTCCAACCGGACCAATGGGACCGGTGGGGCCAACAGGCCCAGTGGGGCCGATAGGACCAATAGGGCCAGTCAGACCGATGTCACCCTTAGCGCCGGTAGGACCAATGGGGCCCGTCAGACCAACCGGACCAATAGGACCGGTGGGACCAACAGGCCCAGTGAGGCCGATAGGACCAATAGGTCCGGTCGGACCAACAGGCCCAGTGAGGCCGATAGGACCAATAGGTCCGGTCGGACCGATATCGCCCTTGTCGCCCTTAGCGCCAGTAGCGCCCGTGGCTCCCGTGGCACCGGTGGGACCGAGGGGACCGGTCAAACCGATATCACCCTTAGCGCCGGTAGGACCAATGGGGCCAGTCAGACCAACCGGACCAATAGAACCGGTGGGACCGACAGGCCCAGTGGGGCCGATAGGACCAATAGGTCCAGTCAGACCGATGTCACCCTTAGCGCCGGTAGGACCAATGGGACCGGTGAGTCCAATGGGGCCAATCGGACCGATGGGTCCAGTCGGACCGATGTCGCCCTTGTCGCCCTTAGCTCCAGTGGCGCCCGTAGGGCCAATCAGACCGGTGGGCCCAGTGGGGCCAATCAGACCTATGGGCCCAATGGGGCCGGTCACTCCTTGAATGCCCTGGGCCCCGGTGTCACCTTTGGGGCCCTGGGGGCCAGTCGGCCCCTTGGGGCCAGTCGGGCCAGGGGGACCGGGGGGGCCGGTGGGACCGGTGGAGCAATTTAGTGTCGCCCCGGTCTTGGCCTGCGCCAGCATTGGCTGGCCTAAGAACGCCACGCACATGATGGCGATAATCAATGTTTTTTGCCTGATTAATATCATGGCAGTTCTCCCCATCTCCCTTACTCACACAGCCGCAAGAGGCATTGCTAGTCAGCATAGCGAACGAGCGCTCTGGGTCTTACGTCTACTCGCAGGGAATCGATTGTTTAATGCTACAATATCTGGGCCACCTAACGGTTCAAGTGCCCTAATAACCCGCATAAAATGAATCGGAAGAACGGGTCACCCTGTTCTTCGATGTTGAGGAGAATTCAAGACATGTAAATTAAAGCAAAGCCATGATACTACTTTTTTTAAAATAATCAAGAAAAAAATTCATTAATTGATTAAGAATATTAAATTTTTGGAAAAAATAATTAAATTTAGCCACCCTTTCCCAGAAGATTACCTGGGCAAGATAGGTGCCGGCTAAGATGTTCTTTGGGGCAGCTTGCCCGGGTTAAATGGATTTTGTCCGCTCCCACCCTGGCCCTGGCCCCCCATCTTGTGCTATCATCAGGCACCACTGGGAACCATCTTTGCCGAGGAGGCCGCATGGAATCTTTAACCAGCCTGGAAGCCATCTTTAAACCCAAGAGCGTCGCGGTCATCGGCGCTTCCACCGCCCCGGGAAAACTCGGCCACGACATCCTGGCCAACCTCAAAAACGGCGGCTTCCCCGGGCCGCTCTATCCCGTCAATCCCAAGGCCGAGGAAATCCTGGGTCTCAAAGTCTATAAATCCGTAGCCGACACCCCGGCGCCCCCGGAATTGGCGGTGGTGGTTATCCCCGCCAAAATCGTGGCCGCGACCATAGAGCAGTGCGCCGCCGCGGGGGTCAAGGCCGCCATCGTCATCACCGGGGGTTTTGCCGAAGCCGGCCCCGACGGCGAGAGGTTGCAGGAAGAGCTGGCCCAGGCGGTGCGCCGCACCGGCCTCCGGGTGGTGGGCCCCAACTGCCAGGGCGTCAATCTGCCCCACCAGCTTATGTGCGCTTCCTGGCCGCTCATCACCACCAAAGGCAAGATTGCCTTTGCCTCACAATCCGGCACCGTGGGCGCCGCCTTCCTGGACCTGGCGGCCGCCGAGCAGCTGGGGGTGAGCGGCTTCGTGTCCCTGGGCAACCGGGTGGATGTGGATGAGGCCGAGGTGCTCAGCTACTTCAACGCCGACCCCCACACCCAGGTCATCGCCCTGTATCTCGAAGGGGTCAAACGGGCCTCTTACTTTCTTGACGCCCTGAGAGAGGCCGAAAAACCCGTGGTCATCCTCAAGGCGGGCCGCACCATCCAGGGGAGCCGGGCGGCGGAGTCCCACACCAAATCCATGGCCGGCGCCGACGCCATCTACGAGGCCTTGTTCCGCAAATACCGGGTGTACCGGGCCGATAACCTGGAGGAACTTTTCGATTTTGCCAAGGCCCTGGCCTATCTCCCCAAACCCCGGGGACGCCGCCTCATGATCACCACTTCCTCGGGCGGGGCTGCCATCCTGGCCATTGACGAGGCGGAAAAGAACGGCCTGACGGCGCCGGCGCCCAGCCCTATTCTCCAGGAGCGCCTGCGGGAATTTTTGCCGGCCCACTGCGCCGTGGGGAACCCGGTAGACCTTACCGGCGACGCCATCAGCGCCCCGGAGCTTTACCGCAAAGTGATGGACAAAACCCGGGACGACTACGACACCCAGGTGGTGATCTTCGGTGACCCCATCCCCGGAGCCGCCGACCAGGTCACGGCCGGTGCCCCGGAACTGGTGGTCTTCCTGGGGGGCGCCGAAGTGGAGCGGGAAGAGCGGCAAAAGCTATATGCGAAGGGCGTTCCGGTCTTCCCCACCCCGGAGCGGGGCGTTAAGGCCCTGGCTCAATTTTTCCGGTTTGAAGCGGCGGCGCCGACCGCCCCGCCCCTTCCCAAGGTGGCCGTGGCCCCGGCCCTGAAGCTGCTGCCCGCGGGGGAAGCCGCCCAAATGATGGCTAAAGCCGGCATCCCCGCCGCCGCCGCCCCCCTGGCCCGGGACGCCGACGAGGCCGTTAACCTGGCCCGGCAGTTCGGCTACCCGGTGGCCCTGAAGATCTCCTCCCCCCACATCGCCCACAAAACCGACCTCGGCGGGGTGCTCCTGGGCCTGGAGAGCGACGAAGAAGTGCGCCAGGGCTTTGAGGACATCATGGATGCGAGCAAACTCTTCGACACCGCCGTGCAAGTGGATGGCGCCACCGTCTCCCCCATGGCCAAACCCGGGGGCCTGGAAGTCATCCTGAGCATCATCACCGACCCCCAGTACGGCCCCACCCTGATGTTCGGCCTGGGCGGCGTCAACACCGAGATCTATCAGGACGTGGCCTTCTGCATCCTGCCCGCCGACGACGCCGAACTGAAAGACCTGATGCAAAAAATTAAAGGCTATCCCCTGCTTACCGGCTACCGGGGCCAGCCTCCCCGGGACACCGAGGCCCTGCTGGAGGCCATGAAGGCCCTGAGCCGCTTCGCCGAAAAACACCCGGAACTGGACCAGATCGAACTGAACCCGCTGCTGCTCTACGAGAAGGGCCTGTTCGCAGTGGATGTGAGGATATTTTCGCGGATTTAGGGTAGGGTGCGTTTTACGCACCACATTTGGGGAAGGGGGCCAGGGGCCGACGGGCCCCTGCCGCCCTTCCCCAAGCCCCATCCCCCAACCCCATAAGGGGGGCCGGGGAAGCGGGGCCTAAAGGCCCCACCTTCCCCGGCCAAAAGAACCCTGGTGGCACAGGCGTCCCGCCTGTGAAAAATATATGGTGGGCACTGACCATAATAACAAACTCTGGTAATCGGGCGGACTGTATTAAAAATGGTGTGCCATACCACTCTACATTTTTTTACTCGCTTAATGGAATTTTGATAAAAGCTGGAAAAAATGTCATGATAGAAAACAAAGCATTCTGGACAATAGTTGGAGTAGTTGTAGGTTTTCTCCTCAATGTAGCTTATTCTTATTTTAAGAAAACGATGCGTATACATCAGCTTAAGCAAGCTTTGATAGATGAATGCAGGTCTTTACTAACACAAATCCCACAGCTTATAGATATATTTGCACAGTGTATAGATAACTTAAATCAGAGTAAAATCCTTCCAGGAGCAGCTGTCCGCAGCCTGTCGACGGTCTATCGTTCTACAATTTCGGAATTTTACCCATATTTGTCTTTAAAAGAACGGAATCTCCTCCATGTAGTTTACGAGAGGCTTAGAGTTGGAGATGAATTATTAGAGAACTATATCTCAATATTAAGTAGCGAACTGCAGGAAAATCTTATAGAAGACCCTATTAAGAGTTGGATTGTACGAATGAATGATCAAATTGACAGTTATAAAATTGTTACTATTCTATTAAAATCATATTTAAAGCACGAACCAATAGATGTATTTAATGTAAATACTCAACAACTATAGGATTAAATGCCCCCCTTAGAATTCTTCCGACTGCAGACCCGGGAAGAAGTCCTGGCCCTGTACCCCCGCTTTTCCCCTATGGGGATGGAGGAGGTGGATTTGGCCCAGGCCGCGGGCCGGGTGCTGGCGGCCGCCATTGCCGCGCCCGAGGACGTGCCCGCCTTCCTCCGGGCCTCCATGGACGGCTATGCGGTCTCGGCCCGGGACACCTTCGGGGCCAGCGTCGGCGCCCCCCAGTATCTGGAAATTAAAGGCGACATCCCCATGGGGCAGGCGCCGGCCCGTAGCGTCAGCGCCGGCGAGGCCCTGCGGGTCCCCACCGGCGGCATGCTGCCCCCGGGGGCCGACGCGGTGGTGATGGTGGAGTACACCGGGGAGCACGAAGGCGGCACGCTGGAGGTGCGCCGCCCCGTGGCCCCGGGGGAAAACGTGCTGGCGCCGGGAGAGGACGTGGGCCGGGGCGAGGTGCTGTTCCCGGCGGGGGCGCGGCTCCGCCCGCAAGATGTGGGCCTCCTGGCCGCGCTGGGGGTAACCCGGCTGCGAGTTCACCGCCAACCACAGGTGGCGATCATTTCCTCCGGGGATGAGATCGTCCCCCTTCACAGCCAACCCGCTCCCGGGGAAGTGCGGGATTCCAACGCCTATCTGGCCGCGGCCCAGGTGGCCCAATGGGGCGGCGTCCCGCGGCTCCGAGGCATCGTCCCCGACGCCTACGACGCCTTGAAAGCGGCCCTGGCGGCTGCCGCGGCCGAGGCGGATCTGATCCTGATTTCGGGCGGCTCCTCCGTGGGGGCCCGGGATCTGACGCTCACCGCCATCGCCGACCTGCCCGGCGCCGCCGTCCTGGTGCACGGGGTGGCCATCCGCCCCGGTAAACCCACCATCCTGGCCTCCCTGGGAGACGCGGGGCCCAAGGCGCTCCTGGGCCTGCCGGGACACCCGGCGTCCGCCGCAGTGGTCATGGAAGTGCTGGGCCGGCCCCTCCTGTCGCACCTCTCCGGCCTCAAAGCCGAAACACCCTGGGGCCGGACGGTGACGGCCTCCCTCTCCCGCAACCTGGCCGGAGCCAGCGGCCGGGAAGACTACGTCCGGGTGCGCCTGCGCCTTGAGGCCGACACCTTGTGGGCCGACCCGGTGCTGGGACCTTCGGGGCTGCTCTCCCCCTTAGTGAAAAGCGACGGCCTGGTGATGATCCCCCTGGGAGTGGAAGGCCTGTTCAAAGGCGAGCCGGTAGAGGTGCGGTTGTTTGGATGAGAATTTGGGGAGGGGGCCAGGGGCATTCACAGGCGAGACGCCTGTGCCACCAACCCCTGCCCCCTCCCCAAGCCCCATAAGTTTTCCTGGCCGGGGAAGTCGGAGCCCACGGCTCCGCCTTTCCCCGGCCTATTTCAGGGGGTTGGGAGGGGAGTTTGAGGGGAGGGCCGGGGATCGTTGATCCCCGGCCCTCCCCTCAACTTTCTTATCCTACTTCTCCCGCCAGACCACCAGGAGGCCCAGGCTGAGCCAGAAGGCTTCCCGGATGCGTCTCAGGACGCTGAACGCGGCTCCCACGGTGAAGCCCAGGTTGAAGCCCAGGGCCAGGAGGATATTGCCCCCTTCCTGGACTCCCACGGCCGCGGGGATGAAGAACCCCATGGCGGTGAAGAGCATGGCCAGGGCGTCCAGGCACAGGGCCAGGCCCCAGTCGATGGGGTGCCCCAGGAAGAGAAATATCAGGTAGACCTCCACTGCGTGGATGATCCAGCTTAAGAAAAACAGGGTGAAGGCCAGGGCGGCCCGGCCCGGATGGTGCCGGTAAAACCGGGACATGGACCGGTCCAGGTCGTGGAGGAACTCTTCTTTTTCCTTGAGCACGGCGGGGCACCAGCCCAGTTTGGTAACGAGGCGAACTATCTGGCCGCATGGTCCCTGGCGCTGCACCGCCACGAAGGTCAGGCCCGCGGCGGCCAGGACGAGGGCCGCCAGGCTCAACCCCGCGAAATGTTCCATGGCATCCGGCAGGTAGACGGGGGCCAGGGCCAGGCCCAGGAAAATATAGAGAGACAGGCTGAGCACCAGGATGCCCTTGTGGATCACCACCGAGGCGCTGGCGGTATGCAAGGGGACGCCCTGGGCTCGGAGGCGGGAGGCCTTGAAGGGCTCGCCCCCCAGGGAGGCGGTGGGGGTCAATTGATTCAGGGCTTCGCCCCCCAGGCGCAGCCAGAAGAGACGGTTCACCGAAATTCCCGGGGGAGGATTCAGGATCAGGTATTTCCAGGAGATGGATTCCAGCAGATTGACCAGCCCGTAAGGCAGCAGCAAAGCCGGCCAGTACCAGCCCACCCGCCACAGGTAATCCCCCAGGGTATCCCAGCCCACCTCATTCAGGATCCAGATGAAGAAAATGGCGGCAACGGCCAGGAGAATCAGATTGAGGCGGCGCAAGGACTAGCCTTCCAGAGGCGACCGCGCTGAGGGTCGCTGTGGTTAATCACATTCTTTTGCAGACACTCATATCAAATTAGCCTGGTAGACGCCAGATAATACGGTTCTGGGTTCCGGGTAAAGATTAACTAATTTAAATTGTTATATTTAGCAGTTTCCAGCCTCTCGAGCGCGCTCATAAATTGGGCGACAGGTCAGGCCGGCGTGCCGCTACCCCCGGAAAAACCATAATTTGTGCCGCTTGGGCGCCGCTTAGGATCGGGGGGGTTTTGGAGGTAAGCCGTTTTATTTTCAGACTCTTTCGCTAAGGGGCCGCTCCTGAAGCGGCACAAAAAGACGATTTATAGTTTGTCGTTTTTGGTTTTTGGTTTTTTGTAAGGGAATTCGAGAAAGGTTATCAGGGAGGGGGGCAAAGGGCCAACACCAGCAGGACAGGAGGCGCAATAAGGTGGTTTTTCGTTTTTGGTTTTTCGTTTTTCGTCGATGAACGGAATAATTGGCCATTCCTTGGTGCGGGTTAGGGGCTCGACCCTTGCCAGATTGGCGAACTGCTGCTGGTACTGCCGGCGCCCAGGGACCTGCTCCGGGAATATTGCGGCAGGTCTGCCGGAAAGATGGGGCGCCGCGCTGGCAGGCGCTCTGGGATTTTATGAGGGTTTACAGCCGGTAAGAGATTAAATGGGGTTTGCCGCCGACCCTAAAATAAGGTTCCTACGTTTAGTTGTTTCTGAAGTGAAATTCCCCCGAGGTGGCGGGCAGGTGCTATAGTCTCCAACCGCGTTTTCACCTCTTAAGATTTCACCTTTGAACTACACCTCCCTTCATCCTTGCTCAGGCCACAAGCTTTCAAGAACTCCTTTCCAGTGCTGAGTTTGGCGACCCCAATCACCAGCCCCAATAATCCCAAGTTGCCGCCTCGTTTATTTCCGCATTTATGACTGCCTGTTGGGCGATCTGTTTTTCCGTAGCCAGTTGCTGGTAGCGCTGGTAGGCCGCCGGGCTTCCCATATACAAGGTGTTGACGTCACGATATACATAGACGACTTTCCCCTTATAAGGGTAAGCCAAAAGCGTGTGTTGGGGCAGGGTCTGAAGATGAGCCTGCTTCTGCGGGGTATCCGCGAACTTCTGCTGGAAACCCGCGGCGGCGAGCAGCTGTTCCGTGCTCTCAGTTTTTTGAATCTGCGAGGACGCACAGCCCCCCAAGGTGATGGCCACCGCCAGGATCAGGATTAAAGCTCTCAGCCTTACTTTCATGGCGTTCCTTTTTTTTAAGGTTATGGTCCCCTACCTGCCAGGCCCTTGGCTCAACCCAACCAACCTCACCATAGCCGCGAGTCGCCTTTAGCCTCCTCCCTCCATATCCATCCGGAGTGACTCGTCGGTGGAGTGACCGGATTGCTCCGGCACCATTATCATTTCTTCGTGCTGCCGATAATTGACGTTATCATCAATGATAATTGCTGGTGTCTGGGCGCAGCCCCACAGGTTGAGGAGCAGCGTCAAGACGATGAAGCTACATTTGCGCCAGCTGTTACTCCCTTTCATGGTTCACCCACGCTTAAGTTTTCTGGGACGGGTGGGCGCCCCGGGGCGGGGGCGCTCGCGGTTCCCCTCTCCATATATGAGGCGGGTGCCCGTCCGGGGCGCCCGCCGGAGGTTGAGACTATTGCCCTTGTTGGGCTTCAATGGCTTTCAAAATCTGTTGCTTCACCGCTTCCATGTTGAAGCTGGCGCCCTTCTGCATGGGCGGGAACTCGATGAAGGTTTCGCCATACTTCATCACCTCCTGCTGCACGAAGACGAAGCGCCAGAACTCGTAGACGAAGTAGTTGTAATAGGCCAGCGACCCGCTTTTGCCATTGGACATGCCGGTGCGCTCGAAGGGGTCCAGACGGAGATTGGTTAAAATCGGCCAATCGACCTTCTCCGTGGCGCCCAGCCAGCCGTTGGGCTGATCGGTAAAGCGGTACTTGTAGTCGTTGATCCGCACCGCGCCCAGCGTGGTCTCGGTGAAGTAAAAGATCTCGTTCCGCTTCGACGGTCCCTTGCCGGTGATGAGGTCCATCTGGTTGTAGCCGTCCAGGCGGACCTTGTAGGTGCGGTCACCGAACTTCTTGCCCTTCTTGAGGTCCTCAACGATGTCACCCTGATAGCCTGCCGCGGCTGCGAAGGTCGGCAACCAGTCGAGCCCCGACATGATGCTGTTCTCCACTTTGCCGACGGGCACTTTGCCGGGCCAGCGCACCATCGCCGGCACGCGGAAGCCGCCCTCCAGCGCCGTTCCCTTGCCGCCGGCAAAGGGGGTCTGGCCGCCGTCGGGCCAGGTGAAGTTCTCGGTGCCGTTGTCGGTGGAGAAGGCGACGATCGTGTTCTCGTCGAGGCCATTATCTTTCAAGTACTTCATCACTGCGCCCACGACGTCGTCCAGCTGCGCCATCCCCGCTTCCTCGATGCTCCAGCCGTTTTCCGGCGTGCGCATCTTCTGGTATTTCTCCGACAGGTGCGTGACGACGTGCATACGCGTCGGATTCAGCCAGACGAAGAAGGGCTTGCCGTCCTTCTTGGCCTTGTCCATGAAGGCAACGGTTTTTTCCAGGATAACCTCGTCGAAGGTCTCCATGTTGTATTTGATCCCCTCCATGGGGTGGGGCGGCAGCGGGCCTTCGTCCACGATCTTTTGCTTGCCGATCTTGCCCCAGCGCGGTTGCTCGGTGGGGTCGTCCTTGTCGGTGGCCAAGCAGTGGAGTAAATTACGCGGGCCGACTTTGTCCTTGAGCGCCGGCGGGTAGTTGGGATGGAACGGATCCTCCATGGCGTCCAGGTGATAGAGGTAGCCGAAAAACTCGTCGAAGCCGTGCACCGTGGGCAGGAACTTGTTCAAGTCGCCCAGGTGGTTCTTGCCGAACTGCCCCGTGGCGTAGCCCATGGATTTGAGTACGGTGGCGATGGTGGGTGCCTCGGCCGGGATGCCCAGGGGGGAACCAGCCTGGCCTACGGTGGTGAGCCCCGTGCGGATGGGCAGCTCGCCGGTGATGAAGTTGGCCCGGCCCGCGGTGCAGGATGCCTCGGCGTAGTAGTCGGTGAACCGCATGCCTTCGGCGGCAAGCTTGTCGAGGTTCGGCGTCCGGCCGGACATGATGCCCTGGTGGTAGGCGCCGATGTTGAACCAGCCGATGTCGTCGCCCATGATAAAGATGATGTTGGGTTTCTTGGCTTTGTCTTTTTCCTGGGCCGCGGCGGGGCCGGCAACCCGGCCACCAGCGCCAGGGCCAGGACCACGGCCAGCGCTGCCAGGAACCTGTGGTTGAGTTGCTTGGTCATAACCTACCTCCTTGTTTGACGCTTAGGTTCAATCTTCACATAATGAGTCAGTGAATGAGAGCCTGTTCCGCTTGCCCCGCCCACCTCCTTTCGGGTATTGCCCCGTAGGGCTTCCGCTGCGGCTGGACGCATAAGTCAAGACCAACTCTCACCGTCTTCCCCCCTCCCCATCTATAACCACGCCTGACTTTTCCCGTTGCGTCTTCCCTTCCTATGGGTTTTGCTCATCAACACTCCGAAATCCAAATCCCCTCAGCGAGTGGTTAAAAGCTACCTCGGCGTCCATCTCAAAGAGTAGTTCCTCCCGGCAGATGTCGGCCACCATGACGACGCCCGGCAGTTGCTCCAGGCCCCGGGCTGCGGCCCGCTCCTGGTAGACCAGGGCGTCCTCAGGGCGCTTGACGAAGACGCAGGCTGCGGCGATGTCCTTCAGGGTTGCCCCATCCTGGCCGATGAGGGCGGCGATCTTGTCGAAGGTGCAGTCGATCTGGGCCCGGACGTCGCCGGGATGGAGGCTCGCCCCCTTCTCATCAATGGCCGCGGTGCCGGAAACCTGGATCAGGGAGACATCGGGCTGATGGAGGAGCGCCCCCCGGGAGAAGGCGGAGCCGTACTGAAAGGCATCTTGTTGGCCCGGGTTGCTCAGCTGTTTGACCAGGGGCCGCGATTCCGAATGCCTTACCACTGCCAGGAGGTCCATGGCGCAGGCCGCCCCGGTGTGAACCTTGCCACTGATGCCGGTACTCGCCGGTAATTTCAGGCGGCCATTATCCTGCCCGGGCAGGAGGCCGAATTGCCCATAGATGGCGCTGCGAGCCCGGTTGAACTCCGGATACCAATCCAGGATGTCGGCCAGGTAAAACCAGGTGCGCACCACGTCCCGATAGGAGGCTCCCTGGTTTTCGAGAATTCTCGCGGCACGCCGAAGCAGACGCTTAGCCTGGAGGGGGCGCGTATTGACTTCTTGCGGGCCTATCACCAATCCCTGAATATTTTGCAGCAAAAGGACAATTGCATCCTGCCGCCGCCAGCCCTTGCCCGCCGGCTTTCCCTGGTGCATGACGGTCCAAACCTCATCCTGGGGATTGCGGCAGGGCATTGCCTGAATGATGGCGCCGGCAAAGCCCTCTCCCCAGGGAGGTTGGCCCTGGATATAGGTGAAGGGACCATCCCCAGGGAGGTTGCAGGCTCTGAAGGCCGCGTCCCGGGCAGACATGACCGCCGGTTTAACTTTCAGGCTCCCGAAGAGGCGCTCGTGCACGATGGTCAAGCCCTGCTCCTGCAATACCTGGGCAATCTTGGCGTAGGAGGCCTGCGCGGCCTGGGCAGGATCGGCGCCCCACTTGGGGGAGGTAACCAGGAAGGCCTGTCCTTGCCCGGCTACGCCCACATGCAACGTGAACAATTCCTGGCAAGTACTCATGGGGCTGGATAGAAGGTTCTCCACCTTCTGGCCGCCAGGCGGAAAGGCAAGACTCTGTGCCAAAACATGCCCAGGTAGCACCGGATCCCTGCCAGGGGATTGGGAATCTAGCAACATTACGCCTCCTTCGTTATCTTGCCCTGGCCAGTCCGCCAAAGGCAAACTACATGGATAGGCTAATAAATAAGCTCGCAAAAATTAAAGGCAACCTTGTAATAGGTTTTTTACAAAAAAACCATTAGGACTTCGGAGGAGGTAGATTGCTGCAAGCCTCTAAAATGCCTCTGGTGAGGTGAGAAAGTTGGAGGTGAGGCCAAGGGGGAGAGGAGGGTTATGCGCGGGAGATCTGCGGCTTACATTTTATCCCGAATGCTTTATTCCAAAGTAAATGCCAGCCTGGTTGAAGCCGCCCTTTCGTTACCGAGTGTTGGGCTTATTTCCCTTTGGGGGTTCCGGGTTGCTAAATTTCTGCAGCGCATCGGCTACCCGGGCCCGGTCTCGGGGCGGTAGATTTTCCACGTGCTGGGCCTGGCGGAGCACCGCCTCGGCCTGGGGGCGATCTCCCTGTTGCACGTAAATCTCGGATAGCAATAAATAGCCATTCGCAAAGCCGGGCCGCCGCGTGAGAAAATCCTGCAAAGTTGCCGCGGCATTCTTAAGGTCCCCCTGCTCCTTCTGGTAGAAGGCCAGGGTATAGGCGTATTTAGGCTCCTGGGGGTTCAGCTCCACTGCTTTCTTGCACCAGGGCAGGGCTTCCTTTGGGCGGTCCTTGGCGCTGAGAATGCAGAGGTTATAAGCCGCCGGCGCCATCTTGGGGTCGAGACGGAAGGCTTCCCTGAGCTCCCGCTCCGCCTCCTTGCCCCGGTTCTGCTCGGCCTTAAGCAACCCCAGGTTGAAGTGGGCGGCGGCGTTGTCCGGGGCAATTTTGATGGCCTTCACCAGGGACTTCTCCGCCTGGTCCTGCGCTCCCATCTTAGCGTATGCCATGGAGGCGTTGACCATCACCATGGCCGCCCGGGGCTCGATCTTGAGAGCGGTGTCGTAAGCGGCCAGGGCTTTCTTGACCTCCCCTCGGTTCAGGTAATAGTTCCCCAGGTTGTAATGGGAACTCCATTGATCCGGCTGGACCGTCAGGGAGTCCAGGTACTCATCGGTGGCCTTTTTCACCTTATCCTGGTCCTCGCCCTGGAACCAGGCAGCAGGATAATGGGCGAGAGAGGCTGCGGCCCGCACCCGCACCAGCCGGTAGCTGTCACCAGCGGCGGTAACCAGGGCCTGGATGCTTTCTTTGCCGGGGCGAACCGAGAGGGCTTCCGCCGCCGCGGCCCGCACCAGGGGCGAGGGGTCCTGGATGGCTTTGAGTAAAGTGGTAGGTATCCGCGCATCCGGGACAGTCATGGTCAGGCGGATGAGGGAGGCGGCGAAGACCTCGTCCCGCTCCGGGCTCGTCATATAAGCCAGCATCTCCGGGAGCTTCTGCCAGTCGCGCTTCCGGGCCGCGTCGATGAGGCCGGCCCGCTGCAGAACTGGCGCCTGGTAGTCCCGGGTCCGCCACTGCCGCACGTTCTGGTCGGCCCAGGCCGCGTCCTTGTCTTTATGGCAAGAGTTGCAGGCGTTGGGCGAGCCGAACTTTATGGTCGCAGCCGGCGCTGGCGGCAGCATGGAGTGGTCGCTCCGGTTCATGCGGGCAAAGGCGGTCATAGGCATGTGGCAGGAAACGCACCGGCTTGGCACCCCCGGCTTGTCCAGCGGATGATGGATGTGCTCCGCAGCCTTGGCCACCCGCTCGGCGTGGCAGGGGAGGCAGGCGTCGTTGGCCTTGGCGTCGTCTTTAAAGCGATAGCGGCCGCTGGAGGTGTGGCACTTGATGCAGTCGAGCTGGCCCGCTTTAATGCAGGGGCTCATGAGCCAGGTGGTGTAGGTGTAGTTTTCCCCAAGATCCCGGCCGTCGGGATAATAATCCGGGTTTTCCAGGGTCACGAGATCGAAGTGGTCGAAGAACCGGTCCCCGGGCGGAAAATTAGTGGTGAGAGGGGACATTTTGGCATGACAAGAGCCGCAAGAGGCGTTGTGCTGCTCATGGGTGAACTTTTTGACGCTGATGATCTTGAGATCCGGGGGTACCTGTCCCTTGGGCGCAGCCTGCATCACTTCGTTGTGCTCCTTGGAGGGGCCGTGGCAGGTCTCGCAGTTGATGCCCGGCTCCGCCCAGGTAGTGCGGTAGGTATCGGTGGCCAGGTCGTAGTTGGAGCTGAATTGGCTCACATGGCAGTTGAAGCAGGCAGTGTTGAAGGTGTAGGGCCACTCCTTCCAGTGGACCGGCTCCTCAGGCGGCCCGGAGCCGAAGTGGCGCACCCCGCTGGCCGCGGTGTCAAACCATTGTTTGGTGTGCACGTCATAGGCCAACGGCAGGGTCTGGAGGCGTCCTCGTTCCAAAGGGGTAAGGAAATAATAGACGTTCTTGCCGCCCAGAGCGTGGAGCATGGGGTATCTCTTCTTCTTGCCTTTGGGGTCGGTTTCCAGAACCCAACCGGCCTGGGGGCCGATGTCGGCACGGTACCGGTACTTGCCGATGACCAGGTCTTTCGTCTGGGGCGTCAGGTTGGCCCGGGCGAACTCCGGGTTGTAGGGTTGCATGGCCAGCCCGTGGCGGGAGGTCATCCAGAGCTGGTAAAACTTTCCGTGACATTCGATGCAGCTCTTAGAGCCGGCGTAGAGGGAGAGTTCCGGGAGGAGTCCAGGGTCTGCCGGCTTGACCTGCGCCTCTGCAAAGCCAGCAAGGCGAAACATCACGATTACGGCCACTAATGCAGCCCCGACGGTTAAGCTGAAAAGCCTTGACATTTTTACCTATCCCCCAGCGATTTTACCAGGGGTAAAGTTAGGAAGTAAATCAAAATACCTTGGGTGGCGGCGATCAGCATCCAATCGATAACTTGCCAATATCTGGAATTTCCTTAAGGTTGGGATATCGGTTTAGATGCGAAGCTATTACCAGGAAGCTCTATTTCCATAAAAACACAAGCCCCTGCCCTGGGGAGGGCAGAGGCTTGCGAACCTCGGCGGTGGGCTAAAGTGCCGCTTACAAGACCTTGACCTTGGTAATGGGCTGGCCCTGGGCGTCCGTCAGGTGGATGGCGCAGGCCAGGCAGGGGTCGAAGGAGTGGATGGTGCGCACCACCTCCAGGGGCCGGGCGGGGTCGGCCACCGGGTTGCCCACCAGGGCCGCCTCATAGGGGCCCATGGCGTCGTGCTGGTTGCGGGGCCCGGCGTTCCAGGTGGAAGGCACCACGGCCTGGTAGTTCTTGATCTTGCCGTTGTCGATCACCACCCAGTGGGACAGGGTCCCCCGGGGCGCCTCGTGGAAGCCGAAGCCCCGGATCTCGCCGGTGGGGAAGGTGTATTTGTTCCAGGTCTTGGTGTCGCCCTTGGCGATGTTGTCCATGAGGGCCTGCCACTGGGTGGTCAGTTCGTCATAGAGCACCGCGGTGCGGATGGCCCGGGCGGCATGGCGGCCGATGGTGGAGTGCAGGGCCTCGGGCCCCACCTTGGCGCCGGCCAGCTTGCTGACGGTGGCCAGGACCAGCTCGGCGTACTGCTTGGTGGGGCCGTGGCCCGCGGCGTACATGCACAGGACGTTGGCCAGGGGGCCCACCTGGGCCGGCTTGTCGTTGAAGGTGGGGGCCTTGACCCAGGAATACTTGCCGTCATCCTGGAACTTGGTGTACTTGGGCTCGGTGGTCTCATCATAGGGATGCCGGTCCCAATCGCCGTTGTACCAGGCGTGCTTGATGCTCTCCTTCACCCCGTAGCGGAAAAACTCGGAGTTGAAGTCGGTGATGGGTTTGAAGGTCTTGAGGTCGGCGTTTTCAATATAGCCGCCGGGGAGGCTGAAGACCGTGCCCTTGGGGTCCATGGGCATATCGGGGACGGACAGGTAGTTGGTGACGCCGGCGCCGTACTTGGTCCAGTCGGCGTACATGGCCCCCACGGCGCAGACGTCCGGGACATAGACGTTCTTCACGAAGCCGCCCACCTCGTCGATGAGCGTTTTGATGAAAAAGAGGCGCTCCATGTTGAGGGCCGAGGTGGTGTCCAGGTTGATGGGGCTGGAGACCCCGCCGATGACCAGGTTGGCGACGTGGGGGGTCTTGCTGCCCAGGATGGAGACGATCATGTTGGCCTTGCGCTGGTACTCCAGGGCCTGGAGATAATGGGACACGGCCAGGAGATTGACCTCGGGGGGAGCTTCATGGCCGGGTGGCCCCAATAGCCGTTGGCGAAGATTCCCAGCTGGCCCGAAGCCACTAGGTCTTTGAGCTTGTCCTGCACGTCCTTGAGCTGCTGCTGGGAGTTCAGGGGCCAGGACGACAGGGTTTCGGCCAGAGCCGCCGCCTTCTTGGGATCGGCTTTGAGGGCCGAGGTAATATCCACCCAGTCCAGGGCCGAGAGGATATAAAAGTGGACGATGTGGTCGTGCACCCCGTGGGCCGCCAGGATGAGGTTCCGGATATACTGGGCGTTGAGCGGCACTTCCAGCTTCAGGGCGTTTTCCACCGCCCGGCAGGAGGCCAGGGCGTGCACCGTGGTGCACACCCCGCAGAACCGCTGGGTGAAGGTGGGGGCATCCCGGGGGTCGCGCCCCTGGAGGATGACTTCGATGCCGCGCCACATCTGGCCCGACGACCAGGCGTTGGTCACCTTGCCGCCGTCGATCTCGCAATCTATACGTAAATGCCCTTCGATGCGGGTTATGGGGTCGATGGTGATTCTTTTGGCCATATTCTCCTCTCCTTCAGCAGGTTAGGCGTGCTCTAACTTGGGCAGCACGGGGAAGCGTTTGACGAAATAGAGGTAGCCCATGAGTTCCAGGGCCACGATGCCCAGGGTGATGAGGATCTCGGGCAGGGCCGGGAAATAGCTCCAGCCGGGCCCGGGACTAAAGCCGATGAGAAAGGCGTTGAAGCGGTAGAGGGACCCGGCCACGAGCATGGAGGCCGCGGCCGCGAACAGCCAGCGGAGATCGGTCCGGCGGGCCGGGCTCGCCAACAGGATCACCGGCGCCAGGAAGAAGAGGTTCTCCAGGAGGAACATGAAACTGTTCAGGTCCCCCCGGAAGATCAGGCCCATTTGGCCCCGGACCAGGACGTCGCCGAAGCGGAGGATCAGATAGGCGCCGATGAGCCAGGCCATGACCCCGCCCACCTGGCCGATCAAGGGGGTCTCGAAGGGCCGCTTGAAGGCGAGGGAGGACAGGACGGATTCAAAGACCGTCACCGCATAGCCCATGCTGATGGCCGACATGAGGAAGAGGAGGGGCAACAGGTGCGTCTGCCAGAGGGGCGAGAGCTTGTAGTCGGCGATGATCATCAGGGTCCCCAGGGAGGACTGGTGCATGGTGGGGAGGAGAATCCCCACGGCGACGATGACCGGCAGCCAGCGTTCCAGGCGCTCCCGGGCGGGGTGCGCCTTGGGGTGGCTGGAGCCCTCCAAAACCGTAGGCGCCAGCTCCAGCCAGAGCACCACCACGTAGGCGGCGATGCACAGGGCCACTTCCACCAGGACGGAGTTGAAGTTGACGTACCAGGGCAGGAACAGATGGTAGCCGTTCCAGTAGCGCCCGATATCCAAAAAGATGGCGACGCCCGCCAGGGTGTAACCAAAGACGCTGGTGAGCACCGCGGAGCGCACCAGGGGGTGGTAATGCCAGCGGTTAAAGAGATAGATCAGGATGGCCATGGCGTAGCCGCCGCACCCCAGGGCGGTGCCCACCAGGACGTCGTAGGTGATCCACAGGCCCCAGGGATAGCCGTCGCTCAGGTTGGTTACGGCCCCCAGGCCGAAGACATAGCGGTAGATAATCAAGACGCCGGCCACCAGGGCCAGGGCGGTGAGGACCAAAAACGGCTTGGTTACGATTTTGCCACCTAAAGATTGACTTTCTTCCACCATAGCGAGCTCCGTAAGATCAGGGTAAATCCTGTTTGGTGGTATTCTTGTAGACTAAGTAAAACAAGCCGCCCAGGACCACGTACGGGGCGATCATGCCCTTGTAGAGACTGTGCATCAGGGTTTCGGAAGAGGCGGCGGCGGACTCATCCGCCAGGGTCGGCAACCCCAGTTTGTGGTAAGGCACGCCCGCCAGCATGAGGACCTGGGCGCCGCCTCCATCTGTTTCACCATAGACCCGCGGTTGGTAAGCTGCGACGGTAATGTTGCGCATCTCCTTAGAGTCTACGCGGTGTAAGGGGTAGTCGGCCGTCTCCCCGGCCTTCAGAGTGAGACGCCGTTGGGCTTCCTTCCGCAGGTCCTGGACATCGCCGTAAATGGAGGCGCCGTTGGGACAAAACTCGCAACAGGCCGGGTAGCTGCCCTGGGCGATGCGGTGGGAACAGAGCTCGCATTTCTTGATCTGGGGGAAGGCCAGGTCCCATTGGAACTTGGGGACGTTGTAGGGACAGGCCACCTGGCAGTAACGGCAGCCGATGCAGGCATCTTTGTTATACCGGACGGCCCCGGTTTTCGGGTCCTTGGTCAGAGCCGATACCGGGCAGGCGGAGGCGCAGGCAGGATCGACGCAATGCATGCAGAACCGTCTGACGTAAGAGTAGCCGTTGATTTCCCGGTTCTTGACCGCACCGGTGCCGTTCTTGTAGAGCTTGACGATGTTGTAGGTTTTGGCGGAGAGATCCACGGGATTGTCCCAGAGGCTGTCGGGCGTGCAATGATCCGGAGGCAGATGATTGTATTCCTTGCAGGCGGCCATGCAGGCTTTACAGCCGACGCAGACCGTGGCGTCGTACAGAATACCCTTCGCCTCGGGGAAGCGAGCTTTGGGCTCCCGGGCCAGCACCGGCACCGGACTGAGGGTTGACGCCACCATCAGGCCCCCGCCCGCGGAAACTTTCAAAAAGTCTCTTCGGCTGATTCCCATGGGCTAGTCCTTACCGCCCTGCTCTTCGGGCTCGGATTCCTTTTTGCCCAGTTTCACGGCGGTCACCGCGCCCGCGCCCAGGGCGGCCCCGGCCAAGCCGGCCAGCACGCCCACCGTGGCCACCGTGGCGCCGTGGCCCTCCGGGGCTTCAATGGGAGCATAGGTAACCGGCGGGCATAAACGCAGCTCTCCGCCCCCCACGCGCACTTTGCCGCCTTCCTCCGTCTTATAAGGGGCGCCCGCCGGGGTGAAATGCTCCAGGTTGGCCTGGGCCACGATGGGGGCGGTAAAGCCCACGCCCTTCTCGGAGCAGCCGAAGCAGGGACAACCGGTGCCCACCGGCCAGCTCCGGGCCCCCACCCCGCCGAACAGAATGGCGGGACAGTTGTTAAAAGTCTCCGGCCCTTTGCAGCCCAGTTTGTAGAGGCACCAGCCCCGGCGGTGGCCGTCGTCGTCGAACTCCAGGGCGAAGCGGCCCGCGTCAAAATGAGGCCGGCGCTCGCAGCCCTCGTGGATGAGCCGGCGATAGGCGAAGACAGGCCGGCCCTGCTCGTCCAGGGGGGGCAATTTCTTGAAGGTCAGGATATACAGCACGGTGGACAGGAAATTATAGGGGTTCGGCGGGCACCCGGGGATATTGATGACCTTGAATTTGTCCCCCAGGGCCTCCTGGGCGGAGACCGCGCCGGTGGGATTGGGACTCGCCGACGGGATACCGCCCCAAGAGGAGCAGGAGCCGATGGCCACAATAGCGGCGGCCAGGGGGGCGGTCTCTTTCAGGACCTCCAGCACCGGCCGGCCGCCCACCATGCAGTAGATGCCGCCGTCTTTGGTGGGGATGGCCCCTTCGGTCACCAGGATGAATTTCCCCTGGTTTTCCTCCATGGACTTCTTTTTGGCCGCTTCCGCCAGGTCGCCCGCGGGCGTGCACAAGGCCTCATGATAATCCAATGAAATGAGGTCGAGGATCAGGTGCTCCACCGTGGGATGGGTGGAGCGCAGCAAAGTTTCCGTGCAGCCGGTGCATTCCTGGCCGGAAAGCCAGATTACCGGCGGACGCTTGAGCGCGGCGACGGCTTCGGCGATTTTGACCCCCATACCCAGGGGCAGCCCCATGCTGGCCGCCGCGATGGTACAGAATTTCACAAAATCCCGGCGTGAGACCAAGCCAAAATGTCCTGGAAGATGGCCAACATCCTTATCCCGATCCTTCATACGTCCTCCCCGTGCATACGTCGCCCTCCGGCTTAAATGGATTTTATTATTTCGGGTCGGTTTACTATAGGCGATTAATATAGATCAACTAGGTGGTTTTTATGAGAAATTGGTCATAAAATATGAAGTCCTCTATACCAAATTTTTGCAACATGCACAAAGAAAATACTCATGTGAATTTTTTCTTAAATACGGCCCCCAGCATGCACCCGGATGCCCTGGCCCCACTACCCGAAAAAGCCCGACTGGCGCGGTTCTTGGATCGGGAAGGCTATCCACCAACCCAGGTGGCAGGCGCACGAAGGGCCGGAGGCCGGCCGCAGTTGTGGTGGAGGGAGGATTATTGGGGTGGGAAAGACGCACCCGACATCTAATGCCAGGTTGCGCTTCTAGAGGTAAAATCAGCATTTTTGTTGTAGGGGCGCAATTCATTGCGCCCTTGCGGGCGTGATAAATCACGCCCCTACATGAAAAATACCTTTTTGACGGCAACTTGGCAGAACGGCCGGGGAAAATGCGGGATATCCGTGGCTCACCAAATATTTTAGCTAATCGTCCTTGCGCCTGCCGGCGTTAAGAGAGATAAGTAGCTTACGTCGTGGCCTTACCTGGCCCCAGGCCCAGGGTCCCCTTCATGCCTTACTTCTTGGCCTGGAGCCTCTTCCGGGCCGCGTCATAGACGTCGGTAATAATCTGGGCCGAGGCCTGCTCCATGGCCCGGCTCATGCTCTCGGCCAGGCCCTTGGGGGTGCGCGCCGGCATGGGCTCGGTCACCCGATAGCTCTTCTGGAAGAGCACCTTGCGGGGCGCCTCCTCCTGGGTGGTATCGAGGAGCGTGACGGTTAGAGCCAGAGACGCCTTCCAGCCATCGGGGGCGTCGACCTCCTGAAAGTCCTCCACCCCGCCTTCCAGGGCGAACCGGGCCTTGGCGCCGCTTTCATAGGAAAAGACCGCCTTAAACCGGCCGGATTGCCGCAGATCCCGCACCAGGTAGTCCGTAGCCAGGTCGCCCGGGCTGACCCGCCAGCGGTGGTATTTGTAAACCTCCGTCTCGAAAGCCCGCGGTTGGTAGAGCATGGAGGTAGTGTTGTAAGCCTGGGCCACGGCAAAGCGCTCCACCTTGAGGCCGGCGTCCAGGGGTGCACCCTGGAGAGGAGGAGAAGGGTATTCCAACAGGTACTGGTGCACCAGGACCGGCGGCTTGCCGCAGCCGGAGACCAACAGGGCCAGACCGACCGCAGCCAGGTATTTAAGCACCACACGGGTCAGCTCAATTTTCATCTCTTTCCCCCTGAGATTCATTCGTTAAACCTGCCCTTGGGCGGCTTGCCGAAGAGCAGGTCCGGGGGACGGTCGTTTACCCGGCTCATGAAGCTCTCCAGGACTTCCGAAGTGCGCCGCAGATTTTCGCTGGTGGCGCCCACCTCCGCGGCGATGGCCCGGGTTTTGCCGATGGTATCGGGCAGATTCATGGCGCGAATCTCCTCCCGGACACTGGCTATCAGGGTCCGGGCCTCCTTCATGCTGGCGGCGGCTTCCACCAGGACAGCTTCGAACTTCCCGGCGGCCACGGTTTTATCCACCCGGCCGGTGATATCCTTCAGGTTGTTGGTGGCGGCCTCCAGGTTGGCCAGGATGGCTTCCAGGCGCTTGCCCTTGAAAAAAATCTGGATTTCCGAGGCGGTGGATTTTATCTGGTCAAAAACCCCCTTGGTGTCGGCTTCATTGAATTTTGTTACCACCGCGTTGACCCCGGACATGATCTTTTGGATCTCCGAGGGGCGGGAGGCGATGACGGGATATTCGGCCGGGAAGGTCAACTTGGGGGACTGGTCCGGCTCCTTCGGTTGCTTGCGGTCCAGTTCCACGAACACCAGGCCGGTGATGCCGGCCACCTTGAGCTGGGCCACGGCGGTACGGGTTAGGTCTTCATCCTTGAGATTGATTTTCATAATCACCGCGATGAGCTTGTTGTCCGGGGCCACCCGGATGGTTTCCACTCTCCCCACCTCCACCCCGCGGTACTTGACCGCAGAGTCCTTTTGCAGGCCCTGGACGGACTCGTCAAAATAGGTGACGAACCGGGCCCCTTTTTCAAAATACTTGGACGCGCCGATCCAGATGATGGCGATGACCCCGATAATGACCCCCAGGGTCGTGAACAGTCCCACCATAAACTTGGAAGCCTTCCTGGTCATGGGTTCAAGTCCTCATTTCCTTAACTGGCATGGGCCTGCGGTTGAAGAAGTTCACCACCCGGGGGTCCGGGGAGTGTTCCTTCAGGTCCAGGGGATCACCCTGGGCGATTATGCCCCGGGCGGTCTTATCCAGAATGATCACCCGATGGGCGATATTGAAAATGGATTCCAGCTCATGGGTAACGATGACCATGGTGGTCCCCATGCCGGCGTTGATGCCTTTGATCAAATTGTCCAGCTCCACCGAGGTAATGGGGTCCAGGCCGGCGGAAGGTTCGTCGAAGAAGAGCACGGTGGGGTCCAGGGCCATGGCCCGGGCCAGGCCGGCCCGCTTCTTCATGCCCCCGGAGATCTCGGACGGCAGGTGGTTTTCGTATCCCGCCAGCTGCACCAGGCCCAGTTTCATTTTGACGATGAGCTCGATCTCCGCGGCGGTAAGATCGGTGTATTCCTGCAAAGGGAGGGCCACGTTTTCCGCCAGGGTCATGGAGCCGAACAGGGCCCCCGACTGGAACAGCACCCCGAAGCCCGTGCGCAGCTTCCTTAACTCCGCTTCGTCCTCGGTATTGACGTCCACCCCGTGGATCAGGACGCGACCGGCATAGGGCTGATAGAGGCCGATCATGTGCTTCAGCAGGGTGGACTTGCCGCAGCCGCTGCCTCCCAGAATAACCAGGATCTCACCCCGGCGGACCTCAAAGGAGACGTCTTCCAGAATAACATCGTCACCGAAGCGGGCGGTGAGACCGTCCACCACGATGATCGAGGTTGGGTCGGCTAGATTCACGGGTTTACCTTCGTATCAGGTGCTGAGATTAACTGCACATACGGTTACCCCCCTGTAAAAAGGGGATTATGCCAATGGCATCGAGATTAAGCAAGCTCCTGCTTGGGAACGCAATTTTAGCCCAAGCTCTGCTTGGGCTCCCCTGGGATTATCATTAGGATCGCCCAGACTCACAAATTCGTTCAGGCGGGAAGATTTCCCCCCTCACCCCAACCCTCTCCCCCCGCAAGCGGGTGGAGGGAGATTAAGAGGCTGGCGAACTGGCAAAAATCTTCGGAACGCCGAAGAATCGGCAGTTTCAGCACAGTCGCAGATTGGTAGCCTGCGGCTACATTTTGCATTTAACGGCCACATGCGCCCACTTCCGACACTACAGCATAAATCCCCCTTTCAAAAAAGTGGGACTTAAGGCCCCATGGAAATCTGATTTACCTGGCCTCGGCATCGTAAAAATATTAGAAAACCTCGCTGTCCGCCGGTTTACCTCATATAGTGGAGAACCAGGGCAAAGGCCGAGTCGGTGACGATGATGAGAAAGATGGCCGCCACCACCGCGGAGGTGGTGGCCGCGCCCACGCCCTGGGCCCCGCCCTGTACCTGGAATCCTCGCTGACAGCCGATGCCGGCGATGAGCACGGCAAAGACCGCCGCCTTGATCAGGCTGGAGATCAGGTCGAAGAGGTCCAGGCTTTTTTGGGTCTCGGAAATGTAAGTGAACACGGTGAGGTCCAGGCCCATCACCCCTACGATCAGGCCGCCCAGGATGCCGAACACGTCGGCGTACAGGGTGAGCAGGGGCACCGCGATGACCGTGGCCAGGACCTTGGGGACCGCCAGGAACCGCACCGGGTCGAAGCCCATGGTCACCATGGCGTCCACTTCTTCGTTCACCATCATGGTGCCGATTTCCGCGGCAAAGGCCGACCCGGAGCGCCCGGCCACCAGGATGGCGGTCATGATGGGGCCCAGCTCCTTCACCATGGAGATGGCGAGCAGGGAGGCCACGTAGATGTTGGCCCCGAAATCCTTGAGCTGCAGCGACGACATGAAGGCGATGATGAGGCCCAGGAGCACGCTGATGAGTCCCACGATGGGGAGTCCGTCCACCCCCGTCCTTTTCAGGTAGAAGAGCACCTCGCCCCACCGGACGGAACGGGGATGCAGCAAGGAGGAGAACAGGGACAGGAGGAGGGCCCCCAGGAAAGTCAGCACCTGGACCAGGTCGGCGAGAAACCGCAGGGCGGCCCCGCCGATTTGCTCCAGGAGGGCCGGCGTCCTCTCGCTGATGAGGGGCGGGACGCGCAAGTCGGCCGGGTCGATGAGGCCCAGGATCCCCTGGACCTCCGGGGTCATATTAATAAAACTGCAAGGGATGGCCCTGGTGCCTGCCTGGCCCTCCAGTTCCAGGAGAACCAGGGCCCCGGCGCTGTCCAGATAGCTCACGCCGGCCAGATCCACCGCCAGAGAGGCGGGGCTCATCCCGGCAAGCAGGGCCTGGATCTCTTCCCGCAAGGGTTTCAGGTTGGCCAGGCACAGGCGGCCGGTGAGGGAGAGGATGACTGCGCCCTGCTCTCCCGCAACCGCAATCTGGTAGTCTTGCTGTGGCGCCGCCGTTCTTTTCATAAGCGAGGGGAAGCCGGCAGAGGGCTAGGGTTTATCCGGCTCCAGGGAAAGTTTTCAGCTAGCGGTTGAAATCAATGGCCAGGAACTCCTCCGCCGTCATGTCCCATCTTTTTTTGGCCTCCTCGGCGCTCACGGCCACGGCCAGCAGACCCAAGACTTTTTCCTCCTGAAGGATGGGAACGCAGATGATATAAATCTGGGAGCCGTCCTGCAGGAAGAAACGCTGGGTGGTGGTGCGGCGGTTTTTCAGCGCCTGGATGACTACGTCATAATTGGAGAAGTTCCCTATGGCGTCCTCTTTGGGAGGATATACCGTCAGGGTGTAACCTTCCTGGTTAAGCACGCCGATCCGGAAGGGGCACATGCGGCACAGCTTAATGGCCTGAGGCTCGACCTTTTCCAAGGTCTCGTTGATGGCCGGGATGTTCCTGGTGGACAACGGTTGAATCAAGGAGGATTGCAGGGTCGTGATGCAATCCTTCACTTCCTTTTTGAACTCGGCCGCCCCCGGGCGCAAAGGGGGCTCCTGGGATTGGCAGCCGAAAACAAGCAGGGCCAGCAAACTGCACAGGGCCAGCCGGAGCCCGGCACCGCGGCAATTATCCGTGGGCAACCTGGGTTTCATTTGGTCTTTCCTTCACCTGGGGTATCCTGTAATTTTTTATAACCTTTTCCGCTTCCATGCAAAAGAAATCAATGTCGTTTCGGCTAAAAATCCATAATCATGAAGACTTTTCCGCCAATTAGGCTTACCGGTTCCCCCTGAACCGGGTTATATTGGCTGACAGGGGCCGGACCCTCAGATCCCCCTTAGTGGGATTTAGGGGGATTAAATCACCCCTGCCCCCCTTTAGGAAAGGGGGGTAAGAAAACCTGCTTTCCGATGTCCCCTTAATTTTAAAACACCCTATTAGTGGGGCATCCCAGATATATCTGGCAAGAATATTCCCCACTTTGGGCAAGGTTTTCGTAGGGGCGGTTCGCGAACCGCCCCTACAGCGCCCTCCGGGAATGGGGGCCGGAATTTGGAAGATACTCCCGAAACACGACCATAGATATCAGGAGACCTCTCATGCACCCGCCGGGAGCGGATAAGGTCATCTCCTTCGTGGGCCCTTCCGGGTCCGGCAAGACCACCCTGATCTGCCGGCTCTTGGGCTGGCTCAAAGCCCAGGGCCTCAGGGCGGCGGTTTTGAAACACAGTCATAAGCCCGGGCTGGGCGACGAAGATAAAGACACCGGCAAGTTCCGCCGGGCCGGAGCCCAGACCGTGGCCCTGGCGGCCCCGGGGTTCCTGCAGATTTCCCGGGTCTTGCCCCAGGAGCCGCCCCTGGACGCGGCCCTGGCGCAGCTGGCGCCGGCCGCGGACCTGATCCTGGTGGAAGGCTACAAAACCTCCCACCTCCCTAAGATCGCCCTGGTGGGCCCGGACCTGGAAGCGGTCCTGCCGGACGATTCCCGGGTCATCGCCCTGGTGAGCTCCGGCCCCGTGGAGTCAGCCCTGCCGGTGTTCCACCCCGGGGAGGTCGAGGCCTTGGGCCTCTTCATCAAGAACTACCTGGGCTTACCCTAGACAGCAGCCCTTGGCCGCCCTAAGCAGGTTAATTATCCCCCCAAACTCTGCTGGCAGCCTCTCCACCTCCTAATTTTACCGGAAAAGAAAAAGGCGCTTTAACGCCACAAAAGCCCTTCCATATTTTGAATCATGTATTATATTTTTATAACCTTGGTAAGCACTTGTACAATTATCCGTTATAGGGAGGTCTTCCATGGAAGTGCGCACCATTCTCTGGCCCACTGATCTGTCCAAGAATTCGATTAAAGCTGCGAAGCACGTCTCCTCCCTGGCCGACAAATACCAGGCAAAAGTCATCGTGCTTTACGTCGGGGTGGATTTGTTGTCCTATTTCCGGGCCTATGGCGATCCCAGCAAGGGGCAGCTGGAACATTTCCGGGACTATGAGCTCAAGCACGCCAAGCAGCATCTGGAAACGGTGTGCGAGAAGGAGCTGAAGGCCTGTCCCAACCTGCAAACCCGGCTGGTGCAGGGCGACGCCGCCACCGAGATCCTGAAGATGATCAAGGCCGAGAAGGCCGACCTCGTGGTCCTGACCACCCACGGCCGGGGCGCCGAAGAGCTGGATCAGAAGAGCCCCGAATTCGGCAGCGTGGCCCGGAAGGTCATGGCCAACTCCCCGGTCCCGGTCCACCTGATCAACCCTTTTAATATGTAAATTCAAACCGGGCGCCGCGGCGCCTCCCCTCCCAGCCCCCTTATGGGGGTTGGGGGCGGGTTTCAGGGCGGGATAGTAAGCGGCCGGGGGCCGCCAGCCCTCCGGAAAATCATTTTTGGGACCCCCCCCCCAAAAAAAACGCCGGCCTGCAAGGCCGGCGTATTGCGTCTCGGGGAATTGCGGTTTAGGTTTCGGTTACGGTGATGGCGCCAGAGGGGCAGACTTCCACGCAGGACTCGCAGCCCAGGCACTCATCTTCGTTCACCACCGCCGCCTTGTCTCCCTGCATCTCCAGAACCCCCACCGGACAGACGTTGACGCACTCCTCATCACCGGTGCACTTATCAGCATCGATTTCAACCTGCCAGGCCATTCTTTCACCCCCTTTAAAAGCAGTATAAAATTTAGCGTATATCTGGATCTGGACGCTTAATACCAGGTTGCGCTCCTAGAGGTAAAATCAGCATTTTTGCTGTAGGGGCGCAATTCATTGCGCCCTTGCGGGCGTGATAAATCACGCCCCTACATGAAAAATACCTTTTTGACGGCAACTTGTTATAACTGGTTCGGCCAAGGCAGGGGCGGGTGTTAAACCCGCCCCTAGATGACCGTCTAATCGATTTATCAGTCAGGCCGCCTAAGCCCTGATCTCCTCTTTGATGGAAACGGCCACCTTATAAAGCAGGGTGAGGACCAAAAATCCCAGGGCCCAGATCCCCAGGGTGATGAGGGCCTCCGGCACCGTGGGCCAGTATTCCGTCACCTTTTCCAGGGGGTTGGGCACGAAACCGCCGGTCATCAACCCCAGACCCTTGTCGATCCAGGTGGTAATAATCACCAGGCCGCACAGCGCCGCCAGGGTGGTCTCATTCTTGCGGAACCCCGGATTGACCAGCAGAATGGCGGCGGTGGTCATGCCCACGATGGACACCCACATGAAGGGCACCAACCGGGCCTTGCCGTCCAGGCCCGCGAAGAGGTACTGGAAGTGCAGCATGTGGTCCGGAATCTGGCTGTAGAAGACCGTAAAGACTTCGCAGAAGAAGAAGAAGACGTTGATCAAGGTGGCATAGGTGACGATCTTGGCCAGGGACTGGATCTGCTCCTTACCCGGATCGAACTTGGTGTACTTCCGCACCAGCAGGCACAGCAGGACCAGCAGGGAGGGACCCGCGGCAAAGGCCGAGGAGAGAAACCGGGGGGCCATGATGGCGGTGAGCCAGTAGCCCCGGCCCGGCAGGCCCGCATACAGGAAAGCGGTCACCGTGTGAATGGACACGGCCCAGGGGATGGAGATATAAATCAGGGTCTTGACCCATTTGGGCGGCGCCACCGAATGGCGTTCGCACTCCAGCACGTTCCAACCGATGAGGATATTGAGCAGGAGATAACCGTTCAGGACGAGGATATCCCAGAACATCACCGAGTTGGGAGTGGGGTACTTAAAGACGTTGAAGACCCGGTCCGGCCGCCCCATATCCACCAGCACGAAGGTGACGCACATGGTCACCGCGGCCACCGCCAGGAATTCTCCCAGGATGGTCACCCGGCCGAAGGCCTTGTAGTTATGGAGATAATAGGGCAGGACCACCATCACCGCCGAGGCCGCCACCCCGACCAGGTAGGTGAACTGGGCGATGTAAAAACCCCAGGAGACGTCCCGGCCCATGCCGGTGATCCCCAAGCCGAATTGCAGCTGCTTGAGGTAGAACAGAAACCCCAGGGCGAAGATGCCTGCCAGGATGGCCAGCAGTCCGTAATATCTCTTGGTGCCGATTAGCGCCTTTTCAAGCATGACCTACCTCACACGATATAGTAGACTTGCGGGTTCGTCCCCAGATGGGTTTTGCGGCGAATGGTGAAGTATCTCTTCAAGGTTTCACTCACCTTGGACTTTTCGTCCCCCAGGTCGCCGAAGATCATGGACCCTCCGGAGGCCTCCACGCAGGCGGGCATCAGGCCCTGGGCCAGCCGCTCGGCGCAGAAGGTGCACTTCTCCACCACCCCGATCTCCCGGGTGGGATACCCCGGATAGACGTCCTCGACGAAGGGCCGGGGGTCTCTCCAGTTGAAGCTCCGGGCCGAGTAAGGGCAGCCGGCCATGCAGAACCGGCAGCCGATGCACCGGTGCATGTCCATCATGACGATGCCGTCCTCCCGCTGGAAGGTGGCCTTGGTGGGGCACACCCTGACGCAGGGCGGGTTGTTGCAGTGATTGCACAGCAACATAAAGGGCAGGTGATGCACCTTCTCCATCCCTTGCTCTTCCCCGAAGGCGTTGTGAAAATGCTCGGTCCAGATCCACTTGATCTCGTAGCGGTTTTGGACCTCAGGGGGCAACTGGTCCTTGGGGTCCTTGGGGCTGCGGAAGTCCGGGACGTTGTGGACCCGGTGGCAGGCCTGGATGCACTTGCTGGCGGTGGCTTCATCCATTTTCTGCATGTTCACCACCATGGCCCACCTTTTGCCTTCCAGGGCCTTGGCCTCCGGCGCAAACCCGGCCTGCGCCTGGCCCGGACGCACTAGTTCAAAAGCCCCTTTACCTCCCAGTCCCAACAGGGCGGAGAGTCCGGCTAACCTGATAAATTCTCTTCTATCCATACCCATCACTTAGCCTCCGCCAGCTTCTTGCCCGGTTCCAGGTGGCAACCCCAACAATTAGGCGTTACCGCGGCATAGTTATGACACGTATCGCAGAAATCGGCCTTGTTGGAGTGGCAGTTCATGCAGGTATTGGTAAGGCTGGCAAGGTATTTCTTGCCGTCGGGAGCGACAAATTCCCGGCCGTTGACGGCCCCTTTCTCCTTGCTGCGCACCACGGTCTCCCGCCAGTCGATGAGCATCTGCGTGTGTTTAGCCCGCATTTCGGCAGTGGGGAGCACGCACTTCCGGTCGGCCTCTGCCAGTTTCTGAATGACGGGGGTCTCGAGTTTCGGTTGGGGCGCCGGGACGGTCTTTCCCAGATTGGGCCATAAGGTAAAGCTGGCGAGGACGAAGAAGACGATGAGCCCGCCGATGACGTATTTAGCGTCATAGAGCTTCTTCGCAACCTTTGGACGCTCTGCAAATTCCCCGAATTCGTTCTTGTAATCAGCCATGTTATTCCTCGTCCTCCACGGCTGCCTCCACCCCTTCCAGGTCCCGGTCCCGGAGATCGGTGGTGCGCTCTAGTTCGCCTTCGAACACCAAGGCGTTACCCACCAGTTCGGTAATGCCCGTGACCTCCACTTCCGGCACCCAGTACTGCAGCAGGGTGGGCAGGGTGGCCCGGTCCAGGGCGCAGATGCAGCCCAGGTGGTTCACGCCGTATTTTTCGTGCACCCATTTCACGGCGTTGGCCCGGGGCAGGCCGCCCTGCATGCGGAGCTCCATGTTCTCGTTGGCGTTGATGCCGCTGGAGCTGCCGCAGCAGAAGGTCTTCTCCCGGATGGTGTTGGGGGGCATCTCCACGAAGTGACCCTCGGGCATCACGTTGTTGATGATGTAGCGCGGCTCTTCAAAGATCCCCATACCCCGAGCGGTGTTGCAGGAATCATGGAAGGTCAGTTTGATGTGGGCGTTGCGCTGGGGGTCCAGGTTGAGTTTGCCGTTTTTGATCAGGTCCGCGGTGAATTCGGAGATGTGCACCATTTTGTGGACCTTGGCGTTTTCGAAGCGGGTGCCGGTGATGGGGGATACCGGCTCCTCCAGGAAGTCCACCGGCCCCCACCAGGTGGGCATGTACTGGTTGCACACCCGCCACATATGGCCGCACTCGCCGCCCAGGATCCACTTCACCCCCAGGCGCTTGGCTTCGGCATAGATCTTGGCATTGAGTCTCTTGCCCATCTCGTGGGAGATGAACCAGCCGAAGTTGCCGCCCTCGGCGGCGTAGGTGCTGAGCGTGTAGTCCAGGCCGATATGCTCGAACAGCAGCAGGTAGCCCATCATGGTGTAGGTGCCGGGGTCGGCGAAGTAGTCGCCGGAGGGCATGACGAAGAGGACCTCGGCGCCCTTGCGGTTATAGGATGTGGGGGTGGTGATGCCGGTGATGCGCTCGTTTTCCTCGGCCAGGAAGTCGATCATGTCCTTGAAGGCCTGGGGGGTGGCGCCGATGTGGCTGCCTTTGTCGTAGCACTGGGCCACCGAGGCCATGGCCCAATCGATGTTCAGGCCGATGGAGGCCAGCAGCTCCCGGCCCAGGAGGGTCATCTCCGCCATATCGATGCCGTAGGGGCAGAAAAGCGAACACCGCCGGCAGATGGTGCACTGGTACAGGTAGAAGAACCATTCCTTGATGACGTCTTCCGTCAGGTCCCGGGCGCCGGCGATTTCGCCCAGGACCCGGCCGATCTTCTTAAAGTAGCGCCGGTAAACCGACCGCAGGAGCTCGGCCCGGAGGACCGGCATATTCTTGGGGTCGCCCGTGCCCAGGAAGAAGTGGCACTTGTCGGCGCAGGCCCCGCAGCGCACGCAGATGTCGAAGAAGATCTTCAGGGAGCGGAAGCGGTTCAGCCGGTCTTCCATGCCCTGCAGGATGATTTCTTTCCAATCCTGGGGCAGTCCCCACTCATCATCGGGCACCGACCTGGCTCGCGGGAAGGGGTAGCTGAGCCACTCCATCCACTTGGGGCTGGCGGGGTTACAATAGGTGCCCGGCCGGAAGTCCGGCTTGACGTCCATCCAGCCTTTCTCCGGCGGCTTATAGCTTACAGGGAGTATCTCTGCTGGGGTCGGAACTTTGGCCATAAACTCATTGCTCCTTTTCGACCGGGATCCCGGCTTCGATCATGGGTTCCCTAAACTTATCTTCATATTCCGCATACGAATGGAACTTGACGGGATAGTTCCAGGGGTTGACGTGCAGGACCCAGCGGTTGTTGGAGGCCATATTCCGGCTGGGGCTAAAAAACACGCCGGGGGCATGGAGCAGCTTGCTGAAAGGAAAGTAGGCAAAGAGCACGCACACCAGGAACAGATGGGTATAAAAGAGGGGGCTGATGCCCGGGGGCACCACGGGGTGGAAGGTCACCAGGCCCAGGGCCAGCTGCTTCACCGCCACGATGTCCGTATGGAAAAAGTACCGAGGAGGATGCCGCTGGTGCCGATGCCGATGATCAGGAGCAGCGGGAAGTAGTCCGCGGCCAGGGAGATGTAGCGCAGGGCCGGGTTGGTGATGCGGCGGCCCAGGAGGTAGAGCGCCGCCACTACCAGGACGATGCCGCTCAGGTACACCGCGGGAGTGAGAATCTGGAAGAAGCCGTCCAGTTTTTCCACCAACTGCACCGGCAGAGGCACCGGCTCGGTCAAGAAGCGCAGATGCCGGATCAGGACCACCAGGAAGGCGTAATGGAAGGCGATGGCTCCCAGCCAGAGCCACTTGTAAGACCAGTGAATCAGCCGGGCGCCTTCGGGGTTGTCCGGGTCCTGGCGCAGCTCCGTCCTGAGGTTGCGGAACAGGCTGCGGAACGCCAGCACCTCCAGGGCCATGCGGCCGATAACAAACTTGGTGTTTTCCGGGTTGTCCAGTTTCTCCCCCAGGTCGCGCTCGATCCAGGGGAGCGATTTGTGCTGGCCGGCGGTGGTGGGGATTTTAAACGGCACCGGGGACCGGGCCCACTGAATGACGCGGTACACCAGCCCCTCGATAAAAATCAGGGCCGCCAGGTAAGGCACCACCACCCCGAACAAGAGCTGGAGGTTCCCCATGGTCCCCACCCAGGCGATCACCACCAGTCCCAGGACTGCGAACAGGGCCGCGAAGAAATGACGCTTAAAAAAATCCATTTACTTCACCTCGTTTCGGGTTTGCCGTTTATCTGCCGCTTCCTGCTCACGGGTCAGCTCAGATCCAGGCCGGTCCTTCTCATCAGCCCGCTCACCCGGTTCTTGATCTCGTTAATCCGGATTTCGTTCAGTTTTTCCCGCCGCTTGGTGTAGACCTCAAAGCCCAGCAGGGCCAGCCCGTCGATGCGGGACTCCAGCTCCAGGAGTTCCGCGGCCAGGTCCCCGTCCCGGAGCTCTTTGGCCAGTTCTTCCCGAATCACGTTCTTCAGCAAAAAGATGAAGGCCAGGGCTTTGCCGGGAGTAAAATTTTGCAGGGCCCTGATTCCGATGATCTCGTCCAGGAAGGCCAGAACTTCTTCGGTTTCCATCTCCTGGAGCAAGGCGCCAAAAAGGTTTTTGATCCCCAGGGAGATTCGGTAACCCATGGGGTTGTCGAAGCGGTCTTTTTCTTTCTTCAAAAAGATGGCGGTTTCCGGGGCATAGCTCTCGTAGATCACCCGGAGCCATTTATCGACAATGGTAGATTTTTTCTGGATAAGGAGATCGGTTAATGTCATAGCGGATTGGGTTCCAGGGAGATAAAGCTTTTGAATGTTAAAACATTCACAAATTCAGTGTCAAGGAAAAAATGATGGAGTTTAACGCCTGACCCGCCCCCCCACCGTTGGGGCTGGGTCACCCCATCTGATGGCCCGGGTGGCTTTTTCCAGGGACCACGGGGCTCCGGACCTTGCGGGGTCTAACCCGGGCTGGCGGGAGGCGACGGCTCCCCGGACTGCGCCGGCGCCGCCGGCCGGTTCCGCACCGGGGCCTCCGGCGGCGGCGGGCTCGAGCCCCGCCGGTCCCGAAACGCCAGGTACGTGAGCCAGTAGACGTTAACGGTGAGCAGGATGGTCAACCCGATGAGGTAATCCCGCCCGTCCACCCCCACGGCGTGCAGGAAGAGCTTGGCCGCCAGGAAGCAGATGAACAGCCGCAGGGCAAAGCGGAACAGGGCGCTCATGGCGGGATATTATCCCATTGGCCGGAAATTGCAAGGACGCCGGGGGCCGGGGCCCCGCCGCCCGGTGGCCTCCTGTGCAGGGCTATCTTCTATGGGGTTGGGGACAGGAGCTTGGGGAGGGGCCGGGGGCCACTTACGAAAAAACCAAAAACCTCCGGCCCCTCCTTCCCCCACCACTATTTTGAACAGTTGCTCCCGGTGCCGAACTCGGCTAAAATCAATTTAGGAACCGACTTCCCGATAAACCAGCCGTCCATGCTCGAGCGGCCAACCCCCGTCCTCAAGCGGGGAAGGCACTTGGGCTGCAGGGCACTATTGATCCGGGCCAATCACCTGCCTGCACGGGGTGAGCCAAACCGCCCGGCTAAGGGGAACGGCGGATGGACTTTTATCCGAACCTGGAAATTTACCTCACTTCGGCGGCCTTCCTAGCATTAATTCTCTATCATGTTCATCTGATCTACCAGGTGCGCAAGCAGCCCCTGAATACCTCCATGGGCATCACCAACCATTTGCGGGGGCACTGGGTGGAGTCCATCATGCAAAATAACCGGGACATCCTGGCGGTCCAGACCCTGCGCAACTGGGTGATGGCCTCCAGCTTCCTGGCCTCCACCGCCATCCTCATCAGCCTGGGGCTGGTCAGCATCGCGGCCAGCCCGGAGAAGATGGCGGAAATCTCTCCCAGCCTCAAAGAATTGGTGCGGGAACACCGGGTCCTCTGGTTATTCAAACTCATGGTCCTGATCATTGATTTCTTTTTTGTCTTCTTCAGCTTCTGCCTGGCCATCCGTTACTACAACCACGTCAATTTCATGATCAACGTCCCCTCCACCCTGGCCCACAAGATCACCCCGGAGTACATCACCGGCATCCTGAACCGGGGCATGCTGCATTACACCGTGGGGATGCGGGGCTATTACCTGGGGGTGCTGCTGGTCTTGTGGCTCTTCGGCCCCATCTGGATGCTCCTGGGCACCGTGGTCATGCTCCTGGCTTTATACCACCTGGACCGGGCCCCTTAAGGCGGGGCGCCCTCGGAAGGTGGGGGTGGTAGTTGCAGGAGGGGGCGGGGTGCAAATCCCCCCTAGGCCCATCCAAGGTTTTTCGCAAGTAATTCTCTCCTTCCCCAGCCTTCCCGGCCGTTAGGCAAAAAGCCTTCCGGCCAGCAGCCGCCCATCTCCTCATCAATCCCCTTTTCCGGTTTTCGTTTTTGGTTTGTCGTTAAAGGACCGCCCCCTGGGCCGCGCCTGAACCAGGGAGGCCTAGCCGGCCTTGTCCCCCCTGCATCTGCCCCCTCCGCCCCTGCCTAACCCGGGCTGCAAGCCGACAGCTGAGAGCCGAGAGCGCTAATCATCCAAACCTCCGGGCCAAGCGCCTGAGGAGGGCCGCCTTCTGTTTTCACAGCCCCCAAAATGAGGGAAATCGAACCCTAGAATCAGGATTGCCCTGATTGCGGCCAAACCCCCTTGCCCTAAAAATAGCATCAAAACAATTGTAGCCAGATTGGGGGGTGGATGGGCGGGGGTGCTTCTCGCCCCCGCCGGTTTAGAGGTCGTTAATCCGGGGGAGGTCTTACTACATCCGTAGCGCCGGGCTCGGGACTTCCGCCTCAGGGGAATCGCCTCATCCCTGAACACGGGAAACGAAATGTCTAGTAAAGAACTGGCAGTCAGGATTGGCCACGACGAAATCGGCCGCATCTTAGATCTGAAAGAAAGAATAGATCACCATGGCCTGTGGGTGGATTTCGCCGAGCGTTACCGGAGTCTGGGCTGGGTCCTGGTGGCCATGGATGCCCGGGGAAAGGCCGAATTGAGCCTGGATTTCAGCCAACCCCGGGAGGTTTGGTCGCAAAAGCTGGCCGACCTGGGCCTGGAGGATATCCAGTTGAACGTGGGGATCCGCACGGGGAAGGCTTCCCGGCTGCTGATCCTGGAAGTCAACAAGGGCGAGGGGGCCCTGTCTTTGGATCAGATGGGGGAATGGCGCTCGGAGTGCGTGGCGGAGATGGGCAACAGCCGGGAGCAGCATTATTACGCCCTGCCTCCGGAGCGCCTGGCGCCGCCCTCTTTTTTTCTGGCGCCGCAAGTGTTGATTTACGGCGAAGGCGGCCTGGTGCTGGCGCCGCCGTCCATCGAGCCCCAGGGCCGGGACCCCTGGCGCTGGCGCCGCCCTCCCTGGGAAAACCCGCCCCAGCACCCCAAACCCGCGGTATGGCAATTTATCCGGAACCACGCCTCTCCGAGCGCCGCTCCCGGCGCCGAGCCCCAGGTGCTGCCCTGGGAGGATGTCTACCGCAACATTTCTCCTTACGGCCTGGTGCTCAAGGCCCTGCTGGTTCCCGCCCCCTCGGTGGAAGCCTATTATTACGGAGTCCTCACCACGGCCTTGGGGGTGGGATTAAAAGACCCGGAAGTGCTGCTGAGCCTGTTGTGGCATGCGCCCCATGGCGATTGCCGCACCCGCTCGGGCCGTTGGGAATACCTGCAAGACCTGGTGGCCGCCACTCCCATGGTCCCCCTGGGGGCAAACGCCTCTGCGGGCCTGGACCACGCTCCTGATGTGCCGGCCGCCATCGCCGCGCTGGGAACCTGGTCGTTTCCGGACAGGGCCTGGGCGGAGGAGGGGCAGGACCTGCCGGGCGCCGGGACTTCCCCTGAATGGTACGACCCCTCGGTTTCCGGCCAGTTTTTCAAGTTGCTGGCGGGCTTAGGCGAAAAAGTGATCATGGAGAGCTGCCGCTACCAAGCCCTGCGTTCGGGAAAGGAAATCGAGCCCGGAGAACTGCAGCGCCGGGCCAGAGAATGGGACCAGCGTTTTTGTCCGCCGGGTCTGCCCGCGCCGAAGGAACCGGAGGCGGCCTCGGGCTCCGGCGATATCGCCCAGGCCTGGGCTTCGGTGCTGCCGGCTCAGCTCCAACAAAGCCAGTTGCAAGAAGTCCAGGCTGCGGCCCAGGATTTCCTGGACCAGAATCCCGAGTGGGCCGAGGACCGGCAGACCATCCTGATGGTGATCTTTTGCCTGAAAAATTACATCGCCATCAACCCGGAATATGCCGTCTTGCCCTTCCGGGAAAAGTTGGAAAGAGCCGGCAAGATGGCCCGGGTCTTCCTGTGGCAGAAATGAACGCCTCCGGGGGGTCTGGCCGGGTTGGGACCCAGCCCCACCGGATGAACTAATAAGTCCGTCATCTTAGGAGAACGACATGGCATCGAAACGGTCCGCTTCACTGGCCCAAGCCGCTGACTCTCCCTACATCATCCTGGAGATCAGCGACCGGGACGGAGAAACCGCCCTCCGGGTTCCGGTTCTTGTCCTGAACCTGACCGCGGGCGTAGTTACCCTGGAGGCCATTTACCCCCAGGCCTCGCTGAGTTGGGAGGACCTCAACGGCCGCCACGGCAACCTCCGCCTCAGGTTCAAGGGCGGCGAAGAACCCATTGACATCGACGGCAAGCTGGTCTGGACCAGGGCTGCCGGGGACGGGGGCAGGCAATTAACCCTGGGCCTGGAGTTGGCCAAGCCGACCCTGACCGCCCGCAAGATCCTGGGGGATCTGATTCCTAACAGCGCCAAGGACATGAAGGGCTTGTGGGACCGCTGGGATCAGGCCTATGCCAATCAACGGACTTACTCCGACCAGAAAATCTATCTGCTGGGAATGCTGTTGCTGTTGGGGGGAGTAGCCTTTCAATTGGGGCCCAAGCCTTACCAATTGTTCGGCTGGATCTTGTGGTTCTTTGGCAGCGTGGCGGTGGCCGGCAAGAGTCTCTGGTCCATATTGCAAAAGAGGCTGTCCCGCTGATGATTTTGCCGAGGGGAGGAAAACATGTCTGCTGAGCTCAATAGAATAAAACTCTGGAGTATAGGCGGAGGCAAGGGCGGGGTCGGCAAAAGCGTCGTCTCCCTGGGGTTGGGAATCTGTCTGGCCCGCCTGGGGAAAAAGGTGATCCTGATAGACGGCGACCTGGGCGGGGCCAACCTGCACACCCTGATGGGGGTGCGTTATCCTCACGTCACCCTGGAACATTTCCTCATGAAGAAGGTGCCCCGGCTGGAAGACACCATCATCCAGACCGAAGTGGAAGGCATCGGCCTGATCTGCGGCGCCGACGACATCCTGGGCGCGGCCAACCCCACTTATTCCCAGAAAATCAGGCTGCTGAAACAGCTGGAAGATTTGCCGGCCCAGTACATTCTTCTGGACCTGGGGGCCGGCTCGTCCTTCAACCTGTTGGATTTTTTCAATTATTCCCCTGGGAAAATCGTGGTTTTCACCTCGCAGGCCACCTCCCTGCAGAATGCCTACGGTTTTATCAAGGCCGCCCTGTACCGCAAGCTTGCCAGGGAGTTCTCCAAGGACGACGAGGTCCTGGCCATGCTCTACCAGACCGCCGGCAGCGACACGGACATGCCCATGCATTCCGTCCCGGACTTGCTGGCCCGGTTCAAGGAGAGCGCCCCCGAGAAGTACGACCTGCTTTGCCGGGCCCTGTGGGACTTCCATCTGTTCCTGATAGTCAATCAGGTCAAGAGCTCCGCCGACCTGAAGTCTCCGGAAATTATTCAAGCCGTGTGCAGTGATTTTCTGAGCCTCCAGCCTCAGATTCTGGGAGAACTGGTTCACGACCCCGCCATCGAGACGTCGGTCAACCAGATGATCCCCTTCCCCATGGACCAGAAAAGGAGCAAGGCGGCTCAGGGACTGCAGCAAATTGTTTTAAGGATCATCAAAGAATCCAGACTGCCCAAATCAGATTGGCTGACCACCAGGGAAAAGCCCGCGGACGAGGGGCTCCCGGTGGAAACGATGTTAACCCAACCATCCTGACCGCTCGGGGAAGGAAACCGAGCGCCAGGCACGGGTCCTTTCGAGGACTGAAAAAGGAGACCGGGGTCATGAAAAGATTACTGGCCCTCCCCTGGGACGAAACGGGTGCTTCCGCGGTGGAGTACTCCCTGCTGCTGGCGGGCATTGCCCTGGCCGTGGCAGGAAGTCTGGCCGTTTTTGGCACCGCGGTCAGGGGATTATTTGAAAGCGCCAACACCCTATTTCCCTAATTAAGCACGGGGTTGGCGGCAAAATCATCCGGACCCGCGGCGCTGCCGGGCCTTGAGGGGCGCGGCTCGCCTGTGGGTTTTTCGGCAAGCGGTCCCGGCGGAGCAACGCTCCTCAACCGGGTGAGATGGAGAACTACGTATGAATCTGGCTGAACGCCTCCTTAAAACTCAAGCGCTGACCCCGGAAGAGTTGGCCCCGGCTTTGTACCGTCAGAAAAAAAACCGGGGGTTTCTGGCAAAACACCTGCTGGACCTCAAGCTCATCGAGCCGGACGCCCTGGCCAAGTTTGTCCACCCCCGGCCGGCGGTGCCCGAAACCTTCGAGGAGATCGGGCTGCCGAAAAACCTCCTGAGCCAGCTCATCATCAAGCATTCCTATTTCCGCGACTCGGTCACGGCCCGGGAGATGGCCCGGGACGTGAAGATCCCGAAACAGCAGGCGGAATTGCTGGTGGAGCACCTCAAGGACCAGAACTACCTGTACGTCAAACCCCGGGATGTGCTGAGCCAGAAGAACCACATGCCCATGGAGATGCGTTACGCCCTGACCGATACCGGCCGGATCTATGCAGAGCAATGCCTGGAATCCAACCGCTACGTGGGGCCGGCCCCCGTGCCCCTGGAGGATTACTGGGACTGGGTGGAGGCCCAGACCATCCACCAGGTGCAAGTGGAACAGGAACGCCTCAAGGAAGTCTTCACCGATTATGTGGTCTCTCCGAACTTCCTCACCAAGATCGGCCCGGCCATCAACAGCGGCCGCTCCATCTTCCTGTTCGGACCTTCCGGCAACGGCAAGACGGTCATGGCCAACTGCATCGGCCACAGCTTCGAGGACGCGGTCTACATCCCCTACGCCCTTTACGTTTACGGCCAGATCATCCGGGTGTACGACGAAGTCAACCACCAGCCGGTGCCCGTAACTCCGGACTCCCCCGCCCACGACAGCCGCTGGATCCTGTGCCGGCGGCCGGTGGTCATCGCCGGGGGCGAAATGACCGAGGAGGCCCTGGAACTGAAGTACAACCCCGTCACCAAGTTCTACGAGGCCCCCCACCAGCTGCGGGCCAATAACGGCGTCTTCATCATCGACGACTTCGGACGCCAGAAGGTCTCGCCGCGCCAGTTGCTCAACCGCTGGATGTACCCCCTGGAGACCCGGCAGGACTTCTGCTGCCTCCACACCGGGCAGCAGTTCGGCATTCCTTTCGACCAGCTCATCATCTTCTCCACCAACCTGAACCCTTACAGTCTGGCGGACGAAGCCTTTCTCCGGCGCATCCGCCACAAGATCTTCGTGGGCTACGTGTCGCCGGAGCAGTATCTGGAGATCTTCCGCCGGGTCTGCGCCGATCACAACATCGCCTTTGACCCGGAGGCCATCCGGGACATGATGGCCCGCTACTATGTCATCTCCGCCCGCCCCCTGTGCGCCTGCCATCCCCGGGACCTCGTCGAAAACCTGGTGGACCGGGCCCGGTTCATGGGCCAGACCCCCCAGCTCACCTCCCAGGAATTGGATTACGTCTGCGCCACTTATTTTGTCAAGCCCATGGGCATCACCGATTACGACGCCATCGGGGATGACCATCCCAAAGCTATAGTTTAGGGCTGGTTGGGGAAAGGGGCCGGGGGACGGAGGCACCTGCCCCTTTCCCTCAACCAGCCGACCCCCTGCTCCCGCGCCGCGCCGCCCCCCTGGTTTTTCTTTCCTCAAGCTCTAGCCGATGATAAACTCTGCCAAAGAATCCCGTAATTCACCCCAAGATCTGTGGGAGGAAAACCATGAGGACGGCTAACCCCGCTCTCGGCGACGACACTTTTACCGGGTTCGGCAGGGTGGCCCGGGAAGAGCAGATGTCCATCCAGGGCACGGCCAATAAAGCCATGCTCCTGCTCCTGTGCGTCTTCATCACCGCGGCCTGGACCTGGAACATCTTCTACCGCGCCATGAACCCCCAGGCCGTGATGCCCTTGCTGGGGATCGGGGCCATCGGCGGCTTCATCATCGCCCTGGTCACCGTGTTCAAGCAGTCCTGGGCCCCGGTGACCGCGCCCGTCTACGCCCTGCTGGAAGGGCTGGTCATCGGCGGAGTCTCCTCCGTGGCCGAAGCCCAGTTCCCGGGCATCGTCATCCAGGCCGTGGGGCTCACCTTCGGCACCTGCCTGGTCCTGCTGCTGGCCTACAAGACCGGGATGATCCGGGCCACCGAAAACTTCAAGCTGGGGGTGGTGGCGGCCACCGGCGGTATCGCCCTGTTTTATTTCATCACCATCATTCTGGGTTTCTTCGGGGTGCGGGTCTCCTTCGTCTACCAGAGCGGCCCCGTGGGCATCGCCTTCAGCCTCATCGTGTGCGCCGTCGCGGCCCTGAACCTGGTGCTGGACTTCGACTTCATCGAGCAGGGGGCTGCGGCGGGGGCGCCGCGCTACATGGAATGGTATGCGGCCTTCGGGCTCATGGTCACCCTGATCTGGCTCTACCTGGAAATCCTGCGCCTCCTGATGAAACTGCGCAGCCGGGACTAAGGCTTAGCAATAGTCATATTCTTGCACCCCCAGACCATAAGCCGGGCAAAGGCCGGATGACGAAACGTCGGGGGCGGGTTTTAAACCCGCCCCTCCGGGACCCGATAACCCGAAGGTGCAAAGAGGTTTTGAGAACTCTGCGGAAATCTGATGTGGGATAGCCGCCCTCGGCTGTCCATACCTTATTTAGCCGCAGGCGAGGGCGCCTACGCTACATTTTGATTAACCGGGGCAACATCTGAGATTTTCGCAGAGCTCTCGGTTTGTAACCCCTGGGGGAGGGCTCCTCGAGCTTGAACCGGATGAAGAACGGCAAGGATACCAGTAAAACCAAAACCCCGGCCCTTACGGAGACGGCGCTCATCGAGGCTCTGAACCGGCGGTTCGGGCCGCCCCCCCCGGAGGTCGTCCTGGGGATCGGCGACGACTGCGCCGCCGTCGCTCTTAACGGCTCCCAATGCCTTCTCTGGACCGTGGACACCATGGTGGAAGGGGTCCACTTCGATCTCTCCTACACCCCCCTGGAAAAGCTGGGCTTCAAGGCCCTGACCGTGAACCTGAGCGACATCGCGGCCATGGGGGGCGAGCCCCGCCATGCCCTGTTCTCCCTGGGGTGGCCGCCCCAGCGGGACCGGGCCGGCGCCCTGACCCTGGCCGACGGCCTGGCCCGAGCCGCCCGGGAATACGGCGTGGCCGTCATCGGCGGCGACACCGTGGCCTCCCCCGGCGGGCTGACCATCACCGTCACCCTCACCGGGGTGGTGCCCACCGCCCGGATGCTGCGGCGCGCCGGCGCGCAGGTCGGTGACCTGGTCTATGTCACCGGGACCCTGGGAGATGCCGCCGCTGGCCTGGAGATCCTGAAACGAGGGCTTGAAATGGATGAGGGGTTGAAGGAGGCGTTGATCGAGGCGCACCTGGCCCCCCGGCCCCAGTTGGAGGCCGGGAGGCTGCTGGCCCGGGAAGGCCTGGCCACGGCCATGATCGACCTCTCCGACGGCGTGGCCACCGACCTCTTCCACCTCTGCCGGGCCAGCGGCGTCGGCGCCCGGATAACCGCGGCGGCGGTGCCCCTCTCCCCCGGCCTGCAGGCCGCGGCTCGCCCTTTGGGCCTGGACCCCCTGCACCTGGCCCTCACCGGCGGCGAAGACTACCAGCTCCTGTTCACTTCCCCTCCCCAGGCCGCCCCGGCCCTGGCCCGGGCTTTTTCCCGGGCCGGGCTGCCGCGCCCCCAAGCCCTGGGGGAGGTGGTGGCCGGGAAGGAAGTGCTCCTGGTCACGGCGGCGGGGGCACGGGACATTTCGGGCCAGGGCTACGACCATTTCCGGCTTGACCTGCAGGCCGAAGAAATTTAACATGGAAGTTGAGGGGGGCAGGTCGGGGGGAGGGTGGCAACATCCTTGAATCACAAGGCAATTTTTCGCCCCCTCCCTAACCCTGCCACCTCAAGGGGGAGGGAAAACCTGACCTCGATTTGTTAGGATAATTCTGGGACCTGATACTTAAGTACTCTATTTCATAAATTCGATAACGTATTTAATGGGAGCGGAAAAGAGAAATTAATTCCCCCTCACCCTAAACCTTTCCCCCAATGGGGGAGAGGGGAAAATTAAGGAACCCCAATAATGCTCCCATTAATAAACGGAAGAGATTATTAATAACCCCCCTCCCCCGCTGGCGGGGGGAGAGGGCTGGGGTGAGGGGGGCGGCAGGAAACGTTACCATATTTAAAAAATCATGTACTAAGGAGACTATCCGAACCCATGCCTCTTAACAACCCGGAACGACCGCTGAAAGTCTGCGCCACCTGCCGGTTTTGGTCCTACCAACACAAAGGGTTCTGCCAGCGCCTGGGCCAGGGCGTCGGCAGGTTCTGGGTCTGCGCCGATTGGACCGCGGTGAGTCGCGCCCCGGAGGCCGGCGAAGCCGCAGGTTCGGCCCCGGCCCACCACCCTCAATAACCAACGGGAGGCTCAAGATGCAAGAAGTAGCCTTTACGGCCCTGGTGCATGGGGTTTACGTGGTAACCACCCGGCTGGACGACCTGGTGAACGGCATGACCGCATCCTGGGTCTCCCAGGTGTCCCTGAACCCCCTCCTGGTCATGGTCTCCATCGCTCATGCCCGGTACTCTCACCGCCTCATCAAGGACAGCGGCTTCTTTGCCGTCAACGTCCTGGCCAGCACCCAGGCGGACCTGGGCAAGCGCTTCGGCTACAAGAGCGGCCGCCAGGTGGACAAGTTCGCCTTCCTGGAATGGACCACCGCGGTCACCGGGGCCCCCATCCTGCCCCAGGCCTATGCCTACCTGGATGCGAAGCTGGTGGACACCTTTCCCGCCGGAGACCACACCCTGTTCGTGGGGGAAGTGGTGGACGCCAAGATCCTCCATCCCCTGGCCCACCCCCTGGTCTTTAAAAAAAGCGATTTTTTTTAACCGGAGGCCACCGTCCCCATTAAGATTGAGCCGTAGCTTTCCCACTCCCTAAGCCCCCACCAACACCGGGTAGCACCCTCCCTGGTGAGCCCTGAAAAAGTTTGACTTTGCCGATTTTTTGCATTAATTAAGACCATAACATCCTGGGCTCTAGAAATTATTTTATCCAGGGTGAGGGGACGGGGGAGATGGGGAAATGGTTGACTTCGGGGATGCGGGACGAATCTGTCTGAACCGGGACATCAACGGCGTCTGTGAGAATTGCCTCTGGTGGGAATGGGACTCCCAGAGGCAACAGTGCACCAACTGCCAGTACCACATCTGCCCGTTGTACCGGGAGCGCTTGTTCAGCGCGGCCGCCCAGGCCCGGGCGCAACGGCTGGTGCGGGCTGACCAGGAGCCTGCGGCCCGCAGCCGCCGGCTCAAAAGGTCGGCCTGTCTCAGGGGCAGGGGAATCCGGTACTTCGTGACGCAACCCAGCCCGATCTCCCGGCACTCCTTAAGGGTAATCAAGTGGCCGGGGGAGAGATAGAGCGGTTTCCGGCCACTGACGGTGCGCAGGATCAGTCCCACCACTTTGCCTTGCCAGATGAGTTCGCTGGCTGAGCCGGCCTTGAAGCCCGGTTCCGGCCCTTCTCCCACCAGGCGGCTTTTCGCCAGGCCGATCGTCGGCAGTTCCAGCACCAGGCCCAGATGGGCCGCCAGTCCCAGGCCCCGGGGGTGGGCAATCCCCTGGCCGTCCACCAGGAGCACGTCCGGCGGATTTTTCGAGCTTACGAAAAGCCGCCGCCAGGATGGGAACCTCCCGAAAACTGAGGAGGCCCGTGCGGTACGGGAAGGGCACCTCGCCCGCGGCCCCCGCTTCTTCCACCAACTCCAAGCCGGGATAGGTGTAGACCGCCAGGGCCCCGAAGATCAGCCGGTCCTCCCGGTCGCAGATGGCGTCGGCGCCCCCCACCAAGCGGGGCGGACGGGGCAAGGGCGTCAGCCGCACCCGAGAGCGCAGGGCAACTTGTAAGGCCACCGCCTCCTGGTACGTCCGGGGCCAGGAATTTAACAGGCCTTCATCCATGTTCCATGGTCAGCAGCAGGAGGCTCCGCCTATCTCAGGGATTATACCTGTTAAGGCTGTCGCGCAGTTCCACCATCCGCTGCTGACTCACCTTGATCAACCCCCGGCGCGGCCGGTCCAGATCGATAATCACCAGAATCACCGCGGCAATGAGCACCGAGGCCGTCAGGGTCACCAGGAAGTTTCGACGCCCTCCCAGCCCGCAGCCATATCCTATTAACCCGGTAGCCACCACGGCCACGAAGTAGAGGAGCACCAAAATGATCTCCGGCACATGGTTTTCCAGGGCGTTGACTCGCGTGGCGTGCAGGTCGATCAACTCGTTCAGCGACCGGAGAAACAGTCCCATGGTGATATCCCGGGGCTCCTGCTGCCCCCAGGCGGTGGCCTGGGACCAGAGCTCGTTCTGCAACCTGTCCGTCTCGTTCTTGGCCGCTCCCAGCTTTTCCGGGTCAACGTCGGCCTCGTAAAACTTCAGCCGCACCTCGACGTACTGGCGCAACAGGTTGGAGACCTTTTGGCGTTGGGGCTCCTGCATCAATTGGGCCCGGAGAAAGGTGGTGCCGATGGCATTGGATTCCTCCAGCACCAACTGCTTACGGGCATCAAACCGGGACATGGCCATGGCAAAGGTGAACCCCAGCAGCAGAGCCAGAAGCCCCAGAATAGCTCCTTGAATGGTGGTTATCTGGGATCTGGCGTGATCATCTACGCCTGACTCTTTCCGCTTGCCAAGCTGAAAGCCGATTTCAGTCGCCAGGAGGAAGAACAGGATACTGGCTCCCCAAATAAGCCCCAAATCCAGGTCATACAGCAACTCTCCGTTCACCGCCTACCTCCCGAATCCCCCAAGTAGTTCGAGAAGATCTGACGTAATGCAGGGGGCGACGCCAAGCTAATGAGGAGTAGGATAGGTGGGCGGTGCCCACCCTACACATTTAATCGCTTTTGCTGACTGCTGACTGCTGAAAGCTGACAGCTAATCCCTCACCAACTCGGCGCTGTAGATGAAGGCCCCATCCCGTTTGCTCAACTTCCCGTCACGCCACTCCATGATCCAGCCGCTGGGTCCCTTGCCGCCGAAGGGCAGGCGCAGCGGGGTGAAGAGGAAGTCCGGGTTGTCGTACACCATGCCGAAGGTTTTTGTCAGGGCTTCTTTGGCCCCCGGGGGTGGGGAGCCGAACCAGCTCACCAGGAAGGGGTAGCGGCTGGCCAGCACCGTCTCCACGGCCGCGGCGTCGCTTTCGGTGGGAACCAGGGCCAGGAAGGGCCCGAAGAGTTCCAGGTCCGGGGGCGCCTGCGTCTCCACCAGGAAGGGCCCCTGCCACTCCCCTTCCCTTCGGTAGGGCACCAGGAAGTGGGAGTCCTTCAAGGCCGTTAGGGCCCGGTCCAGGAGCTTGCGGGTGCGCTCCACTTTGATGGGACCGATCCAGGTCTCAGGGTCCCGGGGGTCGCCCACCCGCAGCTCTTTAACTTGTTGCATAATAAGTTCCTTGGCCGGATCAAAGATGTCCCGGTGGATATAGGCCCGCTTCAGGGTGGTACAGTACTGGCCGCCGTTGAGGTAGGCCCGGCGCACCGCGAACCGGGTGGCCGCCGGCCAGATCCGCGTCCTTGAAGAGGATGATCGGGGGCAGCCCGCTGGGGCCGGCGAAGAACAGCTTGTCAAAGGCCCGGGCCTCTCTGGCGTAGACCTCGCCCACCGCCCCGCCCCCGGAGATGAACAGCACCCGCACCTCGGGGTCCCGGACGCAAGCCTCGCCGAAGGAGCGGTTATCCAGGCCCACTGCCGCCTGGAGGAGCGGGAAGGGCGCCACCACCTCCCGTAAAATCCGGGCGGTCAAGGGAGTCTGGGAGGAGCACGAGAAACGGAAGCGGTTGCCGCCCAACAGCGCGGCGCCCCCCACCCGGGCCAGCATGATGGGCGGGGCGTCGTAAGGGAAGATGGCGGCCACGGTGCCGTAAGGGGATTTGCCCGCCACCTGGGGCGCCTCCACCTCCATGGTCCTCAAATGCTCCACCGCCAGGTCCACTTCGAGGGCGGCCATGGCGCAGGGGGCGCCCATATCCTCCCCCTGGGCCGCCACCAGGTCGGCCCGGCGGTTTGCCAGCCGGTCGCCCAGATCCTGGAGCATTTCCAGGCGCGCCTGCATTTCTAGGGACATGGGAACCAACTCACCTCTGTTCCGAAAAGTTCCTGAGTAGTATATGTAGGACACCCGCCCTCGGGTGTCCGAGCACAGGCTGGAAAGCCTGTGCCACCGGCCTTTTCATTATTTTGAGAGAGCCGAAGGCTCATGACGACTATCTTGAAAAAAATATTTGAATGCAAATTGTAGGGGCGGTCGGGAACCGTCCCCAGGAGCGCATGGTCCTTTCCTGGTTTTGGGCGTACCTTAGTCACCAAATGCGCCTTCACCCTGAGATTGCCCCACCCCCAGCTTAAAAATAGCACAATAGCCGAACTGCGGGTATCATAATTCCGGGACTGTCTCCCTGGCGAGCCCCAAGCCTTTTCCGGACCTTGAGGGTCGGTCGGGGTTCATGTGAAAAATAGTATTTTCTCCTTGACAAGGTTGCAGCCCCGCCTATAATCGAAGGTGGTTCACCAAAAATTATTTCCTTTTTGGGGAAAATTTTATATATATATTACTAGGTTTAGCTTCATATAAAGTAAACTCTCAGGAAATCAGTAAGTTAAGGAATCGGGCGACAAAGCGGCAAACTCTGGCACCCCTGCCGGCGTCGCCCTAGGGCTGGTAAATTCGCAAGCCTCATTAATTGCATATGGAGGGAAAATGCCAGAAGAGGCCATGAACGAGGTTAAGGTAGACAGGAAGCACCGCAAGATCGGGAACATTGCCCCCGAACTGGCGGACCGCTGTTATACCTGTGGCACCTGCGCCGGCGGCTGCCCCGCCACCGGCCTGGTACCTGGTTGGGATTCCAGGAAGGCGATCAGGGCCATTGTGTTCGGCATGGAGCAGGAGGTCATCGACTCCAAGTGGCCCTGGGTCTGCACCCTGTGCGGCCGCTGCCAGTATCAGTGCCCCATGGGCATCCAGCTGATGCGCACCTTCCGCACCTGCCGGCCGCTGCGGGAGCGGGACAAGGTCCCCGGCCCCATCCACAAGGGCACCATGATGAATCTCCAGCGGGGCAACAACCTGGGGATTCCCCGGGACGATTTTCTCTTCCTGCTGGCCGAGCTGGGCGTGGAGATGGAAACCGACGAAGAGCAGCCCACTCCCGGCTTCTACGTGCCGGTGGACAAGGAAGGCGCCAACGTCATCGTCACCATCAACTCCAAGGAGCCCTTCGGCGAGCCGGACGACATGAAGTTCTGGTGGCGTATCTTCTACGCCGCCAAGGAAGACTGGACCGTCTCTTCCACCAACTGGGAAGGGGTCAACTGGGGCCTGTTCTCCGGCGACGACCCGTCCATGAAGGAGCAGGTGGCGCGGGTCATTGAGAACGCCCGACGACTTAAGGCCAAAACCATCTTGTACCCCGAATGAGGGCACGCCTACTATGCAACCCGGTTCGGGTTCAAAAATTGGTTTCCGGAAGTCTACGACGAATTCAAGGTGGTCAGCGTCATGGATCTGCTGGAGGAGTACATCAAGTCCGGCAGGATCAAGCTCAATACCCATAAATACCATGAAACCTACACGGTTCATGATCCCTGCAACTACGTGCGCAAGTCCCAGATGGCCTTTGGCGATCACATGGGCGATAAGACCCGCTGGATCTCCCAGCAGTGCATCGACCCCAGTCTCTACCGGGAATTGTGCGAAGATCAGATGAACGACCTGTGCTGCGGCGCCGGCGGCGGCGCCTGGGCCATGCCCTACGACGCAGAGCGCCTGGCCTACGGCAAGATGAAGGCGGACCAGATCAAGGCCACCGAGGCCGAGATCGTCGTGGCCCCCTGCCACAACTGCCGGGACCAGATCATGAAGGGCCTGCCCAAGGTCCACGATATGGGCAACTACAAGGAGACCCTCTACCTCTGGGAACTGGTGGCCAATTGCCTGGACTACGAGCCCTGGAGCGAGGCGGAGATCGAAGCCAAGGCCCACGCGGCGCGTGACGCCCAGTTCGAGCGGGACGGCGTCGAGTTGGAAACCGAAGAAGAAGAATAAGTCCAACTTAACCTGACGTTAAACCAGCCCGGTGAGTCCACGATTCACCGGGCTTTCTTTTCCACCGGAGTGGGGATAAAACTTTCTCAGCTGGGAAGCCCACCTATGACCATCGTTCCCGTTTTTGAAGAAGCGGCGCCAGATTATGACGCCTGGTTTGACCGGAACCGGCCGGTTTATGAGTCGGAAATCATGGCGTTGCAGCGATTCCTGCCTCCTCCGGGCCGCGGCCTGGAGATCGGGGTGGGCACCGGGAGGTTTGCAGTGCCCCTGGGTCTCCGGGTGGGGGTGGACCCGGCCACAGCCATGGCCGCTATGGCGCGCCGCCGGGGAATCATGGTGGTCCGGGCCGTGGCTGAAGCCCTACCCTTCCCCGGCGCTTCCTTCCACCTGGCGTTAATGGTCACCACCCTTTGCTTCCTTAAGGACCCGTTCCCGGCCCTGGAGGAGGCGGCGCGAGTCCTGAAACCCGGGGGGCGACTCCTCATCGGCATGATTGATAAAGACAGCCCCTTGGGCCAGCGCTATGAAGCGCATAAGCAGGAGAGTGCCTTCTACCGGGAAGCCCATTTCTATGCCGTCGACCAGGTGCTGGAGTGGCTTGCGAAACTGCCCTTTCGGGACCTTAAAACCTGCCAGACCCTGTTTAAAGATCTGGGCGCCATCACCGCTCCCGAACCCGTGAGAGACGGCCACGGAGCCGGGGGGTTCGTGGTCATCGCGGCGCCGCGGGTATGAGGTACATTGCATATCTTTTCATCCGACTTAACATCATAGACAAGGAGGATGGTCATGAAAAAATCCCTGGGTCCCAGGACCCTGGCTTTCCCCACCCCGGTGTGGGTGGTGGGGACCTATGACGCCAACGGCAAGGCCAATGCCATGACCGCGGCCTGGGGCTCCATTTGCTGCTCCAAGCCCCCCTGCCTGGCGGTGTCGCTGCGCAAAGCCACCTATTCCTACGGCAACATCGTGGACCGCCGGGCCTTCACCGTCAGCGTGCCCTCGGAGGCCCACGTCAAAGAAGCGGATTATTTCGGCATGGTCAGCGGCCGGGAGGTGAACAAGTTCGCCCAGGCCCGCCTCACCCCGGTGGCCAGCACCCTGGTGGACGCGCCCTATGTCAAAGAGTTCCCCCTGGTGCTGGAGTGCAAGCTGCTCCACACCATGGAGATCGGGCTGCACACCCAGTTCATCGGCGAAATCCTGGACGTCAAGGCCGATGCCGCGGTCCTGGGGGAAAAAGGCTTCCCCGACATCGAAAAAGTGCGGCCCATCATCTTCGGCCCGGAAATTCGCACCTACCACGGCATCGGCAAATACCTGGGACAGGCCTTTGCCATCGGCAAGGACATCGGTTGAAAAATACCGTTTGTCGTTTTGGGTTTTTCGTTTTTGGTCAAACTAAATCGATTTCTCATTAAGACAGCACTCATTCGACATTTGGCTCGCATTTAGCGAATACCAAAAGAAAAACCTAAATCCCCCCTATCCCCCCTTTTCCAAAGGGGGGAACTTAGCGGAATTCCTTTGAAAGTCCCCCTTTGACAAAGGGGGATTTAGGGGGATTTCAAAAATCAGCAATCGGAAGGAATTGGCAGTGGGCCCTGCCCGCCGCCGGGAGCACGAAATGCAACCCCTCACCGAAACCCAGGTTCGCACCATCCGGGAGGCCATCCGGGGGAAATACGCCCAGGTGGCCGCGGCCGGCGCCGGCTGCTGCTTCCAGTACCCTACCGGCAAGGCGGCCATGGAACTGCAAAAATATCCCCCGGAAATTGTGGAGAAAATCCCGGAGGATGTTCTGGCCGCCTTCTGCGGGGTGGGAAACCCCTTCAGCCTGGGCCCCCTCCATCCGGGGGAAGCCGTCCTGGACATCGGCTGCGGCGCCGGGGTGGACTCCCTGGTGGCCGCCCACCTGGTGGGCCCCGGCGGCCGGGTCGTTGGCCTGGACGCTACCCCCGAGATGATCGCCAGGGCCCGGGCCACCTTTGCGCGCCTGGCTCTCCCCCCCGCCGCCTTCCAGGTGGGGGAGGCCGAGTCCCTGCCCTTCCCGGCTGGCGACTTCGACGTGGTCATCAGTAACGGCGTCTTCAACCTGACCCTGAGCAAAGAACAGGCCTTGGGGGAAGCCTACCGGGTGCTGAAGCCCGGCGGCCGCTTCATGGTGGCCGACATGGTTCTGATCTGGGACCTGCCCCCGGAGCAGGCTCAGAGTCCCGAGTCCTGGTTCCAGTGAATCGGGGGCGCCCTGCCGGGAAAGGATTTCCTGGCCCTCATGCTCAAGACCGGCTTTCACCGGGCGGGAATGAGAAGCTACACCGGCTTCAAAAGCTCGCCCTACACCGAGGGGGCCCTGTTCTACGGGGAAAAGCCCTTTGATGAAGGGATGCGGCCAGACCTCGAAACCCAGGCGGACCTCTTGGTTAAGCCCAAGACGATGGAGTGCGCCCCCGGCGGCGCCTGAGCCCCCAAGAAATAACCCCGCCCGGGCCGGGCGGTTTGCATTTTTGATTTCCGAATATGATTATCCTATAATTGCCAATACAGGTAATTTGGCCAAAAGCAGAATCTATTCAATATGTAGTGTTATTTCTTGTCTTCGGTCTCCTTTACAATTTAGAATAATAAAGGATTTGGCATAAAATTGCATAACTTAGGACTCTCACCCAGTGCAGTACAATCAATCCTTCAAAAACATGATTGGGTAAAGATCTGCCGAGATGAATTGGCGCAACGCCTTTCAGGACTAATAGAAACTGATTTTCCCGAAGGTTATTTTGCCAGATCAATAAAACCACAACTGGATAGAGCCTTACAACAAGAATTAACATTAGATGGAACGAGCATAGTCGATATAAGGGGAACTATTCAAAGATGGATACTAATTTCTAACTTCAAAGCTCAATTGTTGATAAGATTATCCTCACTGATTCCCAATGAGTTTTCAGTTTACAACGAAATTATGGAAAAATACAGCGGAGTTCCATTGGGACCCCAGGACTCCGAAGTTATTGATAAAATGACTGAAGACGAATTGAAATGGTGGCATTATGGTAATATTGCAATCTTTTTCACAAGTTCTTCGGTAACAAACATTTTAGGCTTATTTGTTTCAGAACTCTTTTTTACATTAGAAGCAATGGCTAGAGCACTTTGTATCGCTAGCTGCCTTGCATTCTCTATTAAATCAGTTCTTCCTATGGTTACTATTCAGCACGACGAAATTTATAAAACTTTAAAAAGGTTGGGCAGCAAAGATAGAGATAAAGTAACATGCAGGTTATGTCCCATCGCTGAAAGCTGCATTTGTTCGCAATCATATAATCAAATCGCATTAATTTATGAGTTGTTCTATCACTTGAGAGTCATTAAGGATTATAGGCTTGATTTTTATTTTGAACCAGAATTGATCCCATTTCTAATGGCTGACTATATTCCACAAGGATTTGAGGTAATTTGTACAATTGACAAAGTAATTCACAGAGTTTTCCTCAATTACATGGTTTCACCCTTATCGATAGCCGATCATAAGGAAAAAATCTATAATATATTCAATAAAATCAAAATCTAACTTCGCAATGCATCTTCAGGTGAAAAGCTGCGCGGTTTCCTTTTAGACTATCTTGGCAGTTAAACTCTTTGCGCCGTTAGGCATGAATATCTCCTCCCACTTCCTCCCATTTTTACTCTTCCCCCGGATTCAGCAGATAAGCCTCCACGAAACGGTCCAGGTTGCCGTCCAGGACCGCGTCCACGTTGCCTTCCTCGTGTTTGGTGCGGTGGTCTTTCACCAGGCGGTAGGGCTGCAGGACGTAGGAGCGGATCTGACTGCCCCAGGCGATGTCCTTCTGGGACTCCTGGGCATCCGCCTTCTTTTGATCCCGTTTGCGCTTTTCCAGGTTATAGAGGCGGGCCCTGAGGACCTTCATGGCCAGCTCCCGGTTGCGGTGTTGGGAGCGCTCGGTCTGGGAGGAGACCAGGGGCTTTTTTGTAAGGGGCCCCTGCCCCCCTCGCCTTAACCCCACCCCAACCCCATAAATTGCAGGGGCAACCCGTTGGGTCGCCCCTGTTTGTGAAAGCAAGTTGAGACCTCTGCTAAAGAAAGTTTTGTAAATGGTTGATGTGATGCATGGCATTTTTGCTGCTTAAGGAAAGCGATGAGCCTTTTTGAGCCCAAACACAGGGGTCTTGTGGTAGGTGCCCGAGGGCCTTTTCAGGCTTTCTTTAATCCCTCAGGCACACCGCCGCATAAAGGAGTTTCAGGTTGCCCCTTGCAGCACCAGCATCTTTTTCAGGTTGTAGCTGATCCCTACCAGCCAGAAATGATTTCGGTTGCGCACCCGACCGAGATAACGACATCGTTCCAGCCCATAGCGGCACTTCAGGGTGCCGATGACCCGCTCTACCGCCCGGCGCACCCGGGAAAAGAATTTATTCCGCTTCTTTTGCTGCGCTGTTATGGCCCGATAACGCCAGGGCCGATTGATGATGCCGCAGAACACCCCTCGGCGTCGCAAGGCCTTCTTGCGAGCATCTTTGGCATAGGCCCCATCGGCAAACACCGCGGCTTCATCGCCGCTGACCATCTCCTCAAACAGGTGCGACTCGGAGACGCTGGCCGGGGTCAGAGCCAGACGCCGGAGCAGGCCGCTCCCTTGATCCACGCTGAGGTGGACTTTGTAGCCAAAGTGCCCGTCCTTGCCCCGGCGGGTCCAATCCGCCTCGGGGTCGGGGCTGGGCTCGCCCCGGCGCGGCGGGTGAGGCTGGGCTTTGATCAAAGTGGCGTCAATCAAGGAACCCCGCCGCACGATCATCCCCTTGGCCTGGAGCTGCTCCTCCAGCAAGGCAAACAAGCGTTCTCCCAACCCCGCCTGGGCCAGCATATTGCGGAACCGGCAAATCCTGGTTTCATCCGGAACCGGGTCTTGCAGCGACAGACCCAAAAACCGCTGAAACGACAAGCGGTCGCAGATGGCTTCTTCCAAGCCGGGATCGGACAAGCCGTACCACTGCTGCAAAAGCAGGGCCTTGAACATGACCAGGGGCGGATGGCTGGGTCGCCCCAGGTTGGGATGATAGAGAGGTTCCATAACCTTCTCGAAGGGCCGCCAGTCAATCTGGCCGTCGATCTTCTTCAGAAAGTGGCCTTCCGGCACCCGACCCGTGGCCTCCATGTCCCCAAAGCCCATCTGCCCCGATTTTTTCCCCAGCATCTGCGACCTCCAATATCTGACTTTAATCGCAGATTAACACGTTATTTCAATATGTTGAACTGATTTTTTCGTTATAGTAAAACTATTTTTTAAGGGACTTTCGCAGAGGTCTCAAGTTGTAGGGACGGGGTTACCCCGCCCCTTACGGCCAAGGCCTTGCCTAACTTGAGGGGAGGGTCGGGAGACAGAGTGCCCCCCGCCTCTCCCCTCAAACTCCCCTCCCAGCCCCCTGAAATGAGGGCCGGGGAAGGCGAGGCTTACAGCCCCGACTTCCTCGGGCCCTTATGTCTCATACCAAGTCGCCGTCAGACAGGTAATTTTTGTAGGGGCGGACCTGCGTGTCCGCCCGCTCTGAGGGCGCACACACGGGTGCGCCCCTACATAACACGTTGTTTAATTTCCGTATGCCCCAACAGTTTTGGACTGACTTGATAGGCTCGCGCCGCGGCTGCCAAAACCGCCTTTTGAGAGAACTTGGAAGCAGCAGCCTCCCGTTACCCAGCCACCTTGATCTTCTTCCATATTTCTAACTTGTTGATAATTTTCGGAATGAACAGTGAGAAAATAAAAAGCCCCAAAGAAAGAAAGATTTTCCAGGTGAGCAATTGCCCCCATTGGCCGCTGACCCAAACCTCTTTGACGGTCCCCACGAAAAAGGTGAAGATGAAGGTGCCCACCAGAATTCCTAAGCCCGTGCCCCAGAGATAATCCCGGAAACCCACCTTGGTCAACCCCATGCCGAAGTTCATGGGGGTGAACGGGAAATATATTAGGCGGAGATAAAGTACGGTGGCGAAGCCGTTTCGTTCGATGGCGTCATCGTATTTGCGGAGCCGGTTGCCGATCAGCGAGGCGGCGAATTCCCGCCCCAGGTAACGCCCGATGAGGAAAGCCCCGGCGGCCCCCAGCATGGCCCCGATCCAGACATAGAGAAATCCCCGGTACGCCCCGAAAATCGCGGCCCCCAGGGTGGTAAGCAGGGTCCCCGGAATGAAGAGGCAGACACCGGCGGCGTAGATCAGGATGAAGGCCGGAGGGGCCCACCAACCGGCAGTCTGCAAGAGACCGCCCAGCCGCTCCACCGTCAAGAATTCTTGGAGCGGAGTAAAGCGCACCGCCGCGATGGCCGCCACCACGAACGCCGCCAGGACGGCGGCCTTGACCATGGCCGTTTTCCGGAGTTTGCTGGTAGTGATTTTGCACCTCAGGCTGCAACGTTGGCAGATAAGCTAGGGGTGAAATTCTATAGCCCAGGCTTCAGCCCGCGCAAGCTTAGCATTCATGACCGACATCGGACACCCCCAAGGGGATGAAAAATCTGCCCCCCTTTATTAAAGGGGGGTTTTAAATGTCCCCCTTTGAAAAAGGGGGATTTAGGGGGATTTGGGTTTTCACAGTAAAGCATGCAGCTAAATTTTAATTGAATATCTATTTAATGCTCTGGTTAATAAGAGTGCCGGTAGGGCGGCCAACCCGTCCTGCGCAAGGCGGGCACGGAGGCCCGCCCCACCAGTTATGGGGCCTTTGCTGAGAGCTGAAAGCTGAAAGCTATCAGCTACTTACCAAAGATGCGGCCGAAGAGCCCTTTCTTTTGAGGTTCCGGCGCCGGCAACCCCAGGTGCCGGCAGATCACGGCCTCCAGTTTATCTTCGGCCACATCTGACCCCTCCACCACGATCTCCTCGGCCACCATCACCGCCGGGGCCACCGGCAGGTCCAGTTCGAAGTACTCGTCGGTCTGGTACTCGGCGATGGGCTTGGAGATATACTCCACTTCCAGTTCATATTTGCCGCCCAGCCTGGGCATCATTTGCTGGAAGTGCATTCAGGGCTTGCCGTTGGGCTCATTGAGGAAGCATCTGACCTTCAGCATGCGGCTCTCCTTTAGGTGGTTATTTGGGGGAAAGGCGGGGCTTACGCCGCCTTCCCCGGCCCCGAGCTTAAGGGGTTGGAGGAGGGGGTTTGGGGGAGGGCGTAGGGGCTGTCTGTCCCTGGCCCCCTCCCCCTAAAGCCGCGGCCATGCAGCTCAGGAACTGCTCCGGCGGCAGAAAATCCACCAGGCGCAGGTCCGCCCGCTCCCTTCCGGCACGGTCCAGGAACACCAGGGTGGGCACCCCTTTGACGCCGTACTCCTCCAGCAGGCACTGAAGGCGAGGGTCGGTCTTCCGGGTGAGGTCCGCTTTGATCATGACAAAATCCCGGGTCGCCGTCTTGACGACTTCGGGATGATGGAAAGTGACCTCGTCCAGCTCCCGGCAGGGATTGCACCAGGCGGCGGTGAAATCCATGATCACCGGTTTCCCGGCTCTTTTGGCCTCGGACAACAGCGCCTCGGAGTAGGGCTGCCAGGCTACCCCGGGGCCGGTGAAGGCCCAGGAACCCACCAGCAGGGCGGCGGCCACCGGACCCGCCAGGGCTGCCAAGGTTTTGAGCCACCGGAAACCCCGGAACGAGCTCGGCGTCTTATCCAGCCAGCCCAGGTGGAGGCTCGCAGCCACGGCCACCGCGGCCAGCAGCATCACCTCCAGGACCTGGGGCAGGAGCGGGCGGATAAAATAGGCGGCCATGGCGATGAGGACCCAGCCCAGGAGTTTGCGCACCCAGTTCATCCACTCTCCCGAACGGGGCAGCCGCTCCAGACTGCCGGAAAACATGGCCAGGACAAACAAGGGCAGGCCCAATCCCAGGCTAAGGGTGAAAAATACCAGGAACCCCAGCCACACCGACCCGAGCGAGGCCACCCAGGTGAGGAGGCCCAGGACAAAGGGGCCGAGACACGGAGCAGCCACCGCGCCCAGGGTCAGACCCATGAACAGACTGCCGAAGTAGCCGGCGTAAGACCTGGCCGCAGCCCGGGTCAGCCCCGCGGGCAGACGCAGCTCCCAGAACCCGAACATGCTGAGGGCGAACGCCACCAGCACCCCGGCTACGGCCAGCAGCACCACCGGGTTCTGCAGCAGCGACCCCATGAGGCCGCCGGTGAAGGCCGCGGCCACCCCCAGAAGGGAGTTGGTGACGGCCAGGCCCAGCAGGTAGCACAACCCGTGCAGGACCAGGCTGCCTTTGCCCAAGCCGCTCTTGGCGCCGAAGTACGAGACCGTGATGGGAATCAGGGGATAGACGCAGGGGGTCAGGTTGAGGGCCATGCCTCCGGCCAAAATCCCCAACAGGGTCCAGACGGCGCCCCAACCCCAGAAGGAGCCGAGAAGCAGGGCGGCGCCGGCCGGCTCACAACCGGTATAGGGGGCACTGCCCACCGGCAGGCCCGCCTGCTGCCAGTCGGGAAAGCCCCGGGGATCCCGGTAAATGTTTTTATAGCCAAGGTCCACGGCCACCCGGGCCGCCGAGTCGCTGCGGACTCAGGTCAGCCCGGCTCAGTAAAAAACGATGAATTTATTTTTGTCCGGCCCCAGCAAGGCCGCCAGCCGCCAGCGGGCCTGGGTCCTGCCCCACCAGGTGGGCTCGATGGGAAAATTTACCGCCCCCTGGAGGTGGCCGGTGCGATATTCCCACTCCTGCCGGGTATCCACCAGGAGCAGCCCCCGGGGGTCCCGGGCGTAACGGGCCGCCAGCTCCTGGGTGCTGATCAGCTGGTAGCCGCCCCGCCGGGCCTCCGCCTGCACCTCCGCCATGGTGGTCTCCTGGGGGGCCGGCTGCGGCCGGTGCACATACCAGAGCCCGCCCAGGGTCAGGGCCACGGCCGCCAGGGTCAGGAGCGCGGTTCGTTTAACTGCCATAATCTGTTCCGAAAAGTTCAAGGTTCAAGGTTCAAGGTTCAAAGTTAGCAACAGAGAACATGTAGGACACCCGCCCTCGGGTGTCCAATTCCTCGCCGCCGAGGGCGGCGGCGCTACATTTTCATGATTTACGGGTAAGCCAACGGCTCATGAGCGACTCTAAAGCGTGGTTTTTGAGGGAGGGAGCCCGGGGCGGCCCCTAGAGCCCATTTCAAAACCCATTTTCCCTGTCACCCTGAGCGCAGCGAAGGGTCTAGGTAATTGAAAATACTAGATTCTTCGCTACGCTCAGAATGACATTTCCTGAAGACCGAGGTTTTGAAATAGCTTCTACCCCCTTCCGTGAAAACACTAAAAAGTTTAAGTCCCAGCCGGCAGCCGGCCCTCCCTCTTGAGCTTGTGCAGCAAAAATCGGACCCCGGAGGCGGGCAGGGCCAGCTTCTGGGCCAGGGCCGCAGCGTTAAGGGAAGGGTTTCCCTTTACTTGGGAGGCAATCTCGTCTTCCAGCTGCTCCAGCCATTCCTCGAAGAGGACCAGCAACTCCGGGTCCGCCGCGGCCAGCAGCTGCCGGGAGCGGGTCACCTTGTCCACCAGGCTCTGGCACATCGCGGTCGGGTCGACACCTTCGCCCATGCAGGTGGCCAGTCAGAGGTGGACCATGCTGCTCACTTTGTCGCCGCCGGCCGCGCCCACCAGGTTCACCATAAAATTGAGGCGGGCCTCCTCCCCCAAGACCGGGAAGAGCTTTTTCACCGCCGCGGCCAGGGCCGCCAGCGCCTCCTCCGGGTCCAGGGCCTCGATGATCCGCTGCAACTCCTTGGGGTTCATAGGCTTGTCTTTCCTGCTTAAAAGGTGGTTCTGGCCGCCAGCAGGTCCCCGGCCAGTTCATCCAGGGCCTGGAGGATGCCGAGCACCCTGGCGTCGGCCATCCGGTAGTAAACAAAGGGCCCCCGGCGCTCCACCGTCACCAGGAGGGACCTTTTCAATTCCTTGAGGTGGTGGGAGACCAGGGGCTGGGAGAGGTTCAGCTCCTCCACGATGCCGGAGACGGATTTCTTGCCGTTGCCCAGGCTGAGAAGGATCCTGAGACGGTTTTCATCTCCCAAGCTTTTGGCCAGAAAGGCCAGGGTATCGAGGCGCGCCTCCAAGATAGCGGTCCTTCCAAGAGATAAATAAATATATAAACATCTATTTATATGGTCAATCTAAAAGTTCAATAGGGCGGAGGCAGGGAGAAAAAAATCGTAGGCGCGGGGTAACCCCGCTCCGACGGTCAAGAATACGGCGAATTGGGGGTAGGGCCGGGAAGGTGAGGCCTGCGGCCCCGACTTCTCCGGCCAAGTAAAACTTAAGGGATTGGGGGTGGGGGTTTGGGGGAGGGGGTAAGGGCTTTCCGCCCTTAGCCCCCTCCCCCAATAACCCGCAGGGTTTAAGGCCCGGGGCGGCAGCCCCGGGCCTTAATTACATTTATATTTATATTTATTGAGGCCTTACTTTTCTTCTTCGGGGTGGAGCAGGAAGGCCTCCACGAAGGGGTCCAGGTTGCCGTCCAGGACCGCGTCCACGTTGCCTTCTTCGTGTTTGGTGCGGTGGTCTTTCACCAGGCGGTAGGGCTGCAGGACGTAGGAGCGGATCTGGCTACCCCAGGCGATGTCCTTCTGGGACTCCTGGGCCTCCGCCTTCTTTTCATCCCGTTTGCGCTTTTCCAGGTTATAGAGGCGGGCCCTGAGGACCTTCATGGCCAGCTCCCGGTTGCGGTGCTGGGAGCGCTCGGTCTGGGAGGAGACCACAAGGCCCGTGGGCAGGTGCGTCAGGCGCACCGCGGAAGACGTCTTGTTGACGTGCTGGCCCCCGGGGCCGCTGGCCCGGAAGGTGTCGATGCGCAGGTCCTTGTCGTTGATGTCGATTTCGATCTTGTCGTCCACCTCGGGCAGCACCTGCACCGCGGCGAAGGAGGTGTGGCGCCGGCCGCTGGCGTCGAAGGGCGAGATGCGCACCAGGCGGTGGATACCGGATTCGCTCTTGAAGTAGCCGAAGGCGTAAGGCCCGCTGGCGGTGAAGGTGACGCTTTTGACCCCCGCTTCGTCCCCGGGCAGGAGATCGATGGTTTCGGTCTTGAAGCCCTTGCGTTCAGAGTAGCGCAGGAACATGCGCAGCAGGATCTCGGCCCAGTCCTGGGCCTCGGTGCCGCCGGCGCCGGCGTGGATGGTGACGATAGCGTTTTTCTGGTCCTCTTCGGAGCCCAGAAGGAGCCGGAGCTCCCAGTCGCTAAAAGTCTCCTCCAGTTTGGCCAGGTCCCCGGCCACCTCTTTCAGGGCCTGGTGGTCTTTTTCCTCCAGGGCCATCTCCAGGAGCAGGTCCAGGTCTTCCACCTCTTTGAGCCGCTGCTCGTACTCGGCCACCGCCTGGAGCAGGGCGCCCCGTTCTCTCAAGATGTCCGCGGCCCGGGCCTGGTCGTCCCATAATTCCGGGGCCGCCAGCAGTTCTGCGATATGCCTGAGTCTGACCTCTTTGCCCCCCAAATCAAAGATGACCTCGGAGGAGCTCTAACCTATTTTTAAATTCCGTTATTTTCGCTTTTAGTTCCACTACGTCGGGTAACATAATGACCTCCTAACCCTGCCGCTAACCACGGGACTAACCCGTAGGGGCCTTCCGAAAGGCCCCCTACCTTCTCAGCAGTCGAGCTTACTTAATAATTAATCTGAAATTTATCTCGGCGATATCGGCGCAGGCCGATGTAGGGACGGGTTTCAAACCCGCCCTGACGATCAGATGATTTGTTATTAATATTTTACCAGAAAACCGGGAATCTGGAAATAGGGTTGAAGGTGTAAGCGCCCAGGGCCACGGACCCGGCCAGCACCAGCGCCTCCAGAATTTCGTTGGCTGCACCCAGGACATCTCCCGTAACGCCCCCCAGCTTTTTCCGGAAATAAACCCGGCCGCATCCCACCAGGACGGCCGCGCCCGCCAGCAGGATGAGGCCGCGGAAGCCGGAGATGATCCACGCCAGGGCCAGAGTGCTGAGGCACACCCCGACTGCGGTTCGCCGGCTCACCCCCCGGGTCATGGCCTCCCCCAGGCCCCCTTCCGGCCGGGCATAGGGGGAAAGGAAGGCCAGCATGACCATCCCCCAGCGGCTGATGACGGGGTACAGAATCAGGTCGGTCCACAACCTGGGAGCCTCGCCGAGCAGGGCGAACTTTAGCAGCAGCACCAGGACCAGGCTCGCGGCCCCAAAAGTTCCCAGGCGGGAATCCTTCATGATGCGCAGCCGGTCTGCCGGCTCCCGGCCGCCCCCGATGCCGTCGGCGGTGTCCGCCAGCCCGTCCAGGTGCAGGCCGCCGGTGGCCCAAACTGAAAAAATCAGCAGCAAAGCCGCCACCACCGGATCGGCGGGGATGACCTGGAATAACCCCCACCAGACCCCGAAGAAGGCCAGGCCCAGCAGCGCCCCCACCCAGGGGAACCAGAACATGGAGCGGGCCAGGGCCTCGGGCCCGGCCTCGCCGCGCCAGGGCCAGGGCACCTTGGTAAGAAAAGTGAGAGCCAGGGGAAAGGTGGTTTTCATCTATCGAGTAGCGTCCCTGCCGGGCAAAAGTAGGTTAAGCCGAAGCCAGGTTGGGAAACCCGGGGGAAAAGGGGAAAAGGTTAAAAGGCGAAAAGGGAAAATTAATGGCTTGTTCCCCGTTTCACCCTTTCCCCTTTTAACCTTTTGCCCTCTTCACCTTGCGACCTTTTCTGCAAATTCATTGAAGACCTCAACTACCTATGCTTTCCCAAAATCCTCACCCTACTCCCCTTTCTCCGCCACCCCGGCCTCTTCGAAGGTGGCCATTTCCCGGTAGATCCGGAGGCCGGCCTCCAGCAGGGACAGGCCCAGGGCGGCGCCGGTGCCTTCCCCCAGGCGCATCTGCAGGTTGAGCAGGGGCTTCAGTCCCAGGAAATCCAGCATGGTTTGATGCCCCGGCTCCACGGAGCGGTGCGCGGCGATGAGGTAGTCGGTGGCGGCCGGGGCCAGGGCCGCGGCCACCAGGGCCCCGGCGGTGGCGATGAAGCCGTCCAGCAAGAGGGGCCGCCGGGCCGCCGCGGCCCCCAGGATGAGGCCGGCGATGCCGGCGATCTCCAGGCCCCCCACCGCGGCCAGGGCCCCCACCGGGTCGCCGGGGTCAGGGCGGTGCAGGGCCAGGGCCCGGTTGATGACCGCCACCTTGTGGCGCCAGACTTTGTCTTCGATGCCGGTGCCCCGGCCGGTGACCGCGCCCACCGGCCGCCCGGTGAAGACCGCGGCCAGAGCCGCGGCCGGGGTGGTGTTGCCGATGCCCATGTCCCCCGCGGCCAGGGCGTCCACCCCCTGGGCGGTGGCGGCTTCGGCCCGCTCCACCCCCACCAGCAGGGCCCGCAGGGCCTCTTCCCGGGTCATGGCCGGCTCTTGGGCCATATTGCGGGACCCAAAAGCCACCTTGCGGGCAACCAGTTCCGGAATATCGCCGAAATCGTAGTTGACCCCGATGTCCACCACCTCCACCCGGGCCCGGGCGTGGCGCGCCAAGGCGTTGATCCCGGCGCCGCCCCGCAGGAAATTAAAGACCATCTGGAAGGTGACCTCCTGGGGGTAGGCGCTCACCCCTTCGGCCACCACCCCGTGGTCCGCGGCAAAAACCACCACCTTTTTCACTTCCAGGGGCGGTAGCAGCTCCCGGCGGATGCCCACGTAGCGGGCGGCCAACTCTTCCAGCCTTCCTAAGCTGCCCACCGGCTTGGTGAGAAAATCCAGGCGGGCCTGGGCCTGGCCCAGCCAGACGGGGTCCACCGGCTCTATTTGCGAGATTATCTGGGACAATTCGGTCATCATGGATGCTACCTCTTTATTATCTCAATAATGGTGCAGGGAGCGATTCTTCGCCGCCTGGTCGAGGGCAAGGGGATTTTTATAAGCCTTTGAAATCCCCCTAAATCCCCCTTTTTCAAAGGGGGACTTAACCTGCTAAGTCCGGCAAAGGCTTTTTTTGTAGCCCCAAACTTTACCTTAAAGTCCTCTGTCCTTCGAGATGGAGACTCCCTGAGGTGAGGGAAATAATGTAGGACAGCCGCCCCCGGCTGTCCCAGGACAGGCGAGGCGCCTGTCCTACATTTTATCCTCCTAATTATGAAAACGCCCCCTAAGTCCTTTTCGTCCTGCCGCGGTCTTAGCTGAAAGCCGCAGCTGACTGCCGGCTGCTTTTTTAGCGGGGCCCCAGGTCTTCCACCTTCACTGCCAGGGGTATCCCGGCCACCATCAGGATTACCAGGTCCGCGAGCTGGGCCACTTTCTGGTGAAGCATCCCGGCCCAGTCCCGGAACTCCCGGGCCAGGGGGTTTTCCGGCACGATGCCCCACCCCACTTCATTGCTGACCAAAATTGTCGGCGTCCTGGACCCGGCCAGGGCTTGCAGGAGCCGGTCGCAGCCTGCCTGGATCCCGGCCCGGTGGTCCCCTTCTCTCTGCATGAGGTTGGCAAGCCACATGGTGAGGCAGTCGATCACGATCACTCCATAGCCTTCCTGGACCTCGGCCAGGGTGGCCGCCAGGTTAAGGGGCACCTCCCGGGTTTCCCACTCCGGCCCCCGTTCCCGCTGGTGGTTCTCGATGCGGGCACACATCTCCGCATCCCCGGGCTCGCAGGTGGCGACGAACAGCCGGGGGGCGGGAAACCTGCCGGCCAGAGAGAGGCCGTAACGGCTCTTGCCGCTGCGGGTGCCTCCCAATACCAGGGCCGACCTGAAGCCCTGGGGAGTATGTCCTGTTTCATCCGGCATGCTTGTTTGCTTCCTGATGTTGACCTTAAAATTTAACTTAATCGGAGGGCGCTGCCAAGTTGTGTAACCCAATTATCGGCAACTGAGTATCAAAAAAACCAAATTCCCTCCGGCCGGGGCACTCCGGTTACCCCAGGTTTCCGGTTGCTCCCTGGGGGTAATTCCGCAATTATCATCACGGGTCATCTGCCGGCAAGAGAGGACGCCAGGATGGATTTTACTTTATCACCGGTGCAACAAGCGGTCCGGGAAAAGGCCCGGCGCCTGGCCGGAGAATGGAAAACCTAGTCGGCTAGGTGCGACCGGGAAGGGCGCTTCCCCCGGGAAATCCTGGAACTCTGGGCCCGGGAGGGGCGGTTCGGGCTGGCTTTGCCCTCGGAATTGACATCGAGGGGAGGACCGGAATTTTTTGTAAGGGGATTCCCCCACCCTCCCCGCAAATCACCTCACTTCCACACCCCGTCGATTTCCGCCTGGCATTTGGGGCACTTGCCGTCCACCACATTATAGCGCTTGATGCTGTAGCCCACCCGCTCGATGAGCATCTCCCGGCACTCGTAGCAATAGGTGCTCTCGCCCCCTTCCCCCGGGACATTGCCGGTATAGACATAGCGCAGCCCCGCTTTGAGCCCGATTTCCCTGGCCTTACGCAGGGTGGCCACCGGGGTGGCCGGGCGGTCCATCATCTTGAAGGTGGGATGGAAGGCGGTAACGTGCCAGGGGATGCCCACCCCCACCCCCTTGATGAAATGGGCGATGTCGGTAAGTTCCTCGTCGGAATCGTTGTGCCCGGGGATCACCAGGGTGGTGACCTCCAACCAGACCCCCGCCTGCTTCAGGCGCTGGATGGTGTCCAGGACCGGCTGTAGCCGGGCCTTGCATACCTTGCGATAGAAATCGTCCCGCATGCTCTTCAAATCCACGTTGTCCCCGTCGATAATCTCCGTAAGGGCCATGGCCGAGGCCTCGGTCATGAAGCCGTTGGACACGAAGACGTTCTTCAACCCGTGCTCCCGGGCCAGCTTCGCCACGTCCTGAGCGTATTCCAGGAAGATGGTGGGCTCGGTATAGGTATACGAGATGCTGGCCGAATGGGACGCCAGGGCGTAGGCTACGATGGCCTCGGGCTCCCGCTCCTCGCCCAGGATCCGGCCGCCGTGGATCCGGGGGTACTGGGAAATATCATAATTCTGGCAGTGCAGGCACATGAAGTTGCACCCCACGGTGGCGATGGAGTAGGAGCGGGTGCCGGGCAGAAAGTGGAACAGGGGTTTTTTCTCGATGGGGTCGATGTGCTCGGCCACGACCTTGCCGTAATTCAGGCTGTAGAGGGTGCCGTCCTGGTTTTCCCGGGTATGGCAAATCCCCCGTTTCCCCGGGTCGATCTTGCATTCGTGGGCGCACAGAAAACAGTGCACCTTCTTATCTTCCAGGCTCTCCCAAAATCTGGCGGTGTACATAGGGTCTCCTTAAGATGTCATCTTAAAGTTATATTCTGACAAGGACAATGTAAAGGCGTTTAATCCGGCCCCAGCAGGCTCCACCTGGACTCGCCCCGCTTCTTTCTCATGGAGGATACCTGCCCGGGATTCCGGCTTTTTCCTGGGGTCTAAAGTCTTTTCCGGTTCGGGAATTTCCCTGCTAGAGCTTTGATGGCAGAGGCTGCCAGCCTATGCCGGCGCAGGCTAAACATTCATGGCCGCCATCGAACACCCCCAAGGAGATGAAAAATCCCCCCTACCCCCCTTTATTAAAGGGGGGTTTTTAAAAGTCCCCCTTTGAAAAAGGGGGATTTAGGGGGATTTGGGTTTTCACAGTTTGGGTTTTCACGCTAAAGCCTGCGGCTCCGATATTCATCATGAACCCGTGAGGTAAAATACTTCTTGCCGGCCTCCGCGGCTGGGGCTCCAGGAACGTGGTCACCGGCGGCGGATTTTTCCTTTATCCTGCTGCCCGGCCCCTCCTTGTCAGAAGAGGATTCCTGTGTTATCAATAAATAAGATGGTGGGCGTAGCTCAGCTGGTTAGAGCACCGGGTTGTGGCCCCGGAGGCCGCGGGTTCAAGTCCCGTCGCTCACCCCAACAATTAGCCAAAGGAAAACAAGAGGTCAGGCTGATACCTGACCTCTTTATTTTTGGCTGATTGCTTTCCACGCCGGTCGGGAGCCCGGCAATCCCTTGGCCGGAGGTCAAAGTCCCGGGGCCTAATATGGGAGGCCCCAAGATTATAAAGACGAGCAGCCCCTCCTGGTAGAACTGGACAATATGTATTAAAGCCTTTACCATGATTAGCGGAAAAGTTATACGCGTTGCCAAAAGTGTTTTCTTATCCCCCCCTCACCCTAACCCTCTCCCCCCGAGGGGGGAGAGGGGATAAAAGGAAGGAACTTTTGGCAATTGCTATAGTTCAGATAATCCGGCGCCATCGTTTCCGGTCCCCGTCGGTCAGGGGGCGGCCGGGCCATTTCATCCTACGGGGTTTTTAAATATGCCTGATGAATCGGATGCCTTGTCGTATCGCCGGCGCTACCGCGGCCTCATCGGCGTCAAGAGCAAGATGCCCATAAGGGACGTCTCCGTGCTCAGCCGCATCTATACCCCCGGGGTGGGGGCGGTATGCCGGGAGATCGACCAACACCCCTTCACTTCCTATCAATACACCTGCCGGGGCAATTCCATCGCCCTCATCACCGACGGCAGCAGCGTCTATGAATACGGCAATATCGGGGCCCTGGCCGCGCTTCCCAAGCTGGAGGCCAAGAGCGTCATCTACAAGACCTTTGCCAACGTGGACGCGGTACCCATTGCCTTAAACACCCAGGACGCCGACGAAATCGTGGAAATCGTCCGGGCCCTGGCCCCCACCTTCGGGGGTTTTTGCCTGGAGGCCATCGCCGCGCCCAAGTGCTTCTCCATCGAGAACCGCATCAGGAGAGCGGTGCGGGTGTCGGTGCTGCACCACGAAAACCATGCCGCGGGCATCATCGTCCTGGCCGCCCTCATGAACGCCCTCAAGGTGGTGGGCAAAGACCTGGCCGAGGTCCGTATCGTCATCAACGGCGCCGGCGTGGCCGGCATCGGGGTGGCCAAGGGCTTGCTAGTGGCGGGCGCCCATAATATCATCCTGTGCGACCGGCACGGGGCCCTGCGCGTTTATCGCCCCGAAGGCATGAACTGGGCCAAATCCGAGATCGCCCGTCTGGTGGGCCCCCAGGATGTCAAAGGGGACCTGTCCGAAGTCCTGAAAGGCGCCGATGTGTTCATCGGCCTCTCGGACAAGGGTTTGGTAGACCAGGAGATGGTGGCTTCCATGGGCCAGGACCCCATCGTCTTCGCCCTGGCTCAGCCCGAACCGGAGATCAGCGAAGCCGAAGCCAAAGCCGGGGGGGCCAAAGTGGTGGCCACCGGCCAGGCCGGCAGCCAGAACCAGATCCGCTCCTCCCTGGTGACGCCGGGATTTTTCCGGGGCTGCCTGGACGTGGGGGCGCACCGGGTCAACATCCCCATGTACCTGGGAGCGGCCCAGGCCCTGGCCGGCATGATCCCCGACGAGCAATTGTCCCCCACCAACATCATCCCCCGCCAGATGGATTGGCGCATCTCCCCGGTGGTGGCCCGGGCCGTGGCCCAGGCGGCCCAGGAAAGCGGCGTGGCCCAGCTTTCCGCCGAGGAAATGCCGCCAGCAAAAGTCCAGGAACGCACCGAGCGTTATATCTATGAGGGGGAACTGGCCTGGCTGCCCCAAGAAGGCCAGGATTACGGCAAGCTGAGCATCGCCGAGGAGTCCCTGGAGCTGCACCGCCGCTACCAGGGGTGCGTGGAGATTTACACCAAGGTGCCCATCAAGGACGAAATTATCTACAAGCGCCTCTATTCGCCCGCGGCGGTGGCCGAAGTCTGCCAGAAGATTCTCCATGACGCCATGGCCGCCTATGACTACACCTGCAAGAACAACCTGGTGGCCATTGTCACCGACGGCAGCGCGGTCCTGGGCCTGGGGAACATCGGGGCCCGGGCGGCCCTGCCCGTCATGGAAGGCAAGGCCGTCCTGTTCAAGACTTTCGGCGGGGTGGAAGCCTTCCCCATCTGCATCAGCACCCAGGAAACCGATATGGTGATCCGGCTGGTGGAATCAATCTCCCCGGCCTTCGGCGGCATCAACCTGGAAGACATCTCTTCGCCCCGCTGTTTCGAAATCGAAAAAACCCTGTGCCAGCGCCTGGAGATCCCGGTGTTCCACGACGACCAGCACGGCACCGCGGTGGTGGCCCTGGCCGGGTTGATAAATGCGTTGAAGATCGTGGACCGCAAGATCGAGGACGTCAAAATCGTCTTCAACGGGGCCGGGGCTTCCGCCATCGCGGTGGCCAAGATCCTGGTCCTGGCCGGGGCCCGAAACCTCGTGGTCTGTGACACCAAAGGGATCGTCTATAAGGGGCGCCCCGCGGGCATGAATTTCATCAAGCAGGAACTGGCGGAATTCACCAACCCGGACCGGCAGCAGGGCACCCTGGCCCAAGCCCTGAAGGGCGCGGACGTCTTCATCGGACTCTCGGGGCCCAACGTCCTCACCCGGGAGATGGTTAAGTCCATGGCGTCCAGCCCCATAGTCTTTGCCCTGGCCAACCCGGACCCGGAGATTCACCCGGATGAGGCGAAACTGGCCGGGGCCGCGGTGGTGGCCACCGGGAGGTCGGATTTCCCCAACCAGGTGAACAACTGCCTGGCTTTCCCCGGCATCTTTCGCGGCGCCCTGGACCTCAGGGCCAAGGCCATCAATGACGCCATGAACCTGGCCGCGGCCCACGCCATCGCCGGATTAGTGGGCGACCGGCTGGACCCCGGCCATATCCTGCCGGGAGCCATGGATTTCCGGGTCCCCCCCGCGGTGGCGGAAGCGGTGGCCCGGGCCGGCCTGGAGACCGGGGCCGCCAGAATCCCCATCGAGCCGGAATGGGTGGGCCGGCATACCCGGGAGTTCATCTACGATGAAAGGCTGTCGATAATTGAGTAGCTAAGGTCATGTCCTTGATATATCATGACAAAATGTTGTAGGGGCGCACCTGCGTGTGCGCCCTCATACAGGGCGGACACATAGGTCCGCTCCTACGGAAGGCCCATATTGGCAAAGGGGGACAGGGGGGATTTTATAATAACTATTTGAAAATCCCCTAAATCACCATTTTTCAAAGGGCACTTTAAGCCCCCTAGTCTAGTTTTTTCTCACCGCAACCAGTACCTTTAAAAGCTGAAGGTCCCCGACCACCCGCAACCATGGAAGCCAGACCGGTTCAAATCGGCAAGTTTTTACCCTTCCTCATCTGGGCCCTGGTCCTGGCGGGGCTGTACCTGTCCAGTCTTTACAGCTACCTCCTGTTTCACAGCCTGGCGGAGTTGTTCAGCGTCGTCATTGCCGTGGGCGTGTTCGCCATCGCCTGGAACTCCCGCCGCTTCCTGGAAAATAATTACCTGCTGTTCCTGGGCATCGCCTACCTCTTCGTGGGCGCCACCGACCTGGTGCACACCCTGGCCTACAAGGGCATGGAGGTCTTTCCGGGGTACGGCGCCAATCTGCCCACCCAGTTGTGGATCGCGGCCCGGTACCTGGAAAGCGTCTCCCTGCTGCTGGCCCCCTGGTTCCTGAACCGCCGCCTCAGAGCGACCGCGGTGTTCGCCGGCTACCTCCTGGTCTCCACGTTACTGCTCCTGTCCATCTTTTACTGGCGCCTCTTTCCCATCTGCTTTGTGGAAGGGGTGGGCCTGACCCCTTTCAAGAAGATCAGCGAATACGTCATTTGCGGCATCCTGGCCGGGGCCCTGACTTTCTTGTGGCGGGAGCGCCCCGAATTCGACCGGGACGTCTTCCGCCTGCTAGTCTGGTCCATTCTCCTGACCATCGCCTCGGAGTTGTTCTTCACCTTTTATGTGAGCGTCTACGGCCTGTCCAACCTGGTGGGCCACATGCTGAAGATCCTGTCGTTTTACCTGATTTACAAGGCCCTCATCGAGACCGGGCTGGCCAAGCCTTACAACCTGCTGTTCCGCAACCTGAAGCTCAGCGAGGAGGCGCTGCGGCAGGAACGGGATTTAATCCGCCGACTTAACGCCGAACTGGAACTGCGGATCCGGGAAGCCAATCAGCGAGGGGCCGAGCTGGAGGCCGCCAACCGGGAACTGGAAAGCTTCAGCTACTCGGTGTCCCACGATCTCAGGGCGCCCCTCCGGGGCATCAGCGGCTTCTGCCGGCTCCTGGAAGAAGATTATGGCGAGCGGCTGGACGCCCGGGGCCTGGATTACCTGCACCTGGCCCAGGATTCCGCCCGGGAGATGGCGGAGCTCATCAACGCCCTGTTGGGCCTGTCCCGCATGATCCGGGCCGAGATGCACCCCAGCCAAGTGGACCTGAATTCCCTGGCCCGCACCATCGCCGATGACCTGAAAAGGTCCGAGCCCGAGCGGCAGGTGGATTTTGTCATGGCGCCGGAGCTTTCAACTTACGGGGACCGCGCCATGCTGCGCGTCGTCCTCGCCAACCTCCTGGGCAATGCCTGGAAGTTTACGGCCAAGGTGCCTCGGGCCGTGATCGAGTTCGGCGCCCTGCCCCAGCCCGGGGGTGGCCAGGCTTTTTTTGTGCGGGACAACGGCGCCGGGTTCGATATGACGTATGCCGACAAACTGTTCGGGGCCTTCCAGCGCCTCCACAGCACCAGCGAGTTTCCCGGCACCGGCATCGGCCTGGCCACGGTGCACCGCATCATTCTGCGTCATGGCGGCCGGGTCTGGGCCGAAGCCGCCGTGGGCCAGGGCGCCACTTTTTATTTCACCCTTGAGGGCCAGGCCGCAAATGAGGTAAGCTAAATTATGGCCGGTTTTTTCCCTTTTCGCCTTTTCACCTTTGCCCCTTTTACCCCTGGATTTTAGATGCGCTGGCGCTTCGTGCACGCCGCCGACCTCCACCTGGACAGCCCCTTTGTGGGGCTCCGGGATCTTTCCTCCGGCCTGGACCGGGAGCTGGTGGAGGCCACCTTCGCCTCCTTTCAAAGGATCGTTGATCTCTGCCTTCAAGAGCAGGCCCAATTCCTGCTGCTGGCCGGAGACCTGTTCGACCAACCCCAGGGCAGCCTGAAAGCCCAGCTTAAGCTGCGCCGGGAACTGGGCCGCCTGGCCGACGCCGGCATCGAGACCTTCCTGGTCCACGGCAACCATGACCACCTGGGGGGCCGGGGCGTCACCCTGGAGTGGCCACCTTTGGTAACCGTGTTTCCGGCCCATGGGGTAGAACTCGCCGAGGTCCGCCACCGGGGGGAGACCCTGGCCCGGATCTTTGGCCTCAGCCACGCCGGCCCGGCGGAGTCCGCCAACCTCACCCACCGATTCCCCGTGGCCCCCCGGGGCCCCTTTGCCGTGGGCCTGCTCCACGCCAATCTCGACCGCAACCCCGAACACGACGACTACGCCCCCTGCACCCTGGCGGACCTGGCCCGGGTTTCCTACGACTACTGGGCCCTGGGGCACATTCACCAGCCGGGGGTGCGGCGGGCGGCCCAGCCCGCGGTGGTCTACGCCGGCAACCCCCAGGGGCGCCACCTGAAAGAGGCCGGCTCCCGGGGCTGCTACCTGGTGGAGGTGGACGGCTTCGAGGCCCGGCCCCAATTTCACGCCACCGGCGCCATCCGCTGGGAAGAGGTCCCGGTGGACCTGGCGGGCCTGGAGAAGGTGGACCAGGTGCTGGCCGCGCTCTCAAAGGCCGTGGAAGACCGCCGCCCCCAGGTCCCCCAAGAGGGAGCGGTGCTGCGGCTGGCGCTTCAGGGCCGGGGCCCGGTGCACCGGGAACTGAAGCTGCCCGGCACCCTGGACGAACTCCTGGAAGAGGCCCGGCGCCAGGGAAGCAGCGTGAACCCATGGGTCTGGGTGGAAGCTCTCACCGCGGATACCGCCCCGGACTTGGATCTCCGCGCCTTGAGCCAGGGCCAGAACCTGGCGGCCACCATCTTGTCCCATCTGGCTGAGGCCCGGGAGAACCCCGTCATGCCTCCGGAAGTCCAAAAGGCGCTGGAGCCTTTGTTCCACCAGGTTACGGCCCGCCGCTACCTGCCCGAAGCGCCGCCCTGGCCGGACCTCCTGGATGAAGTGACCGCCGAACTGCTTTCCCGGCTCCTGCCGGAGGAGGATTGAGCCCGTGTGGCTGACCCGCCTGCGGTTGGAGAAGTTCGGGGGCTTTGCCGACTGGGCCCTGGACGGCCTGACGCCCGGCCTCAATCTCCTAATGGGCCCCAACGAGTCCGGCAAAACCACCTTGATGATGTTCATCCGGGCCATGCTCTTCGGCTTTCCCGCCCGGCAACGGCACCCTCTACGATCCCCCGGACGGCTCGGACCCCGGGGGCAACCTTCATCTGGTGGATTCCCAGGGGCAGCCCTGGGTGGTGGAGCGCCGGGGCCGGGGACGCCGGGCCCAGGTGACCGTGAGCGGCCCGGCGGGGGCGCTCCAGGGCGAGGCCGCGGTCCAGCAGCTGCTCAGCCAGATGACCCGGGAAGTTTACGAGAACATCTTCGCCTTTGGCCTCAAAGAGTTGTCCGACCTCGCCACCCTCAACCAGCGGGAGGTGCAGCACCTGCTTTACAGCGCCTCCATGGGGTTGGGAGGCGTCTCCCTGAAGGCGGTGGAGGACTCTCTGGACAAGGAGATGGGCGACCTCTACAAGCCCCGGGCTTCCACCAAAGAAATCAACCAGCTACTGACGCAACTGGGGGAAACCCGGGCCGCCGTGGCCGCCCTGGAAAACCAGCCCCAGGAGTACCGGGACTTGAAGGCGGCGCTTCAGACCGTCGAAGCCGAAATTCTGCACCTGGCCCGGGAGGGGGAAGACGCCTCCGGGGAAGCCCGGTGGCTGGAAAAACTGCGCCAGGGCTGGGACGTGTGGCAGAAGATCTTGCAGTCCCAGACAGAGTTGGCCGGGCTGCCGGAGGTGGGGGATTTCCCGGAGGACGGCCTCAAGCGCTGGGAGGCCGCCGGGGCCGCCCTGACCGAAATGGCTGGCCAACTGGAATACTGGTCCGGTGAACTGGAGCGCCTGGGGCAGGAGCCGGTGGGGCCCGTCAACGCCCCCTTGCTGGAGGTGGCGGGGGCCATCCAGGACCTGTGGGACGAGCGGGTCCTCTTTCGGTCGAAAATCGAAGACTTGAAACAGCGGCAAGCAGCCCACACCACAGCCCGCTCCCGCCTGGCCGAGTCCCTGGTCGCCTTGGGTCCCGCCTGGAGCGAAGCCCGCCTGGGCGACTTCAACCCCGACCTGACCTGGACCTCGGCCCTGCACCAGTGGCCCCAGCGCCTGGAGGGGGCCGCCGCGGCGCTCCGCCAGGCCCAGGAGCGCTCCCAGCGCTGGGCCGAAAAACTGGCGGACCTGGAGGCGGCCCGAGATCAGGCCCTAGACTCCGGACCCTTAGGCGGGGGCCAGGTTTTTCTATGGAGTTTTGCGGCCCTGGGACTCCTCCTGGCCCTGGCCGGGGCGGGGATCTTCTTCTTTCTGAGACAACCGGATCTGGCCTTGCTGCTGGCCGCGGGCGCCGGCCTGGCCTGGCTGGCAGACCTGGTATACCTGGCCCAACTGCGCCTTACCCACGGGCGCCGCCTCCGAGAGCTGGAGTCCGATATCGAGCAGACCCGGAGCTCTTGCCGGGCGGCGGTAGAGACCCTGGACTTGGACCGCCGCGGTTCCGAAGAAATTCAAGAAGAATGGCGCTCCTTTTTGGCGAAATGGTCCCTGGACCCGGAGCTGACCCCTTTTGCGGCCATGGAGATTCTGCGGGTGGCAGGTAAGGCCAGGAGCCACCTTCAGGAACGGGCGGGAGGCCCAGCGGGCCGCGGAGGCCTTGGAAGAATACCTGGAGGGCTATGCCATGCGCCTGGCCCACGTTTTGGCCCGCCTGGGTAGGGAGCCCGCGCCCCCGGAGGACATAAACCCCACCCTGGAGCACTTGAAAGGCGAGCTGGGCGAATCTATCATGAATCAAGAGCGCCGGAAACAACTGGCGCAAAAACTGGCCGAAACGGAATCCCACCGGGATGCCTGGCAGGCCAAGGCTGAGAAGGTGCGCCAGGAATTGAGCCGGTTGCTTGGGGCCGCGGGCGCCGCGGACGAAGAAGAATTCAGGCGCCGGGCCGCGCTCAGCCGGCAACGCCGGGACCTGGCCCAGGAGGTGAGCCGCCTCACGGCGCAGCTGCAGCTATTGGCCGGCGGCGCCGAGAAGCTGGCGCGCCTGCAAGCCGACCTGGGGACGACCACCTCAGACGACCTGGAGGACCGGATTCGCCGGGCCCGGGCCCGCCTGCAGGAGTTGGAAGACAGGCTGGCCGAGGCCCGGGAGGAGCGGGGCAAGACCAGGAACCGCCTGGAGACCCTGGAGGCGGCCGACGACCTGAGCCGGGCCCTGCTGACGGAGCAAACCCTGGCCGCCAGGCTTAACGCCACGGCGCACCGCTGGGCGGTGCTCACCCTGTGCCGCCATTTCCTGGACCTGGGGCGCCGCCGCTTCGAAGCCGACTATCAGCCCCAGGTCTTGCAGCGGGCCTCCCAGTTTTTTGAGCTCATGACCCGGGGGCGCTACCACCGGGTCATGGCCAGCCTGGAGGGGGAAAAGTTTCTGGTGGTCAACCGCGCCGGCTCCCACGTTGGCGCCGAGCATCTGAGCCGGGGCGCCCAGGAGCAGCTCTATCTGGCCATGCGCTTCGCCCTGGTGCAGGAGTACTCCCAGGGGGGGCGGAACCTGCCCCTGATATTGGACGACATCCTGGTGAACTTCGACGAGCGCCGGGCCCGCCAGGCGGTGGCGCTCCTGAAGGACCTGAGCCGGAGCCACCAGTTGCTCCTGTTTACCTGCCACCCCCACGTGGTGGAGCTGGTCCGGGAGACCCTGGGCCCGGAGGCCCCGGTTCCCCTGGTATTGGAGAATAGGGATGGCGGGCACGGAGGCCCGCCCCACCAATAAAAGTTCATTTTGGTAGGGCGGCCGTCCCCGGCCGCCTACCGAATCGTCCCCATATAAGGGATTGGTGGGGTTGGGGAAGGGGGCAGAGGCCATTTACGAATAAGCGTAGTAGGGCGCGTCTAACGCGCCATTATGGTGCGTAAAACGCACCCTACGAAAAATGCTGCATGCAGGTGCGCCTCTAGAGGAACTCATGTTGGGCGGCCCATCGGGTCGCCCCCGCTTAAGATATGGGGGGTAGGGGCTTGGGGGAGGGGGTAAGGGCCACTTACGAAAAAGCCCTTAGCCCCCTCCCCCAATAAATTCAAAAACCCATGAACACTTCAGCCAAAATCGCCGCCCTGGGGCGGTTGTGCGGCATCGCGCCGGTGTACGGTGACAACTTCGGCCGCCGCCACCGCACTTCCCAGGCCACTTACCGGGCCCTGCTCACGGCCATGGGGGTGCCCTGGGAAGACCCGGAGCAACTGGACCGGGAGCTGGCGAGCCGGCGGCTGGCGCCGTACGACCGGTTCCTGGCCCCGGTCCTGGTCATCCCGCCGGCCAAGCCGGGGCGGGTGCCGGTCTTCCCCTTAACGCCTGCGCCCCAGCTGCCGCCCCGCCTGGAAGTCAGCTGGGAAATCACCGACGAGGCGGGCCGGAAGCAGACCTGGGAAACCGCGGTCCTTCGCCCGGCCACCCCCGTGACCCGCCAGGGGCCGGAGGGCTTCCGCACCCGGCTGGAACTAACGGCCCCCGCCGGGCTGGCCCCGGGTTATTACGACCTCAGAGTGCGGCTGGCCGCGGGGAACCATGCGGAAAGCGGCCGCGGCCGCTGCCGCTTGATCGTAGCGCCGCACCGGGCTTATCTGCCGGCAGGGCTCACCACCGGGAAGCGGCTCTGGGGTTTCAATGTGCCCCTTTACGCCTTAAGGAGCCGGAGCAACTGGGGCATCGGGGATTTCACCGATCTTCTGGCCGCGACCGATTGGGCCGGTTCCCTGGGGGCCTCCTTTGTGGGGGTCAATCCCCTGCACGCCCCGGCCTGGCGCCTCAAAGGGGTCCCCAGCCCCTATTCCCCCACGTCCCGGCTCTTTCTCAATCTGCTCTACCTGGACCTGGAATCCGTGCCGGAGCTCGCGGATTGTCCAGAAGCCCAGGCCTTCCTGGCCAGCCCGGAATTTCGCCGCCGCCAGGCCCGGCTGCGGCGGGAGCCCCTGGTGCCCTACCCCGGGGTCTTCCGCCTGAAACGCCGGGTGCTGGAGATGCTTTACCGCACCTTTCTGGACCGGCACGGCCCCCCGGAGGCCCCCCGCACCTCCCGGGGCGAAGAGTTCGCCGGGTACCTGGCCGGCGGGGGCCAGCGCCTGGCTCAATTCGGGCTCTACCAGGCCCTGGCTGATTCCTTGCAGCAGATGGACTGGCGCCGCTGGCCCCGGGAGTTTCAAAACCCGGAGAGTGCGGCCGCCGCCGAATTTGCCCGGCAGCACCGGCCGGAAATCCACCTGCACCATTACGGGCAGTGGCTGGCGGCCACCCAGGTGGAGCGGGTCTGCGACCAGGCCCGGAGCCGGGGGCTCCCTTTCACCCTCTACCAGGACCTGGCCCTGGGAGGCGACCCCGGGGGCTTCGACACCTGGGCCCATCAGGAGCTTTTCGCCCCGGGAGCCGAAATCGGGGCCCCCGGCGACGCCTTCAACCCCCGGGGCCAGAGTTGGGGCCTCCCCCCGCTGATTCCCGGGCGTCTGCGGGAGTCGGGACACCGGTTTTTCCAAGACGTCCTGCGGGCCAATGCCCCTCCCGGCGGCATGTTGCGAATCGACCACGTCATGGGCCTGTTTCGCCTCTTCTGGATTCCCCGGGGCGAGGACGCCTCCCAGGGAGCTTACGTCAACTACCCGGCCCGGGAACTCCTGGCCATCCTGTGCCTGGAGAGCACCCGGCGCCGCACCCTCGTCATCGGGGAGGACTTGGGCACGGTGCCCCCGGCCGTGCGCCGGGATCTGGACCGGCGCGGGGTCCTGTCCTACCGGGTTTTCTATTTTGAACGGGACCGGGAGGGCTCCTTCCGGCCCCCGGAGGACTATCCCCGGCGGGCCATGGCTGCGGTCACCACCCACGACCTGCCCACTTTGACGGGCTTTTGGCAGGGGCGCGACCTGGAACTGAAACGTTCCCTGCAGCTCTATCCCGACTCGCAGCTGGCGGAGGCCGACGCCGCCACCCGGGAGCAAGACCGCGGGAAGATGCTGGCAGCCGTGGCAGGCCTGGGCCTGTTGCCCCCCGGCTCCTGCGACGACCCCCACTCCCGGTCTTGCCCTAAAGATCTGCAAGGCGCGGTTATCGAGTACCTGGCCCGGAGCGAGGCCGCCCTCCTGGAACTGCGCCTGGAGGAGGTTTTCAACGTCGCCGAGCAGCAGAACCTGCCCGGCACCACGCAGGAGCACCCCAACTGGAACTATAAAATGCCCCTGACCCTGGAAGAGATGCGCCGGGACCCGGAGCCGGCCCTTCTCGCAGCGCGGCTGAACCGGTATAGAGCTCGCTGAGGGTATGTTGGGGAGGGGGCCAGGGGCAGATGGCCCCTGCCCCCTCCTCAACACCCCTCCCCCAACCCCTTAAGGGGGACGATATAGCGCTCACTCAGAAATAATCAATCCCGAGGCGCCCCATGACCGAACCGACCTTGATCTACAACCTCTTTCCGCCCCTGGCCGGCACCATCCCCCGGTGGGAGAAGCACCTGGACCGCATCGCCTCCATGGGTTTCACCTGGATCTTCCTGAACCCCATCCACACCCCCGGGCTCTCCGGCAGCCTTTACGCGGTTAAGGATTACTTCGGCATCAACCCCCTGTTCTATCCCGGGTCCGGCCGGGACCCCGAAGCCGCCCTGGTCCACTTCATCAAAGAAGCGGGGCGCCGGGGCCTCAGGGTGATGCTGGACCTGGTCATCAACCACACCGCCATCGACTCGCCCCTGACCCGGGAGCACCCCGAATGGTACGCCAAAGACGAGAACGGCAAAATCAAGCACCCCGGGGCCATCGACCCGGCCGACGCCCGCCGGGTCACCGTTTGGGGTGACCTGGCGGAGCTGGAGTACTCGCCGCCCCCGGATCCCGAGGGCCTGCTCCACTATTGGGACGCGGTGCTCAGCAAGTACCTGGGGCTGGGATTCCTGGGCTTCCGGGCCGATGCGGCCTACAAGATCCCCGGGGAGATCTGGGACCGCCTCATCACCGAGGCCCGGAACCTGGAGCCCGGGGCCCGGTTCTTCGCCGAAACCCTGGGCTGCCGCCTGGAGGAATGCCAGCAGTTGACCGGCGCCTTCGACTACATTTACAACAGCTCCAAGTGGTGGGATTTTCAGGCGGACTGGTGCCTGGAGCAGTACGAGATGTTTCGCCGGCTGGCCCCCTCCATCAGCTTTCCCGAAAGCCACGACACCGAGCGCCTGGCCGCGGAGACCGGCGGCGCCATGGAGGTGGCCCGCCAGCGCTACCTCTTCGCGGCCTACTTTTCGGCCGGCCTCATGATCCCCGTGGGCTTCGAGTTCGGGTTCAAAAAGCGCCTCAACGTGGTTAAGACCAGGCCCCGGGATTGGGAGACCCCGTCCTACGACCTCACCGGCTACATCGCCGGCGTCAACCGTATGAAGAAGGGTTGCCCGGTGCTGCTGGCGGAAGGGCCCCAGGTGCGGGTGAACCCCAAAGGCGAGCCGGTGGCACTGCTGCTCAAATCGCTGGAACGCCTTAAGGGCCGGGTGCTGGCGGTGATCAACCCCAGCCGGGAGGACCAACCGGTGCATATCCCCAACCTGGCCGCATTGCTGGGCAAACCGCTGAAGGCCTGCCGGGACCTGACCCCGGACACCGTGCCCTTGAAACTCAAGGGCGACCTGCGCTTCACCCTGCCGCCCGCCGGGATGCGCCTCTTGTACAACCCCGAAGGCGCCCCCCTGCCGGCGGAAGAAGTAAGCAGTAAGCAGTGAGCAGTGAGCAGTGAGCAGTAGCTAATTGCCAGTGGCCAGTTGTCAGTTGTCAGAGCGATCACTAACTACCGGCAAACAGGCTATTAAAATCTTTGGCCCTCCCCTCAAACTCCCCTCCCAACCAATATATGGAGGGTGGGCGAGGGTTTCAATGTAGGGTGGGCACGGCCCACCAATGCCGGGTACGCCTGGCGCACCCGGCATCCCGCACCGGCTGGAAGCCGGTGCCACCAAGACCTTTTCGAAGCAGTCGCACTTGAGCCTGTGTTTGGTGTTTCTTTCTGCTCACGGCTCACTGCTTACTGCTCACTTCCATAGGAGCGTCCCATGACCCAGGCCCTGGCGGCCTTCAACGAGCATGGCATCGTGTTGGCCACCGACAGCCGGGCCACCCGGTTCGACGCCGCCGGGGTCCCGGAAGTCTTCAAGGTGGAAAAGCTTTTTCCCCTGACCCGTTGTTGTGCTATCCTTAGCGGCGGCGCCGGGGTGAGCGTGCCTTTGTCTCTGGAGCTGCGCCGGTTGCTGGCCCGGCACCGCGGGCACCTTACGCCGGATGAGATCGCCCAGTTCGCCCTGCCCGTTCTCTCCCAGGGCTACGGCCGCCACCTGGAGAAGCACGGCCCCGAAGCCCCGGGGTTCCGGCGCCTCTATTTCATCCTGGCGGGCTACTCGGAGGAGAAGCCGCCGCCGGGCTTCTCCCTGGTCCTGTTGGGGAGCGAAGAAAACGAGCTGCCCCTGAAGGCGATCCCGACAGGCCCGGTGGTGGTCATGCCCCGGAACCTGGGCATGGAGATGCGCCTCTTTCAGGCGGTGAGCCGGGGGGCGCCGCTGGCCGAGCTGTTGGGCCTGAGCCAGGAATTTCTGGAAAAACAGGCCGCGCTCAAAGAGGAGGTGGGGCCGCCCTTCTATTTCGCCACCATCACCGAAGAGGGCTACCAGCCGGTTACGGTTTAGCTTGCTTAAGTTTTTCACCACAGAGACACAGAGGGCACAGAGGGCACAGATAAAATAGTATCTCTGTGACCTCCGGGTCGCGGTGGTTAACCAATACGTTTGATAGAGAGGGAATTATGAACAAAGCCATGCTCATCGTCATGGACGGCCTGGGCGACCGGCCCATCAAGGAGTTGGGGGGGCTCACCCCCCTGGAGGCGGCCCGCACCCCCAATTTCGACGCCCTGGCCAAACGTGGCATCACCGGCATGATGAACGCCATCGGCATCGGCTTGCGCCCCGGCAGCGACACCAGCCACCTGGCCATCCTGGGCTACGACCTCGACAAATACTACACCGGCCGGGGCACCATCGAAGTGGCGGGGCTGGGCATGGACCTGGAACCCGGCGACGTGGCCCTGCGAGGGAACCTGGGCACCGTGAACGAGGGCCTGGTGGTCACCGACCGCCGGGCCGGCCGCATCACCGACACCGGCCCCTTTGTGGCCGACCTCAACGGTATGACCCACGCCGGCGTCAAGCTGCTGGTCCAGCCCGGCACCGGGCACCGGGCCGGCATCATCCTCAGGGGGCCCGGGCTCTCCAGCCGCATCAGCGACAACGACCCCCACGAAGTGGGGGTCAAGGTCCACGAAGTGCACCCCCTGGACGACTCCAAAGAGGCAGCCTTCACCGCCAAGGTGCTGAACCACTTTTTGCGCCAGGCCCACAATGTTCTCATGGCCAATCCCCTGAACCGGGAGCGGGCCCAACAGGGGAAACCCGCGGCCAACTACCTGCTGGCCCGGGGCGCGGGCTACTATAAGGAAATCGTCAAATTCGAGCAGCGTTACGGCCTGCACGCCTGCACCATCGCCGGCGGCGGCCTGTACAAGGGCATCGGCGCCTTCACCGGCATGGACGTCTTGAAAGTCCCCGGGGCCACGGGCCTGCCCAACACCGACATCGCCGCCAAGTTCCGGGCCGCCCGGGAGGCGCTGAACGGGATCTACGACTTCGCCTTCGTCCACGTCAAGGCCACGGACACCTTTGGCGAAGACGGCGACTTTACGGGCAAAATGAACTTCATCAACCGCATCGATGAGGCCGCGGGGCTCCTCTTAGACGCCCCCTGTCTCCTGGCCGTCACCGCGGACCACTCCACCCCCTGCGCCCTGAAACGCCACTCCGGCGACCCGGTGCCCCTGATGATGGTGGGCGACGGCCTGGTGCGTCCCGACGACGTGGCCCAGTTCGGGGAGCGCCCTTGCGCCCGGGGCGCCATGGGCCGCCTCACCGGGTTGCAGGTCATGCCGGAGATCATCAACCTGCTGGGCCTGTCGAAGTTGATCGGGGATTGAAGAGGTCAGCAGTAAGCAGTGAGCGATTGGAAAAATCACCTGAGTAGGGGCGGTTCGCGAACCGCCCCTACAGACCCCGCCACTTCCGGAATAGTGGCACCGGCGTCCCACCGGTGCCCCCTGCCCTGCGCCCATATTGGCAGAAAGATGCCGGGCCAGAGGAAGACAACTGATAACTGACTACTGGCGACTGGCTACTAAAATCCCCGCCCTCCCCTCCCCCACCCCTTGAAATGGCAGGAATCGGCACCGTAGACCCCACAGATTAAGTGATTTTCCTCTATCTGGATCTTATCAAGCGGCCAGAAATTCGAGCCACCCGCATCATATCTTCCCTTGGTCCTTTGCCGGGCCTCTGGGTTTGCCCGGAAGGTTAGCCTAGCTTGCTCCCGTCTCCTTAGTTTTTCTCTCCTGGATGATTTATTTATGCACATTTGATTGGTTACCGATAATTTTAGGAAAAACCTGGCAGATCCTGGTTATATGGTCAGGCAAATCGGGGCTTTCTCGGTTGAAAATAAGGTGACCAGAGTACCGAAATCAGGGATATCCCAATTTACGTTGATCTGCTTTGAAGCAATAATTCCTCTACCTTGAAACAATCATTCCTAATCGAAGTCTTGTTTGCCGAAGCTGCCGCAGCTCCGGTGCCTGTTCCAGATGGTATCGGGGCGGGCTGATTAACTTCAGATGAGTGGCATCGCATGAAATTGAACGCCTACCTCTTGACCTTACTGCTCATTGGCTTGCTCTTGATGGGCATGAAGCCCCAGGAGTCAGTCTCTGAGATGATCAGGCTCACCCAAAATGACAATGGCAAAGAGCTCACCGTACCGCTGGGCGCCGTAATCCAAATCGAATTGGCGGCCGCGGGAGGCACGGGATATCTCTGGCAGTTCGACGACCTGGACCGGGAACATTTCGAACTCCTGAAGACCGAAACGGTAAAAGACGAAAAACCTGGCCTCATCGGCGCCCCCACGGTTATGCGCTGGCAGGTGAAGACCAGGCAGCAGGGCCAGGCGGATTTGAAGCTAGACTACTTCCGGCCCTGGGAAGGTAAGGATAAGGCCGCAGACCAGTTTGTCATAAGAGTCCGTATCACTTAACCATAAAATCTTAAAAAGGGGATACCCATGTTCTGGAAAGACCACCCTAAGCGTTGGCACTGGATGAGCCTCCTGGCGGCTCTGGTCGTGTTGTTTGCCTTCACGACTTCTGCAGTAGCCGCGGAAGATGAACTCAATGTCATCAACCATGCCATTAAGGCCAAGGGCGCCCGCTGGAAGGCCGAGGAGAACCTGGTCTCCCGACTGGCGCCGGAACACCGGCGGAAACGCCTGGGCTTGATTCTGCCCGAGATGGTGCCGCAAGAAGCGCTGCAGGGTCCCCAGGAACCCTTGACCGCCGCCGGAAGCGTCGCTGCCGCCCCGGGGGGAACCTTCGACTGGAGGAATTTTACCAGTTCTACCGCCTTTCCCGGGCTACCGCAGGGCAGCTACGTCACCGGCATCCGGGATCAGGGAAATTGCGGCAGTTGCTGGGCCTTCGGCACCACCGCCGCCCTGGAATCCAGCGCCCTCATTGCGGATAAGAACCCGAATCAAAATTTAAATCTGGCCGAACAGGTGCTGGTCTCCTGCGCCAACGCGGGGAACTGCGGGGGCGGGTACATCACCACGGCCTCCAACTATATCCGCAATGTAGGGCTGCCGGCGGAGACTTGCGATCCCTACCTGGCCCAAAATGCCACCTGCAATCCCAAGTGCGCTGACTGGCAGACCAATACCAGGGCCATCTCCGCCTGGTACTATGTGGGTAACACCACCGCGCCCAGCGTGGATGCCATCAAAACCGCCCTGTACACCTATGGTCCCATGGTCACCACCATGAATGTCTATAGCGACTTCTTCTATTACACCGGGGGCGTGTATAAGTATACCTCTGGCAGCTATCAGGGCGGCCATGCCATCACCATAGTGGGCTATGATGATACGAACAGTTGCTTTATCGTTAAAAACAGTTGGGGTAATTGGGGTGAGTCCGGGTTCTTCCGAATCGCTTATAGCGAGCTCAACAGTGTCGTGGGGTTCGGGCATTACACCATGTATTATATCGGTGAAGCCGGGCCGTCGCCCCCGCCCGGGCCCGCGCCCCCCGTGGCCAACTTCACCGCCAACCCCAGCAGCGGCCCGGCCCCCCTGGCGGTCAAGTTTACCGACCATTCCACGGGAAGCCCCACCGGCTGGGACTGGACTTTTGGTGACGGTGCCGTCAGTCAGTCCCAAAATCCGAGCCATACCTATGCCAACCCGGGCCCTTACAAGGTTACCTTAAAGGCGAGCAATCCGGGTGGGGCTACCAGCACCTCTCAGACTGTTACGGCACTGGCGCCGACGCCTGCGGCCCCCGTGGCCAACTTCAGCGCCAGCCCCAGCAGCGGCCAAGCCCCGCTGGCGGTGCACTTTACTGACTCCTCCACGGGGAACCCCACCGCCTGGTCCTGGAATTTTGGCGACGGCATTTACAGCCAGTCTCAAAATCCCAGCCATACCTATAAAGCCGCCGGCACTTACAATATTACCTTAACCGCGAGCAATGCCGCCGGGTCCAGCAACAGCACCAAGACGGTTATTGCCACCGCGCCGCCGCCGCCGAACTGCACCTTCAGCATCTCGCCCACCGGTAGAACCCTCACCCAGAATGGGGGCTCCGGCAGCGTCCGTGTCACTTCGGCCAGCGGTTGTAAATGGACGGCCCAGAGCAATGTCACGTGGATTCACCTTGACAGCGGCGCGAGCGGCACCGGCAACGGTACGGTGTTTTACTCGGTGGCTCCCTCGACGTCCTCCCGAAACGGCACCATAACCGTCGCCGGTCGGACCTTCACGATTTACCAAAGAAGGTTTTATTGGGGCGCCACAGCAAACGGCGACAAGTATTGATACCCATGGTCGGTGACGGGGTGAAGCGATTAACCCCGTCACCCCACCTTCCGGGGGAGACCGGGAGATGAGGCTGCAGGGCCCGGACCTTCCGGGAGAAGTCTAAGCCGGGGGACGTTAAAAGACTCTTCTAGGTAAGAGGAGCATTTAACGCCCCGGCTTTCCATTTTATCCCCTTTTATACCTTTCCCTGGGGGCAACCCCATGGCCCTCTCCTGGGGCTTCTCATACGGTGCTGGTGGCATGGTTACCTGAGGAGCCTGGCGGAACTGGACCCCTTGGAGCAGGGCAGCAGCCAGGGCAGCTCCTCTTTTTCCGGCCGGTTTCCTGGCCTCAAGTCCCTGTCCCAGGCCCCCTGCACCTATCTGGCGCCAGCTGCCGGCTGACTTCGCCAAGGACCCGGAGAAGTCGGTGCAGGGCAAGAAAAAAGCCCCCGCCGGCCAGGGCGGGGGCTTTTTAAATGACCCGGACTTTTCAGGCCTTAAGCCTGGGTGACCTTGCGGCGGCCCAGCAAGCCCAGGCCCACCAGGCCACTGCCCATCAGCAGCACCGTGGGGGGCAGGGGGACGGGGCCGGAGAGGGGGTCGGAGTAGGGAATTATATCATAATAACAACCCACGGCCCCGTTAGCATCAGCCCAGAGGTGCTCATGGAGCTTGAATTCCGAACCGCTGTAAGCGTTCCAGTCAATAGTCCACGGGTTTGATTTGGAACCGGCAAAAACATAGTCCCAAAACACTTGACCAGAGGCAGTGCCAGTCGTAGCCTGGGCGTGGGTATCAGAGAGTTTTTGGCCAGTCCAACCGTTAAAGTTGTAACCGCCGTAGGCTTGCATAGCCGGAGATGCAAAGGCAATTGCACCACTCGAAATAAACACATCGATTAAGTTGACTGGGTCGCCCACGCCACTTTCGGGGTAATTATCAATATAACTATAACCACTGGAAAACGTATAGTCTGCCAAGGCCATACCGGGCAGACAGAGGACCGTTAACATTGACAAAACCATCAAGAGTTTTAAGCTTTTCATCATGTCTCCTTTACAATATGTTCGCCGTTTCATGGGGCGAAGGGGTTTAAAGCAGCAACTTCAAACCAGGTTCCAAGAGGATGTCATCGTTTATTGGTAAAGCAGGTATTATGCCAATTTTATAACATACTGATATTATTATTATTTCTCTAATAACCCATTTTGCCCATTTTACGGACAACGTTCCGCATCATGCACGTGTTTGGTTGGGATAACGGGCAATAATGGTTTTTATCAATTAAATAAACACCTTATAATAGTTTTCCAAAATATTAACGTGATGTTCAAGATAATGAACGGATTCTGGATTTTGGACATCCAGTATCGCCTCTGCTGTTCCCCCTTAGCCAGAGAAGCTGCCATGGTTTTATAATTAATATCAATATGTTATAAATTATTTCATAAATCTTACTTCCTTCTGGCACATTGGTTGCTTAAAGCAGTAAGCGACATCGTGAAAAAGGAGCGGAGCTACCTGATGACCAGCCAGAAAAAGATTTTCTGCCAAAATACCTGTCAAGAAGTATTGATAACCGTCACCTATGCTCCCCACCCTTTTGGCGGAGGATTGCTGCCCCCGGTTTTTGAGTGCGCTTCCTACGGGGAATGCCTGGTGGAGAAACAAGAACCTTGCGGCGCCAAGTGCTATGATTGGGATAATTGTCCTTTCTATGATAAGTTGCCCAACCTGATCGCCTTGGCCGAAGCCAGGGCCTCCTGACGATTGGGAATTATGGCCCATAATCCGGTTTGTCTCCTGGGAGCTTGGGCTGCAACACTGGAGGAGCAGATGAAACTGCACCGGCTTTTTGTAATTTCCTGGCTCATGGCTTTTCTGGGTAGTGGGACGGAAAGCCACATGGAAAAACGGCGAAGGGAGTCCGGCTACTTGGAAGGTTATCCGGGCCGCGGGTCGCTGGGATGGGCGGCGCGGCGCCGGCCGCAACGTGAACTTAAAATTTTGCCTGAGTTTTCGAGGTACTCAGTTTGAGGCACTGGGAGGTGCGCAGTGATTAAGTCGTTGAATTATATAGTACTCTGGGACGAGAATCTGGTTAAGGAGGCCCCAGGGGCGGGGCAGGCGGTGGAGCGGGCCACTGTGGCGGAACTGGCAGTGGCGGACACCATGCCCGGGGATGACTTGCTGCCCCAGGCGTACCAGAGGCTCAACTGGCAGCCATTTCAGGTCGGACTGGAGGGGCTCAGCCCCCGCTTGTAGCTGAGGCTCGGAGACCGTATGGTTAAAGGGCAGCCGCCGCGGCGCCCCACCGGCGCCTCAACGTTGCACCGCGCTTGCCCAGGCGATATTTTGCCCTCCCGGGTCCTGCCATTCCCCTGTCCCGGGGAGCATGTCCCCGGGCGTGGGCTAGGGAAATCTTTAGGGTCGATTACTTCCAGGCCGGGGTGACGCTGAGACCCTGGTTCCCCCAGTTTCAGCTCCCCCCGGTTTGGTTTGCCTGCAGATTCATCACCACCCCGTTAAAGTCTTTCGGCACCAACCCGGCCGGTCCTGCGACCAGGGCCGCGCCTTCCATACCCCCATATATTTGCCGGCGAAATCGGCGACATCCTGCAAATTGCAGTCCTAGCCCTGGGCATTTTTCCCCCGGCTCCGGCCCGCCAGCCCGGCGAAATCTTGCCCCTCCATCTTCCTGGGGTTTGGTGAAACCCCTATCAGGAACAGGCGCAAGGAAGTCATCTTTCCCAGGGGGACGGTATTCCCTTGGGGGAATGAGATTATTATTCTGCCAGCCCGGCCGGACGCCAACTTTAAAGCGCTTATGGTCAACCCTGGGAAAAATTGTTATGCTTAACTCGTTCCGCCCGTCGCGGTGGCGGCATCCTGGTCTCTTAAAAAAGATATCTACTTGATATTATTAGCTAAGATGTTGGATGACGGGATCTTTTAAGCGCAACCTGAGCGGCGCCTGCACGCACCTGAGACACATCAACGAACTCGCACCGAGTTCCATCCGGAACCAAAGCCATTTTATGGAAAAGAAAGTAGCCCTTATCGGCATCGGCAACATCCTCCTGCGGGACGAAGGCGTGGGCGTCCACGCGATCAAGGCCATCCAGGAGCGCTGCGAGACTCCCCCGCAGCTCCTGATTGTGGACGGCGGCACCACCGGTCTCGATCTTTTGCCTTACCTGGAAGAGAGCGACCGGGTGTTGTTCGTGGACGCGGTGAATTTCGGCCAAGAGCCCGGCTTCATCGGGGTGCTGGAAGGCCGGGAAGTTCCCGCGCTCTTCGGCTCCAAGGTGTCCCTGCACCACTTGGGGCTGGCGGACGTCCTGGCCGCGGCCCAACTCCTGGAGGTGGCTCCCCGGGAAATTTGCCTCATCGGCATGCAGCCTCAGGCCATGGAGCCGGGCCTGGAGCTCACCGAGGTGGTGCAAGAAAAACTGGAGCTGTTAGTGGCGCGGATCTTGGCCAAGTTGCAGGATTGGGGCCTCCCCTGCACCCGGCGCGCCCCGTAATCTTCCTTATTTCAGAAGCCACCCCCAGAATCCCACTTCGTGTCGGCGGTAAACCCTCAATCATTAGATCAACCTTATCCTTGAATATTCAATTCAGTATGCTATTTTTTAAATGAAATAGCGTTAACGGCTGGCCGCTGCGTTAGCTTCTAACCCTAGCACCGCCATTCCGCCCCAGGGGGAAGACCATGAAGCGCCACATCTATCTGCGTATGAAGTCGGTGACCGAGGCCAGGGAGATCTTTCTCTCCCGCTTTGATCTCAATACCATGTTGCCTCCGGAAGAGATTGCCACGGTGGGGGCCAGAGGCCGGGTGACCGCGGCCGCGGTTTGGGCCCGGCGGTCTTCGCCGGCTACGCATCAGGCCGCCATGGATGGCTTTGCGGTGCTGGCGTCTAACACCTTTGGGGCCACCGCCGATTCCCCCAAGCATCTGGCAGCAGGCCAGGAAGCCTTCCCCATCAATACCGGGCATCTTTTGCCTCCGGGGACGGATGCCGTGATCATCGTGGAAAATGTCCCCAACCCGGAAGCCGACATAATTACCGTGGAAGCAGCCGTCTTCCCCTGGCAAAACGTGCGCCGCGTTGGAGAAGACCTGGTAACCGGGGAAATGGTGCTGCCCGAGGGGTCCGAGATCACTCCCTGGGCTCAGGGGGCGCTTTTAGCCGCAGGGGTGACCAGGGTGCTGGTCCGGAGGGTTCCTAAAGTCATTATCATCCCCACCGGCTCTGAGCTCATTCCCGCGGCGCAACTGGATGAGGAGCTTCCCGCCGACCGGCTGCCGGAGTTCAATTCCGTCATCCTGGCCGGTTTGGTGGCCGAGGCCGGCGGCCTGGCGGCAACCTGGGGGATTGTCCCCGATGATGTCGCGGCCTTAACCAATATCTTACAGGAGGCCGTGGCGGCGGCGGATCTAGTGATCATCAACGCCGGCTCCTCGGCGGGCACTGAGGATTATACTTACCAGGCGGTAGCTAATCTGGGAGAGGTTCTGGTCCATGGAGTCTCCATGATGCCCGGCAAACCCACGCTGCTCGGCCAGGTTAATGGTAAGCCGGTTATCGGCAACCCGGGTTACCCGGTCTCAGCCGTTCTCTCCTTTGAGCAGTTTGTGGCTCCCCTGATCTCCGGCTTGGCGGGCAAACTCCTGCAGCCGAGGCCCACCCTAACCGTTTATCCATCCCAGAACCTGCCATCCAAGCCCGGCCTCACTGAGTTCATCCGGGTTACCCTGGGCCGGGTGGGGGATAAGGTCATCGCTACTGCTTTGCCTCGTGGCGCCGGGGTTATCACTTCCCTGGTAAAGGCGGACGGACTACTGATCGTCCCCGCCCTGAGCGAGGGGCTGGAAGAGGATCGGCCGGTGCCGGCGGAGCTGCTGGTGGCGCCGGAGGCCATTGCCGGCACCCTGGTAGTCCTGGGGAGCCACGACAACACCCTCGACCTCCTGGCCACCCTGCTCCATAAAAAAGACCCGCGGCTGCGCCTCTCCTCCGGGCATGTCGGCAGCCAGGGGGGCCTCATGGCCCTGGCCCGGGGCCGGGCCCACTTCGGCGGCAGCCATCTCTTCGACCCGGAAACCAACACGTATAATGTCCCGTATATCAAGCGCTACCTCCCGGGCCTGCCCCTTAAACTCATTAACCTGGCGTGGCGGGAGCAGGGCCTCATGGTGGCGCCGGGTAACCCCAAGAACATCAAGACCGTCCAAGACCTTACCCGCGCTGAGGTGCGTTTTATCAACCGCCAGAAAGGGGCCGGCACCCGCCTCCTGCTGGATTATCTCCTGAAGGAAAACGGCCTCTCACCTGCGGCCGTGCAGGGTTATGACCGGGAGGAATACACCCACATGGCCGTGGCTGTCAATGTGCAGTCAAAAACGGCGGACGTGGGTTTAGGCATTATGGCCGCAGCCAGGGCCCTGGGGCTCACGTTCATCCCCCTCACTCCGGAGCGCTATGACCTGGTGGTGCCGGAGACCACCTTCAACGACCACCGTTTCCAGGTGTTGCTGGAGATCATTCGCTCCCCGGAATATAAGGAAGCGGCGGCCGCTTTGGGTGGCTATGACCTGAAGGACTGCGGCCAGATTCTCTGGGAGCAATAGCTCACGCCATGGGAGGCAAAAAAGCCACCCGCAGGGCCGGCCGCCCCAGGATAATAGAAGTCAGGCCCGGCCATTTTCCATCAGGACCCCTGGGGAAAGGAGATTTTTTTGTTCCCCTTTTGCGTGCTTCATGAAAAAATGGTGGCAAAAGGAAATATTTCTGGCTATATTTTAAAAAAAATACCATTATGCGCGGCAAGAAACCTGACCACGGCCGGGGCACCGCCCTGGCTGAGGGCCCCGAGAGCAACGGCGAGCAGATCAAGGGCCGTCTCTGGGTGGAAAAAAAAGGCGAGATTTTTTTGAGTTGGGGCCGGGTGGTGCTCCTGGAGCGCATCAAGGAGCACGGCTCCATCGCCGCTGCGGCCCGCTCCATGGGAATGGCTTACAGCCACGCCTGGACCCTGGTGGCCGCCATGAACCGCCTGGCGGGCGAGGACCTGGTGGAACGCACCTTCGGAGGCCGCCAGGGCGGCAAGGCCTGGCTCACTCCCGCGGGTGAGGCGGCCATGCAAGAATTCTGGGATCTGGTCACCCGTTTCCGGGAATGGATTAATCATCAAGGAGCTTAACCCAGCAACTATATTTTTTTATTAGGGCTATTCTATTGAAAGAATAACGCTCGGAGGGAAGCATGGAATTTAAGACCGTTCTCACCACCTGCCCTTACTGCGCCGTGGGCTGCAACCTCCTTTTGCAGGTGATGGATGGCCAGATCATCGGCACCCTGCCGGCGAAAACCGGACCGTCCAACGAAGGCAGCCTCTGCATCAAAGGCTGGAATGTCCATGAATTTATCCAGCATAAAGACCGCCTGACCAAGCCGCTCATCCGCCGAGGCGGTTCCCTGGAGGAAGCCACCTGGGATGAGGCCCTGGATTATGCCGCCGGGGAGCTGCGCCGGCTCAAAGACACCTACGGGCCCGAGAGCGTGGTGTTTACGGGGTCGGCCCGCTGCACCAACGAAGAGACCTATATTTTTCAGAAATTTGCCCGCGCGGTGTTCGGCCACAACCACGTCGATCACTGCGCCCGTCTCTGACACGCCCCCACGGTGGCCGGGCTGGCCGCCGCCTTTGGCAGTGGGGCGATGACCAATTCCTTTGCCGAATTGGAACACGCCAAGTGTGTTCTGGTTATCGGCTCCAACACTACGGTGGCGCACCCCATCGCCGCCAAGCGCCTGATGCGGGTCAGGGGCAATGGCGGCAGGCTCATGGTGGCGGATCCCCGGAAGACCCAAATCGCCCACCTGGCCGACCTGCACGTGCAGCACAACCTGGGAAGCGATGTGGCGTTGATTAACGGCTTGATGCACGTCATTTATAAGAATGGCTGGCACAATCAGGCGTTTATCGACGAACGCACGGAAAATTTTCCCGGCCTTGGTGGAGGTGATCGAACAATTTCCACCGGAGCGGGTGGCCCGGATTACCGGGGTGACCCCGGCGGAAATCATCCAGATGGCCGAATGGTATGCCCGATCGGAAGCCAGCGCCATCTGTTATGTGTTGGGGATCACCCAACATACCACCGGCACCGACAACGTCAAAAGCCTGGCGAACCTGGCCATGCTCTGCGGCCACATCGGGCGCCCCTCCACCGGGGTCAATCCCATCCGCGGCCAGAACAACGTGCAGGGGGCCTGCGACATGGGCGCGCTGCCCAATGTCTTTCCCGGCTACCAGTACGTGACGGTGCCGGAAAACGTGCAGAAATTTGAAAAAGCCTGGGGCGTCAAACTGTCCGCCACCCCGGGCCTCACCATGTTCGAGCAGATCGAGGCCATCCGGGAAGGCAAGGTCAAGGGCCTGGTCGTTTTTGGGGCCAATCCGGTGGTAAGCTATCCGGACGCCAACCGGGTGGAGCACAACCTGGAGGCAGCCGAATTCCTGGTGACCATCGACATCTTCCCCACTCCTACTACAGCCCTGTCGCACGTGGTGCTGCCGGCCGCCTCCTTCGCGGAATCGGACGGCACCTTCAGCAGCTCGGAACGCCGGGTGCAGCGGGTGCGCCAGGCCATCGCCCCCGATACCGGGGAAGGCCAACTGGGAGACCATCCAGGAACTTTCCACCCGCCTGGGTTACCCCATGAATTATCAGTCCGGGGAGGAAATCTTTGATGAGATGGCCAGCCTGACCCCGTCCTATGGGGGCATGAGCTTTGCCAGGCTGAACGAGAAAGGACTTTGCTGGCCTTGTCCCACCCCGGACCATCCCGGGACCCAATATTTGCACCAAGGCAGATTTACCCGGGGCAAGGGGGCCTTTCAGGCCATCGACTACCGGCCGCCGGCGGAGACCCCGGACGAAGAATATCCTTTATGGCTGACCACCGGCACCCTCTTTACCCAGTATCTCACCGGCACCATGACCCGCCGCTGCCCCACCCTGCATCATGAAAACCCGGTGGTGGAAGTGGAAATCAATCCGGCGGACGCCCGGCGCCTGCATATCCAGCCGGGAGAGCAGGTTAAGGCCAGCAGCCGCCGGGGGACCATCACGGTCAAGGCCATGATTACCGAGCGAGTCAAACCGGGAGTGGTCTTCATTCCCTTACACTACATGGAAAATGCCGCCAACCGGCTGACCAACGCGGCCCTGGATCCCCTTACCAAAACACCGGAATACAAGGTGTGCGCAGTTTGTTTAAACAAGGTTGGTGTGGACAAGATCGCATAAACCCAAACTTCACCCCCACCCCTCTCTCTCCCACATGGGTGGGGGTGAAGCCTGTTTCAGCCCCCATTTATTCTCGGAAATCAATTTATGAATATCGGGCCCCATTCTTTTGAAGAGTTCCTGGAACTGGTAAAATCCTTCCATGGCTATCCTGCCCCTGGAGTGGTTCTCGGCGGGATCATGGTCGATTGGGCCCGGCAGCAGCTGCCGCCGGAGGTGTTGTTCGACGCGATCTGCGAAACCCGCAACTGTCTTCCCGACGCGGTACAACTCCTCACCCCTTGCACCATCGGTAATGGCTGGCTCAAGGTGGTGAACCTGGGGCGCTTCGCCCTGAGTCTTTATGACAAGTACCACGGCCAAGGGGTCCGGGTCTATCTGGACCCGGCCAAGGTGGCGCCTTTCTCCGAAATTCGCAACTGGTATCTCAAGCTCAAACCCAAGCACGACCAGGATAAGGACCTGCTCCTGGCCCAAATCCGGGAAGCCGGCGCCAGCATCCTGAGCTTACAGCCCGTGGAGATGCGGCCCCAATTTCTGGGCCGGAAGAGCCGGGGGCGCATGGCCGTCTGCCCCCTGTGCCGGGAAGGTTACCCGGCCCGGGACGGCGGCCTCTGCCGGGCCTGCCAGGGGGAGGCGCCGTACTTGGACGGTGGCGAGCCGGGGGCAGGGGACCTCCCCGAGGCGCCGGCCCTTACGGCCGTGTCCCTGGAGCAGGCCTTGGGCCGACGGCTGCTCCATGACCTGACCCAGATCATCCCGGGGGAGAGCAAAGGCCCGGTCTTCGATAAAGGCCAGGTGGTTACGGTGGGTGACCTCTGCCGCTTGCAGCACATGGGCCGCCGGCAGCTCTATCTGGCTGAAGACAACCAGCTAGGCCCTGAATGGGTGCATGAGAACGAGGCCGCGGAGGCCTTTGCCGGGGCCATGGCCGGGGAGGGGGTGGTTTTTGCCGGGCCTCCCCGGGAGGGCAAGATCAACCTCACCGCCGGCCGGGAGGGCTTTTTCTTGGCCGCTACGGACCGGCTGCACGCCTTCAACCTGATCCCCGGGGTCATGTGCGCCTGCCGCCACGGCAATGCCGTGGTGACGGAGGGGCGGGTGCTGGCCGGCACCCGGGCCATCCCCCTCTTTCTCCCCCGGAGCGACTTTCAGAAGGCCATGGCCGTGCTGGCGGACGGTCCTTTGTTTCGGGTCGTTCCTCTCAATCCGGCCAGGGTCGGCATACTGGTCACCGGCACGGAAATCTTCCTGGGACTGGTGGAAGACCGCTTCATCCCCATCCTCCACAACAAAGTGGAAAAGTTCGGGTGCGAGGTGGTCAAATCTCTGATCGTGCCTGACGACCGGGGGGCCATCAGCCGGGGCCTGCAGGAACTCCTGGACGCGGGGGCGGATCTTCTGGTCACCACCGCCGGGTTGTCCGTGGACCCCGACGACGTCACCCGCCAGGGGCTGCTGGACGCCGGGGCCGTGGACCTGCTCTACGGCGCGCCCATCCTGCCGGGCGCCATGACCCTTCTGGCCCGCATCGGCACGGCCCGGGTGATCGGGGTGCCGGCCTGCGCCCTCTATTTCAAGACCACCAGCTTCGATCTGCTGCTGCCTCGTCTGCTGGCCGGATTGACTACCAGTCGGCGTGACCTGGCGGACCTGGCCCACGGCGCCCTCTGTCTGGAGTGCAAAGTCTGCACCTTTCCCCAGAAATGCCCCTTCGGGAAATAAGCAACCGAAGCGCGACCAAGTCTGTGCCCCACTGCTACCAATGGCCTATCCGGGAGGTTAGGAGGGTTATGAAGTAGGCAATGATTAATAATCATCCAGCCGGGACGATCTTTCTGCAATATTTCTTAATTCCCCCAAGGGAGGCAGACCATGGGTATCACCCGAAGGACATTCATCAAGGGTTTGGGGAGCGGGGTAACGGCTCTGGCATTGTCCGACGTGATTTTACCGCGGGCCGGCTGGGCCGGGCTGATGCATCCCGCCAAGACCAAGGACGCCAAGGCAAGCACTTCCATCTGTACCTTCTGCGCGGTGGGTTGCGGCCTGATCGCCCACACCAAAGGGGGCAATTTGGTGAACTTGGAAGGCGATCCCGATCACCCCATTAACCAGGGGGCGCTTTGCAGCAAAGGCCAGGCGGTGCGGGAGATCGTTCTCAGCCCCAGGCGCCTGAAAACCGTGCATTACCGGGCGCCGGGCGCCGATCACTGGGAAGAGAAGCCCCTGGATTGGGCCGTCGCCACCCTGGCCCAACGCCTCAAGGCCACTCGGGATGCGCACTTCATCGCCAAGACCCCGGCCGGGATGACGGTGAACCGTACCGAAGCCATGGCCTCCTTCGGCGGCTCCCAATTTAACAATGAAGAGTGCTATCTGCTGATCAAGCTTAACCGGGCCCTGGGATTAGTCTATATGGACCATGAGGCCGGCCTCTGACACTCCCCCACCGTGGCCTCGTTGGGGCCCACTTTCGGCCGGGGAGCCATGACCAATCACTGGAACGACCTGGCCAACAGCGATTGCCTCCTGATCGCCGGCTGCAATCCGGCAGAGAACCATCCCATCAGTTTCAAATGGATCACCAAGGCCCAGGAAAAAGGGGCCCAGGTCATCGTCATCGACCCGAGGTTTACCCGGTCCGCGGCCAAGGCCGATTTCTACGTGCGCCTCAGGCCCGGCACCAATATCGCCCTGTTCGGGGGCCTCATCAATCAAGTGTTGGAAAACAATCTCTTCCATCGGGATTATGTGCTCCAGTACACCAATGCCGCCTTTGTGGTGAACAAGGACTTCGATTTTCACGACGGCCTCTTTTCCGGCTACCTGGCCGACAAGCGGGTTTACGACCCGGCAACCTGGGACTACGAGCTGGACGCCCAGAAAAACCCGGTCACCGACCCCACTTTAAATCATCCCCGGTGCGTCTTTCAGCTCATGAAGAAGCATTTTGCGCGCTACACCCCGGAGATGGTGGAAGCCACCACCGGGGTCCCCCAGGCACAGTTTCTGCAATTAGCCGCCCTCTATGGCGCCACCGGGCAGCCGGGCCGCGCCGGCAGCATCCTTTACGCCCTGGGCGCCACCGAGCATACCACCGGAGTGCAGAATATCCGGGGTTACTCCATCCTGCAGATCTTGTTGGGGAACATGGGGATGCCGGGCGGCGGCATCAATGCCCTTCGGGGGGTGAACAATGTCCAGGGCTCCACGGACATGGCCCTGTTGCCTCACATCGTACCGGGCTATATGGCTATCCCCAACGAAGCGGCTCACCCCACCTTTAAAGATTATCTGGACAAAGAGACGCCCAAGGCCAGCTTCTGGGTCAACAAGCCCAAGTTTTTCGTCAGCCTCCTCAAGGCCTTCTGGGGGGAGGCGGCCCAAAAAGAAAACGACTTCGCTTTCGACTATCTGCCCAAGGTCGGCAAAGGGTTCGAGGGCGCGGGCTATGGCTGGCTTTCCACATTTGAAAATATGGCCGCGGGGGGCATCAAGGGCCTGCTGGTCTGGGGCATGAACCCGGCGGTGAGCTCCAACAATCTCAACCAGACCTATGCCGGCCTGGACAAACTGGAGTGGCTGGTGACCTTCGAACTCTTCGAAAGCGACACCGCCGCCTTCTGGAAGCGCCCGGGCGCCAACCCCAAGGACATCAAGACCGAGGTCTTCCTCTTCCCTTCGGCCCATGCCCTGGAGAAGGAGGGGAGCACCAGCAACAGCGGCCGCTGGGTCCAATGGGCCTACCAGGCGGTCCAGCCCCGGGGTGACGCCAAAAGCATTCTCTGGTATGTCAATCGCCTGGCCCTGGAACTGAAGAAGCTTTATCAGCAAGACCCCAAGGCCGTCTCTCCGGAGCCCATCGTCAAATTAAACTGGGACTACGGCGCTGACCCGGACGTCCACCTGGTGGCCAAAGAGATCAACGGCTACACCGTAGCGGACAAGAAACAGGTGGCCAACTTCCTGGCCCTGAAAGACGACGGCGCCACCGCCAGCGGCAATTGGATTTACTCCGGTTGCTACCCCGGTCCTGACCGCAAGGATAATCTCATGGCCCGCCGGGACCAGAAGGACCCCAGCGGCCTGGGCCTGTACCCCGGCTGGTCCTGGTGCTGGCCGGTGAACCGGCGCATCATCTACAACCGCTGTTCTGCGGACGCCAACGGCCAACCCTGGAGTAAAGACAAGAACCTGGTACAGTGGGATCCGGTGGGCCAGAAATGGCTCCGTAACGATGTTCCCGACTTCAAGTGGATCGACCCGGCCACCAAGGTGGAGGTGCCCCCCGAGGAGTCGGCCAAGGCCCCGTACATCATGCTCCCGGAAGGCAAGGCCCGGCTCTTTGTGCCCAAGGGATTCTTAAAAGAGGGGCCTTTCCCGGAACACTACGAAGCCTTGAAAGGGGCCTTTGTCAACGCCTTCTCCAAACAGCAGTCCAATCCGGTGATCCGGATTTGGAAATCCGCCCTGGACCAGGTGGCGGCGCTGCACGATCCGAAGTTTCCTATCATCGCCACCACTTTCCGGGTCACCGAACACTGGGACAGCGGCTCCATGACCCGAAACCTCACCTGGCAGGCGGAGATGTTCCCGGAGATGTTTGTGGAAATGAGCCCCACCCTGGCTAAGGCGAAGGGGATCAGGGCCGGGGACTGGGTTAAGGTCAAGAGCATCCGGGGTGAGGTTCTGGCCCGGGCCGATGTCACCCATCGGGTGGCGCCTTTCACCTGCGGCAAACCCGGCCTGCAGAACACGGTGGAGATGGTGGCCCTGCCCTGGCACTTCGGCTACGTCGGCTATTGCACCGGCGGTCCGGACCGCCGCCAGAATTACGCGGTCAACCAACTCACCCCTATGGTGGGGGATGCCAACACCCAGACCCCGGAATACAAGGTGTTCCTGGTAGATGCCAATACCTAGACTCCCCGGAATACAAGGTGTTCCTAGTCAACCTCGAAAAGGCTTAGGCCCGGACCACCCAAGAGGGAAGACTGGAGAAAAGCCCTTCTCCTTGACACCAGCCGTTACCTCGGTTGCCGCGCCTCTTGGCGGGCTTGACCATCACCCGGCGTCACCTGGCGGTCCTGGCCAACGGCGCTTTGTGTCAGGACTGCCAGGTGTGCACCTTTCCCCAGTGCCCCTTGGGCCCGGTAAAACTCTGCATTTTCTGCTTTGTTGGCCGACCTGCCGCAGAATCCCCTCAATCCGCGGGAAAAAATTCGCTATTCTTAAAAATATATATCGCTTTGCTGGAAAAATCAGTGAGGAAACGAATATGAGAACCCATAAAACTCTAGTGGTGCTGGCGGTCCTGGCTCTTCCTGACCGCTGACGTTGCGGCCCTCGCCGGGGACAAGCCCGCCGCAGTCTACGGCACCGGCGCCCACCAATTCTCCCTGGCCACCGGCAGCCCGGGGGAATTGGGGCTCTTAAAGGTCTTGGCCGAGGCCTTCGGGAAGCAAAACCAGGCCCAAATGGCCTGGTATAAAGCCGGCTCCGGAGAATCGATGAAGCTCCTGAAAGACAAGAAGGTGGACATGATCATGGTGCACGCGCCCGCGGCGGAAAAGCAGGCGGTGCAGGAGGGCTGGGCCACCAAAAGGACCTTGCTGGGCTCCAATGAATTTTTCATCGTGGGACCCGCTAATGACCCGGCCCAAATCGCCCAGGCCAAGAGCGCCGTGGAGGCTTACCAAAAGATCGCCGCAGCCAAGGCCAGGTTTTTCTCCCGGGGGGATAACTCCGGCACTCACAAAAAGGAAATGGCGGTGTGGACGAAAACCGGTATCAAGCCCGCCGGTGACTGGTACGTGGTCACCAAAGACTTCATGACTGCCACCCTGAAGCGGGCCAATAATGAGAAAGGCTACTTCATGGTGGACAGCAGCACCTGGGTGGCGGACCAGAAAGACGTGCCCAATCTCAAAATTCTTTATAAGGGCGACAAGATGTTGGTCAACACGTACCATGCCCTGGTGCAACCTGGCGGCGCCACCCCGGGGGCGGGTACGGCCGCGCAATTTGTCGATTTTGTGGCCTCTCCGGCCGGCCAGAAGATCATCGCAGAATACGGCCAGGACAAATACGGCGCAGGTCTCTATAACGACGCGGCCTACGCCCAACAGTACGATGAATGATCCTAAAAGTTTTTAATGAGGCCATTTCGTAAAGGAGGATAAAATGAGATTAAAGGTTATGGTCGGCCTGGTTATGGCCGCACTGCTGGTTAGCGTGGTCAACGTCTCCGCGGAAACCCGCATCCGCTGCGCCTCTACCACCAGCACCCAAAATTCCGGCTTGTTTGACTATCTTCTGCCTATTTTTGCCCAAAAGACCGGCATCCAGGTGGACGTGGTGGCGGTGGGCACCGGCGCGGCCATTGAAATCGGCAAGCGCGGCGATGCCGATGTGGTCATGGTGCACGCCAAGGACCTGGAATTAAAGGCCTTGGCAGAGGGCTGGTTTACGGGCCGGCATGACCTCATGTATAACGACTTTGTCATCATCGGGCCCCAGGACGACCCCCTCAAGATCAAGGGCCTGAAGTCGGCGGTGGAGGCCTTCAAAAAGATCGCGGCGCAAGGCGCGGGCTTCGTCTCCCGGGGGGACAAGTCCGGGACCAACATCATGGAACTGGGCATCTGGAAGAAGGCCGGCATCGACCCCAAGGGCCAGAAATGGTACCTGGAAGTGGGCCAGGGCATGGAAAAGACCCAGCGCGTCGCCAACGAAAAGAGGGCCTACACCTTGACCGACCGGGGGACCTGGCTGGCCACCAAGGATAAGGACAAGCTGGACATGATGATCGTGCTGGAAGGCGACCCCACCCTCTTCAACCAGTACGGGGTCATGGCGGTGAACCCGGAAAAGCATAAGCAGGTCAAATACCAAGAGGCCAAGGTGTTTATTGACTGGCTGATTTCCCCGGAGGGCCAGAAGGCCATCGGCGATTTTAAGGATAAGCACGGCAACCAGCTCTTCACTCCGAACGCCTCATGATTGGGATGAAACGTCGCAGGCAGGGGCCGGGGTTATGCCCCCGGACCGGCCCTTGGCGCTGAAGTTATTTTATGGAAACCATTATTCAAGGTTTTATCAGCGCCTTTGGGCTCATCACCACCCTTAATCCGGAACTGCTCAAGATCATTCTCCTATCCCTCCAGGTCTCAGGGTCGGCCCTCTTGCTAGCCATGGTCCTGGGGGTGCCGCTGGGAACCCTCCTGGCCCTGAAACGCTTCCCCGTCAGAGGCCTTTTTTTGAGCCTCCTGAACACCGGCATGGGGCTGCCCCCCGTGGTGGTGGGGTTGTTTCTTTACCTGCTCCTCTCCCGGAGCGGCCCCCTGGGTTTCATGGAACTCCTCTATACGCCGGCCGCCATGATCGTGGCCCAGGCCGTCATCTCCTTTCCCATCGTCACCTCGCTTTCTCACGCCGCCATCGTGGGGGTGGACCCGGTCATCCGCCTGGCCGCCCAGACCCTGGGGGCCACGCCCTTCCAGGAGGCCACCGCCATTGTCCGGGAAGCCCGCTACGGCATTATGGCCGCGGTCATCGCCGCTTTCGGCCGGGTTAGCGCCGAGGTGGGGGCCATACTCATTGTGGGGGGCAATATCGCCAACTATACCCGGGTGATGACCACCACCATCGCCCTGGAGACGGATAAAGGGAACTTTGACTTGGGGATCGCCCTGGGGGTCATCCTCCTGGCCATTTCCCTCACGGTGACTGTCGCCTTCCGGAAAGTACAACGCTGGGGGCGGGCCGCCACCGGAGTACGGCTATGGGATTGACCCTGCAGCTGGACCGCCTCGCCAAGTTCTACAACGGCAACCGGATTCTGGCGGACTGCTCCTATACCTTTGCGGCGGGGGGCGCCTATATTCTCATGGGCGACAATGGCAGCGGCAAGTCCACCCTCTTTCGTATCGCCGCCCTCTTGGAGGCCCCCGACGGGGGGGAAGTGCGCTACTTTGCCGGCGACCAGGTGCTGCCCCCGGACATCAATCTGAAACGGCGGCTCACCATGGTCTTTCCCCGGGTTGGGGTCTTTAACAGCACCGTCTTTGAGAACGTGGCGTATGGCTTGAAAATCCGGGGGATGAAAAAGGAGCTGATTCGGGAGCACGTGGCCGGAGGCCTGGAGAAAATGGGGTTGACCCACAAAGCCGGCCAGCCGGCCACCACGCTCTCCAGCGGCGAAACCATGCGTTTGGCACTGGCCCGGGCCCTGGTCATCGATCCCGAGGTCCTCTTCCTGGACGAACCGACGACCCATATCGATAAGGTCAATACCGGACTCATTGAAGGCTGTATCCTCAAAATCCGTCAGGAGCGGGCGCTGACCCTGATCATGGTCACCCATGACCCGGCCCAGGCCGACAGGTTGGGAGGGCAGAAACTGCTGCTCAACGATGGGAAGATTAGGGAAATTTAAGGGACTAGGAGGATGCACCTCTCACCTCTAACGGCAGCTATCACCTAGTGTGGTGTTGCAGAAATAGCTTTAGTAAATTAGGAGCTTAAAATTCCCCCTCCCCTGGTGGGAGGGGGTTAGGGGGAGGGGGAATAAGGCTCTGTTTCTATTGATGGTTTTACCACCCCCACCCTAAGCACTATCAGGCTGTTGAACAACTCCCATAGTTGAGAATTTGTCATTCTGAGCGAAGCGAAGAATCTAGTCATATTAATAAGTTCTGGATCCTTCACTTCGTTCAGGATGACATAAAAACCAGTTTTTCAACAGCCTGCTAGATATTCATATCGGCCCTTGAACCACCGTGCTGCCGAAAAACTCTAGAAGTCATTTCAAAACCGATTTCGGGCTTCGTCTTGAACCAACCAAAGGACTTGAGCGCGAAAATAATTACCCCCCTTTGAAAAAGGGGGGCAGGGGGGATTTATATAACCTCCTGAAATCCCCCTAAATCCCCCTTTTTCAAAGGGGGACTTAAAACCTCCGTCTCTCAAACCTTGTCCTGGTTAGGAAAGTTTCCGTAGCCTTGGGCCAGGTTTTGAAATAGGTTCTAGCCTCTGCCATCATACGGCCTGGTCGGCCTGCCCCTGCATGGCGGGAGCCGGCACCTCTGCCCTCAACGGAGCCTGGGTCTCGGGAAAAAAGTCTTCCAAAACTTCTGGCCCAAATTATGGTATATTTAACTCCCAAGACCCATTCCGGATGCCGATTCTTTGCCAATCCCTGAAATAGACCCCCAGAGGACGCCAGCCCTTAGTTAATAAATTGAGCCTCTACGGGGGGATCACGGACCTGAGGAGCAGTAAGGTGGCGCTTTTATGAAGTCTCAAACCCCTTTGGGACGCTGGGGCTGGATACTCGTAGCTGGCTGGACTCTGGTAGTTGGCGTCTCCCTGGTCTGGAACCTCTTCCAGGCCCAATCCGAGGCCACCAGCATCGCTCACCATGTAGCCCAGACGATTTTTGAGAGGGACATTCTTTATCGCCAGTGGGCAGCCTCCCACGGGGGGGTTTATGTTCCTGTTTCCCCTCAATCACCCCCAACTCCGTATCTCGCACATCTTCCGGAACGAGATTTGCTTACCCCCTCAGGGAAGCATCTGACTTTGCTGAATCCGGCTTATATGACGCGCCAGGTTTATGCACTGGCCCAAGAGGGCGACCAGGTCCAAGGACACCTCACCAGTTTGAACCCCATCCGTCCCGAAAATGCTCCTGATCCGTGGGAAGGGAAGGCCTTAAAGGCCTTTGAAGGGAAATCTGGCGAGGTCTCTGCCATCGTAGAAATAGCCGGTAAGCTTTATATGCGTCTGATGCGCCCTTTCGCCACCGAGCAAAATTGTTTAGGTTGCCATGCCCGGCAGGGTTATAAGTTGGGTGATATCCGCGGGGGTATCAGCGTGACGGTGCCCATGGCGCCGATATTAGCCGAGCAGTCTAAATCCCCCTTGGTCTTCGGACACCTGTTCTTGTGGTTTCTGGGCATTGCTGGAATCGTCCTGGGGACCCGACAACTGGACCGGAGTACGGCCGACAAGATCAAAGCCCAGGAAGCGGCCGCCGCCGCCACTATGGCGGTGCAGACGGTGGAAGGCATGATGGACAGCGTGGTCCTGACTGATCTGGAAGGCAAGATCATCCATGCCAATAGGGCTCTGAAAGATACTTTCGGCTGGGAGGATGAAGTGCAGGGGGAACTGATTGCTAACTTGGCGGTGGCCAGGGACATGCCGAAAATCCTGACGGACTTTCGAGAATCCCTGGTTAAAGGCTATAAAAAGGACCTGGAATCCATCTTTATTACTAAAGACCAAAAAGAAGTTCCGGTTCTAATCAATCTCTCCGTCCTGAAAGATTCTCAAGATACCTCCACAGGGGCTATTGCAGTAATAAGGGATGTCAGCGCCCTCCGACAGGCGCAGGAGGCGCTGACCAAGCATGCCGCCTTGGTGCATGACCTATACAATAACGCGCCTTGCGGGTATCACTCCCTGGACCAGGAAGGCACCTTTGTGCAGATCAACGACACCGAGCTGACCTGGCTGGGCTATACGCGGGATGAAGTCGTGGGACGGATGAAATTCTCTGACATCCTGGCGCCAGAAAGTTTGCAGACCTTCCAGAAGAGCTTCCCTGGCTTCAAGGAGAGGGGCTGGGTGCGGGATCTCGAGGTCGAGCTGGTCCGCAAGGACGGGACCATCCTCCCCGTGCTCTTAAGCGCCACGACCATCAAAGATGACGCCGGCCATTACCTGATGAGCCGTTCCACCGTCTTCGACATCACCGAGCGCAAGCAGGCCGAGAAGTCGCTGCAAAAATCCGCAGAGCAACTCCGCTATCTGACTTCTCAGCTTCTCGAGGTCCAGGAACGGGAGCGTAAAAGGATCGCCCTGGAACTGCATGACGACCTGGGGCAGTCTCTCCTGGTCTTGAGAATGCAGCTAAACGCCATCCTCAGGCGGTTCCCTCTGGAATCGGAATTGCGCCAAACGCTTGAGGGCGCGGCTGCTTATCTGGTGGGGGTTATCGAAAAGGTCCGCCGCATTTCCCAGGATTTGAGCCCTTCGGCCCTGGAAAACCTTGGCCTCCTGGTGGCGCTGCGCAGCCTCTTCGAAGAATTTCAAAAATATCACGATACGGTAATCGAAGCCGATCTGGACGAGGTTAAAGATATCTTACCCAAAGAGGCCCATATCGTGATTTATCGGATCGCCCAGGAGTTCCTGGCCAATGTCCACAAGCATGCCGAAGCCACGCGAGTGGCGGTGGCCATCAAGGCGTTGCCGGATAAAGTCGCCATCACCATGGAGGACAACGGCAAAGGCTTTGTACCGGAAGAGGTGCAAGGCCAATCCAAGGAAAAAGCAGGACTGGGGCTGGTTTCCATGGAAGAGCGGGTCCGGATGTTGGGAGGCCGATTTTCCCTGACCAGTCAGGAGGGCGAAGGAACGCACCTCTATTTTGAAATCTCTCGAACCCAGGAGGAGGGGATTTCAGGAAACTCCGGTGCAACCGGCGCTTGTAAGCCCCCCGGCAAAAAACCTTCTTAAAATCGCTTTTTCGACAGTCACTGCCAGGATCGCCGAGTTATCGGCCTGCTGAAATTTTGCGGGGCGGGCCGAGGGAAAATCATTCCCCCGCCATTCCCCCGCCATTCCCCCGCCCTCCCCTCCCCCACCCCCGATAAGTTAGCAACAAAAGTCGGGACCGTTGGCCCCGATCTCAAATTGACCAAGCTGGCCTGGGTTCTTCGGCCGAAAATCAATAATTCCTGGTCAATAATGGTCTCATATGCCCGAATCCTTAGGAAAATCGCTTTTTAAAAAATTTTCATGTTATTATGCTCTCCATGAGAAGGATTGGCTTCGGGAAGAGGGTCATTTTATGGCATAAACTTAGGGGAAGAGGTCCTAAAAATTTGGGATTGGCTCGGTAGGTAGCGCATAATCTCGGTTAAGACATCCAGAGGAGGTGGAACGATGGTGGAAAAAGTCATAAACATAGCTGAATTCAAAAAGCCGACGCCACGAACTGTTGGAATTATCGTGGTGCTCGTCATCATCCTGATCATTGGTTGGAGCACCTTTGTCATCGTCCCGGCTGGCCACAGGGGGGTTGTCCTCTGGTGGGGGAGTGTAGAGAAGAGAATCATGGGGGAGGGGCTCAACTTCATAGTGCCCATTGCCGAAAGAGTCATCAAGGTGGATGTCAAGGTTCAACCCCATCCGTTCAGGGAGATCGATGCCTCTTCAAAAGAATACCAGAATGTGAAAATGACGGGAATGATGAACTTCCACATCGACCCGGCTTATGTCAATGACCTTTACCAGAAAGTGGGGCTCGATTTTGCTGACAAGGTGATCGACCCGGCCTTCAACGACTTCGTCAAGGAGGTGGTGCCGACCTACCCCATCGGGGAGATTCTTCCCAAAAGGGAGGAGATCCGGAAGAGGGCGATGACCAAATTGGGAGAAAATCTGTCGAGGTATCACATCATCGTCGATGACATCTACTTTGCCAATATCCGCTTCTCTCCCGAATATGAAGGGGCCATCGAGGCCAAGCAGGTGGCCCAGCAACAGGTCGAAACGCAGAGACAGGTTTTGGCCCAACGCGAGATTGAAGCTCAGCAAAAGGTGGCCACGGCCAAAGGCGAGGCTGAATCCATTCTAGTGGTGGCTCAGGGACAGGCCAAAGCCAATGATGCCCTATCACGGTCGATCACCCCGATCCTGGTGCAGTACAAGGGTATCGAGAAATGGAACGGGATTTTACCTCAAGTCTCTGGAGGAGCCGTCCCCTTCATCGAATTGGGCAAGATGGGTGGCTCGTCGGGCGGAACGGAAGGAAGCAAAAGATAAGAGTTCAGAGTTGGGAGTTCGCCGAAATAGGCCTTAAGACTGGCACCGCTAAGACTGCCGCATAATCTCGGATCAGAACTGGAGGCGCTCCGACTGCCAGGACCGTCAATTATCGCTTGAGTGGAAAAGATGCCAGATATGATTTGGATATGGGAAGATTTTAGATTCCTGATAACTTCCGCATCATAGCAGTTATAGAAACTCCGCTCAATCGAAACCCGAAGATATTTGATAAGTTTCACATAAAGCATCGAGAGGTGTTCTAAGGAATTATTGTTTATCAGGTTATGGACCAGGATCCATAATAGTATGCTTAGATAACCTGTATTTCTTTAATAGAGCATAAAGGCGTGGCACGGATAGGTCGGCAATGCGGCAGGCCTCCTCGAAAATTATGCTACCATACTGGCAAAGAGAGGATTTGGCTTAAAAAACAGAAATCTTAGGGTATTTTCTCCGGGCAGAGGGGTCGTAAAAACCATTTTGGGCCCGCGGAGGCCAAGGTTGCCGCATAATCTCAGTTAAGGAATCTGTCAAGGACTGAAACCTTGAGAGATTCCCCCAGGGCAATAGGCCCAAAAAACAATTTAGGACCGTGACAGCCAAGGTCGCGCATAATCCCGGTTCTTATCGTTTCTCGCTGCTGCCGCGGCCGAATAAGTAATAAAATTTCTAAAGAATTTTGTTGACAGTCACCCAGGACGTGTGTTACCGAGGGTAACGGTTAGACTGCGGTCCCGCGCTGGAAAAATAGAACAGGGCGGCTTTGCGGCCCTGATTATTCTGCGGAATAATCCGGGTTTTTGCTTTTCAGGGCCCTTCCCCGGGCCGGGGGCCGGGCTCCGGGGCTTTTTCCGGCGGCGCGGGGGCAGGGGGGGCGGGGAGAACGGACACCGGCTGAAGCAGGATGGTCTTCTGATAGATGCGCAAAAGCGCCAGGAGGAAGGAGAGGATCAGGGGGCCCAGGATGAAGCCGATCATGCCGAAATAAGTGATGCCCCCGAGGATGCTGAACAGGATAAAGATGCTGGGGGTGGAGCGGCTACCCTTTACCAGCAAAGGTTTGAGCACGTTGTCGATGAGGCTCACCAGCACCCCGCCCCAGAGGATAAGGCCCACGCCCGCCCCCACATGGCCGGTGAGGAGCAGGTAGGCGGCGGCTGGCCCCCAGATGATGGCGCTTCCCAC
>CAWBPT010000019.1:0-44998 GCA_963790655.1 uncultured delta proteobacterium | reverse complement strand
GAAACAAGAGAAGACCCCGGGCGCCCTGACGGACTTTCACCGCACTCTAGCCAACGCCGGCCAGGTGGCGGGGAACTTGCGAGAGGCCACTTCGGGTCTGCCGAACCTGATGAAGAAGCTGGATAGGTTTGTGAACAACCTGGATAAGGCGGGCCAGGGCCTGCCGGGACTGGTGACCTCCGGCGAGACTCTATTCAGCGACGCCGACCAGACGGCCAAGGCGGCGCAGCAATCCTGGTTTTTGCGCCATTATGTGCCCCAACCAAAAGAGCACACCATCCTGATGGATGCCGGGCCGGGAAAGGATTAAGCGTGAGGCGCAAGTGGGCTTGGATATGGGTGTTTGGCCTGGCCGGGCTGGGGTGCGCCGGGCCCGCCAAGACCGGCGTGGACCTGCAAAAACAGGCCATCGCTTTTAACGATGCCGGGTATCAGTATTACCGCCAGAGCCGCTTTAACCTGGCCCGGGAAAAATTTGCCCAGGCCCTCAAGTACAACCGCCTCATCGACCGCCGGGAGGGCATCGCCTCCAATCTCAACAACCTGGGGGTGATCGCCCAGGAGCAGGGCGAGCCCGACCGGGCCATCGCCTATTTTCAGGAGGCCCTGGCCATCAACCGGGAGCGGGAGGACCCCGCCGCCCTCAGCGAGACCTTGAACAACCTGGGGGTGGCCTACCAGGGGCAGGGGCAACTACTCGCCGCGGCGGAGGCCTTCCAGGAGGCCCTGGGTTATGCCCGGATGCTGCCCCCCGGCCCCCTCCTGGCCCTGTCCCTCACCCACCTGGGGGACGTGGCCCGGGTCCGCCAGGACTATAGCCTGGCCTTGAATTACTACCACCAGGCCCTCAAGGTGGACGAGGGGCAGAAGGACCCCCGGGGGCGGGCCCGGCGCGGGGAGCGGTTGGGACGTACTTTCCTGGACCTGAAGGACTACGACCGGGCCGGCGCCTATCTCGGGGACGCCCTGCGCCAGTTCCGGCGGTTGCAGGACACCGACGGCATTGCGGAAACCCTTATGGACTTGACCCGCCTGGCCCTGGCCCGGGGGGACCGCCGGGAGGCCCGGTTCAACGGCAAACTCCTGCTGGAGATCTACGAGGCTCGGGGCCAGGAGCAGGAAGCCAGGAAACTGGAGGAGCTGTTGAAGTGAGCAGTGAGCAGTGAGCAGTAGCCAGTAGTCAGTGGCCAGTAGTCAGTAGCTAGTAGTTTGTCCCGTGAATACTTTACAAAAGGTTGCACCCAATATTCCCCCTCCCCTGGTGGGAGGGGGTTAGGGGGAGGGGGAATTTAATCTCGATTAACATACCATAATCTCTTATTATTTTGTCACCCCCACCCTAACCCTCCCCCCTCAAGGGGGAGGGAACAAAGACGGCAACTTTTTAATGTTATTTGTGAGACACAACGCTAGGGGCAAATGGCCAGTTACTCGTCCCTGGCAAACCTGGAAAGCCTCTGGTCATGGCCACTAACCCCAATTTCCCATTCCGCACTACAACCAAAAACCAAAAACCAAAAACTAAAAACTTACAACTGACTACTGGCTACTGACATGCACGCTTTCCTCCACTGGATCAAGACCCACGGTTACCTGGGGGTGTTCTCGTCGTTGATGCTGGGGATGTTCGGTCTGCCGGTGCCGGACGAATCCATCCTCACCTTCACCGGTTTCTTGATTTACCAACATCACCTGGACCCGGTGCCCGCGGTCTTGGCCGCGTTTCTCGGCAGCATCTGCGGCATTACCCTGAATTACCTGGTGGGGCGCTTTATCGGCTTGCCCCTGCTGCACCGCTACGGCGTCTATATTTATCTCCCCCCGACCAAGCTGGACCGGGCCCAACTCTGGTTTGAGAAATACGGCAAGTGGGCCCTGTTCCTGGGATATTTTCTCCCCGGCATCCGGCACCTCACCGCCTTCAGCGCCGGGGCCTCGGGCCTGCGGTATTACATCTTTGCGCCCTTTATGTATTCGGGGGGCTTCCTCTGGGTGGTTTCCTTCGTTAGCCTGGGTTACTTCGTGGGGGAGGAATGGCAGCGGATAATGCCCCGGGTGGAGTCGTATCTCTGGGAGCTGGTGGCTCTGATCGTGGCTCTGGCCCTGGTGGCCTACCTGGTGCAGCGCATCAGGCGCCTGGACCGCCAGGGGTAGGATTGGTCCTAAGGGCAATGTTGTTCCATTTAGCACCGACTACTAATTTGCCGGTTCTCGAGGTTTTCGGTTTTCGGCATTTGGTAGGACAAGAATGACGGCAAAGTAGGGGCTGCAAATTTATAGACGCCCGCTAAGCCGCTCGGCTGTCTCAGTTGTCCATTTGGGGGCAACTGGCGTAGGCGAAGGCGCCCGTTCGCAAGTCGGGGGCGCACTTCCGGGCCCGCCGTCTCTCCCCCTCCTCACCCTCCGCCTCAGCTTAAGTCCGCCCCACCAAGAAACGGTGTTGACTCCCCCGGAGTCCTGACTTACCTTCATATCAGGCGAAATTTACCTTATCCGTACTTGACGCCGCAACCGGTACCAAATATTCGGCTTGTAGGGGCGCCTCTCAGGTTTGCCCCCGGGGGCCGCGGAGGAGAGGATGTTCGGCAAACGCTACAAATTATTCAAGCTCCTGGGCTTCGAGGTCCGCATCGATCTCAGCTGGATCGTCATCGCCGTCTTGGTCACCTGGTCCCTGGCGGCCGGGCTGTTCCCCTACATGTATCACGGTCTGTCCCCCGAAACTTACTGGTCCATGGGCATCATGGGGGCCCTGGGACTCTTTGTCTCCATCATCTTTCACGAGTTCTGCCACTCCCTGGTGGCCATCCGCTTCGGCATGCCCATGAAGGGCATCACCCTGTTCATTTTCGGGGGGGTGGCGGAAATGGGGGATGAGCCCCCCACCGCCAAGGCGGAATTCCTGATGGCCGTGGCGGGGCCCCTGTCCAGCCTCTTCCTCGCCGGGGTCTTTTACCTGATTTATCTGGGGGGCCTATCCAGCCATTGGCCGCTGCCGGTGAATGGGGTGACCAGGTACCTGGCCTGGATCAACGCCATCTTGGCCGCCTTCAACCTGCTGCCGGCCTTTCCCCTGGACGGCGGCCGCATTTTCCGGTCCATTCTGTGGGCGGCTAAGAACAACTTGGCCTGGGCCACCCGGGTCTCTGCCGCCATCGGGTCCGCCTTCGGCATAGCACTAATTATTTATGGCATCTTTAGCGCCCTGGGCGGCAATCCCATCGGCGGCATCTGGATGATCCTGATCGGCATGTTTCTCCGGGGCGCGGCCCAGATGTCCTACCAGCAGCTCATGATCCGCCAGGCCCTGGAGGGTGAGCACATCCACCGTTTCATGAATCCCAACCCGGTCACCGTGCCCATGTCCGCCACGGTGCAGGAACTGGTGGAAGATTACATCTATAAGTACCATTACAAGATGTTTCCGGTGATGGACGGCAAGAACCTGGTGGGCTGCATCACCACCGGGGAGGTGAAGGAGGTTCCCCGGGAGGAGTGGAGCCGCAAGACCGTTGCCGACCTGGTGTCCCGGTGCTCGCCGGAAAACACCATCGATCCCCAGGCCGACGCCACCAAGGCCCTGGCCATGATGAACCAGACCGGCCGCAGCCGCCTGCTGGTGGTGCAGAACGAGCAGCTGATGGGGATCGTGACCCTGAAAGATCTGTTGGATTTCCTGTCTCTCAAGGTGGAGCTGGAGGGCCGCTGATCGCAAGATGCGAGCGACCTCTGCGAAAATCTAGTGGGGCGCTGCAGAAATATCTTGCCTTAAGTAACGCTCTTTTTCTTCCCTCCCCCTTGATGGGGGAGGGTCAGGGTAGGGGTGAAATGGCTTATAATGTCGCCGGGTTTCCCCCTCCCCCCAACCCCCTCCCACCAGGGGAGGGGGAGATTTGGCGCTAAAAACAGTTAGTAAAGGTACTTGCGAAACACTACACTAGCGTGGGATAGCCGCCCTCGGCTGTCCATATCTCATCTGGTCGCCGGCGAGGGCGCCGGCGCTACATTATAAAATCCTGTGACTATTTAGAGCGTTTGCTAAAAGATTCCTTCCGATTGCCGGTTTTTAAATCCCCCTAAATCCCCTTTTTTCAAAGGGGGACTTTTTTAAGGAATTCCGCTAAGTTCCCCCCTTTGTAAAAGGGGGGTTAGGGGGGATTTAGGTTTTCGGATCTTGTGCCATAAAGGAAAAAACTTTGGCATTGGCTATGAGTCCTTTCAGCTACCTCTTGCCGGCCCGGTCGGGCGGGGCCATGAATTCGGGGCCCACCGGGTCCTTGATGGTTTCCGTCAGGATCTGGTCGAGGGCGTGCAGCGCCGGCGGGTCCAGGCGCCAGCCCATGATGTCCGGTAGCGGGTCCATCTGGTCGGGCCGGCGGCCGCCCCACAGGGCGATATCGGAGCCGTGGTCCAGGACCCAACGCACCGCCAGGTGCAGCACCCGCCGGTCGAAGCGCTTCCAGGCGAACTCATCCAGTTGTTTTACTGCGGTCAGGTACTGGCTGAGGCGCGGCTCCTTGAACTTGGGGTCGTAGCGCCTGAGATCGTCGCCGTGGTATTCCCGGTCCGCGGTCACCTTGCCGGATAAGAGCCCCCGGCACAGCGCTCCGTAAGTCATCAGGCTCAGGTGGTTCTGCTTGGCAAACCCCATGAGGTCCGCTTCGATCTCCCGCTCCAATAGGTTGTAGGGCGGCTGCACCACGTGCAGCGGCCCGCCCTGCTGGAACAGCCGGATCTGCTCACTGGAGTAATTGCTGACCCCCACCGCCCGGATCTTCCCCGCTTGCAGAAATTGCTCCAGGACCTTGGCCGTCTCCTGGAAAGGCTCCAGGGGATCGGGCCAGTGGATGAACAGGAGGTCGACGTAATCCGTCTGCAGGTTTTTCAGGGAATCGGCGAAGTTCCGCCGGATGAAATCCGGGGAGCAGTTGCGGAAGACCTTGCCGTCCTTCCAGTCCAGGCCGGTCTTGGTGGAGATGAAGACCCGGTCCCGGCAGTTCTTGCGGGCCAGGGCCTGGCCCACAATTTCCTCGGAGCGTCCGAACCCGTAAACCGGCGCGGTGTCGATGAGGTTGATGCCTTTATCCAGGGCGGCGTGGATGGTGCGGATGGATTCTTCTTCGTCGGTGCCGCCCCACATCCAGCCACCCATGGCCCAGGTCCCCAGGGCAATGCGGGAAACTTTCAAGTCGGTGCCCGCAATCAAGGTATATTCCATGGAACCTCCTTACTTCTCGATTTCCTCCAGGTACTCCCGGTAAACATCCACCTCTCCGTTTTTGGCCATCTGCTGGTCTTCATAGGGCGCTCCCACCCGGCGGTAAAATTCGTCGGCCAGGTTTTTGAAGGTGCCGGTAATCAGGGCAATGAGCCAGTAACGCAGGGGGCCGAACTGCCGGCGGGCCACTTTAAGCGCCAGGCTGGTGCAGGCGTAGTTTAGGATGCCGGCAAAGGCCGCGTCGTAATCGTACTTCTGGGCTTCCCGAACTATGCCCTGGGCAAGTTGATTGATGAGGGGGTCCAGCTCCTGCCGGTGGTGCGGCGCGATGTAGGGCATGGTTCTTCTCCTGATTAATCATTTGACGGTAGGGCGGGCCTTTGTTCCGCGCCCTCACCCTGCCCGGAGGAGCAGGGCGTGGGCTGACAGGCCGGCGCCGAAGGAGGCCATGAGGCACCGGTCCCCGGACTGGATGCCGTTATCCAGGATCTCTTTAAGGGTGAAGAGCACCGAAGGAGACGACATGTTGCCGTAGCGGGCCAGGATTTCCCGGGTGGGCCGCAGTTTTTCCTCCGGCAGGCCCAGTTCCCGGGCCACCGCGGCAAGGACCTTTTCGCCGCCGCCGTGCAGGGCCCAGTGATCGATATCGGCCACCCCAAGGCCCAGGGGCTCAAGGACTCCCTGCACCGCCTCGGCCACGGTGCGATTGACAATGCGGGGCAAAGAACTGGATAGTTGGTTGTAGAGCTGGCCGTTCCGGTGGACGTAGCGGATGGCCTCCCGATCCTCAGGCCGGTGGCGGCTGCCGGAAGCCACCAGCTCCAGCCCCTCGGACCGGGTCCAGAGGACCGCCGCGGCGGCGCCGTCGCTGAACAGGGCGTTGGACAGGATCAGGCTCAGGTCGTCTTCCATGCGGAAGGTGGCGCTGCAGATCTCCACCGCCACGCACAGGGCCACGCCTGCGCCCGCGGCCTTGAGGCATTCCTCTCCGGCCTGGAGGTTGGGAATGGCTCCCCCGCAGCCGCCTCCCACCAGGTCGTAGGCCCGGATATTCCGGGGCAATCCCAACCGTTCCAACAGGTAGCTGGACAGCCCCGGGCAGAGATAACCGGTGCAGGTGTTTACCACCAGGGCGGAGACGTCCCGGGCCGCCAGACCGGCACGCTCCAGGGCCTCCAGGGAGGCCCGGGCCGACAGCTCCACCGCCCACCGGGCGAAGCGCGCCATCCGACCGTCCGGGTCCTCGGTCACCAGGCAATCCGGGCTGTCGAAGGCAAAGCGGCGGCGGCGGATACTGGGGTGAGCCAGGAATTTCTTCATCACCTTAAGGGACCGGGGGCTGAGCCGGGCGGAAAAGTGGCGCAGGAAAAAGTCCTCCGCCTCCCGCTGGTCCGCCTCATAGGGGGGCGCTGCGGTGGCCAGCGCTGCCAGCCGCACCCGGCCGTTCCGGGCTTGTCTGAGTGTAGGCTCCCTGCCGTCCATCAGATATCCCGCCCCAGGGCCTTGACCACCCTCCGGATGTGCCGGGTGTGCCGCCAGATGGGTGGTTTTATCGGCAGCCGGCGGAACATGCGGTTGACCGCGGGCAGCCAGGGATGGCTGAGGGAGGCCGAATGGAGCAGTTGGAGATCCTCGCTCACCGCCCGGCGCACCTGCTCCAGGGTCCAAGACAGGTCCAAATCCGGGGAAAAATAGAACACCGGCTCCAGCATCTCCTGGACCGAACCGGTGAGGACCCCCTCCTCCCGGGCCAGGCGCTCCAGCTCGGTGCCCGGGTAAATCCTGATGCCCACGTTGAAGTAGGCCACGTCTCCCGGCCTGACGGTGCGCCGGGCGAAGGCGATGGTCTCGGCCACCGTCTGCCGGGTTTCCCCCGGGCCTCCCAGCATGAACAGCCAGAAGCAGGGAAGGCGGCTGCGCCTTACGGCCGTCGCGGCCTTCTCCACCGCCGCGGCAGCGTAACCCTTTCCCAGGCCCGCCAGCACCGGGTCCGCGGCGCTTTCCGCGGTGAGGCCCACGCCGACGAACCCCGCGGCCTCCATGGCCTTAAGCAGGGCCTCGTCCACGAAGGCCGGGTTCAGCTCCATGGTGATCAGGCGCGCCCCGTGGCGCACCGCGGCCAGGCTGCGACAGACGGCCAGGGCCTGCTCGTAGGGCGCATTGAAGACGTTGTCCACGAACTCGATGTCCCGGCACCCCGCGGCCGCCAGCCGGCGCACCGCCAGCGCCACCTCCCGGGGCGGGAACAGCCGGTACTCCCGCCCTTCGCTGATGCCGTAGGTGCAGTAGATGCAGGCGAAGGGGCAGCCCCGCTTGGACTGGATGGGCGCCGTGGCCAGACCGGCGCGGTAACGCTTGAGGTCGACCCACCGGGGGAACGACGCCAAAATGTCGGAGTCCGGGAGGGGGCAGGGGGCGGCAGTGCTTAGCCGGTACCGGCCGTTTTCCAGCCAGGCGAGGCGCGGCACCCCGGTGACGTCGCCGCGGTGGTTGATGGCCTCAAGGAGGGTGGGAAAGACCGTCTCCCCGTCCCCCAGCACCGCGAAGGACGCGCCGGTCAGGCGCAGCAGGGCCTCAGGCATGACCCCCACCGCGGGGCCTCCCAGGACCAGGGGAGCCGGACTGAGGCCCCTGATGGTCAGGGCGGTGCCGGCCAATTCGGTGACGAATTCCACCGGCGCCTGCATATCGTTGTTGTCCAGGTTGCGCACGGAGAGACCGATGACGTCGGGGGGAAAGTGACGCAGCTCCGCCTCCAGATCGCTGAGCGGCCGGCGCCGGAACATGAGGTCCAGGAGCCTGACCCGGTGTCCCGCTCTGGCCGCGGCCTCCGCCACCAGGCAGGCGCCGTAGGGGATGACGGGCGCCGGGTAGCGGTTCCGGTTGGTGCAGACCATGAGGACGTTCACGGGGACGGTCTCCTGGAAAATGGCTGTCCGCGATCAGCCTTCAACCTTCAGCTGTCAGCCAAGGCCGCGGCTTGGCGCCAGCGATGCCTTCCTTCTGGAAAAAACTTAATCACGAATTGGCCGCCGGACAACCTCCCGGCTGAGATGTACTTCGAGGAATGTGGTCTAACTGCGAAAATAAAAAGGCGTCCGGCGAGATTCGGCCGGACGCCTGTATTACTGGTCGTAGGGCGCGTCTCACGCGCCGTTAATGGTGCGTAAAACGCACCCTACAAAAATCTATTTTGGGGGGATGGGAGGGGTTTTAGGGGAGGGCGGGGGGCTTTTGTCCCCCGGCCCTCCCCTAAAAGCGTCTTCAATCTCCTTTTATCTTCCGCAGGCGGATGGAGGCCGGGGTGACTTCCACCAGTTCGTCGTCGTTGATAAACTCCATGGCCTGCTCCAGGGAAAATTGTCTCGGGGGCACCAGCCGCAGGGCCTCATCGGTGCCCGCGGCCCGGATATTGGTGAGTTTTTTCTCCTTGGTGATGTTCACCGACATGTCTTCGCCCCGGGTGTTTTCCCCGACGATCATCCCCCGGTACACCGGGTCTCCCGGTTTGACGAAGATGGTCCCCCGGGGCTGCAGGTGGTAAATGGCATAGGACACCGCTTTCCCCGGGCGGTCGGACACCAGGACACCGTTGGGCCGGCCACTGATCTCGCCGGCGTAAGGGGTGTAACCGATCAGGATAGTGTTCAGCAGCCCGGTGCCCCGGGTGTCGTTCAAAAAACTGCCCCGCAGGCCGATGAGGCCCCGGGAAGGGATCTTAAATTCCAGGCGCACCCGGCCGTAGCCGTGGTTGATCATCTTGACCAGGCGCCCGTGGCGGGCGCTCATCTTTTCGGTGATAATGCCGATGAACTCCTCGGGGATATCCACCACGGCCAGCTCCAGGGGTTCGGAGAGCACCCCGTCCCGCTCTCGGGTGATGACCCGGGGTTTGGAAAGCGACAGCTCGAACCCTTCCCGGCGCATCATTTCGATGAGCACCGCCAGCTGCAGCTCCCCCCGGGCGCTCACCCGGAAGGCGTCCTTGGTTTCCGCCGGCGCCACCTTGATGCTGACGTTGTACAGGACTTCCTTGTCCAGGCGCTCTTTGAGGTGCCGGGAAGTCAGGAGCTTGCCTTCCCGCCCCGCCAGGGGCGAGGTGTTCACCGAGAAGATCATGGAGATGGTGGGCTCTTCCACCCGGATGCCGGGCAGCGGCCGCGGGTCCTCGGGGTCGGCCAGGGTGTCGCCGATGAAGGCCGCGGGCACCCCGGCCACCGCGGCCAGGTCCCCGGCCGCCACCAAGTCGCGCTCCAGGCGGTCCAGGCCCTCAAAGTTGTAAAGCACGCTGAGGTGGGCCTTGCCCGCCGGCTTGCCCCTCCTTCAGGAGGGCCACCTCCTGGCCCCGCTTCAAGGCCCCGCTGACAATCTTGCCCACGGCAATCAGGCCCACGTAGTCGCTGTAATCCAGGCTGGTGACCAGAAACTGCAAGGGCGCTTCCGGCTTAACCAGAGGCGCCGGAATGGCCGTCAGAATGGTGTCAAACAGCGGCACCAGGTCCCGGCCCGCCCCCTCGGGGTCGGTGAGGGCGATGCCCGCCTTGGCGTTGGTGTAGAGCACCGGGAAATCCAGCTGCTCCTCGGTGGCGTCCAGATCGATGAACAGGTCGTAGATCTCGTCCAGGACCTCCTTGAGGCGCCGGTCCTGGCGGTCGATCTTGTTGATCACCACGATGGCGGGGAGGCCCTTCTCCAGGGCCTTGCCCAGGACGAACCGGGTCTGGGGCAAAGGGCCCTCGGTCGCGTCCACCAGGAGCATGACCCCGTCCACCAGGTTCAGGGTGCGCTCCACTTCGCCGCCGAAATCCGCGTGGCCCGGGGTGTCCACGATGTTGATCTTCACCCCTTTATAGGTGACGGCCATGTTTTTGGCCATGATGGTGATGCCTTTTTCCCGCTCCAGGTCCAGGCTGTCCAGGACCCGTTCGGCCACCTGCTCGTTTTCCCGGAAGATGCCGCTCTGCCAAAGCATGGCATCGGCCAGCGTCGTCTTCCCATGATCCACGTGGGCGATGATGGCGATATTTCTCAAGTCGTCTCGGGCTTGCATAATATCTCGGCAAAATATGGGCCGCTGACCCCGCGGCCTCTTATTTCTCTACTCCTTTGCGGTTATCTGAGCTGTCAGCGGTCAGCTGTCAGCCGTCAGCTTTAAAAAAGATTCTCTAGTTCCCAAGTTGAACTCGCCAACCCCATTCAAGTATATGGGCGGGCCGGGCCCGGTGTAGGGTGCGTCCCACGCACCAAATATTAGTGGCACAGGCTTCCAGCCTGTATCACAGGCCGGAGGCCTGTGCCACTATGCTTCAAGAAGCAGGTGCGTTTCTCGCACCAAAGAAAAGCACCCGCGGGTCGCCTGGGCTCCCGATTTTTAAAAACTTTTCAAATCAGATAAAGGCGATTCCGGGCCGGACAGGGAGCCGCCCCGTCGGTGGCTCTTGGCTGGCTGAGGTCCGCGGCAAGTTCCCGGCAGTAATCTTCTTTATTTATTAATTATAACGGCTGCTGGCGGATTGTGCAAGATTGGGGGGAAAATACCGGGAGAGATGCCTCTATCAGTCGATATGTCAAATTTATCTGGCGGAATTTTAGGTGCAGTGTTGATAATGGCAAGTTAGCCGCGATCTATTCAGGAGGGCATGCGTGAAAATTGAATTTCTTTCTTTTATTAACTTTTGGGGGAAAGCCGTGGGCTAAAGACATTGGTGTTTTTAGACTTTTACCTTCACATTCGAATAATTTTTAGAGTAGCTTTCCTTGAATGGAATAGGAACGAAATAAAGAATCTTCCTTGAGAAGCACCAAGAATAATTGTTTATCCTCCATGGCTTTCATTGACAGTTGCAGGCCTGATCTGGGGCAGCGTCTCGGAGAGATGGGACATGATGGCATTCCCAAAGGGAACAGGGTCCTTACCTGTTGCCGAAGCCATGAGGAAGGCACTCATGGAAGTTGCAAATAGTTCGGTAGGATCGAGGGGGGGTAGGCCATAATAGTTTTTATCCGCTTGATTCTGCCACCGGACAGGGAAAAACACGCATCCCGGCCTCTTATCTTACTATCATCGGCTTGAAAGGTATATGGCCCCTTCGCGTTTAATTCTTGCGCCGTTAATGACCAAACCATTTGTTCAGCCGTTATGCAGGTTTGGTTGCCGAAATTTGCTCTCACTTTGCCTTTCAGGAAAATATACGTCTGACCTGGATAGAAGGCAGCCAGGTCGGCCTGAAGGATAACTTCTCCCCCTGGGGATTGAGTAATCGTGCAAGAAAATGGTTTGGCTTCTAATTTTGGAGGAAGATAGACCAGAGGTCGAAAAGAAGGTTTTTTTAAAGGTTTCAACATGTTTACCAGAAGTTTCCCGATCTCTTGGAAGTTTACCGCTAAAGAAGCGCTTTCCGACTTTATGAAGCAGTTGGTGGCCCAAAGATCCCGGTGATCCACCAATTTAAAAGAGCCCACGGCCTTAGGGACGGCCTCCAACAACTCAATCTGCAAGCAGAATAGCTGGTTCTGGCCGTCCCAAGAGATAAGCCTAATCCCATTCATCAAGCAGTTTGCTTTGCAATTTGCCTCGGCGTCATCAATAATGGGCGCAGCTGTTCTCGGATCAACTTCCCACCCCCCAAAAAAGGGAAGAGGAAAAAGAACCAATACGGCGGCCATTAACAAGACCGGAAAAATCATAGGGCTTATAAGATTTTTCGATGCGAGAGCTTACATAATTATCACATAACCGTTAATCTGGCGCATGTGTCCGCCCAAGATCTCGGTAACGGGCAGATAAGTCGTCCCGAATTTCGCGCTTCTTTCGCCCACCAGATAAAGGGTGAAGGGAACCATTGTGTTACGTAATTTGGAGGGGCAATCAATTCGAAACGTAAAAGAAAAATTTGTTGCTTGGCCAGGATTGATTATTCCGATTGGGCCTTGACCGATTACGAATGGTCCTTGGATAGTTAAATCTTTGAAACCAAGTACCACAAACCATTTTTTCATGTTAATCGGCTTATTCTTATTATTAGCTAAGTTAACATGAACTGTAAAACAATTGCCTGAGTAAACAGTATCAGGAACCTCCATACGAACGAATATGATTTCTGAAGAAGCTGGTATCTCAGCACTTGAGATTAACAGCATAACAAGAGCCATGATTCCTATAACCGTGAATTTTAACGTCATTTGTTTCATAATAATTCCCTCCTAAAAAATTAGTTACCTAAATTTTAGCACAACCATGGGCATGCAAAGAAGCCGCAGCTGGAAGGAGCAGGGTCATACTTAGCCCCCGATACCTTTAAGGACCATGACAGGCTATGACCAGCCTAAAATAAAAAGCCGAACTGCCCCTTCCAGGCAACCCGGCTATCTCATTGAGACCCGTGGCTTTCCGTCCCCACCTCGCGACGGGTTTGGCTCTTGCTGGATAAAAATCAAAGGCCGCCCAATGGACTTAGTCGTCCACCTGACGGCCATCTGAAAGCCATTTCCGGCTCATGGTAATCCCTACGTTAAGATTTGTAGTATTCTTTTAAGCACTGGCTATTGATTGTCAATGTTTACTTTATTTTGTACATATCTGCCCAGCCGGTTCACAGTGCCTACTTAAGCATTAAATAAATTTAAAAACAATAGGTAAATATACCTATTTTATGTCAATATATCGGACAGTTGCATCATATTTATGTCTAATTTATGGACAAAAATTGTCCAATTCACGGACAACCAAGATTTTCAGCTGCCTTGAAACGTTTTGAGGAGGGGACTAAGCAAGGTGTTTACCGCCCATCTTTTCATTGTTTCGGGTGTGCCAGGCACATTAATGAACTGCTATGAAAAGTTCCTTAAGTGACGATTGCTGCTATATATCTTCTATTTATCCAAATAATCTCTATCGTTCTCGTTTTACAGATATATCAGCCCTTCAAATTGCACTAGTCATTTCACCAACCACACCAGCGTCACCAGCAGCAAAGTACTTTCGTTGGCCAGCTCACTCATGGCTGCGCCCTGGCGGTTGCGGTCCCAGCCCGCCTCCCGAATGGCGAACCAGAGTTGCCCCAGCCGGGTCAGGATGGCGATATGCCCGGCCAGCAGCATCAGTCCGGCCAGGCCCGCCCCTACGGTAAAATGGTGTTATTCACCCCACCAACGGGTTTCTCACCGTCAGGGATGGGAAGCGGCCGAAGTCCCGGTCGGCGGTCCACAATTCCCGGACGCCGTGGCTTAGGCAGAGGGCGGCGATGCGGGCGTCATGCACCTGGGGGCCGGCCACCCGGCCCACCTGGAGGATAGTGCGCAGCTCCGGCCAGTAGCCCGGGGCTTCCGCCAGCAGCACCAGGCTGGGGGATTCCAGCCAGGCTTCCACCTGCTCCAGGGCAATTTCCAGGGGGGTGGGGGGATTATAGATGCGGGGATGGGTGACAATGGCCAGGAATTCATGCAGGCAAGGCCAGGGGATAGCCCAGGGGCCGCGGCCCTCCGCCAGTTCCGCCAGCCGGGCGTAGGCCGTTTCGTGCCAGGGGCAATCCTCGCGATGGGCATAGACCAGGAGGTTGGTGTCAACCGCGATCATGCCCCGTGCCCCTCATAAATCATCTCCCGCAGCCGCTCCCAGGTAGGCTCCGGCAACCTCGGGCTGCAGCCCTTGCCCCTTGAAGGTGGCCCGGCGCAGCTTGAAGCCGCGGCCCTGCGCCCTTTCCTCGATGACCTTTCTTAAACCCTCCTCCACCAGGGCCCTGACCGTGGTCTTCTCCTGAACGGCTACCTGCCGGGCCGCCTCCAAAAGCGGGTCGGATATCTGTATGGTTGTCTTCATATGGCTATATGTATCAATTAATACATCTTCCTGTCAAGAAGAATGATACCACCTACCCGAGGCAAATTGGGAGGACTTATCTGCCTCGCTCAACCCACCAGCCACACGGTTGTGGGGATATTATGCAAGGTTGGGAAGTTTATCCAGGAGAGGTGCTATGAAAGTCAAGACCTTAAATCTCTCTATCGGGATTCCCCTCCCTAAACGACGCGGCACTGACGATTTCCAACGACCAAATCATGATGCCGGGCCCAGGGTCAAGGGTGGATTCACAGAGGTCCCCACTGCATTTTCTCTTTTTTCAAAAGACTGGACTCGCTCCGCTGCAGTGATTAACAATTACCCAAACAAGCAAGGAGGAAACGATGAAGAAACAGCCGTTGGTCCTAACGCTTTTGGGACTTGTCCTGGCAATGATGCTGTCCACGTTGCCGGGCCTGGCCCAGCAGGCCACGTCCTCCAGCGCTGCCGCCCCGAAGGAAGCAGCTCAAAAGTTGACCCCCGAGGAAGAAGCCTGGAGTGAATGGACCTACTCTCTCGCCCTCCAGGCCGCTACTTGGGGCGGGCCACTCGTCACGATGTACAGCTTGCGTTACAACGATGCCGTGGGGGAAAAGGCCAAGGCGCACCCGAACAGCATCTGGCGTATGGAGAATATTTCCACCCCGGAACTGTCCAAGGAAGCGGGCTACGTCACCCCAAACGTCAACACGGTCTACGGCTTTGGCTTCATGGACCTGCGGCGGGAACCCATCATCCTGAGTGTGCCTGACTCCCAGGGCCTCTATTATATGGTCCAAATCGTGGACATGTGGACCAACGCCTTCGCCTGCGTCGGCGGCAAGGCTACCGGCTACAAGGGCGGCAAGTTCGCCCTGGTGGGCCCGGGATGGCAGGGCAAACTGCCAAAGGGCCTCAAGCGCATCGATTGCCCGACGCCCTGGATTTTGCTGCAACCCAGGGTGCACCTCTACGTGCAGGGAAAGGTGGATCTGGCCAGGGCCAAGAAGGTGCTCGACGACATCAAGCCGGTGGGCCTGGCGGAATTTACGGGCAAGAAGACGCCACCCGCGCCCAAGTACGACTATCCGGCGCCGGATTATGCGAATGCGGATCTGCCGGTGAGTGCCCTGGAATTTAAAGATCCGCTGCAGTTCTGGAACTTACTCGCGGTAGCCATGAACGAAAACCCGCCGCCGCAAGACCAGATAATGGCGCTGCTGCCGATGTTTAAGCCCCTGGGCCTCGAGCTCGGCAAGCCCTGGGATCGCTCCAAACTGTCCCCCGTGGTTGTCGAAGTAATGAAAGAAGCGGCTAAAAATATCGGGCCGTTGTTGGCTAATCAGCCCATCGGCACCCTTTATCAGGGAGCCTTCATCCCTCCGCCGACCATCGGCAATTCTGGAACGGACTACCGGACCCGGGCCATAGTGGCCCGCGTCGGCCTGACGGCGAATACACCCGATGAAGCGATCTACTGGATATATCCCATGGATAGTGAAGGGAACTATCTGACTGGAACCAAGCAATACACCATGACCTTCAAGGAAGGATTACCCTACATCCCGCCCGGCTTCTGGTCGCTGACGATCTACGATGCCAAAAACAACTACACCATCCCCAATCCCATCAACCGCTACATGTTGGGCAGCGACAACCCGGAGGTGAAAAAAAACCAGGACGGTTCCTTTACCATTTATATCCAGAAGGACAACCCCGGCCCGGACAAAGAAGCCAACTGGCTGCCTTCGGGCGACCTGCCATTCTACCTGGCTGCGCGCTCCTATGCGCCAACGAAGCGAATGATCGATATCCTGACAGATGTAAAGGCCTGGCCGGTACCGGCAGTGGTTCCGGTGAAATAAGAGCCGCGGGCCGGAATCGAGGCCAGGTCCGGCAGGAACTGGCCGGGGCTTGTGGGTTGCGGCTGACCGCCGCCCAGGCCGTTCAAGTTGCCTTAGTCACCCTACCAGCCAGGCCGCGGTGACCAGCAGCCAGGTGCTTTCGTTGGCCAGCTCGCTCAGGGCCGCGCCCTGGCGATTGCGGTCCCACCCCGCCTCCCGGATGGCAAACCAGAGCTGCCCCAGCCGGGTCAGGATGGCGATATGCCCGGCCAGCAGCATCAGCCCGGCCAGGCCCGCCCCGCCCACCGAGAAGATCTTGTAAGCCAGGGTCAACTGGGGCAGGCCGATGAAACACATGCCGAACGCGGCGTTCACCAGCGGATCGGTGACGGTGAGCCCCCGCCGGCGGGCCGCCAAACCGGTCAGGAGCAACCCCAGCCCCACCAGGCCGGCGGTCACCGTGTCCTTGAGGTCCCACACCTCAGTCCCTTGCCAGAGCAGCTCCCCCAGGTCCGCGGCAATGACCAGGGTCCAGGCCCCGTAGGTCAGGACGGTCTGCAGGGTCACCCGGCTGGGCCGGCTGCGGTGGGCCCGCAGGGTCAGGGTCAGGTTGATCAGCAGAAAGGCCAGCCAGCTGGCCAGCCAGGTGACGTTCACTCCCTGGGAGCTGGTGAGCAGGCGCAGGAATTGGCTGCCGCCGGAAATCAGGGCCAGGGCGATTTGCAGGGCAAACAGGGCGTCGGCGGTGAGCTGCTTCGTGGCTGTGGTCAGGGGCATGGCCATGGTGGTTTCGGGATTATTCTTGAGATATGGAAGGGAGCCGGAAATAGATTCCTGCACCCCCACTCTGACCCGCCGCCATCAAGGGGGAGGGCATAAAAAGAGTCTAAGGAAGGCCCGTATGGAATTTCCCCCATGTGGCAGAACTCTCCCCCCGGGGGAGGGAGTCACAGACAGAGCGCCATTTAAGGCTCCGCTTAATATATGACAGGTTTATTCTATTTCAAAGCCTCGGCCGCATTGAAAAAGTGGGTGGGTCCGGGTATAAATGATTAGACCCGCCTCAAAAGTAAGGTACGGAATAAATTTTGCATAGGTATGAGAGGATGAGACGCCCAGCCCCCCCAGCCGGCAATTACCGGGAGCGTTCCCTGAAGATCCACGGGATGATTTGCGCCAAGTGCGGCAGAGAATTCACCCACCGCAACCGGCAGCTGTTGACGGTGCACCACAAGGACGGCAACCCCCTGAACAATCCCCCGGACGGCTCCAACTGGGAGAACCTCTGCGTTTACTGCCACGACGACGAGCACAGCCGGAAGCTTCTCGGTGATTATTTCTCCGGGAAATAAGGGCTTCTGGCTGGGAGGGACCCATCGTTTCGGAACCTGAAGTTGAGCAAGCCTCGGCATTTGTTTGAACCTCCGAGGCAAATATGTTATAGGTGATAAGCCAGAGGTCAATCCAGGGGGCATTCCCCAGGCGGGGGATGGAACCTCGAATAATTTCGGCCCACCAACCACGGACGGCACCGGAGGAGACCCCGGGTGCCCTAATAAATTACCAGGGAATTTCAACGTCTTTTCCGGTCAGGACTTATGGGATTACGCCACAGGTTATTAGATATCCGGCGCGGTAAATTGCCTTCTCAGCTTCTGAAGCCGCTGGCCATTGGCCTGGTCATCCTGCCTTTGATTCTGGCCAATTGCGGCTTCGTCCCCTTTTATGCCTTGGGAAAGAAGTTCAACCCGGGGCGCGCCACCGAGCTGGTGAAGGGGCATTCCACCCGGGACGATGTGCTGCGTTTATTCGGGGCGCCGGTAGAGTCAAGTACTACCGATCTCGCCAAGGCCCAGTGGTGGCGCTACTCTTATACATATCTCGGCAACGTGGAGGTGGAGCGGGCTAACCTGGAAATAGACTTCAAGGGTGACGTGGTCGAAGATTATAAACTCGAAGTAACTCAGAGCAGATATTAAGATTAACTACGTTGGCAGATGAAGGGCGGCTCGCGCCGGCGGCGGGTTTAGACGGCAAAACGCCGCCGGGGTCTTTTCCAAGGCGTTATAACCGGAATCTCAAAGTTACCTAAGGTCCAGGAGATTGCGATCTGCCCCGGTGCGGCCGAGAAATTCCGAATATTGCTGGTCAATCTGCCCATTGATCCCCGTCATGACACTGCGCTCCAGGAGGAAAGCCCCGAAGGGTCGATTGCCGACGTATTCCCAGGGCTTCTCCACCAGGAGGGTGGCGGCTTTCTGGTCAATGCCCCAGGGGTAAGTTACCGGCAGGGTGCCCATGAAAGCCGCAGTAGGGACCAGTGCCACTATCGCGGTTAGCGGTCTCACCACGAAAAGCTCAGGCACCACCTTCAAGGCGCTTTCCGCCTGAGACCTGTCAAGGATTTCCTGGGCCCAGGACAGGCCCAAACCCCAAACCAGGACTAATGCCAGGGCTATTAACAAACTTGCGGCTCTTCGCATTGGGCTCATCTCCATCTAGCCGGACAGGATCTTAAGCCAGCCACTATTCATACCTGAGCACCACGGTGGGATCTTGCTCGGCAGCCCGGGCGGCTGGATAGGTCCCGCAAATGATGCCGAGAGCGCTGGCGATCCCCAAGGCGATAATTAGCAATTTTACCGAAAAGACCGGAGGAAATCGGAGCGCATAACTGACCAGTTTGGCGCCCAAAAACCCCAGGACTGCCCCCCCAATTCCGCCCACAAAGCATAACATGATAGATTCGCACAAGAATTGGAGTTTGATCTCTGTCTTGGTCGCCCCCAAGGCCCGGCGGATGCCGATCTCCCTAACCCGCTCCGCCACCGATACCAGCATAATGTTCATGATGCCAATGCCGCCCACCAGCAGAGAAATGCTGCCAATGGTCCACAGGATATATTCAAATATTTTTATCTGTTTTTCCTGGGCCTGGAGGAGATGTTTTTGGCTCCTAATTTCAAATTGGGAGGCATCTCCGAAGCGTAACCCGAAGAACCGCTGCAATTGGGTGATGGCTTCCTGGGTATCTTGAACGCGGACATAGATGGAGCGTATGTCCTGGGAGTCTAAGGCACGTTGAGCCAGCGGAAATGGAATCAGGATATTATTGGCAACGCTACTAATGCCAGATAGGCCGGTATCTTTTAATACCCCGATAACCTGAAACAGATAGCCATTTACTGCAACCTGCTGCTCCAGAAATGATCTATTCGGAAAAATCCGTTCAGCCACCTCGGCTCCCAGTAAACAGACTTGATGCCCGGCCTGCAGATCCAAATCAGAAATAAGCCTGCCCTGGGTTACTTGCAGTCTAAACATATCCTCGTAGCTGGGAAAGATGCCTAGAACACTGAAACTTTCTCTTTTGCCCTGGCGGAGGACCTCTGTTTGTCCGGAAACTTCAGGAGAGACATCCGTTACGCCGATACAGAATTCTGTGATTTTAAGAGCATCTTGCAAGGATAATTTGCTCCCTTTGGGGCTCCCGGCCAGAGAAGCAGGGTCCGCCGGAGCCCTGGGAGTAATTTTGATGACATCGCCTCCCAACTCTTGGAGAGCCTTAACCGATTTTTGCCGGGCGCTCTCTCCTACGGAATACATGATGGAAAAAGAGGCTATGCCAATGACGATGCCCAGGATGGAAAGTCCCGACCGGAGGCGGTGGGCTCCCAAACACTGCCAGGCGCTTTCTATGATGTCCCGGGGCAGCATGTTAAGCAGCACCTTCCACAATCCGGCCATCTCTTATGACTATGGTCCGGTTGGAATAGACGGCCATTTCCGGAGAATGGGTAACCATGATAATGGTAAGGCCGCTTTGATGAAGCTCCTTTAAAATTCCGATGATCTCCTGGCCGGTCTTGCTGTCCAGGTTGCCAGTGGGCTCATCGGCCAGAAGCAGGGTGGGCTGCGAAGCCAGGGCCCGGGCAATGGCAACTCGCTGCTGCTCTCCGCCGGAAAGCTCACCCGGCAGCCTGTGGGCCTTTTGGCCCAGACCGACTCTCCCAAGCATTCTGGCAGCTATCTCTTTCCGGTCGGCAGGGGGAACCTCTTGGTAAATGAGGGGCAACTCCACATTGCGCCAGGCGGGCAGGCGCGGCAACAGGTTGAAAGATTGAAAGACAAAGCCGATGTGGCGATTGCGGAGAAGGGAAAGTTGATTGTCGTCCAGGCCCTCCACCGGCTCGCTCTTGAAGAGATAACTACCGGAAGAGGGGCGATCCAAGCAGCCGAGAATATTAAGCAGGGTGGTCTTCCCAGACCCTGAGGCTCCCATGATGGTGACAAACTCTCCTTCCCAAATCGTAAAATTCACATCATGCAAAATCTCCAGGACTATTCCCCCGGTATTGTAAACCTTGCAGATGTTTACCAAGCGTAAATATTCTTTAATGGTTCAGCCCCCTTCAGAGAGCTGCCCCGGGACCTTCCGGAGAATCTGCTGCCCAGCTGTCAGACCCTGGGTTATCTCTGCCAGTTCGTTGTCACTCAGGCCAATTTGCACCGGGTGAAACTGGGGCGACTTTCCCTCAGCCAAAAATACCCCATCTACCCCACCCCTCTTTGCCAGGGAAGAAAGGGGGACTACCAGGACCCCCTTTTTCTCCTCCAGGGGGATGAGGACATTGGCAGTCATGCCCACTTTCAGCAAAGGATTGGGGTTGTCTATCTGGCACCTGACCTGGAAAGAGGCGCCTTTCCCCGATTTGTCGGAGGAAATGCTGATTATTTTTCCGGAAAAACTCTCCTTGGGCATGGCCGGTATGTTGATCACACAAGACTGGTTGAGCTGGATTTTAAAAATATCATACTCATCCACCTGCACATCGGCAGTAAACCGGTCCCGGTCAGAAATGGTCAACAGAATTTCCCCGGGCGAGACATTTCTATTTTCGGAGACGGACTTCTCCGCCCCGCCTAAGGGGCCGGGTGCTTGTTGTTTCCCCGTGACGACCCCGGTATAAGGGGCGGCGATCTCCTTGTAAGCCAAGGCCCTTTTGGCGTCCTGAAAACCAATTTCTGCTGAAATGAAGTTGGAGCGGGCCTCCTGCAAGGCATCCGGACCTCCTTTGCGCTGGGCCTCCGCGAGTGTCGCCTTGGCGGCTTCCAGGGTTGACCGGGCCCGGTCCAGCTCGTTTTTGGAGCGGTCCAAGTCATTCTTGGAAATCGCTTTGAGCTGAAATAATTCCTGATTCTGCTGGGAAGTCTTCTCCTTTTCCTGGTAATCCGTCTCGGCATTTTCCAGTCCCGATCTGGCGGTGATAAATTGAGCCGAGGACTGCCAGGACTCAACTTCCCGCAGCTTGGCCTTCGCAGTGAGATACTTGGCCCGCTCGCTTTCTAACTTCGTGATCAAATCATCTTCGTTAAACTGGATGAGTATTTGCTCCTTGGTGGCCAGATCGCCATCTTTGAACAGCACCTTTTTAATGCGGGCATTGACCATGGATGCCACATCTTCGGAAAAAAGCGGCTGAACGGTGCCGGCCAATTGCAGCTGGCGCACCACATCGCCGGTGGTCACTGAATAAAATTCCTGGCTTTGCTGGGTACTGCGGCCGCGGCCGCTAAACATGAAGTAAAGGATTATTATCAGGAGCAGCGCCCCGACCCCGAGCCACTTCTTGGAAGCAAGAATCTTCTGCATCTTTTTATTTGGGTTCAATGATCTATTTTTTTAACGTAATAATGTCATACTTTCAGGTAATTGTAAATCTTAATGTGGACATGGCCCCGGCAAAGATGGGCGCGGCCAACACCTTTGGATCCAAGGTTCATTCCTTTTCCGCGCCAATATCAGCAGTGATCATCGCCCTGCCAAGGGCCAAGTTCATACGGACCTTGGAATTACTGTGCGTTATTATGGCGCCCAGTAGATTCAACTCAGCATTCCGCAGGTTGTTCCGGGCGTCGGTTACTTCCAGATAGCCTGCGAGTCCCATGCGGTAGCGGAGTTCGGTGATGCGAAGGCTCTCCCGGGCCAATTTAATGCTGCCCTCCACGATCTTTACCCGGTCCTGGGCGATATTGAGATTGGTTAATTCACTCTTAACCTCCAGGTCGATGCTCTCTTTTTGCTGAAGTAGGTTGGCTTCGGCCTGTTCGATCCCATTCACGGCTTGAAACTTCCTTTCCTTATTAACTCCTCCATCGAAGATGAAAATCGGGATGTTGAGCGAGGCGGTAACGACCCAACTGGCTTCCAGAGGCCGGTTTTGCAATCTAAAGGCGTCATCGGGGTTTCGCCCGGAGGTGTTATAACCCCAATTGCCCGAGACACTCATGCTAGGGAGATATGGATCATAAGTGGATTTCAGCGAAATCTTGGCGGATTCCAGGCTTAAGCGGGCTGCCTGCATTTCGACCCGGTTCATTTCGGCCTCCTTTGCCGCGGACTCATAAGCAAAGGTCTCAGGGGAAAAAGTTACTTTATCCGTGGGAATGATATCGACTTCCTGATCTATTACCAGCGTGTTCCGCAAACCAGCCTTGGCGTTCTCATAGTTGCCTTCGTCGGACTTGAGAGTTTGCCTGGCGTTGTCCAGCTGAACGGTGGCGGTCAGGACGTCCACTTCAGGGACCCTGCCGGCCTTCAAGCGCGCCTGGGCAATGCGCAGCTGCTCTGATGAGGCGTCCACATTAGCCTGATCAATAATGATGCTCTCCCGGGCCTGCACGAGGTTGTAATACTGACTGTAGACGGTCAGCGCCAGTGTCTGGCCTTGCAGCACATAGGTACCTTTGGCATTTATCAGGGAGATAAGCGCTTGCTGGACAGCCCTGCCCTGCGTCCCTGAAATGTCCAAGGGCATGTTGAGGGTGATGTTTAGACCCGAACTAAACCGGTTCAACACCCAGGGGTCTGCTGGTGACTGGACATTGCTTAGGGCATGGGCTGCCTGGAGACCGCCGGTTATGTTCGGATAGTAACCGGCCTTGGCGGAGCGATAGCTGGAGGCCGCATTACTCAAGGATCTCCTGGATGTTTTCAGGTTGCGATTGTTCTTAACGGCCAGTTCCAGGGCTTGCTTGAGGGACAGCCGCATCTCCTTTTTTCCCGACTGCTTCTCCTCAGCAGCGGCGGCTTCCAGGGGGCAATTGAAGAGGTGTACCAGAAGACACCCGAGGCACAACACAGTCAAAATGATTCGTTGACGCATGCCCCTAAGTTTCCTCCCACGGCAGGGAACAATGGTGCGGCAAAGGGCAGAAACTGGGGATATCGGCGCTGCCCTTAAGATCTGGGTTCAAGTTTAGTTTTCTTTCCCTAATTTGTAAAGCCCTAAAACCCGGGGAACGATTTAGGGGTATTTTTATTGTTTGTGGGTGCACCGCGCCCGGTTCCCTGGACCCTAAATGGGCAGCAGGGGGCTTGCCTGTCAAAAGAGTGCGGCTCACTAAGCTCAATCTTCAGGGGGCTGGTTTCATGGCACAATCGCGGCAGATATAATTGTCAGGTTATTTATTTTGTTAAAAGGATCTTGCTGGCATATGTGAGCCATCATCTGCTCCTGCCCCCGCCACCCTGCTCCTTTGGTTTGGCCCCGCGGCCTTACAGGCATGAGAGCGGCTCCAGAAGCTAACTTAACGGCAGAGAAGGACCGGCAAGGGGACGGGCAGAAGCACCACCCTAAGAGGATCTAACCCGAGATTAGGTTAAAGTCTTTAAAGAGGCATACTGTCAATTGAGCCCGAGCCACTCCCTGATAGTCTGCCCCAGACCTTTTTTCTCTTGTTTTTGTACTATGTGAATGTTGACGATCTTTCTTCCATTTGGGGTTTCTTCCAGGGTCAAAATGACCAAGTTGCCTTGTTCACTCTGGCAATTAAGCTTCACCGTAGTTTTCAAAGGAGCGCTTTTTGACCCTTCCTTAATCTCCCGGGTTCCACTCTCAATAAATAAATTGGGATAGTAGCCGGAATAGTCCGAATTATGTAGGAAGGTCTCATATGCTTGGATATCCTCCATGCTTAAAGGCTCCGGTTCAGTTGACTGGGCTTTCGGATGGGATATGCCAAGGGTCCATGAAATTGCCACGACCAAGAGGCAGAACCATAATTTTTTCATAGGATTTCTCCACTTCACGCCTTCGGCTCCAGCGAGTTTCCTGCAGTCTTCAGCTCTACGGACTGAGAGCTTAGCCCAATATAGTTTTTCCGTGACGGTGGCCTCAGGCCCCAGATGCTTTTAGCCATCCTTGCCATTTGCTGGAGATGAGTTCTCCGATCCAGCGGGTCGGGCGCCCCAGCTTTGGGGCGAGCGGCAGCGGGTGCGCCCGATAATTGTTTCCGGGTTAAACCGTGGCAAGGGGGGGTGGCCTCTTCGCTGCTGCCGCTAACAACTCCCACCAGTAGAGGCCCCCGGCCCAGGCCAGAAAAACGGCGTCTTCCAAGATAGTTGCCAGGCCCACCTCCCGAGACTGGAAGAGGCCGCACCCGCAGTTGATCTTCAGCCCCCGGGCCATGGTAATCAACATGATTACCAGGAAGCCTCCTAACAGCACTGCCAGGATGAACAAGCAGCTCCGCCTTTTCACCCCCACCATCAGCAGGAGGCCGGTGGCCAGCTCCACCCATGGCAACGCCGCGGCCGTTACCCACACCAGGTCTCTCGGTAGCAGGCGGTAAGCCAATATCCCCTTAACAAAATCAACTGAGTATACCAGTTTTTGTAATCCGGCCCAAAAAAAGAGGCCACCCAGCGCCACTGCCAGCAAGCGGCGCAGCAGCCAGTCAAGGTGCAGGGGGGAAGTTCCCCCGAGAGGAAGCCACATTTTCATGGTACTGTTTCCTTCCGGCATTTTCATGGTGACATTTTTCCCTTGGTAGAAAATTACGATTCCAGGCTCACCGCTCTGGAAAGGAGGATTAGCTTCTTTTATCCACGGGATAACCGGACATTTCCCAGACACCCAGTCCGTCCCAAAAGATCACTATCTGGGTAAAGCCCAGGGCCTCCAGCTTCTGCACCACCATTTGGGCCCAGTCACAGTTCACCGAATTGCAATAAACCACTATCTCCTGGTTTTTAGCAATACCCGCGACTTTCTTGGCCCCTTCTTTTTCCAAGTCCGTCAGGGTTAAATTGAGGGCTCGGGGGATGTGGGCCTCGGCATATTCGCTGGCGGGCCGGGCGTCGATGAACAACGCCTCCCCCTTCTGAAACAAGTCGTAGGCCCGGGCCAGGGCAATACCTTTGAATCCCTGGTGTTGGGCATTCCGCTCATCAATCTGCGCCTTCAAATCCCATAAGTTATTGGAAAGGGGAATCAACCCCCGCCCTTGCCAGAGTCCGATGGCGGCCGCCATCACCAAGATTACCCCGGCCCAGGCCAGGTCTTGCCTCCACAAACGAGTCATAAAATTCATTCCTCCCTGCCCCGTTCCGGGGCCGGTTAGTCAGGGCTGCGGAGAGGCTCCGGGTCGGAGGAGGCGTAATCCTCTGTGCCCCCATAGTGTAAGCCCAGATTATGCGGCAGCCTAGCCGCGCCTGGGCCCCAATGCTGCTTGGAACTTCTTTCCCCGAGCTTAAATCTCACCACGTCCCCTCTTCTGGAAGCCGTCCCCTTTCTTGGGGAGTTATGATATCAAAAGATTTTATCAAGAAGAGCACCATGACGTTACCACTGGTAAAAAAATAAAGGGGGATGGCAGCAGTCTTTGCCAAAATGACTGCTGTCCGCCCCCTTCCCGTGATTGCCGCGCAATTCTCGTCTCATCGATGATAAAGCGCTGCTGGTGCTTGCTTCGTAATAGAGCGTCAGTTGAGCGGGTCAACGCCGGATCCGGGCCTCTATCCCAGCGGCATTTCCCCGAATATCGTTCTCCGACCCGGCAAGGATGATCGGCCAGCCCCAGTCTTATGGGGTTTACCAATCGCCCCCTGAGGTCAGGGTCTAGACCAAGAACCCCGCATCATTCTAATCTTCACAACCAGTAGCTAGTTGCCTACCTAATCCAGGGTTAATTCCCGGCGCTTACTTGCGCCGTCTTGCGGCCAGCAGGGCTGCCAGGCCGGAGCCAAACAGCAGAACCGCGGAAGGCAGGGGGATGGGAGAACCTAAGGTGCTTCCCACGGCCCAATCATGGTCTGCGGCGACGTGAAAGTCCACGGTATCATAAGCAAAATCCATGGGGCCGGGGTTGTATTCCGTGGAAGTAAAGGTGAATCCTCCTTGGTTCCCCCAGACTATGCCCTGACCAACAAAAAAGGAACCGAATTCGATGACGCCGTGTTGCCCATGCGGACCGGGATCATTGTCGCCATCATACGGCAGCCAAACGGCTTTAGTAATAAGTTGATTTATATCATTAAAAGCTCCCCGTTGATTTGTTATGATGGCATTACTTACGCCGGGATACAATATGAACACGGACATATCAGAATGATCACTGGAGGCAAGGTCCACATAGGTTAAATCCACTTTATATTGATATACGCCTCCTCCTAAACTGCTTACCTGAAGGGTGACGGGCATTTGTGAATCAACAAACCAGGTAATTGCATCCGCAGTCCCCGCCCAAAGAAGCACCCCAAAGCAGGCCATTGCCAGTAGTTTTTTCACGAATTCTCCTCCTCTGAAAGTTCAGCCCACGCTGAAGTTGCATATTTATTGAAGCAAAATTAATGCCAATGTATAAGTGGCTAATTTTTCAACAAAATCTGATTAAATTTAAATATAGAGAGATGATAACCTGTCCATGATCCGTACAAAAGTCTTCTAAACCCATAATAATCAAATGAAATAAGCTAGATGACTCTTTTCCATAATCCGGAACCCCGGGAAGATTCATAGTCAAATGGGACAACGGGGAAAATGGCTCAAGAGATGGAAAATTCAGAAAAAGTCATCTGAGGGGCGGGGTCGGTCCCCCCGCATTTTCGCCGAGGTCTCGGACCCTTGACATGGGGGAACTATAAGTTTTTCCGAGAACGCACCTCGATGACCGTGGTGGGATTGAGGTGAAGAGAAGTTTGCCTCGTTTTTCTCCGGGAGGTGGCAGACGGAGAATAATTGGGGGGCTCATAGTTGCCAAGGGGCAGAGAGTAATGCGCCGGCTCAATGCCAGCCGGGGAATGCCTCCCATAGCTGTGCATCACCCTTTGCACGAAGAATTGGGTTTCGCAGAAAGGGGGGATGCCGCCATACCTGGCCACTTGTTCCGGTCCGGCATTATAAGCGGCCACCGCCAGGGGCACATTGTGCCGGAACCGGTCCAGACAGAAGCGCAAGTAGCCTATGCCCCCCGCCAGGTTCTGCTCCGGATCAAAAGAATCTTTCACTCCCATGAAGGCCGCGGTTCCCGGCATCAGCTGCATCAAACCTTCGGCCCCTTTAGGGGAAACGGCCCTGGGGTTAAATCCCGATTCATGGCGCACCACGGCCTTGACCAATTCCGGGTCAACTCCGTAACGGCCAGCATATTCATTAATCAGGAACTCCACCCGGTATCCGCAAGGGCTCCCGGGATAACCCGAAGCAGAAACCTGAGAGGTTTGCCGGGACCGGGCCTGGCCTCCTTGGTTTCCGTGGCGTACTTGAACGTCTATCAGGTGGGTGGGTAGGCGGCCCAGCTCCCGGGCGATGATTTCCATGACTTGGCGAGTCGGGGTCATATAGTTGGCGCCGGCCGAATCGCCGCCCTCCTCCAGTCCCCTCAGCTCGATGCGCAGCCCGGCCCCGTCCAGTTCCATGATTAGCAGGCCTCTAAAAGGCTGGAGGTCCGGCTGCCGGGCGATGCTTTCCCGGATGTGGCCCTTGACCTGCTCCAGAATGGCTAAGAAGTCCTGCAGAGACCAGTTGGGTGGGGGGTCCTGCGAGGGAGCGGCCACATGATCAGCCGAGCCGACCCCCCAGGGGAGGCCGGCATCGGCCAAGACCATGCCGGGCCACCAAAAAATGATGGTGAAAGCCAGCAATAGAAACCGCTTCAATATTCTATAGTCCCAGAATCGCCCTGGGGGTCCCAGACCAGGCATCTTGTTGACGCAAGTCCAAAGACTCTTATTGCTTTTTGTTGGCAGCCGGCGCCTGGGACTGGGAGACCTGCTGCGGCGCGCCCGCGGCCGGGAGCGCGATGATGCTCGGGGTATCTACGCTCCCGTCTTTCAGGTCTATAATCTTTTTCACTGTAAGGGTTTCCAGGTCGACCGTGCAGATCACCCGCTTGGGATTGCCCCCTTCCCGCTCGCCTTCAGCGCGAGAAAAGATGAGCTTGCTCCCGTCCGGGTACCAAAAAGGATCCTGGTCATCCGGGCCTTGGGTGATCTGTCTCCGATCGCTGCCATCCGCCTTCACCACCCAGATGGACTTCTTGTTGGTAAGCGGGACTATGTCCGTGTAGGCAATCAGGTCACCCTTAAGGGACCAGGACGCCTGGTAGGCAAAGATGTAAAAGGGCAGCAGTCTGGTGGTGGTCTTTTTCTCCAGATCCCGGATCAATAAGTGGCTGGGCAGCGGGAACTTGCCATGGCTATAAATGAGCTTCTTGCTGTCCGGAGACCAGGCGGGAAAATACTGGGGGCTATCCCCTTCGGGATCCGCGGGCCGGCGGTCCTTGCCCGAGATGTCGCTTAGATAGACCCTATACCTGCCGTCTTCTCCCTCGGCAGGCTTGGCCAATCTGGAAATGAAGGCCAATTCTTTGCCGTCCGGAGAACAAACGGGGTGTTCGTCGACGGCGGTCCCGTCCGAAATCATGGTGATCACCTTGCTTTCCAAATCGAGCCGGTGGATCTGCAGGATGGTGCCGAACTTGGAAACGCCGTTATCGGCAAAGAACAGGCTCCGCCCATCCGGGAAAAAGGAAGGATCAAGGGAAAATAGCGTTTTGCGTATAAAATTGCAATGGCGAGCCGTCGTTTTTGGTGACCGCGACGTAAAAATTATCGGCCCACATATTAAAAGCGAGCATCAAGGGGGCCTTGGATTCGGCCCCCAGGGAGAGGGGAAACAGCAGGCCCAGCAGACCCAGGGAGGCGCTGATGACGCCGATAATCCGCTTTCTTTTAGAGATGGGTTTCATGGTTCTCTCCATAAGGAAATTTGTTAAGATAATCAGACCTGATTGACTGATTTGCCCAGGGAAGCAAACTTTTCCCTTGACCATTGTTGTCAAGGGCGAGGCGGGAGAAAACAGCCCGCGTCGCCGGTTGGCGTTAGTTCCTCCTCAAATCTCTGCAAGAATCATGCTTAATCCTCATCCTCTCGGGCGACACCTGGAGGCGTTTCAGGGGTTTTCCAGGTGAAAATCGGGTAATCGCCTATTGACTCAGGATGGATTATTCACGGTAACATATGCTTATCTTGGCAGGACCCTGGCAGCTGCCAGGGGGTCCCGTTATTACCAAGTTTAATGGGGCCTCGGAGGTACTCCATGGTGCCGTGGGGTGCCCGGGTTCAACCTTTGCTTAGAACATGTCGACCACAAGGCCGGCGAAGTAGGTGTTTTGTTGGGGTCCTGCCATGACGGTTAAGGAGGGGGATCTGCCCACCACATGGAAACAGCCGTTGAAATATTGGGCTTCGCCGTAGATGTAGGTGTTGAACCGGATAAGGTTGACGGTGGGGGCTAGGTTAAAGGTAAATTTCCCGTCACAAGTGGTGCCTACCGGGTTGGCGCCGTTGATTAACCCGCTACCCAGCTTGGTGACGCCGTCGGCCTCGAACCAGGTCAGTTGGGCGGGAGGGGGGGCTCCAAAGATCCCGAAAACGAAGGCTTGCCCTGTGGCCTTCAGACTCCCGGCGAGGGCCAGGGAGGGGTAGGCCAGGGACAAGCATAGGACGGTCAGTAGAATTTTTTTCATCTTCCTCTTTGCCTCACGCAAAGGGAACGCTTTGGGAGCGGGCGGCCCGTGGTGCCACGGGCCGCCCCTGGGTAAAACTAGTTCAGCCTTTGCTTAGAACATGTCGAGTTCAGTAAAACAGATGGAAGTATTCTGGCCAGGGCCGCATTTCACATCAACACCCTTGGCGAGTTTGCCACAGACCTGGAACAGGCCGTTGAAGTAATTGCCCACGCCGCTGACCGTGGTGCCAAGCCGGACCACATCACAGATGCAGTACAGGTGGAAGCAGTATTTCCCACAATTGCTGGGGGAAACGCACTTGTCGCCGGTGATGCAATCGCCACCGAGGGCGCCGCAGCAGTCCTTCCAGCAGATCACGGTTCCGTCCATGGGAGCCGCGAAGATCCCGAAGACGAAGGCCTGACCACAAGCATCCAGTTTTCCAGAAGTCCCGGTAGCCATCGCCAGGCTGGGCAGGGCAATCAACACACACAGGGTAAGAAGCAGAACCTTTTTCATTGTCTTTCTCCTTTAGCTTTTAGTTTTTGTTTTTGTTTTTTTGCTGCCAAACCATCTCTGTCAATTTCCATGTGCTGGGACGCTCATCACCTCCTTTTTCCAGGTTCGGGCGGGCTGCGAAATGGGAAGCGGCCGGGCTTGCACTTCTGCCACCCCCCCATCCCGTCCTTAAGATGGGCCAATCAAACGGCGGACCCTCTTCTTTTAGCTAAGGCCGGCTATCTTGCTGTGGCCTCGCTTCCTGCCTTTGCAGCCGCCCCTTCTCCCGAAGGGGGTTTAATCCTCTCCATCAGAATGCCCTTTTAGCCCCTGAACCGGCGGCGGGCCAGGGCCAGAGTCAAGAGGCCGCTCCCCAGAAGGATCAGAGAGGGGGGGACCGGCGCCGCGTCGGGGTTAGAAATATTGGGCTCGATCAGGTCCACCTCCAATGCGACCCAGGGGGATTCATTAGCATTCTCCCCACCATAGCTGGTCGTATCAGTCATGCTTAAAGACACGTTCCAGAATAGGCTTGGATTGTTGAGGAAAGTGGCCAGGTCGTCCGCGGAATGCGTGGTGGTGCCGGAGGCATTTGCAGAGAAACCACCATCCCCAAAGATGTATATCGGTTGTGAGCCTAGGCCTCCCCACCAATAGAAGTTAACGTCGGCGAACAAGCCCGCAGTATGGTTCCCCCCCCAGGAAACTTTTACCTGTAGTTGGGGGGTATGGAGCATATCTTCCTGGGTAGCCTGAAATGATGGCATTAGCTTGGCTGAGTAGCCGGCATAACCATTCGAATTGCCGTTGGTGAGACTGAGGAGAAAGCTAGGATTGATATACTCGGTGAAATAGGTGGTTTTCCCGATCCCGCCGGGACCATATTTTACCTGGGGTTGCGTGACCAGGAGGGACCAGGTGGCGGTGACTGAGTCCGAACTGTTCTCATCCGTAATCGTGCTCCAGGCTGTGTAGGCGTAATGGGTGGAGCCATTGATCCACAACTGCCGGGTTAGAAAAAAAATCTCCAGATGTCCCGTTTAATGTCGCTTCCGGGTCTGTGCTCTGTTGCGTACTTCCCCACGTGATCGTGTAGGCCGAGGCCCCGACCGGGAGCCACAACAGGATCGCCAATGCCGCCATTAATGGCAAAAACCGTTTCATTTTTCCTTTCCTCCTAAAAGTTTTTGGTCCGGACCAAAAATTCTTTGTAGTTAACAAGGTTGCAGCAATGTACTGGAGCAATTCTCATGCCATCAATATTCAAGTGGTAATTTTCCCGTAATTCTCAGTACTTCTGGAGCGAGTTTTTACCGTGATTTTTTTCCGCCAACGCGCCGCTGCTCTTTCTAACCACTCATCCCATAAAATAATCTGAGCCTCATGGTAATAATGATTTTGACCACTCCCAAAGGATTTTGCTGGGAAAGTAAAGGTTCTCTTGGTATCGAAGACATAAAGTATTTTCACCAGGTTGCATCCTCTGGAGAGCCTGATTAGCCTAAATTTCTAACGTCCTTCAGCAACAGCCGTATTACCTTTTAGCATTAGCCGTGCCATAGTTATATCTTATTGATATTTCAGGAAAACTGCGTTGCAAGGTCGAGGGTTGCCGAGTAAGAAAGGAGACACATAAATGGCCTCAGAAGCTTTCTTATGAAGGATAATCAATAAGTTAGGTAGGTGTTACATATTTCAGGACAATTCTTTGTTTTAAAAACAAGGTTGAGAAAAGTTGGAAGAGAGCCAATTGTCTGAGATTTGGACAATATGATTTATAACTTATTGAATTATCAATTAATTATGGCTTTTCTATGATTTGGACAAAATTATGATTTTATTCAGGACCTTTCTGACCAGGCGTAATCTATTAAGTTTTTGGGGTTCCTTGGGGCTGGGTTCGGGCGGTCAGGCTAGAAGCTATAGAGGGCGAGGGCTCCCCGGCATTCTGCAGAAAATTCCGGCCGGCTTGGCTGGGTAATCACCGGATATCATCGTGGCTGTCAGGGGTCTTTCCCGGGTTTTGCGGAAGCCTGCAGAGAGGGTCAGGCGGGGCCCGATGGAAACATGCCCATTTAAAAAGGCATGTTTCCAATCGGATTTAGAAAAAGGAAAAGGATTTAGGTGAATGAGATAAGCTTGCCAGATATGAGCCTATCTGGCATATCTTGTTTTAAGCCGTATTTCTGAATGAGATTATATACCACCGACCGACTGGTCTTAAGGGCTTTGGCGGCCAGACTCACATTTCCCTGGTTGCGTTTCAACGCCGCGGCCACCAGGCTCATCTCGAACCTTTCTTTGGCCTCTTTGAGTCCCAAGCCATCAATAATAGATTCCGGGGTTATTTCTTTCACCGTCAGGGACATGTTTTCCGGGGTGATCCATTCTCCTTCCGCCATCACCACGGCTCGACGAATGCGGTTGACCAACTCCCGGATATTCCCGGGCCAGGAGTGGGTTTCAATGGCGGCAATTGCCTCCGGAGCGAACCCCTTGATATTTTTGCCATGCTTCGCGGCGTACTGCTTTAGAAAGGTATTGGCAATGATTAAGGCATCGTCGCCGCGGTCCTTCAGGTGCGGCAGTTCGATGTTGATCACATCCAAGCGGTAATATAGATCTTCCCGGAACCGGTCAGCTGCGATCAGCTCCCTCAGGTCACAGTTGGTGGCAGAGATCACCCTCAGATCCACCTTGATGGTTTTTCTTCCGCCCACCCGTTCAAAAGTATGTTCCTGGAGGAACCGCAGGAACTTGGCCTGCATATCCAAAGGCAGTTCCCCTACTTCATCCAGAAACAGGGTGCCGAGGTTAGCCCGTTCCACCATCCCGATGGAAGTGCGGTAAGCTCCCGTGAAAGAGCCTTTCTCATGACCGAAGAGTTCTGATTCCAACAATTCCCGGGGAATGGCACTGCAATTAATGGCCACGAAGGGGCCTTTGTGGCGCACGCTGCGTTGATGAATAGCCCGGGCCACCATTTCCTTGCCAGTGCCGCTGGCTCCCGTGACCAGAACCGGAACGTCGGTGTTAGCCACCTTGCGGATCATTTTAAAAACGTCCAGCATTGCCTCGCAGGTCCCGATCATCTCTGTAGATAGGTCCTCGGGATGCTCATTCTTCGCAAGTTCAGTGGGGGGCGTACATAAGAGGCCTTCCGAATCTTTAGACATGTCTACAGTGCCCTCATCCTAGGATAGCGGGTTTATCAACACTGTGAACCGGTAATTAAATGGGCAAGCTTATTACATTTGTCCATCCTGTCCCGGCAGGAATAAAAAAAGCCGGGCTGCCTTTTTCTGGCAACCCGGCTATCTCCTGACATCATATTGGGAGACCCGTGGCTTTCCGTCCCCACCTCACGGAGGGTTTGGCTTTATCACGAAAGCCCAAATTCAGGACATAGACCGGCGAATTTGTCTAAATAAGTGTCTCTATCCTGAAAACATTGTCCACATTTTGGATATTTTTATTAAGTTTGTCAAGATATTTTTTACATGTATTAACATTTTTATTGAGCTTCGTTGCTCCGTGCCTATGGGGTGGAACATTGGAAAGGGAGCGGCAACCTATGTTTGAAGGAGAGACAGTGTGGGGCCGCGCTGCCTGGAGATTAATTTCGAGGCCCGAGGGCCCGGGATTCGGAAGCGGAAAAGCGGGGGGTTGGAGGTGGGTTGGCTCCCCCAGAATGGCACATCGGGCAAGGGGCGCTGGCGGTGAGAACAAGCCACAGCAGGATTGAACAGCAGCCATAAACGGCCCTACACACCCACGTGGGCGGCTACTTTATCCCGAGTACGTCCGCCAAAGAGCACATATGACTAACATAAAGTAAATATTGACAATTAATAGCCAATGCTTAAAGGAAAATTAACATTCTCAAAAACGCAGGGGCGGCCCGTGGTGCCACGGGCCGCCCCTGGGTAAAACTAGTTCAGCCTTTGCTTAGAACATGTCGAGTTCAGTAAAACAGATGGAAGTATTCTGCCCAGGGCCGCATTTCACGTCAACACCCTTGGCGAGTTTGCCGCAGACCTGGAACAGGCCGTTGAAGTAATTGCCCACGCCGCTGACCGTGGTGCCCAGCCGGACCACATCACAGATGCAGTACAGGTGGAAGCAGTATTTCCCACAATTGCTGGGGGAAACGCACTTGTCGCCGGTGATGCAATCGCCACCCAGGAGACCGCAGCAGTCCTTCCAGCAGATGATGGTTCCGTCGGTGGGAGCCGCGAAGATCCCGAAGACGAAGGCCTGACCACAAGCATCCAGTTTCCCAGAAGTCCCGATAGCGTTCGCCAGGCTGGGCAGGGCAATCAACACACACAGGGTAAGAAGCAGAACCTTTTTCATTGTCTTTCTCCTTTAGCTTTTAGTTTTTGTTTTTGTCTTTTTTTGCTGCCAAACCATCTCTGTCAATTTCCATGTGCTGGGACGCGCATCACCTCCATTTTATTTTTCCTTACCTCCTAAAAGTTTTTGGTCCGAACAAAAAATCTTTAACGTTCCAAAGTTTGCAGGAATTTAATGGAGCAATTCTCATGCCACCAATATGCAAGTGGTAATTTCCCCGTAATTCTCAGTACTTCTGGAGCTGGTTATGACCGTGATTTTTTTCTTCAACGCGCCGCGGCTCTTTCTGACCATCCCTCCCTGGCCCTCGCCGGGAGTCTGAAGACCAGAGGACAAGCCTTCGTTTTCGGGATCTTGGGGGCCCCCCCTCCCGCCCAAAGTGAAAGCCCTGGATCGGGCCTGGGCAAAGAAAGACCCGAAGCTGGCGGAGCTGCTCCGGCAGGACCTGGAAAAGTTGAAAAAGGATCAGGAAAAGGGGGACTGGAAGCCGCTGAGGTAACCTTTTCTTGCCGGGGGAATGGGGGCCCGGCCCGGATTGCAATATATGGTTAATTTTGTCTATATATGGGGGCCAGGACAGGTCGGCAGAGATTGCCTATTCCCTGGGACCTATTCCATGCCCTAAATTGGCGGCGTGCACAGTAGGTGCACACCCAATAAAAAAGAGGTTAACGCCCAGCCGCTAACCCCTTGAAATATTTGGTGGATCTTAGGGGATTTGAACCCCTGACCCCTTGCTTAGAACATGTCGAGTTCAGTAAAACAGATGGAAGTATTCTGCCCAGGGCCGCATTTCACATCAACACCCTTGGCGAGTTTGCCGCAGACCTGGAACAAGCCGTTGAAGTAATTGCCCACGCCGCTGATCGTGGTGCCGAGCCGGACCACATCACATCTGCAGATCAGGTGGAAGCAGTATTTCCCACAATTGCTGGGGGACACGCACTTTGCGCCGGGGCCATCAGTGGTATCGCCTGAAGTGATGCAGTCGCCACCGATGGGGCCGCAGCAGTCCTTCCAGCAGATCACGGTTCCGTCGGTGGGAGCCGCGAAGATCCCGAAGACGAAGGCCTGACCACAAGCATCCAGTTTCCCAGAAGTCCCGTTAGCCATCGCCAGGGAGGGCAGGGCAATCAATACACACAGGGTAAGAAGCAGAACCTTTTTCATTGTCTTCCTCCTTTAGCTTTTAGTTTTTGTTTTTTTGCTGCCAAACCATCTCTGTCAATTTCCATGTGCTGGGACGCTCATCACCTCCTTTTTTTTAAGGTAGGGATGCGGGGGTGCCAGAAGTACAAGCCCGGCCACTTCCCATTTCGCAGCCCGTTTGCGGTTAAAAGGTTGCAGCAATGTAATAGAGCAATTCTCATGCCACCAATATTCAAGTGGTAATTTACCTGTAATTCTCAATACTTCTGGAGCGGGTTATGACCGTGATTTTTTTCTTCAACGCGCCGCGGCTCTTTCTGACCACTCATCCCATAAAATAATCTGGGCCTTATGGTAATAATGATTTTGACCGCCCTCCCCGGCCTTCGCCGGGAGTCTGAAGGCCAGAGGACAAGCCTTCGTTTTCGGGATCTTTGGGGCCCCCCTGCCGCCCAAAGTGCAAGCCCTGGATCGGGCCTGGGCAAAGAAAGACCCCGGCCCGGATTGCCATATATGGTTAACTTTGTCTATCTATGGGGGCCAGGACAGGTCGGCAGAGATTGCCTATTCCCTGGGACCTATTCCATGCCCTAAATTGGCGGGCGTGCACAGTAGGTGCACACCCAATAAAAAGAGGTTAACGCCCAGCCGCTAACCCCTTGAAATATTTGGTGGAGCTGAGGGGATTTGAACCCCTGACCCCTTGAATGCCATTCAAGTGCTCTTCCAGCTGAGCTACAGCCCCACGCCCGAATTGTGTTTAACAAAACCGCTCCGGCCTGTCAAGTCCGGAACCGCTAATTTCCCCTGGGAAATTCGGTGGCGACGTCCAAATGGCTGAGCCCACGCTTACTAGGACGGGCGCAGAAGGCTTTTCTGCCTTGGGGGTAAGGGGCCGGGCGTGAAGTCGCCTGGCACAATCGGCACCGCCGGCCCCGGTGCCAACCCGGAGAAAGTCACAGGCCGCTCCCCGGCCGTGAAATTGCCATTAAGCCCCAAGGATTTTTGTATTATAATGAATATACATGGAGGCAGGGAAACAGGATTGGACAGCCGCCGCCTAAAAATTCTTCACCTCTTGGCCACCATGCCGGTGGGGGGCGCCGAAGACCTGGTGGCCGCGGTGGTCAAGGGCCTCAACCCGGAAAGATTTGAAGTGGCCTGTGCCTGCATTGGGCTGCCCGGCCCGGTGGGGGAGGAACTGGGCGCCGCCGGCTTCGCCGTGACCAGCCTGGGGCTGGACCTGAAACGCACCCCGGCCCGGCGGCTGGTGGCCGCCGTGCGCCGCCTTCTTAAGGACGCCCGCCCCGACCTGCTGCACACCCACCTCTACCATCCCAATCTTTATGGCCGGCTGGCGGCCCTGGGGCTGGGCTTACCCGTGGTGGCGGCGGTGCACAATTCCTACACCCGGGTCAAGTTCCACCGGCGGGTGTGGAACTTCCTGCTGGCCCGGGTCACGGATCGGGTCCTGGTGGGCTCCGACCAGGTCCGGCGGGACGTGCGCCGCTATGACGGGGTGCCGGCCCGGCGGCTGGAGCTGATACCTTACGGCATACCCCTGGCGGAGCTTGAGACCCCGCTGAGCCAAGCCGAAGCCCGGGAGCGCCTGGGGGTTTCCGGCTTCGTGATCGGCGCCGTGGGCCGCCTGGAAGAGCAAAAAGGTCACCAGCATCTGCTGGCGGCTTTGCCGGAACTGGCGCGGCAGATTCCTGACTTGGCATTACTCCTGGTGGGCGACGGCCGGCGGCGGCCGGCGCTTGAGAGGCAGGCCCGGGACCTGGGGGTGGAGGCCAGGGTGCGTTTCCTGGGGACCAGGCGGGATCTGGCGGAGATTTACCGGGCCCTGGACCTCTTTGTGCAGCCCTCGCTCTGGGAAGGCTTGCCACTGGCGCTGCTCAAGGCCATGGGCGCGGGGCTGCCGGTGGTGGCCACCCGGGTGAGCGGCGCCCTGGAGGTCATTGAGGACGGCGTCAACGGCCGGCTGGTGTCCCCCGGCAGCGCCGCAGAACTGGCCGGGGCCATTATGGAGCTTTATCGTGAGCCCGAGGCCCGGCGCCGCCTGGGGGAGGCGGCCCGGCGCACGGTGGCGGCCCATTATTCCCAGGAGGCGATGCTGCGGCGCTTGGAGCATCTTTACCTGGAAATCTTGGGAGACCGAGGTCTCATGAGACCGGCGTCCGAAATTTCCCTGCCTGATTCAAGGGAGGCATAATGGGGCTCAAGTGCCCGCATCGCACCTATGCCATCCTGCACACCGAATCCTCCCTGGGGTGGGGCGGGCAGGAGCGCCGGATCCTGGCGGAGGCCATGGTCATGAGGCAGCGGGGGCACCGGGTGTCCCTGGCCTGCGATCCCAGGGGAGAGCTCTATCCCCGGGCCCAGGCCCAGGGTTTCTCGGTCACCCCCCTCTACTTCGGCGGGGCCCAGAATCTCGGGGCCTTCGCCAGGCTGCGCCACCTGCTGAGCTGCGGCGCGATAGAGGTGCTCAATACCCACAGCTCTCTCGATTCCTGGGTGGGGGCGGTGGCCTGGAGGAGCCTGCGGGACCGGCCCTTGCTCTTGCGAACCCGGCATCTGTCCACCCGGGTGAAAAACAACTGGCCCACTCGATGGCTTTATCAGACCCCGGCGGCCATCATCACCACCGGCCAGGTCACCAAGGAACTGTTGATGACGCGCCTGGGGGTGCAGGGCCGGCGCATCTTTTCCATCCCCACCGGGGTGTCCCTGAAGGAGTTTACGCCCCGGGAAAAAAATCGGGAATTGCAAGCCCGCCTGCAGATCCCGGATAATGCCTTTATCTTCGGCTGCGTGGCGGTATTGCGCTCCTGGAAGGGCCACCTCTATCTCCTGGAGGCCTTGAAGCAGCTCATTGAGGGAGGGCGCCGGGCCTATCTGGTGGTGGTGGGGGAGGGCCCCTACCGGGTGGTGATCCAGGAAAAAATCGACCATCTGGGCCTGGCTGAGTGGGTGCGGCTGGCGGGTTATCAAGACCGGGTGGCTGACTGGTTCGCCCTGATGGACGCGGTGGCGCTGGCATCCTATGCCAACGAGGGGGTGCCCCAATCCCTGCTGCAGGCTTTGGCCATGGCCAAGCCGGTGGTGGGGACCAGGGTGGGGGGTATCCCCGAAGTGATTGTGCCGGAGGAAACTGGCCTTTTGGTGCCGCCCAAGGAGGCCCGGGCCCTGGCCCAGGCCCTGGGCCGGCTGCTGGCGGACCCCCGGCACGGCGGCGAGTTGGGGCGCCGGGGCCGGGAACTGGTGGTGGAAAGGTTCTCCCTGGAACAGATGGGCGCGGAGGTGGAGGCGGTGTATGAGGCAGTGAGCGGTGGGCGGTGAATAGTGAATAGTGAGCAGTAAGCAGTTAGCAGTTAGAATTTAGTTATCCGTATGTAAAAAAATATTTAGGCACAAAAACTAAAAACTAAAAACTCGAAACTCGAAACTATATGACGCTTTATATAGAGAATCACTGGTTAATCCTGGGGGTAGGCGGCCTGCTTCTGGTCTGGGCCGGGTCGCTGGCCGTCATGCGGTGGTGGACCAGAAAGAGGCTGCTCCAGGAATTTTTGACCGAGGAATCGAGCCAGGAAATACATCTGCCGCCCGATCGCCAACCCGGAGACGAAGCCGCAGTTGAGGTCATCCGGAATTACCGCAACCGCTTTCTCTGGAACTGGCGGCCGGATACCGAACTCTCCTTCAACGGCATAAACGAAATGTCCCTGGCCCTGACCAGAGAAATTGCCTGTGTCTATTACCCCGGGGAAGAACGGCCCGAGCTTAAGGCTTCGCTGGCGGACCTGGTGGCTCTCCACAACCGTGTAGGGTCCAGGCTGGCCGAGTGGCTGGAGACCGCGCCGATCCGCCCCTTCAAGAGTGTGGAGCTTAGAACCATTATCCGCTATTACGAGACGTATCAAAGCCTGAAGAATCATAACATAACCAAATTCATCAAGCGCCACCGCCTGGATAGGCTGGCCAATTGGAGTTGGGCGGCTTTTAATTATAACAGTCCTTTTTATTGGGGCCGGAGAGCGGCATATGAAATGGGCCGGCGACTGCTCCTGGCCCGCATCGCCGACCTGGTGGGAGAGGAGGCGGTGCTGCTCTACGGCCGGCGCCGGTAGGGCAGGGGGCCCAGGAAAAGTTGACCTGGAAATTGGCAAACACTCTCACGAACCTTCGGCTCCCCCGTAAATCAGGGAAATATAGCGCCAGCGCCCTCGGCGGCGCCGGAACTGGATACCCGGGGGCGGGTTTCCCATAATCTCAGTGACTTTTCGGAACAGTCATGCATGGGCCTTGGGCCCACCCGTAAATCATGAAAAGTTCATGATGGGCATACTCCTAACCTTGAACCTTGAACCTTGAACCTTGAACTTTGAACTTTTCGGAACCGAGAACGGAACAACCGCAGGCTGAAAACCAGGAACTCGCAACTTGAAACTCGCAACTCAAGACTCTAAGCCCGGATGCCGCGACCGGTTGGTGCGGGCCCTGGCGGCCCTGTGGTACCGCCTAGATGAGCGGCACCGCCGCATCACCCGGCGCAACCTGGAGTTTGCCTATGGCCCGGAGCTGAGCCCCGAGGCCCGGGAAGAGGTGGCCCGGGCCACCTTCCGCCACTTTGTGCGCTTTGCCTGGGAGACCCTGGAACTCATGGTCGCCCCCCGGTCCTATATCAAGTCCCGGGTGATCATCCTGGGCCAGGAACACCTGGCCGCGGCCCTGACCATGGGGCGTGGGGCGATTGCGGTGGCGGCCCACGCCGGCAATTGGGAATACACGGTCTTCGGCTACGGTCTCCAACACCAGCCGGTGGCGGTGGTGGCCCGGGAGATGGACCACCCCTTGGGGGCCCGGCTGGCCAGGCGTCTCCGGGAGCGGTGCGGCAACTGGATGGTGGCCAAGCAAAAGGGCATGAAGGAGATTTTGCACCACCTGGCGCGGAACCGGGTGGTGGGCATCGTCATCGACCAGAACACTGCGGCCGACCAAGGGCTGTTGGTGGATTTTTTCGGGAAACCCGCCCGCACCACCCCGGTGGCGGCGCTGCTGGCCCGCCGCCGGGATATCCCGGTCCTGCCGGCCTTTTCCCGGCGTCTCCCCGACGGGCGGCACCTGATGGCCATCATGCCGCCTCTTCCCATGGAAAAGACGGAGGACCTGGAAGCTGATATCCGGCGCCACCTGGAGGCCCAGAGCCGGGCCGTGGAGGCCTGGGTGCGCGGCGAACCTTCCCAGTATCTCTGGTTGCACCGTCGCTTTAAGAACCAGTTTCCGGAGATCTATGAGAAGAAATAAGCTAGCAGCTGTCAGCTGTCAGCTTTCAGCCGAGACCGGAGATGGGTGCAGGCGGCACATTTAGTGCCATAAATAAGTGTGACATAAATTGAGCCCCTCTTGAATGTCGGGTATTTTAAGTCCCCCTTTCTTAAAGGGGGATTTAGGGGGATTATCAAGCGATTATATAATCCCCCCTACCCCCCTTTAGAAAAGGGGGGTGGGAACTTATATTTAAATGTCATGGTAATTATGGTACGCCACACTGGGATGGGGCAGGGTAGGGGGGGTAGAGCCGGGTTGCGTTGGAAGGGGAAAAATTGCAGGGGCTTGATTTATCAAGCCCTCCTGGGCGCCATAAATTGCGCCCCTACAGCCCAAATACCTCAATGACCGCAATTTCGTTTACCCCCCCAAATCTGCCCTAACAAGTTGTTGAAAAACTGTCACCAGACGGTAATTAAGTGCTATCTTCAAAGGCCAGGGTTTCCTCAAGTCCCCCTTTGAAAAAGGGGGATTTAGGGGGATTTAGGGGGATTTCAGAAAGTTATAAATCCCCCCTACCCCCCCCTTTAGAAAAGGGGGGAATCAAAACGGCTTCTAATTAGATTTTAAAGCCGTTTTTCAACAACCGGCTAAAGGTATCCTTATTCATTTTTCCCGAAAATGAAAAACCGTGAGGATCTAAATGAAAGAAGCGGATGAGAAGTTTCTCCAGGCGTTTAAAGAGCGGGTGGCGGCCCAGGGAACGGCCCGGCACTGGGGCCTGGAACTGGAAGAGGTGGGCCCGGGTCGGGCCAGGGTGAGCATGGTCTGCCGGCCGGAAATGGCCAATATCCTGGGGATGGTGCACGGCTCCGCGGTCTTCGCCCTCATGGACGAAGCCTTTCAGGCCGCGGTGAACGCCCACGGCACGGTGGCGGTGGCCCTGAACATGAACCTCACCTTCCACGCCGCGCCGCAGATGGGGGAGCGCCTTACCGCCCAAACCCGGGAACTCCACGCCGGGCGGCGCACCGCCACCTATTTCATCGAGGTAACCGACTCCAGGGGAGGCCTGGTAGCTTCCTGCCAGGCCCTGGCTTACCGCAAGGACACGCCGTTGGAGTTCGGCAGCCAGGAAAGATAAGGCGAAGACCTCATTCGCCAGTTTCCTCTTTCAATTTGTTCCGGAGACGCCTGAGCAAATCTTTATAAGAGCCCCCTTGAATTATGCGGCCGAACTGGTCCTGAAAGTTTTTCATCAGGCTCACATCCTCGATGATCAGGTCGTAAATCATCCAGCCCTGGGGTTCCCGCAGGAGGCAAAAGTCCACGGGAACCTTGTCATTGGGGCGCAAAAAGACCGCCCGCACCACCGCGGTGTTTCCGTCTTGCCTTTCTGACCGGTAATCCACCCGGGCGCTGGCAATTTCGTCGATGCGGCCCGCATAGGAAGCCTTCAGGAGCTGGGTGAAGAGGTGCGCGAATTCATCCTGCTGGGCCCGGCTAAGTTCGAGCCAGGTTGCATTAAGACAGCGTTTGGCCATCTCCCGGTAGTCGAAGCGGCGGGCCGCCACCTGTTCAATGAGTTCCAGGCGCTGGCGTTTCCGGGCCGGGGAGTTGAGGTTGGCATTGTGCAAAATGGCCATGACTTCGTCCAGCAGGTTCTTGACGTCTTCGGTGGGCTGGCCCGCCCAGGCTCCCGAGGCGCCCAGGGCCAGGCTAAAGGCCAGGGCCAGCAGGCCGCCGGTTACCGATACGGTCCAAGGTCTCTTGGTTCTTTCCATGAAATGGCACCCCTGCGGCCGACAGCTCCCGGGGAACGGCTTTCTGCATAAAGTCGCCTGGGGCCCCCGGCATTCCTAGCGAGCGAATGTTCCGCCATCTATAATTATAGCGGTTGCCAAAAGTTTTTCCCGGCTAATTGCTTTTCTGGTAGGGGCACAGCGTGCTGTGCCCTTAAAAATCCGCCTGGGGCACGGCTCGCCGTGCCCCTACAAAACGAAATAACTCTTGGCAATGGCTAGATATTTTTCCGGTCGGCGAGGCGCTCTTTCTTTCCGGAGTCTGCCGCCGGGGAGGCAGATCAACTAGGGGTGGTTCTCACGCCGCCCGCCTCCGGCCAGGCCCCTGCCTCCGTTAAGCTACCATTAATTTAAAACCTGCCTGTGCAAAAACAAGTCCCGAAAATCGCTGACCACCACCCCGGACGCCGCCAGGGCCTCTTTGAGGCGGGGACTGACGAGCGCGGCCAGCTCTTCGACGCGGCGGTATCGGGGGGCCCAATGCTGGAGTTCCGGGTCCGCATACAGGGCCGGATGGCAATAGATTTCCGTCACTCCGGGCTGAAGCAGGGGCACCAGACCCAGAAGATAATCTTCGGTCATGCGGCCGTCGTTCAGGAGCCCGAACAGGTGGTCGTTGTATACAAGGCCCGCGTCTTCCGCCAATTTCCGGGCCCGGCGGCAGAGCAGGGCGAAGATCAACCCCTGGACTACCTTGGGCAGGGGACGGTCCGGGGCCAGGGCCAGGGTGGCCCGCCAATCCTCCCGGGCCAGGCGGACCCCGGGTACCCCGTACTCTCGGGCCAGCTCCACCACCAGGGGGAAAATCCGGGGATGGAGATGGAGATTGACATGGCCGTTCAAATGCCAGGGACGGAGCCCGGCCTGGAGCACCGTCTCGATCTGGGCGGCCAGCTCCCGCCGGATTTCAGGAAGGAGGCGGGGCTGGAAAAAGTAACGCCAGCCCGACCCCGCCGGGTGGTTAGGAAAGCGGCCCTGGGAGTCTACCAGATGGGGGATCCGGCCCGGCGGTAACACCGCGCGGCCCTGAACCAGCACCAGATGGACCCCCAGACAGAGACTGGGCAAATCCCGGGCCAGAGCCAGGGCCTCCGGGGTCCGGGGAGCCGCGGCCATCAGGGAGGCGGAGCGCAACACCCCCTCCCGGTGCGCCAAAACCACCGCCCCATTCAGCCCATGGGAAAGCCCAAAATCATCCGCAGTGAAGATAACGGTGCGGGGAGGATTCGGGGAGGGGGCTAAGGGCCCACGGCCATTACACTTACAAAAAACTCCCCCAAACCTCCGCCCCCAATGCTTTAAGGGAGAAAATATTAGCCGGGGAAGTCGGTGCGCAGCACCGCCTTCCCCAGCCCTTTTCAGGGGGTTGGGAGGGGAGATTGAGGGGAGGGCGGGGGACTCACTTACAAAAAATCCCCCGGCCCTCCTCTCAGGCTTCACCCCCGCACCCAATGGCGGCCCTCCAGGAGTGCGGCCAGGGAAAGGGCGTTGTAGGGGTGGAGCAGGGTGGCCAGGCCCCGGAGCCATTTGCCCTGGCGCAGGGCCGCCAGGGAATCGGCCACCGACACCGCCAGGTACTGGTAGACGCTGGGGTCCCGGTAGCAGTCGATGGTGCAGGCGGCGCAGTCGTCCCGGATGGGGGTCAGCCGGTGGATTTCTTCCAGGGGGCCCAGGGCGTCGCCATGATAATGGCAGCGGTAGACCTGGAGGTGCCAGTCCACGAAAAAATATTTATAGCCCGCCAGGCAGGGGAAGCGGCCCGGGCGGTGTTCCAGTTGGCGCTGGAGGTCACTGAGGGCGAGCCGCGGGTTGAGGATAATTAGGGGGGAGGTGGCTTTTATTTTTATTATCTGGCCAAACCAGCGGTACAGTTCCGCCGGGGTAAAATCCACGGAATAATGGTCGGCGAAGCCCAGGTAAGAGGAATGGAGCCGGGTTATGGGGTAGGAGAAGGTGACCCGCTTGAAGCCCAACTCCGCCAGGAAGGCAAGCATGGCGGGCAGATTGTCCGTCATCCGGCTCAAAGTCACGGAGGCCACGGGAGGGAGGCCGTGCTCGGTGAGCCGAGGCACCAGCTCCCGGATATGCCCGGTGAGACCCGGCAGTCCGCGGTGTTGGTCATGTTGGGCCGCGGAGGGGGCATCCATGGAGATAATCACGGTCTCCAGGCCCGCGTCCTTAAGTTCCCGGATGAGGCCGGCAGAGAGCAGGGAGCCGTTGGTGCACAGGATGGTCTTGATATCC
>CAWBPT010000018.1:0-66066 GCA_963790655.1 uncultured delta proteobacterium | reverse complement strand
TCTTCGACCTCATCCGGAACCTCCGGATCGCCCTGGGATGCATTGGCGAGCTGCTTGGTTACCTGCTGCGTTTCGTCAGCGTGTTCCTCCGGAGTCGGACCTCGCCCGGCTGTCAGCTGGGCATGTGCAAGCGGGGGAGGAAAGGCTTAGGGCTGATAGACCTCGTAGCGACTAACTTGCCAGTAGTGACAATTATCACTGGAAGGGCGAACATTCCAGATATGATATGGCTATGTGAAGGAAAGAAAAACTGTGCTCCCCCTTGTGGTGCATGGCTCTGGTGGCAGTCATACCGATAAGGTGCATTTCCGGTATGGTTCAATCATACCTCTACTCCCTCCCATGCCCCTGCACCCGGCCGCCCTGCGCCCTCGCCCTGGCGCCTGGAGAATCCCCGGCCCCGGAAAGCAAAAACCCGGACGGCCCCACCCCCCCCCTTGCATTTTAGTACCTCCCCTCCTTATACCAAACCGATTTGTTGTTCATACCGAAAATCCAGCGGGATAGATGATAGCATTAAACCGGCTGAACGGGATAAATGTATACATTTACTACTCCCCTTGGTTGAAGTTTCCCTCATAATTTTTTATGAAAAACCTTCCGTACCGGTTGGGTGGGGGTGGAGGTGGCCCGGTGTGCAAGGTCGGCCAGGAAAAGGCGACGCCCCCCGTGCCTATTTCTTAATACCTGCTGCTTTCTGGCGTCAGCACCGCCCCCATCCAGCACAAAAATCACAAAATCCCGGAGATGGTGCTATAATGTGCACCCGAACTAAATACAGACTCCAAGGCCATGAAACCCGAAGAAAAAGCTCGCCAGCAGATTGACCGGCTCTTGGAAGCAGCCGGTTGGCAAGTCCAGGACTACCAGGAACTCCACCTCTCCGCTTCCTTGGGCGTGGCGGTGCGGGAGTTCCCTATGGCGGAGGGCTTCGCCGACTACCTCCACTTTGTCGGCGGGAAGGCCGTGGGGGTGGTGGAAGCCAAGCCCACCGGCACCACCTTGAGCGGGGTGGCGGAGCAGACTACCAAATATTTATTTTCTATCCCACCTAACCTCCCTTGTGCCCAGACGCCACTCCCTTTCGCTTATGAAAGCACCGGAGTGGAAACCTTTTTCCGGGATTTGCGAGACCCTGAACCCCGCTCCCGCCGGGTCTTTGCCTTCCATCAGCCCGAAACCCTGAAGGAATGGCTGGCTCAGGCGGATTCTCTCCGGGCCAGGCTCCAGCAAACTTCCCCCCTGGTTACCCAGGGCTTGCGGGAATGCCAGATTGACGCTATCAAGAACCTGGAGCTATCCCTGGCGGATGCCCGCCCCAGGGCGCTGGTGCAGATGGCTACCGGGAGCGGCAAGACCTTCATGGCCGTCAGCCTCATCTACCGGCTCATCAAGTTCGCCAATGCCCGGCGGGTGCTTTTCCTGGTGGACAGGAACAACCTGGGCCGCCAGACCCACACCGAATTTCAGCAGTACCTCACCCCTGATGATGGCCGGAAATTCACCGAACTCTATAATGTGCAGCGCCTCTCCTCCAACACCTTTGACCCGGTGAACCGGGTCTGCATCACCACCATCCAGCGCCTTTACTCCATGCTCCGGGGCGAGCCGGAACTTGACCCGGAGTTGGAGGAGCACTCCCTTTTCGACCTCCCCGCTTTGCCGGAGAAGCCCAAAGAGGTGGCCTATAACCCTAAAATCCCCATAGAGACCTTCGATTTCATTATCACCGATGAATGTCACCGCTCCATTTACAATCTCTGGCGGCAAGTCCTGGAATACTTCGACGCCTTCATCATCGGCCTCACCGCCACCCCTTCCTTGCAGACCTTGGGCTATTTCAATCAAAATCTGGTGATGGATTACAGCCATGAGCGGGCCGTAGCCGATGGCGTGAATGTGGGCTATGAGGTTTACCGCATCAAGACCGACATCACCGAGCGGGGCAGCCGGGTGGAATCCGGCTATTACGTTGACAAGCGGGACAAGCTCACCCGGAAACTGCGCTGGGAACAACTGAACGATGACCTGGAATACGCCGCCGCCCAGCTTGACCGGGATGTGGTGGCCAAAGACCAGATTCGCACGGTCATCAGAACCTTCAAGGAAAAGCTCTTTACCGAAATCTTCCCTGGCCGCACCGAAGTTCCCAAGACCCTCATCTTCGCCAAGGACGATTCCCACGCCGAAGACATTGTGCATCTCGTCCGGGAGGAATTTGGCAAGGGCAATGAGTTCTGCAAAAAAATCACCTATAAGGTTTCCGGGGAAAAGCCGGAGGATTTAATCGCCAGTTTTCGCAACTCCTACCATCCCAGGATTGCCGTCACCGTGGACATGATTTCCACCGGCACCGACATCAAGCCCATCGAGTGCCTCTTGTTCATGCGGGACATCAAGTCCCCGGTCTATTTCGAGCAGATGAAGGGCCGGGGCACCCGCACCATTTCCGCCACTGACCTGAAGGCCGTAACCCCCGATGGCCAGCATAAGACCCATTTTGTCATCGTGGATGCTGTGGGGGTGTGCGAAAGCGACAAGACCGACTCCCGGCCCCTGGAGCGCAAAAAGAGCGTGCCCTTTGACAAGCTCCTCATCTCCGTGGCTCTGGGAAACCGGGATGAGGATACCTTGACTACCCTGGCCGGGAGGTTGGCCCGCCTGGAGGCCGAGATCGACGGCCCGACCCGCCGGGAAATTGCCGCCGTTGCCGGGGGCCAGACCTTGCCGGACATGATTAACCGGCTCCTGGACGCCGTTGACCCGGATAAGCAGATGGCCAGGGCCAGGGAAATGTTTCAGACCGATGACCCTGGCGAGGAGCAGATACAACAGGCCACGGCAGCCTTGCAAAAGGAGGCGTGCGCTCCCTTTGAAGACCCGACGGTCAGAAATAAGATTATCGAAATCAAAAAGCGCAATGAGCAAACTATCGACACCGTGAGCCAGGACCAGGTGATTTTCGCCGGATTCGACGCCCAGGCCAGGGATAAGGCCCAGGGCGTCATTGCCAGCTTTAAAAAATTCATGGAGGAAAATAAAGACGAACTCACGGCCTTGCAGATTTTTTATAGCCTCCCTTATGGCCAGCGCCATCTCACCTATGCCCAGGTGGAGGAGTTGGCAGCGGCCATTAAGAAGCCGCCCTACAGCCTCACCCCGGAGCTTATCTGGCAAGCCTATGAGCGCCTGGAGGAGTCCAGAGTCAGGGGGGCTGGGCCGAAGAAGCTGCTAACCGATCTCATCTCCCTGGTGCGCTTCACCCTGGGGGAAAGCGACCTTCTTGAGCCTTATGGGGATACGGTAACCCGCCGGTTTGAGTCCTGGCTGGCCCAGCAGAAACTCCAGGGCCGGGTATTCACCCCGGAGCAACTGGAGTGGCTGCGGATGATAAAAGAGCATCTGGCCACTTCGCTTGCCGTGGAGGTGGAGGATTTCGAGCTTGCGCCTTTCTTTGAGAAAGGTGGGCCTGTGAAGGCTCTCCAGCTTTTCGGGCCGGATTTATCTAAGATTCTCACCGAACTCAATGAGTCGCTGGCGGCATGATGGCAGAAAAATATTTGTCAAATCTTCCCAAAGGGTGGGCTTGCACTTCGTTAAATGAAGTCTCGGAAATAATTCTGGGGCAATCCCCACCATCCTCAACATATAACGAATCGGGGGATGGATTACCTTTTTATCAAGGCAAACTCGAATTTGGCGACATTTACCCTTCTCCCCGGAAATGGTGTTCTGTGCCAAAAAAGGTTGCAGAAAAAGGAGATGTGCTGATTTCGGTCAGAGCACCAGTGGGGCCGACTAATCTATGTCCCGCAAAATCGTGCATAGGCCGAGGGTTGGCGGCTATCAGGGGGCTTGGAGGGGTTCGGCCGCATTTCATACTCTATCTGATGCGAGCTTATGAAAATGTCATTGCCGGTTCAGGCACCGGGACTACCTTTGACGCTATATCTGGAGGCCAACTTAAAAATTTCCCCATTCCCCTCCCTCCACTCCCTGAACAGCATCGCATCGTTGCCAAGATTGAGGAGCTTTTTTCAGACCTGGATGCTGGGGTCGAAGCCCTGAAGAAGGCCAAGGCCCAACTAAGACTTTATCGCCAGGCCGTCCTGAAGGCCGCCTTTGAAGGGAGCCTCACCTCTGCCTGGCGGGAGGCTAACGAAGGAGAATTAGAGCCAGCGAATGTATTATTGGAGCGGATAAAAAAGCACATTAAAGAGATTGGAATCAATAAAGGCAAAGATTTACCACCAATTGATGAAAGTTATCTGCCAGAACTCCCTAAAAAGTGGGCTTGGACAAGAATAGGAGAAATTTCAGACAAAATACATTATGGCTATACGGAAAGTTCTACAACAGAACCAATTGGCCCAAAATTTTTGAGAATAACTGATATACAAGATAATTCTGTTAATTGGGATTCAGTCCCTTATTGTCCGATAAAAGATAATGAGAAGCAGAAATATCTTTTAAAAGAAGGTGATTTAGTATTTGCAAGAACAGGTGCTACGGTTGGAAAAAGTTTTTTAATTAGGGGAAATATACCATCGGCGGTCTTTGCCTCATACTTAATAAGAATTATTCTTAACGAATTAATCAATAGAAATTATGTCTAAAATTATTTTCAATCTCTCAGTTATTGGGAACAGATACATGAAAAGAAACTTGGAATAGGGCAACCGAATGTAAATGGGCAAATTTTGGCTCAAATCACCATGCCCTTACCACCTGTTCCCGAACAAGAAAAAATTACCCAGGAGATTGAAAGATGCTTTTCCTTGAGCGATGCTGTGGATGAGGCTTTGAATAACGGATTGATTCAATCTGACCGCCTTCGTCAGAGCATCTTGAAGAAAGCTTTTGCCGGTGAGCTTGTCCCGCAAGACCCGGAAGACGAATCGGCGGCGGATTTGCTGGAGCGCATTAAAGCGGAGAAGGCCGGTTACCCCACCGGGAAGAAGCCGGGCCGGAGGCCCGCTCAGAGGGATTTGAATTATGGCTAACGATGCCGCCGCCCTGGTGCAAAAATTCTGGAACTTCTGCAATGTGCTCCGGGACGATGGGGTGAGCTACGGCGATTATGTGGAGCAGTTGACCTATCTGCTGTTCCTGAAGATGGCGGATGAGCAGAGGCAGGTGTTCCCCGACAAGCCCGCCCTGATACCTCGCAGTCTCGATTGGGAGAGTCTGCGCCGCCTGGACGGCGATGACCTGGAGACCCATTATCGCCACATTCTGACCACCCTGGGGAAAGAGGCGGGCTTGCTGGGGCTGATTTTCCGCAAATCCCAGAACAAAATTCAAAACCCCTCCATGCTAAAACGGCTCATAGACCTGATTGACCAGGAGATGTGGTCGGCGCTGGAGGCCGATGTCAAAAGCGACCTCTATGAGGGCTTGCTGGAGAAAAACGCCCAGGATGTCAAAGGCGGGGCCGGGCAGTATTTCACCCCCAGGGAACTCATCCGGGCTATGGTGGAGGTCATGCGACCGGAACCTGGGATGACCCTCTGCGACCCGGCCTCTGGCACCGGGGGGTTCTTCATCGCCGCCCATGAATACATCGTCCGCAATTACCAAATGGATAAAAAGCATAAGCAGTTCCTTAAAGAAGAAATGTGCCACGGCTGGGAGATTGTGGACGGAGCCGCCCGGCTCTGCGCCATGAACCTTTACCTCCACGGCATCGGGGGCAACTTGGAGGTAACTGACAGCCTGGCTCGTGACCCCGGCGTCCGCTTTGACTTGGTGCTCACCAATCCGCCCTTTAGGAAAAAGAGCAGCATCACCATCGTGCACGAAGAAAAGTTAAGCCGGGAAGCCATTGTTTACGAGCGCCAGGACTTCTGGGCCACCACCTCCAATAAACAATTGAACTTCCTCCAGCATGTGAAGACCTTGCTGAAGATTAATGGCCGGGCCGCCATCGTGGTGCCCGACAATGTGCTCTTTGAAGGTGGGGCCGGGGAGACCATCCGCCGCAAGCTCCTGGCCGCCTACGATGTCCATACACTCTTGAGACTCCCCACTGGCATCTTCTATTCCCAAGGGGTCAAGGCCAATGTTCTCTTTTTCGACCGCCGCCCGGCCAGCGAAAAGCCCTGGACGGAAAAGCTCTGGATTTATGACTTCCGCACCAATAAGCACTTCACCCTGAAGACCAATACCCTCAGCTATGCCGACCTGGAGGACTTCATCAAGTGCTATAACCCGGAGAACCGCCACCAGCGCCAGGAGTCCGAGCGCTTCCGGGCCTTCCCCTATGAGAAGTTAATCCAGAGGGACAAGGCCAGCCTGGACATTTTCTGGCTCAAAGACGACAGCCTGGAAGACCTGGAGAACCTCCCGGAGCCGGAAGTCCTGGCCAGGGTAATCGCCGACAACCTCCAGGCCGCCCTCGAAATGTTCAGCAGCATTTATGAGGAGTTGGAAGGGAAATAAAAATGTCGGAAGAACTTGCAGCCTTATTGGATTTGCAACTTGCCTGGAGGAGGGTTAAAGCCGATATTTTTGAACTTAAACGAGTCTTCGTGCGCCATCCTTATGAAATTAAACTTGTGGAGCAGGATTTAGATAGCTGGTTAGGCTGTTTATTGGAAGCCATACGAAGTAACGGCTATAACCCATCCACTATGCATTTATGCGATGTGCCAAAAGAGAAGGGACTTATTCGTCCTGGTAGCCAGTTATCTCTATCAGACCAGATAGTATACGCCGCTTGCCTTGGTGCCTGTTTACCTTATATTCATAAGGCTATTTTTTGGGCTCAAGGAACTTTGGATTTCTCTTATCGGCTTGCGATTGACCCTAATAATCCTCAATGGTTTCGGAATAGATTTGAAGGCTGGGAAGAATTCAGAAAAAAATCCCTTTCTAAAATAGATGAGGGTATTTCTTATGTAATAATTGCTGACATATCAGGTTATTACGAAAATATTGATATTAACCTCCTTATTTCTGACCTTAGGAATACTGGCGCACATAGTCCAGCAATAAGTCAATTGTCTAATTGCCTAAATCGTTGGTCTCAGATTGTTATTGGCGGAAGAGGTATTCCTCAAGGTCTTAGTGCCTCCGACATTTTGGGCAAATTATACCTTACTCCAATTGACCAACAGTTGACGCAACTGGGATTCAATCATTATCGGTATGTAGATGATATAAGAATATTTTGTAACAATTTAGCTGAGGCTAAGAAAGCGTTGGTCACTTTAATCCGCCTTCTCCGAAAAAGAGGTCTTAATTTACAGGCAGCAAAAACTAATATTTATAGAGCTGATGTTGCAAGGGCGATAATTGAGGAGGTCGCAGATACTATTAATAGAGTAAGTAAAAAATATATTGCTGACATCAAAAAGATAACAGGAGTAGGTGACCCATATACATCTATAACAAAAGTTGAAAAAAAATATGAACTGAATCCAGACGAAGCTCCTATTGAGGTAATCAGGGAAACCTATAAGGCTCATTTTATAGATTCAGCGGAGAGCAAGTTTGAGAAATCATTATTTAAATTTTTACTCAATAGACTTGGTAGGCGCAAAGATAAATTCGCATTAGAACATTGCAAACAGTTATTTGATAAGCATCCGGAAGTAACTGATATAATCCTTGATTATTTTGAATTATGTGAGGTTTACCCAGATGTACAAGGTACAATTATTGAATTTCTGAATTCAGATGAAGCTGTGTATCCATACCAAATCTATCAAATTATAGAATGGATTTCTGAACTTCCGTTTGAGCCTTCTGGAAATTTGATAGAAATTGCCCGACGGCTATCATTCGACGATTCCCAGCCTTACTACTTACGCTTTATCTGCATGAAAATTATTGGTGATTATGGGACATTCGCCGACTTAGAGCGACTTGAGGATTCTTATAGTAGCGCAAGGAATCCTCTCGAACAAAGTATAATTATGTGTTGCTTAAAGCGCATGGAGAAAGGGAGGAGAAATGCATTTCTAGGTCGTGCCGAAGGGGATGGTGAATTAAATAGACGTGCAGTGAAATTTGTTAGAAGCCAAAAATCATAAAAAGGAAAATATAATATGGAAAAAGATATGATAAGATTTGTAGGGGACGGCAAATGGTTAGTTATTGATGTCTATAGATTTTTTCATTTTATTAATGTATTCTATAATAGACTCTATGTATTCAACAAATATTATAAAGAGGAATTTGATAAATTGCTATTTAACCTACAAAAATCACTATATTTTATCAGTGAAGGCGATGAGCTTACGATTTATCGTTTAGTTATAGCATCTCCATCGGAGTTTAATTTAAAGGGCAGTGGAGACATATTAAGGGAATTGAGGGAATTTTGTAAAGATTACAAATATCGATGGGAAGTTGATAAAAAATTGTCAGAATTATTATTAAAAGAGAAAGAAGTAGACGTGCAACTAAAAGAGGAAGAACTAAAAAATAGGAGAATTCAAGGCGCACTATCTGAAATGAAGCTGATTGAGGCGAAAATTGAATTATTAAAATTAGCAGGATATTCTATTGAGGAAATAAAAGAAATAATGGTAACGCTCTTCAATCCTGCTAAAAAATTGATTGACATAGCTGAAAAACAACAGATTGAGTTGAAAGAAAACGATGATTAGATTGTTATTTCTTTTCTGGTTACCTAATATAATGCCGATCGCCCCACCACAGGGCTATCCTGCGGTCAGAGGTAGAGATAGGCGCTGGAATGGTTAAATTTCAGCGTCCAGGGCCAGTTAAAAGCCCTATTTTGAGCGAAAACCACCAGACCCTTACCCCCCCTTGCCTCCCTTGGATCGTCAAAAATTGGCCGTCTAAAAACCTTCTATATCAGCTGGAGAAGCAGAAAGCCCTGCCTGGACCTTAGAAGTCTGAGGCTGAGCCTAATCATACCGAGTCCCTCGCCTTCCCCGGCCTTCCCCCCGCCCTCGGTCCACCAGCCGACCGCCTGGCGCCCCATAGATTCCCTGGCCCAAGTAGCAAAACCCCAAGTCCGGGACTCCGTCCCCCCTGGTCGATATGCTTGCCCCGGAATCCGCATTAAAAATTTCGTTCATACCGGTTTTGTCCCTCGGCAGATCCCGGCAGACCGCCCCCTTAATGGATCCAGGCCCAAAATTATTAGATTAAAAAACTGGCTGGTCAGATGCAATCCTACCAATGGTGACTGATATGGTAGGCTTTTTGCAATAGGTTATAGGGTGGCCCTAAAATTTCATAGACGAAACCTTCCAGTTGATCTAGGAAGGGAGGTGCGCATTATTTTGGGAAAAAATTCTTGATAGCCAAAAGTCGCCCATTATAAGATGCGAGTATGAGAAAATTCACTAATAGGGATTTGGCACGGGTATTTGGGGTTTCGTTGACCCAGATTAAACGTTGGGCGGTAATTGTCCTTGGGCGAGATCCCGAAGCGGATCAATCAGGGGGGGTCCGCCGAGAATACACCCTTGATGACGCTTTCATCATTTATTTCTTTGGCGTGATTTTAGTTGGAGATTTTCGTATGGGTCTAAAAGAAGCCAAGGTGCATTTAGACCACATAAGGCCACAATTGATAGCAGAAAAATTACTTCCTTCTAACTTCGATAGAGAATTACCATATAAAGCCATAAGCGAGCTTATTCCGTTGGAGTTGCAGGCAAAGGCTGAACAAAGAAAGAATCAAAGACCATTTATAAATATAACTATTTTCCAAGCAAATTATTATTTAATAGAATGGGGAATTTTTACATGGATCACTATTAATGGCAAGCAAGAATCAGAAACATATTCTATTAGAAAATACTTCCCAACAGGGTGGCCTTTTCCTTACGTTCTGGGCACTCAATATGTCATTTTCCTTGTTTATTATCTTGATTGTTTTCTATGACTTATTAGGAGGTTAATTAAGTAAGTATATTTTTTTATAAATAGTCGCATCTTGTTGCGGGCGACTTAGGAGAAGGTCTAAGGGCGACCAAACCGGCCCAAATTCAAACGATTTTTTCGAGGCAATGGTTTAGGTCAGATAGCCAGGGGAGAAGTTGCCGAAATCGGCTCACAGGTAAGTATTAACAAGGCGAAGCCTTTGACAGAGATCACCCTGATGAACTCCTTGTTGACTACAAATGAAGTGGCACAGCTGTTGCACCTTTCGGTGAGGACAGTCTATGCGCAAAGGGTTCGTCTGGGTGGTTTCTATCCCGCAGGGATTCGTGCCTTGCGTTTTCGGAGGGAAGTCATTTATGCCATTATGGAAGGACCCCAAGACCGGCAATTGGAGATACCAGTTCCAACATCTAGGCCGCCGTTACAGCAAGACCGGATTCGACACCCAGAAGGCCGCAAAGGCGGGCATGGCAAAGCGCCGGGAGGAACTGGAGAAGAAGGACAGGACCCCACTATCGCCGCCGATGCCATCCGCTTCGGACTCCGGGCACCTGAGCCTGGAGGCGCTAATGGTGAAGTATCTACGATTAGCCGAAAGAAGCCTGGCGCCTGTCACTCTGAGATACCGTAAAACTGTTTTTAGGCGTTTCTTGGCGCACCTTGGCAATGTACCGGCAGCCAGCATCACACCAAATCATGTGGAAGGCTATCTGCTTCAATGCCCCACGAACAACCAGTTCAACAAAGAACGCACCGAGATCATGCGTCTGTTCTCCTGGGGTCACCGGCGCCTCATGGTGCCGCACAACCCGGTGCTCCTGGTGGACAAACTTAGCGTGGAGCAGCCTAAAAAGGTGATCCCCACTACCCAGGAAATGTCAAAGATTCTCTTGGCCGCGGGTAAAGACCGGCCCCTGCTTCTGGTCCTCTACCACACGATGGCCCGCATTGACGAGGTTCTGCGCCTTAAATGGGAAGATATAAATTGGGAGCGTCACGAGGTACGTCTTTGGACCCGGAAGCGCCGGGGTGGCAACTGGCAGTATGATTGGCTTCCCATGAACGCCGAACTGGAGAAAGTGTTGCGTGACCTGTGGCAGAAGCGCCGCCAGGACGAATGTATATTCTGGAATCCCAGGACCGGGGGGCGTTACACGGATCGCTTCGATTTAATGCGGCGCATCTGTCAACGGGCCGGGGTGAGGCGCTACACCTACCACACCATCCGGCACTTCGTGGCGAGCTATCTCTACGACAAAGAAAAGCGCCCGTTGCCAGAGATCAGCAAGCTCCTGCGTCATACCAACTACCAGACCACGGAGCGGTATCTGCAACTGGTGGACCCAAACCTCAGGGAAACGATGCGGCTCCTGGAGGGGGGCATAGGGCGTATCTTACAGGAGGCCGGGGCCGATGAAAAATAAAAACCTACTCACCACCTACTCACCGGCGTACGCACCATCGGCGGGGGTATAAATCCTTGAACCGAAAATCCTTGGTATTGCTGGTGCCGGAGGCCGGACTCGAACCGGCACAAGGTTGCCCTCGGAGGATTTTGAGTCCTCTGCGTCTACCAATTCCACCACTCCGGCGGCAGAAACATTTTAGCTTGCTTGAGACCGGTTTGGCAAGGGGGCCGAATAAAGAAAAAACCTAGGTCAGGAGGCGTGGAAAAACCTGGAGAAAAACGTCGGGGAGGGGGAACCTGGTTCCCCCTCCCCTTTTGTTGCCGTCGCCTAGATAAATGGTGGCGCCTGGCGGCCCCCCCAGGTCTCTACCGGCCGGCCTGCGGCGTTTACTGCGGCGGCCCCTGGCGGCCCACCGGAATCTCCCGGGGGCTGGAAGGAGTCAGGGGCGCGGCTCTCCCGGGGCCGCCCGGGCCCCCGGGGCCCCCTTTGATACTCCGGGCTTCCCTCATCATGGATTGGAGATACAAAACATAGCGGGCGTATTGGACCGGGTTGAGAATGGCCATCTCCTCCTCGTCCTGGCGCTGTTTCAGGTTTTCAATTTCCCGCTGCTTCCCCTTCATGTTGGTGAGGATGGTCTTCACTTGCGGTTCCGAGGGGTTGGGTTGCTCCATGACCTGACGCAGCCGCAGGAACTCGTACTTGCTCTCCTGGATCAATTTTTGCCGCTGCGGCTGGTAGCGCTGGTCAATCTGGATGAGCTTGTCCACGGTGCGCTGGTCTACACCCAGAGCCGGCCCCATCTGACTCCGCTTGACTTCCTGAAATTTGTCTTCAAATCTTCCCGGGCCACCGCCGGGTTGGGCCCAGGCCCAGGTCCCGAAGGCCATCCCGGCCAGCATCAGGCCAAAGAGATAGAGCAGTACCTTTCGAGGCATGATCCGTCCTTTTTCTTCTGGTGCATTTTTTTCAGGAAAGTCTCTTTTTCCTGTTCAGTCATGCCGGCGAGGACGGAATCCAGGTCCTCGCTGGAAAAATCCAGGTCATCGTCCGGCAAATTACCATTATTATCCAGGGTGGCAAAGGAAAATGGTTCGGAAGCCGCCCCCGCGGGCGCCTCGGCCACGGCCGGGGTCCGGGAGCGTTCGGCCTGGGGGGCCTCCGCCACCTTAGGGGTCTCGGCGGCTTTAGGGGCCTCCGCCACCTTGGGAGCCTCCGGGGTTACTCCCGGCGCCGACTGCTCGGCGACCTGGGGTTGCGGGGCCAAGGCCGGACGCTCGGGGTTGGAGAAATAGGTGACCATCCACAAGGCCAGGACCGCCAGGGCCGGGACTCCCAGGAGATAGGGCAGCCTGGACCACCAGGGCCTGGGGGCGTCGGCGGGGGCCTCCTGAACCTCGTGAGCCGCCCGGGCCAGTTTCAGATGCAGCTCCCGGGAAAACTCCGACCAGAATTCGGGCTCCGGCTCCACCACCGGGGCCGCCTTAATGGCCGCCACGACCTCTTGAAGCGCCGCCAGTTCTTGGCGGCATCCAGAGCAGTGCTCCAAATGGCTGCTCAGCCGCCGTTTCCAAAAGGCAGGCAGATCACCGTCGGGATACTCTGGCAGCCACCGCTGGAGAAGGGCGCATTGCCACCTCATGTTCGTCCTCACTGTGAAAATATTTTTTCAAGGTCTTTAACGCCTGGCAGTAATTGACCCGGGCGGCGCCGGCCGTGCCTCCCAGGACCTGGCTGATCTCCTGGTAGGATAACCCTTGCTCCACCTTCAGGGTAATGACCGCCCGCTGCTTAGCCGGCAGCTTTTCCAGGGCCGCATAGAGGCGCTGCCGGTCCTCCTGGGAAACCAGGTCGGATTCCGGTGATTCATCCCCCACGAGAATCATGTCGTCCACATCCACCGGGTCCCCAAACTTCTTGCGCGTTTTCAAAAAGTTGTAACACTGGTTGATGGCTATCCGGAACAGCCAGGTGCGGAACTGGGCATCCTGGCGAAAACTCTTTATGTGCACAAAGGCCTGGAGAAAGGCCTGTTGGGTCATATCCTTGGCCTCTTCCGGATCGCTGACTATGCGGCACGCCAGGCCATAGACCTCCCGCTGGTATCTCTTTACCAGTTCTTCGAACGCCGGGAGTTCTCCATCTTGGGCCCGGGCCACGAGCTGTGCTTCAGTCATGGGGTCTTATCACCGGCTTTCATTAATTTAGACCTTGAACCAACGAAAATGTTAAATCGACTCTACTCAGAGTCTCTATCTTTATCAAGCGATCAGCCATTTCGGGATCGACTCCTGGGATCAGGCTTAACGTTCATGAACCGTATCCACTTCACCGCCGAAGATGAAAGTTTCGGCTCATTTCTTACCAATGGCTAAGGAATTGTAGGACAGGCGCCCTCGCCTGTCCAGGGACAGCCGGGGCGCGGCTGTCCTACATTACCACACCGTCCCCCAGAAGAATCTCCTCGCCATATGACACAGAACTTTCATGGTAAAGCTATATTAATATTATCTACGATTATGAGGCGGCGCTCAACTCAATTTAAGGGCTGACGGCCTCTAACCCCTCCCCTGCTGCCTTTCCGACATGCCGGTGGCGAAGGGAATGGCCAGCACCAACAGGCCCAGGGTGGCCACTCCGGGCCAGCCCGCCAAGCTGTAAGCGTAGCCGCTCAGGGTAATGCCCACCGCGCCCCCCAGGTAGTAGGCCAGGACGTACATGGAGTTGGCCCGGCCCCGGCTGGAAGTGAGCCGGCGGTTGAGGGAGCCCGCGGCCGCAGCGTGGATGGCGAAAAACCCGCCGCAAACCAGGACCAGGGCCGCCACGATGGCCGCCAGGGATTGGATGAAGGTGATGGCGATGGCCGCAGCGAAGACCAGCGAGCCCAGAACCATGGTGCCGCCGTTGCCGATGCGGTTGCTGAGCTGTCCCGCCAGCGGCCCGATGAACACCCCGATGAGGTAGGACAGGTACAGCAGGGTGATGAGTTGAGTGGAGGCGTTGAAGGGCGGCCGGGAGAGGTAAAACGGCAGATAATTGAAGATGGAGGAAAAGACAAAAAAGCCCCCAAAGGCCACCAGGAAGATGCGGCGCAAGTCGCCGCGGCCCAGCAGGGTCAGAAAACCCTCGGTTTCACCCTCCCCTTCCGCCTGGGCCTTGCCTTCCGGGAGCCAGATAAACGCCGCCAGGGTGGTGAGCATTAGGAAGATGGCAGCCGTGACAAAGGCGTAGCGCCAGTGCAGGGGCGGATGGAGCCAGCCTCCCAGGAGGCGGCCGCCCAGGCCGCCGGCCACGGTGGCCGAAACGTAGGAACCCATGGCCACGTTCAGGCGGTCCAGGGGGAGGTTCGCCGAGAGATACGCCGCCAGGCAGGTGGTAAGGGACGGCACAAAGAGGCCCTGCACGAACCGGGCCGCCACCAGGAGGCCGAGATTGGAGGTGGCGGCGCAGCAAATGCCGGCCGCGGCCACCACCGCGCCCCCCACCAGGATGAGGCGCCGCACCGGGACGCGGTCCGCCAGCCACCCGAAAGGCAGGTTGGCCAGGGCGATGCCCAGGATCACCGCGGACACGGTGTAAGAAGCCTGGACGTGGCCGACCCCGAACTCCGCTTCGATGATGGGCAAAACCGGCTGGGTAATGTAAACGTTGGAGATGGCCGCGGCCACCAGACCGAAGACCAGGGCCTGGAGGGTGAAGAAGCTTAGCTGGGGTGGGGTATTTCCGGCTTTCGAGCCAAACATCCTCATTTTAAAATGGTAACAGTTCTGCCGAGGTTGGCCAGGTTTAAATTAGCTGCCCGCGGCCAGCTATCAGCAAAGATACGGCTGGGCGCCGGCGGCCCACCTGCATCATATGCCGGGCCCTGGCGCAGTCGCCCTACAAACTTTCCAAGAGGTCTATCACCTTCCAGTGCCGCGATTCATAAATTGTCTGGCATGGAACGAACCCAAACCAAATGCTTGGGTTTTTTAAATCCCCCTTTCTTAAAGGGGGATTTAGGGGGATTATTAAGCGCTTGTCTAATCCCCCCTACCCCCCTTTAGAAAAGGGGGGTTAATTCCTTGTTTTTAAATGTCCTAGTAATTATGAAGCGTCACACTATCTTACCGGAAATGCCCAGACCTAAGAGTGGTTCTCAAACCTCCGGGCCCTCCCCCACCGCTTGCCGGATGATCTGGTAGATCTCCGGCGACACCGAAGTGAAGCGGATGGTGGCCCGCTGGTCCCCGCCCTCAGCCGGCGTAACTGCGGTGACCTTGCCGTAAATCTTGCCGTGGACTTCGGCCCCCGCCTCATCCAGCAGGTGGAGGCGGAGATCTTCCCATTCCTGCAGCTCGCCCTGGAAAATTACCTGGGCCGCGGTGTCGCACAGATGGGTGATCCAGGCGGTTTTGATGACGCCCCGGATGATCTTTTCGCTGATGCGGTAGAGGTGCACCGGCATCTTCCCGGGGACCTCCACCAGGCTCTCGCACCGGTCTTTCAGGCGGACCTGGTAAGGGCCTTCGATGCCCCGGACGTCGTACAGGGTGGCGGGCTGGGGCACCCCTTTCATCTGCACCTGTAACGTGTCCCGCACCTCCACCAGGTCCAGCACCCGATCGTAGGTGCTGGGGCTGATGAGCACCTGGCCCCCCACGGTGTAGGACTCCATGCGGCCGGTGAAGTTGACGTGCGCCCCCACCACGCTGTACTTCATGCGCTTTTCCGAGCCGATGTTGCCCACCACCACGGCGCCGGTGTTCACCCCGATGCCCATCTCCAGGTGGGGCAGTCCGTCCACTTCGTTGGCGGCGTTGATCCCGTCCATGGCCGCCTGCATGGAGAGGGCGCAGGCCACGGCCCGGGCCGGGTGATCCTCCTGGGGCTCCGGCGCCCCGAAGAAGGCCAGGATGCCGTCGCCGATGATCTCATCGATGACCGCCCGGTGCTCCACCAGGATTTCGATCATCTTGCCCAGGTAACGGTTGAGAAAGGTGATGACCTGCTCCGGGTCCATGTCCGCGGTGAGGGCGGTGAAGCCCCTCAGATCGCTCATGAGGATGGAGACCTCCCGGGTCTCGCCCCCCAGCTCCAGGTACTCCTTGGATTCCAGCAGTTTTTTCACCACTTCCTGGGTGACGTAGCGGCCGAAGGTGTCCCGGATGAAATCCCGCTTTTCGATGTAATCCGTGAGCTGGCGCCCCATTTCGTTGAAGGAGCGGGCCAGATGGGCGACCTCCCGGGCCCCGGTCTCCGGCACGGTGGCGGCGAAATCGCCCTGGGCAATGGCCGCAGTCTTCCTGGCCAGGATTTTCAGAGGCCGGGCGATGCTGCCGGCAATGGCGATGATCACCGCTCCCAGAATGAGCAGGCCCAGCATCCCGATGATCAGGAGTTTGCCACTCAGGTCCCGGACGTCGGCCAACAGTTCGTCGTCCGGGATAATCAACCCCAGGGACCAACCGGTGGACGGCAGGGGGGCGTAATAGAGCCAGGACTTCTTCCCGAGGACCTTCGAGTAGATGGGCACAAAGCCTTCCCCGCCCCGGATCATTTCCCGGCCCACCTGCCGTAAAGTCTGATCGTTCCTGGCTTCCGCCAGGCTGAAAATACTTTCCCGCATGATCCATTCTTGGTTCGGATGGGTGACGAAGACGCCGTTTTGGGAAATGAGAAAGGCGTAGCCGCTTCGGAAGATCTTTACCGAGGAGACCAGGTCGGTGAGCCACTTCAGGGAAAGGTCCGCGGTGACCACCCCCTTGAACTTCCGGCTGTCGCCCGAGCCCTGGTAAAAGGGCATGGAAAAGGTGGACATGATGATGTTGCCGCCCCCTTCGTCGAAGTACGGCTCGCTCCATAAGGGACGGTTCAGTTCCCGGGGGGTTTGATACCAGTCATAGAAAAAATAGCGGTAAGAATCGCTTCCCAGAAAGCTGATCTTGATCCCGCCGTTCTCCCGGCAGGCGTAAGGGCAGAAATAATAGAGCTTGGGATCAAAGGCGTAGGGTTCATACGCCACCGCCATCCCGAAGGCCTCCCGGTTGCTTGCCAGGACGCTCTTGATCAGGCGCACCAGATCCGGGCGCGGGTAGGGGCGGTCTTCGATGACCGCGGCCAGGTTGCGGGGCGCCTGTTCCACGCTTTTGAGGACCACTTCAATCCGGTAAGCGGTCTCCAGGGTCAGGTGCCGGGCGTTCTCCGCCACCTTGACGAGGACCGCGTCCTGGGAGGCCCGGTAGTTGTAGGCGAACGCGGCCAGGAAGATGATGGCGGTGCTGGTAAGAATAAAGATGATGAGTTTGGTTGCCAGTCCCGAAGGTTTCATCTCTGGTCACTTAAGTTGAGGCAAAATTGGGAAAAAGGCGGAATCGCCCGGATAAGGTCGGCTTCCTGGAGTTCCGTCGCCACCCGTTGATAATCGTACTCCCGCAGAATCCCCGGGCGGACGTCGCTTCCCGGAGGCTGGATGATGTCCCGCATCCGCTCCAACATCCACTTCTGGTGTATCCGGTCGGTGGCCACGTTGGCGTCGTTGACGTATTTCATCACGATGTCCAGGGCCTCCTGGGGATGCTCGAAGGCGTATTGCCAACCCTGAAGGGAGGCGCGGACAAAGGCGCGGCAGCGCTCCGGGTGGTCTCTGGCCAAGTCTTCCCGGCAGTAAATGCCGTCTTCCGGGGAATTCAGGCCGTAGTCCGCCAGCCTGAAGGTGATAAGCTCCTGGGGGTCCACTCCCGCATTGATAATCAGGTGGTATTCGTTGTACCACATGGCCGAGGCCACCTCCACCCCGCCCCGGAGAAAGAGGTTGAGGGTGGCCGACTGGGGAATCACCTGGACGTTAAGGCCGTACTTGCGGAAAAAAGCCCGGGCCCGGCCCTGGAAATCCTCCCCCCAGAGGCCCACCTTCTTGCCGTTGATGTCCCCGGGGGCATTGATGCCGCTGGATTTCTTGGCTACCAGCATGAGGGCCGAGCGCTGCACGATCTGGGCGATGTTCACCAGTTTTTGGCCCCGGGCCCGTCTAATGATGCCGGTGGTGAGGAACATGGTGCCGAAGTCGGCCTTATTGCCGGCCAGCATCTCCGAGGGCGGTTGGTGGGGGCCGCCCCGCATGATCTTCACGTCCAGGCCGTGCTGCCGGTAGAAGCCTTTCTCATAGGCCACGTAGTAGCCGGCGAACTGCGCCTGGGGCTGCCATTGGGGAATGAAGGAGCAGGTCTCGGGCTCGGCGGCGCCTGCCAGGGCGGCAGTGAAGGTGAGAGCGCCCAGGAGAAACCCGACAAAGATCAGGTAACGAGGTTTTCCGGCGACTAAATATTGCTGGGCAATCCAACTCATGGGATTAATGCATCTTATCGGGTTCTCCCCAGGGTTTCAACAAGATAAAAATCAACGGCCGACCTGGAGAGATAATCCATTCCCGCCCCTTACCGAAAGGTTATCCCCCCTCTCATACCAGGTGGCGCTCATAGAGGTAAAATCAGCATTTTGCTGTAGGGCGCAATTCATTGCGCCCTGGCGGGCGTGATAAATCACGCCCCTACATGAGAAATACCTTTTTGACGGCAACTTGGTCTCACTCTGTCCACCACAGGGTAAAAGGGTGTTACTCCTCCGCGGTGGTTATCTCTAACCTGAAGGAATAACACCCTTTTTTAATAATAAGCCATTAAATTTACACAACCAGAGGTACGCGTCCGGGAGCTAGGTGACGGTATAGCGCCACTGGTTCTGCGGATTCACCGGAGCTGGCCCAGGCGCAAGAACTAATGTTTTTCCTCAGCCGGCGTGCCTTTTTCAGGTTCTTTGCGTTTCTCCGGGGGCGGCACCCGAGCCGGAGCCGGTCTCTGCCCCTCAGGCGGAGCCACCCGGGCAGGAGCCGGTCTCTGCCCCTCAGGCGGCGGGGCTACCCGAGCCGGAGCTGGCCTCTGTCCCTCCGGCGGAGCTACCCGGGCAGGTGCCGGTTTTTGTCCCTCAGGCGGCGGGGCTACCCGAGCCGGAGCTGGCCTCTGTCCCTCCGGGGGAGCCACCCGGGCAGGAGCCGGTCTCTGTCCCTCCGGGGGAGCCATGTGAGCCGGACCTGGTCTCTGTCCCTCAGGTGGGGCCACCCGGGCAGGCCCTGGTCTCGGCCCCTCAGGTCGGGGCGGAGCAGCGGGGCGCCCCTGGAAGCCTTTCTGCCAGCCACTGCCCTGGCCACGATGGTGCTGTTCATAGAAATTCTGTCCATAACGCTCACCGACTCGGTGACTGCTCCAATAGGGATACGCTCGGCGAAAACTCTCCCAATAATGAGGATTTCCCACATACCACGCATGCCACCTGGGAGCATACCAGGTCTCAGGCCTGACAATATAGGTGGGAGGATAAGCGTAATATGGAGCCCAGCCGTATTGCGGCCCGAAAAAGTATTGCAGGATGCCATTCAAAAACCAATCACCGTTGTAAAAGACCCACGGCGTATTAGACCCAACCCAAGGTGACGCGTAAGGATTCGGGGGCGGGGGCGGATACTCGTAGAATTGAGCATAAGAAGGTGCGGACATGGCGGCGACCGCGCCTCCAGCCAGCAAGATGGCCAACACCAAAATAAAGCTTAACTTTTTCATCCGTATACCTCCCAGTGGATTTTTTCCCGAATGATGCTTAATGATAAGTCTGCTGCTCAACGAAGCAATACCAATACCTAATAAAATCACTAACCTGAGAAAAGATTATCCCTTGGTATCCCCCAAATGCCCTGCCACAGCCTGAGGGTGACGGCACCTCTGGCTCGGTAAGGGCAATCCGGCGTCCCGGTCTCACTCCATTTGGGGGGGCGGCCCCCAGGACGGTTCGGTGAAGGTCAACCATACCTATTAGATAGCAACCGGACGATCAAAGTTAGGCTTTATGATTTCACTACTGGCAGATTTCCGAATTGGCGCCGGAGGCCTGGCTACGGAGCCCAAAGGGCCTAAAAAGTATATGAGGGGAGAGGGTCTAGGTGGGGTTATAATTTATGTTTTGTTCCTTAGAGGTTATCACCATCCCGCTCACCCCATTACCTCTGGGGAGAGTTAAGGCCAGTACCCGAGTAACCGCGCTGGCCCAATCAGACTTCAGGCCTCTTCCGCGGCCTTGCGGATGATCTGGTAAATCTCCGGGGAGACCGAAGTGAAGCTGATGGCGGCTTCGAAGAGAAAGGAGGCCGCGGGCTTCACCATGGTCACCTTGCCGTAAATGTAGCCCGGGATCTCATTGAGGTTGCCGTCCAGCAGGGTGAGGCGCACGTCTTCCCACTCCTGCAACCTTTCCCCCAGGGCCACGGTGGCCGCGGTGTCGCACAGATGGGTAATCCAGGCCTTTCCCGGGGTGCCGGCGACGATCTTGTCCTCCAGACGGGCCACCAGGATGTTGATTTTCTTCGGCAGCTCTACCAGTTGCGGGCACTGCTCCGCCAGGTGGACGTTGTAGGGGCCGCCGATGCCCCTGACGTCATATAGGGTGGCCGGCTCCGGCATGCCCTTCATCTCCACCTTGAGGTCGCCCCGCACTTCCACCAGGTCCTGCAGGCGGTTATAAGTGGCGGTGCTGATGAGCACCTGGCCCGCCAGGGCGTAAGATTCCATCCGGGAGGCAAAATTGACGTGGGAACCCACCACGCTGTACTTGGTGCGGCGTTCAGAGCCGATATTGCCCACCACCACGGCGCCGGTGTCCACCCCGATGCCCATCTCCAGGTGAGGCAGGCCGTCCAGCGGCGTTGGCGGCATTGATGCCGTCCATGGCCGCCTGCATCGCCAGAGCGCAGGCCACGGCCCGGGCCGGGTGGTCCTCCATGGGCTCCGGCGCCCCGAAAAAGGCCAGGATGCCGTCTCCCAGGATTTCGTCGATAACCGCCCGGTGATCCAGCAGGATCTCGATCATCTTGCCCAGGTAGCGGTTGAGAAACAGAATGACCTGCTCCGGGTGCATATTGGCGATGATGGCGGTGAAGCCCCTGAGGTCGCTCATGATGATGGAGACCTCCCGGGTCTCGCCCCCCAGTTCCAGGGCGGTTTTGTCTTCCAGGAGCTTTTTGACCACCTCCTGGGTGACATAGCGCCCGAAGGTGTCCCGGATGAAGTCCCGCTTTTCGATGTATTCCGTGAGCTGTTGGCCCAGAAGATTGAATGATTCGGCCAGTTGGAAAACTTCTTTAGCTCCCCGCACCGGCACCGCCACGGAAAAGTCTCCTTCGCCCACCTGCCGGACCCCGTCCCGGAGCCTGGAGATGGGCCGAGAGATGGTCCCGGCAAACAGGACTCCGAACAGAGCGCCTATGAGGCAGAGGACCCCGCCGGCCGTAAGGCCGATGAATCTTAGCTGCTGTTCAGTATGCGCGTAATGGTTCTCGATGCCCTGCCGGGCCTCGGCTACGATTGACTGGCTGGCCTGGCGCATCTTCTCCTGGGTGGGCAGGAAAAATTCGTCGATATTAATGATGGCCGCCACCACGAAGGGGGTCCCGGGTACATGGACCCGGGCCGCGTACCTGCTTCTTTCCTTCTTTTCTTTATCGAAAAATTTGTAATAGCCGGTCACCTGGTTTTCGCTAAGAGACCGCCGGATCATGTCCGTGGTCTCCGGGTAATCCTCCTGCCAATCCAATTGGTTCCGGCCTTCCACATTCTGGTCGGGGTGAAACAGGATGAAGCCGCGATTATCATACAAGTCGGTATAACCCGCCGGTCCCTGGGGGGTGTAGATTTCCTGGATGGCGACCTGGCGGATCTTGGGGTCCCGCCGTATCTGGTCGTAGTCATAGTGCTTCCTGCCTCCCAGCAGGAGGGACAGTTCTCGGGCCACGTCGCCGGCCTTGTCCTGGACCACATACTCCCCCAAGCTGGTGAGAACCTTTTTGGACAATTGGTAGTTGGAGGTGGCGATCCCCAGGGCCCCTTCTTCGGCGAACCGCATGCTGTTCTCGGTGACCCGTTCCAGAAGCCGGTCCGCCACCGTCCAGGCCCCCAGCAGGAGCAAAATGATCAAGGCCAGGTAAGACAGCGTTAAGTAGCTGCGAATGCTCATGAATCTCTCCGAGGTCCGGCTGCGACCTGAAACATTTTTCCTTTACTGAAACTCGCCCGTTTATTAATGGGGACCAGCGCCGGGACTGGAGCAAATTATACATCTTTTCGGCAGGGTTAGGGGGGAAACGACTTGCCGGGCCCCAGGAGACAGTTACGGATAGAGGCGGTCGATGAGACGGGGAAAGGGGATGGTCTCCCGCACGTGGTGCAACCCGCAGAGCCAGGCCACCACCCGTTCTATTCCCATACCGAAGCCGCTGTGGGGCACGCTGCCGTAGCGGCGCAGGTCCAGATACCATTCCAGGGGCTCCCGGGGCAGATGGTGCTCCTCAAGGCGCGCCAGCAGGGTGTCCAAATCGGCCACCCGCTGGGAGCCCCCGATGATTTCCCCGTAGCCCTCCGGCGCCAGCATATCCACGCACAGGGCGAGGCGCGGGTCGGCGGGGTCGGACTCCATGTAAAAGGCCTTGGCCTCCCGGGGATAACGGTGCACCAGGACGGGGCGCTCAAACATTTGAGAGACGGTGGTTTCCTCGTCGCCCCCCAGGTCTTCGCCCCAGGCCAGTTCCTGGCCCGCGTCCTTTAGCCGCGCCAGCGCTTCCGTGTAGCTGAGGCGGGGGAACGGCCCGGCCGCCACGGCCCGCAGGGGGGCCGGGTCCCGCTCCAGGGTACTGAGCTGGGGACCGGCCCGCTCCAGCACCCGGAGCACCACGTGGCGCACCAGATCCTCCGCCAGTTGCATGACCTCTTCCAGGGTGTAGAACGCGGCTTCGGCCTCCACCATCCAGAACTCCGTCAGGTGGCGCCGGGTCTTGGATTTTTCCGCCCGGAAAGTGGGGCCGAAGCAATAAACCCGGCCCAGGGCCATGGCCGCGGCCTCCAGATAGAGCTGGCCGCTCTGGGAGAGATAGGCCTTGCCCAGGTCAAAGTAGTCGGTGCCGAAGAGGTTGGTGGTGCCTTCGCAGGCGGTGGGGGTGAGGATGGGGGTGTCCACCAGGACGAAGCCCCGGTCGGCAAAAAAGTCCCGGCAGGCCCCGCAGACTTCGCTGCGCACCCTGAGGACGGCCTGCTGGCGGGGGGAGCGGAGCCACAGGTGCCGCCGGTCCAGTAAGAAGGCCACCCCATGCTCTTTGGGGGCGATGGGATATTCCGGGGCGAGGTGGATGGGCTGCAAGCCGGTGACTTCCAGCTCAAAGCCGCCCGGAGCCCGGGGTTCGGCCTTGACCCGGCCGGTCAGGACCAGGGAGGATTCCAGGGTGAGGCCCTCGAACTGCTGGAAGTCTGCCTCCGGGAGGTTTCCCTTTACCAGCACCCCCTGGGCCAGCCCGGTGCCGTCCCGCAGCACCAGGAAGCGCACCTTGCCGCTGGAGCGCAGGTGGTAGACCCAGCCCCGGAGGGTCACCTGCTCCCCCACGTGACGCCCCAGGTCGGCAATATCCACCGCCGGTGGGGATGGGTCTGGGCTCGGGGTTTTTAGTTTGTGGTTTTCGGTTGAGGAATTTATGGCTTGCTCCGAGTCTGCTCCTAAAATTTGTTAGACAGCAGATGTAGGGGCGGTTCGCGAACCGCCCCTACGAGGCCAAAACAGGACATCGGCTGCGCTCTGGCATTCTGTATCGGGATGTGGCGGGTGCGAAGACCGTCTTACCGGCCTTTTTATGCCTTACAGATGATCCCACGGCTCATGGACAACTGCTAACTGCTGAACCGCTACAACATGATCTTGATATGCGCCTTTTCCCGCAGGGTCTTGATCCACTCCTCGAAATATTTTTGCAGTTCCTTTTGCATCAGCATATTCTTGATTTCCGGGGCGGCTTCTTCAAAGGAGCGGGCCTGTCCGGAGCGGCGGTCCACCAGTTGAAATAATTGAAAGCCCTCGGGAGTTTGCACGGGGGCCACTTCTTTGGGTTTCAATTGGGCCAGGCGCCCCGCCAACTGGGGGTTGATATCGCTCAGCGCCACGAACCCCAGGTCCGATTGGTCTACAGAGAGCTTATTGGCCAACTCCGGGAAGGATGCTCCCTGACTGGCTTCTTTGAGGATCGTCTCCGCCTTCTGCTTCATCTCCTCTTTTTGGGCCTCCGTCGCCCCGGGCGGGAAAGGCAGCTTAATGGCCCGGAGATGCACCTGAGCTCCACCCTCCTTGTACATTTCATCATAGACCTTGTGGACATCGGCGTCCTTAATTGTCACCTTCTGCCCTGCCATGGCCATCAGCAGGCGGTCCTGGATTATCTGATCGGAGATCTGCTGCTTGATTTCGTTCAAGGTGAGACCGGCCTGGGACAACGCTTGCTTCAGGGCTTCTTCATTGGGCAGCTGGTTGCGCCGCATAAACTTTTCCAGGGCCTCAGATTGTTCTTTGTCAGTCAGGGTTATGCCCCGCTTTTTGGCTTCCGCCTTGGCCAGCTTCCGGTCGATGAGAGCCTCCAGCATCTGGCGCTTGACCTCCCGGTCTTCCTTGGCGGTGGGCTTGATGCCGGCTTGAGCTTCAACGCCCCTGGCCATGTGTTGTAACTCCGACATGGTGATAATCTCGTCATTGACTTCGGCCACAATGCGGTCCACTACCTCGCAGGCGCCGGGCCCAGCCAGCCAAAGCTGGATCAGGCAGACCAATAAAGCGGCCAGCCACGTTTTGCAGTTTCTGCTCATATCTTGGTGTCCTCTATTTCAGCCTTAACAAATGTCTCAACTTCTTTCAAGCAGTTTTGTAATCGTTTTAACGGCGGGCCGGTTTCCGGGAGATGCACCCGCAAAGTTTGCTCCGAAGTGAGGCGGAAGGTTTCCGGCCTTTTTTTCAGAAGCTCGATGAGGCGTTTCAGGTCCAGAAGTTCGGGCCGGGCGAATTGCAGCACCGCGTAACCGTCCTGCAGGTCCAGGCGTTTGACTCCCAGTTGCCGCAAGAGATGCTTGGCCCGGACCACCTCCAGGAGGTTGCGGCCTTCCGGCGGCAGGGGGCCGAAGCGGTCCAAAAACTCCCCTTCCATCTCGTCCACCATTTCCGGGGTGAGCCTCCCGGAAAGCCGCCGGTAAAGGGCCAGGCGCTGCTGGACGTCCGGCACGTAGTCCTCCGGCAGATAGGCCGCCAGGGGCAGCCGGACCTCCGGGTCCGGGGCCAGGTCTTCCGGCGGCTCTCCCTTAAATTCCCGGATGGCCTGCTCCAGCAACTGCAGGTAGAGTTCGTAACCCACCTCCGCCAGGTGGCCCGACTGGGCCTGCCCCAAAAGATTGCCGGCCCCACGGATCTGGAGGTCGTGGAGGGCGATTTTGAAGCCGGAGCCCAGCTCGGTAAACTCCATCAGGGCCTTCAGGCGCTTCTGGGCTTCGCCGGGGAGGGCCGCTTCATCGGGCACCAGCAGATAGGCGTAAGCCTGGGACTGGCTGCGGCCCACCCGGCCCCGGAGTTGGTAGAGCTGCGCCAGCCCCATGGTGTGGGCCCGGTTGATGATGATGGTGTTGGCCGCGGGGACGTCCAGCCCGGCTTCGATGATGGCGGTGCAGACCAGGACGTCCACTTCCCGGCGCCAGAACCGCACCATGACCTTCTCCAACTCCCGCTCCGCCATCTGGCCGTGGGCCATGGCCACCCGGGCTTCCGGCGCCAGGTTTTGCACGTAGCGGGCCCAGGTGCCCAGGTTCCGCACCCGGTTATGCACGAAAAAGACCTGACCCCCCCGGGTCAGCTCCCGGCGGATGGCGGCCTGGATCACTTGGGCTTCCGGCCGGCAGAGATAGGTGCGGATGGCCCGGCGGTTCTCCGGCGGAGTATTGATCAGGCTCAACTCCCGGAGGCCGGTCAGGGAGAGCTGCAAGGTGCGGGGGATGGGGGTGGCCGTGAGGGTGAGGACGTCCACGGTGCGCCGCCATTCCTTCAGCCGCTCCTTCTGCTTCACCCCGAAGCGCTGCTCTTCGTCCACCACGGCCAGCCCCAGGTCCCGGAAGACCACGTCCCGGGACAGGAGGCGGTGGGTGCCGATGACGATGTCCACCTTTCCCTGGACCAGGTCGGCGAGAATCCGCCTTTGCTCCGCCGGGGACTTGAAGCGGCTCAAGACCCGGACCTCCAGGGGGAAGGGGGCCAGGCGCCGCTTGAAGGTGTCGAAGTGCTGCTCCGCCAGGACCGTGGTGGGCACCAGCACGGCCACCTGTTTGCCGTCCATGGCCGCCTTGAACGCCGCCCGCACCGCCACTTCCGTCTTGCCGTAGCCCACGTCGCCGCAAATCAGGCGGTCCATGGGTTTCTCCGAGGTCATGTCGGAGAGCACCTCTTGGATGGCCTGGAGCTGGTCCGGGGTTTCCTCGTATTCGAAGGTGGCTTCGAACTCCTGGAAGACCGGGTCCGGCGGCGAGAAATGATGCCCCGGCAGCACCCGGCGGGCCGCGTAGAGCTCCACCAGTTCCCGGGCGATCTTTTCCACCGCTTTTTTTACCCGGCTCTTGGCGCGCTCCCAGGATTTGCCTCCCAGGCGCTCCACCTTGGGAGCGACTCCCTCCACCCCCAGGTATTTTTGCACCAGGTTGAGGCGGTCCACCGGCAGGTAGAGGCGGTCGCCGCCCTGGTACTCCAGGTCCAGGAAATCGTTGACCTCCTGGCCCACCTGGAGCTTCACCAGGCCCCGGTAGGTGCCGATGCCGTGGTCGACGTGCACGATGTAGTCGCCTTCGGAGAGGTCTTCCAGGGTGGTGAGGAACTGGGGCGGCCGGGATTCCTTGCGCCGCCGGCCCTCGGGGCGGAATCCCAGGGCCTCGTCTTCCGTGAGAACGATCAAACCCTGGGACAGGAGCCGGAAGCCGCCGGAGATCTCCCCCACGGTGATCTCCAGCCGGGGCCCGGGGTCCCAGGCCGGGGCGGACACGAACTCGCAGTCCAGGTTCTCTTCCTTCAGGAGACGGGCCAACCTCTCGGCCCGGTGTTGGTTGAGGGAGACCAGGACCACGTGAAAGCCGCCCTGGCGCCACTCCTCCAGCCGGTGCGCCAGGGCCGGCACCAGCCGGCCGGCTTCGGCCCCGGCCTGGGTCAGCTCCTGGGCCAGGCCGGTGTTGGTTTCCACCTGAAAGTTGACGTCGGCCTCCTGGTCCGGGTGGCCCCAAGGGAGCACGGGACAGAAGATCTTGGCGAAGGGGCCTCGCCGCCGGTCCCAGGCCTCCTGGTCCAGCCAGCCCTGGGGTTCGGCCGCGGCGTCTTCCTTAAGTTTATTCAGTTCCCCGGCCAGGTTCAGGGGGTCCCATTCCACCACCACGGTGTCCGGGGGGAGGAAGTCCCACAGGGTCTCGGGCTGGGGATAAAAGTCCTCCAGGTGGCGCTCAATCCGGGGAAAATGCCGCCCTTCCTGGACGTTGCTCCAGAACTGTGGGTCCTGGCGGCGCTTGCGCCGGGCCAGGGCATGTTCCCGGGCGGGTTTGTCCAACACCACCTCGCTGGCCGGCAGCACCACCAGGTCTTCGAGAGTTTCCTGGGACCGCTGGCTCGCCGGGTCGAACAACCGGATGGACTCGACTTCATCGCCCCAGAACTCCAGGCGCACCGGCTGGCCGTACAGGGGCGGAAACAGGTCGATGACCCCGCCCCGGACGCTGAATTCCCCCCGGTCCTCCACCAGGGGGCGCCTCTCGAAGCCGCCCTCCAGGAGGAGCTGCAGGAAATTTTCCCGGTTAAGGGTTTCTCCCGCCACCACGTAGGCCAAGGGCTCCCGGAGGCGGCTTTTCGGGGGGAGCTTCTGGCGCAGGGCCGCGGCCGGGGCCACCATCAGGAAGGGCTCTCGCAGGGTGGCCGCGACGTAAGCCGCTCCCACCCGGGCGCAGCTCACCTCGGGGTCGAAGCTCAGCTCCTTAAACGGCAGCACTTCGTGGGCCGGGAACAGGAGCAGCCGGGTGTCCGAGCCCCCCGGTCGGTCCGCCGCCGGCCCCAGGAAAAAGGCCAGGTCCTTCAAAAAGCTCTCATGGCCGCCGCCGTTGGGAGTGATCAGGAGAAAGGGGCGGCGCCATTTTTGAAAGAGCCGGGCCAGGACCAAGGCCCCCGCCGCCGGGGTAAGGCCCTGAAAATAGAGCTGGGGCGTTGGGGCGCGGAAAAAGGCCGTCAGATCTTGGGATTCGGCTCCGGCTGGAGAAAGAGGGAGCATATCTTAAAAATATCCTGAAATCACCGAACTTTCAAGGTAGGTTCGCCAAAAGCGGAATCAGGCGGTTTTGGCCCGGGCGTTTCCTGCCACGGCCGGCCCGACTTCTTCTCGGATATATTAACGCCGAAGCGCTTTCGGGGAACCAATTCCACTACCAATTATGGAAACAAAAGTCTTGCAAAATAATAATATTAGCGCGATACAATTATCCCTTCGCTTATTTCTTTGAAAACCGGCAGCCGGGGCGCCCCCGGCCAGGCTACCCGGCGTTGCCGCTACCCGGACTCGACGCTGGTGCCGACATGGTTCAGGCGCCGGACTGAGCCGGCAAAGATTATTGCTAAAGAAAATCGCCGAAGTCGCCGATTAACTCAATGGATCGTGTTTCATAACTAGTATGATGGCGAACCAGACGCAAACCTAAGCTCTTAGGGTCTTAAAGCCCCCTCTGTGCACAAGAGGGATTCGGGCAATAGGGTCCAGCAAGGTAATTGCATCACTCGTTCCCCAGCTTTGCTGGGGCACGGAATAGTGGCCCAAGCTGCTTTGGGCAAGATAACCTCTTAAGGTCATGGCATAATCTGAGTTTTATCTTTGGCGGGGGTTGCGCCCATAAATTTCCGGACCTGAAATCTTTTCAGCCCCGGAATTGCCATAAATAATTTAATGTTGTGGTGGCACAGGCTTTCCAGCCTGCGCGGTCGGAGGTCTTGGGGCCGGCAGGCTGTTGCCAGGCTATCCCGGTGGTGAACTTTCCTTCTGAGTTGCACGAAGCATCTTGTTTTTTGGGCCGCAAATTGAGATTATTCACTTCATTCAGGATGACGGCATAACCTGTTTTACCCATACGGTTGCGACCCGGCCCCGGCGGGCTGCGCACGCCCGGACCCAAACTTATTTGTTAAAGCGGATACGGCCTTGCTGATACTTACCCGCAAAGTTGGCGAAACCCTTACCATCGGCGACAACATCCAGGTAACCGTCCTGGAAGTCCGCGGCAAACAGGTCCGCCTGGGGATAGGGGCGCCCGCGGAGGTGGTGGTGCTGCGGGACGAGCTCTTCCAGCGCCTGGCCCAGGAAAACCAGCAGGCTGCCGGGTTTCTCTACCCGGACCTGGAAGCGCTGGTGCGCTCCATGGGCCGGGAAATGCCCGCAAACTGGGGGTTAAAGGAGAATCCGCCCCACCCCGCCGCCATCACCTTTGCCACCAAATATTTCGGCCGGATCAAGGTGACGGAGGATCACATCATCACCTTTTCCAGCGGGTTGGTGGGATATGCCGAGTTTCACCGCTACGCCCTCCTGGAAGAGCCCCGCACCGCGCCCTTCAGTTTCCTCCAATGCGTGGAGGAGCCGGAGCTTTGCTTCGTGGTGGCTGAACCGGCCAGGGTAATCCCGGATTTTCGCCTGGGTCCCGTCTCCCACGCCTTGAAGGAATTGGCAGCCGCCAGCATCCAGGACCTGAAGGTCATGGTGATTTTGACCCTCCCGTCGGGTCGGCCCCAGGAGCTGACCGCCAACCTGCTGTGCCCGGTCCTCATTAACCCCAAACTCGGGCGGGGCAAACAGGCAATTATGGAAGGCCCGCAGTATACCTACAAGTCCCGGGTAATTCCCATTCCCAGCGAAGATTGAGGCGAATTCGAGGTATCAGGGCCAGGATGCGGGGGCGCTGCTTCCGAGGGGGCCAGGATTGCGGCTTGGCCCGATTCTTTCCGGTGAGCTTGCCAAAAGCAAACGGGCCCCTGAGGGCCCGCCGGTTTGCTTCGAAGACTCCAGCAAGTTACATGGGTTTGGTTTCCAGGGTAGCCTCTTCCCCCAGGAACTTCCAGGGGGAAGGCCCGGATTCGGGCACGCCGATGTCGTAATCGAAGAGGTCCTTCACCAGGGCGTTGCCCTTCTTATAGAGCACCCGCAAGGGGATGTCCGCGGGGCAGTTCTCTTCGCACAGGCCGCAGTCGATGCAGCGCCCGGCCATGTGGATGGCCCGCACCAGCTGGAAGATGGTGTCCGGCGGCACCATGCCGGTGCTCATGAGATCGGGATGCTCCAAGGAGCACTCCTTGCAGAAGCACATGGGGCAGATGTCCCGGCAGCCGTAGCACTTGATGCACTTCTGGAACGCCGCGGTCCACTCCTGAAAGGCCTGTTCCCCGGATAAGGCCTCTATGCGGCTGACCCGCTTGCTCTTAGCGACCGGCTGGCATTTCTCCCCGTAGTCGATGACCGAAGCCCAGGGTCCGGGGCACTCGCAATAATCGGCCTGCTCCTGGGGGCAGGCGATGCCCACCAGGACCACCTTTTCCGGGTCCAACTGGCCCCATTTGTAAAGCTCGTTGAGGCCCCGCTCGTCGCAACCCCGCACCTGAATGGCGAAGATGGCCTCCGGGTAGGCCGCCGCCAGCGACTGGAGCAGCTTGTCCAGGGGGTAACGGGCGTCTCCCGGGGCCACGATGGCCTGGTCCACTTCCTCTAATTTTTCCGGGCTGAAAAAGTGGGGCAGCGGGTGGGCGTCCTTCATGATGTAACCGACGTACCCGGCTACTTTGCCTTCCTTTAAAAGCTTACGAACCTTGTCACGCAATCTATCCATGGAGAATTTTCCTTTTGGCGTCTTCCTAATGATGCTCTATCCGCAGCCTGTCGTTCTGAGCGATGCGCAGAATCCGGATTCTGCACGCCGCGTCGCCACGTTCAGAATGACCAAACCTTAGCTCGATCTAAGCCGCCCGGGCCGCCATCTTCAGGCGGGAGGGGCCCAGCTTCTTAATTTTTTCGGTAAAATCCCGCACCGTCTGGGCGAACTTGGGGCCTTCGGCGGCGGAGATCCATTCCAGGTGCAGCCGGCCTTCTTCATAGCCGGTGAACTTCAACAGGTCCTGGAGGAACCGCATGCGCTTGATGGTCATGAAGTTGCCCCGGAGATAGTGGCAGTCCCCGATGTGGCAGCCCCCGATGAGCACGCCGTCGGCGCCTTTCTGGAAGGCCCGCAGCACATGATGGGGCGAGACCGTGCCGGAGCACATCACCCGGATCACCCGGATGTTGGGGGGATACTGGAGACGGCTGACGCCCGCCAGGTCGGCCCCGGCATAGGTGCACCAGTTACAGAAAAAGCCGATGATTTTCGGTTCGAATTCTTTCTCAGGCATACTAAGACCTTTTCTTTTTAAGGTTTCATTACCTTGGCGTGCTGGGCGCCTTGGCGAAAATTCTCCCGCGCCGACGCCGAGACGCCAAGATAAAAGATTATCAGCCCGCGGCCTCCTCCATTTCCTCCAATTCCCGCAGCGCCTCATCCACCTGGGTGTAGATCTGCTTGTGGCTGAACCCGAAGAGGGTGATGCACTCGGAGGGGCAGTTGGCGGCACAGGTGCCGCAGCCTTTGCACAGGGCCTGGTTCACTTCGCACACGCCCTTGTCTTCCAGGTAACTGATGGCCCCGAAGGGACAGACTCCCACGCAGGCCTGGCAGCCGGAACACGCCGCCGCGTCGATCTGCGCCACCACGCCGCCGGCCCGGATGGCGTCCTTGGCCAGGACCAGGGTGGCCCGGGCCGCCGCGGCCTTGGCCTGGGCGATGGCCTCATCCATGGGCTTGGGGTAGTGGGCTAACCCGGCGATAAAGACGCCGTCCGTGGCGAAGTCCACCGGCCTGAGCTTCATGTGGGCTTCCAGGAAGAAGCCGTCGTTGTTCAAAGGCACCTTGAACAGCCTGGCCAGCTTTTCCTGGTCCTTGACGATGATGGCGCTGGCCAGGGTCAGGATATCCGGATGGAGGTGGATGGGAATGCCCAGGATGTGGTCCCGCACGGTCACCGTGAGGTTGCCTTTGGCGTCCTGCTCCACCCGGGGTTTGTTCTCCACCTCGAAGCGGATGAAGATGACTCCCTTTTCCCGGGCCTCTTTGTAGAGGTTTTCCCGGAGGCCGTAGGTGCGCAGATCCCGGTACAGGACATAGACGTCCATGTCGGGATTGATCTTTTTGAGCTCCAGGGCGCTTTCCACCGAGTGGGTGCAACAGACCCGGCTGCAGTAGGGGCGCTCGGGCTCCCGGCTGCCCACGCACTGGATGAAGGCGGCGCACTTGGCGCCCTGGACCAGGGGGTTGTTTTCCCGCAGGGCCGCGTCCATCTCCAGGGACAGCATCACCCGGGGGTTTTCCTTGTAGAGGTATTCCTGGGGCTTGAAGGAATGGCCGCCGATGGCGATGATGGCGGCGCCGTGCTCCACCTTGGTTTCCCGGCCTTCAGTGGCGATGGTGGAAGTGAAGTTTCCCACGAACCCCTGAACGTCGGTGATATCCGATTTAAGGAAGACCTCGATTAGGGGATGATTCTCCACCCGCTTGACCAGGTCATCCACGTAGGGCTGCACTACTTCGCCGTTCCAGGTGTGGTTGAGCTTGCGGGCGTGTCCGCCCAGAAGGTCCTTTTTCTCCACCACCGACACTTTATAGCCCTGGCCGGCCAGCCCCAGGGCGGCCTCCATGCCGGCCACGCCGCCGCCGATCACCAGACCGGCCTTGGTGACGGGCAGATCAAATTCCTGCAAAGGCGGCTGCAGGCTGGCGGCGGCCACCGCCATGCGCACCTGGTCCTTGGCCCGCCGGGTGGCCAGCTTCGGCTCCTTCATGTGGACCCAGGAGCCCTGGTCCCGGATATTGGCCATCTGGAAGAGGTACTTGTTGAGGCCCGCCTCCGTGATGGTCTCCTGGAAGGTGGGCTCATGGGTGCGCGGCGTACAGGAAGCCACCACCACCCGGTTTAACTTGTGTTCCTTGATGCGTTCCTTGATGAGTTCCTGGGTATCCTGGGAGCAGGCAAACAGGCTGTTCTCCACGAACTCTACGTAGGGGAGCGTCTGGGCGTAGTCCCGCACCGCCTCCACGTCCACGACGCTGGCGATGTTGATGCCGCAGTGGCAGACGAAGACGCCGATGCGGGGTTCCTCCTGGGAAACATCGCGCTCGGGAAATACAGGCTTTTTCTTGGCCAGGGAGTAGCGGGCGTCCGCCAGCAGCTCGCTGGCGGCGCACGCCGCGGCCGAGGCCTCCATGACCGATTGGGGAATGTCCTTGGGGCCCTGGAAGGCGCCGCACACGTAAACCCCCGGCCGGCTGGTGGACACCGGGGTAAAGGAGGAAGTCGCCGCGAACTTGTTGGCGTTGATCTCCACCCCCAGGGTTTTGCCCAGTTCCAGCACTTCGGGAGCCACTTCAAAGCCGTTGGAGAGGACCAGCAGGTCAAAGGTTTCCTCTTTGAGATTGCCTTCCTCGTCCAGGTAGCGGATGGAAACGTCATCGGTCCCCGGCACCGGGTCTACGGAATGCACCCGGGAGCGGATAAAGCGGACGCCGAACTCATCCCGGGCCCGCCAGTAATACTTTTCGAACTCCTTGCCGTGGGTGCGGATGTCCATGAAGAAGATGGCGGCATCCAGGGGGTGCTCTTTGCTGTGCTCCTTGGCGATGATGGCCTCTTTGATGGCGTACATGCAGCAGACCGCGGAGCAGTGGCTGTTGTCGCAGTGGTTCAAGTCCCGGGAGCCGACGCACTGGAGCCAGGCGATCTTGGTGGGCTCTTTATGGTCCGAAGGCCGGACCATGTGGCCCGAAAAGGGCCCGGCCGCGGCCAGGATGCGCTCGAACTCCAGGCCGGTGATGACATTGGGGAAATTGGCGTAATGATACGCGCCGTACCGGGTGGGATCGTAGGGCTTGAAGCCGGGCGCCAGAATCACCGCGCCTACGGCGATATCCTTGTCCACGTCCACCTGGGAGAAATCCACCGCGCCGGTGGGGCAGAACTTTTCACAGGCCTTGCACTTGCCGCCCTTTTTGAAAAAGAGACAGGTGTCCTTGTCAATGGCATACTTGGGGGGCACCGCCTGGGCGTACGTCAGGTAGGCGGATTTGCGCTTGGCCAAATTGAGGTTGAATTCATCGGGCACTTTCTTGGGGCATTTCTCGGCGCACAGGCCGCAGGAAATGCACTTGGCCATGTCGATATAGCGCGCCGCCTGACGCACCTTGACCGAGAAATTGCCCGGTTCGCCGCTGATGCCCAAGACCTTGGCCGGAGCCAGGATCTCGATGTTAATGTGCCGGCCGACCTCGACCAGCTTGGGCGAGATAATTCACATGGCGCAGTCATTGGTGGGGAAGGTCTTGTCCAACTGCGACATGACCCCACCAATGGCTGGTTTGGCCTCCACCATGTGCACGAAGTATCCGGCATTAGCCAGGTCCAAGGCGGCCTGCATCCCGGCGATACCGCCGCCGACCACCATTACTGCGCCAACCGGGTCGCTTCCCTGTTTTGTCGCGCTCATAAGGCTTCACCTATAATTCATGGTTTATATATATAAAATTAGCTAAATCTTAGGACAAAATCAATCGAAAAGCCCATCTCTCCGATATTGTGCTTTATAGAACAAGCGGCTTTCCCCCGTCAAGCAAAAATCGGGAATTTTTGCTGGATCTTCTCCGTGTCGTTGACTTTCATCAATTAGATCATAATTTTAACCATAAGAAGACTATCAAGGCGATGGCCATATTTGATTCCGGAGGAGAAAGACCATGAAGTCGAAGCTGATCACGGTATTGATTGCTCTGGTGGCGGTGGGTTTCCTGGTGGCCGCGGCCGCGGCGCCGCAAACCAAACTTTTATGCGTATCCAAGACCGACCTCAAAGGCCAGGAAACGGTGTCCTCCTGCCTGGCTAAAGGGGAACGGTTCGCGGTGGTGGACTCATATGGCCTGGTGCGCATCCTGTCCCCGGAAGAGGTGGAGCTGAGCAAGGCCTTCAACCCCAAGGTCTTCGAAGCCCGGGCCTTTGGCGTCAAATATTACAAGGAGGCCCCGTTTATCCCGCCCCTGCCGGTAACCCCGGAAGCTCCGTAATTGCGGAAGCGTTTCCGCTGGGCCCCCCAGGATCCCTTCGGGGGCTTTTCCTGGACGCCGGCCGTTGCAGGAGGTCGACTGATTTTTCAGGGGAACCCCTGCCCGCCCCTACCGAACGGGACCGCTTTGCTGCTCCGGGTCATAATTTTCTGTTCCCGGAACCGGGGTTATCCATCCATTGTTTAGGTTAAGCGGCTATCTTGCCGAAAAAAAACTTTAATTGACAAAAAAAGGCGTTTATATATAAAGATAATTAAGTTGACTTTTTTGCGGGCGCCAATGTATCATATGGCCGGAAAGGAGTTATGGCGGCTCAATTCTCGTTTACTCCAATGGGGGGGGAGAATAGCCGGGTGTCAACCTAAGCAGAAAGGAGGAAGCAGCATGCGGTCGAAATTGGTGGTAGGGTTGATGGTGGCTGTGGCCATGGTGTTCTTGGTAACTTCCATTGCCGCGGCCCAGGCCAAGCCAGGTGGTGCCAAGTTGCTCTGCGTCTCCAAGAAGGAGCTCAAGGGGGAAGAGACGGTGGCATCCTGTTTGGCCAAAGGTGAACGGTTCGCCGTGGTCGATCCTTATGGCCTCGTGCGCATCTTGAGCCCGGAAGAGATCGAACTGACCAAGGCCTTTAATCCCAAGGCCTTTGAGACCCGGGCTTTTGGAATGCAATATCAGCAGTTAGCTCCGGTGCTGCCGCCCCTGGCGGTGCCTGCCCAGGTTCCGGGCGGTTGATGTAACTGCGTAGCAAGATTTTTGACATTTCGCCTAGCCCCCAAAGGCAGCTTTGGGGGCTTTTTCGTTAGGAATGAGGTTTTTATGCTGGAAATCGACGATCTCTGGGTAAACATTGACGACCGGGAAGTGCTCAAGGGGATCAAACTGCGGGTGCCCGTGGGCGAGACCCATATCCTCTTCGGCAAAAACGGCTCCGGCAAATCCAGTCTCCTCATGACCATCATGGGTTTCGAGCGCTTTCAGGTGAAGCAGGGGCGCATCAGCTTCCTGGGGCAGGATATCACCCATCTGCCCACCTATGAGCGGGCCCGCCTGGGCCTGGGTCTCTCCTTCCAGCGCCCGCCCACCATCCGAGGCGTCAAAATTGCGGATATCATGCGGGTGTGCTCCCGGGGCGCCATCGCCCCCGAAGTCCTGGCCGCGGCTTACGATTTCACCCCGTTTCTGGACCGGGAGGTCAATTACGGCTTTTCCGGCGGCGAGCTCAAACGCTCCGAACTCCTGCAACTGCTGGCTCAGGACCCCAAGATGGTGCTCCTGGACGAGCCGGAATCGGGGGTGGACATGGAAAACCTCCAGGTGGTGGGGGAGATTATCCGCCGCCTGCTGCAAAAAGACCGCCGCCGGCAGCACCGGGAAAAATCCGGGTTCATCATCACCCACACCGGCTTCATCATGGATTATGTGGATGCAGAAACTGGCTACATTATGTTGGACGGCCATCTACTCTGTTCAGGCCACCCCCGGGAAGTCCTGCAGGATATTAAAAAGTATGGTTACGAGGAGTGCATCAGATGTCGGAGATGAAACAGCGGGCCGAACAGAGCAGGAAGAAAAAGGCGGCCTACGGCCCCGATCTCAACCTGGAGGAGTTTTCCCGCCGGGGCGGCGACTGGGCCTACGACCCCGATTACCGCCAATTCAGCCCCGAGGAGCGCAGCCGCCTCCTCACTACGGGCATCGAGCTCACCGACGAAGACCATGCCGGCACTTTCCTCCAGGCCGATAAGGCCATCGTCCACTGCCAGACCCGGCAGCCCGGCGTGGAAGTCCTGCCCATCACCGAGGCCATGAGCCGGTACGATTGGGTCCGGGAGCATCTCTGGCGTCTGGTAGCGGTAGACGCGGATAAGTACACTGCCAACACCGAGCTGGACCTGGACAACGGTTATTTTATCCGGGCGCTCCCAGGGGCGAAGATCCAGCAGCCGGTGGAGTCCTGCCTCTACCTGCGCACCGACCGCTTTGCCCAGCACGTGCACAACCTGGTGGTGGTGGAAGAAGGGGCCGAACTGCACCTGATCACCGGTTGTGCTACCCACCCGGGGGTGATCTCCGGCCTCCATATCGGGGTCTCGGAATTCTATGTGCGGCGAGGCGGGCAGCTTACCTTCACCATGGTCCACAATTGGGGGAAAAATGTCCATGTGCGGCCGCGTACCGGGGTGATGGTGGAGGAAGGCGGCCGCTATATCTCCAACTACATCATGCTCCGGCCGGTGAAATCTGTACAGATGTACCCTACCGTGACCCTGAACGGCCCGGGCGCCGTGGCCCGCATGCAGACTATTACCATCGCCCACCCCGGTTGCGAACTGGACCTCGGCGGCCGGGTCATCCTCAAGGCCCCCCACACCCGGGCCGAAATCATCGCCCGCACCATCACCATCGGCGGCTTATCCATCAGCCGGGGCCATCTTGTGGGCCTGCAGCCGGAGATCAAGGCGCACCTGGAGTGCCGCGGCCTCATCCTGCGGGAAGGCGGGGGCGTGTACGCCGTCCCCGAACTGGAAGGCAAAGTGCCGGGGGTGGACATGTCCCACGAGGCCGCGGTGGGCAAGATCGCCGCCGAGGAAGTGGAATACCTCATGGCCCGGGGCCTGGACGAAGACGAAGCCGTGTCCACCATCGTCCGGGGCTTCCTCCACGTCAAGGTCGAGGGCCTGCCCCCGGCCCTGGAGGAAGAAATGGAGCACGCCATCCGGGAGACCGGCAAGGGGCTGTAAAAATTTTTTTGAGAGGGGAGCCAGGGGGCGGGTAGCACCGGCGTCCCGCTGTGGGAACCCCCGGCCCCCTCCCTGAAACCCACCCTCAAATCCCAGATTCAAAAGGTTGTTCTTTGCTACCCGCAGGCTTTTATATGAAAATAAACCGGTAGGGCGGGCCTCCGTGCCCGCCATCCTTAGATTTTCATCCTTCGTGGTGAGCCCTGGGGATCATGGAACGTTAGCCGGCGCCGCCCCGGCGAGCCGCCGGTGCCACCGGGAAATATGCCCGCAAAATATTCGCCACCCGGTATTAACAGCAATGACTCCACCGTAGGGGCACGGCGGGCCGTGCCCTTTACGGGGAGGCTGAGCGGAGGAATTAGTGAGAACTGTAAGCGACCATAATCGCCGGAATTTTCTCATCCAGGGCGCGACCCTGATCGGGGTGGCGGCCCTGGGCGGCTCCCGGGCGTTTCTCGGGTGCGCCCCCCAGGCAGCCCAGGCCGAAGTCCCCGCCACGGAAGAGCTGATGCGGGAACATGGGGTGCTCTCCCGCCTGCTCCTGATTTACGAAGAGATCGCCCGCCGCCTCAAATGCTGCCAGGATTTTCCCGCCCCGCTCCTGGCGGACGCCACCTCCCTCATCCGGAGCTACATCCAGGACCATCACGAAAAGTTGGAAGAAGAGCAGGTCTTCCCGAGGTTTGAGCAGGCCGGCAAGCTGGTGGCCCTGGTGAAGATCCTGCGGGGGCAGCATGAAGCCGGCCGCAAATTGGTGGAGCACCTGCAAGGCCAGGCCCAGGCCGGGGGGGTCAAAAACTTCGTGCAGCGGGCCCAACTGGAGGCCTTGCTGCTCCTCTTTGTGCGCATGTACCGGCCCCATGCCGCCCGGGAGGACACCATGCTCTTCCCGGCCCTGCGCGCCGTCATGAACCCGGTGGAATTCCTGGATCTGGGAAAGAGGCTCGCCCCAGGGGAAGCCACCCCCTCGGGCCAGGACCGCGATGACCGGATTATCCAGGAACTGGGGGATATGGAGAAAACCTTGGGAATCCACGACCTGGAGCAATTCACCGCAAAATTATAGGTTTTTTCCCGGAATAAATCGACCTTTCCCCCTCTTCCTGACCCTCCCCATCCTGCAGGGAGTTTCTCGGGGCGCAACTTAAATTACCTGCACCCCAGCTCCAACCCTCCCCCTCCAGGAGGAGGGAAAAAGCCGGTTTCCAGATATGAGGTATTTCTGGGATACAGCCCTAACGGGAGGGCGCAGAGGTGGTTTCCTTAACCGGGATCATGAGGTTGTCCCAGCCCTGCTTGCGGCTCAAGCCGGAGCTGTGAGTCAGCAGACTAACCAGAAACCACTTTTCTCCACCGCCGGCACCGGTGAGCAGCTGAAAACAGCCCTCATAAACCGCCGGTTTGACGTTCTTGTCGCTGGGGTTGGCAATGAGCACATAGGCCACCCGGGTGTTGGCCCCTTCTTTCGGCGTATAAAAGCCGTAGAATTCCGCGACCTTGCAGTAGTTGGGGTTCCAACCGTCCAGCAGGTTTTGGGCGGCCGCGGCCGTCAACGGCGGACTGGCCGACGAGGGCACCGTGCAACCCAAAAAGAGGCCCAACAAGACCAACAACGCCACCCGACGGCGCCTGACCGATGGAATCATGGCTGTTTGTTCCTCCCAGAGTGACTGAACCGCAAGTGCAGACTTCCTGTCCTTGGTTATAAGAGCGTCATTAACCCGGATTTATTAAAGAGATTGCTCCGGATTATTTTTTAAATAGACCGGCTTCCTCCAGCCAGTCCATTACTTGCTTGGTGGCGGCCTGTCCCTTGGTGCCTTTGCCATTGGGGCTGAAGATCACGAAATTCGGCACCGAGCGGATCTTGTACTGCTGGCACAGGGGCGACTGCCAGTCGATGCCTGTGACTCCCGGACGGTTGATGTTCACTTTTTTGACCGCCAGATCGGAGCGCTTCTGGGCCAGCTCCGCCAGTAGCGGGGCCAGGCGCACACACGGCGCACAGAAGGGGCTGGAGAACTCGATGATGGTGGTCTTGCCCTGGACCCGCAGGGATTGCAGGTCCAGAGTTTCACCGCCCCGCCCGGCGTTGGCCTCCCGAAGTCCTTCCGCGCCGGCTGCGGCCGCCGGCTGGAGAACCAGGGCCAGAACCAATATCAGGGGTCCAAAAAATCGTCTGATTTGCTGTCTCATAACCTTTACATATTGCCTTGCGCCGGCCTTGTCAATCATTTAAAAGCTATCAGCTACCAGTAGTCAGCTTTCAGCTTTGAGTTTCGATTTTTGAGTTTCCGGATTAGAGTCAATGCTGTTTACCTAGAGCCTATTTCAAAACCAATTTTTTTGTCACCCTGAGCGTAGCGAAGGGTCTAGATGACCGAAATGACTAGATTCTTCGCTACGCTCAGAATGACATTTATTATCGAGAAGGGGTTTTGAAATAGCTTCTAAGCACCCTGTAGGGGCGGGGTCTGCCCGCCCTGGCTTAAAGGGGTCCATTTATTGGGCTGAGTCTCCCCGCCCCTAAGAAAAATAGAAATTGCCAACGCTTAAGTGCACCGCATCGGGTTCAGAGTCTAGAGTTTTTGTTTATAGCTGATAGCTGATAGCTGACAGCTGACCGCTGAGCGCTATTTTTTCAGCAGTTGGCTGCGAGAGCGGCCCACGTTCTTGAACACCGCCTGGAAATCCCGGTAGAGCTTCTTATTGTCCCGCACCCGGTGGCATTTCTTCAAGTAAGTTTGGGGGTCCGGGTTCTCGGCCAGGAGGTCCAGGCCTTCCCAGCCCTCCCGGCGGGGAAAGGCGTAGTAGGGATAATCTTTGGGGATACCGCGCACATAGGTCACCTGAGGCACGACCCATTCCAGCCGGGCCAGGTAGAGTCGATGCATGCCGTCGTTGATGATCAGGGCCACGGTGCCGTCCGCCTCGATGGACTCTTCCACGACAGGGGGATAGAGGTCGTAGGTCACCTCCTCGCCGTCGGGGAGCCCCACCGTATAGGTGACGAAGCCGTCCAGCTTAAACAGGTCCACCCCGTGGGCTGCCAGGGACCAACGCAGTTCCTGGGTTTTCCGCAACTCCTGGAGCCAGACGTAGTTCTGGGCGGGATTAAGAGAGTCGGTGTGAATCTGCTCCAGGCTGATGAGGGCCTGATCATAAACCAAAATATCAGGCTGCTTCAGCAGGGGCACCCGGCGCAGACGGCTGAGCAGTTCCGCCTCGGAGTGACGCTTCAAATGGAGTATGTTCATTTTTCCAAACAAGAATTGCTGGTCATGTTCAGTTATCGGAATTGGTCGAACCCGAATTTCACCTGGTCTGTTTTTAGTGGAAATGGGCGAGAAAGTCGAGGGAAAATGAGGCCGGGGCTGAATTTTATCCTCAAGGGCCGGAGACGCTGGGAGTCCCGGGAAAGCCGCACAAAACTGGGGCGCCCGGGCCGCGGCCTAGTTTGGCCGCAACCCCTGGCGCCCTGGAACCTTAAGACTCAATACCGGAAACCTGAAACTCAAAACTCCAAACTCAAAACTCAGCACCTGCCCCGGGCAAACCGGGTGGGGGGACTCAAAAGAAAAGGCCCAAACCAGCCCCGAATGATGTAGCCGCAGGCCGGGTCGGACTCTTCGGGGAGGTCTTTGGGGGGGCGTTCGGCTGCCGCCAGGATTCCCAGGTAAATCTCTTCCAATACGTCTTCAGGAAGCCAGCTGGGCAGCCAGACCGGGACATATTCTTCTTTGTCGAGGATTGCCATGCCCCCAGGTTCTGCAATATCCGTTCCAAAAGGAGGCGCGGGGTTCACTCCTCCATGGGCGCGTCCCAGCCGGGGGGCCAGCCCTGGAGGGGGCAGACGGGGCAGCGGGGTTGGGGCCGGCAAAATTCCTTGCCCAAGCGTACCAGCAGCGCGTGATACTCCTGGTAGCGCGGCACCTGGGGGGGCAGGCAATCCATGAATAGCTGGCGCAGCTCTTCATAGGAACAGGGCCCGGAGACCAGCCCGTGGCGGCTGAGGACGCGGAAAGTATAGGCATCCACCACGAAGGTGGGCTGGTTCAAGGCATAGAGCAGGATGCTGTCGGCGGTCTCGGGGCCGATGCCCTTGACCCCAAGGAGCGCCGGCCGCAGCGTCTCCAGCTGCCCTTGGGCCAGCAACTCCATGGAATCCTGGAACTCCCCCAGGAAGTCCAGAAAACTTCTGATCCGGCGGGCTTTGACGTTGAAATAACCCGCCGGCTTAAGCCGCCGGGCCAGTTCCCCTTCCGGCAACTCCTTCAAGGCCCTTGGCTCCAGCAGACCCGCTTCTTTCAGCCCCTGGATAACCCGGGCCACGTTGTTCCAGTTGGTGTTCTGGGTCAGGATGGCTCCCAGGGCCACCTCGAAGGGGGTCTCTCCCGGCCACCAGTCCTGGGGCCCAAAGGCCTCCAGCATTTTCCGGAAAAGCTCCTGAAACAATTGGTCCGTGCGCCCCGCCATGCATCCTGCCTTTAAGTCATTTCTAGCTTAGCCGGGATGTTCGCCTTTCGCCTGAAGGAACAGGTAATCCCATTGGCAGAATAATACCATACGCGGCCGCCCTAAGGGCCTACGGATTGTGGCTAATCCGGCAGATTAAGATTTTTTTTGCCGGACCCTTGTGGTAGAATCCCCCCAGTTCCACCAGCCCGGCAAGGGCAAATTCACCCGGAGCCCAGCCTAACTCAGCTTCAAGCAGGACCGACTATTGACTAAGCGGGTCACCTTTAAGCCCTACGATCTCACCGTTGAAGTGCCGGAAGGAGAGAATCTGCTCCGGGCCGCGGTGCAAGCCGGGGTGCATATCAACGCCTCGTGCGGCGGCGAAGGAGTCTGCGGCAAATGCCGGATCCTGCTGGAATCGGGGGAGATGGAGACCACCCGCTCCGGCCTCCTGGCCGACGAGGAATGGGACCTGGGCTACCGCCAGGCCTGCCAGTCTCGGGTCAGCACCGACGTGGTAGTACGCATCCCGCCCGAGTCCCTGCTGGACCGCAAGACCCTGACCCGGCGGCGGGGCGGCATCGGCCTCCGGCCCAGCCCCATCGACCTGGCCACCCTGAAGGCCCAAGGCCTGTATAACCCCGCGTTTCAGAAAAAGTTCGTCAAACTGCCGCCGGCCAGCCTGGCGGATAATGCCTGCGATCTCGCCCGGCTGGAAAGCGGCCTGGCCCGCCAGCACGGCCTGGATAATCTTGCCCACGACTTCTTTTTGCTCCGCAAGCTGGCCCGGGTGATGCGGCAGGAGGACTTCCAGGTCACCGCCACCCTGGACTTTGCCCAGCGGCGCTCTCGCAAACCTCGGGTAGTGGACGTGGAGCCCGGGGACACCCGGGAGCGGCACTACGCCCTGGCCGTGGACATCGGCACCACCACCGTCTGGGTCCAGCTGCTGGACCTGGCCCGGGGGGAGATCCTGGGCCAGGCCGCGGATTACAACGCCCAGATGAGCTACGGCGACGACGTCATCACCCGCATCGTCTTCAGTCAGAAAGAGCAGGGCCTGCAAAAATTGCAAAGGTCCGTGGTGGCCACCATCAACCAGGTCATGCACCGGCTGTTGAAGAGGCACCAATTGCCGGTGTCCGAGATCTCCCACCTCACCGTGGCGGGCAACACCACCATGACCCACCTCTTTTACAGCATCGACCCCAAGTTTATCCGGCTCACCCCCTACACCCCCGCCGCTTGCCACTTGCCACCGGTGCGGGCCCGGGACCTGGGCCTGGAAGTGCCGGACCACGTGTTCATCTATTGCGTCAGCTCGGTCTCCAGCTACGTGGGGGGCGACATCGTGGCCGGGGTCCTGGCTTCGGGCATCTACAAAGACCCCAAGCTGACCCTGTACATCGATATCGGCACCAACGGCGAGATCGTCATCGGCAACCAGCAGTGGCTGGCCTGCGCCGCCTGCTCCGCGGGGCCGGCCTTCGAAGGCGGCGGCATCAGGTTCGGCATGCGGGCCACCGCCGGGGCCATCGAAGAGGCGAGCATCAACCCCAAGACCTTCGAGCCCATGATCATTACCATCGACATGGTGAAGCCCAAGGGCATCTGCGGCTCCGGGCTCATCAACATCATGGCGGCCCTCATGGAGGCCGGTATCATCGGGCCCAACGGCAAGTTCCGCGACGACCTGGACACGCCCCGGATTCGCCTGGGGGACAGCGGCCGGGAATACGTCCTGGCCATGGCCCCGGACACCCAGAGCGGCGAGGATATCACCTTAAGCGAAGCGGACATCGACAACCTCATGCGGGCCAAGGGGGCCATGTTCGCCGGCTACCTCACCCTCCTGGATAATGTGGGGCTGCGGCTCCAGGACCTGGAACAGGTGATCCTGGCCGGGGCCTTCGGCCAGTTCATCAATATCGAAAACGCCATCGCCATCGGGCTGCTGCCGGACCTGCCCCGGGAACAGTATCATTTCGTGGGCAACGGCTCTCTGCAAGGCGCCACCCTGCTGGCCTTCTCCCGGGAACTGCTGGAGGAAGAACGCCGGGTGGCGGACATGATGACCAATTTTGAACTCTCCGAAACCCCGGGCTACATGAACCAGTACATCGCCGCCCTGTTCCTGCCCCACACCCAGATGGAATACTTCCCCACCGTCACCGAGCGCCTGCGGGCCGGGAAGGAGTGAGAAAATGAGTTGAGGGAGAGCCGGGGGACATTTTTTGTAAGGGTTCCCCGCCTCCCCTCAAACTCCCCTCCCAACCCCCTGAAATGGAGCCTGGGAAGGCGGGCCGCCGGCCCGACTTCCCAGGCTTTTTAATTCTTACCATAAGGGATTGGGGGTGGGGGTTTGGGGGAGGGGGTAAGGGCCGTGGGCCCTTAGCCCCCTCCCCCCACCATCTCTCCTACCCCAGTTTCTTCAGCAGCCAGGCCATGTTTTGGGCCAGGTCGTGCATCGTTTTGAGGCCCTCGGCGTCCTGGGCCGCCTCCCCGGGTTTCAGGCCGTAGGCGATGGGCCAGTAGGTGGCGCCGGGCACCACCATGCCGCAGATGATGAAAAAGAACAGCAGTTGGGCGTAGGTAAAATTGACCCCGGCCCGGCGGGCCACCACGATGGGGCTGCCCACCTTGCGGTGGAAGGGGTTGTCCCCTTGGCGGGCCACGTAGCCGGCCCGGTCTAAGAGGGCCATGAGGTTGGGGGTGGCGGAACCGAAATATACCGGGGAGCCCACGATGAGCCCGTCGGCCGCGGCCATGGCCTCATAGACGGGCATGAAGTCGTCTTCCTGGGCGCAGCGGTTCTTGTCTTCGGCGCACTTCAGGCAGGCCCGGCAGGGCAGGATCTGCTTGTCGTGCAGAGACAGATATTCGGTTTCGATTCCCTGAGCTGCAAGCTCCTTGAGGGTTTCCTGGAGCAGCAGCCGGGTGTTTCCCGCCGGGCGCGGCGACCCGGAAATGGCCAGCACCTTCATGGCGTTAATCCTCCCTGGTTAGCAACAGATTTTCTCTGGAACTTGCTCACGCCGGGGGCCGGGCCCCCAAAGTACATGATTTTTTCAATATGGTAACGTTTCCTGCCGCCGCCCCCCTCACCCCAGCCCTCTGCCCCCGCCCGCGGAGGGAGAGGGGGTTATTAATAATCTCTTCCGTTTATTAATGGGAGCATTATTGGGGTTCCTTAATTTTCCCCTCTCCCATTAAATACGTTATCGAATTTATGAAATAGCGTACTAAGGAAACTTACTGCCTCAAAACCAGGAAAGCAAATTGAAGTAACGAGATTAAGAAAATTTCTTGACAAGCCCCCCACTGATGAGTGAACATTTACTCACATATAGAGCTTGATTCGATTTTTATCCGAGTTATGGAAGCTTAGCGGCAGCGCGGCCCAACCTTCAGAGTGGGCGCAGCGCCAGGCGCATCCGCTCTTGATTTTTGGCTCTTGCTGCTATATTTTTTGAATGACAACTTTTCCAGAGGTAAGCTGCTCCCAATGACCCAGGAAGATTTTAAGGATAAGATCCGAGCCGCGGCTCCCGAAGGCAAGATTCGCCTGCGCCGCGGCCTTCCGACTGGCTGACGATTTAGGCATCTCCCGGCGTAAAATGGGGGAGCTCTTGAACGAAATGAAGATCAAGATCATTCAGTGCCAACTGGGTTGTTTCTGAGCATGTCCTCACCTTTTCGGCCCGGTTCCTTCCCGCCGCCTGGGGCGGTCCCTGGGGGTTGATCTCATCCCCCGGAAGACCTGCCCTTATGACTGCGTTTATTGCGAGGTGGGCCCCACTACCCGGCCCACCCTCCGGCGCTTTCACTACCAGGCTGAGGCCATCATCCGGGAGTTGGAAGACTATCTGGGCCGGGCTGAGGGCGAGCCCGACTTCATCACCCTGGCCGGCTCCGGGGAGCCCACCCTGAACCTGGACCTGGGCCGCATCATCCGCCGGATCAAATCCCTCACCGCCACCCCGGTGGCGGTGCTGACCAATGGGGCCCTGCTTTTCATGCCGGAGGTGCGGGCGGAGTTGGCCGCGGCGGATGTGGTCCTGCCCTCCCTGGACGCGGCCCGGGAAGAGACCTTTCAGGCCATCAACCGCCCTCTTCCGGGGTTTACCCTGGAGCAGCTTCTGGGCGGCCTCAGGGCCTTGCGCCGGGAATACCGGGGGCAGATCTGGCTGGAAATCCTGCTCCTCAAGGGGCTAAACGATACCGCGCCGGAATTGGCGGCCCTCTCCCGGGTCTTACGGGAGCTGGCCCCCCACAAGGTGCAGCTGAACACCTCGGTGCGCCCGGGCGTGGAGGATTGGGCCCGGGCCCTGACCCGGGAAGAGATGGCCGCGGCGGCCGCGGCCCTGGGCCCCGGGGTGGAAGTAATCGCCTCGTTCAACGGGGGCCCCCTGCCCTCCCCTTCTCAAAACGACGCGGCTTTGGTGGAGATGCTGGCCCGGCGCCCCATGACCGCCCCGGACCTGTCCCAGGCTCTGGGCCTGCCCTTGCCCCAGGTTGAGGAGCGGCTCCGGGAGCTGTGCCAGGCGGGCCGCATCTCCTTCAGCCTTTATGGGGACCAGGGATTCTACCGCCAAAAGACTCCGGAGGCTTGCAGCACCAGGCATCCTTAAAAGAGCTACGCAGCGCCACACTATTGTTATCCTGGTTCCCAAGCTGGGCTTGGGAACCCCAATTTAACCCAAGCTGCGCTTGGGGCCTTTCTCATGCCAAGCCATGCTTGGGGACGGAAATAAATTATACGCGCCACACCTATTCAGTAGACTTGGCTATCCGCTCATCTGGGGGATACGGATCATGCAAGGCAAATTCGACTTGGGGTTAGATGTAGGCTCGGTAAGTGTCAACCTGGTAGTCATGAATCCCCAGGGGGAGGTGGTGCACGAAGTCTACCGCCGTCACCTGGGGGAAACTTATGGCACCGCGCTAAATCTCCTGGAGAACCTGGGCCCGGAATTTCCGCTGGAGCAGTGCCGCCTGGCCGCCTGCACCGGCATGGGGGGTAAATCCCTGGCGGAAATACTGGGCGGCCCCTTCGTCAATGAAGTCATCGCCCAGGGGCGGGGGACCCACTATTTTTGCCCCGAGGTGCGCACCATCATCGACATGGGGGGCGAAGACGCCAAGATGATCATGGTGACCGAAGAGGATGGCCACCTGGTCATCGCCGACTTTGCCATGAACACCATGTGCGCCGCGGGCACCGGCTCCTTCCTGGACCAGCAGGCGCACCGTCTGGGTTACAGCATCGAGCAGTTCAGCGAGCTGGCCCTGAAGTCCACCACCCCGCCCCGGGTGGCCGGGCGCTGCAGCGTCTTCGCCAAGACCGACATGATCCACCTGCAGCAGGGGGCCACGCCGGACTACGAGATCATCGCCGGCCTCTGCCAGGCCATGGCCCGCAATTTAAAGAGCAATATCGGCAAAGGCAAGACCATCACCCCGCCGGTGGCCTTCCAGGGAGGCGTGGCCCACAACCTGGGAGTGCGCCAGGCCTTTCGCCAGGTCTTCGAACTGGACGAGACCGGTTTGATTATCCCGGCGCACTTCTGCGCCCTGGGGGCCGTGGGCGCGGTCCTGGTGGCCCGGGAAAAGCCTCCGGCCAACGTCGCCCTGGACCTGGAGCCCCTCCGGCAGCATCTCCTGAAGGAATCGGAGCAGGCAAGGAGTCTGCCGCCCCTGGCCCCGCCGCCGGAGCTGGGGCCCGAGGACTACCAGGTGGCGGCCCTGCCGGACGACGGCTCCGTGGTGGAAGGCTATCTCGGCATCGACGTGGGCTCCATCAGCACTAACGTGGTGGTCATCGACCCCGGGATGCAGGTCCTGGCCCGAGAGTACCTCATGACCGCGGGCCGGCCCCTGGAGGCCATCACCGAGGGCCTGCGCCGGGTGGGCGCCAAGATCGGCCAGCGGGTGAAAATCATGGGCGCGGCCACCACCGGCTCGGGCCGCTACCTTACCGGCGATTTCATCGGAGCCGACTTGGTGCGCAACGAAATCACCGCCCAGGCCACCGCCGCCGCGGCCATCGACCCCGAGGTGGACACCATCTTCGAGATCGGCGGCCAGGACTCCAAGTTCATCAGCCTCTCCAGCGGCGCCATTGTGGATTTCATGATGAACAAGGTGTGCGCCGCGGGCACCGGCTCTTATCTGGAGGAGCAGGCGGAAAAACTGGGCATCTCCATCCGGGAGGAGTTCGGGCGCCTGGCCCTGGAGGCCAAAACCCCGGTGCGCATGGGGGAGCGCTGCACCGTGTTCATGGAATCCGACATCGTCTCCCACCAGCAGCGGGGCGCCGCCAAAGACGACCTGGTGGCGGGCCTCTCCTACTCCATCGTCCAGAATTACCTGAACAAGGTGGCGGAAGACCGGCCCATCGGTAACCGCATCTTCTACCAGGGGGCCACCGCGGCCAACCGCGGCATCGTGGCCGCCTTCCAGCAGGTGTGCGGCAAGCCCGTCACCGTGCCGCCCCACCACGACGTCACCGGGGCCATCGGCGCCGCCATCCTGGCCATGCGGGAGCGCGACTGGCAGGAGTCCAAGTTCAAGGGCTTCGACCTGGCGGACCGGCACTACGACGTCTCGTCCTTCGAGTGCAGCGGCTGCCCCAACCACTGCGAAATCCGGCAGGTGCAGATCGAAGGCGAAAAGCCCCTGTTCTACGGCAGCCGCTGCGAAAAATACGAGGTGGGCCGCACCCAGAAGCAGTACGATCTCCCCAACCTCCTGGCCGAACGGGAAGACTGGCTCTATGGGCCGGAGCCGCCCCGGGAAGGCAGGCGCGGCCCCATCGGCATTCCCCGCACCATGTTCTTCCAGGAACTCATGCCCTTTTTCCGGGCCTTTTTCGAGGACCTGGGCTTCACCGTGGTCTTTTCCCAGAAGACCAACAAGTCGGTGATCAACCAGGGGGTGGAGGCCCTGGCCGCGGAGCCCTGCTACCCGGTGAAGGTGGCCCACGGCCACCTTCTTGACCTGCTCAAGGCCGGGGTCAAGCGCATCTTCCTGCCCAGCATCATCGACATGCCGCACCCCAACCCGAAAATCCAATACGGGGTGGTCTGCCCCATGGCCCAATCCCTGGCTTACACCGCGCCCACGGCCATCGATTTTGGCCAATACGGCGCCCGGGTGCTGAGCCCGGTCCTCTATTTCGGCCGGGGCCACCGGGTGTTGCGCCAGGGCCTCAAGGCCCTGGGCAAGGAACTGGGGGTCTCCATCTTCCAAGTGAACCGGGCCATGCGGAAGGCCACGGAGGCCCAGCAGGCCTATTACGGCCGGCTCCGGGCCCGGGGCCAGGAGATCCTGGATTCCCTGCCGGCAGGCCAGTGCCTCATGGTCCTCATCGGCCGGCCCTACAACGCCTTTGACCCGGGCATGAACCTCAACCTGCACCGCAAGCTGCGCCAGCTTGGGGTCCTGGCCATGCCCATGGATTTCCTGCCGGTGGACGACGTCAAGGATCTGGATGAAATCAGGCCCATGTACTGGCGCTTCGGCCAGAAGATCCTGGGGGTGGCGGAGCACATTCGGCAAGACCCCAGGCTATACGGCATCTTTATCACCAACTTCGGCTGCGGCCCCGATTCTTTCATCGAGCACTTCTTCAAAGACCGGATGCGGGGCAAGCCCTATCTGGAAATCGAGATCGACGAGCACTCTTCCGACGTGGGGGCCATCACCCGCCTGGAGGCCTTCCTGGACAGCCTGAAGAACGTCAAGGTCGAACCGGCCCCGGCCCGGGTTTCGCCTTACCGTTACCGGGTTACCGGCGCTCTGAAGCGCAAAATCTTCCTGCCGCCCATGACGGACCAGGCCCTGGCCCTGGTGGCGGCCTTCCAGGCCTGCGGCTGTGAAGCCGAATCCCTGCCCAACTCCGACGAAGAGACCCTGGAGCTGGGCCGCCGCCTCACCTCCGGCAAAGAGTGCTACCCCCTGATCCTCACCACCGGGGACCTGGCCAAGCTCGTCCGGCGCCCGGACTTCAACCCGGAGAAGAGCGCCTTTTTCATGCCCGCGGCCAGCGGCCCCTGCCGCTTCGGCCAATACCACCGCTACCACCGGTTGGTGCTGGACGAGTTGGGCTACCCCCAGATGCCGGTCTATTCCCCGGACCAGAGCGAGGCCATGTACGACGAAGTGGGCATGGTGGGCGGCGACTTCGACCGCATCGTCTGGCACGGCGTGGTGGCCATCGATCTGCTGGAAAAGAAACTCCGGGAGACCCGCCCCTACGAGCGGCGCTCCGGTCAGACCGACGAAGTCTACGAACATTATTTGCAGAAAACCTTCGAGGCCCTGCGGGACCGGACGGATTTGCCGGCGGTCCTTAGGGGGGCCAGGCACGCCTTTGACGACATCGCCCTGGACGTCAACGGCGGCAAGCCCGTGGTGGGCATCGTGGGCGAGATCTACACCCGGGCCAATCAGTTCTCCAACGAAAACGCGGTGCGGGAGATCGAGGCCCTGGGCGGCGAAGTCTGGATGCCGCCCATCGGCGAGTGGCTCCTGTATGTCACCCACTCCTCGAAAAAAAGCGCCATGGTGGCCCGGCGCTACCGCCAGTTACTGCAAGTCTGCATCAAGGACCGCATCCAGAAAAAGGTGGAGCACCGGCTGGAACAGGTCTTCCACGGCAGCATCAAGAACCTGAAGGAACCCAGCATCCCGGAAACCCTGGACCTGGCCAAGGACTACCTCCACCCCTCCTTCGAGGGCGAGGCCATCCTGAGCATCGGCAAGTCCCGGGACTTCGTGCGCAAAGGCGCCGCGGGGCTGGTGAACATCATGCCCTTCGCCTGCATGCCGGGCACCGTGGTCAACTCCCTGTTCAAGCGCTTTCGGGAGGAGCACGACAACATCCCCTTCCTGAACCTGGCCTACGACGGCCAGGAGCAGACCCACACCCGGACCCGCCTGGAGGCCTTCATGTACCAGGTGCGCCAGTTCTCCGAGCGGCGGCGGTAGCTGAGTGACCTTGGGGAGGGGGCCAGGGGCCCACGGCCCCAAACCCCTCCCCCAACCCCTTAAGATAAATGTAGGGTGGGCACTGCCCACCTTTTCCCTCGTTCCCAAGTTAAACCTGGGAACGAGGGAAAAAATTTGAGGGCACACACGGGTGGCCCCTACAAGATTAAACCCTCCGAGAATTATCCTCCGGGTATCGATACTCCATATGGCGCGCCGTGGCCCGGGCCACGCCTTCGCCATAGTAGCGGGCCACCACCTTCAGGGCCAGATCAATTCCGGCTGATATGCCCGCCGACGTCAGGATGTGGCCGTCCTCAACCACATGAAGTTGCTCCTCCACGATCACCGCGGGAAACGACTCCCGCATCCAGCCCAGGGAGCGCCAGTGAGTCGTGGCCCGGCGGCCGTCCAAGAGGCCGGCCTGCCCCAGCAACATGGCGCCGGTACAGACTGACGTGAGCACTTGCACCTGGCGTCCCCGTTGTCCGATCCAGCGAATCAGAGGCTCATTATGAATCTGGCGGCGCGTCCCCCAGCCGCCGGGCACCACCAGGACGTCCAGCGGTGGGCAGGTCCCTAAGGTGCACTGGGGAATGACCCGAAGCCCCCCCGAGGCCGTGACCGGGCCCTCATGCTCAGCAATCAGCAGTATTTCGAAAGGCGAAGGCTCCTCGCGGTGTCGGTCCTCATTTAAACGGGTGGCCGCGAAAACTTCGTAAGGCCCGCAAAAATCCAGGACCTCCACCTCCGGGAAAATGACGATGCCCGCCAGCTTACGGTCCACCATCTAGACGCCTCTCTTGCTTTTTTTATATCTAAGGCTCAGCGCTTAAACTCGAAACTCGAAACTCAAAACTCGCCACCCACCCGTCACTCCCCCTTATAAACCGGCTCCCGTTTCTCCAGGAAGGCCCGTTGCCCTTCCAGGTAGTCCTGGCTGTCATAGACCAGCCGGCGCAGTCCCTGGATGCGCTCAAAGGTTTCGGGATTGAGCGGCAGGGCGTTGGCAAAGATGCGCAGTTGCTCTTTCATTACCGAGATGCTGACAGGGGAGTTGGCGGCGATCTTCCGGGCCATGTCGTAAGTGAAGCCCTCCAGCTCCGCCACCGGCATCAGGTGGTTGAGAATGCCGGCTTGGTGCGCCCGCTCGCCGCTGATGGGCTGGGCGGTGAAGAACATTTCCCTGGCAAGAGGCATCCCCAGCATGTTAATGATATGGAGGATGCCGGTGGGGTTGTATGGGACCCCCAGCCTGGCCGGGGTGATGGCAAAGGAAGTCTTTGCCGTGCCGATGAGCAGGTCGCAGACGAAGGACAGCTCGCAGGCGCCCCCCCAGACGCTGCCTTCGATCATGGCGATGACCGGGGCCGGGCAGCGCTGGATGGCCCGGATGGCCTGCTCCAGCGGGTCGTAATAGGACAGCGGGTCCCGGCCCGGTTTAGGAAACTCCGTGACGTCGTAACCCGCGGACCAGACCTGGGCGCCTTTCTCGGCCCGCATGACAATTACCCGGGCCCCCTGGTACGTCAGCTCATTTAAGGCCTGGATCAGTTCGTGGATGAAGGCCCGGCTCAGGGCGTTGCGTTTGGCGTAATTATTAAAAGTGATGGTGCCGATGGCCTCGCGGAAATCCTGGACGATTAAAGACATGGGCCGCTCCTGTTCCGGGCTGGGAGAATGGAACTAAATATATATATTAATGCACAAAATTCTCCATTTTCGGGAAGTTAAGGTCAAGATAATTCCGCCGCCCCGGCGAGCCCTGGCGCCCGCCGCACCGGGAATTTATCCTGACTTCAACCCGCTGGATTCTTTATAATTTCCTGGTCTTGCTCCTCGAGGTTCGTGGGGATAACGCCCAATGCTTTTAAATTTGGCTCAGTTAAAATCTTCTTAGGGAGAAGAAGTCCCATGGCCAGTTGCACTGCTTGCGGCCGCGACTTAGCGGCGGGGGCGAATTTCTGTGAACATTGCGGGTCAGAGGTCAGCGGCGCAGGGATGGATGTTAATGTAGTGAAAGATCCGTCCACCGGTCCGCTCTTTGAAGTGCGTATCCGTCAATATATCCGCACCGGCTGGCAGACGTTCCGGCAATATCCCGCGGGGTTTATCGGGTTCAGCGTCATCATGGTGCTGGCCATGTTAATCTTGGTAGGTTTACAAAGAAAGCTTCCCTTAATCGGCTTTCTGCTGGCCGCGGCCCTCACTCCCCTGCCCGTGGGCGTCTATATTGTCAGTGCCAAATTACTGCAGCAGCGGCCCTGTCTGTTCGCGGATTTTTTCTCCGGCTTTCATTATTTCCAACCTCTGTTCATCTTCGGCCTTATCTTTGGTATCCTCGGCTGGGTCGGCCATTTGTTTCTGTTCCAGCACTATTCATCGCTGTTTCTGCTCTTTTCCCTGGCCTCCCTTGCTTTGAGGCTGCTCTTTCTCTTCACCCCCATCCTCATTGCCGACCGCCGTTTGGGTCTGCGGGAGGCCATGGAACTGAGTCTTAGAACCGTGCAGCGCCGCTGGCCGCAGCTTTTGGGCTTTATGCTTCTGGGGGGACTGCTCATCGTAGCCGGGGTCGTCGCCCTGGGTATCGGCGTTCTGGTGACCTTGCCGTGGGTTCTCTGCGCCCTTACCGCGGCCTATGCCGACCTCTTCGGTCTGCAATCGTCAGAGTATTAACCTGTTTCTCGGTTCCTGGTTTTATGCCCGCAGCCCCCGCACCAGATAAGTCTCAGCAAGAGGTTCCCGATTTGTGGGAAGTGGCGGTGGCCCTGCCCCTGTTCCAGACCCTCACCTACCGCCTGCCGCCGGGCCTGACGGCAGTCGCCCGGGTGGGTAGCCCGGTGCAGGTGCCGGTGGGCCGCCGGGTGGTGACCGGCTATCTCCTGGGGCCGGGGACGGCGCCGCCGGAGATCAGGATCAAAGAGATCCGGGCTCTGCTGGACCCGGTGCCCCGGTTCGGCCCGGAGCTGGTGCCCCTCTTGCGCTGGCTGGCGGCATACTATCAATATCCCCTGGGCGAAGCCCTGAGCCACATTATTCCGGGGGGGGCGCACCCCACCGGCCCCCGGCACGAAGTTATCGCGGTCCCCCAAGCCCCGGGGGATGCCGCCCCGCCCCGGCGTCCGGGCCCCCGGGCGCGGGTCATCCTGGATCATCTTCTCCAAGCCGGCGCCACCCCCGTAAGGGACCTGGAGCAGCTCTTCCCCGGGTGCCGTCCGGTGCTCAACCGCCTGGCGCAGAAACAGCTTCTTTCCCTGGAGAAAATCCCCCGATGGCGGGACCCCCTGGAGTCCCGGCCCCCCGTCCTGGCAGAGGCCCCCTTGAGCCTGGTGCCGGAGCAGGAGGAGGCCCGGGCCGCCATCGTTGAGGGCCTGGCGGCGCAGTCCTTCGCCCCTTTTTTGCTGCACGGGGTGACGGCCAGCGGCAAGACCGAGGTCTACCTGGCCGCGGCGGAGGAGTCCCTGGCCCGTGCGCGCCAGGTGCTGGTTCTGGTCCCGGAGATCGCCCTCACCCATCCTCTGGCCCAGGCCTTTCGCGGCCGTTTCGGCAACCGGGTGACGGTGCTGCACAGCGGTCTTTCTCCGGCCTCCCGCCTGGACCAGTGGCGCCGCATCGTCTTGGGAGAAGTGGACATCGTGGTGGGGGCCCGCTCCGCGGTCTTCGCCCCCCTGCCCCGCCTGGGCCTCATCGTGGTGGACGAGGAGCACGACCCCTCTTACAAACATGAAGGCGGGCTGCTCTACCAGGCCCGGGACGTGGCCCTCTACCGGGGCAAGCTGGCGGGCGCCGCGGTGGTTCTGGTGTCCGCCACCCCCCAGGTGACCACTTATTATCATGCCCGGCAAGGCAAATACCGCTACCTCAACCTCGGCCGCCGGGTCACCCCCCAATCCCTGCCGGACATCCATCTCATCGACCTGCGGGAGCAGCGGGGCGACAAGAGTCTCAAGATCATCTCCCGGCCGCTCAAGGCGGCCCTGGAAGAGACCTTGTCCCGGCAGGAACAGGCCCTGCTGTTTCTGAACCGCCGGGGTTACGCCTCCGCCCATTTCTGCCTGGTGTGCGGCGAGGTCATCCAGTGCCGCCAGTGCAGCGTGGCCCTGACCCATCACCGCTCCGAGAACCGGCTCACCTGCCATTACTGCGGCTACACCACTCCCGTGCCCGAGAGCTGCCCCCGGTGCCAATCCACGGCCATCAAGCGCTACGGGGTGGGGACGGAAAAGGTGGAGGCCGAGGTGCGCAAGCTCCTGCCCGGGGCCCGGGTGGCCCGGTTGGACCGGGACACCGCCCCCCACAGCGGCAAGGCCCTGGCCGTGCTGGAAAGTTTTGCCGCAGGCCGCCTGGACCTCCTGGTGGGGACCCAGATGATCACCAAGGGTCACCATTTCCCCCGGGTCACCCTGGTGGGGGTCATTGCCGCGGACCTGAGCCTCTATTTCCCGGAATATCACGCCGGGGAGCGCACCTTTCAGCTCCTCTCCCAGGTGGCCGGCCGGGCCGGCCGGGGGGAGGCCGCCGGCCAGGTGCTGGTGCAGACCTACCACCCGGACCACTACGTCTTTCAGGCGGTTAAGACCCATGATTATCAGGGCTTTTTCGAGCGGGAACTGGCGAGTCGCCGGGAACTGGCCTACCCGCCCTTCACCCGGTTGGCCCTGGTGCGCCTGAGCGGGCCCGGGGAAGAGGCCGTGGCCCGGGAGGCCCGCCGCCTGGCCGGGGACTTGAAAACCCGGCTGGCCCGGGAACAGGGCGGCTGGGGCGGGCAGATTCAGGTGCTGGGCCCCGCGCCCGCCGGCTTGCGGAAGCTGCAAGGCCGGTTCCGCTGGCAAATCCTGCTCAAGAGCTATGGCCGCGGCCCCCTGGAGCGCCTGCTGGGCCCCTTGCGCCAGACCTGGACCCCGGCCCCCAAGGCGGGCCTCAGCCTCACCCTGGACGTGGACCCGGTCAATCTGCTTTAGCCGGAACCATGGTCTCTGCTCCGAAAAGTTTCAATAAATTGGTGGCACCGGCGTCTCGCCTGTGCTCTAGGGGCGGGTTTAAAACCCGCCCCTAGGCGGATTTTCATGCTTTACGGGTGAGCCGATGACTCATGAGCAACTGTCCTGAGCCCACCTATTTCCGCCGGAAAGGGGCGATTTTTCCCCGGGGGCAACCCCAACGTCTTGCCGCCCTAGGGAAAATAGGGTAAATTGTCACATATGCGCCCGTAGCTCAGCTGGATAGAGCAACGGACTACGAATCCGTGTGTCGGAGGTTCGAATCCTCTCGGGCGCGCCAATAATTACAAGGGGTTAGCGGGATAGCGTTAGCCCCTCTTTTTATGCCTGTGCATCTCCTGTGCATAAATAATTTTTATCTTCTTCAAAGTTTGCTCCATTTAGGGAGAACCAAGCTCCTATTAACTATTCCAATCTAATCAACTCCTCGAAGGCAATCCATCCCAGCACCCATACCCTAACCTTTAAAAAGCAGACCTTTCAGGCAAAAAATTGAACTCGAGGCCTTATCAGAGTACAATTGAAAATTAATTGATTATCCTCATCTTTTAAAAAGAATTCACGAAATTTTGAGATCAGCTGTAGGGGAAGATTTGGGTCAATTTTAAGATAGTCATTTGCTCAATCTGACCTGCCCCCCAAAAACTGATCCACAAGTTATGTTAGAGTAGTGGATCGAAGGGAGGCAGGTAGATGAGCAGGAAGCGTTATACGCCGGAGCAGATCATTGGGAAGCTGCGGGAAGCAGAGGTGGCCCTGGCCCAGGGGGAGACGGCGGGCCAAGTTTGCCGTACCTTGGGCATTGCCGAACAGACCTTCTATCGCTGGCGCCGGGAGTATGGTGGTTTAAAGGTAGAGCAGGCCAAGCGGCTCAAGGCCCTGGAGCAAGAGAATACTCGGCTGAGGCGGGCGGTGGCGGATCTCACCCTGGACAAACTAATCCTCCAGGAGGCGGTAAGGGGAAACTTCTAAGCCCGACCCGTCGCCGGCAATGCATCGAACATATCCGGAAGGCTCTGCCGGTGTCGGAACGCCGTGTCTGCGGGGTGATTGGGCAACCGCGTGCGACCCAGCGTTACGAAGCCACCGAGCCTGATGACGAGGTGGGGCTGACTGCTGCCATCATTGGCTATGCCACCAGGTATGGGCGATACGGCTATCGCCGCATCCTGGCGTTGCTGCGAAGTGACGGCTGGGTGGTGAACCATAAGAGAATGGAACGAATCTGGCGACAGGAAGGGCTGAAGGTGCCCCAGAAGCAGCCAAAGCGGAGCAGATTGTGGTTAACCGATGGATCTTGTGTTCGTCTCCGGCCATGCTGGCCGAACCATGTTTGGTCCTATGACTTCGTGATGGCGCGGACCCACGATGGCAAAGCTTTCCGTATGCTTACCATCATTGATGAGTACACGCGAGAATGCCTGGCCATCGAGGTGGCCCGACGTTTTGATGCAGATGCGGTGTTGGATCGGTTGACGGAGCTGTTTGTGTCCCGGCGCCCACCAGACTATATCCGATCGGACAACGGGCCGGAGTTTACGGCCAGGGCGGTTCGGGAGTGGTTAAGCCGAGTAGGGGTCAAAACGCTCTACATTGAACCTGGCAGTCCCTGGGAGAATGGTTACAACGAGAGCTTCAATGGGAAGCTACGGGATGAGTTGCTCAACGGGGAGATTTTCTACACCCTGAAGGAGGCCCAGATCCTGATAAAGCGCTGGCGGCGGGAATACAATACGGTAAGGCCTCACAGTGCCTTGGGTTATCGGCCACCCGCACCCGAAGCCATACAGATGATGCCCAGAGATCCTGGCTATGCTATGCTCCGCCAGGATCTCTGGCTTGACTTGACCCCCATCCTAACTTAAAACTTGGTACAACTACTGGGGGCAGGTCAGGACCTTGCAAGCCTCTTTGGGTTTTAAGTATTGCATGTGGATCTCATTCAAATGAATTGCCGCATTTCTCACAAACCGTGGCGCTGGCAGCATTCATGCCGGCGCAATGCCAACATCTCTTGTCCCGGGCCGGCGCCAGGGGCTCCACGGCGCTGCCGCAAAAGCGGCATTTGCGGGCTTCATTCATGATGGCTTCGGCGCTTTCCGCAAATTCCAATATTTGTTCTTGCATGCCAGAAAGAACCTGGGGAGAGATCTTTTTGCCCCTCGATTTAAGCCCGCTCATGATATTTAAGAGATCCCCGACAACTTTACCCAATGCATTGCCCAGAGCTTTAACTTTCTGAGAGTCAACCAATTCACCATAACCGCTCAATTTTTCCAATTCTTCGGCGATTGAATGAATGCCCAAGATGGCTTTTAATAAATCATAATCTCGCTTTTTATCCATACCGATGCCCCTCAAGGTGAAGGGGCCTCGGCCGCGTTTCGATCCCCCACCTTGATTGATTTCCGCTTGCCATTGTGGGCAAAGAATACCCACCACGGCTTACCCCTTGCCCTTTTCCTTTTGCCGGATGGTGACGCCCATGTGGGGCCTCCTTGTCGCTATGATGCCTCAATTTATTGCCATTCATGGTTAGGGTCAGGTAAATAAACTGTCTCAGGAAGTTGCCCCGTTATGCTAGTTCTGACCAGCCATCCACCCGGTACTTTTGCTCTTACGACATGGATCATTGGGGGGTCGCCAGGTCTTCTCCTCTCTTTCATTTCGCAATCCACCGTATCCCAAACCAATTGTGCCATGATTTTCCTTCCTGAAGTGGGGGAGAGGCCGCCCCCCGGTTGTGGTTTAACAGACTTTGCACTCTATCAACTGTTCCCGGTATTCGTCCTCTGTCTTGAAGCTCTCCCGTAACCTTGCAATGATGTCAAAAAGTTTCGGCGTTCTATTTAGGGGCGGATTATCCTTGTAATATCTTTTAACAAGCGACAGATTAATTTGCCTTAAGAGTTTATAAGCCTCAGATTTATCTTTTTTGCCCATCAACTCCAAAAAAGCATTAAAATCATTCAGGGCTTTGGTTAATTTTGGGTCCATTATGGTTTCTCTCCCTCTTTTAAAAAAGTATCTAAATCGCTTTCTCGGACCCGCCACAGACGGCCTACCTTTACCCCCTTTAGCTTGCCAGTCCGTAACCAGTCCCCGACGGTCAAACGGCTAATTTTCAGACGTCCAGCCGCTTCCTCTGGGGTTAATAGCTGGTCTTGGGCTTTATTCTCAGGCATAGGCAGGCTCCTTTTTTGAGGTTATAACCTACTTTATATCAGTTGTAATTAGTTGTAAATAGGTTTATGCAGTTAAAAAGGCAGGGTGAAATATTTTCTCCCCTGCCTTGTATCCCCTATTTTCCCCCATAATCGCCGCCTCTCCCTGGCCAACTCAGCCGATCCCCCGGGAGGAAGGGGGGTTAGCCAGGACCCCGCCCTTTCCGTTCAACCTGGTGGCTCTCAGGCGGTCGGGGGGGTATCGTGGGCCAATAAGATTGGACTGGAGGGCACTAATTAATTGAGGGGGCTCTGTGCCACCCATTTCGATCTGCTGATCATATCTGCAATTTTTTCTGGCTCGGTGATAAGAGAAGGGTCTGGCAAGCTATAAATCCCTCTACCGCTCTGAGCTGACTTGGCCTCAACTTTAAGTTAAGCTCTGGTATAATCCCTGAGAATAGGGCAATGCCTCGCCATTAAATCATAGCAACTCAAATTTACCCGGGGATACATAGAATGAAAAGATTTGGGGATCTTATCAATCGCGGAAATGCTAGGCTTGGTTCTATCCTGTGCAATCAGGAAGCGAAAGCCCACGCCAACCTATCTGCCCCCCAGAAAAAGGCCGAAAAAGCCGCACCTCAGGCTCCTCCGGCGCAGGTCATTCATATGGAGATTCACCCGTTTCAGTCGCTGACCTTGACGGATCAGGAATTTCTGACCGGTCGCAATGAGGGCAAAACGGTCACCATCGCGGGCGCGCTTCGCCTGCCTAACCCGGGAAATGATCGCCTGCCGGTAGTCGTCCTGTTACATGGCTCAGGCGGAGTGTCAAGTTTTGTCCTGGATTGGGAAAAGGATCTCAATGTGATGGGCGTGGCAACCTTCGTCCTCGACAGCTTTACCCCGCGCGGCATTGTGAATACCCTCAGCGATCAGTCACAACTCGGGCAGCTAACGATGATCGTCGATGCCTATCGCGCCCTCGATGTCCTGGCGCAGCATCCAAATATCGACCCCACCCGGATTGCACTTATGGGATTTTCACGGGGCGGCCAGGCTGCGCTATACGCAAGCCTGAAGCGATTTCAGCGCCTGCACGGTCCTGTGGGTCCCGAGTTTGCCGCGTACATCGTCTTCTACCCTGATTGTACCACGACCTTCCACGACGACGAGGACGTGGCGGACAAGCCGATACGAATTTTTCATGGCAGCGCAGATGATTATTTGCCGCTGGCGCCGTGTCGTGCTTACGTTGAACGGCTGCAGGCCAGGGGCAAGAATGTCCAGCTGACGGAATATGCTGGTGCAGGCCATGCGTTCGATGGGCGGGCGTATAAGACGCCCCTCAAGCTTGAGGGAGCGCAGACGACCAGGCGATGCAAATGTGTAGAGGCAGAGGATGGTGTAATCATTAACGTCAAAACCGCACGGCCCTTCTCCTACGCTGACTCATGTGTGGAGTATGGGACAACGATTGCTTATAACCAGAAGGCTTCTACAGCGGCTAGAAGTGCAGTCAAGGACTTCATCATTGCTACCTTTAAGCTTGACCCTTGACCCCTTGCCCAGAGCCTCCGGAAATTTTGACTGCCAGTGAAGCCGCGTTTTTTGAAAACCTCAGCAGCGAACTTACCGCCTTCTATATTCAGAATATACCTGGCAATCTCGCCTGTATGGCGATAAGTGTCGCCTATGGCAAGATAGTGCGCATTGACCTCCATCTTATCCAACCGGATTACTTTCTTGCGGTCACCTCTGAGCGGGGAACCACGAATAGGAGACTGGTTTGGATTCTAAAAGAATACCGGAGCACCTTTGGAACTTGACTTTGCACATAGGAGTTATGCGGCGGCCAGTGAAGTTTCCTTATATTGATCAAGGAGGCCTTTCAGAAGAGAGGTTCACGTCCGGATCTGTGAGGGTGTGGGGGTGCAATTCCCCCTCGCTACTCGACGCTACATGCGGGTCCGGTCAAAGTCAAAATAAAATGGGGCAAGCCCTTTATAAATTAGTTATTTTGCTAATTTTGAAAAATGACATTAAATTATCTATTGACTTTAATATACTAAATTATTATATATAGGCCAAGTAGTGTTAATGCATAAGCTTCTGCCAGCTGTTTGGCTGGCAATGGGAGGCGAGCCGTGAACTCCCGGATGCATCAGGGCAGCAAAATCGGCCCCCTAAAGGGGCAGCAAGGTGGATTTGGGTCCGATTGCTCCTGCCGCCCACGGCCTACTTTTATCATCACACCTTTCTTTCCCCTTTCTCCCCAACCCCGACGAAGGGCTGACCTTTCCGCTTTTTCCCTCCCTATCGGTGCGCCTTCCTGCTTTCCCTCGCCTCAGCCAATATCTCTCTATCTTGCCTTGGGCGGAAAGGGGGTGAAATCAAACCTACTTATTTAATTCGTGCAGTTTTTCATCCTGGGCAAAATCGTATGGGGTAAGAAGCTTTTGATGCCGCCCTGACCTGCTCCACGGATAACCTGTCAAAGAGGAAAAATAAAAAACGCCTTATGAGATTTTAAATTAAAAGGGAGGATGTCATGAAAAAAAGTGGTCTTCTCAATTTAGTCATAATTTTGGTTCTGTTGTTATCATGTCCCTTATTGGCGCAAGAAAAGACTGACGATCCAGGTTATGCAGTCAAACAGCTTGCATCAGAATCTTTGAATAGCCAACGTTATGGGCCGGCCGATTGCGGTTCGGAAGCCGAAGGGTATGAAAGCTGGGTATCGGACTCAGAGCATTATCAGTACGGACAGTACGGAGCACTCGGGTATGGGACCGAATCCGAAGGTAAGTGACATGTATACTGCCCCCCGACCTGCTAAAGGGTTTGGCCGAAAGGCCAGGCCCTATTTTTTTGGCGCATGATGGTACAGGTAAATATCGGTTTTTGCATGCCTGATATTCAAACCATATCTACAAATTTTCCCCTTCCAATGATAACTGTCTAACCTGGCAAGTTATCAATTATTTTCGCATTTAGGTCGGCAAAAAAAGGCAGGGGAGACGCAGATCGGTTATGGACGATGACGAAGGAGTATTGCAGGCCCAAGAGCCAGTATCACTTCGTATTAACTACTCGCTTTATATTCCTGGCTGTAGATTTAGGCCGGGCTTGCTTCAGGCCGTATTTCTTAGGCGCTGGAGTAAAATCTAACTCGGGGCATTGCACTTGCTCCGGCAAGGACTGTCTACCCTCGGTCTCACAAAGCCCGCGGTTGTATAGCCGACAGGCTTTCCCCCCGAGCCACCAGCGGCATACCTCATCGCATTCTATCAGGGGCAAGCCTAAATGTGAAAAAGGGTCGGGGGCCCAATCGTTGCATTTCATCCTTTAATACCCCACTAAATTCGTTTACTTTGTGCGCTACGTTTCCGAATAAATAGCAAATCAAGTGCCATTCGTATAACTAATTGATATATCAAGATAATCACTATTAATTAATCGACGGAAGGTTCGGAAAATTAAACAAAATTCATTTTATTGCACATCATAATGAACATTAGGAATCAAGAAGTTTCATAAGTGACCTGCCCCCCCAAAAAACTGATCCACATGATTTCTACGACTTTCTGTTATGACCTGAAACTTATCAAGCCGCCGAAAATTCTACCTATCTGGATCATAACTTCACTTTTTAATCAGAATAATTCCTTTCTTTCACCCCGGATATTAAAAGCTCTCTTATCTCGCAGGCACCTGAAATCATCGTCCCCACAAATACCATTGGAGAATATGGAGATCATATCTGGAATTTTTTCCGCTCCAGCGATAATTACCGCTCCTGGCAAGTAATCAACTACCTTGCTTAGCTCAAGAAGGGGTATGACCTTGTTGTTTCAGCCTTTCCCCTGGCGCACCATTACCGGGCAGTAGTGGCAGGGGGTTTTTAAGCTCCATGGCAATGAAGTATCTGAATTCTGAGGGTTTGGTATGCTCACTGTATTTGGCGGAGATTCTTGACGAGGGGGCTGCAATTAAAAGTATACTGCTTCCCTTGAGAGCTTGGTATGCATAGAATCTGGGAAAAACTTGACTTTCGCAAAACGCATGCTTAATAGAAAAAAAAATATTTTTAATCAGATTGGCCTGCCATGGAAAGACGCAAATTCCCCAGAATGTTTACGAATCTGCCAATGGAGTACCATGTTCATTTACTGGATTCAGACGAATACTCTAGTGGAAAGGGTTTTTTAGCAAATATCAGCCAAGGGGGTATTTATTTTAAGTGCCCCCCGCCCCTACCGCTTGAAGATGGAAACATAGGAGATTTCACCATTGACCTGAGCTCTTCTTCCGGGCTAAGCAATTCACGTTTAAAAGTCTCGGCAAGAGTGGTACGCATAGAGCCGCCAGAGAAAAACTCGCTTGATTTCGGAATAGCAGTTCAATTCCTCTCTGACCTAAAAGTCGAGCTCAGAAGGTAGGCGCCCCGGCGCTCAACCACGGCAAGCAAGCCTGAAGAATTCCTTTCTTTCACCCCGGATGTTCTGGCTTCCTTCTCTCGCAGGCACCTGAAATCATCCTCCCCACAAATACCCGCACGAGATATGTGGATCAGATCGACAACTATTTGGAATTATTTGTGAGTTCAGGATTGGCAAGTAACTTGGAATTTTTATATCCAGAGACATGAACTGCTCATAGGCCGTCCGCTACTTTTCGCTTTTCCCCTGGCTCACCATTACCAGGCGGTGCTGGCCTGGGGTCAATAGGCCACAAATCAATATAATGCATTAGGTCGCCGATGGTCTGGTACGCCCGAAATCGATAAAGACAGCATCGCCTATTCCCGCTTTTAAAGGCTCTAAAAGACATTTTACCTTTAAAGACAATCTCTTATTTTGGAGCTTGCTTCCCAAAATTGAATCGTTTCTTTTAATGCTCGGAATCAACCTCGCTCCTTTAGCAGATAGCGACCTTTGGTGCGGTCACTCTACCAACTGCGTTAAACTGCGCGCCACGGGTATTATCACCTCTACCGCGTGTTCCTGATGGTCGTCAATTAGGGGGATAGTCATATCGGGTTGCTCGACGCCATCAACGGTCACAATCGTCTCGCCCTTCCCGGCAGGCGTGCGCTGGACGGCGATGTGGTAGACCGTCTCCCGATACCGATAGTGCATCGTGAAACCCTGCCAATCCGCAAGGAGGCACGGCGTGAAACGCAATTTGTCCACCTCAAGCCTCAGTCCCAGGAGTGATTCCACGATCAGGCGGTACATCCAGCCGGCAGACCCCGTGTACCACGTCCAGCCGCCACGGCCGGTATGCGGCGAGAGCGCATAGACGTCGGCCGCCACAACGTAAGGTTCTACTTTGTAGATGGCAATCCCCTCGGGAGATCTTGCATGGTTCACCGGGTTGATCATTGCCAGTAGTTCCCAGGCGCACTCACTGTCGCCCAATGCCGCGAAGGCCATCGCCGCCCAGATCGCCCCGTGAGTGTACTGCCCGCCATTTTCTCTCACGCCGGGGACGTACCCTTTGATGTAGCCGGGATTCAACTCCGACTTGTCAAACGGTGGATCTAAAAGCTGGATGAGCGCATGCTCCCGGCGAACGAGACGCTGATCCACTGCTTCCATAGCCAGGCGTGCCCGCATGGCCTCTCCCGCACCGGATAGAACAGACCAGCTCTGGGAAATCGAATCGATCCGGCATTCGGGGTTGCTCGCCGACCCCAGCGGTGAGCCGTCGTCGAAGTAAGCGCGGCGGTACCACTCGCCGTCCCAGCCATGCTCTTCGATATTGCGGCGCAGCTCGGCCGCCTCTCTTTCGCAACGCTCGGCGAAGGAGATGTCACCGCGCATGCGGGCAACCTTAGTGAACTGCATGAGCACTTCATAAAGGAAAAAGCCCAACCAGACGCTTTCACCCTTTCCGTGTGCGCCCACCATGTTCATGCCGTCATTCCAGTCACCGGAGCCGATCAGCGGCAATCCATGCTCGCCAAATCTGAGGCCCCTCAGGATGGCTCGCACACAGTGGTCATACAAACTGGCCGCTTCTTGAGACCGGCTGGGCAGATCGTAATACGAGTCCTCCTCCGCGTTTACCGGGCGGCCCTGGACGAAGTGGATAGGCTCAGTCAACACGCCGGTGTCCCCGGTGTTCAGGACGTAGCGGCACGTCGCCAACGGCAGCCAGAGGTAATCATCGGAGCAGTGGGTACGCACGCCCCGGCCCAAGGGGGGGTGCCACCAATGCTGGACATCTCCTTCCGGAAACTGACGGGACGCGCAAAGGAGCAGGTGCTCGCGCAGCAGGTGCGGCTCGGCGTGGATAAGCGCCATCACGTCCTGCAACTGATCGCGGAAACCGAAGGCGCCCGCCGACTGGTAGTAGCC
>CAWBPT010000017.1:0-20692 GCA_963790655.1 uncultured delta proteobacterium | reverse complement strand
GTTAGAGCGGGCCCATGAAATCATGCAAAAGGGTAAAGGCCAGCCATGTTAAAGTATCTGGAAGGCTCCCACGCGGTGTCCCAAGTTGTGGCCATGTGCCGGCCCCACGTCATTTCCGCCTACCCCATCACCCCCCAGACCCATATCGTGGAAGACCTGGCCCGCCTGGTGGGCGAAGGGCAGCTGGACGCCGAATTCATCAACGTGGAAAGCGAATTTTCCGCGGCTTCCGTGGTGCTGGGAGCCGCGGCGGCCGGGGCCCGGACCTACACCACCACGACTTCCCAGGGCCTGCTGTTGATGACCGAAGTGATTTACTGCATCGCCGGCATGAGGCTCCCCATCGTCCTTACCTGTGCCAACCGGGCCATTTCCGCGCCTTTGAACATCTGGAACGATCAACAAGACTCCATGACGGTGCGGGACGCCGGGTGGATTCAACTCCATGCCGAAGACAACCAGGAGGCGGCGGACTTGCACATCCAGGCCTTCAGGATTGCCGAGCAGACCTCGCTGCCGCTTATGGTCTGTATGGACGGTTTCATTCTGACCCATGCCTTCGAGCCGGTGGACATCCCGGAACCCAAAGAAGTGGACGCCTTCCTGCCACCCTTCAAACCCCAGCACATCGTGGACCCACGCTGGCCCCGGGCCCTGGGGTTATATGCCGACCCCCGCTTCTACATGGAAGTCAGGTACATTCTGCACCGGGCCCTGGAGAAATCTGAAAAGGTCATCCGGCAGGTGAGCGCCGATTTTTCCCGGGCCTTTGGGCGAGAGAGCGGCGGCTTGATTAAGACCTACAAGTTGGAGGATGCGGACCTGGTCATCGTCACCATGGGTTCCGTCGCAGGCACCGTCAAAGACCTCATCGACCGCCTGGCAGAGGAAGGCAAAAAAGTGGGCCTCCTGCAGATTTGCTCCTTCCGGCCTTTCCCCAAGCAAGAGGTCTACCGCGTCCTTAAGGACAAGACGAATATCGTGGTCCTGGAGAAATCCGTCTCCCTGGGAAGAGGCGGGATCCTGGCCAGTGACGTCCGCTGGTCCTTCCCCCGGGCGGAAAAGAAGGGCCGGGTCATCAGCAGCTACGTGGCCGGGCTGGGGGGCAAGAACATCTCTATGGACGGCTTGCGGGAAATGGTGGACCGGGTTTCCAGGGAGCCCGTGGAGTTGGCCTTCCTGGGACTGAATAAAGAAATCATCGCCGAGAGGGACCTATGATGGAAATCAGTGCGGCAGAGCTTAACCGGGTGGAAAAGAAAAATCTCTTCGCCAGCGGCCACCGGGCCTGCGGCGGTTGCGGCCAGGCCCTGGCGGCCAGGCTGGTGGCCGATGCCGCGGGGGAGAACACCATCGCCTGTGTGGCCACCGGCTGCCTGGAAATCTTCAGTTCTCCCTATCCCGACCCCAACTGGCGCATCCCCTTTCTGCACAGCCTCTTTGAAAACGTCTCCGCGGTGGCCTCGGGAGTGGAGGCCGCGTACAAGGCCTTGAAAAAGGGCCCGGTGAACATTATCGCCCAGGGCGGCGACGGCAGCACTGCGGATATCGGCTTTCAATCCATCAGCGGCATGTTCGAGCGGGGGCACAACGTGCTCTATATCTGCTACGACAACGAAGCCTATATGAACACCGGGGTGCAGCGCTCCAGCTTCACTCCTTATGGCGCCAAGACCACCACCACCCCCATGGGCAATCGCACCCGCAAGAAGAACCTGCCCATGCTGGCGGCGGATCATGGCATCCCCTATGTGGGCACCGCCACCGTGGACGATTACCGGGACCTGCAGCGCAAGGTGAAGCAGGCCCTGGCCATCGAGGGTCCCAAGTACCTGCATGTCCTGGCTCCCTGCCCTCTGGGTTGGGGCCACTCCGGCGATCTCACCGTGCAGATCTGCCGGCTGGCCAAAGCCACCGGTCTTTTTCCGGTCTTTGAGATCATCAACGGCAAAGTGACCAATGTCCTGAAGATCGCCAACAAAAAGCCGGTGGAGGAATATCTCAAGCTGCAGGGGCGATACAAACATCTGTTTAAGAGAGGCGAGCCCACCGGGACGGTGGCCGAAATCCAAGAAATCGCCAACCAGAATATCGAGAGGTTTAATCTATAATGGATAAGCTGCCTTTGGGTTTGGCCCTGGATTTGCGCCAGGTGGTGCCCTACAAGACCGGGTCCTGGCGCACCATGAAACCTCTTTACATCATGCAGACTCCGCCCTGCACTCACAGTTGTCCCATTAACAATGACATTCGCGGCTTTCTCCGGGTCCTGGCGGACAAACAGGACTATGAGGAAGCCTGGCATACCTTGACCCGCACCAACCCCTTTCCCGCCATCTGTGGCCGGGTCTGCCCCCATCCCTGTGAGGACGGGTGCAATCGCCGGGACTTCGACACCCCTCTGGCCATCAACAGCGCCGAGCGCGCCGTGGGCGATTACGGCCTGGAGCGTCAGCTTGAGCACCGCCGGGAAGTTCTCACCACCAGGAAGGAAAAGGTGGCGGTGGTGGGCTCCGGCCCCGCGGGGCTGGCCTGCGCCTTTCACCTGGCCAAACGGGGCTTCCCGGTCAAGGTGTTTGAGGCGGCCCGGGAGCCCGGGGGCATGATGCGCTATGGCATTCCGGCCTACCGCCTGCCCAAAGACGTCTTGAACCGCGAAATCGAGTCCATCTTAAAGCTCGGGGTGGAGCTGGAGTTAAACGTCAAGGTGGGGGTCAACATTCCCTTCGACCAGCTGCGGCATGATTATCAGGCGGTCTTCTTGGGCCTGGGAGCCCAGAAGGGGGCTTCCGTTAGCATCCCCGGGGAGGAGGCCAAGAACGTCTTTACCGGGGTGGGGTTCCTCAAAGAGGTCAACAGCGGCAAGGCCCCGGAAGTGGGCCGGAACGTGGTGGTGGTGGGCGGCGGCAACACCGCCATGGACTGCGCCCGGGTGGCCAAAAGGTTGGGCGCGGATGTGAGCATCGTCTACCGGCGCACCCGGGTGGAAATGCCCGCCATTACCGCCGAAATCGACGAGGCCATGGAAGAGCGCATCATGTTCCGGTACCACACCAACCCCATCAAAATCATTACGGACGAAGACCGGGTGGTGGGTCTCTTATGCGTGCAAATGGAGCTGAAGGAGGCGGATGCCAGCGGCCGGGCCCGGCCGGTTCCCATCCCCGGGTCGGAATCGGTGATTCCCGCGGATACGGTGATTATGGCCACGGGCCAGGAGGTGGACTACGACGGCATCGGAATTGCAAGGCGGGATAAGTGGATCAGCACCGACGAATACCTCATGACCAGCATAGACAAGGTCTTTGCCGGCGGGGACGCGGTGCTGGGACTGGAGACCGTCTCCGCGGCCATCGGCCAGGGACTCAGGGCCGCGGGGGCCATCGAGGATTTCATCGAAGGGCACGTGGAGAGCAGTTTGGCGAGCCCGCCGGTGGTCTATTTCAAGGATATGAACAGCTACTATTACGCCCGGAAAAGGCGGTTCAGCAAAGCGGCCATCCCCGTGCACGTCCGTTTAAAGAGCTTCAACGAAATTTATCCCCCTTTTGATCCGGGGGAAATTATCGGCGAAGCCGACCGTTGCCTCAGCTGCGGCCTGTGCTTCAGCTGCAATAATTGCCTGATGTACTGCCCGGACAATGCCGTCAACCACGAGCCGGCCACGGGGAAATACGAGTTCGATTACGATTTTTGCAAGGGCTGCGGCCTCTGCGTCAAAGAATGCCCCTGCCACTATATCCAGTTGACCCTGGAGAAGTAGTTTGCGGGAGGGCCGGGGGAATTCTTCGTAAGTATTCCCCCGCCCTCCTCAAGCTTCCCTCCCATTCCCCGGTAAAGGTTATGGCAGCAGAAGCCGGGGGCCACTGACGAACCCCGGCCCCTGCCCGCAAAGAATTAGCAGCTCCTCTAAGTGCTTAAATGATATAATCATCTACCAAAACCTGGGAGGGGCACGGCCAAAAATGCCGGCAGTGAAAAAACCCGCAACCGCAAAGAAGAAAGCCGGTAAACCCAAAGGCCGGCCTGGCAAGAAGATGCCGGCCCCACCCCCGCGCCTTGCCGAGCTGGAGGCGTTGAAGGTCGAATGGAAACGCTCCGGCGAAGGTTTGCAAAAGGTCTACCATGTTTTGGAGCGCTGCATCGAGGAGCGCACCTCGGAACTCTTGCTGGCCAACGAGCAGCTGAAGCAAGAAATCGAAGAGCGCAAACGGGCGGAGCGCGAGCTCAAAAGAACCAAGGATCACCTGGAAAACGTCATTGATAACTCCGTGGACGCCATCGGCATCGTGGACTGCCACGGCAGGTTTATCCTCTGGAATAGAAGGGCCGCGGAAATATACGGTTATAGTTTCGAGGAGCTCACCGGCAAGACCGCCTTTGTGCTTTATCCGGATGCCGGAGAACTGGACCGGATGCTCGCCAGGCTGCGCCGGGACGGGGTGGTGAGAGAATATGAAATCGTCATGCAGAAGAAAGACGGCAACGTGGTTCCCATGGATATCTCCATCAGCCTGCTGAAAGACGACCAAGGCAATCACCTGGGCAGCGTCTGTGTGGCCCGGGACCTCTCGGAGCGCAAAAAAGCCGAATCCGAGCTCAAGCGCGCCAAAGAGGAGCTGGACCGCTACTCCAAGGACCTGGAGCGCCAGGTCAAGGAAAGGACCCGGGAGATCTCCAGTATTCTCAGATACACGCCCTCCGTGGTTTATATTAAAAACAAGCATGGTCATTACCGGTTGGTCAATTCCCGGTTTGAGGAACTGTTCGGGGTAAGTAATAAAGAAATCCAGGGAAAATCCGACCACGAGATTTTTCCCCGGGAGTTTGCCGAGCAATTCCGGGCCAACGACCTCAGGGTCCTCACCGAACTGCGGCCTTATCAGGTCGAGGAAGCCATTCCGCTGCACGACGGCGTCCGCACCTATCTGTCGGTGAAATTCCCCCTCTATGACGAAGATGGCGCGGTCAGCGGCCTGTGCGGCATTTCCACCGACATCACCGCCCTTAAGAAAGCCCAAGACCAGTTGCGGCGTCTTTCCGCCAGCATCATGAACAGCCAGGAGAAGGAACGCAAGGTCATCGCCCGGGAACTGCACGATGAACTGGGGCAATTGCTCACGGCCCTGCGCATGGATTCGGTCTGGATTTATGACCAGTTGCAGAAAAACGGCAGCCTGGCGGCGGCACGGGCCTTGAGCATGTGCCACCTCATCGATCATACCATTGATGAGGTGAGAGGCCTGGCCACCAGGCTGCGTCCCGGGGTCCTGGATGATTTGGGCCTCATCGAAGCCCTGGAATGGTTTATCACCGAATTTAAAAAGCGCACCGGGATTGCCTGCATTTTTAAACATGGCCAGGTGCCTGAGGTTGACGGCATCGTGGCCACCGCCGCCTACCGCATCGCCCAGGAGGCCCTGACCAACGTAGCGCGCCACTCCTTTGCCACCGAGGCCCGGCTAACCCTGGATGCCGCAGGGGACACCTTGACCCTGGCCGTGGTGGACAACGGCCGGGGGTTCGACCCCCGGGAACTGACGGAAGCTCAATGTCTGGGTCTGGTGGGCATGCGGGAACGGGCCGGCCTCCTGGGGGGCAGCCTGGAAATGCGCTCCCAGCCCGGGGCCGGCACCCAGGTCTGTTTCAGGTTGCCCCTGAAGGGCCGGAAGGAATAGCCCCTTGATCAAGGTTCTGCTGGCAGACGATCATGACATTGTGCGGGCCGGGCTGCGGCGCATCGTGGAAGACTCCGGCGACATCGAAGTGGTGGCGGAGGCGGCCGACGGCCGGGAAGCCATCCGGCAAATCCAGCAAACCGTACCCGATGTGGCGGTTATCGATATCTCCATGCCCGGCCTGGATGGGCTGGAGGTGTTGGGACAGCTGCACCACTACTATCCGAAAATGCCCATTCTCATCCTTACCATGCACGAAGAAGAGCAATATGTGGTGCGGGCCATTGCGGCCGGGGCCAAGGGATACCTGACCAAGCGCTCCGCGCCGGAGCAACTGGTGAAGGCGATCCGCAAGGTGCACGCCGGCGGGAGCTACCTCAGCGATGCCGCCGCCGAGTCCCTGGCCCAGAGCATGGCCAGCGGCGGCAAGGGCCGCTCCCCGGTTGACTGCCTGTCCAACCGGGAGATTCAAGTGCTGCGGCACCTGGCCCTGGGCCGCACCGTTAAAGAGATCGCCGAGGCTTATCATCTCAGTCCCAAGACCGTGGACACCTATCGGCTGCGGCTGCTGAAAAAACTCAACCTGCGGAACAACGCTGAAATCTCCCGCTTTGCCATGCAAAACCGGCTGGTGGAGTTCTGATTCCTTCTCGCCACTAATCTGTCAGAAATGCGGTGGGGTCGGGTCAGGCCTGCGGGGGTGGGGTCTTTGCAGATACGAGTTTATCTTATTTTAACTCATATTTCTGAATGAGGTTATAGATCGCGGAACGGCTGGTCTTCAGGGCTCTGGCGGCCAAACTTACATTTCCCCGATTGCGTTTCAACGCCGCGGTCACCACGTTCATTTCGAACCTTTCCTTGGCCTCTTTGAGTCCCAGGCCATCGATAATAGATTCCGGGGTTATGTCTTTAACCGTCAGGGACATGTTTTCCGGGGTGATCCATTCTCCTTCCGCCATCACTACGGCCCGGCGAATGCGGTTGACCAACTCCCGGATATTCCCGGGCCAGGAATGGGTTTCAATGGCGGCAATGGCCTCCGGTGCGAACCCCTTGATATTTCTGCCCTGCTTCGCGGCGTACTGCTTTAGAAAGGTGTTGGCGATGATCAGGGCATCGTCGCCGCGGTCCTTCAGGCGCGGCAGATCGATATTGACCACGTCCAAGCGATAATATAGATCTTCCCGGAACCGGCCAGCCGCGATCAGCTCCCTCAGGTCACAGTTGGTGGCAGAAATCACCCTCAGGTCCACCTTGATGGTTTTTCTGCCGCCCACCCGTTCAAAAGTATGTTCCTGGAGGAAACGCAGGAACTTGGCCTGCATCTCCAAAGGCAGCTCCCCCACTTCATCCAGCAACAAGGTGCCATGATTAGCCCGCTCCACCATGCCCAAGGAAGTGCGGTAGGCTCCCGTGAAAGAGCCTTTCTCATGGCCGAAGAGTTCTGATTCCAACAATTCCCGGGGGATGGCACTGCAATTAATGGCTACGAAGGGGCCTTTGTGGCGCATGCAGCGTTGATGAATAGCCCGGGCCACCATTTCCTTGCCGGTGCCATTGGCTCCCGTAACCAGAACCGGGACGTCCGAGGCCGCCACCTTGCGGATAATTTTAAAAACCTCCAGCATTGCCTCGCAGGTCCCGACCATCTCTGTAGTAAGCTCTTCGGAAGGCCCATTTGACGAAAATTCAGTGGGCGTCACACATAAAAGGCCTTCCGAATCTTTAGACATTTTATAATGGCCTCATCCAGAGATAATGGGTTCATCCACTACGTTGATTGACAAGCTGGGGTTTATGGCAATCGTCTTTCTTGCCCAGCAGGTCTCAAAAAAAAAGCCGGGTTGCCTATTCTCTGGCAGCCCGGCTATCTCCTCACAGCTAATTGAGAGACCCGTGGTTTTCCGTCCCCACCTCACGGAGGGTTTGGCTTTGTCAGGGTTCGCATTATATGCGAATTTGGAACGAAAGTCAAATAAAAAAGTTTACATATAGTAAACTTTTTTCGCTCTCCACCTCTTTGAACCAAATATTCATTAAGAAAGAAAAGTTAATGAAAGGCGGAAACCAGCTTGGTGAAACAAAAAAGGCAGGCCCATGGCTGAGCCTGCCTTTGGGGTTGCGCCTCCCTGACCGGGTTATCTTTTTCTCATTCTGCAGCCCGCCAACCCAATCAGGGCGCTCCCCAAAAGGAGCAGGGTGCCGGGTAAGGGATTTTCGCAAACCTCGGATTTCACGAAGAGACCAAAGGCATCGTTGGTGTTCAGCAAGGTGTCTCCCGACACGTCTTGGAGGTTTCCAGTTTCGGCTATCGTTGGATACCCAATCGAAGCAGTTATATAATCGCTAAAGTTGACGTAACCGTCAGAATAGAAAGAGATGGTGAAGCTTTGTGAATAGCTACTATCCGGGTGGTCTACACTACCAGCTTCCAATTTGACCACATCGCTCACATCGATATTGTTAGGTTCCATGAGTCGTATGTAACGGGTGCCGGGAACCAGGAAGCCAGCATTGCTCGTAGAAGTCAGAATGCCACTTGCGATTCCGGACTCAGCGCCTGGAGTGCCGAGGGAACTACTTATGCCTGTCAGGTGAGTGAGGTCCACAGAGGTCCAATCTGAGCCTGGGCTATCGCAGTCAGTTATCGTGATGTACCCATGGGTGGGTAAAGCTAATACCGCCCAAGCCGCAGACCCGCTCAAGACCAGCATGGCCGCACACACACATATCAGAGACGCTTTCTTCATGGTGATTCCCCATCTGTAACCGCGGTTAGTTTGCTCATGTAGATTAGCTGGTTCGCAAACCTACGGCTGTGACTCCCAGGCTGTTTCGGCGCTTCCGATCTTTGCGCGATTTCCGCTCAAGGGAAGTCTACCTGCTGAGAGTCCTGGCAACACCACCTGTAGCAACCGCTCTAAGAAGAATTTATCTCAACGATAAGTAAAGGTCGCGGCAACTTTTAAGATTGCCAGTGGCTATTTTAATACCATTAGAAAAATTTAAAATCAATAGGTAAAAGTACCTATTTTTTGTCCTATTTTCGGACACTTATATCATTTTTATTTCATAATTTTGGACAGAAATTGTCTGATTAACGGACACCCGTTAGGGATGTGAAACATAAAAATTTAAATTTTATCAAAGAAGAAGTGGCTCCAAGACCCCAAGGTCAGATCCAGCTTGGCGCGCCCCCGGCGCGGACCTGGGCGTGCCTCCACCGAGTAAGTGGAGGTGGTATCCAGACGCAGGCTCTGGTAAGCCGGCTGTGCCAACCAAATCCTCGGCGGGCAGCTGATTCACCTCGCGATAACCTCAACTTCCCCGGCCACCAGGCTGCTCGGACTGTCATAATGATTAAGACTCTGTTATTATAATTTAGAAGGTTTGATGATTCCCGGGATTCCCGGCAGGTGGCGGTCGGAGCGCTCAGCCTTGCCGCCGCTGACCCCTGAGGCAGTCTCGCCCTGGTGCCGAGAATTTCCCCGGGGGAATCTGCCGGACCAAGGCCTTGGCAGGATCTCTTTTTTAACCCACGCCCTCTGAGGTTCAGGCGCTGCCATGGGTAAGGTTAATCTGTCGCCGCAGATGGGGGCCCCACCCGGCGGACGCCCTGCCGCCAGGGTCCCGTTTCTGGGAGAATCCTTGCTCCCCCTGGGTGTGCTGGCCGCCCTGGTGGCCCTGGTTTACAGCAACACCCTCTTAAACGGTTTCCATCTGGACGATTATTACCGGATTGTGAACAATCCGGGCATCACCCGGGTTCAGCCCTTCTGGCGGCACTTCCTGGACCCCTCCACCATGTCCTCCCTGCAAAGCATCCAGCAGTACCGGCCGCTGCTGCCGCTGACCCTATCCTTAAACTACGCGGTTTCCGGTCTGGCGCCGGCAAGCTACCATCTGTTCAACCTGGCGGTCCACCTGGCGGCCGTGATCTTTTTCTATTTGCTCTTCCTTATCCTGCTCAAGAACTGGGCCCAAGGCTTTCCGGCGGACGCCGCCGTCAGGTGGACCGCCTGGGGCGCCGCGGCCATCTTTGCCGTGCATCCCATTTCCGGCTTCCCGGTCAATTACCTGTGCGCCCGGGATCTGTTGATGATGCAGGCCTTTCTGGGCGCCTCCCTCTATTCCTACCTCAGGATGCGCCGGCGGGGGGAGACGCCCGGCCGGTGGGCGCTGACGCTGGCCCTGTTTCTCCTGGCCCTGCTTTCCAAGACCAACGCCGGGGTGGCGGTGGTCGTGGTCTTTTTATTCGAAACCCTGGTGGCCGGGGAAAAGCTGCTTTCCAAGAAACTGTGGCTGAGGGTGCTCCCCTTTGTCCTGATGGTGGGACTATTCCTGACATTTACCCGGATTATCCTGGGCTTCTCGGACCTGGACCAGGCCCTGTCCGGTGCTGGGCCCAGTTTCTGGTACCTGCTGACCCAGATCAGGTTGCACCTGTTCCATTATCTGCGGAACCTGGCCTGGCCTTTTGCAATCAGGGGTATGCCTTATGTCCGGCCGGTGGCATCGGTTCTCGATCCTCAGATGCTCATTGCCCTGGCCTGCATCGGCACCACCGTGGCGGCGGCCTGGCTGGTGCGGCGGCGGGCCCCTGTCCTCGCCTTCGCCATCTTCGCCTACTGGGCCACCATGGCTCCCGAATCTTCTTTCCTGCCCCTGCACCAGTGGGCCTCGGATTATCGGGTCTACCCGGCGCTTCCCTACCTGGCCCTGGTTATTACCCTACTCCTGTTCCGCTACTTGCCTCCCAAGACGGCCCCCCTGGTCCTTGCGGCCCTGCTGTTATACTTCGGCGTCTCCTCTTGGGCCATGAACCGGCATTACCGGGACGACAAGAGCTTCTGGGCCCAAAGTGTGCGCTATGGCGGGGACGAGGTGGCCAACATGAGCTACGGCATGTGTTTCCGCGGCCAGGACGAGGCCACCGCCAAGCAGTACCTGGAAAAGGCCATCCAGGTTAACCCCGGGTATTATCTGGGCCATATCAATTTGGGGCTCTATTACATCGACCACGGGGAGCAGCAAAAGGGTCTGGAACTGGTGAAACAGGGAGTTTTGTATAGCCCCGGTATCTGCCTGGACCGGTCCTTGTATTGGCTGGCGGTGGCCCATGAACGGGTGGGGGATTATCCAAGCGCCCATGAGGCCATAGTCCGGGCCCTGGGGTATAATCCCAAGGATATTGACTACTTGTACGAGGCGGCTTTCATTGCCCAGACCTTAGCCAGGTATGACGAAGCCCTGGGATACCTGGGGGAGGTTCATCAAAGGGAGCCGAATATCAAGATCAGCCGGTTTATTGCGGGTTGGTGCCACCAAATGATGGGCCAAAACGACCAGGCGGTGGCGGAATATCAACTGGCCCTCAGATACACCCCGGATTACCACCAGACCCATGCAAACCTGGGATATGCCCTCTACTCCCTGGGTCGTTCCCGGGAGGCCTGTGGGTACTTTGAAAAGTTCCTGGAGCTGGAGCCGGGAAACCAGGGGGTAAAGGCGGCCCTGGAGGCCTGCCGGAAATCCGTACAGCCATGATTTGCGGCAACTTTTCTCAGGCCCCGGGTCGGCCCACCCCAAGGACGTTCCGGGGCGATGACGGCGAACCCGGGAAGGCGGCCCGGCTCAATCTCCCCCCCTTTTTTCATTTAATACAACCTCCTTAATTTACTGGCAATTAGTCTCGTTAAAACCTGGTTATAATAATGTGACGAATGGTTGACAATTGTGCAAAAATACCCTAACGTGGGCGCAAAGGGGTTGAAAATGGAGGAAGGAGGTGCGATGGTTTAGAGGCTTTGATATCGGAGTTATTTGGAATTATTATAAATTTCCCGCCACCACGATTTTTCTGCAACACTTCTGACTCCCCGGAGCGAGGTAGACTATGGGCATAACCCGAAGGATGTTCATCAAGGGCTTGGGGAGCGGGGTAACGGCGCTGGCCCTCTCCGATGTGATTTTGCCGCGGCGCGGCTGGGCCGGGCTGGTTAAACCCGCCAAGACCAAGGACACTCAAGTCACGACCTCTATTTGTCCCTTCTGCGGGGTGGGCTGCGGCCTCATCGCCCACACCAAAGATGGCAAACTCATCAACGTGGAAGGGGACCCGGAGCATCCCATCAACCAGGGGACCCTGTGCAGCAAAGGCCAGGCGGTCTTCGAGGTGGTAACCAGCCCCCGGCGCCTGAAGAAAGTGTTATACCGGGCCCCGGGCAGCGACCATTGGGAAGAAAAGCCCCTGGACTGGGCCATGCAGACCCTGGCCCAGCGGGTGAAGGCCACCCGGGACGCCAGTTTCACCCACCAGGGCGCCACCGGCGTCACGGTGAACCGCACCGAGGCTTTGGCCTCCATCGGGGGCGCGGCCCTGAACAACGAGGAGTGCTACCTGATTTCCAAGCTCACCCGGGCCTTAGGCGTCGTCTATTTGGAGCACCAAGCCCGCCTCTGACACTCCTCCACGGTGGCCTCGTTGGGGCCCACCTTTGGCCGCGGCGCCATGACCAACCACTGGAACGACCTCGCCAACAGCGACTGCATCATGATCATCGGCTGCAACCCGGCGGAAAACCACCCCATCAGCTTCAAGTGGATCACCCAGGCGATGGATAAGGGCGCCAAACTCATCGTGGTGGACCCACGCTTCACCCGGTCCGCGGCCAAGGCCGACCAGTTCGTGCGCCTGCGGCCCGGCACCGACATCGCCCTCATGGGCGGCCTCATCAACTACGCCTTAGAAAATAATCTGTATCACCGGGACTACGTGGTCAACTACACCAACGCCGCGTTCTTGGTGAATAAGGACTTCGGTTTTGCGGACGGGCTCTTTTCCGGCTATCAGAAAGACAAAAAAGCCTACGACCCCGCGACCTGGAGCTACGAGCTGGACGCGGAAAAGAAGCCGGTGACGGACCCGACCCTGAGTAACCCCCGGTCGGTTTTCCAGATCACCAAGGCCCATTTTGCCCGCTACACCCCGGAGCTGGTGACCGCGGTGACCGGGGTGCCCAAAGACCAGTTCCTGAAGATGGCGGCCACCTACTGCGCCACCGGGGCCCCGGGCCAGGCCGGCACCCTCCTCTACGCCATGGGGGGCACTCAGCACTCCACCGGGGTGCAGATCATCCGCGCCTACACCATCCTGCAGCAGCTCCTGGGGAACATGGGAATGCCGGGCGGCGGCATCAATGCCCTGAGGGGCGAGAACAACGTCCAGGGCTCCACCGACATGGCCCTGCTCTTCAACATCGTGCCGGGCTACATGGCCGTCCCCAACGAGGCGGCCCACCCCACCCTCAAGGACTACCTGGACAAAGAGACCCCCAAGGCCAGCTTCTGGATCAACAAGCCCAAGTTTTTCGTGAGCCTGCTCAAGGCCTTCTGGGGGGACGGCGCGGCCAAAGAGAACGACTTCGCCTATGACTATCTGCCCAAGATCGGCAAGGGTTACGAGGGCTCGGGCTACTCCTGGATCCCGCTTTTCGAGTCCATGGGCGCGGGCGGCATCAAGGGCATGCTGGTGTGGGGCATGAACCCCGCGGTGAGCGCCCCCAACCTCAACCAGACCTACGAGGCCCTGGCCAAGCTCGAGTGGCTGGCGGCCTTTGACCTGTGGGAGACGGACACCGCGGTCTTCTGGAAGCGGCCCGGGGCGGACCCCAAGAAGATCAAAACCGAGGTCTTCATGTTCCCCGCGGCGGACTCCATGGAGAAGGAAGGCTCGGCCTCCAACTCCGGCCGCTGGCTGCAGTGGCGCTACCAGGCGGTGCAGCCCCACGGCGACGCCAAAAGCGACCTCTGGTACGCCAACCGCCTGGGCCTGGAGCTGCAAAAGCTTTATAAGGAAGACTCCAAGGCCCCGGTCCCCGAGCCCATCCTCAAGCTCAACTGGAACTACGGCGAGGACCCGGACGTGCACCTGGTGGCCAAGGAGATCAACGGCTACACCGTGGCCGACAAGAAGCAAGTACTCAACTTCCTGGCCTTGAAAGACGATGGCTCCACCGCCAGCGGCTGCTGGATCTACTCGGGCTCCTACCCGGGGCCGGAAAAGAAAGACAATCTCATGGCCCGGCGCAATGCCCAGGACGCCAGCGGCCTTATGCTTTATCCCACCTGGGCCTGGGCCTGGCCGGTGAACCGGCGCATCATTTACAACCGCTGCTCGCTTAACCCCCAGGGCGTGCCCTGGAGTCCCAACAAGGCCATGTTCAAGTGGGACGAGGCGGGAAAGACCTGGAAGAACCTCGACGTGCCGGATTTCAAGTGGATCGACCCGGCCACCAAGGTGCACGTGCCGCCGGCGGAGTCCGCCGCGGCGCCCTTCATCATGCTGCCGGAGGGCAAGTCCCGGCTCTTCGTGCCCGGGGGCTTGTGCAAGGAAGGGCCGCTCCCCGAGCACTACGAGGCCCTGGAGTGCCCCTACGTCAACCCGGTCTCCAAACAGCAGTCCAACCCGGCCATGAAGGTGTGGAAATCGGCCCTGGACAAAGTGGCGGAGGTCTGCGACCCCAGGTATCCCATCATCGCCACCACCTTCCGGCTGACGGAGCACTGGCAGGGCGGGGCCATGACCCGGAATCTGGACTGGCAGAACGAGCTCTTCCCGGAGATGTTCGTGGAGCTCAGCCCGGCCCTGGCCAAGGCCAAGGGCATCAAGCCCGGCGACTGGGTGAAGGTGACCAGCGTGCGGGGCGAAGTCTTCGCCCGGGCCAACGTCACCCCGCGGGTCGCGGCCTTCACCTGCGGTAAACCGGGAATGCAGAACACCGTGGAGATGGTGGCCCTGCCCTGGCACTTCGGGTTTGCGGGCCTGGACATCGGAGGACCGCCGGGGCGCAACTACGCGGCCAACCAGCTGGCACCCCAGGTGGGGGACGCCAACACCATGATCCCGGAATACAAGGTATTCCTGGTGGACCTGCAGAAGGCCTGAGGGGGTGAGACATGAGTAAAGCCATTTTGATCGACACCACCCGCTGCATCGGCTGCCGGGCCTGCCAGGTGGCCTGCAAGAGCTGGCACGACCTCGAAGGTAAGCGCACCACTTTCAGCGAGACCTGGAGCAACCCTCGGGCCATGGACAGCAAAAACTACACCCGCATGATCTTTAGGGAGGTGGCCCGGGGAGACCGGCTCGACTGGTACTTCGTCAAGCGCCAATGCATGCACTGCCTTGACCCGGCCTGCGAGAGCGTCTGCCCGGTGGGGGCGCTCACCAAACTCAAAGAGGGCCCGGTGGTCTATGACGACGACAAGTGCATCGGCTGCCGCTACTGCATGATGGCCTGTCCCTTCCAGGTGCCCAAGTTCCAGTGGGAATCCGCGGTGCCCCTGGTGCGCAAGTGCGACTTTTGCGCCGACCGGTTGGCCATGGGCCTGGGCACCGCCTGTTCCACCACCTGCCCCACCGGCACCATCCTCTTCGGAGAACGGGCTGAGCTCTTAAAAGAGGCCCACCGTCGCCTCGGGGCCCATCCCGGTAAATACTACCCCGAGGTTTACGGGGAGAAGATCGTGGGCGGCACCTCGTGGATCTACCTCACCCCGGTCTCCTTCGAGGAGCTGGGCCTGCACCACCGGGGCTTCCGCACCGATCTGGGCAACGTTCCCTACGGCCTCTATGGCCGGGAGTGGATGTCCAAGGTGCCCTGGATCGCCCTTACGGTGGGGGGGCTGGCCGTGGGGCTGCACTATTTCAACCAGCGCCGGGCCGAAGTCAAGGCCCAGGACGAGCCCAAGGAGGACTGAGCCATGGCCGTCAAGATCGAGAAATGGTATCCCGGCGAGGGCAAACTCACTCCGGGCTACGCCATCCTCTACGTCATCCTGGTGCTGGGGTTAGTGTCCGCCATCGCGCGGCTCTTCCTGGGACTGGGCGCCACCACTAACCTGAACGACGCCTACCCCTGGGGCCTGTGGATCAGCTTCGACATCCTGTCCGGGGTGGCCCTGGCCGGGGGCGGCTTCACCATGGCCGCGGCCATCTATATCTTCAACCTGAAAAAGTTCGAGCCCCTGCTGCGGGCCGCCAAGCTCTCGGCCTTCATCGGTTATCTGGTGTTTGTCGTCGGGCTGTTCTTCGACCTGGGGCAGCCCTGGCGCATCTGGCACCCCATGGTGATGTGGAACCCCCACTCGGTGCTCTTCGAAGTCTCCTGGTGCGTCATGCTTTACACCACGGTCCTGGGCATCGACATCTTCATCTTCGCCCTGGAAAAGTGGCAGAAATATGAATGGGTGAAGTTCTTCCGGGACATCTACCTGGTCCTGGTGGTGGCCGGCGTCATCCTCTCCACCCTGCACCAGTCCTCCCTGGGGGCGCTCTATCTGCTCATGCCCGAAAAGATGAGCGATCTCTGGGCCTCCAAGGCCATCGGGCCCCTCTTTTTCACCACCGCCGTCATCGGCGGCATGAGTGTGGTGACCCTGGAGAGCCTGGTCAGCTCCTGGGCCTACGGCAAAAAACCCGAAATGAAGCTGCTCTCTTCCCTCACCAAGGGCCTGGCGCTGGCGCTGCTGGTCTACTTCGCCATGAAGGTCACCGACCTCTACGCCCGGGGGGCCACGGTGTGGGTCTTCGACAAGCCCCACTTCTTCTTCTACCTGGAGCTCTTCGGCACCGTGGCGCTCCCCGCCCTGCTGCTCTCCTTCCGGGAGGTGCGCAACTCGGTGACGGGGCTCTATTGGGGCGCGGGCCTGGCCGCCTTCGGGGTGGTGCTGAACCGCTTTAACGTGTCGCTCACCTCCTACGGCGGCTACCGGGAGTTCAGCTACTTCCCTTCCGCCATCGAGATCATCGTGACAGCCGCCCTCATCGCCGGCGGCATCCTCGTCTTCGACCTGGGCACCCGGTATCTGCCCATCTACAAATCCGAGCTCACCGGGTAGGCGGGCTCTCCAATGTCTTCTCAGGGAGGGGGCCAGGGGCTTTTTTGTAAGTGGCCCCCACCCCCTCCCTGCACCCTACCCCCAACCCCTTAATACCAAGTCGAGACCTCTGCGAAAGTCTCATGTGGGATAGCCGCCCTCGGCTGTCCACACTTAATTTAGCCGCAGGCGAGGGCGCCTACGCTACATGTTGATTAAAGAGGGTAGCAATTGAGACTTTCGCAGAGGTCTTAAGTCGCGGTCTTAGAAGTAAAAAGAGTCTTTTCCGCAGGGCGCACCCCCGTGGGCGCCCTAAATCGGGCGGACACCTGGGTCCGCCCCTACAACAAGTAAATTACCTGTAGGGGCGCAACTCGGCATCAACCGCTATGAGTCCATCAGGCCGGGCCCAAGCCTGGGGTTATCTGACATTGATATTTGTCTTTGACCCCTTTCTACCGTATATTTAATCGTTAGATAGAAACTTCGTTTTGGGGGTGCCCACCTTGCATGAATATTCCCTGATGGAAGACGTCGTCGCCACGATCCTGGAAGAGATGCAAAAGTCGGAGGGTTGCCCGGGAGGTCCGGCCCTTACGGTGGATCTCAAGGTGGGAGCCCTGGCGGTGCACTCCGAGGCGGCTACCCGCCAGGCTTACGAGGTGCTGGCCAAAGGGACCCCCTTGGAAAACTCCCGGCTGCAACTGACTATTTCGCCGGTGACTTTAACCTGCCCCAAATGCGGCTATGCAGGGCCCTTGCCGACGGGGACGGTGGACCCCCATGATTTGAGCCCTTTGGCCGAGTGCCCCCGGTGCGGCGCGGTGGCGCCGGTCAACGGCGGCCGGGAGGTGGAGTCCATCGAGCTCAGGTGGGATTGAGGGGCAGGGGGCGGAGGCGGGGCGGGGGCGGCATTCAGGCCCTCCCACCATTTTGGAGCCGGCCTAGGGCCGGGGTGCAAAAGTCCCCCTTTTGTAAAGGGGGATTTTCATTTCTCGTTCCCAAGCTCCTGCTTGGGAACGCCAATTTTAGCCCAAGCTCTGCTTGGCGACATCTTTATATTACGCCCAACTCAATAAAATTACGCGATGTTTTCGCCAAGCGGGAGCTTGGCAGAGAAGGCGGTTCAAGGGGGAGGTGGCATAACCCCGGGGCGGAAACGGCCTTGATATGTATGAACTGTAGGGGCGCAATTTTTGGCGCCCGCTGGCGGGGATGAGCCGGCCACTTTCGGGCGTGATCAATCACGCCCCTACCAAAACCAGCTAGCCTAACTATCCGATCTCTTTAAGAATCCGCTCACAGGCCTCAGCCACGGCCGCCTCCATGGTCTTGGATAGGCCGGGCTGCACTTCCTCCGGGATTTCCTGGACTCGCCCCACCAGGACCTTGACTTCGACTCCGGTGTGATCCTTGATTTCCTGGAGGATGTTCACCGTGGGGAACTGGTGCAGGGAAAAGTCGGCGGTCTTCTTCTCCGGGATGCCCTCCACCGGGATTTCGAAAACCTCGCCGGGCTTCCGGTCCGGGTACTCCACCGCGTCCACGATGATGAGCTTTTGAGGCTTGGTCTCGCTCAACGCCAGGTCGAAGAGGGTGTCCCGGATGCTGGTGCCCATGTCCAGGGCCAGGACGTCGCCGGGCAATTGATATTTTTCGTTCAAGCGGCTTACCACCGCGGGGCCGAAGCCGTCGTCGCCGAACAGGATATTGCCGCACCCGAAAATCAGCACGCGTTTTTCAAACATCTGGCTGATCATGAATATTCAGGACCTTTGAGATTCCTTAGATTCGATTAATTATAATTTTCTATTAATCCGGTGTCGATTCAAATTATTCTCCCTTCACAAATCGCGGATATATAGCAGATACTTGCAAAAGTTCAGTATGAATTAAAGGTTAGATATTTTCAAATATTATGGCATGGTTCATTAATAAAGGAAGAAACTCTAATTAATAGATTGTCTTTAAAGGCAGATGTGATCTCTTAAAAGCGTGAATAGGCGATGCTGTCTTTCTCAAACTCTACGATGACGTCTTCGGTCAGACTTGGTCTGATTTTAGGTATAATTTCAAAAATTGTGTCCGTAGTCACCCGATAATCTTGCTTCGTAGCCAGTTCCTGTTCAAAGGCGAACTGAGCAACCTGTTGAAAAAGATATTCCATATCAGCCGGGGTAAACCGAGATGTCATCTTTATGATACGATCAAGATCGACTTCCCCGGTATTGAGTTTGGAGAGGTAATGTTCCAGAATAGTTGCTCTCTCATCTTCGTTCAAACCGCCCACCGGAATAATACAATCAAATCTTCCCGGTCGAAGCAGGGCGGCATCGAGCTGTCTAATATAATTGGTAGCGCAAATGAAGAGGATATTGTTCCCCTGGTTTTTGAGCAGCGGCACCTGTTTTAGAAATTCATTGGTAATGGACTTGTCAACCCGACTGGCCTCATCCCGACTGCCGGCGATTTCTTCAAACTCATCGATAAAAATGACCGCTTCTTCCAGATTGCGTGACTTTTCCATGATGTTGCGCAGATTAACCCCTACCTTTTCGGTACCGTCAACCATGAGCATACTGGGAGCAATCTCAATGAACCACCAGGACAGGGCCCCAGCTATGGCTTTGGCAAAATGAGTTTTGCCGGTGCCGGGAGGTCCAAAGAAAATGATGGTCTTGGGAGGAACGACTCCATGCTTGTTCGATAGATCTTGCTTGGTCAACGGTAGGATGATTTTCCGCTGCACTATCTGCTTGGGAGGTTGCGAATCAGAGATGGTGTCCCATAATTCTTTGCTGATGGTCTGAGCCCCCATCTCGTTGAGAATATCCCTCCGTTTATAGGCTAAGTATTCCTCCCGGGCTTGCTCCATATTTTCGAGGAAATCGATGCACGCGACCCTCAAGCCCACATCGCGGCCGAGTTTTTCAGACATGAGCCATTTATGTTGCAAAATCCTGGGCCACAGATCCGCGGCAGCCTCCGGCTCCAATCTGGCGCCGCTGCACTCAAATATTTTACCGGCAGAGACTTCCGGTGTTAAGATATCCGTCAATTCTTCGTTCATGATTTAACGCCCCGCAAGGTATGGCATTTTTGCCTGCGAGCCATATAAAAACCCTATTTATCGCAAATGTCATTCTGAGCAAAGCTAATAATCTTGTAATTACACTAAGTTGAGGCCATTCGCTTAGCTCAGGGTGACGGTAAAATCAGGTCTTGCCATAGCTTCCAGTCAATCTCTCGCGACCACCCCCAAGGTCCGGGAAGCAATCGGCGCTCTGGGGCCCTGCCTCTCGTCGTCTCTTTGCCGAGGGAGTCCCACAAAAGGGGCCTCTCTTAAGTCCTGAGGCTGCCAGAACTTTAACGGTGAAGACACGGGAGTCTGCCTGGGGCCAGGGTTTGCAGAAATTGGCTGGGATATGCTTAGGTGCTTTTTAAAATATCTCATTTCCTCTCGGGCTTCAAGTTATAATTTGGTTAGATTGCGTTTCGACGACCGGGAGCGTACCCTCAAGCCCACATCGCGGCCGAGTTTTTCAGACATGAGCCATTTATGTTGCAAAATCCTGGGCCACAGATCCGCGGCCGCCTCCGGCTCCAATCTGGCGCCGCTGCACTCAAATATTTTACCGGCAGATACTTCCGGTGCTAAGATATCCGTCAATTCTTCGTTCATAATTTAACGCCTCGCAAGGTATGGCATTTTTGCCTACGAGCCATATAAAAACCCCTATTTATCGCAAATGTCATTCTGAGCAAAGCGAATAATCTTGTAATTACGCTAAGGTGAGGCCATTCGCTTAGCTCAGGGTGACAGTAAAATCAGGTCTTGCCATAGCTTCCAGTCAATCTCTCGCGACCACCCCCAAGGTCCGGGAAGCAATCGGCGCTATGGGGCCCTGCCTCTCGCCGTCTCTTTGCCGAGGGAGTCCCACAAAAGGGGCTTCTCTTAAGTCCTGAGGCTGCCAGAACTTTAACGGTGAAAACACGGGAGTCTGCCTGGGGCCAGGGTTTGCAGAAATTGGCTGGGATATGCTCAGATGCTTTTTAAAATATCTTATTTCCTCTCGGGCTTCAAGTTATAATTTGGTTAGATTGCGTCTCGACGAACGGGAGCGTGCCCC
>CAWBPT010000016.1:0-43759 GCA_963790655.1 uncultured delta proteobacterium | reverse complement strand
TCAATATTGTTATGGTGTTGTACCAACCTAAAACAGCTTACAAAAACCATTTTTAACAAGCATAGGCAAAACCAGGCATAATCTCAAATAATTTTGGGGGAGCGCGGGTTTTTTTCAAGGATGCCTTATGGATAGAATGGAAATTCTTAGGTCTCTTTTTAAGGCATCGGATTTCGGTCTGGAAATCGGGCCGAGCTATAATCCGGTAGCTCCTAAATCTCTGGGGTATAATGTTGAGACGATAGATTATATCTGTGTCGCCGATCTTAAACATAAATATCAAGATGATTCAAATATTGACATCTCCAAGATCGAAGAAGTTGATTATGTGACTGACGGGCAACGCATCACTAGCTTAATAAATAATAAGCACTATGATTATATCATAGCATCACATGTTATTGAACATATTCCAGATTTTATTGGGTTCTTAAAAGATTGTCAGTCTATATTGAATGAAGATGGTATATTAATCCTTGCCATCCCTGATAAGAGGTTTTGTTTTGATATATTTCAATCATTAACCAGCACCGGAGATCTGATACAAGCATATTTGGAACAGCGAACCAGGCATCCTGTTGGGAAGATATTCGATCATTTTGCTTATAGTGCTTATAGTGATGGTCGCCTCGCTTGGTCAAAAGACGAGTTAGTCTCTCTTAAATTGACCAACAGTATCTCTGAAGCCAAACAATTACTGGATGCTAAGAAAGAATCATCCGAATATATTGATGTCCATGGCTGGCGTTTTACGCCAGCCAGTTTTCGATTGATCGTCAATGATTTATACCAGGCGGGCTATATTAACTTAAAAGAGAAAGATTTTCATGATACGTTAGAGTTCGAATTTTTTCTCACTCTGTCCCGCCATGGGAATGGTTGTCCTGTGGATCGACAAAAATTATTGGAAGAATGCTATAATATTAATTCCTTTGACCTTCCCAAAATTGACAAGAAAATTTCGGTTGTAATACCGGTTTATAATGGGAAGAAATATATTGAAAAGGCCATCCATAGCGTTGTAGAGCAAACGCTCCCTCCCGATGAAATAATCGTCGTAAACGATGGCTCAACTGATGATTCTGCGCTTATCATTGCAGAGTTAGCAAACAAATATCCTATAAAATTTTTCCAAAAAGAGAACGGTGGGCAATCATCAGCAAGAAATTATGCTGTCCGCGTCTCTGATGGAGATTTAATTGCCTTCCTTGATCAAGATGACATTTGGTATCCCAATCATCTTCAAGAATTAGTGAGGCCTTTTTTAGAAGAGCGTTATCCTGAAATTGGCTGGGTTTATAGTAGTGTGGATGAAATAGGGGAAGGTGATGAGTTAAAGCGTATAGATTGTTTATCCTTTACTGATTCCGTTCATCCGAAAAAAACAATAGATCAGTGCTTGGCTTCGGATATGTTCGTGATTCCATCTGCTACGTTAATATCGAAAAAGGCATTTGATGATGTTGGGGGTTTTGACGAACGGCTATCAGGATATGAGGATGACGATTTATTTGTGCGTATTTTTTCGAAGGGGTATGGCAATGTTTTCATAAATAAATCCCTGGCACAATGGCGTATACATGGCAATAGTTGCTCTTGGGGCACATCAATGGCAACTAGCCGTATTATATATGCAAAAAAACTACTACAAGAATATCCAGATGATTATGTGCGATGTATTAAATACCGAAAAGATATTATATTGCCAAGGTTTATCAGAATTATTTTTTCGGAAATAAATAGAGGAATCTTCTTTAAAAATAAAACCTATGTTAGGCTGATGCGTGACAGTCTAAGAGAGTTATATCCATATATGAATTTTGCATTAAAATTAAAATGCCATGTCATGTTATTTGTATTTAGACACCAAGTTTTAAAATCAATTTTATATCCATTTGCCAGGATTTTCCGGATGATAGCCCCAAATTTTTGGAGAAATCAGGCTGGGCCACTGTTGCCAGGCCAAAGTCTCGCTAAATCATAAGTAATACCAAATGGTTAACCAATTTGGCTACAATTTCCTAAATGGTAATTCCTATTAAGTTCTATCTTCATCTTGCCCGCCTATCTTGGGAAATCCTGCGGCTACATGGAGTAAAGAGCCTTTGGCTCGCCGTTGCTCGGTATTTTGCAAAAGTAAAGGCCGAGAGGCTGGGAGATTATCCCCGAGCTCAGGATTATACCAAAGGTTTGGTAACGGTTGCCATTCTGACCAAAAATCGGTTGGACTTGATTCAGCCTTGCCTGGAAGCGATTAACAAGTTCCCCAGTAATAAATATAAAATAGAGATCTTGCTTGGCGATACCGGGACTACTGAGTCCGAAGTCTGGCAGTATTACCGCCAGGCCGTCAGTTGTTATAAAAACGTCAAAATAATTAAGTTTGATTCATATTATTTCACTAAGAATTATAATCGGTTGATTGAGAGCCAGGCCCGGGGTCAATATGTAGTCCTCCTGAACAACGATACCATGGTCACGTCTAATTGGTTGGATAATTTAATCGATTCCCTGGCAGATTCTCAGATCGGCGTGGTCGGGGCCAAGCTCCTTTATCCTGATGACACCATTCAGCATGCCGGCATTGAATTCAATAATGATGGGGCCTTTCATATCTATGGCAAAAAGCCCAGGGATTTTCCCGAGGCCAATTATCAGGCCGTGGTGCCCGCGGTTACTTTCGCCTGCGTCGCCATGAGACACGACGTCTTTGATCGGTTCCAATTGGACGAGAATTTTAAGGAAGAAGCTCAGGATACGGATTTCTGTTTCCGACTGACCGAGGCGGGATTTAAGGTATTGTACAACCCAGCCGCCGAGGTTTACCATTTGGAATGCTCTTCCCGGGACTGGCGCAAAGGGCTGTTGGATAGACTTAGGCTCCAAAGGATTTGGGCCGCGAAAATTAAAAGCTTCAAAGCCCTGGAAAAGCAACGCCTGGCGTTGGATTGGCAGGAATTCAGCAATGCCATCACGATCATCCGCGACGACGGCATCGGCGACCTGCTGATGGGAATTTGTGCCTTCCGGAAACTGAGGAAACGCTATCCGGAGAAGAAGCTGGTTTTGGCCACCTATCAACGGAACATTGACATGATGGCCGGGTTTAAAATTTTTGATAAATTCATTGCCATCCCCGATGGCCGGAAATATTCTCCGCTACCGATCCCCCAAGCCTCGCAAGTCTATAACTTTATTGACCTGGAGCTGGAGTTTGCAACCTTTTGGGGCACTACGACTGAGTACAATAAGATCAACCGTCATTTGGCATACACCCGAGGTCTGGGCTTAGAGCCGGACTATGAATTGGCGCCCATGCCTGAATACCAACAAGCCCGGCAGAGAGTGCGCCAATTGTTGCTAGATATGGGAGTCGATTTAGCCCAGAGATTCGCAGTCCTCTGCCTCAACTCTGCCAATCCCGCCAGGAGTTGGTGGGAACCTTATTATCCTCAGCTTCTGGAAGCTGTAAAGGCCATGGGATTAACTCCTCTGCTGGTGGGGACCAGGGATAGTAAATATTTTCAGGGCAAAAGCATAATTAACCTGATAGGCAAAACCAAGACCATCACGGAGTATATTGAAGCGGTAAAATTGGGGAAGTATGTAATCAGTACGGACACCAGCGCCTATCACATCGCCGCCCTATCCCGCATCCCCTTCTTAGCTATCTTTACCGGGGGGGTGAAACCGGCTGCGAGATTGAATTTCTATACGGATTATGAGGTGGTGGAACCGCCGGCGAGCCTGGGCTGCTATCCCTGCTGGGATGTAGGCTGCAAGGATTTGTCGGTGCGCTGGCAAAGCGATCCCTGTCGAATACAGGTGAGGCCGGAAGAGGTAATTGCCAAGTTTAAACGACTGGTGGCGAGATTTCCAGTCGATTAAGCCAAGCCAACTTGTTGAAAATAGCGGTTTAACCGACGCAAGAGGGATAATCCCCATTGGGTAACCGACAGTAATGACCAGCATTGAACCTCATGATAGCGTGATGAAAAACTGGTTTCCCTGGGTCGCCCTCCTGGTGGCCTGGGGCCTCATAATCGTGGTGGTTAATCCCCGGGGCGAGTTTATGGTGAACGACGACTGGGCCTTTGTCAGAAGTCTTGAGGCCCTTCGGTCAACGGGAAAAATCATGGTCACCGGCTGGGGGCCCCAGGGAACCCCGGGGGGGCCATCTTTGCTGGTCCACCTCCTGGTGGGGGACCTCTTTAGCCGGGCCTTGGGTTTCTCCTTAACCACCCTGAGGATGGCCGTGCTTACCATGGGCATCCTGGGGTCTCTCGGCCTCTTGCTGCTCCTGCGCCGCGCCGGGGTGTCGCCCTGGCTGGCGCTGCTGGGGACCCTGACGGTGGTTTGCAATCCCCTGTTCCTGGCCGAGTGCTTTACCTATATGACCGATATCACCTTTGCCTCCCTGGCCATATTCGCCATACTCTGTCTCTATCTGGGAGCGCAGAAATCCAGCACCGCCTGGATTAGCGCGGGGCTGATCCTGGTCCTGGGTTCCATCCTGACCCGGCAAATCGGGGTAGTCATCCTCCTGGCCTTTCTGGTTACCTGCTGGGCACATCCCGTGGGCGCTGCCCTGGGAAGAGGGAAGATGCTCTTCCTGGGACTAGGTTTAGTTGTGCTCCCCTGGATCTCCTATGAGGCGCTGCTTTCCCATGTAGGAAGTTCCCCGCTTACACAACACCAGGTCATTCATAATATCTTCAATTTGCCGAGAGAAAAGGGCTTCCTCGACTATCTGGTCTTTATCTGTTCCAGCCTCTTCCTCTTTGCCCTGGGTTACGTCGCCTGCTTCGTTTCGCCCCTGCTCATAGGCAGGTGCGTGTCCTACCTACGTCACCGGTATTTCCGGTATCTCCTCATGGTCTTGGCTATCTTGCTGATTTTATTGGAAGCTGCCATTGTTACCGATCTCATCCATCCTGCGGTAATTTTTCCCGGTAATGTAATTTATAATCTTGGTATCGGCCCGGTTTTATTAAAAGATACCTATATCTTGGAAATTCCGAGGCTGCCGGTCATCTCCAGGGCGGCTTACTATCTGGCGGTTTCCTGGGCGGCATTGGCGGCAGCGGTCCTGCTGACTCTCTTTTTTGCTTATGCGCGGCAATGGTTTCAGGCCGGTTTTCCGCCGGAAGATCAGGGCAATTCTTTTCTGTCTGCCTTGATTATCCTGGCAACCCTTTTCTATTTGGGCATCATCACGCTGACGAGCTTTCACGATCGTTATTTGATCCCCGTGGTGATCTTCCTGGTCATCTGGCTGGTCTTAGACCAGGCCGCCTGCCGTGCTGCCGATACCTTCTGGAAAATGATTCCGGGTTTTGTTATGGTAATCTGCCTGGGCATGTGGTCTACTTGCAATGTCCACGATTTTATGGAGATGAAGCGAGGCCTGAAAAAAGCCCACGATTACGCCCTCCAGACCCTGCGAGTCAATCCTTGCGCCATGGATGGCGGATTTGAATTTAATGGATACTACTGCTACCGAAACGATTTTCAGCCCCGCGCCGGGTTGAGTTGGTGGTGGGTATCTCGCGAGGATTATTTAATCACTCTGGGGCCCCTGCCGGGATACCGGGTTCTCCAGATATTTCCTTTTCAGCGGTATTGCGGTCCTCCCGGGGCCATCCATCTGTTGCAACCCCTAAGCCCGGGCACTCCTCACGGTTGACCAATTAGGAGCATTATCGGCACTTGCCGTATGCTCAAGAAGGGCCCGGCTAGTGGAAAAAGGAAGCGCCGCACCAGCATCCAGCAGGCTGCCCGCCTCGGGCCTCCTTCTCCGGGTCAACGGGAGGGCGGGGGTCCGGCAGCCTGCGGAACGAGGAACCCCATAACCATGAACCGCCCCCCGCATGAAGGACCAGCCCCGTGGCCAGGTTCTCTTGCCAGCCTACCAGGCATGGCCTGGAAGAAGCTTTTGCTCCAATTATGGGGTTCTCGCGGCTATCTGCTGTTTGTGCTCGACCTCCTGGTATTTTTCTCCTCGATAATTCTGGCTTATCACTTGCGCTATCATGTGGTTAGCATCGTCACCTACATTCCGCCTCAAGATCCGTACCCACCTCCTATTACCCCATTTCTCAAAGCCGCCACGGTCTTGACCATCCCTTGGCTCTTCATCCTGGCCAGAAGCGGTGAATACCGCAATGCTCCGCAGCTGCTCACCTCCAGCGGCTGGCAAACTCGTGAGCTGATCAATTCCGGTCTTCTCGCCTTCGGGCTCCTCATGGTTTTAGGCGTTCTTTACCGCGGCTTACTGGTTTCTCGCGTGGTTTATCTTCTGGCTTTTCTCATTGCCTTGCTGACTGCCGCAACCCTCCGTCTTATGCTGACCTGCTTGGAATCCTACCTTTGCGGGCGAGATATTCTCAAGGAGAAGTTGGTGGTTATTGGCGGAGGGCGACGAGCTACAGAATTTCTGGACCACCTGAAATCCCATAACGCCTCGATTATGGTGGCCGGCAGCGTGGAGCCCAACCCGGCTTCAGATACCGGCCATGGGGATCCCGGACTCCCGATCCTGGGTGGATTGCGGGAGATCGCCGAGGTTTTCCGGCGCACGCCCTTTGACAGCTTGCTGTTCATTCCGGATGAAAACGGCGTCTCTCCCAGGTATCTGGACCGGGAACTCATGATGCTGGCGGTCAATTTCTGCGAGTCGCACAACATCCCGTTTTACATGGTGCCCGATGCCTTAGGAGTAGCGGTCACCGGCCGGGAAATTGACGTGTGCCAAGGTTATCCTGTCATTGAGCTGCGGGATGCTTCCTTGCATCCCGGATATAAGATAGTGAAGCGCCTGATGGATATCGTGGGTTCCACGGTGGTCCTGCTGGTGGGCATCCCTTTGTGGCTTCTGATCGCGCTCCTGATAAAACTTACCACCGACGGACCGGTTTTTTATGTCCAGGAACGCGCCGGTCTGAAGGGTAAGCCATTTAAAATGCTAAAGTTCCGCACTATGGTGGCGGACGCCGACCAAAGGCTGAAAGAGATAATCGACCTGGATTCTCTGGCCGAGCCCGTCTTTAAGATGAATCCCGATCCCCGGGTGACCCCGATTGGCAAGATCTTGCGGAACCGGAGCCTGGATGAGGTCCCGCAATTTCTCAACGTTTTATGGGGAGATATGAGCCTGGTGGGCCCCCGGCCGGAAGCCGTGGAACTGGTGGCGAAATACAACCTCTGGCAGCGCCGCCGTCTCAAAGCCAAACCGGGAATCACCGGCTACCAGCAAATCATGAGCCGGGGTGATCCATCTCTGGAAAACCGCATCGCGCTCGATCTCTATTATCTCAAGCATCAAGGTCTTTGGCTGGATCTGTTCATCCTGGCCAAAACTATTATTGTGGTCATCCGGGGAGACGGGTTGAAATAGCTCCCTCGATGCCCAACCCCCTCCCCGCGACCCCGACCCGATAACATATGCGATTAATGCTGACCGCCTTTAATCCAGCCAATACCGAAACCGTGGCGACTTCCCGGGGAGAAAGATGGGCCTGGATCTTCTTTTTGGCAACGTCTGTCCACCTGGCCTTCTTGCAACCAAATGTGATGGTTATTCCGGGAGAAAACGCCAAAGTATTTTCCGGCCTCTGGTGCGCCGCATCGCTCTTGTTGGTTCTCATCTTTCAACGATCAAAATCGATACCCTGGAAGTCTCCCGCGGTGCTCATTTCTCTCACCCTGCTGGGACTATCTCTCATCAGCAGCTTCCGCAGTCCTGCGAAAGCTTCTTCCCTGGCCCGGGCCTTTGTGATCATGTCGGCCGGGCTGGGAGGTTACTGGAGCGCCCGGCTGCTCCTCCGGACCCCCGAAAGACAGCGTGGCTTCCTGTGGTTCAGCCTGGGATTACTGGCCGTCATCCTGCTGCTGTGCGGCGCGGGGATCTGGACCACCGGCAGTATCTTCAATTTCCTGGACGAGCACTACCATCCGGTGGGGAGTCGCATCATTCTGTTCTCTTTCGTCCCCATTGCCCTGGTGTGCAGCCCTGCACGCCTGAAGGTGGCGCTGGGAATCGCTCTGTTGGGCCTCAGTTATCTGGTGCTTTTGCTTGCCGGGAAAAATCTCGGCATGGGGTCCGCCTTGTTTGTCCCGCCCGCGCTCGGTCTGCTGGCCGCCTGCTTTCGAACCTGGTCCGGCAAACACCTGGCGATCATCATGTTGTTGCTGTTCTTGGTCTCCGCCACCGCCGGGCATCTTCTCCGCCCCATTATCGCCGAAAAGAATCAATACCATGAATCGGTGGCCTACCGGATAGAAAATCTAAGGTTTTCCTGGCATCTGGTCCTGGAACATCCCTGGTTCGGCATCGGCTTGTGGGCCCCGAGAGAGCCGTATCTCAAGGATTATGAGATTAAGTATCCCTATCTGACCAAAGAGGATTTCTCCGCCTGGACCACCAAGCTCAAGACGTCGGAGAACAACTTCCTTACTTTCATGGCTGACCTGGGGTTTCCCTTTATTTTACTTTACAGCAGCGTCGTCATCGCTATCCTGGGCCGGTTAATGAGCCAGGCTTTGCAATCCCCTGCAGGAGCGGTGCTGCCGCCGCTGGCCCTCTTCCTGCCATTGGCAGGGGAAATCCTGCACTTTCAGGTCTTTGACGGTTTATTTCATCCCCAGGTTAGCTGGTTTTTTCACATTCTCCTGGGATTGGGGTCTATCTCGTCGGGGGGCCACGTACCTCTTCCCGGGGTTCGGAAAGCCTTTATGGTCAGGTTCCTGATGTTCGGCGCCATGATCATCGGGGGGGCGGCCCTGGGGATGATGCTAAGTCGCTAGGCTTCTCTGAAGCTCGGATACTACATAATGAGAACCGCGGCAGGACCGGTGGCCCATGGTCTTCTGGTCTCTGCCAACCCGGAGGTCAGCAGGACAAGATATGCATGTGGCGGTGGTTATCCCCACCCGTAATGGGGGAGAAACTTTTCTCAGGGTCCTGGCAGGGCTGCGATGCCAAAGCCTGGACCCCCAGACCTTGCTGGTCATCGATTCCGGCTCGGTGGATGACACCGTTCCCCAGGCCCTGGCCTACGGCGCCCAGGTCCATAAGATCAGGGCCGCAGAGTTCAACCACGGGACCACCCGGGAACTGGGGCGCCAATTGATCAAAGCGGACTATTACCTCTTCATGACCCAAGACGCCTTACCCGCGCATCCCCACCTGCTGGCAAATCTGGTGAAACCGCTGACGGCAAGGCAAGATATCGGGCTGGTGTACGGCCGACAATTGCCCTGGCCGGACGCCTCCCCCCTGGAAGCCTTCAACCGCCGGTTCAATTATCCTGCCACCTCCAAGCTGAAGAAAAAAGCTGATCGAGTTCACCTCGGTCTTAAAACGGTGTTTTGTTCCAATGCCTGTGCCGCCTACCGGTCTGAAGCCCTCGAGGCGGTGGGCGGTTTCCCCCCCGTAATCATGTGCGAGGATCAATACGTCGCCGGCAGGATGCTGGAAGCCGGATACTCGATTTACTATGCCGCCGAGGCCTCGGTGTATCACTCGCATAATTATTCCATGATGGAAGAATTTAAGCGGTATTTTGATGTGGGAGTCTTTTTCGGCAGCCACGAACGGTGGCTCGTTGACCACTTCGGTACTGCCGGGAGCGAAGGTTACCGGTTATTCCAGGAAGGCCGACGCTATTTAATCAGCGCCGGCAAGGCCCATTTGATTCCTTATCTAACGCTGCGCCTGCTCACCAAACTGGTGGGCTACCAATTAGGCTCCAGGGAAAGGTTTCTGCCCAGGTCGCTGAAATCCCGCTTGAGCCTGCACCGGAATTTTTGGAGAAATTGATCAGTGTAGCTTCGGTGATAGAAGAATGATAGATATGAAGAAATTTTTATTAATATTAATAATATTATGCAGTTGCTGTAGTGAGGATGACATATTCCATTCCATTAGCAAAGAGATTGTGAAGAACGAATCAGATTATTATGTTTACGATCCGATTGTGGGCCACATACATAAAAGTAACGCAAGGCGAAATTATGTATGGGCTGAACATAAAGGTGGCAATATAGTACTTAAAACAAATAACTTAGGCTTTCGGAGAGATGCCGATACGTTTCCTGAGAAACAAGGTAAAATTAGGATATTAGTTACGGGAGACTCCCATATTGATGGAGTAATAGATAATTCAGAATCATGCTGTACTATTTTAGAAAATATGTTAAATCAATCATTCCATGACAAACGCTATGAAGTGATAAATAGCGGCACCGGTTATTATTTCCCGCTTAATTACCTGGGGATAATCAAGAAATATCTCTATCTTGCACCAGATATATATATTGTTATTGTTTATGGGGGTAATGATTTTATCGAAACCTGTGGCCTTATAGGTTGCAAGAAATCCAATAATTCTGACTATTATGCCAAACTAAAAAACGTAAAATCCTTCAATCCCGGCGGGTTAGCCCAGGGATTAAATCAAATTTATTATTTCAAATATTATCCAGAATCTCTAGAAATAGCTTTTAAGTCGGTAACTGATAATATTCATTCCATAAAAGAGATTTGCGAATCAAACCATATTATACTTATTGTATTGCTGCTGCCCTCAAAGATGGAATTAGAATGGTCTACTGATGGGTTACGGTTAGATAGATGTAAGGATTTATTAAAGTTGAGCGATGCCGACCTGCAAATAAATTCTAAATTAATGAACATGATGTCCACGTGGCTAAATAATAATAAAATTAATTATCTTAATTTATCCGATTACATGAAAGGGAACGAGCATAAATTATTCTGGAATGAAGATTATCATTTGAATGATTACGGGCATAAAGTCATTGCCGAAACCTTGTTTGCCACTTACAAAGACAAGTTTTTCCAGGCGGGCGCCGGTAAGGGGATCCAGGGTAAACAATGAATAAAGCTAAAATAGTTTTTTATTATTCAATTATAATTTTGATTAATTTTCTTTGCCTTGAAGGTCTATCCTATTATTTAGGAAAATATTTAGAAACCAAAGGGGTTTTATATAAAGAACAGGAAAGCTTTGATGATTTTGACAATTATCTGGCCAACCGACACCCGGTCTTGGGTTGGGTCCCTAAATTGGATGCGGATGAAACTGGATCACGATTTATTCCGGCCTTCCCTGACCCTAGCCATTTTGTCACCTGCGTCTCTTTGTATGGAGATTCTTTTACCTGGGCCGCAGAGGTTGATAATGAACACGCCTGGTCCAATCAACTCTCATTACTACTGGGATGCCGGGTGGCAAATTATGGTGTAGGTGCTTATGGAACCGACCAAGCATATTTGCGGTTTAAATTGAATATCCAGGATAAATCAAAGCTGGTCATAATGAGTTTTCTGACTGAAAATATCTTTAGGAACGTTAATCAATTTAGGAATCTTCTCTATCCCAATCTTCGTTATGCCCTCAAGCCGCGATTTATCCTTAATAGTGAGGGGAATCTTGAATTAATCCCCTTACCAGATCTTTCAAAAAATGAATATATGCAACTCGTAAAAAAACCGGAAAGATTCCTAAAGCATGAATATTTCTTTTTAGAAGACTTTGGCCAGATAAATCGTCTGAGGTTTCCCTATACGTTGTCAGTGCTGAAATGCGCCAGACATTTTTATATTCACGCCAAAATTACCCATAAACCGACCTATGCTGATTTCTATCAAATGTATCATAAATCAGGCTCTTTGCAAATTACTAGTAAAATCCTTATTCAATTTTATAAAGATGCTTTATTGGAAGGGAGGATACCTGTTGTACTTATCATACCTACATATGATGATTTATTATATTATAAGCAACAGAAAAAGTGGGTTTTCCAAAATATAATAGATTTATTAACGATAGAGGGCATAGAACCAATAAATGTAGGCAATGCTATGTTAGAGATGATTGGGGCGAGAAAGTTTGATGATTTCTTTACCAATACTACTGACCATCTTAATGCCGAAGGCAATAAGCTGCTGGCAGCCATTGTCTATAACAATATTAAAGAAAAAGTGCTTTACAATCCTGCTAAGAGCACTTTATTGCCTGCATCCGGGAATATCCCCCGTTAGATGTTATGGAATGCTGGCCAGGAAACTAGCATAATCAAGGTCAATCGATATCGCCATGCTGAATCGCCCCTTTAAAGAACCCTTCCGGGTGGTCTTCCTCTTGCAGGATCTCTTTTTCGGAGGCACGCAGCGGCATGCCCTGGAACTGGCCCGGCGCTTGAATCCCTCCCTGTTCCAGGCGGAAATCTGGCTCCTGATGGCCGGTGATGATTTTGTGCCCTTGGCCCGAAGCTGGAACTTGTCTCTCACCTGGCTGGGCCGGAGTCGGTTTGTGGGGCCCGACAGCCTAGTGCGGCTCTGGTGGCGCCTTAAAACCAGGCCGGCTGATCTGTTGGTGCTCATGACCGGGGTTCCCAATATTTGGGGCCGGGTACTCGGCCGTTTGACCAAGGCGCCGCTTATTGTGGGCACCTGGCGGGGAACCCAATGTCCCGAGAGGAATTTTGAGAAATGGTTATGGCCCTTAGCGGATCATTTCATGTGCAACGCGGCAGCTCTGAAGAAATTAATGATGGACCGCTTTCAGATACCGGACGACCGCATTACGGTAATTCACAATGGGGTCAACCTTAACTATTTTCGCCCGGCAGAGGACCGCCATCACTCCGACAAACAGGTGGTTCTCTGTATCGCCCGGCTAGTGCCGGAAAAAGACCATGAGACCCTTGTTGCCGCTTTTTCCCTGGTGGCGGCGCGCCACCCGGAAGCCGAGCTCTGGCTGGTGGGCGACGGCCCGCGGCATAAGGCCATCCGTCGTCTGGCAAATCGTCATCTTCCTCCCCGGCGGATGCGCCTGCTGCCCGGACAGCTGGACCTCTCTCCGATCTTGCAGCAGAGCAGTCTATTGGTGCTGAGTTCTACCCAGGAGGGCTTTCCCAATGTAGTTTTGGAGGCCATGGCGGCAGGTCTGCCGGTGGTGGCTACCGACGTGGGCGGCCTGTCAGAGGTGGTGAAGCATGGCGAAACCGGCTGGCTGGTTTCCCCCAAGGATGTGGTGGCCCTGGCAGACTCCATCAGCCACTTGCTGGCCAATGACGTAGTGCGTACCGCATTTGGACAGGCGGGGAGAAAGCGGGTCGAAGGCCGGTTTTCGGTCTCTGCTATGGTTCAAGCACACGAGGAAGTGTTCCTCAAGCTCTTGAATGGCTAGGGTAGATGATCCGCCGTCTGGCCTTGGATACCAGAAGCCCGATAGTTTACTTTTTAGGCGCGCGGTTTATCATGCCCACCTGGTGCGTCCCTTTTCCATGGCAGTTAGTAAGTCCCCAGCAGTTCGGTTCAGGGGTTGGTAAAAAAGCCTTTACTTGAAGGTATATTGGGGTAAGCTGTAAAGAATTTTTTGGCTAAAGGTGATTCCCAAATGGGTCGTATATGTTATGGCGTGATGGGAGATGCCCGGGGACATGTCAGCCGGGCCCTGGCCATCGCCCGAGAGCTGCCACAGCATGAATTTCTTTTTATCGGCAGGGGCAAGGTTCAAATATTACAGGAAAGAGGGTATCTGGTAGAAAAAGTCCCGACATTGTCCACCATCATCCGCAACAATCGGGTGGATTTCGCGGCCACCCTGGCTGACGCCATGAGGTGCATCTGGCGCCTGGGCCCGGCCATTAAAAGAGTCCGGGACCTTATCAAAGAGTATGATCCCCACTTAATCATTACCGATTACGAATTCATCACCCCACGAGCGGCCAAATTACTGGGGCGCCCTTGTGTCAGCTTAGGCAACGAACACCTGTTAACCCAATGTCTTTACGACCCGCCCCCCGGACAGCGCCTGAGTCGACATCTCACCTGTTTCTCCATCCGGCACCTTTTCAGCGCCGCCAGCCACTACCTGATCCCTTCGTTTCATCCGCTACCGCCCGTGGACCAGGCCAAGACCGAAATTTTCCCTCCTTTGATCAAGCCCAAGGTGATGGAATACCAGCCCACCGAAAGCGATCACGCCCTGGTTTACCTGAGAGAATATTCTTTTGACAAGTTAGTTAGGCTGCTTAAGGGGAGGAAGCGCAAGTTCGTTATTTATGGCCTGGGAGAAAAACCGCCCCAGGGGAATCTCCAATTTAGGAAGACCTCAGAGGATGACTTTCTCGCAGATTTAAGCACGTGTCGTTACGTGATTGCGAACGGAGGTCTTTCCCTGATCAGCGAGGCATTGTACCTGGGTAAACCCATGCTGTGCCTTCCCGTCCAGTTTCTTTATGAACAATTTTGCAACGGTTATTTCCTGGCCCAAAATGGATTTGGGCAATATTACCTGGATAATGGCTGCCGGGAGGACATCATCAATGTCTTCGAAGAGCGCGTGGACCAGTATCGAGCCCGGATCAAGCAATATAATTTCTTTGGGAATAAACAGATAGCCGCCAGGCTGGAAGAGTTGAGCAGTAGTTAGACCTCCCCCGCTATCCCCTGACCGCAGCAATTACGAATTACTCATTTTTCGCTTCCGATTAACTAAAGATCCAGTTGCCCCCGAGGATCTTCTTTGGAAATCAGGAGATAATGGAAAAAAAGGGCGGCGTTTTTGAAAAAAAATTTGAGATAGTAACGGAAATGGTTCCTTAGAAAGTAATTACGCGCCAAGGCGGCAGGTTGGCACGCCCCCCATAAAGCCAGGTTACTCTTTAAGTCCTCCAACTCTTTACAGCCCAAATACTTGGTGCGGATATTGCTGAGAAAGCCGTTATAGGACCGGTAATCATCCTTATTGACTACGAGGCCGGCGTCCAGCAATTCCTGGCGGAGCGCCGTTTGGGGATAAGGCGTCAAGATCTGCATATAGATCGCGTCTGGTTTAAGTCCCCAAATCTGGCGAATTTGTCGTTTCACTGATTCCCTATCATCATCCGGATAGCCGACAATCCCCCCGGCGATGATACCCATCCGATGTTGCCGGAGCAGCGCCGCCGCCCGCTGGTTGATGGCCGGGCTGGTGGGCTTTTTCATTTGCTTCAGGGCCGCCGGCTCCATGGATTCAAATCCCACAAACACGAAGCGGAAATTGGCTCGATCCATCTCGGCCACCAAGGCGGGATTTTCAGCGATACCCACCGCCGTCACCTGGGTCATATAGCACATATCATTTAAACCATGGTGGACAATGGCCCGACACACCTGCCGGAAGTGCTCGATATCATAAGTAATATTATCATCCACGAAAAATACCGACTGGGTGCCCCGGCGACGAATCTCCTGGAGGTCGGCAATGATCCGGGAGACGGGAAAACGGCGGTAAGTGTTGCCGTAGAACCGGTTAATGGAGCAAAATTTGCAATTAAAAGGGCAGCCTCTGGAGGTTTCGGCCACATCCATGGACATCTCAAAAAAGAAAAAGTCATGGGCCAGACGGGACTCCCGCCGGGGGGGGAGGATCTGCTCCAAATCCAGGAGGGGGCGATCCGGATTATGTTCCCACCGGTCCCCGTGGCGGTAACTCAACCCGGCAATCCGGCCCAGATCAGGGGTGGGACTCTCCAGTTCGGTCACCAGGTCGCGTAAAGTGCCCTCCCCTTCCCCTCGCACGATGAAGTCCAAGGAAAGCAGCTCTTGCGCGGATAGTTCCCGAGCCATCAGGCTGGGATGGTAACCGCCGGCGACGACCTTGATGCCGGGATCGAACTGGCGCACCACCCGGGCCACCTTGAGAAAGGTATCAAACTGAAAAGTCATGGCGCTCAATCCCACCAGCTGGGGCCGAAAGGCGGCAAGAACCTCTTCCACAGCCTTGCGGACGCGTGGCCGATAAAGCACCAAATCCATCACCTTAACTTCATGGCCCGGAAGATTGCCGGCCAGGGAAACGAGGGCCAGGTTGGGGATGCAGGCGGCATAGTCGATAAAATCCACCGTATCCGGCATGGCCATTAATAGAATCCGCATTAAATTCCCTCTAGTTACTCGACGATGAACCGGTCCGTCTTTTAGTCCCTGCAATCCGCCGCAGTGAGGTCTCCCGGCAGAAAGCCGCCGTTATCCGCAATTCCTTGAAAGAGTTCCAAAACCCGGCGATGGTTGCGTTCGGGATTGAAATCTTTTAAGACTCGGGACCGGCCTCGTGCAGCCATCGTCAGAGCCTGGTCCCGACTCCGGATTATCTGCAACACTGCATCTGCTATGGCCTGGGGATCTCTTTGGGGGATGAGGCAACCGGTGACCCCATCTTCGATCACCTCCCCGATCCCCGCCACGTCGGTGGCGATTACCGGAACCCGGTAGAGCAGGGCCTCCAGAATCACCGTGGGCAGTCCGTCACGATCACCGGAGGCCTGAACTGTGCTGGGCATGATGAAGATATCGGTTCCCCCAAAAAGCTCAGCCACCCGATCATGGGAGATAAATCCCGGAAAAGAAATTTGGGAAGCGAGGCCCAGCTTCCGGGCGAGATGCTTAAGTTGCCCTCCGGTAGGTCCGGCCCCTGCCAACGTCAGCTGAAAGTCGATGCCGGCATCCTTTAGAATTCGACCGGCATAAATGAGGAAAGCAAAACCCTTAATTTCCACGAACCGGCCCAGGGCCAGAAGCCGGTAGGGCGGTTGCATCCGCACCGGGGCCGGGCCTGGCGCGGTTAAGGGGACCCCATTATAGGTGAGCCGGAATTTGCCATTTTCTCCCCCGGTTAAGGCGCTGAGTTGTTGGAGGGCGGCCCGGGACTCGCCCCGGACCAAGATTGCGTCCCGTACCTTTTCCGGCAATAAACTGTCCGGAGTAAAGACATCGTGGGCCCGGCCGGTGAAACTGTAGGGGATACCGGTCAGGCGCGAAGCTACCCAGGCGGCCGTGGCCGGACCGCAAGCCCAACCCGCATGGATATGCGTTATCTTTTCTTCCAGAAAGCGCCGCGCCAGATGGAGGCCGCACAGAGCGCCCCACAGACTCTCTCCTTCACGTTCCGGGCTGCTCCAACGCCGGAGCAACACGGTTTTCAAGAGCCACCAGGTCACGGCTCGCTTCTGTTGCCACCAATAAAGGAAATCTTTCCAGGCGAATTTAAGATAGGGAATCCCCAGGGTCTCCACCTGCGGGGCCAGCAATTGCATCTCCGGGGAGAGGTCCTGGGTTAAGGGCCCATACAGGGTGAAGACCTTGAGATTGAGTCCCATTTTTCGTAAATTAACCACTTCCCGAAAGATGAAGGTTTCGGAGGGCTTGGGAAACCATAATAAGACATAAGCTATGCGGGATGGGACCATGGGTGCTTAGCGGTAATATTTCCCTGCCAATTTAATCCGGCCTGGGCCCTAGATCTTAGGAGGACTGAATTGATGATCCCGGCGCCCCGGTCAAGCGCTGACGGATATAGTCCCGGATACGGAACATGTCCTCTCCCAGGGCCAACATGCTCAAATATTCATTAACTCGGCTGGGATTTTTTCTCCAGAAGCCCCAAAGTTGTTGCCAGTATTGAACCCGGGCTGAGGAGACTACTCCCAGCTGCCAAGAAAGTATGAGGAACGCATAGAAATTCCTTAATTTTTGGCGCAGGGGTTTCGGCGCTTCGGTAGGGGGAAGGGGTTTCCCCCGGCGCCGGGCCATAGCATCCCGGGTGGGCCGCATGCCCAAGAAAAACTGATAGGTCCGAGCCAGAAAGCGCCGCGGTTCATAAGCGGTGGTCCACACCCTGAGGTAGTCGGCCATGACTTGCTCCTCGGGGCGGTTAGGAATGAACATGGGCCTCACCCCAATCGAGCCAAAGGGCGATTCATGGATTCTCTCACGCAGTAGGCGTCCCTCCCGCTCCAAGCGTTGCCACAACAGGGTATTGGGAACCGGTTGCAGGAGATTGACCATGACCAGAGGAATGCTGGTGGCATCCATAAGGGAAATGATGCGGTCTCCAACCCCGGGTTTCTCCCCATCCATGCCCAGGATAAAGCTACCTCTAATTGTCAGACCATTAGCTTTGATTTGGTGAATTGATTCTTCCATGGAGGCCCGGCGATTGTGATGTTTTTGACTGAGGGTTAAAGCCTCCTCATCGGGCGATTCAATCCCTAAACAGACTTCCGCAAAATTGGCTTCGGTCATCAGCTCGATCAAGGGCACATCCTGGCCCAAGGATACCGTGGTCTGGGTGTTGAACACAAATGGTTCCCCATGGCTCTTGCTCCAGGGGGTCAATTCCCCGAGAATGGCCCGGGCGTGGGTCTTGTTGCCGATAAAATTATCATCACACACAAAAATCGCGCCACGCCATCCCAAGCGATAAATGGCTGCCAATTCGGCCATGACCTGGCGCGGTGCTTTATAACGAGGGAGGCGGCCATAGAGCTGGACCACATCGCAGAACTCGCAATTGTGGGGACAGCCCCGGGAGGTTTGAAGGACGAGAGCATAATAATCTTTCAGATTGAGCAGGTCATAACGAGGGATGGGTGAGGTGGCGAGGTCAGGCTTGGTGTCGCATTCAATGACCCCTCCTGGCCGCCCCTCGGCCAAGCCCGAGAGAAACTGGGGTATGGTATTTTCTCCTTCTCCCCGAACCAAGAAGTCTGCCCCCGCCTCCAAGACTTCCTCGGGCACGGAGGTGGGATACGGTCCCCCCACCACCACGATTTTGCCCCGGGCCTTGGCTTCCCGGATGAGGGCCAGCAAACCTTCTCGCTGGATTGCCATCCCGGTGAGCATGACCATCTCGGCCCAGCCCCACATTTGGTCGGTCACGGGCTCCACATTCGTATCCACCAGACGCAGTTGCCATTCCCGGGGTAATAGGGCCGCCACGGTGATCAGGCTCAGAGAAGGATAAATGGCTTTGCGACCCATGCGGCGCGTTGCCGTTGAGTAAGAGAGGAAAGATAGGGGCAGGGGGGGGAAGATCAATAGTACCTTCATGTTGCCGCGCCCTGAAAGTTAGGCATCATCTTACCCCCATTTTTAGTCAGAAAATAGCATAACCTCAAAATTAAATCACCAGGTTGACTCTAATCCCACCCTACTGCTCAAGTTCTCAGAGCCAATTCCTCCACCAACCGGTCGGCGAAGGCCAGGATGAAGTCCCGCTGCGGGCGGGTGGCGTAGCCGATGCAGGCGCAACGCATGATCTGTTCGCTGCGGATGAGGAACTCGAAGCGCACGAAGGTGTCCCCCACCTCCACCGCGAAGCGGAAGGGCCGGCAGTCCCGGTGGGAGAACTGCTCCGGGCTCAGCAGGTCTTCCGGCAAATCCACCCACCAGATGTCTTCAAGCCGCGCGGCTTTGGCGTGCCCGTGGAGATATTCCCGCACCCGGGGAAGGTCGCCCTTGCTGATTTCGTCCAGGAGATATTGTTTCATGATACCTTTCTAGGACTTTCGCTTTTAGGGGTTGGCGTTGTAGGGGCGGGTTTTAAACCCGCCCCTACGTTCGGCAAGGCTTACCGATTCTTCCAGGCCGGAAGGAAAACTTCGGCCCATCTCTCACGACGGCTTTTTCTTCCTGGGGTAGGGGAGATATTCCACCGCCGGCGTCTGGCGCACGGGCTGGGGAAAGAGGGCCATCAGTTCCAGGACCTCCTTAGGCATCTCCGAGGTAACCGGGAAACCCAGGGATTTGGCGGTCTCGAAGGTGATGGGAAAATCGTGGGTCCACCTGCCTTCCACCATGAGGCGGGCCAGTTCCTCGGCCTTCTCCGGAGGATGATTCTTTTCCAGCAATTCCCGTAAGCTTTCCCGCACCTGGGCGACGGCCTTCTCCGCCTGGTCCGCCAGGATGAGGGTGCTGTCGTCCAGTTCGTCCACTGACTTCCTGGCCACCGCCTTGAGCAAGGACACGGCCGGAAACTGTCCCACCTGAGGGTCCACCGGGCCCAGAACCGCAAACTCGCTCATGGCGATTTCATCGGCGGCGAGAGCCAGGAGCGTCCCCCCGGACATGGCATAGTGGGGCACAAAGACCGTAACTTTGCCCGGGTGTTTGCTGAGAGCCCGGGCGATCTGCAGGGAAGCCAAAACCAGACCGCCGGGGGTGTGCAGGATCAAGTCGATGGGCACCTTGGGGTCCGTGAGCTGGATGGCCCGGATCACTGCTTCGGAGTCGTTGACGTCGATGTAGCGAAAAATGGGGATCCCGAGCAACGCCATGGTCTCCTGGCGGTGCACCAGGAGGATGGCCCGGGAGCCACGTTTCTGCTCCATCTGGGAAAGGAGGCGTTTCCGGGCCAGCTCCAGGGCCTTCTGTTTAATCAGGGGATAGAAGGCCGCAAAAATTAACGCGAACCAGAAAAGGTCGCCCACACTCATGGTTCTTCCTTTGGGACCAAATTGGCTCCCCGTCCGGCGTCCACCGCGGCGTAGCCCCATAAAGCCAGGAACAGGCCTAAGGGTACCCAGAAAATAGGGCTGGAGAGAGTGTCAAGCAAGAGGTTCCGGAAAATTTCCCCGGTGAGGGGCTGGGGGTAGTAGACCGCGGTGTATTCCCGGGAGATGAGGATGAGGCCCAGGAGCAGGAGGCCCCCCAGCAGGGCGTTGGCAGCCAGAACCAGGAAGACGCCTTTGCGGCGGTCCTGGTTGTAGAGCTGGCCCAACCCCGGAAACACCAGGGCCGACAGGAGAAAAGCCGTGATCATGCGCCGCATGGTTAATCTTATCCGAAAGTTAACCTGCCGGTCAATAGGCCTGAGCTGTTGAGGGAGGGGGCCAGGAACACCCTTCCAAAGCCCCCTCCCTCAAACTCCCTCCCCCAACCTCTTAAGGGTGGTCAATTCTATCTTATTGATTTTGTGAGGCGACGGGATATGTTAATATGGTCCAATTGGCTTGGAGGCCTGTGGATGGATTACAAAGCAACGCTCAACCTGCCCCGCACCGATTTCCCCATGAAAGCCGACCTCCCCCGGCGGGAGCCCCAGATGCTGCAGCGTTGGGATGAAATGGCTCTCTATAATAAGATCCGGGCCCAAAGCCTCGGGCGTCCCCGTTTTATCCTGCACGACGGCCCTCCTTACGCCAATGGCCACATCCATTTGGGGCACGCCTTGAACAAGATCTTGAAAGACATCATCATCAAGTCCCGCCAGATGACGGGCCATGATTGCCCTTACATCCCCGGCTGGGACTGCCACGGCCTGCCCATCGAGCACCAGGTGGACAAGGAACTGAAGGCCCAGGGGTTGAAACTGTCCCAGGTGGAGGTGAGAAACCGCTGCCGGGCTTATGCCCGGAAGTTCATCGACATCCAGCGCGCCGAATTTGTGCGCCTGGGGGTGCTGGGGGACTGGTCCCGCCCCTATCTCACCATGAACCACGCCTACGTGGCCGAGATTCTGGAGGAATACGGCCGGTTCTTCTTTGACGGGGCGGTCTACCGCAGCAAAAAGCCGGTGCACTGGTGCGCCACTTGCCGCACGGCCCTGGCCGAGGCGGAGGTGGAGTACGAGGAGCATAAGACCCCGTCCATCTACGTGAAATTCCCCCTGGTGAGCCCGCCGCCTGAGGTTTCAGAGTTGGGTGGGCGCCGGGTCTCCCTGGTCATCTGGACCACCACGCCCTGGACCCTGCCGGCCAATCTCGCCGTCGCGGTGCACCCGGACCTGGAATACGCCGCGGTGGCAGTGGGGGAGGAAGTGCTGGTGGTGGCCGCGGAGCTGACCGACAGACTGCTCTCCTTTTGGGGCCTTAAAGGAAACGAAATATTGCGCCTCCCCGGCCGGCGCCTGGAAGGGGCCGTCTGCCAGCACCCCTGGATTGAGCGGACCTCCCGGGTGATCCTGGCCGATTACGTCACCCTGGAGGCCGGCACCGGCCTGGTGCACACCGCGCCGGGCCACGGCCAGGAGGACTACGACAGCGGCCGGAAATACGGCCTTAAGCCCTATTCGCCGGTGGACGACGACGGCAAGTTCACCGAGGAGGTGCCGGAGTTCGCCGGGCAAAAGGTGTGGGCCGCCAATGCCGGCATCATCGAGTTGCTCACCCGGCAGGGTAAATTACTTAAAGCGGAGCAGACCACCCACAGCTATCCCCACTGCTGGCGCTGCAAGCAGCCCATCATCTTCCGGGCCACGGAGCAGTGGTTCATCTCGATGGAACACCACGGCCTCCGGCAAAAGGCCCTGAAGGCCATCGACCGGGTCGCCTGGATTCCCCGCTGGGGCCGGGAGCGCATCTACCAGATGGTGGAGCGCCGTCCCGACTGGTGCATTTCCCGGCAGCGGGCCTGGGGGGTGCCCATCGTGGCCTTCCATTGCCAGGGGTGCGGCCAGGTGTTCCTGACCCAGGAAATCCTGGCCGGCATCATTGACCGGGTGCGCCTCGAAGGGGCGGATTTCTGGTTTGCCGCCGCCGCCTCCCAGCTGCTGCCGGCCGGCGTCCGCTGCCCCTGCGGCGGGGGTGAATTCACCAAGGAGACGGACATCCTGGACGTCTGGTTCGACTCCGGGGTGAGCTGGGCCGCGGTGGTGGAGCCCGACCCGGCCTTGGGCCTGCCGGCGGATCTCTATCTCGAAGGCTCGGACCAGCACCGCGGCTGGTTCCACTCCAGCCTGCTCACCGCGGTGGGAACCAGAGGGGACGCCCCCTACAAAGGGGTGCTGACCCACGGCTTCGTAGTGGACGGCGAGGGCCGCAAGATGTCCAAGTCCCTGGGCAACGTCATCGCCCCCCAGGAAGTCATGGACAAATATGGGGCCGAGATCCTGCGGCTGTGGGTGTCGGCCGAGGATTACCGGGACGACGTCCGGCTCTCGGGAGACATCCTGAAGCAGCTGGCCGACGCCTACCGGCGCTTCCGCAACACCGCCCGCTTCATGCTGGGAAACCTTTACGATTTCGACCCGCAGCGGCACTATGTGCCCCCGGCCGGGCGGGAGGAGCTGGACCGGCTGGCCCTGTCCTGGCTGGCCCAACTGCTGGAGCGGGTGAAGAAGGCTTACGGCGAATACGAATTCCACCAGGCCTACCACCGCCTGCACCAGTTCTGCGCAGTGGAGATGTCCGCCATTTACCTGGATATCTTGAAAGACCGCCTCTATGTCTCCCGGGCCGACTCCCCGGCCCGCCGCAGCGCCCAGAGCACCCTGTGGGACCTGCTCACCAGCCTGACCACGGCCATGGCCCCCATCCTCTCTTTCACCGCGGACGAGGTGTGGCAATACCTACCGGGCCAGGGGCGCCCGGAGAGCGTGCATCTGGCGGCCTTTCCGAAGCCCCTCCCCGGGTTCCCCGACGAGACTCTGCTCTCCAAGTACGACTTTTTGCTTCAGGTGCGCGGTGAGATCAACCGGGGGCTGGAAGAGGCCCGCAAGGCCAAACGCATCGCCACCGCCCAGGAGGCCAGCGTCTCCCTGATAGCCCCAGAAAGCGCCCTTTATCAGAAGCTGCGGGACCAGGCGGCGGAATTGCAAACCCTGGCCCAGGTGGCGCAGTTGCAGGTCTTTCCTCCAGGGCAAAACCCAACGCCCGACGGTCTTTCTTGGGAATCGATTCAGGGAGCCTTTGTGGAGGTGCAAAAGGCCCCCGGCAGCAAATGCATCCGCTGCTGGTTCACCTATCCCTCGGTGGGAGAAGACCCGGGGCACCCGCAAATCTGCGCCCGCTGCCGCCAGGTGTTGGAGGGTTAAGACATGGGCCGCAAGTGGGCCATCCTCATTTCGCTGCTGGTGGCGGGGCTGGCGTTGGACCTGGCCAGCAAGCTGTTGGTCCTGCACTACCTGCCCCTGGGGGGCCAGATTCCCGTCATCCCGGGCTTTTTTAACCTGGTGCACGTGCACAACAAGGGGGCGGCCTTCGGGTTGCTGGCCAACTGGTCCGTGGCCTTTGCCCGGTTGTTCTTCGTCGGTACCACCGCCCTGGTGCTGGCGGTGGTGGGTTATCTCTGGTGGCGGCTGCCGGAGGACCGCTGGCAGGCGGCCCTGGGCTACAGCCTGATCATGGTGGGGGCCCTGGGCAACCTGGTGGACCGGGTGCGCCTGGGCGAGGTGGTGGATTTTCTGGACGTCTATTGGGGGCGCTACCATTGGCCGGCCTTCAACGTGGCTGACAGCCTGGTCTGCCTGGGGGCCGCAGTCTTGGTGTGGGTAATCCTGACTGAAGAGAAGAGGGCTGATGCATCCAGTACTGTTTGAATACGGGCCGTTAAAGATCTTTACTTACGGGTTTTTCCTGGCCGTAGCCTTTCTGGCCGCCATCTATGTGGCGGCCCGGGAGGCCCGGCGGCTGGGCCTGCCGGTGGCGAAATTCTACGATCTCTGTTTCTATGCGGTGGTGGCGGCGCTGGTGGGCTCCCGATTATTATACGTCCTCCTGGACCTGCGGCCGTATCTATCCAACCCCTTGAAAATCTTCGCTTTATGGGAGGGGGGGCTGGTATTTCACGGCGGCGTGATCCTGGCCTTCGCGGTGGCCTTTTTCTACATCCGGCGCCACCACCTTCCCTGGCGGCCCACCCTGGATGCCCTGGCCGTGGGGATGCCGCTGGGCCAGTTTTTCGGGCGCATCGGCTGCTTCATGGCCGGGTGCTGCTACGGCTCGCCTTCCGACCTGCCCTGGGCCGTGACCTTCACCAACCCGCAGTCATTGTGCCCGATCAGGGAGCCGTTGCATCCCTCCCAGCTATACGAGGCCTTTCTGGCCCTGGGGGTGTTCGGCTTCCTTTACGGGGTCAGGACCCGCAAACGGTTCGACGGGGAGATGCTGCTGGCCTATTTCGCCCTGGCGGGATTGGTGCGCTTTGTGGTGGAGTTCTTCAGGAGCCCGGTGGACTACCGCGGCCCGGTGTTGTGGGGTTGGATGCCTTTGACCCAACTCATCGCCCTGGCCCTGGCCCTGGTCAGCGGCTCCTTGTTGCTCTATTTTGGCTGGCGGGCCCAAAAGCCGCAACCCCAAGGCTTAAGGGCTGGGGGGAAAAGGCGAAGAGGATCGTTTCCCCTTTTAACCTTTTCCCCTTTTCACCCATCTTTTAAAGGGAGGAACCGGTGCACGGCCGCCGCTGGCTCACAGCCCTGATCATCCTGCCCATCCTGCTGCTGGCGCTCCTTAAAGGAGGCCATCTCTTCTTTATTCTCTTTCTGCTGGTGGTGAACGGCCTGGCCCAGTGGGAATTTCTGGGGATGTTCCAGCCCCAGGGCGACGCCCTGCGCCGGGTCAAGGCCGTAATCCTGGGGACCCTGCTGCTCCTGAGTTTTTGCACCGCCCAGCGGGGCGTGACCCTGTGCAATCCCTCGGGCCCCCTCTTCGTTCTGGTGGGGGTGCTCTTTGTGCTGTTCCTGTTTTACCTGGCCAGTTACGGCCACCTCCCCGACCTCAGCCAGGACCTGATGATCAATACCCTGGGGCTCCTGTATCTGCCCCTGCTGCTGGGGCACTTCATCTGGCTGCGCTACTTGCCCCAGGGGGAGTGGTGGGTCCTGTGGCTGCTCATGGTGATTATGGCGGGGGATACGGCTGCGTTCTATTGCGGCCAGGCCTGGGGCGGGAAAAAACTCTACCCCGCGGTGAGCCCGGGCAAGACCTGGGCCGGGGCCTGGGGGGGCCTGGGGGCTTGCCTGGCGGTGGGCCTCCTGGGGGGGAAATGGCTATTGGCCCCGGTGAGCCTCCCGGCGCTGGCGGCGCTCTCCCTGACCCTGTTCCTGGTGGGACTGCTGGGGGACCTCTTCGAGTCCATGCTCAAAAGGCAGCTGCAGGTCAAGGACGCCTCCCAACTGCTGCCGGGCCACGGCGGCATGCTGGACCGGCTGGACAGCCTGCTGTTCGCCGCTCCCGCAGTGCTCTACGCCCGTCTATTTTTTTTGGGATGATAACAAAGATGTAGGCACCTTGCCCCAGGGTGACCAACTTTAATAATGCTTAAGGATCTAAGGAATAGGGAGATTTGCTGATTAACTTTTGGGGGAAAGTTAATGAAAAATCGTGGAACCCTAAGGTTTTGATAGTGGCAAGTGAGCTTGAATGCTCAGTTAAGGAGAAAACTGCGGCTGCAAGGCACAAAAAAGGCAGGGCCGTAGCTGACCCTGCCTTAGTTGCTAAGAGCGAAGGGTTGCTTAGCCTTTCCTGAATTTTCGCCAACCCGCCAAGCCCAGGAGGCCAGAGCCGAAAAGGAGCAGGGCATAAGGACCATAATATTTGTCAGCTTCTACAGCTAAATATCCACTTACGGGTAGAACACCAGCCTGCGCCGTTGTGTCCCCCATGAACATGATGCCGAGGGAAAGCAATGTAAGCGCAGTAATCCGGATGAAAGCTCTTTTCATGACGAAATCCTTCCCCTTCATTAAATTAAAAAACCGAGCTACCCCTTTCCAGGCAACCCGGCTTGTCATTATTTACTTTATTTTGTAAATTTATCATAAGACTTATCCATCGAAATACTGGGTGATGCCATAAATCAGGCTTTACCCTGAGAGGAGCACAGTGGATAAAATCGTGTCTACTCCTGTCTTGTAAATCTTTTGCGGAATCCCAATAAACCAACCAATCCGGAGGAAATCAATACAACGCCTGAAGGTAGCGGGACGCCGGTAATCTGGATACTTTCCATGTCTGCGGATGCAGCACATCGATTTACAGCATTACCATCAGTTTCGCAGGACAAGAATAATTCATATTCGTGACCTAATATTAAGAACAAGACTATATCGATAGAGCCAGATTTCTCGTCCGTATTGAAAGGCTCTGCGCGTACTTGCTGATTATCTCCCCAAATTGACAGGGAAGATGTCATGTCCATCAGAAAAGAATTTATGCTCGCTTCACAAAACGAGGTGCCTGGAGAATTGGCTGATATTGCATAATCATATTGAATTCTTATGGCAGGGAAGTTATTGATGAAATTGAAAGTAGCCTTCAAAAAAGAATTCGCGATACCCATATCGGCGCTCGAATTGGCTGAAAGGTGAGAAGTATCTGGGGCAGAGGCTCCAGCGTAAGAAAAGATTAAATACTTGAGAAATACGTTAACCGGAGGAGAGGACTTAATGTCCTCCATAGGATTCGGGACACCAGTTACTTGAGCATAAGCGTCGTATTGAGTGAAGGAATAGGGGATGGGAGAGGCCGATGAGTTCGTCACCCAACCCAAGGCCGCCACTGCAAATAAAAAGGTTAAAAAAATTTTTGGATAAGGTTTCATAATCCTCCCTCCTTTGGAATGAATTTGTCCGGACTGCACTTTACAAGGTCATCCCTAAGTCTTGGTTAATTGATTCATAAAGTTGGTTATATCGGCAGAAACCTGTTCATGGGCCAAAGTTTAAAGGGATTTCAGAAGCAGGACGAGGATAAAAAAGCCGCGCTGCCTCCCTCCAGGCAACCCGGCTATCTTCTTGATACCCGTGGCTTTCCGTCCCCGCCTCGCGACGGGTTTGGCTCTTGCTGGATAAAAATCAAAGGCCGCCCAATGGACTTAGTCGTCCACCTGACGGCCATCTGAAAGCCATTTCCGGCTCATGGTAATCCTTACGTTAAAATTTATAGTATTCTTTTAATCATTAGGTAATTATTGTCAATATATATTTTATTTTGTATATATCTGCCCAGGCAGTTCACAGTGCCTACTCAAGCATTAAATAATTTTAAAAACAATAGGTAAATATACCTATTTTATGTCGGTATTTTGGACAGTTGCATCATTTTTATTTCTAATTTCTGGACACAACTTGTCCAATTCACGGACAACCAGGATTGTCAGTAACTGCCTTGAACAGTTTTGAGGAGGGGACCAAGCAAGGTGTTTACCGCCTATCTTTTCATTGTTTCTGGTGTGCCGGCAGCGCATTAATGACTGCTATGAAAAGTTCCTTAAGTGGCGATTGCTGATTACTGCTATGTATCAACACATCCTTTTTTCATTAACTTTCATTAGAAAGTTAATGTACTTGCAAAGGCACGCCGAAGGGTGGGACCTAATTTGGGGCGGGGTTCACACCTATTAAGAAATTTCTTTTAGTGCATCTCCGTAGGGGAAAAAACTGGGGCAGGCCACCAGGGCCTGCCCCAAATTTGTTTCCATCCTCGACGGGGATTTTTTTTAGATTTTAACCGAAAACGAAAAACCAAAAACGAAAAACGGTCTTACTTGGCCGGGGCGGTGCGGCTCACCGGCTTGATGGCCTGAGCGGGAGTCTCCTCCGCCGGCAAAGCGCGGCGGTAAGCCCCGGTGGACTTATCCAGCTTGGCCACCGACAGGTTATAGTCGTACAGGGTCTGGAGGTAATCCCCCCGGAAGGACCCGTACCTTTCGAAGGCCTGGAAGATGTCGTCCATTTTCCCCAGCCCCATGTCGAAGTTGCTGAAGGAAGTGACCAGCCAGCGGCGGGCATTGATATAGGCCTTCTCCATGCCCACGGACCCCTTGTAGTTCTCCTGGACCTTGCCGTAATTCTGGGCTACTTCCACGGGGATGCCCATCAAGGCGGTCTTTTGGGTGTAGCGCAACTGTTCCATCTCGGCTTTGGCCTGGCCGATCTTGGCCTTCAGGATGCCGAAGTCGAAGTGCCACCTGGCCCCCACGAAGGGGAGGGCCCCCATGTCGTTAAAATAGTCCACCACGTAGGGGTCCGGGTTGTATTTCCGGCCCGGGCCGGCGCCGGCCAGCTGCCCCACCACCGCCAGGAAAAAGGAGGGATAGCGGTCGGCTTTGGCCGCGTCCACCAGCAGTTGCCTGGCCACCAGGCCTTCTTTCAACTGGGTAAACTCCGGCCGCATCTCCAAGGCCTCACGCACATAGTAGTCCAGTCCCGCCGGGGCCGAAGCGGGGTTGGGCAATTCCTGGGGCACCCGGAAATCCTGCTCCGAACCGGTAAGGGCCTTCAGGGCGGTGTATGCCACCTTGGAGCCTTCGTCGGCCGCGGCCGCGAACTTTTCCAGGGCGCCTTCATAGGAGGCCAGGCGGTAACGGTCACTCTCTTTGACGTTGGGGGAGTTAACGTGCAGCAGGCGGGTGATGCGCTCCCGGGTATCGCTCAGATAAGTCCGGGCATCCTTCACCGCATCCTTGCCCTGCTCGGCCAGGATCAGGCCGTAGTAAGCCTCGGAAACCTGGTACATAACCTCCCCTTTTTTGGCGTCCACCCCGGCTTCTTTGACTTTGACATTCCTGGCCGCGGCTTCTTCCCGGAAGGCGATTTTGCCGAAGGAGTAAAGGGGCTGGATGACGCTGAAGTCCATGCGCCCGAAGATGGCCATGCCGTGCAGTTTATCTTTGGGGTCGGGATAAAAGAGCTGACCCCCCCCGGGGGGAGCCACCGGCAGACGGGCTTTGGGCACCCCGCCGCCCATGACCGTGGCGTCGAACTGCGGCCAGCGGTAACCGTGGACTTCGTTCTTCTGCTCTTTGGCCAGGGTCACTTCGCTCTTGGTGGCTTTGACTTCGGGACTGTATTTCAGGGCCATAACGATGAGTTCTTTCAAGGTCAGCACCGGCTTTTCTGCCGCCCCGGCTCCCACCGGCGCCAACAAAAGGATCAGGCCCAAGATCAATCCCCCTAAACGGGCCCCCTTAGTCATATCCCCCTCCTTTTTTCCCATAATAACCCGCCAACTGTTAACTTAGTATCGGCATATCTGTCCGTCAACCTAATGTCCGGCTCAGCGCCATCTTAGCAGGGAAACGGGCCGAATTCATCTAATTTTTTCCGGAGGCGCCCCGGAACCTGAATTTTTACCCCGGGGGTAGGAGTAAGATTTGCATCTAGATTTTTGAATAAGTTATGATTAACCAATAATTTTGGAAGGTGGCGCTAATGGCAGAGGCGGGGCGAACTTTGGTTACCGGCGGAGCCGGGTTTATCGGCTCCCATGTGGCCCGGCGCTTCATGGACGCGGGCCATGAGGTAGCGGTGGTGGACAACCTGAGCACCGGGAAACGGGAGTACGTGCCCGCCGGGGCGCAGTTTTTCCCCTATGATATCAAGTCCGGGGAAGCTTACGAGCTGATCCGCGACTGGCGGCCCCAGGTATTGGTGCATCTGGCGGCCCAAATGAGCGTCCAGGCGTCGGTGAGCGACCCGGTGTACGACGCCCAGGACAACATCTTGGGTTCACTGAATCTCTTCCAGGCCGCCTCCCTGGCCGGAGTCAAGAAGATCATCTTCTCCTCCACCGGGGGCGCCATTTACGGAGACGAGGCCCCCCTGCCGGCCCGGGAAGAAGATCCGCCCCAGCCGGAGTGCCCTTACGGGGTGGCCAAACTATCCGTGGAACATTATCTCCATTTCTACCACCGCCAGTTCGGCATCGTTCCGGTCATCCTGCGCTATGCCAACGTTTACGGACCCCGGCAAAACGGCCAGGGGGAGGCCGGGGTGGTGGCCATCTTCATCGAGAAATTCCTGGCGGGAACCCAGCCCGTCATCAACGGCGACGGCTTGCAGACCCGGGATTTCGTCTACGTGGGCGACGTGGTGGCCGCCAACCTGGCCGCCCTGGAATACCCCCGGGCCGGGATCTTCAATATCGGCACGGGGCTGGAGACGGATATCCTCACCATTTACCTCAAGCTGCAGGAGATTATCGGCTCCCCCCTGGGTCCGGTGCACGGCCCCGCCAAGCCGGGGGAGCAGCGCCGCAGCGCCCTGACCAGCGCCCGGGCCCGGGAGAAACTGGGCTGGGAGCCCCGGGTGAGCCTGGCCGAAGGCCTGGCCCACACCGTGGCCGCCTTCCGGGAGGCCGCGGCCGGGCACAACGACTAAACCGCCAATCTTCCCAATGCCCCCCTGCCTTTCCCGCATAATTGATTAACGGGCAATAAATGGTAAAGTGAACGATGGGACATAAGACATGGAAACAATGATTGAAACCCAGGGCCTGACCAAATATTACGGGCCCAACCTGGCCATCGACCGTCTCAACTTTGAGGTGGCGGCCGGGGAAATCGTGGGGTTCCTGGGCCCCAACGGCGCCGGCAAGACCACCACCCTGAAGATCCTGGCGGGATACCTCTCCCCCACGGCGGGGACGGCCCGGATCAACGGCTACGACGTGGTCAACGAGTCCCTCAAGGTAAGGGCCTCCCTGGGTTACCTGCCGGAGAACGTCTCCATTTATCCGGATATGACCGTGACCCAGTTTTTGGAGTTCGCGGCCCGGGCCAAGGGGGTGGAGGCCAGGCAGGAGAAGAGCGAAATTGCGCGGGTAGAAGAGGCCTGCGGCCTGGAAGAGGTGCGCCGGACCCTGGTGGCCGCCCTCTCCAAGGGCTACCGGCAGCGGCTGGGATTGGCCCAGGCCCTGGTCAAGCAGCCGCCCCTGCTCATCCTGGATGAACCCACCATCGGGTTGGACCCCAGCCAGATCGTGGAGATCCGCACCCTGATCAAAAACCTGGAGGGCTCCCACACGGTAATGCTGAGCAGCCACATCCTGCCGGAAGTGAGCCAATTGTGCCACCGGGTGATCATCATCAACAAGGGGCAGATCGTGGCCAGCGACACGCCGGAGAACCTCTCCCGCCAGCTGGGCCACGGGTCCCGCATCCGGCTGGCGGTGCGGGGCCCGGTTGACCAGGTGGCGGCGGCCCTGCAGGCGGTGGCCGGGGTGACCCAGGTGGCGCCCCAGGGGGACGGCCGGTTCCTGGTGGAATCAGGCAGCAAACTGGAACTGCAGCCCGAGCTGGCCCGCACCGTGGTGGCCAAAGGCTGGGACCTCCTGGAACTCAAGGTGCAGGAGTTTAGCCTGGAAGACGTGTTCCTTAACCTGGTGACGGAAGAGGTGGCGGAAGAAGAGTCATGAGAAGCCTGAATGGTTGCCTGGCCCTGTTGCGGAAGGAGTTGACGGTCTATTTCGCCACGCCCATCTTTTACATCACCGGGTTTTTCTTTCTGGTGCTGGCGGGATATTTCTTTTACACCAACGTGCTCTACTACAGCATCATCAGCCTGCAGGCGGCCCAGCAGGCCGGCAATCCCCAGGTGGCGGCCCAGTTGAACCCCACCCAGATGGTTTACCGGCCCCTGTTTGCGGTCCTGGCCATCGTGCTGATGTTCCTGGTGCCGCTCCTTACCATGCGCCTCCTGGCCGAAGAGAAGCGCTCCGGCACCGCGGAGCTGCTGTTCACCTATCCCATCACGGACTGGGCGGTGATCCTGGGTAAATTCCTGGCGGCCTGTCTGGTTTACCTGATCTTCCTGGCCTTTACCCTCAGTTTTTCCCTGGCCCTGGCTTTCATCACCCATCTGGACTGGGGGGCGCTGGGCGCCGGCTACCTGGGCCTGGTTCTCCTGGGCGCCTCGGCCCTGGCCCTGGGGCTGTTCGCCTCCAGCCTCACGGAGAACCAGATTGTCGCCGGGGTGGTGGGTTTCGCCCTGCTGCTGCTTTTCTGGATCATCGGCTGGGTGCAGGAGTTGGGGACCGGCGGGCTGGGAAAGGTCCTCCAGTACCTGTCCCTTCTGGACCATTACGATAATTTCACCAAGGGAGTCATCGACACCCGGGACCTGGTATACTGCCTGAGCTTTATCTTTTTCTTTCTTTTCCTCACCAAAAGGCAGTTGGAATCCCGGCGCTGGAGAGCATAAACGTGGATTGGCGAGATCAGAGTCAGAAACGCAGGGTAATCTACGGCGCCGGCTTCGCCGCGTCCATATTGCTGATAATCGGCATTCTCATCGTAGTGGCCTTGCTGTCCAACTGGCGCCACGCCCGCTGGGACGCCACCCAGGGACGGACCCAGTCCCTGTCGGCCGTCACCAAGGCCTTGCTCAAAGAGATTAACCAGCCCCTCACCATGACGGTGTTTTTGCCCGAGGGCTCCGGGGAGCGCCAGAATGCCAAGGATGTCCTCAGCCGCTACGCCGACCACAACCCCAAGGTGAGCTTTACCTTCGTGGACCCGGAACGGGACCCCCTCAAGGCCAAAGAAGCGGGATTCCGGTTCCCCGGCAACGTGTTTCTGACGTACGAGGGACGCCGCCAGATGGCCGACCGGGCGGACGAGGAGACCCTCACCAACGCCGTGCGCAAGATTCTCAAGCCGGAGCGGAAGCTGGTCTATTTTCTCACCGCCCACGGCGAGCGCGACATCACCAAAGCCGGCCAGGGGGGCTTCCAGGTGGCCCGCCGGGCCCTGGAGAACGAAGGCTACGAGATCAAACTCCTGAATCTGCTGACCCAGGCCGAGGTCCCCAAGGACGCCGCGGTGGTCACCGTGGCGGGGCCCAAAAAGCCCCTCCTGGGGAGCGAGCTCGGGGCCCTCAAGTCTTATCTCGACCGGGGCGGGAGAATCCTGGTGCTGCTGGAGCCCTTTGAAGACGCCGGCCTGAAGGATTTTCTGGCCAGGTACGGCGTCGGCCTGGATGACGGCATCATCCTGGACGTCAACCAGGTGAGCCAGTCCCTGGGGGTCAACGCCATCATGCCCCTGGTGGCGCAGTACGGCCCCAGCCCCATCACCAGGGACTTTCAGAACATCGTCACCCTCTATCCCCTGGCCCGCCCCCTGACCCTGAACCGGGATATTCAAGGAGTGGCGCTGCTGCCCCTGGCCAGCACCACCAGCACCAGTTATGAAAAGAAAGGCAAGGATTGGATGAAGTCGGGACAGATGACCTTTGACCTCAAAGACCAGAAAGGCCCCTTCACCCTGGCGGCCCAGGCGGAAATCAAGCTGGAGGCGCCGAAGCCGGAAAAGGAGAAATCCCGGGCTCAACCTGAAGAAAAGGCGGGGACAGAGAACAAGACTTACCTGGTGGCCTTCGGTAACGTGGATTTCGCCGACAATGCCTACTTCAATCTTTTCGGCAACGGCGACCTGTTTTTGAACACGGTGAATTTCCTGGCGTCCGAAGAGGCTCAGATCACCGTGCGGGAGGCCAGTAAGGCCCAGCTGCTCACCCTGACGAGCGGCCAGGTCTGGGCCCTGTTTGTCGCCAGCCTGGTGTGGGCCCCCCTGGTGCTGCTGGCGGCCGGCATCTGGGCTTACCGCCGGCGGAGGGCCCGGCGATGAATCCCCGGCGCCTCATCCCTTACGTTATCATCCTCCTGATCCTGGCGGGGGCCTATATCGGTCTCCAGTGGCGGCAGGGACGGCAGGAAGTCCGGGAGCAGGAGGCCAAGAAGGTCTTCAAGGTCCAGGAACAGGAAATCACCGCCCTGGCCCTCATCCGGGGCAACGAGGCGGTGCGCCTGGCGAAAAAGGACCACGACTGGCAACTGCTGGCGCCCCTTACCACCCTGGCCGACCAGGCCACCGTGGACGCCATGCTGGTCACCCTGGCCAAACTGCAAAGGGAGCGGGACCTGGGGGTCCAGAAGGACCTCAAGACCTTCGGCCTGGACAAACCCCAACTGGTGGTGGAGTTCACGGCCCAGGGAAAAACTTACCGGCTGGCCCTGGGCAACCAGGTGCCGGGAGCCCGGGATTATTACGCCCTCAAGGACCAGGAGCCCAACGTCCTGCTCATCAGCACCAGCAGCAAAGATTCCCTGGACCGGAATCTCCCGGCCCTGCGGGACAAGACCTTGCTGGCCTTCGACCCCGGCGAGGTGAAGGCCGTGAAGCTCGGGGACGGCAAGACCCGGGTGGAGCTGGAAAAGACCGGGCCCCAGGCCTGGCGCTGGGTGGGCCGGGAGGCCTTCAAGGTGCGCCCCGACCGGGTGGATGCCTTGCTGCGGCAGTTGCATGCCGCCCGGATTAAGGAGTTCCCGGAGCAACTTCCCAAGAATTACCGGTCCCTGGGCCTGGCGCCTCGAGCCCGCGTCGAAGTGACCCTGGTGACCGCCAAGGGCTCGGAAACCCTCTTATTGGGAACCGTGAGCGACCGCGGGGTTTACGCCCGCAAAGGCGCGGACGGCCCGGTGGTCCTGGTGGACCAGAGCCTGCCGGAAGGCATGGCCAAGGCGGCCTCGTCCCTGGAAGACCGGCGCCTGTGGGGCGGCCCGGTAACGGAGGCGGCCAAGGTGATCTGGGGCCCCCCGGGAAAATCGTGGACGGCTAAAAAGGCCAAGGATTTCTGGGAGCTTAAGGGACCGGATGGGGCCGAAGTCAAGCAACCCGCGGCCCGCCTGGAGCTGGCCCTCTGGAAGCTGCAAAACCTGGAGTACGGCTCCCTTCTGAAACGGGCCAGCCGCCGCGCCCCCGGCAAGGAGGCCTTTGTCCTGGAAGTCTTCGACGGCGCCGATAAGCCCCTCTTTCGAGCAGAGGAGTCGGGCCGGAGGGGGGACCAGGTCGAACTTAAGGCCCAAAAGGGGGACAAGACCTTGGCGGCCCTGGCGCCGGCCAAGGCTTTCTCCGAAATCCAGAGTGACCTGGCCCGCCTGACGGCGCCACCCCCGGAAAAGCCCAAGAATTGATAACCAATTTCAAAACCTGTCTCAAGGCTACGGATACTTTTTCAAATATGACACGTTTGGGAGCGGAGGTTTTAAGTCCCCCTTTGAAAAAGGGGGATTTAGGGGGATTTCACGAGGTTATATAAATCCCCCCTACCCCCCTTTTTCAAAGGGGGATAATTATTTCCCATCTCCAGTCTTTGGTCAAGACGAAGCCAAGATCGGTGTTGAAATGGCTTGCAAGCATACCGCGCATTTTATCGGCAAATGATTAAAGGCAATCGTAGGGGCGGGGCGCGAGCCGCCCCTACCAGTTGACTTTCATTTATGGGTTCTTAATAAGGACTGTCTCAAGTGAACATCTTGCTGACCAATGACGACGGCATCTATGCTCCGGGGCTGAAGGCCCTGTACCGGGAACTGAAGTTGCTGGGGGACGTCAGGGTGGTGGCCCCGGAGAGCGAACAGAGCGCGGTGGGGCACGCCATCAGCCTGACCACTCCCTTGCGGGTCAAAGAGGTGGCCCTGGACGGCGGGGTCCAGGGCTGGGCGGTGAGCGGCACTCCCGCGGACTGCGTCAAGATCGCCTTGGCGGAGTTGCTCTCCGAGCCGCCGGACCTGGTGGTCTCGGGCATCAATCTGGGCCCCAACGTGGGCATCAACGTCCTGTACTCCGGCACCGTGTCCGCGGCCACCGAAGCCTCCATTCTGGGGGTGAAAGGGGTGGCCTTGTCTCTCAATTCTTACGACCAGGACGCGGACTTCGCCACCGCGGCCAACCTGGCCCGGCAGGTGCTGGCCAAAATCACGGGCTGGGAGGGTTGGTCCAACGGCATTTGCCTTAACGTCAATCTGCCGGCCCTGCCCCCGGACCGGGTCAAGGGGATCAGGATAACCCGCCAGGACACCGGCCCCCTGGTGGAGCACTTCGAGCGCCGGGTAGACCCCAGGAAGCACGTCTATTACTGGCTGGCGGAGATCAACGAGCGCCGGGAACTGGACCCCCTGACGGACTATGGGGCCCTGGCCGCGGGCTATATTTCCATCACCCCCATCCACCACGATCTCACCCATTATCCCGGCCTGGAGAACCTGCGGCAATTTTTATAAGAGAATAGCTGAAGAATCGAGGGCGGTCACCAGGGGCGGGCTTATGGGCCACCCCAGCGGGGGCGCACCCATGGGTGCGCCCTTACACGTTGCTTTAAGCCATGCCCCGGGCTCATGCCCCCATCTTATCCTAAGACGTTATCAAGAAAGTTTTTTGTAGGGGCGTGATAAATCACGCCCCTACATTAAAAATACCTTTTTGACGGCATCTTGGTATGAGTGCGCCCCAGCCGCAGGCTTCAGGCCGGCGCCGGCACCGGCTGGAAGCCGCGCCACCAAAGATTCATCTCACTGAAATATGCCCTCCCGGTTTACCGTGGACATCATGTCCAGATATGTAGGGTGGGCACGGCCCACCTTCATCAGACCTGGAAAATTTCGGCAGGTTTGGCCGTCGTAGGCGTGTCGTAGGCGCCATTATTGGTGCGTAAAACGCACCCTACAACTGCGGGAACTACAACTGCGGGAACTTGGGAACGAGCTTGGCAAGACGCGCAGAGGGGCCGGTTGCCCGGCCCCTGGAAGATTTTACCATTTAGCGTCGAACAGGTTGGTAATGGGGGATAAAAAGCCCGCCGGGGGCTTTTTATCCGCGGTGGCCAGGATCTTCTGGAGCTCTTCGATGCGTTCCCGCACTTCGGTTTTCTTGGGGAAGTCGGGAAATTCCTGGGCCAGGGCCTGATAACGCTCCAGGGCGGCGGGATAGCGCTTAGTCTTATAGTAGAATTCCGCGATGTAGTACTCGTGCTCCCCTAGGTCCCGGTAGCAGCGGGCCATATATTTCTCCGCTTTGGGCATGAATTCGCAATCGGGGAATTTTTGCTTCAAGCGCTTGAACTCCGCCAGGGCCTTTTGGGTGTAGGTCTGGTCCCGGTCGATGGTGGAGCGTTGGCGGTAGAAGCAGAGCCCCTGGCGATAGACGCAGTAGGGCACGGCCTTGTTGGTGGGGTGGAGCTTTTCGAATTCCTTGTAGGCGGCCAGGGCCTCGTCGTATTTCTTTTTATAGAAATAGGCGTCGGCCAGCTTGATTTGGGCCAGCAAGGCCTGCTCGCTGTAAGGGTAGCGATCCTTGACCTTTTCAAAGGTTTCTATGGCATCATCATACTTTTTCTTTTTCAGGCTTTTGATGCCTTCGTCAGCCATGACGTCCGGCGGCTTGTCGGTGGGCTTTTTGCCGAACCAGCCCTTGAAGGTACTGCAGCCACAGGTGAAGGCCAACAATAACAAGGGAAGGAGGCACTTGATGATGGTTTTTCTGGTCATAGCTCATCACCCTCGCTTCAGGTCTTCCAGATACCTTTCCACGGCAATGGTCGCCACGGTGCCATCACCTACCGCGGTGCTGATTTGCCGCTCCAGTTTGGACCGGACATCCCCGGCGGCAAAGATGCCGGGGATAGCAGTGGCCATGTTGACGTCGGTAAAGACGAAACCCCATTCGTCCAGTTGCAGGAGGTCCTTGAGCCAGGCGGTGTTGGGGACCATGCCGATGGCGATGAAGACTCCCGAGACCGGCAGGGCCTGGGTTTCCAAGGTCTTGACATTTTTAAGTTTAATGGCTTTAAGCTCGTCTTGCCCCTGGAATTCCGTTACTTCGCTGTCCCAGTGGATCTGGACCTTGTCCAGGGCTAAGACCCGTTCCTGAAGATACTTGGCCCCCCGGAGTTGATCCCGGCGGTGGATCAGGTGGATTTTCTTGGCGAAGCGCTCCAGGAACAGGATTTCAGTGAGGGCGTTGTCGCCGCCGCCCACCATGGCGATTTCCTGGCCCCGATAAAGCGCGCCGTCGCAGGTGGCGCAAAAGCTTACTCCTTTGCCGGTGAGCTTATCTTCCCCCGGCACTCCCAGCCGCTTGTAGCAGGCCCCGGTGGCGATGAGCACCGCAGCCGCGGTGAGCCGGCCGTCCTCCATGACCACCGTATGGGCCGGTTTGCCGGGCTTAAGCTCCAGGACCTCGCGGCTTTGGAATTCCAGCCCGAAGCGCTCCGCCTGTTTTTTCATGCGGTCGCTGAGTTCGAATCCGGTGATGCCCTCGGGAAAGCCGGGATAGTTCTCCACCAGGTCCGTGGTCATCACCTGGCCGCCGTGGATGAGCTTCTCCAGCAAGACGGTTTTCAGCCGGGCGCGACCGGCGTAAATCCCGGCGGTGAGACCCGCGGGGCCTCCGCCGATGATGATTAAATCATAATCCCAAGATGGCATGCCGGTCCGAGGATTTACAAAGCTTTTTTCAGGGCATTCTCGATGATGGAACGGGAGACGGCGCCGGTGATCTGTTCCACCACCTGGCCGCCTTTGAAAATGATCAGGGTGGGGATGGCGCGGATGCCGTATTTGGCAGGAGTCTTGGCATTTTCGTCCACGTTCATCTTGGCCACCTTCACCTTGCCCTGATAATCCCGAGCCAACTCTTCCACCACCGGGGCGATGGCCCGGCAGGGGCCGCACCAGGCAGCCCAAAAATCCACCATGGCCGGAATATCCGACTTCAGGACTTCCTGCTCGAAATCAGCGTCGCTCACCTGAAGAGGTTCAGCCATTATCTCCCTCCTGAATTAAATTGGGGAATTATTCTGTAATTTTTACTTTTTCACCCGTTCTTTGTCAATTACTTTTCCTGGCAAAGCGTTAGCGGGAAAAGATCGCAGGGCGGGCGGGACGCCCGCCCTACCGGGTTTTGGATTAGCCCGACCAGGTTCACCGGGCGTCCAGCCCCAGGGCCCGGCGCTTGCCCTCGATATGGCTGATGATCAGGGCTGCGCCGCTTTCTCCGGGGTCCGGCTCCACCGCGAATTTCGCTCCCAAATGGGCCTCGATGCCGTTGAGCAGCAGGTCGGTGACGGCATGGCTCCCCAGCACCGGGGGCGCCACCCCCAGGACCGTGAAGACGCCGCTGGCCACGGCGTAGCAGGCGATGGTGGCGGCCTTCTCCGAGTACCACTCCGGAGCGGCGGCGGCCACGGGAAGCATGTCCAGGTCCACCCCCAGGGCCCCGGCCAGAATGGCGGCCAAATTGACGATACGGGTGTTGTCCACGCAGGAGCCCATGTGGAGCACCGGGGGCACGCCCAGGGCCTGGCACACCGCTTTGAGACCCGGGCCCGCCAGCTCCGCGGCCCCCGGCGCCTTGAAGCCCGCCTTGGCGTGGGCCACCGCGGCGCAGCCGGTGTCCAGCACCAGGACGTCCGCGGCGATGAGCGCCCGGGTCAGGTTGACGTGGCCGTAGTCCTGGGGAATCTTGGGGTTGTTGCAGCCCACCACCCCCACGGCGCCTCGGATCTGGCCGGCCTTGATGGCGTCCAGCAGCGGCTCCCAGGTGCCTCCCAGGGCCTCCTTGATAACCTCCACGGAAAAGCCGCTGACCTGGGCCACCGGAGACACCGGGATGAAGACCCGGTGGGGGTCGCGCCGGGGAAAATTTTCCACTGCGGCGGTAACGATGGCCCGCCCCAGCTCGGCGCCGTTTTCCGGCGCGAAGTTAACATGGGTGGCTCCGGGAAACTTGGCCTTGCCATAGGTGGTGAAAAACTTGGTGTGGTAGCAGGCGGCGATATCCCCCAGGGAGGGCATGATGCACTGGTAGTCCACCACCATGGCCTCCACCGCGCCGGTGATGAGAGCCAGTTCCTGGACCAGGTGGTTGCCCGCCATGGGGATGCCCTGGCGCATGAGCACTTCGTTGCCGGTGCAGCACAGGCCCGCCAGGTTGATGCCCCGGGCCCCCAACTCCTGGGCCCGGCTCAGAAGCTCCGGGTCCCGGGCGGCCTGGGCCACCATTTCCGATACCAGGGGGGAATGGCCGTGGAGGATGATATTCACCTGGTCGGGCTGCAGCACCCCCAGGTTGACCTGGGAGGAGATGGGCTTGGGGGTGCCGAAGAGGACGTCGGAGAGCTCGGTGGCGATCATGCTGCCGCCCCAGCCGTCGGCCAGCGCCGCCCGCAGAGCCTGGAGCAGCAAATTGACGGGATCGTTGTCCACCCCCATGTGGGTGCGGTGCAGCATCTCGGCGATCTCCCAGTCGATGCCCCGGGGAGCAATGCCCAGCTTCTGCCACTTCTCCAGACGCGCCGCCGGCAGACGCCGGGTGAAGGTAAGAAACCCTTTTTTAATGCCGTACTCTTCCATGAGGGCCAGGGCCAGTTCCCTGGCCTTAGCCTGGGGCTCCAGATCCTCGGCCACCCCGAATTCCGCGGCGAGGCGGTTGAGCTTGGCGAGATCGGTGAGCTTATAACCCGGGGCCCGGTCTTCGGCCACGGCGAGCAAAGTCTCCACCAGGTCCCGGCCGTGGTCGGAGTGGGAGGCAGCCCCCGCGGCCACCATGCGAGCCAGGTTCCGGGCCACGATGATATGGGCGTCGGCGCCGCACACGCCCCGCTGGGGACCGTCGCCGAAGGGGTCGATGCGGCAGGGGCCCATGACGCAGATGCGGCAGGAGAGCCCCAGGTCACAGAAGCCGCACTGGGGCTGCTGGGCGGCAAAACGGTCCCACACCGTTTCCAGGCCTTCGGCCCGGGCCTTCTCCTGCATGGCCAGGGTGTCGGGCTGGATGGAGATATTACTTTTTTGAGAATCTTGGTGAACCATCTCCAACTCTCCTCTTCAGAAATCTGCAAAATAAAAAATATTTCGTAGGGCGGGCGTCCAGCCCGCCATTCCTTCCAGGGGCCTTACTGAGGCGGGCGAGGACGCCCGCCCTACGGGTTTAAATCCTCTTTAATCCATATCCAAGGATATTCTTCCAAGTCAGGCCATCTTTTCAAAGGATTGTTAATGATATACTGGGCATTGTCGAAAAATTCCTTCTCATCCCTGACAATGCGATCAAAATAATCCTCTTGCCAGATTGGGGCTTTTCTGCCGCAATCCTGGCTGAATTTATGGGCAGTGAAAGATTTCCAGGAATGCACGATCCTTTCAACTTGATAGTTTTCCAGAGGTTTCGCCAGGACATGCACGTGATCATCCATGACCACACAGGCAAAAAGCTCATACCGGCTGCCGTCAAAATACTGGAGAGCCGACATGGTCAACCTGCGTTCCTCGTCGTTAAGTTTCCCCTGGGAAGATGCTAAGCGCCAGGTGACAAAATAGACCGAACCATCTAGTCGCCAATGCGGCATCCTTCTGCGGTATTTAACCAAATCTTCGGTCATATACCTTTAGCCGTAGGGCGGGCGTCCTCGCCCGCCATTCCCTTGGGGTTTCGTGCAGGAGCAGGCACGGAGGCCCGCCCCACCTCTCTGATTCCCACCTTACAACAACTGGCCCCAGAAAAAAAGCCCGGTCAAAGACCGGGCTTTTTTTATAGGCGGCGGGCGAGGACGCCCGCCTTACGATTCGTTTCTATTCCATGTTTAATCCGCCTCCACCTTGGGGCGGGGCAGGAGACCCGCGGCCTTGACGATCTCCGGGACGTGGTCTTCCCATTCGATGGCCATGAGGTGGATACCGGCGACGCCCTTCATGGCCAGGCACTCCTGGATCTGCTCCACCGCGATCTTGATGCCTTCCGCGGCCACCTTGTCCTTGGGCACGCCCTTGAGGCGGGTGATGTAAGAGTCGGGTACGTCGAGACCCGGCACGAACTTCTTCATGTAGTTGGCCATACCTACGGATTTCAGCGGGGTGATGCCCGCCATGATGTAGCACTTTTCCGTGAGGCCCATGTCGTTGGCCATTTCCATGAACTTGGTAAAACGCTCCATGTTGTAAATGCATTGGGTCTGGATGAACTGGACCCCCGCGGCGATCTTTTTGCCCATGCGCACCACCCGGAATTCCTGGGGGTCGGCAAAGGGGTTGGCCGCGGCGCCGATGAAGATGCGGGGCCGGCCCTGGACCTCGGTGCCGCTCACCATCTTGCCTTCGTCCCGCATGGTCTTCACCGTGTGGGCCAGCATGATGGAGTCCATGTCGTGGACGTTCTTGGCCTGGGGATGGTCGCCGAAGGACTGGTGGTCGCCGGTGAGGCACAGGAGGTTCTTGATCCCCAGGGCCGCGGCGCCCAGGACGTTGGACTGGAGGCCGATGCGGTTCATGTCCCGGGTGACCATCTGCATCACCGGCTCGATGCCCATATCCAGGAGGATTCTGGAGGCGGCCATGGAACAGAACCGCACCACCGCGGTCTGGTTGTCGGTGACGTTCACCGCGTCGACCACGTCTTTCAGGAACGAAGCCTTGTGCCGAAAATGCTCGGCGTCGGCGCCCCGAGGCGGGCCGCATTCGCCGGTTAAGGCTTTCTGGCCGCTCTTGAAGATCTTTTCCAGTTTGCTTCCCGCGGAATATTCGACGGTCATTGTTTCAACTCCTCCCGTATCGTGGTGCGCAGACCGCCGTCGCGGCTGGTGGACCAATTCTTATATAGCTGCACTTCCGTCAGCTTGTGGAGCTCGCCCAGGTTCTTCAGGCGGTCGTAAATGAGCTGCCAGACGCAAGGGATGGTGCCTTTGCCCACTTCGCAGATCCCCTGGGAAGAGCCGCCACAGGGACCGTTCAGCAGTTGCTTGGCGCAACGGGTGACGGGGCACAGCCCGCCGAAATCGCCGATGATGCAGTTACCGCAGGCCTGGCAAAACTCTTTCCAGACCCCGTGCTCGGTGGCCCCGCCGATGCTGGTGGTATTGAGGCCGGGATAGACCCGGAGGTAGGGGTAACGAGCGGCGACATATTGGGGCCCGACACTGCAGGCAATGGAGACCACGGCGTCGGCCTCGGCCACCAGGTCGTCCAGGGGCTCGATGTACTCCGGGTCGCACTGCCTCTCGCAGGTGTATTCCTTCACTTCCAGTTCATTGCCGGCGGCTTTGCGGGCAATGCGGAGCTCCGAGGCCAGGATGGCCACTTCCTTCTCCCCGCCCGCACAACAGACGGTGACGCAACCCTTGCAGCCGGCCACCACTATCTTCTTAATATCCTTGACCATGTCCAGGATTTCCGCCAGGGGTTTTGATTCCGCTATTACCATCAGGTTCCTCCTCTCCCGTTAATCCAGAGCAAAAAAAAACTACGCGATTCCCCGCCGTGACCAGTGCCTAGGCGGGACCCCTTGATTCAGTTAACCTTAAAGGGGCTGGGGCGATTCAATTTTCTACCGGACCAGGCAATCGCACAATAGCGCTAAATCGGCTTTTGTACTACTATTCACTTAATCTTATGGCCAATTAAAGGGGTTGTCAAATATAAAAATCCGGAAGAATTTTAAGCTGACCGCTCTGGGGAGGCAAAAATTTATTGACAAACTCTCTTGAGGTCTATTAAATGGGGGACTATGTGAAAAAAAGTATGAACCCTGGCGCAATCCTAGTCAAGTAACGACCAAGCCTGGGTCTGCTTGGTAATCACCCCGGCCATTCTGGATGTCCGGAAATTAGTCAATAATTACAAAAGCATAAGGAGGCTG